>CAVPTV010000026.1:0-438447 GCA_963708765.1 uncultured Alphaproteobacteria bacterium | reverse complement strand
TCTTGTCTGCATTCGCCCATCCTGCTGCAGCAGCCACCGCGCCGCGAAAATATGTGACCCCGCGGCAGGTGAGTGACGTGAGGCACCACCTTCGTTCAATTGCGCTTGTGCCCCCGCCTCGATGACCTCTGTTCTGGCTCAACCTTGTGGGCGGAGCCGTGGCTTGGGGGGTCCGTCTCTCTTGGGGGTTCCGTCTCTGATGTCTCGACCGAACACGCTCAAGTCACGTCTTGGTGAATGCCGTGCCGACGTCACCCGTTGAGCGCGTCGTGGACCATCAAATCCGCCTCCGCCCGGGACCCGATCGACCACGTGACGAGCGGTACGATTTTGTGCAAAGATTTGGGCAACGGTCAGAAACCGAGGAAACGCGCATGGCTTGGATCAAGGCGACGGACATCGCCTATGGGCGGCTGCGGTCGCCCGACCTCGACGTCATGGAGGAGTTCCTCACGCGGTTCGGGATGGTGCGCGCCGATCGCACCAGCACGGCGCTCTACATGCGCGGCACCGATCCCGTGCACCACATCCATGTCACCGAGCTGGGCGCGCCGAAATTCGTCGGTATCGCCTACCACGCGGCGAGCGAGGACGACCTCAAGCAACTCGCCAAGGCGCCCGGCGCCTCGGCGGTCGAGACCATCGACGAGCCCGGCGGCGGCAAGCGGGTGCGGCTCACCGAGCCGAACGGCTACCAGATCGAGGTCGTGCACGGCATCGCGGCGGTGGCGCCGATCGCCACCAAGCGCCAGAAGCTCAACACCGGCGAGGAGCCGCTGTCGCGCGCCGGCGAGCTGATGCGGCTGCCCAAAGGGCCGTCGCACGTGAAGCGCATCGGCCACGGCGTGCTGATGACGCCGAAATTCCACGAGACGGTGGCCTGGTTCCGCGAGATGCTCGGCTTCATCTGCTCGGACGACGTCTATGCCGGCGACAAGAACAACCTGATCGGCTCGTTCAATCGCTGCGACCGCGGCGACACCTACGTCGATCACCACGTGTTCTTCTGCCTCAACCATGCCAAGACCGGCCTCAACCACTTCTCGTTCGAGGTGCCGGACATCGACGACGTCGCCATGGGCCACGACTACCTGGCGCAGTTCGGCAAATACGAGCACATGTGGGGGATCGGCCGGCACGTGCTCGGCAGCCAGGTCTACGACTACTGGGCCGACCCGTGGGGCCGCGTGCACGAGCACTGGGCCGACAGCGACCGCCTGAACCTGGCCAACGGCTCCAACCTGGTGGCGGCCGAGGAAGCGCTCACCTCGCAATGGGGCGAGGCGCCGCCGGCGAAGTTCATCGACCACGCCAGCCCGTGAGGTGGCTTGCCGCCATGGCGGCATCCTCGCCTTCGACCAATCTGGAATGCGGAGCTCGGGTGAACCCGAGCTCCGGTAAGGAGACGCCATCATGATCACCGCTATCGTGCAGTTCGAGCTCGCTTCCGCGATCACGCTCGCGGAGGCCACCCGCCGCTTCGAAAGCAGCGCGCCCAAGTACCAGAACCTCGCCGGCCTGATCCGCAAATATTACATCCGCTCCGAGGACGGCCGCACCGCCGGCGGCGTCTATCTGTGGGAATCGCGGCAGGCGGCGGAGCGGCTCTACGACGAGAAATGGCGCGAGTTCGTCGAGAAGCTCTACGGCAGCCAAGCCGAAGATCACCTGGTTCGACACTCCGGTCGTCGTCGACAATCTCGCCGGCGGCGCCATCACGAAAGCAGCATGACCATGCAGCACGACGACAACGCCCCGGGGCGCACGTTTTCGGCCGCGGCAGCGGGGGCAGCCGCGGTCGCCACGCCGCCGCGGCGCAGCCGGCGCGGGCCAAGGGCCCGATCGTCTGGCTCGACATGGACCAGCAGGAGCTCGACGACGCCTACGACCAGATCGTCTATGCGCCCAACCGCGAGCAGGTCGGCAAGCGCCGCGTCTTCAACAGCGAGCGGGCGCGCGCGGCGATCGGCGCGCCGCAGCGCGTGGCCTATGGTCCGACCGCGATCGAGCAGCTCGACATCTACCGCACCAAGCGGCCGAACGCAGCCGGTCAACATCTTCGTCCACGGCGGCGCCTGGCGCGCCAACCGCGCCGCCGACTATGCGCTGCTGGCGGAGCCGTTCGTGAGCGCCGGCGCCCACTACGTCATCCTCGATTTCATCAATGTCGACGAGGCCGGCGGCAGCCTGTTCCCGATGGTCGAGCAGGTGCGGCGCGCGGTCGGCTGGGTCTACAGGAACGCCAAAAGCTTCGGCGGCGATCCCGACCGGCTCTATCTCACCTCGCATTCGTCGGGCTCGCATCTCGGCGGCTGCGTGGTGACGCACGACTGGCGCAAGGAGGGTCTCCCGGTCGACATCCTCAAGGGTGCGACCTTGAGCAGCGGCATGTACGATCTCAAGCCGGTGCGGCTGTCGAAGCGCTCGAAATACGTCAAGTTCACCGACGAGATGGAGCAGGCGCTGAGCGCGCAGCGCCACCTCGACCAGCTGCACACGCCGCTCATCCTCGCCCACGGCACCTACGAGACGCCGGAATTCCAGCGCCAGACCCGCGACTTCCACGCCGCCGTGAAGGCGGCGGGAAAGCCGGTCGAGCTCCTGGTCGGCGGAGGGCTACAACCACTTCGAGATGCTGGAGACGCTGGCGAACCCGTACGGCCTGCTCGGCCGCGCGGTGCTGGCGCAGATGCGGCTCAGCGCAGAAGGCGTAGGGCGGATTAGCGAAGCGTAATCCGCCAACGGATCGGTCGGCGGGTTACGGCGAAGACGCCTAACCCGCCCTACGCTCTGCGATGTCGGGGGCTTGCAATGGAAGACCTGGTCTTCAATCGGGCGGACGCGGCGTCGTACATCTCCAATCGGCCGGGCGTCGGCTGGCGCGACCTGCGCGAATGGCTCGAGCTGGTCGAACGCGCAGGTCAGCTCAAGCGCATCAAGGCCGAGGTCGATCCGCACGAGGAGCTCTCGGCCATCACCTACATGGCGGCGCGCGCCGAGGACGCGCCGGCGCTGCTGTTCGAGAAGCTCGCCGGCGATCGCTTCGGCGCGCGCGTCCTGTCGAACATGCTGGGCGCGAGCAAGGAGCGCTACGCGCTGGCGGTGGGCATCGATCCCGGCCTGTCGACCGCCGACATGATCACGGCGACCCGCGAGATCATGCGGCACCGGCTCCCGCCGGTGCAGGTCGACAAGGGCGCCGCGCCGGTCAACGAAATCATCCTGCGCGGCGAGGACATCGACGTCACCGCGTTCCCGGTTCCGACATTCTGGCCCGGCGACGGCGGGCCCTATATCGGCACCGGCGACATCACGTTCACCCGCGATCCGCAGAGCGGGCGCATCAACGTCGGCGTCTACCGGCAGATGGTGCATGGCCCAGCGCGCATCGGGCTCTATTGCTCGCCCGGCAAGCATGGCCGGCTCGATCGCGAGGCGACGTGGGCGGACGGCAAGACCTGCGAGGTGGTCGCCGCCTACGGCATCGATCCGGTGCTGTTCATGGTCGGCGCGCAGGCCTTCAGCGCGAGCGAATCCGAGCTCGAGGTCGCCGGCGGCATCATGGGACGGCCGATCGAGCTGACGCAGGCCGAATATGTCAGCCTGCCGATTCCCGCCAATGCCGAGCTGGTGATCGAGGGATTGCTGCACCCGGGCGACGAGGAGATGGAAGGGCCGCTCGGCGAGTTCACCGGCTATTACGGCAACGAGCGCTCGCGGCAGCCGGTCATCGAGGTGAAGGCGGTGCATTGCCGCCGCTCCCCGATCATGACCGCGGCGCTGATGGCGAATTACCCCGCATGCGAGATCGGCGCCTATTACGCGATCATGCGCTCGGCGCGCATCCTCGACGACCTGCAGCGAATCGGCGTGCCCGGCGTGGTCGCGGCCTATTCGCATCCGGCCGCCGCTTCCGGCTGGGGCATGGTGATCGTTTCGCTCAAGCAGCAATATGCCGGGCACGCGGCGCAGGTGCTCGCGCTGACGGCGCAATGCCCGGCCGCCGCCTATTTCACCAAATGGGTGATCGCGGTCGACGACGACGTCGATCCGACCGACTTCAATCAGGTGATGTGGGCGCTGAGCACGCGCTTCAACCCGGCCGACGACGTCGACATCCTGCGCAAGACCTGGTCGACCGGATTGGATCCCAGCCAATATCCGCCCGCGGCCAGGCCGTACGGATCGAAGCTCCTGATCGACGCCTGCAAGCCGCATCGCCACCTCAAGCAGTTTCCGCAATCGACCCTGCTGCGGCGGGCGACCTACGACCGCGTGGTGGCGCGATGGGCGGAGCTCGAGCTTTCCGGGCCGCCGCCCAAGCTCAACGTGTTCCATCCGGACTAAGCCGTTGAATCCACGGACCGCGCCGCGCCGCGATGGTTTAAGCTCCGTTACGAAGCACATGCCGGAGCTGCGCGATTGCTCCAATGGGGAACCTTGCATAAGCGTTGGTTTGGTAAAGATCACTAAAAGAACCAATGGCTTGGTTCGATCATGAGAATTAACGGCAAAACAACCGGTTGTGCTTAGTTTCGGTCGACTACCGGACCGGAACCATGGACCACTTCTTCTTGTGGCCGCTGCGCTTGGCTTGATGACGGCGGTGATCGTCATCTGCCTGATCGCTCTGCGTGCGGGCGCGCCGATCGCGCGAGTTGCTGCGCGAGCAGAACGTCCTGTTCGACGCGGCGCTCGGCAACATGGCGCAAGGCCTCAACATGTTCGATGCCGCCGGCCGGCTGGTTCTGTCGAACGAGCGCTACATGCGAGATGTACCGGCTGCCGCGCGCGGCGGTGAAGCCGGGGGTGACGGTGCGCGAGCTGGTCGAGCTGCGGCTTGCCGCCGGCACGTTCTTCAAGACCGATCCGAACCGATACGCCAACGAGCTCATGAGCTCGATCGTGGACCGCAAGCCGACCCAGGCGACGCTCGAGCTCGCCGACGGGCGCGTGATCAACGTGGTCAACCAGCCGATGGACGGCGGCGGCTGGGTGGTGACGCACAAGGACGTCACCGAGCGCTGGACCGCGGAGCGCGAGCTCGAGAACACCCGCAACTTCCTCCACACGGTGATCGAGAACGTGCCGGCGACGATCACGGTCAAGGACGCGCGCACGCTCGCCTACGTCGCTGATCAATCGCGGCGCCGAGCAGTTCTACGGCGTCGCGCGCGAGCGGATGATCGGCAAGCGGGCGGAGGATATCTTCTCCAAGGCCACGGCCGCGACGATCGCCGAGCACGACAAGCAAGTGCTCGAGAGCCGCAACATGCTGTTCATCGACGAGCACCCGATCGATCTGCCGTTCGACAGCGGCCGCCGCATCATCACGACCACGCGCCTGCCGATCCTCGACGACGACGGCAAGCCCACCCACCTCCTCACCATGATCCAGGACGTCACCGAGAAGAAGCGCGCGGAGGCGCAGATCGAGCGGCTCGCGCATTACGACTCGCTCACCGACCTGCCGAACCGGACCGCGTTCAATCAATGCTTCGCGGCGGTGCTGGAGCGGGCGGCGAAGTCGGACGAAAGCTTCGCGGTGCTGTGCGTCGATCTCGACCGCTTCAAGGAAGTCAACGACGTGTTCGGGCATTCGATCGGCGATCGCGCTGCTGCGCGCGGTGGCGGAACGCCTGAGCGCCACGCTGCAAGGCGCGTTCCTCGCCCGCACCGGCGGCGACGAGTTCGCCGTCATCGTCACCGAAAGCCCGGCGCCGACGCAGGCCGCGCGGCTGGCGGAGCGGATGCTGGCGGCGGTGGCGGACGACTTCGAGATCGAGCGGCACCGGCTGCGCATGGGGCTGAGCGTCGGCATCGGGCTCTATCCGATCGACGGCACCGACGAGGTCTCGCTGCTCGGCAACGCCGACGCCGCGCTCTATCGGGCGAAGGCGGAAGGGCGCGGCTCGATCCGCTTCTTCGAGGCCGAGATGGACCACAGCCTGCGCGAGCGGCGCGCGCTGCTGCACGATCTGCGCAACGCCGTGGAGCGCGACGAATTCGTCGTGCACTACCAGCCGCAGGGCCGCATCGACGGCGAGATCGTCGGCTTCGAGGCGCTGGTGCGCTGGCAGCATCCCACGCGCGGCCAGATTTCCCCCGCCGAGTTCATTCCGATCGCCGAGGAAAGCGGGCTGATCCTGCCGATCGGCGAATGGGTCCTGCGCGAAGCCTGCCGCGAGGCCGCCAGCTGGCCGAAGCATCTGCATGTCGCCATCAATCTCTCGCCGGTGCAGTTCCGCCACGGCGACCTTGCCGGGCTGGTGCACCAGGTGCTGCTCGACACCGGGCTCGAGCCGCGACGGCTCGAGCTCGAGATCACCGAGAGCGTGCTGATCGACGATCTGCCGCGCGCGCTGTCGATCCTGCGCCGCCTCAAGGCGCTCGGCGTGCGCATCGCCATGGACGATTTCGGCACCGGCTACTCGTCGCTCTCCAACCTGCAGGCGTTCCCGTTCGACAAGATCAAGATCGACCGCTCGTTCATCTCCAATCTGGAGCGCAGCGCGCAGGCGGCGACGATCGTGCGCGCGGTGATCGGGCTCGGACGCGGCTTGAATCTGCCGGTGGTGGCGGAGGGGGTCGAGACGCAGGCGCAGCTCGCCTTCCTGTCGGACGAGTCCTGCGCCGAGATCCAGGGCTACCTGCTCGGCAAGCCGCTGCCGATCGAGCAGTATGCCGGCCTGATCGGCCGCGCCGCCGCGGTCGAGCCGAAAGCCGCCAACGTGGCGTGAGCGAGAGCCAACCGGTGTTGGGAGAATCAAAGTCCCGAGCTGTCCCATTTCCTGGTCCCCTAGGGGGTGGGACAGCGGGACAGCGCAGTCATGTCGTTGTTACGGCTCGATTTTTGCCGTCCCACCGAGGAATCAAGTCCCGGCCGGACAGCCACTTCTCGGCCGGGACTCTGGATCGGCCGCCCAACCACCATGAACCGACCCGCATAGCCTAGCCGGGCGAGCTTGCGGCCGCGTCAAACCGACCGCCGAAACGTCCCTAATGGGCGCTAACCACGCTTCGCGGCCTGCGGACGACCGCCGGCTCGATCGCGGCGGCCGGCGGACCGCAAAATCTGTGATCGAAATGCAACATCCGTTGCAATAGTCGGGGGAGGGCGCATTTGTAAGTTGGCAAGGCAGAGGAAATAGGTAACCCTGTTACCGCCTAATCATGGGCGTTTCCTCCCTTAGACTTGACCCCGCTCCGGCGGGGTTTTTCTTTGTTTTCAAGGTTTTTTGCACTTTTTGTGCGCTGAGTGAATAAGGCGCGCCAGCCCGACCGATTCCACTGCCTGATCCCTGGGCGCGCCCGGTTCGGCGGCACGGCGCGCAACAGGAGTTGGTAACCCCATGAGGAAAATGTCGAGTCTTTGGCGCCGCCACCGTGCTGCTGGCGATCGCCGCCGTCGCCACGCCGGCCTCGGCCGACGGCTTTCGGGGCTGGCGCAAGGCTCACCTGCGCGCCTGGTCGATCGGCGCCATCAGCGCCAACGTCATCACGCCCGACTATTTTCCGTATTACGGCAGCCGCTACAGCTACAACGGGCCGAACTACTACCCGATCCCGGTCCGCTGCTGGCGCTGGCGCCACGGCTACCGTTATTGGATTTGCTGAGGAGCGGCCGGCGGTCCGCCGAGCATCATTTCAATTTGTCGTATTCGCGCCGAAAAGCGTGCTCGAAGATCTGGTCGGCGGTCGGGTCGAGCGATCTCGCACCGCACCTGTCGCAGATGCCGACCTCGATCGTGACCCGGCAATGGATGTAACCTTTGTCGCTCGATTGACGGAAGGCCATCTCCTCCATGTGCTTGATCAGGCGTCCTTTGTTGCAAAACACGCAAACGGTTGGTGCTGGTTGTTTCGCTGACATGCCCCGACCCGGCGTGCAGTGGAAGGCCCCCGGTCGGTGTGCCTGATCCATTTCGGGACGGTGTGTGAGCTAGTTCACACTCCGTGAGGTTTTTTCGAGCGTTCTGCGGCGGGATGCGGTGCCGGCCGCAATCGCATGGCGAGCCGCCAACGGCCGCGGCCGTCGGTACCGGCCGCAAGGCCGGCGCCACGTCTCAGGAGCAATGAAGCTTTTTGTATTCCTGCTGAACGATGTCCTCGATCATCGTCTCGGCGTCCTGATTCCAATGCTTCGAGCTGCAGCGGTTGCAGATCCCGATAGGGACCTCGGCACAGCAGAAAACATAGCCCTTGTTGGTCCACTGATGGAATGAAATCCGCTCGTAGCGTGTCGTGACATGGCCGCGTTTGCAAAAATCGCAGCGCTTGATGCTTTGTGGGTCAAACATGGGTTTCCTCCGCCGACCATTTTTTTCAGGAGTGAAGTGCATCACATGAATATCCCGCGAGGGTGTGTGAGCCGCTTCACACGGCGGGCAAATAAGGCACAGTCGGAGCGGGTTACCCACCGCGCCGGGACTGGCCGGCGATCGGTACCCGCCGGCCGGGTCTGGCTGGGCTTCGTTGGCCAGGGGCCAGGGCGGTACTGTCCTAGGACAGTGCCCGAAGACGAGGCCGCCAACTGAGGCGGCCTTGCAACACTGACCTCCCGCTGCGGCCAGTTCAGTCGCAGTCGCGATCTACACGAGGAAACCGGCAAGAACGTCCAGTCGTCGTTGTTGCTTGCTGCATCCTGGCTCTATTCGTCCAAGACGTATTTGCGGCTGACTTTCCTGGGTCGAACCGGCGGCCACGCTTGGACGCCTGCCCCTACGACAGGCAGTACAGCCAGCCGTGCACGTGTTATTTTGGTGCGAGCTACCAGATTTGCCGCCCGGGTGAGTTTTGTACCTCGCGGGGGTGCCAATACTAGAGCGAGTGGCGCCCCACCTGCCGCGCCGCAATCTAGGACACCGCGATCCTGAAATGAGGACACTGGGCCGATGATGCGGCGGCAGTGCGCGAGCTACTTGGTGACGACGACAGATGACGAGGCCGCCAACTGAGGCGGCCCGAATCGTCGCCTGGGCCTTCCGGCTACGCCGGCCGAGCAAACCGCCATTTCCGATGCGGCTTCGGCAGTAACGAGGTCTCGATGACACGCAATCATCCAGACGTCTGACCGGCTACCGTAGCCCGCTGCAGCCTCCAATGCCTCATCGGACGCTTGTAGCTGAGGTTACTCTCAGCCTGGCGCAGGTCGTGTCAGTTCGCCGATCCAAGCAACAGCACCGTTGTCCCACTGGGCCCATTTGAATCGGAAAGGTCACAAAGGGCCTCGGTGGAACCGGCTCGACCCGCAGAATTGAAATGGCCAGCCACTGATGCCGACCCGGCCAGGCGACGCAGCAATCGTCACATAACAGCTTCCGGGGCATGAAATGCACCAGGTCAGTGCGGCGGCGCCTCCAGCGTCGCGGTCAGCGGCAGCAGCCTCCAGTGGCCTCGTCGGACATTGGTAGCTGACCGATGTCTGTCCGCAGCGTGGTCGACGGAGATCGGACGGTCGTCCATGGCAGCCTCTCAAATCAGGCCACCGCTGATTTCAAAACGCGGCCACTTGGGGTCAGAAGCCCGGCCAGTACCCCCCCGGCCAAAAGAACATATTGCGAACTGAGAACAAATCAGTGTACATTCTCCGCTCACTCGGGGCCGGCAGCTTTCGTTGTCGGTCCTCCGAATCCCGGTCATAAGGAGTGGAGCAATGGCCACCGCCGCCGCGCTACGTCTGGTTGAAGGTTCCTCCATGGACAAATCGAAGGCCCTCGATGCCGCGCTCTCGCAGATCGAGCGCAGCTTCGGCAAGGGCTCGATCATGCGGCTCGGCAAGAACCCGAAGTCGATGGACGTCGAGACGGTCTCGACCGGCTCGCTCGGCCTCGACATTGCGCTCGGCATCGGCGGCCTGCCGCGCGGCCGGGTGGTCGAAATCTACGGTCCCGAATCGTCGGGCAAGACCACGCTCGCGCTGCATTGCGTGGCCGAGGCGCAAAAGAAGGGCGGCATCTGCGCCTTCATCGACGCCGAGCACGCGCTCGACCCGGTCTATGCGCGCAAGCTCGGCGCTCAATGTCGACGACCTCTTGATCTCGCAGCCCGATACCGGCGAGCAGGCGCTCGAGATCGCCGACACCCTGGTGCGCTCCGGCGCGGTCGACGTGCTGGTGATCGATTCGGTCGCCGCGCTGGTTCCGCGCGCCGAGCTCGAAGGCGAGATGGGCGACAGCCTGCCCGGGCCTGCAGGCGCGGCTGATGAGCCAGGCGCTGCGCAAGCTCACCGCCTCGATCAACCGCTCCAACACGATGGTGATCTTCATCAACCAGATCCGCATGAAGATCGGCGTGATGTACGGCAGCCCGGAGACCACCACCGGCGGCCATGCGCTCAAATTCTATGCCTCGGTGCGCCTCGACATCCGCCGCATCGGCGCGATCAAGGACCGCGACGAGGTGGTCGGCAACCAGACCCGCGTCAAGGTGGTGAAGAACAAGCTCGCGCCGCCGTTCAAGCAGGTCGAGTTCGACATCATGTACGGCGAGGGCGTCTCGAAGATCGGCGAGCTCGTCGACCTCGGCGTCAAGGCCGGCGTGGTGGAGAAGTCGGGCACCTGGTTCTCCTACGACAGCCAGCGCATCGGCCAGGGCCGCGAGAACGCCAAGGCCTTCCTCAAGGCCAATCCCGACATGGCCGGCGCGCATCGAAGCCGCGGTCCGGCAGAATTCCGGCCTCATCGCCGAGAAGATCCTGGCCGGCGAGGAAGGCGAGGACAAGGACGAGGACGCCGTGGAAGAGTAACGCTGATCGGCGGCTTTCGACGCTCGATCGATGTCATGGCCGGCGCACGCCGGCCATGATCGATTCTTGATCGGGTCTCGATGATTCTGGTCGGGATTCTCGGCCAGCCGGCGCGGGTCAGCGCGCGCGCCGCAGCTCGGATTGCTGCGCCGTGACGGCGCCTTGGCGGTCGCGCGGCGCCGCGCGCCTCGGCGATCACCGCCGGCACCGCGGCGTCGTTGCCGGGCGCCATGATGTGGACGCCGGCGACGCCCGGGATGGTCGCCAGCTCCTCGATCAGCTCGACGCAGAGGCGCGTCCCCTCGGCCGCCGGATCGGCGGCCGTCTCGAGCCGCGCGATGATGTCGTCGGCGATGATCGTGCCGAAGAGGTGCTGCTTCATCCAGCGCGCCGACTTGGCCGAGCGCAGCGGCGAGATGCCGATCAGCATGGCGAGATCGCGCGTCGCCTCATGCTCGGCGAGCCGCGCCAGGTAGCGGCGCACCACGCCGGCATCCATGCAGAACTGGGTCTGCGCGAATTGCGCGCCGGCCGCGACCTTGGCGGCGAGCTTGGCGGGCTGCCAGCCGGGCGGCGGATCGATCGGCGCGTCGGCGGCGCCGATGAAGAAGTGAGCCTTGCCGGCGACCTTGCGGCCGTGCGGCAGCTCGCCGCGGTCGCGGATCGCGCGCGCCAGCTCGGTCAGCGCGATGGTGTCGAGGTCGAACACCGGCTTGGCCTCGGGCTGGTCGCCGGCCTTGGGATCGTCGCCGGTGAGGAGCAGCAGATTGCGCACGCCGGCGGCGGCGGCGCCCATCAGCTCGCTCTGCAGCGCGATGCGGTTGCGGTCGCGGCAGGTGAACTGCAGGATCGGCTCGATGCCGGCCGCGACCAGCATGGCGGCGGCGACCGGCGCGCTCATATGGGCGCGGGCGCCGGCGCCGTCGGTGAGGTTGACGGCGTCGGCGAGCCCGCGCAGCGGCAGCGCCTTGTGCAGCAGATCGTCGCGGTCGCAGGAGACCGGCGGGGTGACCTCGGCGGTCATGACGAAACGCCCGGCGCGCAGCAGATCGCGCAAGGCTCGCGGCGCCTGGCGTTGACGCGGACGGTTCGTTCATGCTCGCTCGCTGCGGTCGAGGGGTGGGGCGCGGCGGCTCGCCCGCGGCGCAAGGTGGGCGCTTATATCCGATCGGCGACGGGCTGATAAGGCGCGCCGAGCGAGCGCCTGACCGGCTTCCTGGACAGGCTCGGGAGCCGCCGGTAAAAGGCGCTGGCCCGCGGAAATACGCAAGGCCGAACCGCGCGGTTAGCGCGCGGTTGCGGGCGCAACGGTGGTGGTGGATGAGCGGCGTCAACGAGATCCGGTCGAGCTTCCTCGGCTATTTCGCCAAGAACGGCCACGAGGTGGTGCCGTCGTCGCCGCTCGTGCCGCGCAACGACCCGACCTTGATGTTCACCAATGCCGGCATGGTGCAGTTCAAGAACGTCTTCACCGGGCTCGAGAAGCGTCCCTATGCGCGCGCCGCCACCGCGCAGAAATGCGTGCGCGCCGGCGGCAAGCACAACGACCTCGACAATGTCGGCTACACGGCGCGCCATCACACCTTCTTCGAGATGCTCGGCAACTTCTCGTTCGGCGACTACTTCAAGGACCGCGCCATCGAGCTCGCCTGGAACCTGGTCACCAAGGAATTCGGGCTGCCGAAGGACCGCCTGATCGCCACCGTCTATATCGACGACGACCAGGCCTTCGATCTGTGGAAGAAGATCGCCGGGCTGCCCGAGGAGCAGGATCATCCGCATCGCCGGCGCCGACAATTTCTGGGCGATGGGCGACACCGGCCCGTGCGGTCCGTGCTCGGAAATCTTCTACGACCACGGCGCGCAGATTCCGGGCGGCCCGCCCGGCTCGCCCGACGCCGACGGCGACCGCTTCATCGAGATCTGGAACCTGGTGTTCATGCAGTACGAGCAGCTTGCCGGCGGCAAGCGCGTCGACCTGCCGAAGCCCTCGATCGACACCGGCATGGGGCTCGAGCGCATCGCCGCGGTGCTGCAGGGCACCCACGACAATTACAAGATCGACCTGTTCGGCGCGATCATCTCGCCATGTCGCCGATCTCACCGGCGTCGATCCCGACGGCCCGCAGGCGGCGTCGCACCGCGTCATCGCCGACCACCTGCGCGCCTCCGCGTTCCTGATCGCCGACGGCGTGCTGCCGTCGAACGAGGGCCGCGGCTACGTGCTCCGCCGCATCATGCGCCGCGCCATGCGCCACGCCGAGCTGCTCGGCGCCAAGGAGCCGCTGATGTGGCGGCTGGTGCCGACGCTGGTGCGCGAGATGGGCCAGGCCTATCCCGAGCTCACGCGCGCCGAGGCGCTGATCAGCGAGACGCTCAAGCTCGAGGAGACGCGCTTTCGCAAGACGCTGGAGCGCGGGCTGGCGATCCTCGACGAGGAAAGCCGCGGCCTGAAGCAGGGCGACCGGCTCAAGGGCGAGACCGCGTTCACGCTCTACGACACCTACGGCTTTCCGCTCGACCTCACCCAGGACGCGCTCAAGCCGCGCGGCATCGCGGTCGACACCGACGCCTTCAATGCCGCCATGGAGCGCCAGCGCGAGAAGGCGCGCGCCTCCTGGGCGGGCTCGGGCGAGGCGGCGACCGAGGCGGTCTGGTTCGCGCTGCGCGAAAAGCTCGGCGCGACCGAGTTCCTCGGCTACGAGACCGAGCGCGCCGAGGGCGTGGTCGCGGCGCTGGTGAAGGACGGCAAGGAGGTCGCCGCGCTCAAGCCGGGCGAGAGCGGCGCCGTCATCCTCAACCAGACGCCGTTCTACGGCGAGTCCGGCGGCCAGGTCGGCGACACCGGCATCGATGACGCGCCGACGGCGTGCGCTTTCGCGTCACCGACACCCAGAAGCAGGCGGGCGACCTGTTCGTGCATTCCGGCACGGTCGAGGAGGGCACGCTCAAGGTCGGCGCGCGCGCTCGCGCTCGAGGTCGATCATGCGCGGCGCAGCGCCATCCGCCAAAATCATTCGGCGACCCACCTCCTGCACGAGGCGCTGCGCCAGGTGCTCGGCGATCACGTGGCGCAGAAGGGCTCGCTGGTCGCGCCCGACCGGCTGCGCTTCGACTTCTCGCATCCCAAGCCGATGACGCGCCGAGGAGATCGAGCGGGTCGAGGACATCGCCAACGACGTCGTGCTGCAGAATACGCCGGTGACCACGCGGCTGATGGCGCTCGACGACGCCCGCGCCTCCGGCGCGCGCGCGCTGTTCGGCGAGAAATACGGCGACGAGGTGCGCGTCGTCGCCATGGGCAAGATCCGGAAGGCGCGGCGGCAACACCATGGGCTGGTCGGTCGAGCTGTGCGGCGGCACCCACGTGCGGCGCACCGGCGACATCGGGCTGATCTGCGGGCTTGAGCGACAGCGGGGTCGCGGCCGGCGTGCGGCGGATCGAGGCGCTCACCGGCACCACGGCGCGCAAGCATGCGCATCATCTGGGCGAGCTTGCCAAGGCGGCCGTCGGCGGAACTCAAAGTGCCGCTCGAAGAGATGCCTGCGCGCCTTGCTCAAGTGTTGGATGAGCGGCGCCGGCTCGAGCGCGAGCTCTCGGACGCGCAGGAAGAAGCTCGCCATGGGCGGCGGCGCGCGCGCCGACGGCGCCGATGGCGTGCGCGTGGTCGGCGACGTCAAGCTGATCGCGCGCGCGGTCGAGGGCATCGACCTCAAGGACCTGAAGCAGCCTCGCCGACGAAGGCAAGAAGCAGGTCGGCTCCGGCGTGGTCGCCATCGTCGGCGTCACCGAGGACGGCAAGGCCGGCATCGTGGTCGGCGTCACGCGCCGATCTCACCGCGCGGTTCTCGGCCGTCGATCTGGTGCGCAAGGGCGCCGAGGCGCTCGGCGGCAAGGGCGGCGGCGGCCGCCCCGACATGGCGCAGGCCGGCGGCCCCGACGGCTCCAAGGCGGACGCGGCGCTCGCCGCGATCGCGGCGGCGCTCGGCGGCGGGTGAGGAAGCGGTCCGCCGACCGCTGACAGGGGGACGTCTTGGACCACGGGCCTTGGTTGAAGGACGTCCTGGTCTTTCTCGCCGCCGCCGGGATCATCGTTCCGCTGTTCCATCGCGCGCGCATCGGCAGCGGTGCTCGGGTTCCTTTTCATCGGGGTCCTGGTGGGCCCCTACGGCCTCGGGCGGCTCGCCGGCGACTTTCCCTGGCTGCGCTATCTCACCATCGAGGATCGCGACCGGGTCGAGATCCTGGCCGAGCTCGGCGTGGTGTTCCTGCTGTTCCTGATCGGGCTGGAGCTGTCGGTGGCGCGGCTGTGGTCGCTGCGCCGCTATGTGCTCGGCATCGGCGGGCTGCAATTCGTGCTCTGCGCGCTCGCCATCGGCGCCGGCGTCGCGCGCGGTCGGAGCGGGCATGAGCAGCGCGATCGTGCTCGGCCTCTGCCTCGCCATGTCCTCGACCGCCCTCGTGATGCAGCTGCTCGAGGACGAGGGCCGCTCGGCCACGCCGGTCGGCCGCATCGCGCTCTCGGTGCTGCTGTTCCAGGACCTCATGGTCGCTCCGGTCCTGTTCGGCGTCGGCGTGCTCGGCCGCGGCGACCAGCACGCCGCGCTGGCGCTCGCCGGCGCGCTGCTGCAGGCGGCGGTGGCGGTCGGCGGTGATCATCGCCGTCGGCCGCTACCTGCTGCGGCCGATCTTCCGGTTCGCCGGCCAGACCGGCAGCCGCGAGCTGATCCTGGCGATGACGCTGTTCATCGTGATCGGCGTTCGCCGCCGCGACCGGCCTCGCCGGGCTCTCGAGCGCGCTCGGCGCCTTTCTCGCCGGCCTGCTGCTGTCGGAGACCGAATACCGCCATCAGATCGAGATCGATCTGGCGCCGTTCAAGGGCCTGCTGATCGGCCTGTTCTTCATCAGCGTCGGAATGCTGATCGACGTCCGCGCGCTGTGGAGCCAGATCGGGCTCCTTCTGGCCGCGGTCGTGGCATTGCTCGCGATCAAGGGCGCCATTCTGTTCGCGGTGAGCCGCATCTTCGCCGTGCGCGTCGCCGTGGCGGCCGAGGTTGCGATCCTGCTGGCGCAGGCCGGCGAGTTCGCCTTCGTGGTCATCGCGCTCGGCAGCGCCTCAGCGCCTGCTGCGCACGCGAGACCGCGCAGCTCGCCGCCGCCGTGGTCGGCCTCAGCATGATGGTGACGCCGCTCTGCGCCTATTGCGGCCGCTGGGCCGGCCGCCGCATGCAGCACGTCGACCATGGCCACCACATGCCGGCGGAGGAGACGCACGAGCTGCAGGATCACGTGGTGATCGGCGGCTACGGCCGCGTCGGCCGGATGATCGCCCGATTGCTGACCGCCGAGAACGTGCCGTTCGTCGCGCTCGACACCAATGGCGAGCTGGTGAGCGAGCACCGCAAGCGCGGCCACATGGTCTATTTCGGCGACGCCAGCCGGCGGCGATTTCCTGGAACGTGTCGGCGCCGCCAATGCGCGCGCGTTCGTGGTCACGGTCGATGAGCCGCGCGCCGCCGAGCGCATGGTGGCGGCGATCCGCGACGCGGCGTCCGGACGCCGCGGTGTTCGCCCGCGCGCTCGACGCCGCCCATGCCGCGCGGCTGCTCGAGCTCGGCGCGGTCGGCGTCATCCCGGAGGCGGTCGAGGCGAGCCTGCAGCTCGGCGCCCGCCTGCTCGAAGGCCTCGGTCTCTCCGAGGAGGCGGTGGCGCGGCGCCTCGCCGAATTGCGCGAGCAGGAACGCGCGCGTCTCGCGCAAGCCCGCGAGGCAGGCGAGCTGAGAGCGCGCTACGAGCCTTTGCGCAGGAAGACGTAGTCGGTGGCGTAGGGCGCGCTGTGGAAGGCGCCCGCCTTGTCGCAGGCGCCGGCATGCACGCCGCCCTGCGGTGTTGATCCGCTGCACCGTGGTGACGCCCGACAAGGTGCCGCTGCCGCGCCGCGCCGTGACCTCGAGCTTGAGCCAGGCAATGTCGCCCGCGGTCTTGCCGGGCGCGTTGGCCACGACCTTGCCGACGATCGCGCTGCCGTCGGTGTGCTCCCAATTCGGCCCGGCATAGTGCCGTCCGACGGTCTTGCCGTCGAGCAGCAAGGTCGCGATCGGCTCGCGGAACGCCCAGGCGAGCTTGCCGTCAGCGCCGGCCTTGCACTCGTAGACCTGCGCGCCCTCGGCATGAAGGGTGGCGACCACGGTCTCGCCCGGCGCCTCGAGCGCGGGCGGCATTTGCGCGGACGCCTGCCGGCAACGCGTGGCGGCGGCAAACGAAGCTGCGAACAGCCGTATCTGGACAAAGCATGAGGACCTCCCTCGAGGATGTTGCGAACGATTGTGCCCGAACACAAGACGACTGTTTGAACCGTCCCAATGTGCGATTGGCAGCTGCAAACCCAAAACGCGCATCGACGCAGGGCCTACGCCGCCATCGCCTTCTGCAAGTTCTCGTCCACCTTGTCGAGGAAGCCGGTGGTGGAGAGCCACTTCTGGTCGGCGCCGACCAGGATCGCCAGATCCTTGGTCATGAAGCCCGCCTCCACGGTGTCGACGGTGACCTTCTCCAGGGTGGCGGCGAACTTCGCGAGCTCGGGACTGTTGTCGAGCTTGGCGCGGTGGGCGAGCCCGCGCGTCCAGGCATAGATCGAGGCGACCGAGTTGGTCGAGGTCTGCTCGCCCTTCTGATGCTGGCGGTAGTGGCGCGTGACGGTGCCGTGCGCGGCCTCGGCCTCCACCACCTTGCCGTCGGGCGTCGTCAGCACCGAGGTCATCAGCCCGAGCGAGCCGTAGCCCTGCGCGACCGTGTCGGACTGCACGTCGCCGTCGTAGTTCTTGCAGGCCCACACATAGCCGCCCGACCATTTCAGCGCCGCCGCCACCATGTCGTCGATCAGCCGGTGCTCGTAGGTGATCTTCTTCTTCTCGAACTCGGCCTTGAACTCCTTGTCGAACACCTCCTGGAAGATGTCCTTGAAGCGGCCGTCATAGACCTTGACGATGGTGTTCTTGGTCGAGAGATAGAGCGGATAGCTGCGATTGAGCGCGTAGTTCATGGACGCGCGCGCGAAGTCGCGGATCGAGTCGTCGAGATTGTACATCGCCATGGCGACGCCCGAGCCGGGGAACTGGAACACCTCGCGCTCGATCTTCTTGCCGTCGTCGCCGACGAAGGTGAGAAACAGCTTGCCCTTGCCGGGGACCTTGAAGTCGGTCGCCCGGTACTGGTCGCCATAGGCGTGACGGCCGATGATGATCGGCTTGGTCCAGCCCGGCACCAGGCGCGGCACGTTCTTGCAGATGATCGGCTCGCGGAAGATGACCCCGCCCAGGATGTTGCGGATGGTGCCGTTCGGCGAGCGGTACATCTCCTTGAGGTTGAACTCCTTCACCCGCGCCTCGTCGGGCGTGATGGTCGCGCATTTGACGCGCGACGCCGACCCGCTTGGTCGCTTCGGCGGCGTCGACCGTGATCTGGTCGCGGGTCTCGTCGCGCTTCTCCATGCCGAGGTCGAAATACAGGAGCTCGACGTCGAGATAGGGATGGATGAGCTTGTCCTTGATGAGCTTCCAGATGATGCGGGTCATCTCGTCGCCGTCCATCTCGACGACCGGATTCTTCACTTTGATCTTCGCCATTGCGGACGAGCCTTTGCGCGCGCTGATGTCTTGAGGGAAACGCCTGGCAGAATGCCCTGGGCAGGCGCCTTATGGCGCGGCCGGAGCCTTCCTGCAAGGACAAAACTTGAGCCGAGACGGCCGACGAAATGTGCGGGGGCAGGGCGCCTCATCGCGCGCCAGACGCACGCGCCGAAGCCCGGCCGGCATGATACCCTTGCGCTCGGCGACACGCGGGATCCGCGCTACGGACGATCCGCGTGCAGCCGGGATGTGGATCGGCAAGGGGCTCGGCGAACAATGCGCACCTGGCGCGAGATCAAGGGGGCCTACGGCCGCCGCCGCCGCGCGCTGCGGCGGGCGATGCTCGAACCGCTCCTGGTCGGCTGGCCGGTGCTGCGCGACACCGTCATGCACGCGCTCGCCGCGCGCGGCCATCTCGTCTTCTGCCAGCTCGGCGACGTGCGGTTTTTCGTCGATCCGTCCGACCGGGTGGTCGGCGCCTGGCTGATGTGGCACGGCGGTTATCAGCGCCGCGAGATCGACCAGGCCGTCGCTGTGCTGGTGGCGGAGCGGCGGCTCGCGGCGGATGCGGTGTTCGTCGACGTCGGCGCCAATATCGGCACCCACACGGTCTATGCGCTCAAGAGCGGCCGGTTCGCGCGCGCGGTGGCGTTCGAGCCGGAGCCGCGCAACGCCTCGCCTGCTGGCGATGAACATCGAGGCGAACGGCTTCTCGAACGCGGTCACCATCATCCGCGAAGGCCGCCGGCGAGGCGGGAGGCACCGCCGTGCTGCATCTGCATCCGCGCAACAAGGGCGCGCACGCGATCGGTGCGCCGCCCTCCGACGACGGCCGCGAGCGGCTCGACGTGCCGATGGTCCGTGTCGAGGACGCGCTCGGCGAGCTCGGGCTGTCGGCCGAGCGGCTCGGCCTGATCTGGATCGACGTCGAGGGCCATGAGCCGCAGGTGCTGCGCGGGCTCGGCGCGCTCGTCGCCGCTCGTGTCCCCATCGCCTTCGAGTACGCGCCGCAGCGCTACGGCGAGGAGGCGAGGCGCGACCTGGTGCGATTGCTGGCCGCCCACTACTCGACCCTGCACAGCCTCAACGGCGCACCGGATCACCGCCTGCCCATCGGCGCGCTCGAGACGATGCAGGACATGGACGACATCCTGGTGTTTTAGCGATGCTGGTGTTTTGACGATGCCTGGCGCGGGAACCGACAAGACCAAGGACTGGACCGACGTCGCCGGGCCGATCGTCGTGCTGGTCGAGCCGCAGCTCGGCGAGAATATCGGCGCGGCGGCGCGGGTGATGGCGAATTTCGGCCTGTCGCGGCTGCGCCTCGTCAAGCCGCGCGACGGCTGGCCGAGCCTGCAGGCGCGGCGCTCGGCCTCCGGCGCCGACCGCATTCTCGACGACGCCGTGCTCTACGACACGGTCGAGGCCGCGATCGCCGACTGCACCCTGGTGCTGGCGACCACCGCGCGCGCCCACGACCAGGCCAAGCCGGTGGTCGCGCCCGAGCAGGCGGCTTCCGCCATCGCGCCGCAGGTGGCGGCGGGCGAGAACGTCGCCGTGCTGTTCGGGCGCGAGCGCTGGGGCCTCGAGAACGACGAGGTCGCGCTCGCCGACCGCATCGTCACCTTTCCGGTCAACCCGGCCTTTGCCTCGCTCAACCTCGCGCAGGCGGTCGCGCTGGTCGCCTATGAATGGTTCAAGCTCGCGACCGGCGGCGCGCTTCCGTTCGCGATGCCGCAGAAGTCGGAGCCGGCGCGCAAGGAGCAGGTTCAGGCCTTCTTCGCCAACCTCGAGCGCGAGCTCGACCGGATCGAGTACTTCCGCCCGCTGCACAAGCGGGCGACCATGCTGGTCAACCTGCGCAACATCCTTGCGCGCATGCAGCCGACCCAGCAGGACGTGCAGACCTTGCAGGGCATCGTCATGGCGCTGTCGGAAGGCCGCAAGGGGCCGGCGCGCGGCGGCGTGCTCGACGGCGAGGAAGCCAAGGCGCTGCGCGCGCTGTTGGCCGAGCACGGCGGCGGCCGCGTGCCGGGCGAGCGCGGTCCGGTGCGCGGGCTCTCGCGGCTCCTGCGGCGCAATCCGACCGAGGCCGAGCGTGCGCTGTGGGACGCGCTCACCAAGGACCGCCGCTTTGCCGGAAAGGGCTTCAAGCGCCAGGTGCCGATCGGCCCGCACATCACCGATTTCGTGTCGTTTGCGCTGCGCACGGTGATCGACCTCGAGCCCTCGGGCGAGACCGAGACCGCCGCCAAGGCGCGCGCCGAGCGCCGTGCCTGGCTCATGCAAGCGCGGCTATCGCGTGATCGATGTGCCGGTCGAGCTTGCGGAAACCGATCTGCCGCAGACCCTCGATCGGCTGGCGCAGGACGGTCGCCGAAGCGGCTAGCGAACAGTGAACCAGCAGCGGTGCGTAGGCGTGGTCAACGGCGCGCAATGTCGCGGCGCCGCGCCTGCTGGTGGGTCGCGGCGCCTTGTGCGTCGCCCTGGTCGTGGTGCCGTTGCGGGCGCCCACGAGCGCGCCCCTACGGAACGCGCACGGGATGCGATTATGGCCCACCCTACGAGCTGAAAGAATCAAGCCTCAGCCTTTGAGCGCCTTGAGCGCGGCGGCGGCGCCGGCGCGCAGGAAGCCCATGTCGCTGCCGACGGCGAGGAAGCGCACGCCGCGCTTGGCGAGCGCCACGGCGCGCTCGGCGCTGTGGCAATAGGCGCCGGGAATCTTGCCGGCCTTGTTGGCCACCGCGATGATGCGGTCGAGCTCGCGGTCCACCTCGCTCGACAGCGGATCGACATTGGCGCCGTTGCTGAGCGCGATCGACAGATCGGCCGGTCCGAGGAACAGGGCGTCGATGCCCGGGAGTCGCGGTGATCGCCTCGAGGTTGTCGAGCGAGGTGCGCGTCTCGACCATGGCGAAGGTGACGGTGAGGTCGTTGGCCTCGCGCAGATAGACCTTCTGGTCGGCAATGTTGGTCAGCGTGGTCGCCCGGTGCGGTCCCCAGCTGCGTTCCCCGATCGGCGGAAATTTCGCGAACGACGCGTAGGCGCGCGCATCGGCTGGCGTATTGATCATCGGCGCGATGATGCCCTCGGCGCCGAAATCGAGCGCCCGGCTCACGGTCGCGAACTCGCCGACCGGAATGCGCACGATCGGCGCCGCGCCGGCCAGGCGGATATGCGCGATCGCGCTCAACGTCGAGGCGGTGTCCCACAGGCCGTGCTGGCCGTCGAGCGTGACCGCCGAAAAGCCTTCGCGGCCGACCAGCTCGGCGACGATCGGATAGGGCAGGCCGCACCAGCCGCTATAGACGGTCTCGCCGGCGCGCAGCCGGCGGGCGAGGGAGAAGGCGGGTAAGTCTGACATGATGGGGGACCTGAGAAGGAGAAGACGTCACAGGCAATCTGGCCCATCCGGCGTGACGCTGTAAAGCACCGGCGTAGCTAATACCAACGTAACCAAGAATGACCACTCGACCCGTCACCCTGAGGCGGCCGCGCTTTAGCGCTTCCCTCGAAGGGCGACGGCCCGGCTATTGCCGCGGGAGGAGCAAGCGGCAACGGCGGGGGCCGTGCCTCCTCGAGGCTCGCGACGCAGCCAAGTTTCGCAGGCTGCGTAAACTTGGCTGCGCGCGCTCGCACCTCGGGATGACGGTCATAGATGGCGACTTGCCGCTCTACTCGCTACGATCGCCATCACAGCTTGGCGATCACGACCTGGTAGGCCTTGTGGATGACGCGGTATTGTCCTTCGAAGGCCGCGAGAAAGGCGTCGATGCCGAGCTTGGGCCGCTCGCTCTCGTCCTTGACCTCGTCGAATTCGTAGTCGTCGAAGATGACGATGCCGGCGCGCGCGACCATCGGCCAAGCCAGCGCGCCGTCGCTGTAGACGTCGGCGGGCAGATGGCTGCCGTCGACATACACGATATCGAAGCGGCGCGCTGCGATGCCGAGTCGCGGCAGGACGTCGGTCGAGGGGCCTTTGATCTTCTCCACCCGCGCGCCGAAGGCGGCGACATTGGCATCGAACCGCCGCTCGGTTTCCGGAACCAGCGCGGCGAAGTGCGGGTTGCGCATGTGCTCGACGTTGCCGCCGAACGTGTCGACGCACACGACATGGCTTGCGGAAAAGTAGTTGAGGAAGAACAGCGCCGAGCGGCCTTCCCACGAGCCGATCTCCAGCACCCGCACCGGCGCGCTGCGCAGCGGGCGCAGGAACTCGACCCAGTTGGCGAAGTGCCAGGTGGTCCAATCCGCCGAGAACGATTTGTCGGCGTACCAGCTCGCGATCTCGTCGTCCGGCAATGACGATCGATCGCTCATCCGCGCCGCGCCCGCGCGTCAGCCGCTCGCCTTGATCTGGGCGACCGCCTTCTCCATCATCTCGGTCATGGTCCGGCGAATCTGATGGTCCGACTCCGCCACGCCCTTGGCATCGAAATCCTTGCGGATCTTGCGGAACACGTCGTCGTCGCCGGCTTCCTCGAAGTCCGCCACGACGACCTCCTTGGCATAGGCGTCGGCGTCGGCGCCCGCGAGCCCGAGCTTCTCAGCCGCCCACATGCCGAGCAGCTTATTGCGGCGGGCGTGCGCCTTGAATTTTTGCTCCTCGTCAAGTGCGAACCTCTTCTCAAAACCTTCCTCGCGTTTGTCGAACGTGGTCATGGCTGCCTCGCTGTTTCGGGAGCGGCGACGCGCTCCACGCTCCTCATCCTGCAGTCGCACCGGGCTTCGGGGCACGCTTGCGTTAACGATTGCCTCATGGTTTCGACACAATGAAGGCACGCAATAGGCAGGAACGCAATGAACATGCCGCCTTGCATACCGGCACATGATGGTCAAGGCAACTGAGGGCGAACTGATTCGCGCACGCAAGCCAAGGGGAACAAAGCCATCCGACGCGATTGTGCTGCCCACCACGATCGGGTAGCTTGCGGGGGCGTGGACGCGTCGCCTGGTCTCGTCCTTCGTCGCGCCGCCGCGTCCCGCCGCCGCGGACAAGATATTCAAACGGGAGCCACGGCATCCAGATGGACACAAACAAACCACGGTACACCCCGATGAGCCGCCGTCGCCGCATCTACGAGGGCAAGGCGAAAGTCCTCTACGAGGGACCGGAGCCGGGAACGCTGATTCAGCACTTCAAGGACGACGCGACCGCCTTCAATGCGAAAAAGCATCAGGTGATCGAAGGCAAAGGCGTCCTCAACAACCGAATCTCGGAATATGTCTTTCAGCACCTCAACGACATCGGGGTGCCGACTCACTTCATCCGCCGGCTCAACATGCGCGAGCAGTTGATCCGCGAGGTGGAGATCATCCCGCTCGAGGTGGTGGTGCGCAACGTCGCGGCGGGCTCGCTCTCGACGCGCCTCGGCATCGAGGAGGGGACGCAGCTGCCGCGCTCGATCATCGAGTTCTACTACAAGAACGACGCGCTCAACGACCCGATGGTATCGGAGGAGCACATCACCGCCTTCGGCTGGGCGACGCCGCAGGAGATCGACGACGTCATGGCGCTCGCCATCCGCGTCAATGATTTCCTGTCCGGCCTGTTCCTCGGCGTCGGCATCCGTCTCGTCGACTTCAAGATGGAGACCGGCCGGCTGTGGGAGAACGATCTCATGCGGATCGTGGTGGCGGACGAGATCTCGCCCGATTCGTGCCGGCTGTGGGACATCAAGTCGAACGAGAAGCTCGACAAGGATCGGTTCCGCCGCGACCTCGGCGGTCTGCTCGAAGCCTATACCGAGGTGGCCAAGCGCCTCGGCATCATGAGCGAGGGCGAGCGGCCGCAGGGCACCGGTCCGGTCCTGGTCAAGAGCTGAAGCCCGCTCATCCCGTCGAGGGCGATGCGATGACGCCGCATTGGTCCTCGACCATCCTCAAGGGCGCCGTCCTCGGCGCCCTTTGTCTTATGGCGAGCCCGGGAAGCGGCGCCGCGCAAGACTATCCGAGCAAGCCCGTGCGCATCATCGTTCCCTATGCGGCGGGCGGCGGCACCGACGCGCTGGCGCGCTTCCTGGCGAGCGGGCTCGAAAAAAGACTGGGCCAGCCTTTCATCATCGAGAATTGTCCGGGGCAGGGCACCGCGACCGGCGGCGCTCTTCGTCGCCCGCGCCGCGCCCGACGGCTACACGCTGCTGGCGGCCACCAGCTCGACCCTTGCCTTCAATCCGAGCGTCTACAAGAAGCTGCCCTACGACCCGGTGACGGATTTCTCGCCGATCACGCTCATCGCCGCGGTGCCGTTCGTGCTGGTGGTCAATCCGGCCCTGCCGGCCGGCTCGGTCGCCGATCTCGTTCGGCTCGCCAAGTCGAAGCCCGGCGAGCTGAGCTATGCCTCGGGCGGCATGGGCGCGCCGCATCACATCTATATGGAGCTGTTCAAGAGCATGACCGGGACCGATATCAGGCACGTTCCTTATCGGGGCGGCGGACCGGCGCTCAACGACGTGGTCGCGGGCCACGTGCCGATGATGTTCGGCGACGTCGGGCCGGTCACCGGGCTGGTGCGCGAAGGCCGCGTGAAGGGGCTCGGCGTCACCGTCGGCAAGCGGGTCGAGACCATCCCGGATGTTCCGACCCTGGTGGAGGCCGGCCTCGCCGGCTATGAAGCGAACTCTTGGCAAAGCATCGTCGCGCCTGCCAATGTTCCCCGGCCGATCGTCGCCGCCCTGAACAAGGCGCTGACCGGATTTCTGGCCGAGCCGGCGACCCGGGAGCATTTCCTCAAGCTCGGCATGCAGCCGCTGTCGAGCACGCCGGAGGAGTTCGGCGCCTACATCCGCGCCGAGATCACGAAGTGGGCGCCGATCATCAAGGCCGCCGGCGCCACCGAGGACTGACGCGGCGCACGGCACATTGGTTTGTGGCAGCGTGGGAGGCGAGAGCATGCGCAAGGACTTCACCATCGGGCTGGTCGTGCCGTTCGCGAAGGACGAGGTGCCGGAGGAAGGGCTGCAGATGTATCCCGACGTGCGGTTCGTTCCGCGCGGAGTAGGCGTGCGGGCGCTCACGCCCGAGGGCTACGACAGCGCCTGGGAGGGAATTCTCCCGGCCGCCGAATATCTCGCCGAGCAGGACGTCGACGCCATCATGGTGATCGGCACCTCGCTGACGTTCTATCGCGGCGCCGACTTCCACGACCAGCTGCTCGAGAAACTGCGTGCCGCCACCGGGCTGCCGGTGAGCACCATGAGCCAGGCGGTGGTCGATGGGCTGCGGCGCTTCGATGCGCGGCGGATCGTGGTCGCCACCGCCTATGCGGACGAGGTGAACAATCGCCTCAAGGGCTTTCTCGAGGCGCACGACTTCGAGGTGCTGGCGCTCGAGGGCTTCGGCCTGTTCGGGTTCGGCGAGCCCGGCAAGAAGAGCGAGGCCGACATCATCGCGCTCGCCTCCGGCGCCTGCAGCAAGGCGCCCGGGGCCGAAGGCCTGCTGATCTCCTGCGGCGGCTT
This sequence comes from uncultured Alphaproteobacteria bacterium, assembly GCA_963708765.1. GTDB lineage: Bacteria > Pseudomonadota > Alphaproteobacteria > Rhizobiales > Xanthobacteraceae > VAZQ01. The sequence continues at coordinate 412,612 of CAVPTV010000026.1, read as the reverse complement.
GCGCACCCTCGGCGTGGCGCAGCCGCTGGAGGACCGCCACGGCATTCCGGTGGTTTCGAGCACGCAGGCGGCGTTCTGGGCGGCCCTGCGGCTCATCGGCGAGAGCGGCCACGTCGCCGGCCGCGGGCGGCTGTTGGAGCAATCGGCGGCCCCTGTGCACTGAGGCGCTTTGCGCGTAAACTCGGCCAGGTACGTTTCGCTGGGAATTGCGCTCGGATATCGGTTGCGGGCGAGGCGATTCGTCCCATATCGACAGTCGGGCAGAAGCGCCGGAAACGACAGCACCATGAAGGCCCGCGTCACCGTCACCCTGAAATCCGGCATCCTCGATCCCCAGGGCAAGGCGATCGAAGGAGCGCTGAAATCGCTCGGCGTCGACGGCGTCGCGAGCGTGCGCCAGGGCAAGGTGTTCGACATCGAGCTCGAGGGCCGCGACCGCAAGCAGGCGGAGGCGCTGCTCAAGCAGGCGGCCGACAAGCTGCTCGCCAACACGATCATCGAGGACTATCGGGTCGAGGTGAAATGAGCACCTTGCGCAGCGGCATGCTGGTGGCGGCGCTGGGCGCCGGCTCTCGCCGGCCTGCTCGCGGGCGACGCGGCGACGATCGCCAGCGCGCCGGCGGGCGATGGCGCCTCCGCGTCGCGCGGCGACTGTGCGCGCGACTTGGGCCGAGGTCAAATGGCCGTTCCCGCTCGACCAGTGGGGCACCGGCCGCGCGTTCCAGTGCCGCGCCGCCGATTGCGGCGCCGAGATCAATCTCTACCTGCGCGCCAAGCTCGGCTTCTGCAATTGCACCACCGGCGTGTCGGACGACGCCGAGCTCGACCGGGTCGGCGACCTCGAGCTGCTCAGCGACAAATTCGAAGGATTGGCCGAAGGCCGGCCGATCGCGGTTCGCTGGATGAGCGGGCGCAGCCGGCCCTATCAGGTCACGATTCCCTACGCGCCGCCGCGCACCGCGCTGGCGATCGCCTTCAACGACAAATGCGACGTGATCGTCGCCACCGTGGTGGCCGACCGGGAGCGGCTCGCATTGGCGGAGCGCGTCGCCCTGGACTTCCTCAACGGCGACCTGGTGCTGCGCTGGGCCGAGCGGGAGCTCGGGCTCTGATGAAATCCGCCGTCGTCGTCTTTCCCGGCATCAATCGCGAGCGCGACATGGCGCGCGCGCTGAAGCTCATCTCCGGACGCGAGCCGGCGATGGTCTGGCATGCCGACACCGCGCTGCCGGCCGGCACCGACCTCGTGGTGGTGCCGGGCGGCTTCTCCTACGGCGACTATCTGCGCTGCGGCGCGATCGCGGCGCGCGCGCCGATCATGGACGCGGTGCGGGCGCACGCGGCGAAGGGCGGGCTCGCTGCTCGGCGTCTGCAACGGCTTCCAGATCCTGTGCGAGGCGGGGCTGCTGCCCGGCGTGCTGATGCGCAATGCCGCGCTCAAGTTCATCTGCCGCGACGTCTACCTGCGGGTCGAGCACTCCGATACCCCGTTCACCCGCGGCTACAACGCGGGCCAGGTGATCCGCGTGCCGGTCGCGCACGGCGAGGGCAACTACGTCGCCGACGCGGCGACGATCGCGCGGCTCGAAGGCGAGGGGAGAGTGCTGTTCCGCTACACCGCGCCCGACGGCTCGCTCGATCCGGCCTGGAACGTGAACGGCGCCACCAACGCGATCGCCGGCGTGCTCAACGACAAGGGCAACGTGCTCGGCCTGATGCCGCATCCCGAGAACCACGTGGAGGCCGCGCTCGGCCCGACCGACGGGCGCGGGCTGTTCGCGGGGCTGGCCGATCACTTCAAGAAAGCGGCGTAACACCACCCCCTGCCTCGTTATTGACCGTCACGCGGCATCGCTATGCATGCACGATGCTGTGGACCCAGCGCGGTCATGGATTGCCGGTCGCGCTAGCCAATGACATCTAAGGCCCATGGCTAGGACATCGAAGAAACCGGCTGCCCGGAAGGTCAAAAAAAGCCGGCGGCGCGCAAGGCCAAGCGGCCGCCCGAAGCCGCTAAGCCCAAAGCCGCTAAGCCTAAAGCCGCCAAGCCCAAAGCGGCAAAGACACCGACCATCACCCCGGCGCTGGTCGCCGCCCACGGCCTCAAGCCGGACGAATACGCGCGCATCCGCAAGCTGATCGGCCGCACGCCGACCTTCACCGAGCTCGGCATCTTCTCGGCGATGTGGAACGAGCACTGCTCGTACAAGTCCTCGAAGCTCCACCTGCGCAGCCTGCCGACCAAGGCGCCCTGGGTGATCCAGGGGCCGGGCGAGAATGCCGGCGTCATCGACATCGGCGACGGGCTCGCGGTGGTGTTCAAGATGGAGAGCCACAACCACCCGAGCTACATCGAGCCCTACCAGGGCGCGGCCACCGGCGTCGGCGGCATCCTGCGCGACGTCTTCACCATGGGCGCGCGGCCGATCGCGTGCCTCGACGCGCTCTCGCTTCGGCGATCCGGCGCATCCGAAGACGCGGCACCTGGTCTCCGGCGTGGTCGCCGGCATCGGCGGCTACGGCAACAGCTTCGGCGTGCCCACCGTCGGCGGCTCGGTCCGCTTCCACACCCGCTACGACGGCAACTGCCTGGTCAACGCCATGGCGGTCGGGCTCGCGCCGTCGGACAAGATCTTCTACGCGGCGGCGTCGGGCGTCGGCATGCCGATCGTCTATCTCGGCTCCAAGACCGGGCGCGACGGCATCCACGGCGCCACCATGGCGTCGGCGGAATTCGGCGAGGACGCGGAGGCCAAGCGCCCGACCGTGCAGGTGGGCGATCCGTTCTCCGAGAAGCTCCTGCTCGAAGCCTGTCTCGAGATCATGGCGAAGGACTGCGTCATCGCCATCCAGGACATGGGCGCGGCCGGGCTGACCTGCTCGGCGGTGGAGATGGGCGCGAAGGGCGATCTCGGCGTCACGCTCGACCTCGACACGGTGCCGTGCCGCGAGGACGGCATGAGCGCCTACGAGATGATGCTCTCGGAGAGCCAGGAGCGCATGCTCATGGTGCTCAAGCCGGAAAAAGAGCAGGAGGCCGAGGCGATCTTCCGCAAATGGGGGCTCGACTTCGCGGTGGTGGGCGAGACCACGCCGACCAAGCGGTTCATCGTTCGCCACGGCGGCAAGACGATGGTCGATCTGCCGATCAAGGAGCTGGGCGACGAGGCGCCGGTCTACGATCGCCCGCATGTGGAGGCGCCCAAGCTGCCGGTGGTGAACGCGACCGACGTCACGCCGCCGATGCCGGTCGCCGAGACCCTGCTGATGCTGATCGGCTCGCCCGACCTGTGCTCGAAGCGCTGGGTGTGGGAGCAATACGACCACGTCATCCTCGGCAACACGGTGCAGCGGCCGGGCGGCGACGCCGCGGTGGTGCGGGTCGAGGACGGCCCCAAGGCGCTCGCGCTCACCACCGACGTGACGCCGCGCTACTGCGAGGCCGATCCGTTCGAGGGCGGCAAGCAGGCGGTGGCGGAGGCCTGGCGCAATCTCACCGCGGTCGGCGCGCGCCCGCTTGCGCTCACCGACAATCTCAATTTCGGCAGCCCGGAGCGCCCGGAGATCATGGGCCAGCTGGTCGGTTGCATTCGCGGCATCGCGGAGGCGTGCAAGGCGCTCGACTTCCCGGTCGTGTCGGGCAACGTCTCGCTCTACAACGAGACCAACGGCCGCGCCATCCTGCCGACGCCGACCATCGGCGGCGTCGGCGTGATCGACGATTTCACCAAGTCGGCGACGGTCGCCTTCAAGGCCGCGGACGAGGCGATCCTGCTGATCGGCGAGACCAAGGGTTGGCTCGGCCAGTCGCTTTATCTGCGCGAGATTTGCCAGCGCGAGGAGGGCGCGCCGCCGCCGGTCGATCTTGCCGCCGAGCGCCGGAACGGCGATTTCGTGCGCGCGCTCATTGCCGAGGGCCAGGCCACCGCCGTGCACGACGTCTCGGACGGCGGCCTCATCGTGGCGCTCGCCGAAATGGCGATGGCGTCCGGCATCGGGGCCGAGCTCGACCGGCGCGCCGCTCGCCGCCCACGCCTTCTGGTTCGGCGAGGACCAGGCGCGCTACGTGGTCACCGTCAAGCCGGGCGTGGCCGAGAAGATCATGGCGCGCGCCCGCGCCGCCGGTGTGCCGATCCGCCAGCTCGGACTGACCGGCGGTGACGCATTGACGCTGCAAGGCGAGCGCCCCATTGTGGTCGCAAAGCTTCGCGAACGCTTCGAGGGCTGGCTGCCCGCCTATATGAGCAGCGCAGTGGCCTGACCCCCGCGGTTTCAGGAGATGTCCCATGGCCATGGACGCCAACGAAATCGAGCGGCTGATCAAGGCGCGCATCCCCGACGCCGAGGTGACGATCCGCGACCTCGCCGGTGACGGCGACCACTATGCGGCGACCGTGCTCTCCGAGTCCTTCCGCGGCAAGTCGCGGGTGCAGCAGCACCAGATCGTCTACGAGGCGCTCAAGGCCGAGATGGGCGGCAAGCTGCACGCGCTCGCCTTGCAGACCGGCACGCCCGAGCAGTGAGCCAGGCGGGGTCCGGCATTGACCATGGGCGTGGCCTCGACCCAGGAGCTCTCCCCCAACGGCGTCAAGACGCTGGCCCCCGAAGGCGCCATCAAGACCACCGGGACCTGGGCGCTGGGCACCCGCGCCGGCGATTTCATCTATGTGGCCGGCATGCGCGGGATCGACCCGAAGACCAACACGCTGGTCCAAGGCGACGAGGCGCGCATCCGCCAGGGCTTCCTCAACATGAAGCTGATCGCCGAGTCGGAGGGCGCGACCTTGCGCGACGCCGTGCGCATCGTCGTCTACGTCACCGACATGTTCCGCTTCCGGCCGCTCGTCAACAAGGTGCAGGAGGAGCTGTGGGGCAAGGGACCCTATCCGCCGCGCACGATCCTCGAAATCCACCGGCTCAACCAGGACGACATTTTCGAGGTCGAAGGGACGTTCTACGCCCCCGCAAAAAAGTGACCTAGCCCTGCGAATTCCCCCCTTGGGGTGCGGCGCCGGTATGCGCTACATATATAAGCGAACGAGCCGGAATCGGCGGGCGCCGCGCGCCCGCGAGGAGGGTCGCGCCAAGAGGCGCTGACACGAGGATTTGACATGGCGATCGAGCAATTCATCGACAACGAGGTCAAGGGCAACGACGTGGTGCTGTTCATGAAGGGCACCCCGCAATTCCCGCATGTGCGGATTTTCCGCGCAGGTGATTCAAATCCTCGATCATCTCGGCGTCACCTATAAGGGCCTCAACGTGCTCGAATCGGACGACCTTCGAGACGGCATCAAGAGCTATTCCAACTGGCCGACGATCCCGCAGCTCTACGTCAAGGGCGAGTTCGTCGGCGGTTGCGACATCGTGCGCGAGATGTTCCAGGCCGGCGAGCTGCAGGGCCTGTTGAAGGAAAAGGGCGTCCCGGCCAAGGCCTCGGCGGCCTGAGCCGACTGGCGGTCTTTCTGCATTTTCCCCATTGACGGCCGCGGTGGTGCGGATGCCGAATGTCGGCATCCAACTCTCCAAGAATTGCCGGGGGAACACCATGCTTTGCAAAGCCGCCGCGCTTGCAGTCGCGCTCGGCCTGCCAGTCGTTGGCGCCGCCCAGGCCCGCATCACCGAGATCAGGCTCGACGCGCCCGAGCCGTTCGCCGAAGGTCACGCCTTCGGCGAGGTCGGGTCCTATCTGCGCATCACGGGGGTCGCCAAGGGCGAGCTTGATCCTGCCGCGGCGCAGAACAAGGTGATCGTCGATCTCGACAAGGCGCCGCGCAATGCCCGCGGCATGGTCGAGTACGAGGTCGACGTTTTCATCCTGCGGCCGGCCGATCCCGCCAAGGCCAATGGTCTCCTGTTCTACGAGGTGCTCAACCGCGGCAACAAGCAGCTCGGATATCGACTGCATGACCTCGTCGGCGGCGGAGCCGTGGCGCTGAACGATCCCAGGACCCGCGCGCACGCCGGCAACGGATTCCTGTTCGAGCGCGGCTACACCATCGTGTGGTCGGGTTGGGATCCGGACGTATCGAAGGCGAACGCCACCATGGGCGCGCGCTTCCCGATGGTCATGGAGGACGGCAAGCCGCTCGTGCGCCGCATCCGCGAGGAGATGCAGGTCGGCAAACGCAGACCGGCCGACGTCGAGGTCGTCCGGCTCAACTATCCGGCGGTTTCGACCGACAAGAGCAGGGCGCGCCTGACTGCGCGGGCGCGCGCGAGCGATCCGCGGGCCGAAGTTCCGCCCGATCGATGGGAGTTCGCCGATCCGCGCTCGATCAGGCTGCTGCCGAAGGGCACCAGGTTCACGCCGACGACGATCTACGAGCTCTGGTACGAGGCGACCGAAGCGAAGGTGGTCGGCATCGGCTTTGCGGCGACCCGCGACCTGGTCTCGTTCCTGCGCCACGAGCGCGCCGACGACAACGGCACGGCGAACCCGCTGGCAGGAGAGGGCGCCGGCATCCGTCATGCGGTGGCCTTCGGCGGCTCCCAGAGCGGCCGCTACCTGCGCCATTTCATCGAGCTCGGCATGAACAAGGACGCGGGCGGACGCCGCGTGTTCGATGGAATGCTCGCGCATACCGCCGGCGCCGGGAAAGTCTTCGCCAATCACACCTTCGCCGAGCCCGATCGCACCTTCACGCAGCACGAGGACCACGACTATCCCGAGAACTGGTTCCCGTTCAGCACCGCGTCTACGACCGATCGGCTCGCGGGCAAGACCGGCGCGCTGTTCCGCGGCGACGGCTTCGATCCGCTGCTGATCGAGACCAATACCTCGACCGAGTATTGGCAGAAGGGCGCCTCGCTGCTCACCACCGATCCGGCCGGCAAGCGCGACCTGACGCTGCCGGAAACCTCGCGCGTGTACATGATCGCGGGCACTCAGCATGGCGGGCGCGCCGGGCTCGGCACCGCGCCGGGCGCTTGCGCCAATCCGACCAATCCGCATAGCCCGACGCCGGCCCTGCGCGCGCTCGTGGTGGCGCTGGAGCAATGGGTGACGAAAGGCGTCGCGCCGCCCCCGAGCCGGGTGCCGTCGGTCGCGGCCGGTACCGCGGTCGAGTATGCCGACGTGCGCATGCCGCAGATCAAGGGAATGGCGCTCGCGCCCGGCGGCAACTTGATCGGTCCGCCGGTCGATTGGATCAATCCACCCGGAACAGTTACGGAAGCGCGCGCGGTGCTGGGCGAGGCGTTCTACGGCACGCGCGTCTCGGCGGTGGATGGCGACGGCAACGAGGTCGCGGGCATCCGGCTGCCGCCGATCGCCGTGCCGCTCGCGACCCATACCGGCTGGAACGTCTACAAGGCGCAGCCGGGCGAGCTCTGCGACCGCGACGGCTCCTACATCCCGTTCGCCAAGACCAAGGCCGAGCGCGAGGCCGCCGCTGATCCGCGCCCGTCGATCGAGGAGCGCTACGGCTCGCGCGCGGCCTATGTGGCGAAGGTGAAGGCGGCGGCCGACGCGCTCACCGCCGAGCGGCTGCTGCTGCCGGCGGACGCCGCGGCTTACGTCGCGGCGGCGGAGACGAGCGACCGGTTCAGCGCGTGCGCGCTTGACCCGCGCATTCATCTGCACGGAGGCCTGCGAGCGCATGGGTCGCCGGGTCCCGCTCGGTCAACGGCAGCGCTCTTACCGCGAATAGAACTCGACCACGAGGTGCGGCTCCATGATCACCGGGTAGGGCACCTCGGTGATGGTCGGAATGCGAGCGAGCTTCGCGGTCATTTTCGAGTGGTCGACCTCGATATAGTCGGGCACGTCGCGCTCGCCGAGCCCGGTCGCCTCGAGCACCAAGGCGAGCTGCTTCGACTTGTCCTTCACCTCGACCAGGTCGCCGGCCTTGAGGCGGTAGCTCGAGATGGTGACGCGCCGTCCGTTCACCTTGACGTGGCCGTGGCTGACGAACTGGCGCGCCGCGAACACCGTGGGGACGAATTTGGCGCGGTAGATCATGGCGTCGAGCCGGCGCTCCAAGAGCCCGATCAGATGGGCGCCGGAATCGCCCTTCATGCGGATCGCCTCTTCGTAGATGCCGCGGAACTGCTTCTCGGAAATGTTGCCGTAGTAGCCGCGCAGCTTCTGCTTGGCGCGCAGCTGCACGCCGTAGTCCGAGAGCTTGCCTTTGCGGCGCTGGCCGTGCTGGCCGGGGCCGTATTCGCGGCGGTTGACGGGGCTCTTCGGGCGGCCCCAGACATTCTGGCCCATGCGGCGGTCGATCTTGTACTTCGCCTCGTGGCGCTTGGTCATCGCGTCCTCTTGTCGTGTTGCTGTTGAGAGGATCGCGCCCTCCTCTGTCCCGGCCGTTTGCCGGAACCGACAGGTCTTGGCCGAAGCGCCGGCACAACACCGCGGGTCGCGAAACGCCACGCCGGCCAAAACGGCCGGCGCAGCGGGCGGGTTCTAGGCGGATGGGGGGGATAAGTCAAATCGCCCCCTGCGCACGAGGACAAGCGAAGGGGGGCAGCCGCCTGATGGGCCGGTGGTTAGGCGGCGGCCGGCGATCGTTTGCGCCGCCATGATCCGGTCGGTGACCGCATGAATGGTGGTGCTGATCTCTTCCGATGCGGCGGCCACCGAATTGGCCGCGGCATTGGCCTCGGCGGTCGACGCCGCCACGTGCTGCGCCCGCTGCTCGTTCTCGGCCGCGGCGATCGTCATGGCCTCGGCGTTGGTGGTCAGCGTGTTGGAGGCGGCGCCGAGGTTCCTGATCACGGCCTCAGCGTCCGCTTCGAACGCCGCGGCGAGCTCGGCGATGCGCCGGCTGCGCGCTTCTGCCGCGCGATGATGCTCCTGCCGCTCGTCCTGCAGGCGTCGCCTGGCGAGCGCGCTCTCCTTGAAATGCTCGACGGCACGCGTCATCTGTCCGATCTCGCCCGCGGCCGGCCAGACCGAGGTATCGACCGCAAGGTCGTCGTCGGCCAGCCGGCGCATCCCGGCGCCGATGGCTCCCAACGGCACGACCACCTGGCGCCGGATCGTCCAGAAGCCGAGCCCGACCGCCAGCAATGCGGCGATCAACGCGATCGGCGTCAGGCGCCATGCCCAGGCGGAGCTGTCGTCGAGGCGCTTGCGCGCGGCATCGGCCACGGCCGCGACATTGGACGCGATGGCATCGAGAAGCGTGACCGCAACGCTGAAGCTCGCCTCGAACGGACCGTCGACCAGCTCGAGCGCGGTCGTCTGCGCGAAGCTCCTCGTCGCCTTGAGAATGTCGGCGGTGGCCTTGGCCATGTCGTCGCGCGTGCTGCGCAGCTGCTTGATCGTGTCGGGCGCCGCGATCCCGCGGTTGGCGGCCAACGCGACGACCGCGTCATCGAGCTTGCGGTTGATCGCCGCAATCTGGGAGGCGTAAGCGTCGACCTTGCCCTGATCCAACTCGGCGGGAAGCCGGGCCACGAGCCCGTGCTCCTTTTCCATCATCACGCGGATTTCGGTGATGCGAAGCGCGGTCGAGAGCGCCTCGTCGACCTCGGATTGGACGTGGCTCACCGTGCTGATGAGGGTTATTCCCAGGACATGCGCGACCGCGAGCGCCGGGATCGAGGCGGCAGCGAGCGCCATCAATGTCTTGGCGGCTATGCTGTTCATGGTGCTCGTCCGGCGGCGCTGCCTTGCGGGACGCGAGATGCGAGCGGCAGCTTGATCTCGCTGTGCTGAACAGGGGCGTCCTTGGTGCTCGCATGGGTGCTGGGTGACGATGAACTGCTAGGCATTGCCGACTTGCTATGCCGATCAATTCACCATGAGGTTCTACAAGCATCGCTGTAGTTGGGCGAGGTCTCAGTCTCACGCGTCGGCTGAGCTCGAGGAGGCTCAGCCCGCTCCTTCCACCGTTTGATAGACGTCGACCTCGACCGCGCCGCCCAGCATGGACCGCCAAGTCTGCACGTAGGCCTGAAAGCGCGGGTCGCTGGCGATGCGCTGGCGGTTGACCTCGAATTCCTCGTGGGTGTCGTACTCGATCTCCTGGATGTAGCGCGCCGGATCGTCGACGTTCTGCAGCAGGCGCACGCGCGTGCTGCCGAAAGCCTCCAGGAACGGCGCCGCGGCCTTCATCATCGACAAGAGATGCGCCGAATCCGCGTTCGGCAGCGTGAACTTGAACTGCAGGGTTCGGCGGACCGTACGCGCTTCTTTTTTGGCCATCACACCCACCTCCGACAGCATGGCACGGGGCGGCAATTGCGTACAAATGTTATTGCGCGATCCCGAAGCGCGACAGGGCCGCGGCGAGGGCAGGCGAGGGCGACTTCCCCGACGTGAAGGCGATACGTGCCGGAGCCGGCGCGTCGTCGGCGGCCTTCGGTCCGATCAGGTCGGTCACCCGCCGCGCGATCGCCGGCGCCGGGTCGATGAAGGTCACCGGCCAGGGTGCCAGCCGCTCGAGGCGATCGAGCAGCAGCGGATAGTGGGTGCAGGCCAGCACGATCGTGTCGGTGCGCCGCCCGCCGGCATCGACGAAGCAAGGCGCGATCTCCTGGGCGATCGCCGCATCGTCGGCGGGCACGCCCTTGAGCTCCGCTTCGGCGAAGCCCGCGAGCCGGCCCGAGCCGACCAGGGTGACATCGCTGCCATTGGCGAAGTCGCGGATGAGCGCGCGGGTATATTCGCGGCCGACGGTCGCCTCGGTGCCGAGCACCGAGACGCGCCGCGTCCGCGAGGCCGCGCAGGCCGGCTTGATCGCCGGCACGGTGCCGACGAACGGCAGCGAGAAGCGCGCCCGCAGGTGCGGCAGCGCCAAGGTCGAGGCGGTGTTGCAGGCGATCACGATCAGGTCGGGCCGGTGCGCGTCGATCAGCTCGCCCATGAGCGCGACCACGCGCGCGACCAGCTCGGCCTCGCCGCGGCCGTTGTAGGGAAAGAACGCGTCGTCGGCGACATAGGCATAGCGTGCGTCCGGACGCAGCTTGACGACCTCGCGGAACACCGTGAGGCCGCCGAGGCCGGAATCGAACACCAGGATGGTCGGCGGAGTGGGCATGGCGCGCCGCAGGCATTAACCGGCCGCGACCGACAAATCAAAGGCCGGACGTGGGTCGTGATCAGGCCGGCGACGGCTCGATCAGGTCGAGGTGCGGTCGTTCGGTGCGCGGCGGCGGGCTCGCTTTCGACTCCTTGCGCTTGCGCCGCGGGGTGCGCGGCGAAATGAGCCCGCTCACCACCGTGAAGGTCGCGAGCAGGATCGCCGCCAGATTGCCGTCCCAATGATCGTTGAAAGCGACCGCGCCGAGCGCATAGGCCCAGAATGGAAATGCCAAGGTCGAGACGAAGGCATTGGTGAGCCAGGCGTCGCCTTCCTCGCGCACGTACCAGACGAACAGCGGCGTGAGCAGGACGCCGACGACCAGCGCGCCCAGCGCGACCGTCGTCACCGGCACGCCGGCCATGGCGGCGCTCTTGCCGCCGGTCTTCACCGCCTGCTCGAGAATGATGTTGATGAAGATGAAGAAGGCGAGCACCTCGCCAGGGACGTATTTCGCGATCCGCTCGAGGTAATTGTCGCCCTCGGTCGCGATCTGCTGTCCCTCGGCGCCGCCGAGGCCGTGCGGAAGCATGTCCTCCAGCCCGGCAAAGGCGAGGTCGTCGCTCGCCCGTTTCGGAACCCGCACCAGACGGCTCATGATTCGCCTCCGTGTCGCGTGAGGCCGGGGACGTTAGGTCAGGCACGCGAGTCGGGCAAACCGCGCACCGCTAAAGCTGTGGATGCGGCGGTAATCGGCGGTGGAAAAATCCGTGGACGAAGCGTGCACGGGCGGTGAATCGGGCCTCCGGGAGACGGGTTCTTGGGGTGCTGCGGGGCGAATCGCCACCGTTGGGGTTCGCGCGGTTACGACTACCGGCGCTACGGCTGGCGCTGAGCCTTGCCGAACACCCGCTTGAAAATCGTGTCGACGTGCTTGTGGTGATAGCCGAGGTCGAAGTTTTCCTCGAGCTCGGCCTCGCTCAGGTGCTTGCGCACGGCCTTGTCGGCCTTGAGCAATGATAGAAAGTCACCCTCGCCACGCCACGCCTTCATGGCGTTCCCTTGCACCAGACCATAGGCGTCCTCGCGCGCGACGCCCTTCTGGGTCAGCGCGATCAGCACGCGCTGCGAGTGGATGAGCCCGCCGAGGCGGTCGAGGTTCTTGCGCATGTTCTCCGGATAGACCACGAGCTTGTCGATGATGGAGGCGAGCCGCACCAGCGCGAAGTCGAGCGTCGCGGTCGCATCGGGGCCGATCATGCGCTCGACCGAGGAATGCGAGATGTCGCGCTCGTGCCAGAGCGCAACGTTCTCCAAGGCCGGCGTCACATAGGCGCGCACCATGCGGGCGAGCCCGGTGACGTTCTCGGACAGCACCGGATTGCGCTTGTGCGGCATCGCCGAGGAGCCCTTCTGGCCGGCGGAGAAGAACTCCTCGGCCTCCAGCACCTCGGTGCGCTGCAGATGGCGGATCTCGGTGGCGAGCCGCTCGGCCGAGGAGGCGACGACGCCGAGCGTCGCGAAATACATGGCATGCCGGTCGCGCGGGATGATTTGCGTCGACACCGGCTCGACCGCGAGCCCCATCGCCTTGGCGACGTGCGCTTCCACGCGCGGATCGACCTGCGCGAAGGTGCCGACGGCGCCCGAGATGGCGCAGGTGGCGACCTCGCGGCGCGCCGCGACGAGCCGCTCCTTGGCGCGCGCGAATTCCGCGTAGGCAACGGCGAGCTTGAGCCCGAAGGTGGTCGGCTCGGCGTGGATGCCGTGGGAGCGGCCGATGGTCGGCGTCAGCTTGTGCTCGAAGGCGCGGCGCTCGAGCGCGGCAAGGAGCTTGTCGACGTCGGCGATCAGGAGATCGGCGGCGCGCACCAGCTGCACGTTGAGGCAGGTGTCGAGCACGTCGGAGGAGGTCATGCCCTGATGCACGAAGCGCGCCTCCGGCCCGACGATCTCGGCCAGGTGGGTGAGGAAGGCGACGACGTCGTGCTTGACCTCGCGCTCGATCGCATCGATGCGATCGATATCGAACGAGGCGTTCCGGCCCTTGCTCCAGATCTTCTTGGCCGCCGCCTTCGGGATGATGCCGAGCTCGGCCATGGCGTCGGCGGCGTGCGCCTCGATCTCGAACCAGATGCGGTAGCGCGTCTGCGGGTCCCAGATCGCGGCCATCTCGGGCCTGGTGTAGCGCGGGATCATCGGCGGCCTTGCTCATTTCAGGTGCAGGTGCGCGTGTACCAGATCGGGACTGCAAGCTCAATTCGCTACCCGGTTGCCACTAATTTAGTGAAAGGCAAATTGCCGGGCATCCGCGCATTTGCTAAATTGGAGACATCTCGTCGACCCCGTCCCACTCAAATCAAAACCGGGAGGCGACCATGATCAGGTCATCGCTAGCAACCGCTCTTGCCGCCACGCTGGCGGCTGCCTTTCGCTTGTCCAGCCTGCTGTCGCGCAGGACGACGTCGACCAGAGATTCGGCACGGTTCATTTCCCGATATCGTGCAACGACACGGCGCAACGGCGGTTCGATCGCGGCATGCGCTACCAGCATTCGTTCTGGTACAATCAAGCCCGCGAGATATTCGAGGAAGCGGCGAAGGCCGATGCGGAGTGCGGCATGGCCTATTGGGGGGCCGCGCTCACGCTGCTCAACAATCCGCACGGCGCGCCGCCGGCGCCGAACCTGCCGCTCGGCCTCGCCGCCATCCAGAAGGCGAAAGCCGTCGGCGCGAAGACGCAGCGCGAGCGTGACTACATCGACGCGCTGGCCGTCATGTATGTCGACTACGACAAGACCGACCACCGCAGCCGCGTGCAGGCCTATCTCAAGGCGCTGGAGGCGCTGGCCGGCCGTTATGCCGATGACGACGAGGCGCAGATTGCCTACGCGCTCACCCTCAACGTCGCGGCCTCGCCCGGCGACAAGACCTATGCCAACCAGCTCAAGGGCGCGGCGATCCTGGAGCCGATCGCCAAGCGCCAGCCGCAGCATCCGGGCGTCGTCCACTACCTGATTCACCTCCATGATTATCCGCCGATCGCCGAGAAGGGGCTCGACGCCGCCATGCGCTACGCCAAGATCGCGCCGGCGGCGCCGCATGCGCAGCACATGCCGTCCCACATCTTCACCCGCGTCGGCTACTGGAAGGAGTTCGATCGCCTCCAATCTCGCATCGGTGCGCGCTGCGAAGGCGGACCGGGCCGCCAGCGATCAGCTGCACGGCCAGGACTACATGGTCTACGCCTATCTGCAGCTCGGCCAGGACAAGAATGCGCGTGCCGTCATCGACGAGATGGCGCAAGCCACGAGCTTCAGTCCCGATGTGCAAGGCGCGCCATTTGCGCTCGCTGCGTCACCGGCGCGCTACATGGTCGAGCGCGGCGATTGGAAAGGCGCGGCGCAGCTCGAGGTGCGACCGACGAAATTTGCGCACGTCATGGCGATGACCCATTTCGCGCGCGCGCTCGGCGCCGCACGCTCCGGCCAGCCGGAGGCCGCCAAAGCCGACCTGGCCAAGCTCGCCGAGCTGCGCGATCGGCTGCGCGAGGCGAAGGATGCCTACTGGTCGGAGCAGATCGACATCCAATGGCAGGTCGCGGGCGCGTGGCTGCTCTACGCGCAGGGCAGGCATGACGACGCGCTCAAGGCCATGAGCGCCGCCGCCGCTGCCGAGGACAAGACCGAGAAGTCGCCGGTGACGCCCGGGCCGCTCGCGCCCGCGCGCGAGCTCCATGGCGCGATGCTGCTCGAGCGCGGCCTGGCGAAAGAGGCGCTGGCCGCCTTCGAGGCGACGCTCAAGAAAGAGCCGCACCGGCTCGGCGCCAGCATCGGCGCCGCCAAGGCGGCCGAGCAGTCCGGCGATGCGGCGAAGGCGCGGCAGCACTACGCGGCGGTGGTCGCGCTCACCGAGAGCGCCGATCCGGTCAGGGTCGAGGTCGTCGCAGGCGCGCGCCTTCGTGGAAAAGACACGCTGACACCTTCCTGTTCGATGCGCGGATCGCCGGCGCGCGCCGGCGAAGGAGAGGCCCATGTCCAAGATCGATATCGTGCGGCTCGCGAGCAATAGCGTCGAATGCGGCTTTCGGTGGCGACCGGGCCGACCGGCAGCAATGCTGGCGGCAACGTTCGCGCTGTCGGCCACGGCGGTCGTAGCCGTCGCACCGAAGCCGCATCGCGCAAGATGCGGCGGTACCTGCCCGAAGCATCCCGTCGATCGAGCAGCGGGTCGATACGTTCCTGGAGCAGCTCGAAGCGCGCCGCAAAGCGCAAGGCGTCGTCGGTGCGGCTGTCGTGGTGGCGCAGGGCGACCGGATCGTGCGTGCAACCGGGCTCGGTCAGCGCAGCGCGGAAGCGCCTGAGCCGGTGACCGACGAGACCGTGTTCGCCGTGGGCTCGGTCACCAAGCAGTTCACCGCCATGGCGGTCGCGCTCACGGTCAGCGAGGGCAAGATGGCCTTCGAGGATCATCCGCGCAAATACGTGCCGTCGTTCCGGCTGCAGGACCCGGAGGCCGATGCCAAGCTGAACATGATCGACCTCCTGGCGCACCGATCGGGTCTCGATCGATCGGATGTGACCTGGCTGATGGCGCCCTTCACGCAGGACGAGCTGTTCGAGCTCGCCTACCGTTCAACGCCGGCCGCCAAGCTGCGCGAGCGGTTCCTTTACAACAACGCGATGTACGCGCTTGCCGGTGCGGCCGCGGCGCGTGCCCAGCAGACGACATACGAACGCTTGCTGACCGAGCGGCTACTCAAGCCGCTCGGCATGGCGTCGAGCACGCTGACGCTCGCCGCGCTCACGGCGAGCCCCAACCGCGCGATCGGCTATGGGCTCGCGACGGCCGGCCGGCCCGGCCCATCGAAGCTCGCCGACCTTGCGTCGGTCGCGCCGGCCGGCGCCCTCAACAGCACGGCGCGCGACATGGGCGCTTGGCTGCGCTTCCTCAATTCGCGTGGACGTATCGGCGGCGAGGCGAAGATCGCGCCGGCGGTGTTTGCGCGCCTGTTCGAGCCGCAGCAACAGGTCAGCCACAGCAGCTCCTATGGGCTGGGTTTCTTCCTGCAGACCCGCTCCGGCATGCTGCTGGCCGAGCATGGCGGCAACGTGCCGGGCTACACGGCGCAAGTCGTTCACGTGCCCGATCGGGCACTCTCGTTCGCGCTGCTGACCAACCAGGACAGCTCGCAGCTCGGCGCGATTGCGCTCGAGCTGTTCTGGGACATCGTCGTGAAGCCGGAAGTTGCTCGCGCCACCGGTGACGTCGAGCCCACCCGCCACGCCGGCGCCGAAGCCCGTCGGCGACACCGCGGCGGCGCCGCAACCGATCGCGCCGGAGCGGCTCGCGGGCACTATTTTTCGACGCGAAGGCGGCGCGCTTCGAGGTCAGGAACAGCGACAGCGGTGCGGTTGCGGTCTTCCGCGGCCAGCCGCCCTATCCGTTGAAGCCGACCGGCATCAACATCTTCGATCTGTCCGGACTGAGCGGCTTCTCGGTGAAATTCGCGGAATGGCCCGTCATGCCGGGGCGCCTCACGGCCTTCCTGCGGCAGCCGCCATCGCATCCCGGCGGCAACATCGACTTTCTCAAGAAGGACGACGCCTGGCTCGCCCGCGCCAAGGCGCAGCATGACGGACCCGACAAGGAGCTGATCGGAAGCTATCGCAGCGACGATCAGACCATGATCATGGAGATCGTGCCCCACCGGCGTGGCGTCGCCCTGATCATCACCGGCGAGCCGCTGTGGCTGCTGAAGCCGCTCGGCGCCGACCTTTACCACCTCGAGGGTGCTTCCCGACGCCTACCGCATCCGCGTCAAGCGTTCGGGCGACGGCCGCGTGCTCGGGTTTACGCTCAATCAGCCCAATGTGAGCCTGGAGATGAGCGCGGCACCCTCGGAGACCGCGGGCGACGCCGAGAAGGCGCGCGGCATCTTGGAGCAGGCGGTTGCGGCGGCGGGCGGCGCCGAGGTGATCGACCGGATCACGTCCATGAGCGCATTCGCGCGGGCCAGCGCGCCCACGCACGGCCTCGACGGGCTTGCCGAAGACCACATCGCCGCCGGCAAGCGAGCCGAGATCTTCGAGCTCGGCGCTTTCGGCAAGATCGTGTTCAAGTCGCGAGTGCTGACGAGCGAAGCACAATCCCTGACCATCCTGCGGGCGGGCGAGCCGATCCCGGCCAGCGGGAAGGCGCTGGTGGCGTCGCGGTTCTTTGCGGTGCCGCACCAGCTCTACCGCTGGAAAGAGCGCTTCGTGACCGTGTTGGCGACCCGCGAGGCATCCGTGAACGGCGAGGATGCCGTCGTGATCGAGCTGACGCCCAAGGACCTGGCGCCGTTGCGGCTTTACATCTCGAGCAAGAGCTTTCTGATCCTGCGCGAGGAGATTCCGACCTATATCGGCGACGAGTTGCAATCGGCCGTCAGCGCCGACTATTCGGATTACCGGGTCGTGAACGGCGTGCGGCTGCCGTTTGCCGCTTCGCTCCCGGCGCCGCTCTTGGGCCGCATCACGGTGACTTACGATCGCGTGTCGCTCAACAACCCGGTCGATCCCAAGGTGTTCGACGAGCCGCGCCGTGATGGGTCGAGTCTGACCCGCATGCTCGAAGTGTTGGTCTCGCATGCCCGCGAAGACGGGCGTAACGCCCTAGCTCGCCAGCCGCGCGCGGTCGTGCGGCAGCGTGAGGTCGACCGGCGTTCCCTTCGGGATGACGCCGACCGGATTGAGCCGCGCGATCGACCAGTAGTTGATCACGTAGTAGCGCGGCGTCACCGTCTCGGCGATTCCGGGCAGGTGGTAAAGCTCGCGCATGTAGTTCGACAGATTGGGATAGTCGGCGATCCGCTTCTTGTTGCAGCGGAACAGCGAGAAATAGGCGACATCGAAGCGCACCAGCGTGGGAAACAGGCGCCAGTCGGCCTCGGTGACCTGGCGGCCGACCAGGTAGCGCTGGCGCGACAACCGCGCTTCGAGCTCGTCGAGCGTGGCGAACAGCGCGTCATAGGCGGCCTCGTAGGCAGCCTGCGTCTTGGCGAAGCCGCAGCGATAGACGCCATTGTTGACGTTGGCGTAGATCGTCTCGTTGAGGCGATCGATCTCGGGGCGCAGCGGCTTGGGGTAGAAGTCGGCGCCGTCCCCGCCGATGCCGTCGAACTCGCTGTTGAGCATGCGGATGATGTCGGGGGATTCGTTGTTGACGATCCGCCTCGTCTGCTTGTCCCACAAGGTCGGCACCGTGACCTTGCCGGTGTAATGCGCGTCGGTGGCGGTGTAGGCCTCGTGCAGATAGTGGAAGCCGTTCACGCTGTCGGGCGTGCAATCGGGGTAGGCGGGATCGTCCTCGAAGGTCCAGCCCTGCTGGCGCAGTCCCGGGATCGAATAGGCGACCGAGATCGCGTTCGTGAGCTTCTTGACCGATCGGTAGATCAGGGTGCGGTGCGCCCAAGGGCAGCCATGCGCGACGTAGAGGTGATAGCGGCCGGCCTCGGCCTTGAAACCGGAGGAGCCGTCGGCGGTGATGCGGTCGCGGAAGGCGCTGTCGGCGCGCCGGAACTCGCCGCCGGTGCCGGTTTCCTGCGGCAGCTCGCCGTCGCGCCAGGCGCCGTCGATGAGAACACCCATCAGGCCGCCTCCCCGCGCGCGAGCGCCGCCGCGTTGCGGATCGCCGCGATATTGGCGCGGTAGCTCTCGGGCTTGCCGCCCTTGAACACGGCCGAGCCGGCGACCAGCACGTTGGCGCCCGCCTGCGCGACCGCGGGCGCGATCTCCGGCGTCACGCCGCCATCGATCTCGATGTCGATCGGACGCGCTCCGGCGAGCGCGCGCAGCCGGGAGATTTTTTCGACCGCGGAGCGGATGAAGGTCTGGCCGCCGAAGCCCGGATTGACCGACATCACCAGAATGAGATCGACGAGATCGATCACCGGCTCGATGGTCTCGACCGGCGTCCCGGGATTGAGCGTCACGCCGGCCTTCTTGCCGAGCGCGCGGATCGCCTGCAGCGAGCGGTGAATGTGCGGGCCGGCCTCGACGTGCACGGTGATGATGTCGGAGCCGGCCTTGGCGAAGGCTTCGAGATAGGGGTCGCAGGGCGCGATCATCAGGTGGACGTCGAACACCTTCTTGCTGTGCGGGCGCAGCGCCTTCACCACGTCCGGGCCGATCGAGATATTCGGCACGAAGTGCCCGTCCATGACGTCGACGTGGATCCAGTCGGCGCCGGCGGCATCGACCGCGCGCACCTCCTCGCCGAGCTTGGCGAAGTCGGCGGACAGGATCGAGGGGGCGACGAGGAGCGGACGGCTGCATCAGGTCCTCCGGAGCAGCGCCGTTCGCCTAACACGGCGGGGCCATGGGGAGCAACGCGCCCGCGGTGCAGCGCTTGCGATACGCATGTAGAATGTGCACGGTTCCACTTGGTCCTCCCCGCGGGAAGCAAGCTCACCGGAAAGGTCAATCATGGCGCGCACCGATGCGGTCGTGCTCGGCGCCGGCATCGTCGGCACCTCGATCGCGCTCCATCTCGCCAAGCGGGGCATGAGCGTTGCGCTGGTCGACCGGCGCGGTCCCGGCGAGGAGACCTCCTACGGCAATGCCGGCGTGATCGAAGGCAATACGCTGTTGCCGCACCCGTTCCCGGCCGGATTGTCGGCGCTCTATCGGATCGCCACCAAGCAGGCGACCGAGGCCAACTATCACCTGTCGTTCCTGCCGCAGGTGGCGCCCTGGATCCTGGCGTACCGGGCCAATTCCAGGCTCGAGCGGCGGATCGAATTCGCCGAGCACATGCGCCCGCTGTTCGCCCGCGCCATCTCCGAGCACGAGGCGCTGATGGCCGAAGCCGGCGCCGAGCGCTACCTGCGCAAGGACGGCTGGATCAAGCTCTACCGCAGCGAGGCGGCGTTCGCCGCCACCGCGCCCGAGCGCGAGCTGGCGGGCAAATACGGTCTTCCGTTCCGCGCGCTCGACGTCGAGGGAACGCAGGCGCTCGAGCCGGCGCTGGCGCCGGTGTTTCGCCGGGCGGTGCATTGGCCGGGAGCCGCGAGCGTCTCCAATCCGCTCGCCGTCACCCGCGCCTATGCGGCGCGTTTTGCGGCGCTCGGCGGCATCGTGCTCACCGGCGACGTGCGCACGCTCTATCGCGACGGATCGAGTTGGCGGATCGACACGCCGCAAGGCCGGCTCGACGCCGGCGAAGCGGTGATCGCGCTCGGGCCCTGGGCGCCCGACCTGCTCGAGCCGTTGGGGATCGATCTGCCGCTTGCGGTCAAGCGCGGCTATCACCGGCACTTCCGGCCGCGCGGCAATGCCGGGATCACCCGGCCGGTGGTCGACGCCGAGATCGGCTACTGCGTCGCGCCGATGGAGCAGGGGCTGCGGCTCACCACCGGCGCCGAGTTCGCCGCGCGCGATGCGCCGCCGACCCCGGAGCAGCTCGACCGGCTGATGCCGGCGGCGAATGCGCTGTTCCCGCTCGGCGAGCCGGTCGAGGCCACGCCCTGGATGGGCAGCCGGCCATGCTTTGCCGATTCAAAGCCCGTGATCGGGCGCGCGCCCGGGCAACCGGGGCTCTGGCTGGCCTATGGGCACGCCCATTGGGGTCTCACCCTCGGCCCGGTGACCGGGCGGCTCCTCGCCGAGATGATGACCGGGGCGACGCCGTTCTGCGACCCGGCGCCCTACAGCGCGGAGCGGTTTGGACAGTGAGGCGGGCCCAGCGCGGTGCGACCCCAGTCCCAAAAAAATCGTGGCCGGGACAGAGCCCGGCCACGACGAAAAGCCATTGCCGCGAGCGACTACTCGCTGATCGTGCGCACCACGCTCGAGGTCGGGCGACCGTCGCCTGACGGACCCTTCACTTGCTTGAGGATCATCTCGTCGTAGGAGGCGATCGTCGCCACCGGGCCCTTCGGCTTCATGTGAACGATCTTGTAGCCGCCGGCCTTGAGATCGTTCATCAGCTCGGCTGCGGCTCCGGCGGTGGCGCCCTGGAAATCATGCATCAGGGCAATACCTTTGCCGTGTTTCTTCAACTTCGTCATCATCGCCTTCCGGACCTCCTCCGGCTTGCGCATCTTGAAGTCGAAGGAGTCGAAATCGGTGGAGAAGATGGCGATGTTTCGCTTCCCGAGGTACTCGATGAGCTCAGGCGGCTGCCGCAGCGCGGGAAAGCGGAAATAGGGCGCGGTCGGTCCGCCGACTGCCCAGCGCACGGCGCTGATGCCCTTCTCGATCTCGTCCTTGGGGTCGTACTCGACGGTTTGCCGCTTGCCGTTGACGAGGCACGCTGCCCTTGGTCTTCGACAAATCCTGGTGGCACCAGGTGTGCGAGCCGACCGCGTGCCCCGCCGCCGCCACCTGCTTGAGGATGCCGGGCTCGTACGTGGCATGCAGGCCGATCGGGAAGAAGATCGCCTTGGTGCAGTGCGCATTGAGCGCCGCGAGCACCGCCAGGGTGTGCTTCGGCCAGGGGCCGTCGTCGAAGGTCAGCACGACCTCGCCTTCACGCAAAAAGTCGTGGCTCTTGAAATGCTCGAAGCCGAAGCCCGGACCGCCGGTGGTGTCGATCTCCACGGTCCGTGCGACGCCCAGCGCATTCGGGTTGCCGGGGCACGAGACCGGGCTGGCGGCGGGTGGCGGAGCAGGGGCCGGTGCCGGTGCTGGAGCCGTCCGCGGCGGGGCCTGCGCGACCACGATCGGCGCAGCGGGTGGGGCTGCTATGGCGGCGGGCGGCTGCGATCGGCGCAGCGGGCTGCGGCCGGAACCGGCGCCGGTGCGGCAACCGGCGCGCTGGCGCGCCCGTCGGTCAGCTTGGGGGCAGGCGCCGCAGCCGGCTCGGTCAGGTCCCTGACGACCACGACGGGGCCAGTGGGCGCCGGGGCCGGAGTGGCGAGTGCCGGGACCGGCACCGACGCCGGAACCGAGGTCTTTTGTGCAAGAACGGCGCCGACGACCGCCACACAGACGAGAATTGCGAGCGCACAAGCAGCCGCCGCCAGACGCATGGCCAAGCCTCCAACCCGTATTTACCCTACCCAGCCCACGACGCGGCACGAAACCAAGTCGCTCGATTAACAACGACTTAAGTGGCTAATTCGGGGCGGAGTCAAACGAACTCCCCGGGCTAGCGGTGCAAAAGTCGCCCGCTGTGGCAATCGTGCCAGCTCGGGATACCGCCGGGGAGGGCCTTGGCCTCGAACACGGCGCGGGCAACCGCGCGCGCCAAGGCGTTCGCCGCCACGGCACCGAGCTCCGTGAGCTCGTTGACCGCATCGCCGAGCGGCCGGCGGCCGGTCGCCGCCGCGAACACCGTGTCGCCGTCGAGCGTGGTGTGGGCCGGATAGATCGCACGGGCGAACCCGTCCTGCGCGATCACCGCCAGCTCCTTGGTCTGCGCCTTGCTCAGCGTGGCGTCGGTCGCGACGATGGCGATGGTGGTGTTCTCGCCCGGCCGGCCCTTCGCGTGCGGGACGAGAGCTTCGGGCGAAACGGTTGCCGGGAAACCCAAATCGCCGAATTCGCCTGCCAATTCGAAGGGCGCCGCCCAGAAATGCGGACCGCGGCCCACATTGACGCTGCCGCAGGCGTTCACGGCGACCAGCGCCCCGACCATATGGCCGTCGCGCGTCACCGCCGAAGCCGAGCCGAGGCCGCCCTTGAGGTTGACGGTGGTGGCGCCGAAGCCGGCGCCCGCGGTCCCGAGCGCGAAGGTCTCGCCGGCCGCGGCCGCGGCCGCATAGCCCAAGTCGCGATAGGGCGGAAAGCGGCCCCAATTCTTGTCGCCGCCGTTGAGCATGTCGAACAGCACCGCCCCGCAAACGATCGGGATGCGGATGTCGCCGATCGCAAAGCCGCGGCCGGTTTCGCGCAGGAACGCCTGCACGCCCGAGGGGGCGTCGAGCCCGAACGCCGAGCCGCCCGACAGCACCACCGCGTCGATGCGCTCGACCGTGCGGTGCGGTTCGAGCAGATCGGTCTCGCGCGTGCCGGGAGCGCCGCCGCGCACGTCGACCGCCGCGACCGCGGGCTCGTCGAACACGATGGCGGTGACGCCGGACGCGAGCCGTGCGTCATCGGCGTTGCCCACGCGGATGCCGGCGACATCGGTGATCAGGTTGCGCAGGGACATGCACGCTCCTGGGGCGCAGGATATCACCGCGGATCACTTCCCGGCGATAGCGCCCGATCGCGACTTGCTTCGAGCGGGCCGGCCATCGCATCTAGGCGCCATGGCTGCCGACGTCACCATATTGGCTGCGCTGCTGGCGGGTCTCGTGAGCTTTCTCTCGCCCTGCGTCCTGCCGCTGGTGCCGCCCTATCTCGTGTACCTCGCCGGCACCTCGCTCGAGCGGTTGGCGGAGGCGGAGCCCGAGCGGCAGGTCAAACGCGCGACGGTGCTTGCCGCCTGCCTGTTCGTTGCCGGCTTCTCGACCGTGTTCGTCGCGCTCGGCGCCAGCGCGAGCGTGATCGGGGCGGTGCTGCGCTTCTATTCGAACGAGCTCGCCATCGTCGCGGGCATCGCCATCATCGTCATGGGCCTGCATTTCCTCGGGCTCACGCCGATCGCCTTGCTCAACCGCCAGGCGCGGATGGAGATTGCGCGCCCGGTCGGCCTCTGGGGCGCCTACGTGATGGGGCTCGCCTTTGCGCTCGGCTGGACGCCCTGCATCGGCCCGATCCTGGCGGCGATCCTGGCGGTGGCCGCCGCCAAGGCCACGGTTGCGAAAGGGGCGGGCCTGCTCGCGGTCTATTCGCTCGGGCTCGGACTGCCGTTCATCATCGCGGCCTTTGCGGTCGAGCCGTTCGCGGCTTTCCTGGTGCGCTTTCGCGCCCATCTCGTGCACGTGGAGCGCGCCATGGGCGGCCTGCTCGTCCTCACCGGCATCGCTTTCCTCACCGGCTTCTTCGCGCAGCTCAACAGCTGGCTGATCGAGACGTTTCCGGTGCTGCAGAGCATCGGGTGAGCCGAAAAAAAGCCCGCCCCGGTTGGGGCGGGCTCGCCTCGAATCGAGCGGAATCGCTCGTTACTGGATCTCGCTGTAGGTGATCTTGCCGCTGGCGTCCTTCTTCCAGACATAGACCACGTAATCGAGCCGGGTCACGTCGCCCTTCTTGTCGTATGAGATATCGCCGATCACGGTCTTGAACTTCATGCCGGACTTCATCTGCTCGGCGACCTTCTTGGGGTCGAGCGATTTGGCCGCCTCGGCCGCCTGCTTGATGATCTGGACCGCCGCATAGCTGTAGAGCGTATAGGCCTGGGGCTCGAAATTCTTGGCGCGGAATTTCGCCACCGCGTCCTTGGCCTCCGGCCGCTTGCGCGGGTCGGGACCGTAGGTCATCAGCGTGCCTTCGGCGCCTGGGCCGGCGATGGCCGCGAACTCGTCGTCGGTGATGCCGTCGCCGCCCATCAACGGCGCCTTGACGCCCTGGTCGCGCATCTGCCGCAGGATCAATCCGCCGGTATCGTGCAGCCCGCCCCAGTAGACCAGGTCGGCGCGCGACGCCTTGATCTTGGACACCAGCGCCGAATAGTCCTTCTCGCCGACATTGACGCCTTCATAGAGGACTTCCTTCAGGCCGCCCTTGTTGATGGCCGCCTTGGTCACGTCGGCGAGACCCTGGCCATAGGTGGTCTTGTCGTGCACGACGGCGATGCGCTTGCCCTTGAAGCTCTTCAGGATGTAGGCGCCGGCCACGGCACCTTGCTGGTCGTCCCGCCCGCAGGTGCGGAAGATATTCCACATGTTGCGTTCGGTGACGCGCGGATTGGTGGCGGCCGGTGTGATCTCGAGGATGCCGTTCTCCTGGTAGACCTCGGAGGCCGGCATGGTGACGCCGGAATTGAAATGACCGACGACGAATTTCACGCCGTCGCCGACGAACTTGTTGGCGACCGACACGCCTTCCTTCGGATCGGCGCGATCGTCGCCGACGGTGATCGTGATCTTCTGCCCGAGGATGCCGCCGGCGGCGTTGATGTCCTCGACCGCCTGCTCGGCGCCGTTCTTGAGCTGCGCGCCGAAGGCGGCGCTGCCGCCGGTGATCGGGCCGGCGACGCCCATCTTGATCTGGGCCGAAGCGGTTCCCGCGAATGCGAGGCCAATGCCGAAGGCAAGGCCGAGCGTAAGCCATCTTTTCATGGTGTGTTTCCCTGCGTGAAGGCGTGAGAGGCGCGTCCGTTGTGGCGGCCGCCTCGTGACGCAGATTCAAGCCGCAAACGCGCGAAATGTCACCCGGATTCTGACTTATCCGCAGGCGGCCGCATCGTCGCGGCGGCGCCAGCCGAAGGCGCCGGCGCGCTCGTTGATCCAGCTGTAGCGGGTGACCATCTGGCGTACCCGCATCAGCCGAAAGCCGAGCAGCCCGAACCCCAGGCAGACCGCGAAATCGACCAGAAAGTAGTGCAGCGACAACAGGATGCTGTCGAACAATGCGAAGTGAATGAAGCGCACCGCGAGGCTGAGGATCAGCATATAGAGCACCACATGCCACCACGGCCGCCAAGTCGCCGCGATGGCGCGGCCGGCGAGCCAGGCTGCGCCGCCGCCCATCGCAACGCTCACCAAAAAAAACACGCCGAGCGAGTGCTCCTCGGACAGCAAGTCTGGGATCGCGAAGCGCATCATTGCCTGCCGCCTTCGAGATAGGCCGCCTTGACCTCCGGGCGCTCCAGCAGCTCGTGGCCGCTCCCGCTGAGCGTGATCAGGCCGTTGACCATCACATAGCCGCGGTGCGCGAGCTTCAAGGCGTGGAATGCATTCTGCTCCACCAGAAAGACCGTGAGCTTCTCGTCGGTGTTGAGCTTGCGGATCGCCGCGAAGATCTGGCGCGCGATCAGCGGTGCGAGCCCGAGCGAGGGCTCGTCGAGCAGCAGGAGCCGCGGGCGGCTCATCAGCGCGCGCGCGATCGCCAGCATCTGCTGCTCGCCGCCCGAGAGCGTGCCGCCGCGCTGATGGATGCGCTCCTCGAGACGGGGAAACAGCGCGAAAACGCGGGCGAGGTCGTCCTTGAAATGCGCGGGGTCCGTCAACGCGGCGCCCATCTGCAGGTTTTCGAGCACGGTCATGCGCACGAAGATGCGGCGGCCCTCGGGTGCCTGCGCGATCTTCAGGTGCGCGATCTCATGGGTCGGCAGCCGCGTGATGTCGTGCCCCGCGAATGTGATCGAGCCTTCGCGCGCCCGCGGATTGCCGCAGATCGTCATCATCAGCGTCGATTTTCCGGCGCCGTTGGCGCCGATCAGCGCCACGATCTCGCCTTCGCCGACCTCGACGTCGACGCCATTGAGCGCGGCGATCTGGCCGTAATAGGCCTTCACCCCGCGCACGCACAGCAGCGGCGAGGTCATCGCGCCGGCTCCCGACGCATGCGCGTCACTGCGTGCCGGCGACGCCGGCTTGCTCGACAAGCTTGCCCCATCGCGCAATTTCCGATTTGACGAAGACGTGCAGGCTGGCCACCGACGGCGTGTCGATCGGCTGCATTCCGTGCTTGGCGATCTGTTCTCTGATCTCGCGCTGCACCATGAAATCCTTGATCTCGCCGTGCAGCCGCTCGACGATGTCCTTCGGCGTGGCTGCGGGCACGACCACCATCTGCCAGAGGCGGCGTCGAAGCCGGGTACGCCGAGCTCGGCAATCGGCGCAAGGTCCGGCAGCACGCCGACGCGTTCCTTGGTCGAAACGCCGAGCGCGCGCAGCTTGCGCTCCGCCAGCAGACCGAGCGCCGGCGGGATATCGCAGAACATCAGCTGCACGTGCCCGCCGGCGACGTCGGTCAGCGCCGGAATCGAGCCGCGATAGGGAACATGCGTCATCTCGACGCCGGTCATGCTCTTGAGCAACTCCGAAAACAGATGGTGCGGCGTGCCGGCGCCGGCGGACGCGAACGAGAGTTGGCCCGGGCGCTCCTTGGCGAGCCTGACGAGATCCGCGACCGATTGCACCGGCAGCGACGGATTGACCACCAGGACGTAGGGGCTGATGACGACGAGCGCGAGCGGCACGAAATCGACGGCCGGGTCGTAAGGCAGTTTCTTGTGCAAGGCGACGTTGATCGCCATGACCGGGCTCGGGGCCATCAGCAGCGTGTGACCATCCGGCGCCGCGCGCGCGACGGAGAGCGCGCCGGTCACGCCGCCCGCGCCCGGCCGGTTCTCGATCACGAACGGCTTGCCGAGCCGCTGCTCCAGCCGCTGTGCGAGCATGCGCGCCAGGAATTCGGTGCCGCCGCCGGGTGCGAACGGCACCACCAAGGTGACCGGCCGGGTCGGATAATTCGTGGCCGCGGCGAGCTGGTCCGACGCCGCGACCACGACAAATCCGGTCAGCAGAGACCTGAGCAGCATGACGGCAGTCGGCGCGCTGATCATGTCGGTCCGATCCCGCTTTCCGCCAGCTCTTCGTCCTCGACGCCGAGATAGGCGGCGATCACCTTGCGGTCGTTGCGCACCTCCGCCGGGTCGCCGTCCGCGATCTTGCAGCCGTGATCGAGCACGACGATGTGGTCGGAAATCTGCATGACCAGCGACATGTCGTGCTCGATCAGCAGGATCGAGGTCGCGTGCTCGTCACGAATGGAGAAGAGATAGCGGGCGAGCTCGGCCTTCTCGCGCGCATTGAGCCCGGCGGCGGGCTCGTCGAGACAGAGCAGCACCGGTTCCGTGCACATCGCGCGCGCGATTTCCAGGCGGCGCTGCGCGCCATAGGCCAATTCGCCCGCCGGATCGTCGGCGCGGTCGATGAGGCCGATCTTGTCGAGCCAGTAGCGCGCCCGCTCGATTGCGGCGCGTTCCGCGCGCGCGTAGGTCGGCATGCCGATCGCGCCCAGCAAGGTCAGCCCGGAGGCGTCCATCAGGGCATTGTGCTGGGCCACCAGCAGATTCTCCAACGCCGTCATGCCCGGAAACAGGCGAATGTTCTGGAAGGTGCGCGCCACGCGTGCCTGTTGCGCGACCAGATAATCCGGCATGCGCTCGAGCAGAAACAGAACGCCCTGGCCGCGCACGAGGCTGCGGGTGCCGCGCTCGGTCAGCGCGTCGATCTCGTCCCACACGCCGGGATCGCCGAATTGCAGCGCGATGCGGCCCTCGGTCGGCTTGTAGAAGCCGGTGATGCAGTTGAACACGGTGGTCTTGCCGGCGCCGTTCGGTCCGATCAGCGCGGTGATATGGGCGCGCTCGGCCGTGAACGAAAGGTCGTCGATCGCCACCAGGCCGCCGAAGCGCATGCTCAGATGCTCGACGCGCAAGCAGCGGTGCGGCGCGCGCTGCTGCGGCCGTCGCGGGCGGCCGGGCGCCGGCCTCGGGCGCGTCGTAGGTGGCGGTCATCCGTGGCCTTCCCGCACCAGCGAGATCGGAGACCGCCTTGCGCTCCCTGCAGGAAGGTCGACGGCCGGCGCGTCGCGACCAGCCCGCGCGGCTTCCAGATCATGATCGCCACCATGGCGAAGCCGAACAGCAGCATGCGGTATTGCGTCGCGTCGAAATCGCGGCCGAACACCTGCTTGAGAAAATCGAGCTCGCGCAACATCTCGGTGCCGCCGATCATCAGGACCGCGGCGATGGCGACCCCGACCTGGCTGCCCATGCCGCCGAGCACCACCATGGCGACGATCACCGCCGATTCCATGAAGGTGAACGATTCCGGCGAGATGAATCCCTGCCGTGCCGCGAAGAACGAGCCGGCAAAGCCGGCGAACATCGCCCCCATGGCGAAGGCGGTGAGCTTGGTGTTGGTGGTGTTGATGCCGAGCGAGCGGCAGGCGATTTCGTCCTCGCGCAGCGCTTCCCAGGCGCGACCGACCGGCAGCCGCCGCAGCCGCACCGTCACCACGGCGGTCAGCAGCGCGAGCGCGAGGATCACGTAATAGAGGAAGACGGTGCGGTAGATCGGGCTGAATTCGAGCCCGAACCTGGCCGCGAAGCCGCTCTCCTCGGCGTTGAACGGGATGCCGAAGAAGGTCGGCCGCGGGATCCCGCTGATGCCGGCATAACCATTGGTGACCGCCACCCAGTTGATCAGGATCAGGCGGATGATCTCGCCGAAAGCGAGCGTGACGATCGCCAGATAGTCGCCGCGCAGCCGCAGCACCGGAAAGCCGAGCAGCACGCCCCAGAACGCCGCCAGGATGCCGGCGAGCGGCAGCAGGATCCAGAACGACAGGCCGAAGGACTGTGCCAGCAGCGCGTAGGAGTAGGCGCCGACCGCGTAGAACGCGACGTAGCCGAGATCGAGCAGCCCGGCGAGCCCGACCACGATATTGAGCCCCCAGCCGAGCATCACGTAGATCAGAATCTGGATGCCGAAATTGTCGATCCACTTGATGGCGCCTTGGAAGCCGGTGAGCCACAGCATCATCAACGGATAGACGATCAGGAATCCGAGCGCCGCCGCCCGCAGCGCCACGCCGATCTGGTGACGGCGGATGCGGCCCGCCTCGGTCGTCGCCGGATAGCGCAGCGTTATCGAGGACCACACCAGACCGATCATGCCGGCAATGCCGGCACAACTGCCCACGATCACGGTCGCCATCAGCGACGAGCGAAAGCCGACGTGCGACTCTGCAACTGCGCCGTAGGTGATGTAGGCGAGCACGGCGATCGTGCAGCCGGCGGCCGCCGTGAGCGCAAGCCTGCCCGGGGAGCCGACATTGGCGCGCCAGGCGTTGCGCGATTCGCCGGCGCGGCAGGATTCCCCAGAGCAGCCGGCCGATCGCCACGATCGCGACCAGCACGGCCAGCAACGGCCAGCGCGTCTCCAGCACGAGCTCGTTGTGGATGTTCTGGACGGTGTTGAAGCCGATCAGCGGCAGCAACAGGCCGAAGGCGATGAGGCCGGTCCATCCGGCCTCGCGCAGCGCGCGGACGACGTCCACGCGCGATGTGGGCGCCTCACCCGCCATCTAGACCTTCTCCACGTCCGGGCGGCCGAGCAGGCCCTGCGGCAGGAAGATCATGGTGACGACGAGAATCGAGAACGCGGCGACGTCCTTGTAGTCGGTGGAGAAATAGGCCGACCACAGGGTTTCGATCAGGCCGATCAGGAGCCCGCCGATCACCGCGCCCGGAAGCGAGCCGATGCCGCCGAGGACGGCGGCGGTAAAGGCCTTGACCCCGGGCACGAAGCCGTCGGCGAAGCTGACGACCCCGTAATACATCAGATACATGGTGCCGGCGACCGCCGCCATCGCGGCCGCCATCACGAAGGTGATCGAGACGGTGCGGTCGACGTCGACGCCGAGCAGCGCCGCCATCTTCTGGTCCTGCTCGCAGGCGCGTTGCGCGCGACCCAAGGGGGTGCTCGACACCACGAACCAGAAGGCGGCAAGCAGCACCGCGGTCACCCCCCAGACCACGAGCTGCTTGTACGACACCGCGACGTCGTAGCCGTCGGGGTCCGCCATCAGCACGATCACCTCGTTGAACATGGGCGGGATCGATTTGTTGCGCGGTCCTTGCGCCACCTGCACGAAGTTCGAAAGAAAGATCGACATGCCGATCGCCGAGATCAGCGGGGCGAGCCGGAACGAGCCGCGCAGCGGCCGGTAGGCGACGCGCTCGATCGCCCAGTTGACGCAGCGAGGTCAGCGCCATGGCGACGATCAGCACGATCAGCAGCGCGAGCACGACCGAGCCGATGCCGATCCAGGTCGTGACGATCAGGAAGGCGATCAGCGCGATGAAGGCCGACACCATGAAGACGTCGCCATGGGCGAAGTTCACCATGCCGATGATGCCGAACACCATCGTGTAGCCGAGCGCGATGAGGCCGTAGATCGAACCCAGCGTGATGCCGTTGATGAGCTGCTGGACGAAGACTTCCATGCCTCGGCGCCCTGTCTGAGGCGTCCCCCGCGATCCGGCAACTCATGAAGCTCTATCAGGGCCCCGAAAGGCCGGCAACGGCGCGCGCGATCCCCTGTGGGAAGCGCGGGCGAAGCAAAGGGGCAGGGAGACGCTCCAGGGGACGGAGGAGCCGGAGGTCCCCCGTTGGTTGGCCGGTGCAGTCGAGCCTGAACCATGGCTGAACCATGGCGACGCGCATTGACACCCGGCGCCGCCGGTGCCTTTGCTTCCCGGGATCGGGGAAGCGAAGGCGGCCCAAGGGCAGATGAGCCGGATGAGAGCCGGATGAAATCCGAGGACGCGATCGGCGCGAAGGGGCGCCCGTTCACCGGCGCGGAGTACCTCGCGAGCCTGCGCGACGGCCGCGAGGTCTACGTCTACGGCGAACGCGTCGAGGACGTCACCACGCATCCGGCCTTCCGCAATGCCGCGCGCTCGATCGCGCGCCTCTACGACGCCCTGCACGACGGCAAGACCAAGGATTTGCTCACCTGGCCGACCGACACCGGGTCGGGCGGCTTCACGCACAAGTTTTTCCGCGCCGCCCGCTCGCGCGAGGAACTGATCGCCCAACGCGATGCCATCGCCGCCTGGGCGCGCATGTCCTACGGCTGGATGGGCCGCTCGCCCGACTACAAGGCCTCGCTGATGAACACGCTCGGGGCCAACCACCAGTTCTACGGAAAGTTCTCGGCCAACGCCAAGGCCTGGTACCGCCGCGCGCAGGACAACGTCCTGTTCATGAACCACGCCATCGTCAATCCGCCGGTCGACCGCGCCAAGGCGGCCGACCAGGTCAAGGACGTGTTCATCACCATCCAGAAGGAGACCGACGCCGGCATCTACGTGTCCGGCGCCAAGGTGGTTGCGACCGCGTCGGCGCTCACCCATTACAATTTCCTCGGTCAGAATGCCGCGGTGGTGCCGACCCACGATACCGATCTGGCGGTGATGTTCATCGCGCCGATGAACGCGCCGGGCGTGAAGCTGATCTGCCGCACCTCCTACGAGATGACGGCGAGCGTGATGGGCACGCCGTTCGACTATCCGTTGTCGTCGCGCTTCGACGAGAACGACGCCATCTTCGTGTTCGACAACGCGTTCATCCCCTGGGAGGACGTGCTGCTGCATCGCGATCTCGAGAAGCTCAAGACCTTCTTTCCCCAGTCGGGATTTCTCGCCGGCTACCAGTTCCAAGGCTGCACGCGGCTCGCGGTCAAGCTCGACTTCCTCGTCGGCGTCATCGCCAAGGCGCTGCGCGCGACCGGGGCCGACGAATTCCGCGGCAACCAGGCGATGCTCGGCGAGGTGATCGCCTGGCGCAATCTGTTCTGGGCGCTCACCGATGCGATGGCGGCGAATCCGACGCCGTGGGTCGACGGCGCGGTGCTTCCCAACGTGCAGTCGGGCTCGAGCTATCGGGTGTTCGCCGGCGATGCCTATGGCCGCGTCAAGGAGATCGTGGAGAAGATCATCGCCTCGGCGCTGATCTATCTGCCGTCCTCCGCCAAGGACTTCAAGAATCCCGTAATCGACAAGTATCTCGCCAAGTACGTGCGCGGCTCGTACGGCATCGGCTACAAGGAGCGCATCAAGGTGATGAAGCTCCTGTGGGATGCGATCGGCACCGAATTCGGCGGCCGCCACGAAATCTACGAGATGAACTACGCCGGCAACCACGAGGACATCCGCATCCAGGCGCTGTGGAACGCGCGCACCTCGGGGACGCTCGACGGCATGATCGCGCTCGTCGACCAATGCCTTGGCGACTACGACGAGAACGGCTGGCGCAATCCCGCCTGGCTCGACCCGGACGATGTCGCCTATCCGGGTCTGGCCGGCCCCAAGCGCGCGGCGGAGTGACGCGCGCGCGGCAGAGTGAAGAGACCGATGAGCTGGATCGACCAACGCCCCGACGATGCCATGGACGGCGCCTTCACGGCGGTCGGCCCCGAGATCGTGCACACGGTCGAGCCGGCGGCGTTCCGCGAGGCGATGAGCCGGCTCGGCGCCGCGGTGCATGTCGTCACCACGGCGGGCCCGGGCGGCAAGACCGGAGCGACCGCAACCGCGGTCTGCTCGGTGTCGGACGCGCCGCCCACGCTGCTGGTCTGCATCAACCGCCGCAGCCAGACCAATCCGGCGGTGGTCGAGAACGGCGTGTTCTGCATCAACACGCTCGGCGACGGCGGGGCCGAGATCGCCGACGTGTTCTCGGGACGCACCGGCGTCACCGGCAGCGATCGATTCGCCAACGGCGAATGGACGACGCTGTCGACCGGCAGCCCGGTGCTCGCCTCGGCGGTGGTGGCGTTCGACTGCCGCATCGTCGAGGTGCGCTCGGTCGGGAGCCACAACGTGTTCTTCGGCGCGGTCGAAACGGTGCGGCTGGGGCCCGGCGGTCCGGTGCTGGTCTATCACGACCGCGCCTACAAGCGGGTGTGACGCTTTCAGCGTCACACGAGTTCCGCATCGCGACGAATTAGGCAAAATTCGCACCGATTGCAGTGTGAAATTGTTCCGTCAATCCGGGCAAATTCGCCGTTTTGCAGCGCAACTTTATTCACGGGTTGGCGTTGAGTTTCGGGGGGCGACTAAACGCGTCAACCCTCGAGGAGTACCGAATGGCGAACCCCAACGATCCCAAGCAAAACCCCGGTCAGCAGCAGCAGAACAATCCGCCGCGTCCGGGGCAGGGTGGTGGTGGCCAGCAGGGCGGCGGACAGAAGCCCGGCCAGCAGCAACAGGGCGGCGGACAAGGGCGTCCGGGTCAGCAATCGCAAGAGCCTGGCAAGGGTGGCCAGCACGGCGGTCACGAGGACCGGGACCGCTAGCTCAACTCGTTTTTCAGGCGATGACCCCGCCGATCCGGCGGGGTCATTGCTTTTGATTCATGTGCACGGGGGTGCCGAAGGCGTTTCCCGCACGTTTTCTCTTCCGTCGCGCTGGCCTATGATTTGTCATGGCCACCGTCGCGCTCCCGCTGTTCCATCTCTACGGCGATCCGCCTGACGATCAGGCATTCGACTTCATTCATATCGAGACGATCGCTTCGCGTTCTTCCATTCACGACTGGACCATCCGCGCCCACCGCCACCGCAACCTGTTCCAGATTCTCGTGATCGAACGGGGCGGCGGCGAGATGACGTTCGAAGCCGCGACGCATTCCGTTTGCGGCGCCGTGCGCCATTCTCGTGCCGGCGACCATCGCGCACGGTTTCCGCTTTCAGCCGGCGGTGACCGACGGCTGGGTGACGAGCTTCACCGAGGACGTCGCCGAAAGCATGGGCGATCGGCGCGGCGAGGCGCTGGCGCGCCTCAAGGCGCTGGCCGGCGACCCGGTGGTGCCGTTGGGCGAAGCCGAGCGCGAACGGCTGTCGGCGCTCGCCGGGCAACTGCACGAGGAAGGCTTCCTGGCGCGCGCCGGCTACCGCATCGCGATGCGCGGGCTGCTGGCGCTGATGGCGGTCGAGGTGGCGCGGCTCGCCGCCGGCCGCGCGCGCGCGGCCGACGCTCACGCTCGAGCCGACCGGCGCCACCGTCGAGGCGCTGCGCAAGCTCGTCGAGGAGCACTTCCAGAAGGAGCGGCAGCTCGCCTTCTATGCCGACAAGCTCGCCATGACGGTCGACCGCCTCAACGACCACGTCAAACGCGCGACCGGCGTCACCGCCGGCCACCTGATCCGCCAGCGCGTGCTCACCGAAGCCAAGCGCCAGCTGGTCTTCACCACCCAGCCGATCCACGAGATCGCCTACGATCTCGCCTTCTCCGACCCGTCGCATTTCGCCCGCTTCTTCCGCAAGCAGACCGGCAGCACGCCGCACGAGTTCCGGGCGGCGCGGGGAGGGTAGGGCGAGGCGTGGGACGCTGTCTGCCGCCGCGTGGGACAGGCTAAGCCTTGTCGGAACAATGGCTTAGCTGCACTGTCCCGCTGTCTCACGTGCCTAGGGGCGTGGGACGCGGGACAGTGCCTTGGCCGGCTCAGCCCGTCGTCCAGCAAGCCCGGGCCGCTCGATAAGGTTAAAAAACGGTTTCCATTGAGGCTCGAATTGTAGGCCGATAGACCGCACCGTGGCCCTTCGACGAGATGCCGTCGCCATCGAGCAACGGCCCGCCGAGCGGTCGTCGGGAGGTTGTCGATGCGGTCCGTTCCGTCGCTCGGTTGCGTCAACGCCGCGCTGGTCTCGCTCTACTTCGTGCCGGTCTGGGGTGGCGATGCGTTGCGCGTGCTGACCTCGCCCTATAACGGGTTCGAGGATCGGGTGCAGGCCACCGCCGCCATCTATTTCCGCCATCTGTTCGATTTCGGGCTCGACGGCCTGGTGCGCACGTCGCACGTGCTCGCCGGCATCAAGCTCGTGGTGGCGATGGCGTTCGCGGCCTATGTGATCGACTTTGCGCGTGCCCTGGTCATGCGCCGCGAGCCCAACCGCGAAACCATCGACGTCGCGCTGCTGCTCGCCGCCACCGCGATCATGATCTGGGCGTGGCCGGCGCTCGGCACCGGCGATGTCGGCCTGATCCGGCTGCATGCCACCCAGTTCCTGCTGCTGACCGGCGCCATGATCGTGATCATGATGGAGCGGCAGATCGAGGAAGGCGCGGCAGCCGCGCTCGGGCAGGACGCGCAGCAGGCGTCGTCGGGTCTCGCTGTGCAGATCACTTTTGGCGCGGTGAGCGCAGACCGGCATCGGGCGGCTTGAGCTCGCCGCGGCGAAGCCGGCCTTGCCGACCTCCTCGAGCACCGCGGCGGCCTCCTTGAAGGCGTGATTGCCCACCGGCACGCCGCAATAGATCGCCTGCTGCAGGATGATCTCCTTGATGTCGTCGGCGGAGAATGCGCCCTCGACCAGCGCGGCGCGCACGTGCAGGCGGAATTCCTCCCACCGGCCGATCGCCATCATGGTGCCGATGACGAGCACGCGCCGCGTGCGCTCGTCGAGATGCGGGCGGGTCCAGACCTCGCCCCAGGCGCAACGGGTGATGAAATCCTGCCAGTCGGCGTTGAAGGCGGTGCGGCCGGCATCGGCGCGGTCGACCCAGGCATCGCCCAGAACCTTGCGGCGGGCGGCGGCGCCGCGCTGGTAACGCTCCTTGTCGTCCATCGCTTCGCTCCACTCCTACGGTGAGCGCTGAATCCTAACCGCGCAGGAATCCGAGCACCGCGCTCGTGTAGGCGTCGCGCTGCTCGATGTTGGACATGTGCGCGGCGTCGAGCACCGCGAGCTTGGCGCCGGGGATCTGGTTCTTGATGTATTCGTTCGCCTCGAGCGGCGTCGCCGGATCGTGCCGGCCGGCGATGACGAGGGTCGGCGCCGTGATCTTCGGCAGGAGCGCGCGATGGTCCATGTCGCGCACCGCCTCGCCGCAGGCGATGTAGCCTTCGAGTTGGGTGGCGGCGAACATCTCGCGAATGGGCGCGACCGCCTCCGGCGAACGCTCGAGAAAGCCCTTGGTGAACCAGCGCTCCATGTTGGCGGCGGCGAAGGACGCGACGCCCTTCTCACGCACCAGCTTGAGGCGGTCGTTCCAGGCGGCCTTGTCCGGGAAGTAGCTCGACGTGTTGGTCAGCACCAGGCGATCGACGCGCTCGGGCGCATTGGCGCCGAGCCATTGCCCGACCATGCCGCCCATGGAGAGGCCGCACCAGTTGATCTTCTTGATCCCGAGCCCGTCCAGGACCGCCAGCACGTCGCGGCCGAGCCGCTCCATCGTGTACGGCCCCTTGGGGCAGCCGGACTTGCCGTGGCCGCGCCGGTCGTAGCGCACCAGCCGGAAGTGCCTGGGTGAACGGCTCGACCTGCCCCTCCCACATGGCGAGCGTGGTGCCGAGCGAATTCGACAGCATGAGCACGGGCGCGCCCTCGGGCCCGTCGACCTGGACGTTGATCGGGCAGCCATCGGCGTCGATGACGGGCATGTTTCCCCCTGTGGGTTCAGGTGTTTATGGACGCTTGCCGGTACGCAGCTGCAACGAGCCGACCATCCGGTCGATGAAGGTCTGGGCGGAGCCCTGGTAGCCCATGGGCTCGAACAGCTTCGCCAGCTCGCCGACGTTGAGATGCGGCTTCACCCGCTCGTCCGCCGCCAGCACCTCCTGCAGCTCGGTCTTGGTGGCGGCCGCCCGGCGGCTGACCTCCTCGACGATGGTGCGGGCCTGCTGCTTGCCGAGCTTGCCGGCGAGCGCAAACGTCACCGCTTCGGTCATGATCTGACCGCGCGTGGCGCCGAGATTGACGCGCATGCGCTCGCTGTCGATCTCGAGCCCCTGGGCGATGTCGACGATGGCGGCGACCGCGCCCGAGGTCACCAACGCGAGCGCCGGAAAGGTCGGCCATTCGGCCTGCCAGCCGCCGAGCGCGCGCTCGTGCTCCTGCACCTCGGCGGCAAATATGGTGGCCGCCAGATTGGGCGCGATGGTCGCGGCGGCGAGCGCGACTGCCGCGGCCGTCGGATTGCGCTTGTGCGGCATGGTGGAGGAGGTGCCGCGGCCGGGCGCCGCCGGCTCGAAGGCTTCCGCCACGTCGGTCTGCATCAGCAGCGAGACGTCGCGCGCGATCTTGCCGCAGGTGCCGGTGAGGATCGCAAAGGCTGACGCAACCTCCGCCAGCCGGTCGCGGTGGCTGTGCCAGGGCGCGTCGGGCAGCGGCAGGTCGAGCAGGGCCGCGAGCCGCTCCGCCACCTCCAGGCCGCGCTCGTTGAGGGCGGCCAGCGTGCCGGCGGCCCCGCCGAACTGCAGCAGCAGCGCTTCCTTGCGCAAGCGGCGCAGCCGCTCGCGCGAGCGCGCCAGCGCCGCCGCATAGCCCGCGAGCTTGAGCCCGAACGGGACCGGAATGGCGTGCTGCATCCAGGTGCGCGCGACCGCCGCGGTGCGGCGATGGCGGCCGGCGAGCGTGGCGAAGGCCTCGACCGCGCGGTTGAGATCCGAAACGAGGGCGTCGATCGCGGCCCGCAGCTCCAGCACCAGCGCGGTGTCGATGACGTCCTGGCTGGTGGCGCCCCAATGCACGTATCCGGCGGCGGCCGCGTCGGTCTTGGCCACCTCGGCGGTCAGCGCGCGGATCAGCGGGATGGCGACATTGCCGAACGTGACCGCCTCTTCGCCGAGCGCCTTGATGTCGTAGCGCTCGGCGCTGGCAGCGGCGGAGATCGCGTCGGTGGCGAGCGCCGGAATGACGCCGACAGCCGCCTGCGCGCGGGCGAGCGCGACCTCGAAATCGAGCATGCGTTGCAGCCGTGCCCGGTCGTCGACGATGGCGCGCATCGCCGCGCTCGACATCAGCGGGGTGAGCAGCGAGGAGGGGGCCAGCGGGTTGGTCATCTAGCGATGGTCATGGCGAGGCGCGCACAGCATTACCGGTCCGGGGGCTGCACGCCAACCCCCAGGCGACACCCCAATCGGCCGCCGCAAGCCGTCGGCCATGCGCGTGAAAGCTCTTTCCTCGGCGCCTCTCAGGCTTTAAGCCGAGCGCTGGGCCGAGAGGGCGTGACTTTCGCCTGGCTCCAGGAGAATGCCGATGGCGATGACCATGAACGGAACGGTCCAGCTGCCCGCGAAGCGGGAGGTGGTCTGGGAGAAGCTCAATAATCCCGAGGTGCTGAAAAGCTGCATCCCCGGCTGCGAGCAGCTCGACATGATTTCCGACAGCGAGTTCCAGGCCATCGCCACCGTCAAGGTCGGGCCCGTGAAGGCGCGCTGGAAGGGCAAGGTCAAGCTCTCCGACCTCGATCCGCCGAACAGCTATCGCATCTCCGGCGAAGGCGAGGGCGGCGTTGCCGGCTTCGCCAAGGGCGGCGCCAAGGTCTCGCTCGCCGACAAGGACGGCGGCACGCTCTTGTCCTACGACGTGGAGGCGCAGATCGGCGGCAAGCTCGCCCAGCTCGGACAGCGGCTGATCAACAGCGCGGCGAAGAAGACCGCCGACGATTTCTTCATCAAGTTCGCAGCCGCCGTGGGGCCGGGGACTGGAGGGGGATGAGGAAATTGTGACCTCCGGGATGTCGGACCGCGCCCGACGCCCTTGACCAGCCCCGCGCCGGGGGTTCAGAGTTGACTTGTTCCAAATCACGCCATGGGGCAAAATCGACGCGATTTTGACCCGTTCCGCCGCCGGCTCTGCCCGTCGGTGCGAAAAAAGGGGCATTTGGCCCTGACTTTAAGGAGGTAACGCCCATGTCCGCCGTCGCAATGACGGTGAACGGCAAAGCCGTCACCGGTGACGTCGACCCGCGCACCTTATTGGTGCAGTTCCTGCGCGAGCACCTGCGGCTCACCGGTACGCATGTGGGGTGCGACACCTCGCAGTGCGGCGCCTGCGTCGTGCACGTGGACGGCAAGGCGGTGAAAGCCTGCACCTTGTTCGCTTGGCAGCTCGAAGGCGCCAACGTCCTCACCATCGAGGGGCTCGCCGATCCGAACGGCCCGCTGCATCCGATGCAGGAGGCCTTCCGCGAGCATCACGGGCTGCAATGCGGCTATTGCACGCCCGGCATGATCATGACCGCGGTCGATATGGTCTACCGCAAGGGCAACGACCTCGACGACCCGACCATCCGTCACGAGCTCGAAGGCAATCTTTGCCGCTGCACCGGCTATCACAACATCGTCAAGGCAATCGCGGCCGGTGCCAAGGCCATGGCCAAGGGAGGCGGGCGCCCGGCCAGCGCATGACGCCTGCCGTATAGGCCAGGCATGGGCGAGGAGGAGACCGCCATGAGCGCGACCGGCATCGGCGCGGCGGTGCGCCGCAAAGAGGACCAGCGCTTCATCACCGGCAAGGGCAACTACACGGCCGACGTCAACCGTTTCGGCCAAGGCCACGCCTATTTCCTGCGCTCGCCGCATGCCCACGCCAGGATCAGGAGCATCGACGGCAAGGCGGCGGCGGCGCTGCCGGGCGTGCTCGCGGTGCTCACCGGCGCCGAGCTTGCCGCCGACAAGATCGGCAATCTCATCTGCGGCTGGATGATCACGTCGAAGGACGGCTCGCAGATGAAGATGGCGCCGCACCCCGCGCTCGCGCATGGCAAGGCGAACCATGTCGGCGACGCGGTCGCGGTCGTGGTGGCCGAGACACTGGCGCAAGCCAAGGATGCCGCCGAGAAAATCAAGGTCGACTACGAGGTGCTGCCGGCGGTGGTCGACCCGGCCAAGGCGCAAGCCGCAGGCGCGCCGCAGATCCACGAGGTCGCGCCGAGCAACACCATCTATCAGTGGCACCTGGGCGACGCGAAGGCGGCCGACGCCGCTTTCAAGTCGGCGAAGCCACGTGACCAAGCTCGACATCGTCAACAATCGCCTGGTGCCGAATGCGATCGAGCCGCGCGCGGCGATCGGCGAATACGATTCCGGCACCGACGGCTTCACGCTCTGGAACACGACGCAGAACCCGCACGTCGCGCGGCTGGTCATCTCCGCCTTCGTGGGCGTGGCGCCCGAGCACAAGCTGCGGGTGATCGCGCCCGACGTCGGCGGCGGTTTCGGCTCGAAGATCTTCATCTATCCCGAGGAAGTCGTCGCGCTATGGGCGTCCAAGCGGGTCGGCCGGCCGGTGAAATGGGTCTCCGACCGCAGCGAAGCCTTTCTCACCGACGCGCATGGCCGCGATCACGTCACCCACGCCGAAATGGCGTTCGACGCCGACGGCAAGATCACCGCCCTGCGGGTCAAGACCATCGCCAATCTCGGCGCCTACATGTCGACGTTCTCCTCGTCGGTGCCGACCTATCTCTACGGCACGCTGCTCTCGGGCCAATATGAAATTCCGGCGATCTATTGCGAGGTCGATGCGGTCTATACCAACACCGTTCCGGTCGACGCCTATCGCGGCGCCGGCCGCCCCGAGGCGACCTTCGTGGTCGAGCGGCTGGTCGAGGTCGGCGCGCGCGAGCTGGGCGTCGATCCGATCGATCTGCGCAAGAAGAACTTCATCAAGACATTCCCGCACCAGACGCCGGTGATCATGAGCTACGACGCCGGCGACTATCACGCGTCGCTCAAGAAGGCGCTGGAGATCGCCGACCATGCGGGCTTACGGCAAGCGCAAGCGGGAATCGGCCCGCCACGGCAAGCTGCGCGGCGTCGGCTTCTCGACCTATATCGAAGCCTGCGGGATCGCGCCGAGCCAGGCGGTCGGCTCGCTCGGCTGCGGCGTGGGCTTGTGGGAGTCGGCGGAAGTGCGCGTCAACCCGACCGGCAGCGTCGAGGTCCTCACCGGCTGTCACCAGCACGGCCAGGGCCACGAGACCACGTTCGCGCAGGTCGTCTCCGAGCGGCTCGGCATCCCGATCGAGAACGTCAGCGTCGTGCACGGCGACACCGACAAGGTGCAGTTCGGCATGGGCACCTACGGCTCGCGCTCGGGCGCGGTCGGCATCTCGGCGATCGTGAAGGCGCTCGACAAGGTCGAGGTCAAGGCCAAGAAGGTCGCGGCGCATCTGCTGGAAGCGGCCGAAGGCGACATCGTGTTCAAGGACGGCAAGTTCACGGTCGCCGGCACCGACAAGTCGGCGGCCTGGGGCGACGTGACGCTCAACGCCTATATCGCCCACAAATTCGCCGGCCAGGAGCTCGAGCCCGGGCTGAAGGAGGGCGCGTTCTACGATCCGACCAACTTCACCTTCCCGGCCGGCTGTCATATCTGCGAGGTCGAGGTCGACCCGCACACCGGCGAAAGCGAGATCGTGGCGTGGACCGCGGTCGACGACTTCGGCACGGTGATCAATCCGATGATCGTCGAGGGCCAGGTGCACGGCGGCATCGCGCAGGGCGTCGGCCAGGCGCTGCTCGAAGGCGTCGTCTACGACAAGGAAGGTCAGCTCGTCACCGGCTCGCTCATGGACTACTGCATGCCGCGCGCCGATAACCTGCCGAAGCTCAAGGTCGATATGACGGTCACCAGGTCTCCGTCGAACCCGCTCGGCATCAAGGGCTGCGGCGAGGCGGGCGCCATCGCCGCGCCGGCGGCGGTGATCAACGCCATCACGGATGCGATCGGCAGCGAGGAATTGGCAATGCCTGCGACCGCGCAAGCGGTGTGGCAGGCATTGCAGAAGGTCAACAGCAGCCGCAAGGCGGCGTAGGAGCAACACCCATGTATGCATTCACCTACCATCGTCCGGGGACCGTGCGGCAGGCGGCGAACCTGTTGGGCAAGCAGGAAGAGGCGAAGCTGCTCGCCGGCGGCCACACGCTGGTCCCGACCATGAAGCTGCGCCTGGCCGGCCCGAAGCATCTGGTCGATCTGGGGAAGGTCGAGGGCCTGACCGGCATCGAGCTCAAGGGCCGCTCGCTCGTCATCGGCGCGATG
Organism: uncultured Alphaproteobacteria bacterium; assembly: GCA_963708765.1. Classification (GTDB taxonomy): domain Bacteria; phylum Pseudomonadota; class Alphaproteobacteria; order Rhizobiales; family Xanthobacteraceae; genus VAZQ01. The sequence continues at coordinate 370,473 of CAVPTV010000026.1, read as the reverse complement.
ACGCCGCACGTCGAGGTCGCGACCTCGGCGGTGGTCAAGGAGAACATCCCGGCCTTGGCCGACCTCGCCGGCCGGATCGGCGATCCCGCCGTCCGCCATCGCGGCACCATCGGCGGCTCGGTCGCCAACAATGATCCCAACGCCGACTACCCGGCCGGCGTCCTCGGCCTCGGCGCCACCATCATCACCAACAAGCGGCGCATCGCGGCGGACGAATTCTTCAAGGGCCTGTTCGACACCGCGCTCGAGCCCGACGAGATCATCACCAAAATTCAGTTTCCCAAGCCCAACAAGGCGGCCTATCAGAAATTTCCCAATCCGGCCTCGCGCTTTGCGCTGGTCGGCGTGTTCGTGTCGAAGCGCGGCTCGGACATCCGGGTGGCGGTGACCGGCGCCGGCTCAGGCGGCGTGTTCCGCGTGACGTCGTTCGAGGAGGCGCTCAAGAAGCGCTTCGGCGCGAAGTCGCTCGAAGGGCTCACGGTGCCGGCCGACGGCATGGCGAGCGACATCCACGGCAGCGCCGAATATCGCGCCCATCTGATCGGCGTGCTCGCGCGCCGCGCGGTCGCCGCAGCGGTGGCGTAGCGCCATCGGTCCTGCCGGCTACTATGCTCTCGTGCTGCGCTGCGCCCGGGACACGCGGTGGCGTAGGGCAGGGCGAGACACATTCAGTTCATCGTGACCGGCCTGATACCCGCCGCGTTTGCGGGGCGGGTCGCGGCCGCTTGGCCCGCATCGGTGCGGGTCCGGCTTCTGCCTCGGTCCGCAGCCCGAGCAGCGCGTTGCGCACGATCTCGAGGGCGGGCTCGTTCGGTTTGTTGCGGTGCTCGATGAGCGCGAGCGTGCACGGGACCGGCGGCCGCAGCGGACGCACGATGATGTCGGGCGAGGGCCGGGCGACTGCCACGTCCGGCACGATCGACATGCCGAGGTTCGAACTCGACGCCCGTCTTGAGCGCTTCGATCGAAGGGAGGTGCGTGCCGGCGCGCGGCAACGGCATTTTCTCGGACAACCAACGCATCGCCAGCGCGTGAACGGCGCCACGCGCATGCTCGAGCAGCAACGGCTGGCGCGCGACATAGTCGGGTGTGATCTCGTCGGGAACATCGCGCGTGCCGGCGGGCAATATGGCCACCAGCATGTGCGGACGCAGTGGCGTGATCCGCAGTTTCTTTTTCTCGACCGGCAGGGTCACCAGCGCGAGGTCGATCTTGTTCTCGATGATGTGCTCGACACTCTCGCGCGTCGGCATGCTGGTGAGGAGAAGGTCGATGCCGGGATGATCCATGCGGAGCTTGCGCAGGATCGGCGGCAAATCGTACGTCATCGCGGTGTTCGTGGTGCCGATATGCACCCGACCGATCCAGCCCTCGCGAAAACGCCTCATAGCCGTTTCGGCGAGATCGCAATCGCGGAAGATGCGCTGCGCCGCCTCGACCAGGTCGCGGCCGGGCGCCGTGGCGTGCGCCTGCTTGCCCATGCGCTCGATCAGCCGCACGTCGAAACGCCGCTCGAGCTCGCGGATTTGCTGGCTCACCGCCGGCTGGGTGAGGTTGAGCCGGCGCGCCGCGGCCGAGAAGCTGCCGAGCTCGATGACCTCGATCAGGGTCCGCAACTGGTCGAGATTGAGGCTGCGCATCTCAAACACCAGCTTATCGAAATGATTAGGACAAACAATTTGCCTTATCCTTCGAGCCGATGCAAATCGAAGCGCGGCCGCGGGCTCCCGTGAGAGCTCGCGCGTGGAGAACCCGACAATCCGCCGTTCTGGAGGATGACCCATGAGAACGACACTGGCTGTCGCGGCCCTGGCGGCCGCGGTCGCGATACCCCCTTGCGCTATGGCTGCCGACGATCATCACGCGGCCGTGCAACCGGAGGCGCTGAAGTGGTCGGCTCCGGCCGCCTATGGGAAGGGCGCTCTGTTGGCGGTGGTCAGGGGCGATCCGACCAAGGAGGGCATGTACGTCGTTCGCCTGAAGGTCCCGGCGGGCTTCAAGATTCCCGCCCACACCCATCCCAACGATGAGAATGTGACCGTCCTGTCGGGAAGCTTCAATATCGGCACCGGAGACAAGCTCGACGAGAAGAAAGGCGTGCTGGTCACAGCCGGAGGCTATTCATTCGTCCACAAGGGCATGCGGCACTATGCGTGGTTCACGGAAGACACCGTGATTCAGCTGCACGGCATGGGACCGCAAGGCATCACGTACGTCGACCCGGCCGATGACCCGCGCAAGCAATAAGGACTGAGGCGGGCTCGCGCTCGGGCGCAGCCGCGGCTGCATACGGCGCAACGAAGCCGCCCCATCCGGCGTCCAGTGTATGCAGACGACCGTTCGCTCGTGTTGGGGCGCCCGCGGCTCGAAGGCGTCTGCCTCGGCGATGTCGCGAGCGGGCTACACCCTGATGTGACGTGTCGAGCTCGCCGCATTCGGCAGCGCGCGGTCGGCGAGCAAGCGGCAGCGCGCCCATGAGCAGGTGGAGAGGCCATCACGGGCTGTTGAGCGCAGGAGGAGGCCGCGTGGGACGGGCGTCACATTCGCGCTGCAGGGAGCGGGATTAGGCGACACAGACGATAGGAAAGGCAGGCGACCGTAGTCCGGTTGGAGGTTTCATGCGAGAGCCAGAGCAGGTCCTGTCGCTGATCGGCGACATCTACGACGCGGCGTTGAAGCCGTCGTTATGGGGCGATGTGCTCTGCCAGGCACGCGACTTCGTCGGCGGCTCGGCGGCCGTGCTCTATGCCAAGGACACGACCAGGACCAGCGCCAACATCTATCACGACGACGGTGGGATCGACCCGCACTACAAGCGACTGTACCTCGACCAATATGTGAGACTCGATCCGACCTCGACCGCGGAGTTTTTCGTCGACATCGAGCAGCCGGCCGCGACCGGCGATCTCATGCCGTACGACGAGTTCATTGAAACGCGTCATTACCGGGAATGGGCGCGTCCGCAGGGCTTGGTGGATCATCTGAGGGTCGCGCTCCAAAAAACGGCGACGGGCATCGCCCTCTTCGGTGTCTTCCGCGATCGGCGGCAGGGACGGGTCGACGGCGAAATGTGCGGGCGCATGCGTCGCATCGCTCCCCATGTCCGCCGCGCGGTGCTGATCGGCGCGGTCCTGGATCGCAAGAGCGCGGACGCGGCAGCATTCGCCGATACCCTCGATCAGATCAGTGCCGGCGTGTTTCTCGTCGACGCCTCGGGGCGGATGGTCCACGCCAATGCCAGTGGCCGGAAGATGCTGGACGAGCGTTGCGTGCTGCGCGGGGGTGGCGACAAGGTCGTCGCCGTCGAGGCTGGTGCGGATCGGGAGCTGAGCCGGACCCTCGCGATGGCCGGCGACGGCGATGCGACGGTCGGCGCCAGAGGGGTCGCCGTGCCGCTGACGGCGCGCGACGGCGGGCATCACATCGCCCACGTGCTGCCGCTGACCGCAGGCGAGCGACGACGGGCCGGGGCAGGGTACGCGGCCGTCGCTGCGCTGTTCGTGCACAAAGCGGGGCTGGCAAGCCGTTCCCGACCGGAGGCCATCGCCAGGCTCTACAAGCTGACACCGACCGAGCTGCGCGTGCTGCTCGCCATCGTCGAGGTCGGCGGCGTGCCGGAGGTCGCCGAGGCGCTCGGCGTCGGCGAGGCCACGGTCAAGACCCACCTGCACCGGCTGTTCGCCAAGACTGAGACCCGGCGACAGGCCGATCTCGTCAAGCTGGTAGCGGGCTTTGCCAATCCGTTGGCCGCCTGAGCTCTCGGCTGCACACAATTTCTTGATCGCCGTCATCGTCAGCCGATCGGTGGACGCGGTGCCGCCGGCGCGAGGGCATTTGCAGCCCCATGACGCGGCGCTCTCGGCGTTGCCGAGGGCGCACGCCTGCACACATTCGATGGAGACAACCATGTTGCAACCGTGCCCGGCCCCCGAGGCTATCGATCACCGGCAGCTCTCGCCCCGGCGATGGCAGAAGCTCAAGCAAGACGTAAGGCGCCGCGCCCACGCGGCCCGGGTGCAGGCGCTGCGCGGCCTGTCCGGCCGGATCGGACTTGTCGTTCGAAGGGCGGCCGGTTTCGCGTGGGCGCTGACCGTCGCCTGCGTCGCGACCGTGCGCCGTCGGATCCGCGCCTGCGCCACCTGGTGCGCGCGCAGGCACGCCATCCGGGAGCTCGGCAGGCTCGACGGCCGCCTGCTCAAGGATTTGGGCATCGACCGATCCGAGATCGAATTGGTGGTCTACGGCCTTCATCGCGATCGTGCGCCCGAGCGACGGAGGGCGGCGCCGCGGCCTGACCAACCGCATGACCGGACGGCCGAACGGCCAGCCGCCGCCGCGCGCGCCCCGAAGCAATGGATCGACAGGGACGCCGCGTGAGGGTCGTGCGATCGAGCTCTTGCCCCGAGGACCGCCATCAACCAATCGGTGGACGCGGCGCCGACGGGCCGGTGTCATCTTGGTGCCATCGCAGGGCGATCGTCGTCCGCAAAATCCGCGCAGGAGAGAAAAATGCACATCCAGTCCAAGAGGATTTTCGCAGTTGCGTTCGTGGCGGTGATTGCAGCGGTTGCCGCCGGTGGATGGGCGAAAGCGACGATGTTCGCGGCAAATGCCGCCAAGGTCGAGAAATCCGGTGCCAGCATTTCTCCTTTCGACATCATGCTCGAGAGCGACGTCAAGAAGCTGCCGCTCGAGGAGATCAAGGACGGCGAATGCCCCGCGCGATGCTGAATGGGGCAGGGATTGCATGCCCGCTCGAAGGCCGCCAATCCTCAGGTCGGGCGGCGGAGATTTTTTCGCCCGCCGATACGCACGCGATAGGAAGCAATCCTGCCGATGTCGCCCTGCGCGCGGCGTCGGCAAAGCATCGCCGCCGATCGCATCATTCAAGCGCGCGGCGACGATCCCTCATCCACTGATCGAAGGCGTTTCCGTCTGCTGCCGGCGTCAATCGATCGATGGACGCGGCGCCGAAGGTCAGTGTCGCCCTGGCGCCGCCGAAATTGGCCCGCCGCATGAAGGAAGCAATCTGATGAACGCATTGCCGCTGCCCGCTCTTGTGCTTTCGCTGTTGATCTTGCCGCTCCCGGCCGCGAGAGCCCAGGTCCCCGACGCGATCGCGGTCGCGGGCGGAACCTTGGTCGCAACCATGCATGCGGAAGGGGCACAGGTGTACGAGTGCAAGGCCGATGCGTCCGGCAAGCTCGTCTGGCAGTTCCGCGAGCCGATTGCGACGCTGCTTGTCGACGGCAAGACCCTCGGTCGGCATTATGCCGGTCCGAATTGGGAGTTGGTGGACGGCAGCGTGGTGTCCGGCAAGGTTGCCGGGCGCGCCCCCGGCGCAACTGCGAAGGACATTCCCCTGCTGAAGCTCGAAGTGGCGTCGCAGCGCGGGACCGGCCGGCTCACGGTTGTCACGACGATCCAAAGGCTCAACACCAAGGGCGGCGTCGGCGAGGGGCCGTGTGAGACGGCCGGCGCACTTCCTGAGCGTGCCGTACTCGGCGGACTACACGTTTCTCAAGAAGGGAAGCTGATTTTTCGCCTGCTGATCGCGGTCAACCGAACGGCGGACGCGGCGCGCCCGTTGCCGCGTTATGGTCGCACAATCGTCGCCCAGGGAACGACGCCTGCAAGCCCATCTCTCGGACGCAAATTTCTTCACCGAGCTCCCGAGGCCGCCATGCTCCAACCAGCCCCCCCTGGCGCACGCCCATGATGCGGTGGTGACCGTCCGATCCAGCACCTGCTGGATTGCGCGCACGCAGGTCCCCTGCTTTTCGTGCTTGCAGCTTCTTCCACTCCGCGGCCCGGCATCAACCGATCGATGGACGCGGCGACGGTGCCGCCTTGCCATTTAGCGCGCTGCAATCGATCTCGCAGAAGGAGAACTCCTATGCAGAAACCCATCACCTCGAGCGTCGCGCTGGGCTGTCCCGTCACGGCACGGTCGCAGGCAGTGGCCATGAGCGACGGCAGAGCATCCTTGCCCGGACGGACCGTCGGATTTCTGTTCGGAGCCGTGGCATATCTCGTGTTCCTCGGCGCGTTCCTCTATGCCATCGGCTTCGTCGAGGGCATCGTGGTCCCCAAGGCAATCGACGACGGAACGATCGTGCCTGCCATCGAGGCGCTGATCGTCAACCTGCTGCTCATGTCGCTGTTCGCCGTTCAGCACAGCGTCATGGCACGCAAGGCCTTCAAGCAGTGGTGGACGCAGTTCGTGCCGCATTCGGTCGAGCGGAGCGTCTATGTTCTGCTCGCGAGCCTCGCGCTGATCCTGCTGTTCTGGCAATGGCGGCCGATGCCGGCGATCGGTCTGGGACGTCGCCGATCCAGCCGCTGCCACGGCGTTGATGGCGCTGTCGTTCGTGGGCTGGCTGCTCGTCCTGACCAGCACGTTCCTGATCAACCATTTCGAGCTGTTCGGGCTGCATCAGGTCGCCGCCAACCTGGCGGGACGAACGCTGCCCGAGCCGCGTTTCAAGACGCCGGTGCTCTACAAGATCGTGCGCCACCCGATCTATCTCGGCTTCATCGTGGCGTTCTGGGCCTCGCCGGTCATGACGGTCGGCCATCTCTTGTTCGCCGCTGTCACCACCGCCTATATCTTCGTCGGCATCTTCCTGGAGGAGCGCGACCTCGTCGGGCTGTTCGGGGAGGAGTACAAGCGCTACCGCGCGCAGGTGGGGATGCTGATCCCGTTCCGGCGCAAAGCGTCCTGATCCTCGGCCAGGGACGATAATTGGCGGCGTCGGCGATGCGTCGCCGGCGCCGTTCTGTTGCACGCGACTTGCTCCGACTTGGCGCCGCCAGGTGTCTGCGATCCACTCGCGGTCCGATTACGGTCTGTCGACCGCTGCCCTCGTCAACCGATCGATGGACGCCGTGGCGACGCCGCCCTGCCATTGAGCGCACATCGCAAACGACTTCACGGAAAGGAGAACTCATATGCGGAAATCCATCATCTCGACCGTGGCGCTGGCGAGTCTGGCGTCGGCGATGCTTCTGTCCCCAACCGGCCCGGCTGTTGCCAAGAAGATGACGTGCGAGCAGAAAGCAGCTGCGTGCGAACGTCGCTGCGCCGGTCGAGGCGGCGATTGGATGGCGTGCATCAATCGTACTTGCGACAAGCAGTACGGCACCTGCGGCCGATGACGGTCCTTGCGCTGACCCCCCGCGCTGGCGGCCGGGTAGCCATTCCTGCCGCCAGCGACGGAGACCACGCCAACGCCCTTTCATGTGCGCTTGCGCGCCTTCGAGGTCGTGGGCGGGCATAGGCGGCGCCGGCGAGGCCCCATGCGGGCAACGAGCGCCGCGCCTGCGTTCTTGGCGGGACAAGCCCGGCTGGGACCGGGCTATAAGCTCGGTCCCATGAACAAGACGCCGACCCCGCGTCCGCTCCCAGCCCTCGATCGACGCCACCCTCGACCTGCTCGGCCGGCGGCCGACTATCTCGCCGACCGGTCGCTGGCGACCGTGCTCTTTCTCGCGCTCAAGATGGGCCGTCCGCTGTTCCTCGAAGGCGAGGCCGGCGTCGGCAAGACCGAGATCGCCAAGGTGCTGTCCGCGACGCTCGGCCGCCGGCTCATTCGCCTGCAATGCTACGAGGGGCTCGACGTGGCGGCGGCGGTCTACGAGTGGAACTACGCGGCGCAGATGATCGCCATCCGGGTGGCGGAGGCCGAAGGCGCGCACGACCGCGGGCGGCTCGAAAGCGATGTCTTCTCCGAGCGTTTCCTGATCAAGCGGCCGCTGCTGCAGGCGCTCGAGCCCGATCCGGCGGGCGCGCCGGTGCTGCTGATCGACGAGCTCGACCGCGCCGACGAGGCGTTCGAAGCGTTCCTCCTGGAGGTGCTCGCCGACTTCCAGGTCACCGTGCCCGAGCTCGGCACCATCAAAGCCGCGCATCCGCCGATCGTGGTCATCACCTCGAACCGCACCCGCGAAATCCACGACGCGCTCAAGCGGCGCTGTCTCTATCACTGGGTCGGCTACCCCAACGCGGAGCGTGAGCTCCAGATCGTGCGCGCCAAGGTGCCGGGCATCGGCAAGGCGCTGTCGGAGCAGGTCGTGCATTTCGTGCAGGCGCTGCGCAAGGAGGATCTGTTCAAGTCGCCCGGCGTCGCCGAGACGCTCGACTGGGGCGCAGCGCTCGCCGAGCTCGACGTGGTCGCGCTCGATCCCGCCACCGTCTCCGACACGCTCGGCGTGCTGCTCAAATATCAGGACGACATCGCCCGTATCGAAGGCACCAAGGCGAAGGAGCTGATCGACGAGGTGCGCGCGCAGCTGCGGGCGGCGGAGTGAGCTGCGAGCCGATGGCATGAAGCAGACGCGGCCGCCTCGCCGAGAACATCGTCTATTTCGCCCGCGCCTTGCGCGCGGCCGGCATCCCGGTCGGGCCGGGGGCGGTGCTCGATGCGCTGGCGGCGGTCGAAGCGGCCGGCGTCGGCACCCGCGACGATTTCTACTGGACCCTGCACGCGGTGTTCGTGAAGCGCCACGAGCACTCGCTGCTGTTCGACCAGGCGTTCCGCATCTTCTTTCGGCAGGCGCGCCTATCTCGACAAGCTGCTTGGCCGCGATGCTGCCGCAGGCGCCGATGCCGGAGAGCGAGGAGGAGAAGCCGAAGCCCGGCGCCCAGCGCGTGCAGGAGGCGCTGCTTTCGAACCTCGGCGAGACCGAGCGGCCCAAGCCCGACGTCGAGGTCGACGCCCGCCTCACCGTCTCCGACCGCGAGCTCCTGCAGCGCAAGGACTTCGCGCAGATGAGCGCGGCCGAGATCGCCGCCGCCAAGGACGCGATCAAGCGGCTGGTGCTCTCGCTCGACGAGGTGAAGACGCGGCGCCTTGCGCCTCATCGTCATGGCCACCTGATCGATCTGCGCCGCACGCTTGCGCGCGAGCCTCAAGGCCGGCGGCGCGGTGATCGATCTCAAATATCTCGGTCCCCGCAGCAAGGCGCCGCCGATCGTCGCGCTGCTCGATATTTCCGGCTCGATGAGCCAGTACACCCGGCTGTTCCTGCATTTCCTGCACGCCGTCACCGACGCCAGGAAACGCGTGCACACCTTCCTGTTCGGTACCCGGCTCACCAACGTGACGCGCGCGCTCAAGGCCAAGGACCCGGACGAGGCGCTGGCGGCCTGCTCGGCCAATGTCGCCGACTGGTCGGGCGGCACCCGCATCGCCACCTCGCTGCACGCCTTCAACAAGCTGTGGGCGCGCCGCGTGCTCACCCAGGGCGCGGTCGTGCTGCTGATCACCGACGGGCTCGAGCGCGATCCCGACGACCGGCTCGCCTTCGAGATCGACCGGCTGCACCGCTCCTGCCGGCGGCTGATCTGGCTCAACCCGCTGCTGCGGTTCTCGGGCTTCGAGGCCAAGGCCAAGGGCATCCGCACCATCGTGCCGCATGTCGACGAATTGCGCCCGATCCACAATCTGGAGTCCATGGCGGGTCTGGTCCGTGCGCTGTCGGACCGCGGCAAGGGTGCCGGCGATCCGAAGGCATGGCTGAAGCAGGTGGCGTGAGCATCCGATCGTCATGCATGACGATCGGCGATTCGAGATTGGAGGCGCACGATGCTGCGCACGCGACGAAGACATCCTCAAAGCGGCCGAAGACTGGCGCAAAGCCGGGCGCGGGGTCGCGCTCGCGACCGTGGTCGAGACCTGGGGCTCGGCGCCGCGGCCGATCGGCTCGAACCTGGTGATCGACGATCAGGGCAACTTCCTCGGCTCGGTCTCGGGCGGCTGCGTCGAGGGCGCGGTGGTCACCGAGGCGCTCGACGTGATCGAGAGCGGCAAGCCGAAGACGCTCGAATTCGGCGTCGCCGACGAGACCGCCTGGGAGGTCGGGCTCTCCTGCGGCGGCACCATCCGGGTGTTCGTCGAGAAGGTGGAGTAGGGTAGAAAGAGGCGAATAGCGAGTAGCGAGTAGAAAGAGACGAATGGCGACAGCTTGCTTACTATTCGCTACTCGCTATTCGCCTCTTCGAAGGATCACCAGTCATGAAACTCGACATCCTCAGGACCCTCAACACCGAGCGCGCGGCGCGCCGCGCGGCGGTCGTGGTCACCGACGTGACGAGCGGCGAGCAGCGGCTGGTGAAGGCCGCGGAGGTCGCGCGCGATCCGCTCAAGGACCTGCTCGAGAAGCACATCCGCAGCGGCAAGAGCGGCATGGAGGAGACGCCGCAGGGCAAAGTCTTCCTCACCGTGCACGTGCCGCCGCCGCAGCTCGTGATCACCGGCGCGGTCCATATCAGCCAGGCGCTGGCGCCGATCGGCAAGCTGCTCGGCTATGACGTGACCATCGTCGATCCGCGCACCGCCTTCGCGTCGATCGAGCGCTTTCCCGACGTCAAGGTGATCGCCGAATGGCCGGACGTGGCGCTGCCGCCGCTCGGCATCGACCGCTACACGGCCTTCGTGGCGCTCACCCACGACCCCAAGATCGACGACCCGGCGCTCACCCACGCGCTCGCGCGCGACTGCTTCTATATCGGCGCGCTCGGCTCGCGGAAGACGCATGGGCGCCGGATCGAGCGCCTGAAGGCGCAGGGCATCACCGACGCCGCGCTGGCGCGCATCCATGCGCCGATCGGGCTCGACATCGGCGCGGTGTCGCCGCCGGAGATCGCGGTCGCGATCATGGGCGAGATCACCGCGCGGCTGCGACAGTCGGCCGAGAAGGCGCCGCCGGCAAGGGTGCTGGAGCAGGCGTCATGAAATTCGGCGCGGTGCCGGTCGCCGCGGCCGAAGGCGCCATCGCGGTGCATTCGATCCGCCAGAGCGGCCTCGTGCTCAAGAAGGGCACCCTGATCGGCAAGTCCGAGATTGCCGCCCTCGAGGCCGCCGGCATCCCCGAGATCGTGGTGGCGCGGCTCGAGCCGGGCGACGTGTCGGAGGACGCGGCGGCCGCGCGCGCGAGATCGCCGGCGCGCGCGGCGCGGCGGGCGAGGGGGTGCGCGTCGACCGCGCCTTCACCGGCCGCGCCAACCTGTTCGCCGAGGCGGCCGGCGTGCTGGTCGTCGAGAAGGACGCGATCGATCGCCTCAACCAGGTCGACGAGTTCGATCACCTTCGCGACCTTGCCGGCCTACAAGCCGGTGGTCGCCGGCGAGATGATCGCGACCGTCAAGATCATCCCGTTTGCGGTGGCGAGGAAAGCCCATGACATGGCGCTCGAGGTGGTGCGCGCGGCAGCGCCGCTCATCCGGGTCGCGCCCTATCGCATCCGCAAGATCGGCATCGTGTCGACCTTGCTGCCGGGGCTGGCCGGCAAGGTCGTCGACAAGACCCTGAAGGTGACCGCCGAGCGGATCGAGCCCGCCGGCGCCAAGATCGTGGCGGAGCGGCGCGTGCCGCACGAGCAGCGCGCGCTCGCCAAGGCGATCGGGGAGGTGCTCGACGCCGGCGCCGAGCTGGTCATCGTGTTCGGCGCCTCCGCGATCGCCGACCGGCGCGACGTGATCCCGGCCGCGGTCGAGGCGATCGGCGGGCGGATCGAGCATTTCGGCATGCCGGTCGATCCGGGAAACCTGCTGCTGGTCGCCGACGCGCGCGGCCGTCCGGTGCTCGGCGCGCCGGGCTGCGCGCGCTCGCCGAAGGAGAACGGATTCGATTGGGTGCTCATGCGGTTGCTCGCCGGCCTTGAAGTGCCGCGAGAGGCGATCACCGGGCCTGGGCGTGGGCGGGCTGCTGATGGAGATCGTGACGCGGCCGCAGCCGCGCGAGGAGCCGGTGGCCGAGCGCGGCCGCCGCATCGCCGCGCTGGTGCTCGCCGCCGGCCGTTCCACCCGCATGGGCGGGCCCAACAAGCTGATCGCCGAGATTTCACGCCGGCCGCTGGTGCGCATCGCCGCCGAGGAGGCGCTGGCGTCGCGTGCCCGCCCGGTCATCGTGGTGACCGGCCACCAGCGCGATCAGGTCGAGGCGGCGCTCGCCGGCCTGCCGGTGCGGCTCGTGCACAATCCCGATTTCGCGCAGGGGCTCGGCACGTCGCTGCGCGCCGGCATCGCGGCGGTGCCGGCGGACGCGGACGGCGCCATCGTCTGCCTCGGCGACATGCCGCAGGTCGACGCCAGCCTGATCGACCGGCTGATCACCGCCTTCGATCCCGACCGCAGCGCGCTGGTGGTGGTGCCGACCTTCGAGGGCAAGCGCGGCAATCCGGTGCTGTGGTCGCGGCGGTTCTTCCCCGACCTGATGGCGATCGAGGGCGACGTGGGCGCGCGCTTCCTCATCGGCCGCTACCCGGAGGCCGTGATCGAAGTGCCGGTCGATGGCAAGGCGACGCTCGTCGACGTCGACACGCCGGAGGCGCTGATCGGCATCAAGGCCGAGATCGAAGGGACGTAGAGGAGCCGAGGACGGACGACTGGACGTCAAGCGATAGATGCTGTTCGTCGGTCGAGCCGTCCTCTGTCGTCCGTCTTCGTCGTCGAGTTTCCGTCGTTTGAATCAGCGGCACCAGGCGAGGGTGCAAATGTGCAACGCGCTCATGCGCTCGCAACGACGCAATGCCAGCATCTTGGCGTCGATGATGTTGGGGTGGCGAGCGTAAGCGTACCCGCTCAGGCCGACGGCCCGGCAGGTCCAGGCCGAAGCTTCGGACGAAGCCATGCCCAGCAAGGCAACCGCGACAGCAAGAGAAGCTAACGTACTCTTCATTTTCACATCCTCCTCAGCCCACAGGCAGCGGCCACCATACCCCCGCTGTTCGGCCGAATCAGGGCGAAGATTGCCGGACAGGCTTGTCGGGCGCTCGACCGAGCCTCGGCGGGGTGCTCCGTTCACCAACTGGAAACGCCTGTTCGATAGCATCCTGGAGTTCCTTCGGGGGGAGGGGCTTTCATGACCCGTTTCGACCGGGCTTTGACCGGCATTGTCGCCGCGGCAAGCCTGCTGATTGCTTGCGACCGACACGACGAAGGCGGCCGGTGCGCTCGCCGTCGGGTCCTGCGGCGCCTACGGCTTTGCCTACGACTTCGGCAAGGAAGCGGCCGCCGCGCGGGCCGCGCTCGCCAAATGCGCGGGCGGCTGCAAGGTCTTGCCGGTGCTCCGCGCCTGCGGCGCCATCGCCATCGACGGCCGCAATGTCTGCGGCGCGCATGGCTACGCGGTCGCCTCGCGCCTGGGCGACGCGCAGAACATCGCCCTGCAGCATTGCTACAAGCACGGCGGCAAGGATTGCGTGATCCGCGCCTGGGCCTGTGACGCCAAAGGCTGATCGCGCCGCAAGCGTTGGCTCGACGCTGCCAGGCCTTTCGTGACCGTGGCAACGACGCGGCGCAATCGCGCGCGCTCGGGCCTTGCGCCGGCCTCGGCGAGTATAGAATGACTGACCAGTCAGTCATTTTGTGCTGGCATGGACGAGATCACGACGCAGAAGGGCGGAAGGCGGCGCAAGGCGGCGCGCAAGCCGCAAGCGCGCCGGGGCGAAGCCGACCCGCGCGCGGAGCGGCGCAGCGAACGGCGCGAAGCCATCCTCGCCGCCGCGCTCGAGGAGTTTTCGGCGCGCGGCTTTGCGGCGACGCGGCTCGATGACGTCGCCCGCCGCGCCGGCGTCGCCAAGGGCACGATCTATCTCTACTTCCGCGACAAGGAGAGCCTGTTCCAGGAGCTCGTGCGCACGATGCTCAGCCCCCTGGTCGGCGCGATCGAGGCAATGCCCAGGGCCGATATCCCGGTCCGCGTCGTCGCCGAGACATTCGTCGACCTGTTCGTGCGCGAGATCTACGGCACCCGCCGCAAGGACGTGATCCGCCTGATCATTTCCGAGGGCACGCGCTTTCCCAAGCTGGCGGAGTTCTACTACCGAGAAGTCATCGCGCGGGTGGTCCCGGCGATGCGTGCGCTGCTCACGCGGGCGGTCGAGCGCGGCGAGCTCCGTCACGACGCGCTCGCGCGCTTTCCCGCAGCTGCTGGTCGCCCCCGGGCTGGTGGCGATCCTGTGGAACGGCCTGTTCGGGCGCTACGCGCCGCTCGACGTGCGCGAGCTGATGCATGCCCACCTCGACCTTCTGTTCGGTGAAAGGAAGCCCGCCATGACCCGGCGTCGCATGGCGCTTGCCCTCGCACTGGCCGCGGGACTTGTCCTGGCGGGCTGCGGCAACGGCAAGGAGCCGACCTACCAGGGCTGGGTCGAGGCCGAGCTGATCTTCGTCGGTCCCGACGAGGCCGGCCGCGTCGAGACGCTGTCGGTGCGCGAGGGCGACCAGGTGGCGCTGCGCGCGCCGGTCTTCACGGTCGACGCCGATCTGCAGCTGGCCGACGTCGCCATGCAGGAAGCCACGTTGAAGAACGCGCAGCAGGCCTATGATCGCGCCCAGCAACTGCTCAAGACCCAGGCCGGAACGCAAAGAGCCATGGACGAAGCCGAGGCGGCGCTGCGCACCGCGCAGGCGCGGCTCAACTCGGCGCAGACCCGGCTGGCGCGTCGCAAGGTCTTCAGCCCGGTCGCCGGCACGGTCGAGCAGGTCTACTACCGGGTCGGCGAGCTGGTCCCCGCCGGCCGGCCGGTGGTCGCCCTGCTGCCGCCGGGCAACATCAAGCTGCGCTTCTTCGTCAACGAAGCGGTGCTGCCCAAGCTCAAGCTCGGCGACACCGTCAACGTCTCCTGCGACGGCTGCGACAGCGGTTTGACCGCCAAGATCAGCTTCATCGCCCGCACCTCGGAGTTCACGCCGCCGGTGATCTACAGCCTCGAGGAGCGCTCGAAGCTCGTGTTCCTGATCGAGGCGCGGCCGGAGCGGCCGGAGCGGCTGCGGGTGGGGCAGCCGGTCAGCGTCGCGCTGACGCAGCCGGACAAGGCGCCGTGACGGCGGCGCCCGACATCGCGATCGACGTCGAAGGGCTCACCAAGTCCTTCGATGGCCGCCCGGTCGTGCGCAATCTCTCCATGCAGGTGAAGCGCGGCACCATCTACGGCTTCCTCGGTCCCAATGGCTCGGGCAAGACCACGACCATCCGCATGCTCACCGGCCTGCTCACGCCGGACGAGGGCCGCGGCACCTGTCTCGGCTACGACATCCGCACCGAGGCCGACGAGATCAAGCGCCATGTCGGCTACATGACGCAGCGCTTCAGCCTCTACCAGGACCTGTCCGTGCGCGAGAACCTGGAATTCGTCGCGCGCCTCTACGGGCTTGCCAATCCGACCGCTGCGGCACGCGCGATGGTCGAGCGGCTCGGCCTGACCGGCCGCGAGGAGCAACTCGCCGGCGAGCTTTCGGGCGGCTGGAAGCAGCGGCTTGCGCTCGGCGCCTGCACGCTGCCGAACCCGCAGCTGCTCCTGCTCGACGAGCCGACCGCCGGCGTCGACCCCAAGGCGCGGCGCGAGTTCTGGAACGAGATCCACGCGCTGGCCGGCGAGGGGCTCACGGTGCTGGTCTCGACCCACTACATGGACGAGGCCGAGCGTTGTCATGAGATCGCTTACATCGCGTATGGGGTGCTGCTCGTCCACGGCACGGTCGAGGAGGTGATCAAGGCGTCGCATCTCACGACCTACGAGGTGAGCGCGGCGAACGGCGAGAATTTGACCAAGCTCGCCGAGGAGCTCGAGCAGACCCCGGGCATCGACATGGTCGCGCCCTTCGGAACCAGCCTGCACGTGTCCGGGCGCGACGAGGCGGCGCTCGAGGCCGCCATCGCGCCCTATCGCGATCGAGCCGGCCTTGACCTGGACGCGATCGAAGCCGTCGCTCGAGGACGTGTTCATCGATCTGATGAGCAAGGCCAAGGACAATTTCCAATGACTGCCCCGACCGCGCCGCAGAGACGGCCATCGGGCCGCTTTCGGGGCTTCTGGCGTCGCGACTTCTGGCGACGCACTTGGGCGATGCTGATCAAGGAGTTCATCCAGCTCAAGCGCGATCGCGTCTCGTTCGCGATGATCGTCATGATCCCGCTGGTGCAGCTCCTGTTGTTCGGCTACGCGATCAACACCAACCCGCGGCATCTGCCGACCGCGGTGTTGCTGCAGGAGCAGAGCGATCTCGGGCGCTCCATCCTCAAGGCGATCGAGAACACCAAGTATTTCGAGGTCACCCACGTCGTGCACAGCGAGGCCGAGTTCGACCGGCTGCTCGCCTCCGGCACGGTCCTGTTCGCGATCGAGATCCCGGCCAATTTCGAGCGCGCGGTGCGGCGCGGCGACCGCCCGGCGCTGCTGGTCGCCGCCGATGCGACCGACCCGGTGGCAGCGGGCTCGGCGATGGCGGCGCTCGGCAGCCTGGTGCAGACCGCGCTCCGCCATGACCGCTCCGTCCCCGACGGCGCGCAGCCGGCGTTCGAGATCCGCACCCACGCCCGCTACAACCCGGCGGGCAATACGGCGCTCAACATCGTGCCCGGCCTCGTCGGCACCATCCTGACCATGACCATGCTGATCTTCACCGCGCTCTCGGTGACGCGCGAGATCGAGCGCGGAACCATGGAGAGCCTGCTTTCGATGCCGATCACGCCGGTCGAGATCATGCTCGGCAAGATCATCCCCTATATCATCGTCGGCTTCGTGCAGGCCGCCCTGATCATCGGCGTCGGCATCGGGCTGTTCGGCGTGCCGTTGCTCGGCAGTCTCTGGCTGCTCGCACTCTTGAGCACGCTGTTCATCACGACCAATCTCTCGGTCGGCTACACCTTCTCGACCATCGCCCAGAACCAGCTGCAGGCGATGCAGATGTCGATGATGTTCTTCCTGCCGAACATCCTGCTGTCCGGGTTCATGTTTCCGTTCGCCGGCATGCCCAATTGGGCGCAATGGATCGGCGAATTCCTGCCGCTCACCCACTACCTTCGGATCGTGCGCGCGATCATGCTCAAGGGCGCGTCGCTCGCCGACCTGCATTACGACACGCTGGCGCTTGCCGGGCTGACGCTGCTCGCGATGAGCATTGCGATCAGGCGCTTCCGCCGCACGCTCGACTGAGTCATCGCTGCCGCGGGCGGTGCTCGTGTGATGGAACAGTTCCCCGACGTCGCACGCGTGAGTTCCATCAACGGCAGCGAGGCATTTTTCCCGATGCCGGGAAGTTTTCGGGTTGTGGACATAACATCGCCACACGCGCCTGCTAAAGAATTGAGCATCCCATCGTTTGCAGCACCACGCCATCGAAAGTCACGGTGGCGTGCGTGCTATTTTCGCCAATATGAGTTGCTGCGCTCTGATCGAATAATTTGCTTGGTTATGTTCGAAGCAGATGACGGAGCTGCGCCATGGCTCAAAAGGGCACCAGCGTTGACAAGTCGGTCAAGTCGGCGACGCCGGGCTTGTTTCACGCCGAGCTTGCCGAAATCGGAAAGAAGAGCGTCGACACGATCATCCACATGCAGAGAGAGCTTTGCGACGCGTTCGGGGAGATGAACCAGGAGTGGTTCGCCCGGGCGCAGGCGGAGGCGAATCTCGCGTCCGAGCTCGCCACCAGACTGACGACCGCCCGCTCGGTTCCCGACACGGCGATCATGTATCAGGAGTGGATGGGTCGGCGGATGGAGCTGTTTGCCGAGAATAACCGGCGGTTCGTCGCCGACAGCCAGAAGTTCATCGAGGACAGCCGCAGGTTCGTCGCCCACAGTCAAAAGTTCATGGAGGCAAGCGCACGGTTTCTGTCCGGCGGCTTCGGCGGCCGCAGCACCGAGCATTGACCGCGGCGGCGGGGCGGGAAGCGGCACGGGAAGTCCGCGACGTCGAATGTCGTTCGATGGGCGCCCTACAAGGGCGCTCGCTCAATCAACAACAAACCCACCTGGGAGACCGCCTATGGAAATGCTGCTCGGAGACCAAAAACCTCCCGAGATCTCGGCAGAGCAACGGGCATCGAGCGAGCTCGTCAAGCTGATCCGCAAGCTGCGCTGGATCGGCATGGAGCGGGAAGCAGAGCAGCTGCAGACGGTGCTTTGCCGCATCCCGGCCGCAGACAGCGTGCTCGCAGCGCCGCACGATACGGACTGACACGAGTCTACCGCTTGGATCTGTGCGCAAGCACGACGAGGAGCGCCCGATCCTCCGGACTACTTGGTCGAAGGATCGAGACGTCGAAGTATTTTCTGCCGAACCTCGGGATCGTTCTGCGCCAGCCGCAGAATCGAGGTGTACTCCTCGACCGACAGGCCCTCATCGGTGACGGCCTTCACAAGCGCCTTGGTGCCCTCGGTGGCAAGGCGCTCTTTCTCGGCAGGGTCGGCGGCGGCGATGCGCTGTTGATAGTCCTGCTGGACACCGGCGACCTTTTCCATCGCTGCGGCTGCCGCATCGAGCTTTTGCTCGGGAATATTCGGCGAAGGGTTCGAGAGACCGGGCGAGGGCGCTGGGGCCTGCGCCGGTGGCGTCTGCGCGTGCGCGGCCGGGAATATGGGAAGCCAGGCGGCGGTCAGAACCGCAGCGGCGAGGGGGCGCACCAATAGTCGCATGCTGCTATCTCCTTTAGCTGGTTTGAGCTGGGCTGCTCGCCCGAGGGCGGCAAAATCCGCACCTACGGCGTCCGACGGCAACGGGATTGAGGGAAAATCAGTTCCATTCGGTGTGCGCAGTCGTGACATGTCTCACCGACATGTCGAGAACGGGTATTGCGTTTGAGGTCCGCGCCAACGGATAGCAGGCAATCAATTCAGAGAGTTGCCTGCGATGCGGCATCGAGTGCTCTTGAAGCGATGTCGATTGCGTCGAGGAGCGGCGCCGCCAGCAAGGACGGAACCGCGCGACCGGCTTCGAGAATCACTTGACGGTGCGCACGGAGAGCCTTAGGTGAGTCTCGCGGGATGACCGAATTGACCATGGCGTTCGACCACCTCGAGGTGGGAGGCCCCGCAGCACCCGACATGACGTGGCTGTGCCTTGCGCCGAGCCCAATCGGAAGAACAGGAGCGTGCGATGAAATTGACGTCCGCACAGGTCGAACGAACCCTCAGTCAATTCAGGGCCGAGGCGATTCCCGACAACCATCCAGTGGTGCCGCAGTTGAACAACTTGTTCGGGGAGCACACGTTCTTCCTCGACAGCAATGGGCTCAACATCGTCGAGCCGATGGAGGCTGCTGGGGCGGGAACCGAGGCCGCTCAGGCCGCAACCCAGCGGGTCGAGGTTGTGAATATCGCCAACTGGAGCAGTGGCAATCCGACCACGCTGGAGCCGCACGAGCCCGAGCCGACCGACGTGGTCGTCACTCTCAGCGCCAAGCACTGAGCCGAAGTTTCGGCTCGAGTGGATGCGCGCCGTCGCGGCGCGCAACGTTGCCGCGCGAATGTGATCTGCATTCGCGCGGAGCGATTTTCGCGCGACGAGCCAGACTACTGCTGAGCGCTGGCGAGATGCCGGTTCGCAGTCCGGGTGGTCACGATCCGGGGGCGGGCGGCACTGGTTGCTCGGCTGAGACCGGGTCGGATGCCGGAAAGGTGTTCGCGAGCGCCTCGTCGAGCGCCCTTTCGAGCTGCTCGCGCTGATCGCGATCGTCGTCGTCTTGACGGGTTTTGCGTCGGAGCTCGGCAATCATTTTGAGTCCTCCAGGCGGCTCTGTCCGCGGGCGGCCAAGCTCATCGCACGAGCTCGCACCCGACTTGGCTCTCGACATGGCCTCCCTCGTGGGTAGGTGGCGCCACGCCGGTGAAATGCAATAGGCAGCGGCTCGCTCGCGTTGGTCGATGTCCGGGCCGGAGATCGTCTGCCCTGTCATTTCCGCATGGATATTCGGCCTGCAATCGCGGTATATGCGGATGGCGGCCTCCGCTGCCGCACCGAACCCGCAGGCCGTCATGTCGCCACCCTCCGCAACGATGTCGCAGCCAGCCCGAAACCGCGGACCACCGGCTGTCCATCGGCTTCATCAATTGGGCGCACGCTCTCGACCATTTCGTGATGCTGATCTTCCCGACGGTGGTGATCGGGCTCGAGGTGATCTACGACAGGAGCTATGCCGAGCTGATCGCGCTCGGCACCGCCTCGTTCGTCGCCTTCGGCGCGTTCTCGCTGCCGGCCGGCTGGCTCGCCGACCGCTGGAGCCGGCGCAACATGATGGCGCTGTTCTACGGCGGCTGCGGGGTCTCGCTGATCGCGGCCGGGCTCGCCGCAAATCTCATCCTGCTGGCGCTCGCGCTCACGGCGCTCGGCATGTTCGCCGCGATCTATCACCCGGTCGGCACCGCCATGCTGATCGAGCAGGCGACCACGCGCGGGCGCTCGATGGCGTTCAACGGCGTGTGCGGCAATCTCGGCGTCGCGTTCGCGGCCGGGCATCACGGCGGTGCTGGCGGCCTGGCTCGGGTGGCGCGCGGCCTTCCTGGTGCCGGGCGTGATCTGCCTTGCGACCGCGCTGCTCTATCTGCGGCTCGTTCCGGACGAGGGCCGCAAGGCCTCGGATCGCACCACCGTGGCCGACGTTCCGCTCGCCGCCTGGATGGCGGCGACGATCTTCGGCTTGTTCATGATCGTAGCGCTCACCGCCGGCCTCGTGTTCCACATCGCCACCGTGGCGGTCCCGAAGATCGTGGACGAGCGGCTCGGCACCGGTGTGCCGCTCCTCCTGGTCGGCGGGCTTGCGACCATGATCTTCATGTGCGGCGCGCTCGCCCAGGTCGCGGTCGGCCGGCTGGTCGAGAAATTTCCCGTGCACATTCTGTTCGCCGTGATTGGGCTGCTGCAGTTCCTCGGCGTGTTGTGGACCGCCTATGCGTCCGGCCCGGCTCTCATCATCGCGCTCGCGGTGACCTTGGCGGCGATCTACGGCCAGGTCACCGTCAACGATCTGGTGATCGCCCGCTATACGGCGGATGCCTGGCGCGGACGCGTCTACGCGGTGCGCTATTTCCTCTCCTTCGTGGTGTCGGGCGCGGCAGTCGCGGCGATCGCCTTCTTGTATGGCCGCGGCGGCTTCGGCCTGGTGCTGGGCACGACCGCGGTCGTCGCGCTCGGCATCGTGCTCGCGAGCGGCGCGATCACGCTCCTGGTCAACGGGGTCGAGAAGGAGCGCACGCGCGCGGTGGCGCCGGCGGAGTAGGGCGGCCGCGGCCGGCGGGTCGCGGTTCGACCAAAGCGGATTATTTGGCCCGCCACTTGCGGAACCTTTTCCCGCTTCCCACATTGGTACGAATGGCGACGTTGCAGCCGAAAGGCGCTGTCGTCAGTGCGACCACGATCAAGTCGGTGACGCCGGATGTACGCGCACCTTCTCGTTCGTGGTCGTAAGCATGTCTGGGGTCCGCTTTGCTCGCTTTGTGCGCGACCTGCGCTGTGGCTTGCGCGTCACGCCTGCTGGGTTAAATCCTCGTAAGATTTGCAATCGTCTTCATTTCGCCGTGCTTTCCATCTACTCGCCGCTCCGCTTTCGCAAAGGCCATGTGTCCGGGCTCGCGAGATCCCGGCTGGCGCGGTGCGCTCTGCGTGTCCGTGTTCCGCCAAACGAAGGCTTACGGATCGTAGCTCATGGAGAGCGCCGGGGAGACCCGGAGGCACAGGTTCGATTCCTGTCGGTTCAACCACACGCGAGGATAGCTCAGTGGAAGAGCAGATGACCATTAATCATCGTGACGCGGGTTCGAATCCCGCTCCAACGCTCCGGTTCAGCCTGCAAAGCTGACTCCAATGAAGGGGACCGGACGCGTGCTTCAGTCGCGGTCCGGTCGTTGCGCCGCAAGGCTCCTCGCCCGTCCCTCGACACCGTAAGACCGGCTCTGCGCCGAGGCGGATACCGCCTGCGCTGACGCCGGGTTCACCGCTCGTACGTCGTGCTTCGGCGCGGCGAACGAACGCGTGCGCCCGTCGCTCGGCGCAGGCTCAAGCCTCGGCCCGCCGTTCTCCCGGGAAGTGCGCGTCCGGAACCCGATCCTCTCGAAGAACTGCAACCGGTCTCCGCGGCGCCGCCGCGGAGCCAATGAAGGAGATGTGTTGTGAACCGGTACCTGTTCTCGCTGCGCGTCACGGTCAAGGATGGCGAGCGCGCCCTCCTGACGCGCAACGGCCGGTTCGAGCGGGTGCTCGAGCCGGGCCGCCACACGCTGTTCGATCCGGCGCATCAGCTCGCGGTCGAGCTGCACAACGTCGTGCGCGCCGAGTTCCCGGCCGATCGCTTCGCCGTGCTCAAGACCGCGCAGCCGGAGCTTGCGGCCGAGCTGTTCGAGGAGGTTGCGACCAAGGCACTCGAGGTCGCCATCGTCAGCATCGACGGCCGCCCGCTGCACCTGATGGGCCCGTGGCAGACCCGCGTGTTCTGGAAGGTCGCGACCAAGGTCGATGTCGAGCGCGTCGACGTGGCGAGCGACCCGAGGGTCGACCCGCGGCACCTTGCGATGGTGGCGCGCGAGCGCAACCTGCTGGTCAGCCGAGCACGTGGTCGAGAACCACGAGGCCGGCCTGCTCTACGTCGAGGGCCGGCTCACCGAGCGGCTTGCGCCGGGTCGGCACGCGTTCTGGACGGTCGGCCGCCGGATCGAGGTCAAGCGCTTCGATCTGCGTCCGCAGGCGGTGGAGATCACCGCCCAGGAGATGCTGACCAAGGACCGCATCGCGCTGCGGGTGACGCTCACCGCGTTCCGCCGCATCGTCGATCCGGAGCGCGCGGTCGGCACCGTGCCGGACGTGGATGCGTGGCTGTACCGGCTGGTGCAGTTCGCGATCCGCGAGGCGGTGGCCTCGCGCACGCTCGACGAGGTGCTGTCGGCCAAGAACGTGCTCGACGCGGAGCTTCGCGCCTACGTGCGCGAGCGCCTCGCGGAGACCGGCATCGAGGTGACGGAGCTCGGCGTGAAGGACGTCATCCTTCCGGGCGAGATCCGCGAGCTCGTGAACAAGGTGGTGGAGGCGGAGCGGACCGCGAAGGCGAACCTGATCCGCCGCCAGGAGGAGACCGCGGCAACGCGTTCGCTCCTCAACACCGCCAAGCTGATGGAGGACAACCCGCTGCTGCTTCGGCTCAAGGAGCTCGAGTCGATCGAGCGGCTGGTCGAGAAGGTCGGCCGCATCGATCTGCACGCCGGCGACGGCGCGGGCCTCGACGCGCTGCTCACCAAGCTCGTGCGCCTGAAGGCGGACGAGCCGGCCTAACCTCTTCTCCCTCCCTCGCGGCGGGGGACGGTTGAGCGCAGGCAGGCAAGAAGGAGGGCCGCCGGAGATCGGCGGCCCTTCGCATTCGTCGAAGTCAGGTCAGTCGAATTCAATGTCGGCGTAGATGTCCGCAAGGGGAAGATCGATACCAAGCGCCGCAATGCTGATGGTCGCATCCTCTCCGGCAACCACCTGCGGGGCGGGAAGCTGATCCGAACCACGGATATAGACCCAAGCCTTGACCTCATCCTGCGCGAGAACGAGGTAGGCAACGAGGCTGGGAAGCCGCAAATACTCGGCCGCCTTGTCGCCGAGGTCGATTGTCGTCGTCGATGGCGACAGCACTTCCGCAACGAGCGCCGGCGCTCTTGTGGTCAGGTCTTTGCGCTTTGATCCCCGAGCGATCGACCACGACTACGTCGGGATATCTGATCGTCCGGGGTCCGACATCGACCCCGAATTCGGTCATCACCCTCCACCGTTTGCGGTCAAGGCGTGCCCGCAGCAGCTCGAACAGGTTGCCGACAACGAGTGCATGCCGTGCCGTGCCGCCCGTCATCATGACGACGCGGCCGTCCGCCAGCTCGTAGTTCTCCTCGCGCCCCTGCACCCAGGCAAGGAACGCGGCCTTATCCATGTGCAAATCGGGCTGGACATTCATGGGCGCCTCATCGCCAGCTATTGTAGCGGCAACTGGCGCTTGAAAAAAGGCGTGCGTTGCGTGCTGCGCACAGCGCCTGCTGCGCGGCGCCTGCGCTGCGGCGCGGTGTCATTGCCGACCCGCGGCGATTCGACACGCGTCCGGACTGGCGTCTGCGGAACGTCGAGCATTGCGCACGACGCGCCGGGTCTCAAGCAGAAAGGCCCGGGCTTGCGCCCGGGCCTTCGAATTCGCGTCGACTGGTGGGTGGATCAGAAGTCCATTCCGCCCATTCCGCCGCCGCCCGGCATGGCCGGAGCCGCGGATCCCTTCTTCGGCACCTCGGCGACCATCGCCTCGGTGGTGATGAGCAGGCCGGCGACCGAGGAGGCGTCCTGCAGCGCCTGGCGCACCACCTTGGTCGGGTCGATGATGCCCTTCTTCACCAGGTCGACGTACTCGCCGTTCTGGGCGTCGAAGCCGAAGTTGTACTGGTCCTTCTCCAGGATCTTGCCGACGATGACCGAGCCGTCCTCGCCCGCATTGATGGCGATCTGGCGCGCCGGCGCAGGAGATCGCCTTGCGCACGATCTCGACGCCGGTCTTCTGGTCGTCGTTCTGCGGTGCGCACCTTCTTGAGCGCCTCGGTCGGCGCGCAGCAGCGCGACGCCGCCGCCCGGCAGGATGCCTTCCTCGACCGCGGCGCGGGTCGCGTGCATCGCGTCGTCGACGCGATCCTTGCGCTCCTTCACCTCGACCTCGGTGGCGCCGCCGACGCGGATCACCGCCACGCCGCCGGCGAGCTTGGCCAGCCGCTCCTGCAGCTTCTCGCGGTCGTAGTCGGAGGTGGTCTCCTCGATCTGCGCCTTGATCTGGGTGATGCGGGCCTCGATGTCGGCCTTCTTGCCGGCGCCGTTGACGATCGTGGTGTTCTCCTTGTCGATCATCACCTTCTTGGCGCGGCCGAGCATGTTCGAGCGTCACGTTCTCGAGCTTGATGCCGAGATCCTCGGAGATCGCCTGGCCGCCGGTGAGGATCGCGATGTCCTGCAGCATCGCCTTGCGGCGATCGCCGAAGCCGGGCGCCTTCACGGCCGCGACCTTGAGGCCGCCGCGCAGCTTGTTGACCACGAGCGTGGCGAGCGCCTCGCCCTCGACGTCCTCGGCGATGATCAGCAGCGGCTTGCCGGTCTGCACGACGGCCTCGAGCAGCGGCAGCAGCTCCTGCAGGCCGGAGAGCTTCTTCTCGTTGATGAGGATGTAGGGGTCCTCCATCTCCACCCGCATCTTGTCGGCGTTGGTGATGAAGTAGGGCGAGATGTAGCCGCGGTCGAACTGCATGCCTTCGACCACGTCGAGCTCGGTCTCGAGCGACTTCGCCTCCTCGACCGTGATCACGCCCTCGTTGCCGACCTTCTTCATCGCCTCGGCGAGGAAGCGGCCGATCTCGGCGTCGCCGTTGGCCGAGATGGTGCCGACCTGGGCGATCTCCTCGTTCGAGGTGACCTTCTTGGAGTTCTTCTGCAGGTCGGCGACGATGGCCTCGACGGCGAGATCGATGCCGCGCTTGAGGTCCATCGGGTTCATGCCGGCGGCGACCGCCTTGGCGCCTTCCTTGACGATCGCGGCGGCGAGCACGGTCGCGGTGGTGGTGCCGTCACCGGCGATGTCGGAGGTCTTCGATGCGACCTCGCGCACCATCTGCGCGCCCATGTTCTCGAACTTGTCCTCGAGCTCGATCTCCTTGGCGACGGTGACGCCGTCCTTGGTGATGCGCGGCGCGCCGAACGACTTGTCGAGCACGACGTTGCGGCCCTTGGGGCCGAGCGTCACCTTCACCGCGTTGTTGAGAATGTCGACGCCGCGCAGCATCTTGTCGCGCGCGTCGACCGAGAATTTGACTTCCTTGGCAGCCATTGTGATTCACTCCGTTGGGGGTCGTCAGGACGAGGATGGCGCGTGCCCGTCGGGGGTTACGCGGCCTTCTTCTTGGCGGCGGTCTCGTCGAGCACGCCCATGATGTCGCTCTCCTTCATGATCAGGAGCTCGACGCCGTCGATCTTGACCTCGGTGCCCGACCACTTGCCGAACAGCACGCGGTCGCCGACCTTGACGTCGATCGGGATCAGCTTGCCGGCCTCGTCGCGGCCGCCGGGGCCGACGGCGATGACCTCGCCCTGGGACGGCTTCTCCTTGGCGGTGTCGGGAATGATGATGCCGCCGGCGGACTTCTCCTCGGCATCGATGCGCTTGACGACGACGCGATCGTGAAGCGGACGAAACTTCATAGTTGTCCTCCAAGTCTTTGAGACACTTTGAGATTTTGTGGTGGCGAAGACCCGACAGTGCGCCCGCCGGGTTCCCTCCGCGCGCGACATAGGGGCGCTTTCCCGGTGTCGCAAGTGGAGTTCGGAAAAAATTTAGCACTCTTCATAGCCGAGTGCCAAGAACAATTTAGCACTCAGCCGGCTCGAGTGCTAGGTCAAAGAGGGCGCGCGTGGCACGCGAGCGCGTCTCCCTCGTTCGCTCTTCGGGTCTGCAGGGCTTGCGCGGCCGGCGGCGGTTTTGTCAGCACTGTTGCCGCAATGCTGCTAACGCCTTGATTTTAGGAACTATATTCATTTTTTAGGCTTGTCTGTGCGGTCAGTCAATACGACACTTGGTGTCCGAATCTGGAGGGCATCGCAATGGTTTCGAAAGATTTCCGGCGCCAGCTCGACGGCTATGGCCTGACCACGGCGCAGATTCTCTATCGGCTTCCCGATCATCCGTCCCTGCTGCAGACCTACGTCTGGCAGGACTACGATCTGTGCCCGAAATTTCCGGTGCTCAATCGTTTCCTCGCCTTCTGGCTGGAGAAGCTGGAAGGTCCGCTGCACTCGGTCACCGTCGCGCATGCGCGGCTGATCAAGCCGGCGGAGATCCGCGCGGTCGACGGCGAATTCCGGCTGCACTGAGCAGGGATCGGTATTTTTCTGACTACGGACTACTGATCACTGCTCCGACGATCGCGCCCATCAGGCAGGTCGCGAGCGTTCCCGAGACGATCGACTTCAGTCCGAGCGACACGATGTCGTCGCGGCGCTCCGGCGCCATGGTGGCGAGCCCGCCGATCATGATGCCGAGCGAGCCGAAATTGGCGAAGCCGCACATGGCGTAGAGCATGATCAGCCGCGAGCGCGGATCGAGCGCGTCGGCCGGCAGCTTCGACAGCTCCACATAGGCGATGAACTCGTTGAGGATGGTCTTGATGCCCATCAGGCCGCCGGCGGTGGTGGCCTGGCTCCAGGGAATGCCCATCAGCCAGCAGACCGGCGCCATCACGATGCCCGAGCAGGCGCTGCAGCGTGATCGGCGCGCCGCCGACCGCCGGCAGCACGCCCGAGGATGGCGTTGGCGAGATGCACCAGCGCGACCAGCACGATCAGCATGGCGCAGATGTTGAGCAGCAGCTCGAGGCCGGCGGCGGTGCCCCGCACGATCGCGTCCATCGTGCTCGACGCGATCGGCCCCGCCTCGCGCGAGCTTGCCGCCGGTGTGCTGGCCGCCCGGATCGGGGACCATGATCAGGCTGATCAGGATCGCGGCCGGCGCGCCGAGCACCGAGGCGACCACGAAATGTCCGGCGGCGTCGGGAATGATCGGGCGCGATCAAGGTCGCGTAGAGCACCAGCACGGTGCCGGCGATGCCGGCCATGCCGCCGGTCATCACCATGAACAGCTCGCTGCGCGTGAGGCTCGCGAGATACGGCCGGATGAACAGCGGCGCCTCGACCATGCCGAGAAAGATATTGGCGGCGGTCGAGAGGCCGACCGCGCCGCCGACCCTGAGCGTGCGCTCGAGCAGCCAGGAGAAGCCGCGCACGACCGGCGGCAGAATGCGCCAATAGAACAGCAGCGTGGTCAGCACGCTCATCACCAGCACGATCGGCAGGGCCTGCAGCGCGAGCACGAATTCGGCGCCCGGCACCTTGAGCTCGTAGGGCAGCTGGCCGCCGCCGAGATAGCCGAACACGAACGAGGTGCCGGCGCGGCTGGCGGCGGCGATCGCGCCGACCGCATCGTTGATGGCGGCGAACGCCGCCGTCGACGCCCGGGCACCTTGAGCAGGAGGAGCGCGGTGGCGAAGGTCACGGCGAGGCCG
Source organism: uncultured Alphaproteobacteria bacterium (assembly GCA_963708765.1). Lineage (GTDB taxonomy): Bacteria > Pseudomonadota > Alphaproteobacteria > Rhizobiales > Xanthobacteraceae > VAZQ01. The sequence goes on along the minus strand of CAVPTV010000026.1, from coordinate 342,646 downwards.
ATCGCGGCCTGTCGCCACGACACCGCGCGGCGATCCTCGCTGATGATCCACGCGATGCCGAGCAGGGCGAAGATGCCCAGCGCCGATTGCAGATGCTGCATGGCCCCCCGCTTTCGTCATGCGCGTCCCCGGACTGTCCGACTGACCCGCGCATCCATCTTCTTCGTAAGAATGGATTGCGACGAGCTCGGGCTCGCCCGAGTTCTGCCTTTGAGCGTCGCAAGTCGAGTAAACCCGACTTGCGGTGTCAAGCCCGGCAATGACGATTGCGAGGGACTTTCATGGCGCGCATCCGCTTCGATTTCGGCACGATCACGCTCGACGCGGAGCTGCTCGACACGCCGACCGCGCATGCGGTCGCGGCGGCGCTGCCGATCACCGGGTCGGCGCTGACCTGGGGCGAGGAGGTCTATTTCGAGATCCCGGTGAAGGTCGCGCGCGAGCAGGGCGCGCGCGCCGTGGTGACGCCGGGCGAGATCGCCTATTGGCCCGACGGCCACTGCATCGCGCTCGGTTTCGGCCGCACCCCGATCAGCCAGGGCGACGAGTGCCGGCTCGCGAGCCCCTGCAACATCTTCGCCAAGGCGCTCGGCGACGTGAAGGCGCTGGCGAAGGTGAGGGGAGGGACGCAGGTCAAGGTGACAGCAGCCGGCTGAGCGTGATCCCGCCGGCTGTGTCGTCAGCGGATTCGACCATCGCAGCTTCGGAAACCGGCCGAAGTCGCCGTCGTGTCGAGCACAGAATTAGCCCGTGCTCGATGGCCAACGCGGCTAGGTGCGCGTCAGGTACTAGATTGCCGTGCTCACCAGGGAGCGCCAGTAACTCGCCGAGCACCTCGGCGTGGCGTTCGGTCGGCTGCGGCATCCATACCGAATCGGAGGCAAGCCAGCCGGTCACTTGCTCCCAGGCCAGTGCCATCGTAAGCGGCCGTTCCAACATCCTGGCGTTCGTGGCAATTCGCAGGAATCCCAGCAAGGTCGCCCATGGCAGCCCGACGCGAGCAGAGCCGTTGAGCTGTTGGTCGAGCCACTCACGGACCACACTGTGCCCGGCGAAGGTCTGAAAGGTCGCGTAGATCAGAATGTTGACGTCGATCAGGATCACTTGAATCCTTCACCTTCCGCGTAGGCGAGCGCTTCGGCGACGTTGTCGATGCTGAAGAGCGGCTTTCCGCCGTCAAACGTCCGTGTCCGAAACGGCTTGCGCTTCTTCGGCGTCGCCTCCATGTCGCGCAGTCCTCGGCGAACGGCGTCGTTGACCGCGTCCTTCAGGTTCAGGTCGCGCTCGCGGCGCAAGCGCTCGAGTTCGCACGGCCACGTCATCATCGATCGTCAAGGTGGTTCTCATGCTTCGAGACATGATATATCTGATGTTTTGATGTCGATAACGGGAGCGTGCCTATCCCCGCCCGACGAACGGCATCAGGTTGGCCATCACGGTCATGAACAGCACGTTGGTGTCGAGCGGAAGCTTGGCGATGTAGACCACCGCCTTGCCGACGTCGTCCGCGTTCATGCGCGGCTCGATCGCCATCCGGCCGTCCGCCTGCATGACCCCTTGGCCCTGCACCATGCGCTCGGTCAGCGGGGTCGCGGCGTTGCCGATGTCGATCTGGCTGCAGACAGATGTCGTAGCCGCGGCAATCGAGCGAGGTCGACTTGGTGAGCCCGGTGACCGCGTGCTTGGTCGAGGTATAGGCGACCGAGCGCGGGCGCGGCGCATGCGCCGAGATCGAGCCGTTGTTGATGATGCGTCCGCCGCGCGGGTCCTGCGCCTTCATGATCTTGATGGCTTCCTGCGTGCACAGGAACATGCCGGTCAGGTTGGTATCGACGACCTTGCGCCAGGTCTCGAGCGGCAGGTCCTCGAGCGGCACCGCCGGCGCGCCGATGCCGGCATTGTTGAACAGCACGTCGAGCCGGCCGAACGTCTCCTTGGTCTTGGCGAACAGCGCCTTGATGGAGCCCGGATCGCTGACGTCGGTGGGCACGACCAGGCTCTTGGCGCCGGTCGACTTGCCTTCGCTGGCGGTCTCCTCGAGCTTGTCCTGGCGGCGGCCGGCGAGCACGGCGGCGTAGCCCTCCTGCATCAGCGCCAGCGCAACCGCCTTGCCGATGCCGGTGCCGGCGCCGGTGACCAGCGCAACCTTCTGCAATGCCATGTCTTGGGTCCTCCTCGATGGGCCCCATTATCGTCATTGCCGGCGCGGGGAAGCAATGTCGTAGTATCGGGGTCTCGATCGGGGCGGGCAGGACAGGCGGGAGGGTCGTATGAAGCGACGTGATGTGCTCGCGCTTGGCGTGACGGCTCTGTCGTCGTGGGCGGTCGGCCCGCCAGGGCGCTTCGGCCCAACCCAAATATCCGGAGCGTCCGATCCGGCTGGTGATTCCGTTTCCGCCCGGCGGTTCTTTCGACGCGGTCGGCCGCTCGTGGGCGGATCGGATGAAACCGCTGCTCGGCACCGTGGTCATCGAAAATCAGGGCGGCGGCGGCAGCTCGCTGGGCGCGGCCGCCGTCGCCCGCTCGCAGCCGGACGGCTACACCATCCTGCTTGGCGGCGGCGGCGCCCTGGTGATCAACCCGATCGCCTCGAGCAAGCCGCCGTACGACCCGGTCCGGGATTTCGAGCCGATCTCGCTGGTGTTTGCCCACGCCTTCGCGCTCGTCGGTCCATCCGTCACTGCCGGTGCGGACGCTGACCGAGCTTGCCGACTATGCCCGCAGCAATCCCGGCAAGATGTCCTACGCGTCCGCGGGTGTCGGCTCGGTGAACCATCTCACCGGCGAGCTGTTCAAGTCGCTCACGGCGCTGCCGGACATCGTGCACATCCCCTACCGGGGCGCCGGTCCGGCGATCACCGACCTCATCAGCGGGCAAGTTCCGATGGCGATTCCGTCCATGAACGGCCAGGTGCTCGAATTCCATCGCGCCGGCAAGCTGCGCGTGCTCGCGGTGACGAGCCCCGATCGTCTCAAGGGTGCGCCGGAAATTCCGACCGCGGTCGAAGCGGGTATTGCCGGCATGGTCTCGCAGAATCTCGTCGGCCTGTTTGCCCCAAGGGGAACCCCGAAGCCGATCATCGAGCAGATTTCGCAGGCCACCCGGAGCGCCCTGTCGGATCCGAAATACCAGCAGCAATTGATCGAGTTCGGCTTCGAGCCGGCCGTCGATGCGGGCCCCGACAGCTTGCGGCGTTTCGTCGAGGAGGAAATCGCCAGGTGGCGGCCGGTCATCAAGGCGATCGGCCTGAAGCTCGATTGAGATCGGCGCGACCGAGACTTGCGCAGTCGCCGGCCGTCAGCCGGCCATGGCCAGGGAGGTCTCGTCGTCGGCGATCCGGAACGAGCCGGGCATCGCCAGCCGCGTGCTGATCTCGGCCGCCGGGCAGGGCCGCCCGAAGCGGTAGCCCTGCATCGAATGCACGCCGGCGGCGCGCAGGAACAGGTGCTGCTCGGCGGTCTCGACGCCCTCGGCCGTCACCTTCATGCCCAGGCCGCGGCCGAGGCTCACCACCGCATGCACGATCGCGGCGGCGTCGGCCGCCCGCTCGATGCTGCGCACGAAGCTCGAATCGATCTTGAGCTTGTCGAACGGGAAGCGGCGCAGATAGAGCAGGCTCGAATAGCCGGTGCCGAAATCGTCGAGCGCGAGCCGCACGCCGAGCGCCTTGAGCCGGAACATGGCGAGCTCCGCCGTGTCCACGTTGCCGAGCAGCGTGCTCTCGGTGACCTCGAGCTCGAGGCGGGACGGGATCGAAATCGGTTTCGGCGAGGATGCGCTCGACCACGTCGACGAAATCGGCGCGGCGGAACTGCAGCGGCGAGACGTTGACCGACACGGCAATGCCCGGCCACGCCTTGCCGTCGAGGCAGGCGCGGCGCAGCACCTGCTCGCCGAGCTCGATGATCAGCCCGCTGTTCTCGGCGATCGGGATGAATTCGGTGGGCGGGATCTCGCCGCGTTCGGGATGCGTCCAGCGGCAGAGCGCCTCCACGCCGACCACGGTTTCGCCGCTGTTGTTGACGATCGGCTGATAGGCGACGCGCAGGCCGTCGTTCTCGATCGCGGCGCGCAGGTCGTTCTCCAGGAGCTTGCGCTTGAGCAAGTCGGCGTCCATCGCCGAATCGTAGATGCAGGCGCGGTTGCGGCCTTCGTTCTTGGCGCGGTAGAGCGCCATGTCGGCGTGGCGCATGATGTCGGCGGCGCCGCCGACATGCTCGTGGATGACCGCGATGCCGATCGAGGCGCCGATCACGATGGTCTGATTGCCGATCGAGTAGGGGGCGCAGATCGTGGCGATCATGCGCGTGGCCATGGCCTGCAGGGTGGCGTGGTCGAAATCGCCCGACGTGATCACCGCGAACTCGTCGCCGCCGAGGCGCGCGACCAGGTCGTCGCCGCGCAGCGTTCGGCTCAGGCGCTGGGTGACGCTGCGGATCAGCTCGTCGCCGACCGGGTGGCCGAGCGTGTCGTTGACGTCCTTGAAATGGTCGAGGTCGATGTAGAACACCGCCGCGGTGCGGCTTCCTTGCCGCACCTTTGCGATGATCGCCTCGAGCCGCTCGCCGAAGAAGATGCGATTGGGCAATCCGCACAGCGGATCGTGCAGGGCGAGGTGGCGCAGCCTGGTTTCGCCGGCGGCGATGGTGGCGGCGGTACGGCGCATGTAGCGCAGGACCAGCCCGGCCAGCAGCGCGAAACCGGCGAGCGCGACCGCGATGAAGGGAATGACGCTGTGGACGATCTCGGCGCCCGGCTGCTTCGGCGTCCAGGCGAATTGGGCGATCGACTTCGCGTGCTTGTCGGTCAGATCGAAGACGTAATCGCCGGCGGCCACCGGCCCCTTGTCGACCTTGCGCAAGTTGCGCAATTGCAGGCGAGATTCGATTTCCGCCAGCACCTCCTCGTCGATGAACTTCACGCTCAGCACCAACGGCGCCTGCTCGTCGGCGGATTGGGTCTTGTCGTCGGGCGAGATGACCGCCACGGCCGCGACGATGGCGGGGCGGCCCAGGAACGCCTGCAGCAGCGACGCGCGCGGTGCAGGCTGCTCGTTCCCGGTGGCATCGCCGCCGGCGCCGGCGCCGTCCGCGCAGCAGATCGATGACCGGCGTCACGTCCGGCCGGATCGTGTTGAACCAGCTCGGATCGACGCTGCGGTGGCCGAGCGAGCGCATAGATCAGGCGGTCGGAGGCGTCGGCCACGAACACGAAGTCGTGGTCGAAATAGGTCTCCAGCCAACGGCCGACCCGGCGCTGCACCCAGTCGGGATCGAATTTGGCGCGGATGCGCCTGGCCGCGCTGCCCGAGGTGGCGACGCTCTCGATCTCGCGCAGCACGCGCTCGCCGTGATTGGCCAGCGCGCGCGTGAACAACTGGCGCTCGGTTTCGAGCGCCACCTCGTCGGCGCGTTGCGCGGAGCCGAGCACCGCGACCACGACGCAGACGATGGCGACGGCGACGATGACGCCGATCGGCACCACGACGCTCAGGCGCACATGGTTCCAGCCGACAGCCTTCCGTTCCTCGCCGATGCTCGACGGAGCCACAACCAATTGTCCTGTCCCCTGGGCGTACTCTGGGCGTTTTGTGGGCGTTGTGCGCGCCGCGAGGGTAGGTCAGAATGTTTTCAATTCGCTTGCGGGCAAATACTTACGCCGATTTGCTCCGCCGCGACGGCGGCTTTCGCCGGGCTCCGTTAACCAACGGTAAACAACCACATCCAATCAGCGGGTATTCTTGTAGGGCGGGCGCGGGATCCCCGCGTGGGCGGCCCGCAGCGCCGCCGACCAGCGCTCGCGCAGGTCGGTGAAATAGGGCTCGCCGGGCTCGATCCGGTAGTTGAGCTCGGCGTCGCAGGCGTCGCGCCGGGCGATCATGATATCGAGCGGCAGGCCGACGCTGAGGTTCGAGCGCATGGTGGAGTCGACCGAGACCAGGCCGACCTTGAGCGCGTCATAGAGGTCGATGTCGTAGGTGATGGCGCGGTCGAGCACCGGCTTGCCGTATTTGTGCTCGCCGATCTGCAGATAGGGCGTGTCGGTCGTGCACTCGATGAAGTTGCCGGCGGAGTAGAGCATGAACAGCCGCGGCCGCTCGCCCTTGATCTGGCCGCCGAACAGGAACGAGACGTCGAACTTCACGTCGGAGGCCTCGAGCGCGGCCCCCTCCAGATTGTGCAGCTCGCGGATGGCGCGGCCGATGCGCTGCGCCGCCTGGAACATGGTCGGCGCATTGATCAGCGTCTCGTGTCTCGCCGGTCTCGGGATTTTCAATGCCCTCGCGCAGCATGCTCACGACCGACTGGCTGATCGACAGGTTGCCGGCGGTGGCGATCGCCATGATGCGCTCGCCGGGCTCCTTGAAGACGTGCAGCTTGCGGAAGGTCGAAATGTTGTCGACGCCGGCATTGGTGCGCGTGTCGGCGAACATGACGAGGCCGTCGCGCACCAGGATTCCGCAGCAATAGGTCATGGCGGTCGAACGGCCTCTACGTGTCCGGGCGGCTCCTTATAGCGAGGCCGCTACCGGTGCGGCAACCGCATCAGCTCTGCGACTGCCGGAACGCCTGGTCGACGCGGACCTTGACCGACATGCGCTTCGCCGGCCGCCGCCATAGCGGGTGCCGCGCAGCGGCGCGGCGCCGAGATAATCGAGGCCGACGGCGACCCGCACATGGGCGTCGGTGGCGCAGATGCCGTTCGCCGGGTCGAAGGCGATCCAGCCGAGCTCGGGCACGAAGGCCTCGGCCCAGGCGTGGCCGGCGTCCTGCTCGATCACGCCGTCGTCGCGATGGAAATAGCCGCCGACATAGCGCGCCGGGATGCCGAGGCTGCGCGCCGCCGCGATGAAGATATGCGTGAGATCCTGGCAGACGCCGCGCTTGAGCGCGAAGGCCTCCGCCGCGGTGGTCGCCGCCTGGGTCGGGTCGGTGTCGTAGGTCATCTCCTCGTGCAGCCGCTCGAGCATGACGTGCAGGAGCCCCAGCACGTTGCCGTCGGCCGGCGTCGCGGCAGGCGGCGGCGAAGGCGGCGATGGCCGCATCGGCGGCTGGTCAGCGCGGTCTCGCGCAAGAACAGGGTCGGCGGGAACCGCTCGACCGCGCCGCGCACGATGCCCTGGGTGTCGCGGGTCTCGACCTCGCCCTCGACCAGCACGCTGAGCTCGCTGAACGGGCCGTCGGCGGTGAAGGCGTGGGTGATGTTGCCGAACGCGTCCTCGTGCTGGTCGAGCCGGCAATCGGTGGAGACGTCGATGCGCCAGCGCGCGACATACTGGCCGTCGTGGTTGCGCGGCGTGAGCCGCAGCATCTGGATCACGCTGGCCGCCGGCGTCGCGTAGCGGTAGGTGGTCAGGTGCGAGATGCGAAGGCGCATGCCGGGCGACGGAGGATGGGCGACAGACGGCAGTGGATAGACTCTGCGGACTAAGTCCAGTTCTCTCGTCCTTCCGCTATCCGTCGCCCGCCGTTACATCAGATACTGCTCGGTGATGGCGGCGCCGAGCCGGTTGTTGTCGCCGATGAACTCGTCGATGAATTCGTGCAGCCCGCCCTGGAAAATCTCCTCCATGCGGCTGTTCTCGAGCCGCGCGCGGATGGCGCGGGCCTGCCGCTGCGCCGGCCCCTGGCGGCCATAGGCGCGGGCGATCTCCTCGAGATAGCGCACCAGGTTCTCGTAGCAGCTCGCCAGCGAGCGCGGCATCTCGTCCCGCAGGATGAGCAGGTCGGCGATCAGCCAGGGCTTGACGCTCTCGCGATAGACCCAGTGATAGGCGGTGAGCGCCGACACCGAGCGCAGGATCGCCGCCCATTGGAAATAGTCGAGCGGCCCGCCGACCCGCTCGTTGGCCGGCAGCAGCAGGTGATACTTCACGTCGAGGATGCGCGCGGTGTTGTCGGCGCGCTCGAGATAGACGCCGAGGCGCGAGAACCAGTAGGCGTCGTTGCGCAGCATGGTGCGGTAGGCCGAGCCGTCGAAGCGCAGCGAGCTTTCCTGCACCCAGCGCAGGAAGCGCATGAACTCCTCGCGCGAGGTCGGGCCGTTGCCGAAGCGCTTGAGCTCGAGCCAGGTGCCGTTGATGGCGTCCCACATCTCGACCGTGAGCGCGGTGCGCACCGCGCGCGCATTGGTGCGCGCGACCTCGAAGCAGTTGCGGATCGAGGAGGGATTGGCGGTCGAGAAGCACAGGAAATCGATGACCGTCTCCTCGGTCGCCTCCGGATAGGCGGCGGAGAAGGCGTGCGCGCAGCCGGCGGTCGCCACCGCCGATTCCCATTCGTTGGTCGCGCCGACATAGGCGAGCGGCAGCGTGGTCAGGCGCTGCGTCACCTCCAGGATGCGCGCGAGATACTCGGCGCGCTCCACGTAGCGGGCGAGCCAGTAGAGGTTGTCGGCGGTGCGCGAGAGCATGCGCTACGTCACTCATCGGTCCAGACACCCAGGTGTCCTTCGTGCCGCCGCCCTGGCTCGAATTGACCACCAGCGAGCCCTTCTTGAGCGCGACGCGGGTGAGGCCGCCGGGCACGATGCGGATGCGGTCGCGCCCGGTGAGCACGAACGGGCGCAGATCGACATGGCGCGGCGCCACGCCTTCCTCGACGCAGGTCGGGCAGGTCGAGAGCGCGAGCGTCGGCTGCGCGATGAAGTTCTTCGGGTTCGATTTGAGCTTGGCGCGGAAGGCCGCGATCGTCGCCTTGTCGGCTTTCGGGCCGATCAGCATGCCGTAGCCGCCGGAGCCGTGCACCTCCTTGACCACCAGCTCCTCCAGATGGTCGAGCACGTAGGAGAGCTGCTCCGCCTCGCGGCAGCGCCAGGTCGGCACGTTCTTCAGGATCGGCTCCTCGCCGAGATAGAACTTCACGATCGCCGGCATGTAGCTGTAGACCGCCTTGTCGTCGGCGATGCCGGTGCCGACCGCGTTGGCGAGCGTCACGTTGCCGGCCTGGTAGGCCGACATCAGGCCCGGGCACGCCGAGCGCGGAATCCGGGCGGAAGGCGAGCGGATCGAGGAAATCGTCGTCGATGCGCCGATAGATCACGTCGACGCGCTTCGGCCCTTCGGTGGTGCGCATGTACACCACCTCGTCCTTGACGAACAGGTCGCGGCCCTCGACCAGCTCGACGCCGAGCTTGTCGGCCAGGAACGAGTGCTCGTAATAGGCGGAGTTGTAGACGCCGGGCGTGAGCAGCACCACGGTCGGATCGGCGCTCGACGGTCGACGGGCGCGACCGATTTCAGGGTCGCCAGCAGCTCGTCGGGATAGTTCTCGACCGGCGCCACGCGGTGGCGCGCGAACAGCTCCGGAAACAGCCGCAGCATGATCTCCCGGTTCTCCAGCATGTAGGAGACGCCGGACGGCGTGCGGGCATTGTCCTCGAGCACGTAGAAGGTGTCGGGATCGACCCGCACGATGTCGATGCCGGCGATATGCACGTAGATGTCGTGCGGCACCTTCTGGCCGTTCATCTCCGGCCGGAACACCGGGTTCTGGAACACCAGGTCCTCGGGCACGATGCCGGCCTTGAGGATCTCGCGCCGGCCGTAGACGTCGCGGATGTAGTGGTTGATGGCCTTGACGCGCTGCTCGAGCCCGCGCGCGCAGGATGTCCCATTCGGCGGCCGCCAGGATGCGCGGCAGCACGTCGAACGGGATCAGCCGCTCCTGCGCGTCCGCCTCGCCATAGACCGCGAAGGTGATGCCGATGCGGCGGAACAGCAGCTCGGCCTCGCGCCGGCGATAGTCGAGGACGTCGTGGCGGAATCTCGGCGAGCCAGCGCGACAGCTCGCCGTAGGCGGGGCGCAACGCCCCGTCGCGTGCCCCTCATCTCGTCGAACGCGACCGCCATGCCTTCCGAAGCGCCCTTGACCGAATGCGCCGGTTGCCCCGGGTCGCGCGCCCGCGCCCTCTACGCGAACCGCGCGCGACCCGATCCTAGCTGCAAGCCCCGCGCCAACCCAAGGGGTTATTCGGCACCCGCCCGAGGGGCTCAATTTCGCGGTCTTTGCCCATGTTTTGGGCGGCGGCTGACCACCCGACAGGCGCGGCCCTTGCTACGGCGCGAACAGCTTCTTGACCCGCTCGATCACCGGCCGCGGCGTCGCATAGAGCCGCCCGACCAGCTTTTGCACGTCCTCGCCGGTGGTCGGCGCCAGCTCGGCCTGTATCCTTGTCGCCTCGGCGCGGAATTCCGGGTCCTGCATGGTGGCGTCGAAGGCGCGCCGGATCAGCGCGGCCTTGCTCGCCGGCAGCCCGGCGGCGCCGCGAACGGCCGCGCCATGGCGCCCGGTCCGACCATCAGCTCGAGCAATTGGCGGTCCTCCGGCTTGGTGACGAGATCGAGCACCGCGGGCACGCCCGGAAATTCCGCGCTCTTCTCGAGCGCGGTGAGAACGAGCACGTTGATCTTCTTGTCGCGCAGCCAGTCGGGCTTGGCGATCTTGAGCGCGGAATGGCTGAACACGCAGCGGCCATGCGCCTCGCCGCGCTCGATCGCCAGCATCGTCTCCTGCGCTGCCGAGATAGCCGGTCACCAGCTTGAACTTGGTGCCGAGCACGTCGTTGAGCACCACCGGCCAGGTGTCGGTCTCCGAGCCGGCGCCGGTTCCGGCGACGACCATCTGCTGCTTCTTGACGTCGTCGATGGTCTTGAACGGCGTCGTGCCCCACGACAGGCAAAGGCCGATGTCCTTGGTGATGGCGCCGACCCAGGTGAACTGGCTCATGTCGTAGCCGGGATTGCGGGCGCCGATCAGCGGCTCGAGGATCGGCCCGCCGGCGAAGGTCGTCGATCGCGGTGCCGTCGCGCGGCGCCTGCTCGGCCAGAAAATTCGCCGCCCGGATGCCGCCGGCGCCCGGCATCACCTGGACGGTGACGGTCGGCTTGCCGGGGATATGGCGGCCGATGTGGCGGCTGACCAGGCGCGCGTAGAGATCGATGCCGCCGCCGGCGGTGCCGGCGACATAGATGGTCACCGGACGATCGATGGTGTCCTGCGCGCTGCCGGGCTGCGTGCCAGCCCGAGGCAAGCGCGACGACGCAGAGCGCAACAGCGCGACGGTGCGAACGCATGCATCACGCCGGTATCGGAACCTCGCCGACGTCCTTCGGCACCTTGTAGCCCTTCTGGACCGCCGGCCGTTTGGCGATGGTCGTGTACCACCGCTTCACGTTGGGATACTGGTTGAGATCGACGGTCTGCCATTCGTAGCGCGAGACCCACGGCCAGATCGCGATGTCGGCGATCGAATAGCTGTCGGCGACGAATTCGCGGCCGGTCGAGCCGGCGGTCGAGCACGCCGTAGAGCCGGTGCGCCTCCTTGAGGTAGCGCTCCTCCGCGTAGGGCGCCTTGCCCTTGTTGTATTTCACGAAGTGATGCACCTGCCCGAACATCGGTCCCGGCCCGCCCATCTGCCACATCAGCCATTCGAGGTCGCGATAGCGCGGCTCGCCCTCCTTCGGCAGCAGCTTTCCGGTCTTGTCGGCGAGATAGATCATCAGCGCGCCCGACTCCATCAGGCTGATGCCGGTGTCGCGATCGACGATCGCCGGGATGCGGTTGTTGGGGCTGATCTTGAGGAACTCCGGCTTGAACTGCTCGTCCTTGCCGATGTCGACGGAATGCACGGTGTAGGGCAGGCCGAGCTCCTCGAGCAGAATGGAAGCCTTGCGGCCGTTGGGCGTCGTCCAGGTGTAAAGATCGATCACGTTGGCGTTCCTTGTTGCGTCATGAGCTGCTCTGGCTACTCGATTTATCGGGACATGTTCAACCGGGGTGTCGATGTCGTCTGACTGGTGGCGCGGCGACCGCGACGAACCGAGCCGGCGCATCGAGCCGCCGCTATGACCTGCGGCCGATGTCCATGACCTCGAGCTCGACCGACGTGTCCCGGCCGTCCCGCTTGATCGTCAACGTCACCTTGCTTGCCGACGCCGACGCGCTCGAGCTCCTCGATCAGATCCGGCAGCCGGCGGACCGGCTTGCCGTTCACGCCGACGATCACGTCGCCGAGCGCTCCCGTGCTCGGGTCGATGCCGCGCAAGCCGGCACGCTCGGCGGACGAGCCCGGCGACGGTTCGCACGATCGACGACGCCTTCCACGCCCGCGCGCGTCGCCGCGGCCTCGCTGGCGGCGACGATCCCGATCCCCGGCGTCGGCACGTAGCCGCGGCGGATGATCTCGGGCACGACCCGATTGACCACGTCGATCGGGATGGCGAAGCCGATCCCGGCGCTGGTGCCGGACGGCGAGAGGATCGCGGTGTTGACGCCGATGACGCGTCCCGCCGAATCGAGCAGCGGTCCGCCGGAATTGCCGGGATTGATGGCCGCATCGGTCTGGATCACGTTGGTGATTTCCCGGCCGGCGCTGGTCGGCAGCCGGCGCTTGAGCGCGCTGATGATGCCGGTGGTCAGCGACTGATCGAGGCCGAACGGATTTCCGATCGCGAACACGAATTGCCCGACCTTGAGGTCGTCGGACGTGCCGATCGCGATCGGCGGCGGCAGCGAGCGCGTGCTGTCGAGCTGCAGCACCGCAAGATCGTAATTGGGCGCGGTGCCGACGATGCTGGGCGCGCAACACCTGGCCGGATGCGAAAGCGGACAGCGACGAGCGTCGGCGCCCTGCACCACGTGGTCGTTGGTGACGATGTGGCCGGCCGCGTCCCAGACGAAGCCGGTCCCCGACTGCGGCCCGGGCCGCCCTCGCCCTCGGCTTGCAGCGGCTCGAGCGCGCCGCGCGCGCGCCACCACCTGCACCACGGACGGAGAGACGCGCTCGAACAGCTCGATGGTCGAGCGCTCGAGCTCGGACAGGTTGCCGCGCGGCTCGATCGCGCGCGGCGTCGAAGCCGAAAACAGCATCCGGTCGACGTAAGGCTGGGCGACGTAGACGCCGAGCACGACAACAGCGCAAGAATGACAATCTGTCGTCAAGCGGTCGCCCATTGCCGGCCTCCTTCAGACGATCAACGGCAGTTCCGGACGACCGACGACGATCACGTCGCGCATCCGGCGCCGCGCCGCGAACAGCCGCTCCACGTCGGCCGTGCGCCGCTCGAGCGCCAGCCGCTGGTTGATATAGCCCTTGTCGGTGATCTCGTTGGCGTCGATCGACGGCGCGTCGGGCAGCAGCAGCACGCGCGCGATGCGCTCGGACGAGCCGCGATGCTCGGCATTCCATTGCGCGATCGCCGGCCGACATGCTCGCGCACGGCGGGATGGCAAGCAAGCTCGGGCAGCGGAGCGCTCCGCGCCGATCAGCTTGTGGCAGCCGGCGGCATTGAGCCAGGCCAGCACGCCGATGAACTCGCGGTTCTCGCCGGCGACGATCGGCGTCCTGCAGCACCGGCGAGGCGGCCGCGAGCGCGCCGACCCGCAGCGCGCCGACATGCGACCCAGGTTCCGGTCGTGAGCTTGAAGTCCTCGGCCAGGCGGCCGTCGAACACGATGCCCTTGCGCGGGATCGGCCGGATCGGCGAAGCGCACCGCGTCGCCGGGCTTGTAGAAGCCGTCCTCGTCGAAGGCCGCGGCGGTGAGATCGGGACGCTTCCAGTAGCCCGGCGTCACGTTCGGGCCGCGCACGCGCACCTCGAGCTTGTCGCCCGCCGGCACGAGCTTGAGCTCGACGCCCGGCACCGGCACGCCGATCGGACCCGCGCGGTCGATGATGAAATGCGCCGCGGTCGCGAGCGGCGAGGTCTCGGTCGTGCCCCAGGACGACGTCATCGGCACGCGCTGGCCGATGGCGCGCACGCGAGACGGCTTCGAGCCGCGTCCCACAAATCCTGCGGCAGCGCCGCGCCGGCATAGAAGATCAGGCGCAGCTTGGCGAAGAACGATCGCGCCAGCGCCTCGTCGCGCTCGAGGAACGGCAGCAGCGCGGCATAGCCGGCCGGCACGTTGAAATAGATCGTCGGCGACACCTCGCAGAGATTGCGGACCGTCTCGCTCGATCAGCGCCGGGCACCGGCCGGCCGCCGTCGATATAGAGCGTGCCGGCGTGGCGCAGCACCAGATTGAAATTGTGATTGGCGCCGAAGGTGTGGTTCCACGGCAGCCAGTCGAGCAGCACGAGCGGCTGCTCGTCGAGGAACGGCCAGATCTGCGCGAGCTGCTGCTGGTTCGCGGTCAGCATGCCATGGGTGTTGATCACGCCCTTGGGCAGGCCGGTCGAGCCGGAGGTGAACAGGAATTTGGCGATGGTATCGGCGCCGATCGCGGCGACGGCCTGCGTCCAGCGCGGGTCCCGGGCGGCTCTGCGCCATCTGCGTCGAACGCGGTCACGCCGTCGAGGTTCGCGCCGTTGCGGCTCGCGACGATCTCGACGTCCGTCGAGGTCGAGCGCGGCCAGCGACTTGGCGAACGGGCGCGGTGTCGGCGACGTAGATGAGGCCGGGCTCGAGCAGGGCGGCGATGTGCTTGAGCTTGGCGTGGTCCTGGCTCTGCAGCGAATAGGCGACCGAGATCGGCGCCACCGGAACGCCGGCGGTGTGGCCGGCGAGCGTGAGCAGCGCGTGGTCGATGCCGTTGCCGGAGAGGATCATCACCGGCCGCTCGGCCGACAGGCCGCGCTCGAGCAGCGCCTGCGCGAGCGCGTCGACGAGCCGCCGCGCCTCCTCGTAGGTGAGCTTGCGCCAGGCGCCGCCGGCGTCGCGCTCGGCCAGGAACAGGCCGGCCGGATTGCGCTCGACCGCCGCGCGGAACAGCCGCGCCAGGCTCGGATCGTGCGGCGCCAAGCGCCTCGGTCGAGCGGCAGCGCAGGCTGCCGTCCGGCGCCTTCTCGCAGACGATCCGCGGGCTCGGCATAGGCGATCGGGCGCAGCGGCGCCGGTTCGGGCATCTGGGCATCCTCCCGACGGCATCTGGGCCGGCAGCCTGGTCGAAAGCTGCCGGCGGGTGACTTGATGCATCATAACCCACAATGGCAGGGTAGGGCGCGACCCGCCGCACCGATCGGGCGGCCGAGCGCGCTCAGCGCAGGTCATCATGACCACCGCAAATTCATCCGCGTCCCAAGACGTCGTCACCGCCGCCCTGCTCGTGATCGGCGACGAAATCCTCTCCGGGCGCACCAAGGACAAGAACATCGGCTACATCGCCGAATACCTGACCGCCGTCGGCATCGACCTCATGGAGGTCCGCGTGGTCGGCGACGAGGAGGCGGCGATCGTCGACGCGCTCAATGCGCTGCGCCACCGCTACACCTACGTCTTCACCACCGGCGGCATCGGGCCGACCCACGACGACATCACCGCCGACTGCGTCGCCAAGGCGTTCGGGGTGTCGATCGACGTCGATCCGCGCGCGCTCGCCATCATGCAGGAGCGGCTCGCCGCGACCGGCACCGAGATGAACGAAGCGCGCCTGCGCATGACGCGCATCCCGAAGGGCGCCGATCTCGTGCTCAACAAGGTCTCGGGCGCGCCCGGCATCTGGATCGGCAATGTCATCGTGATGGCCGGCGTGCCGTCGATCATGCAGGCGATGCTCGACGAGGTCGCGCCCAAGCTCAAGACCGGCATCCGCATGCTGTCGGAGACCGTGCGCGCCAACGCGCGCGAAGGCGACATCGGCACCCAGCTCGGCGAGATCGCCAAGGCCAATCCCGAGGTCGCGATCGGCAGCTATCCGTTCTTCGATCCGCAGCACGGGCCGAACACCAACGTGGTGCTGCGCGCCCGCGATCCGCACAAGCTCGCCGCCGCCACGCGCGCGGTCGAGGACATGCTGGTGCGGGTGCGGGGCGCGCAGACGGCGTAGCATCCAGGGCGTCAGCCCAAGCTGTCCGCGCATCCACGCCGTGAAATCACGAAGCGGATGGATTCCGGCGAGCCGGCATGACACGCTGCTGACGCGGTCGTGATCCCCGAGCGACTCGAGCGCGGGTAGGATTTGCACGGGGGCGGCTCGAACGCGGCGGTGTCGATGCGCGTCCTGCCCATCTTGCTCGTCGTGCTGTGCGTCTCGTCCGCCGCCGCGGCGGAAGACGATGCCGCGGCGCTGTGGGCGGCGTTGCGCGCCGGCGGCCATGTCGCGCTCATCCGGCACGCCGGCGACGGTCGGCGGCGCCGGCGATCCGCCAGGCTTCCGGCTCGACGACTGCGCGACCCAGCGCAATCTCACCGACAAGGGCCGCGCGCGAGGCGCGCCGCGCTCGGCGAGCGGTTTCGTGCCGAGGCAGTCGCCGGTCGGCAAGGTGCTGAGCTCGCAATGGTGCCGCTGCCGCGAGACCGTCGGCCTTGATGGAGCTCGGCACGCCCGAGCTGGCGCCGACCTTCAACAACGCCTTCACGTTCCGCGACCGCGTCGACGAATTGACCGCCGGCGCGCGCGCGATCGTCGCGGCGTGGAGCGGGCCCGGCACCCTGGTGGTGGTGACGCACGGCGCCAACATTCTGCCGCTGACCGGCGTCATGCCGGAGGAGGGCGGCGTGGTGGTCGTGAAGGCCGAGCCCGCGAGCGCCGGCGAAGCTGCGCGTGCTCGGCCGCATTCCGATGCAACCCTAGGATCGACTGCCGATACCGTAGAGGAGGCCGTCATGCCCAACCCGTTTCGATCCCACCCGCCGCCGCTTGCTGGCCGCGAGCGCACTCGCCGCGACCGGACTGGGGCCTCGTCTTCGACGAGGCGTTCGCCCAGCAGCTGCCGGCGACGCCGCAATGCCACGACGGCGACGAGCCGACCGTCCGCCAGACCGAAGGGCCCGTACTTCAAGCCGAGCTCGCCGCAGCGGGCCGATCTGGTCGAGCCCAACAGCAAGGCGCGGCTGGTCGAGATCAGCGGCCAGGTTCTCACGCGCGCCTGCCGGCCGGTGCGCGCGCGCTGGTCGATCTCTGGCATGCGACGAGCGCGGCGACTACGACAACGCGGGCTTCCGCTATCGCGGACACCTGTTCACCGATGCCGAGGGCCGCTACCGCTTCCGCACCATCCTGCCGGCGCTCTATCCCGGCCGCACCCGCCACTACCACGTCAAGGTGCAGGCGCCGCAGCGGCCGGTGCTGACCACGCAGCTCTATTTCCCCGCCGACGAGGCGGCGAACCGGCGCGACGGCCTGTTCCGCCGCGAGCTGCTGATGCGCATGGCCGAGGCCGGCGACGGCCTCTCCGCGCGGTTCGATTTCGTCCTCGACATGCGCTGAGCGGACCTGAGCCCGCATGGAGCCCGTAGCGCGTCTTCGACGCGCTACGCGCGGAATGCGGGTCAGCCTCGCCACGCGGCGAGAGCCCGGATTTCGCGCCGCTTCATCCGGGCTACGCAGCCTGGCGCTACACCCGCTTTCCCCTCCGCCGAAAAACGCTATAGAACCCCTGGCCGATACCCGGGCAGGTGATCCATGGCGCAGCCGCTTTCGCAACCGCAGCCGCAACAACCGCAAAAGGCCTTTCCGGTCTCCTGGGACCAATTCCACCGCGACGCGCGCGCGCTCGCCTGGCGGCTTTCGGGCGCCGGCCCGTTCGAGGCGATCGTCTGCGTGACCCGCGGCGGCCTGGTGCCGGCCGCGATCGTCGCGCGCGAGCTCGGCATCCGGCTGATCGAGACGGTCTGCGTCGCGAGCTACAACCACGTCACCCAGGGCGAGCTCAAGGTGCTCAAGGACGTCGCCGCCGAGCATCGTCGCGCTCGGCGGCGGCGACGGCAAGGGCGTGCTGATCGTCGATGACCTGGTCGACACCGGCAGGACCGCCAAGGTGGTGCGCGACCTCCTGCCCGAGGCGCATTTCGCCACCGTCTACGCCAAGCCGATGGGGCGGCCGATGGTCGACACCTACATCACCGAGGTGTCGCAGGACACCTGGATCTATTTCCCCTGGGACACCGGGCTTGCCTTCCAGCCGCCGATCCGGGGCCGGTGGCGGACCGATAGCCGAGGATGCATCGGCAGAAAACGCGTCAAACCCGAAGAAGCTGACGCAGCACGGAGCAACCAATGTCGGGTTCCGACGACCTGTCCGGCGAGGATCCTCACCTCGCGCAAATTGCGGAGGAGTTCGAGCGTCATAGCAACGAGCTCTACGAGCGCATCGCCGACTACATGGACGAAACGGAGATCGGCGAGGCGTATGTCGCGCAACTGCTGTTGGAGCGCCATGATCAGGATGCGCATGGAGGCCTATGCCATCGACGTCGAGAAGCCTTCCGTGGCCGGGCTGAAGCTCGATCTCGACCGGTTGCAGCGCCAAGTGGACGAGCTCGTGCGCGAGGCGAAAAAGGGCGCCGAGGACTACATCCGGGACGGTCAAGAAGGAACGGTCCGAGGTCGACCGTGCGGATCGGGCGCGCAGGTGGGTAGGCGCGAAGACGGGTAGGCGGACGCCGCCGCCATCGGCTATCATCTGCGGCAACGACCTCCGCCGCCAGGAAGGATTGCCCATGGACGCCATCACGCCGAAGACCAAACAGCCGCCGACCAGCATTCCCACGTCGTGCGCCCCGCCAACATGGAATGGCAGAAGACCCGCTTCGCCGGCTGCGAGGTCAAGACGCTGCTGTTCGACAAGCAGACCGGGCTCGTCACCGCGCTGATGCGCTTCGCGCCGGGCGCGGTGCTGCCCGACCACGAGCACGTGAAGATCGAGCAGACCTACGTGCTCGAAGGCAAGCTCGTCGACAAGGAAGGTCCGGCCGCGGGGCTCGAGGTCAAGCCCGGCGAGTTCGTCTGGCGCGAGCCCGGCAGCCGCCACGTCGCCTGCACGCCCGAGGGCGGGCTGATGCTCGCCATGTTCCAGATCCCGAACAAGTTCCACGAGCCCGACGGCCGCGTCACCGATCTCAGCGGCGCGGACTGGGACAGCCTCTGGGGCCACATCGAGAAGGATTGAGCGTGTGCGTCGGGCGAGAGGCGACGGCTGCGCCACGCGCTCGGTGCGCTCCCTCTCCCGCTTGCGGGGAGGGCCTGCCCGCGAAGCTTTAGCGAAGGCGGGTTGGGGAGGGGTGAACACGTCCCCTCCGGCAGTTGTCGGTCGGCGCTTTGCTTTTCCAGTAGCGATCCGGCGCCTGCGCCGGCAACGCGAGCCCTCGCGTCTTAACCGGGAGAGGATGTCATGTCGGGTGAAAGTCTTCTCGTCATCTTGTTTGTCGGTCTGGTTGCGGGGTGGCTTGCCGGACAGATCGTGCGCGGCACCGGCTTCGGCCTCGTCGCGGACATCTGCATCGGGATCGTCGGCGCCCTGATCGGCAGCTGGTTGTTGCCCAAGTTGGGCATCCGCCTCGGCACCGGCATCATCGCCGCCATCGTCTCCGCCACGATCGGCGCCATCCTGCTTCTGATCGTGCTCAGGCTCGTGCGCGGCCGCGGCCGCTGGTGAAGCTCGGCGCGGCATCCACCGGTGACCGCCGCTTCCGCCACGCGCACAAGCAGTGCTAGAACGCTGGCGCGTGGCCGCGTGGTGGAATGGTAGACACAGCAGACTTAAAATCTGCTTCTGGGTAACCGGAGTGCCGGTTCGAGTCCGGCCGCGGCCACCACTGCGTGCGGGCTTCGACACGAAGCGGCCGTCTCCGGTCGCTCATGTCTCTTGCCGAGCATGACCTCTGCCAACGGGCGGCGATTGATCGACGCACGCGCTCGTCTTGCGCGTGCACGAGCGCCGAAAGCGACGTGATCCCGCTGTTCGACGTCGGTCCGGTCGGACTACAATTCGAGCGCACAAAAAAGACTCCGGGAGGAAACCATGGCGCGCAGCGCAATTCTGGCCGGCGCGGTCGTGCTGATCGCGACCTGTCTTTCGGCCCAAGCACAGCAGGCACCGATGAAACTCTACAACACAGCGAAGCAGAAGCTGCTCGACGGCAAGCAGATCGTCGGCGGCACGGTCTACTCGCCCGACCCGAACATGTACTGCGCCATGGCCAATGCCGGGTTCGACTATACGTGGATCGAGATGCAGCACAGCCCGCTCGGCTACCAGGATGTGGCGCGCATGATCTTCGCCTGTCGTGGTGCCGCGGCAATGCCGTTCATCCGAGTGCCGGACGCGACCGAAGGCGACATCCAGAAGGCGACCGACATCGGCGCGCTCGGCATCATCGTTCCGACCGTCGACACGGTCGAGAAGGCGGAAGCTGCGGTCAAGTGGACGAAGTTTCCGCCGGTCGGCCGGCGCAGCCAGGGAGCCGGCCAGTACCGTGACCTCTGGGGCGAGGACTACCGAGAGACCGCCAATGCCAACATGATGGTTGTGATCATGATCGAGACGCCCGAAGGCGTGGCCAATGCCGAGAAGATCGCCGCGGTCCCGGGCATCGACGTGATCTTCGCCGCCAGCGGCGACCTGCGCAATTTCTCCGGGTTCAGCCAGGGCGATCCGCGCTACGAGGCGCTGGTCACCCGCATCAAGGACGCCACGCTGGCGCGCGGCCTCAAGCTTGGCGGCCCGTTGGCGTGGAAGGATCGGCCGGGTTTCAGCTTCTTCCAGGGGCCGGGCGAGGCCGTGCTGATCAAATCGGGCGCGCAGACCACCTTGAAGAATGCGCCGGCGCCGGCGACGCGCTAATTCACGCCGAGGCCGTCGATGGCGCAGACGTGGGCACTTGGCGGCCTCGCCGGGGATTTTTCGCTTCCTGCGTCTGCCGCTACCCCAGCGTCACCATCCCGCTCCAGAACTGCGTCCGCCCGCCCGTCTCCACGTCGTACTTGCGCACGAACGTGAGCTTGCCGTCGCCGCCGACGCGATAGACGAACACCCCGGCCGGCACCGTCTTGACCTCGTTGCCGTCGCGCACCGGCAGCGGCGCGATGGTGGTGGCGACCAGCAGGCGTCCGCTCGGGTCGATGCCGAAATTGCGCAGATGGTTGCCGAGGCCCTCGATGGTCTGGATCAGCGTCGGCTCGCCGGTCTGCGGATCGATCGAGAACACCGCGACGTTGCTCTCGCCGCCGTTCGAGACCTTCTTGCCGTCGAAGTCGACGAGGCCGGCGTTGCGGTTGGTGATGTAGACGAAGCGGCCGTTCGGATGCACGTGGATCGGCCCGGCGCCCTGCGACGGCTTGACGTTGGCGGGGTCGGCCAAGGTCTCCTTCATGAAGATCGGATCGCGGCCGAGCCCGCCGTCGGCCTGCAGCGCATAGACATAGAGCTTGTTCTGGCGCTCGACCGAGACGTAGACCCACGGCTGGGTCGGATGGAAATCGATATGCCGCGGCCCGAAGCCCAGGCCGGTGCCCGGCTGGATCGAGGCCATGTTGGTGAACGCGCCGCTCTTGAAGCCGTAGACCTTGAGCGCGCCCGGATCCTCGGGCTTGCCGCCGGTGGCGTTGTTCCCGCGCGCCACGAAGATCGCGGTCTGGTTTCCCGGCGTGGTGAGGATCTGATGGCCGTAGATGCCGGCGTCGGGCTTGCCCGGCTGGCTCACCGCGTCGCCGATGGTGCCGTCGCGGTTGAGGCGATGCGCCGTGACGTTGCTCGGGCCGTTGAAGGCGGTCAGCAGGTATTCGCCGGCGCGATCGACGCTGGTGTGGATCGGGCGCGACGGCAGCGACTGCGGCTCGCCGTGCGGCGTCAACGCGCCCGAGGCCGGATCGATGCGGAACGCGTTCGCCAGGTGCTTGTCGCCGACGAGCCCGCCCGGGCCGCCATTGCTCGACACCACGTAGAGATATTGCTTGGAAGGGTGCGGCCAGGCGTATTGCACGTTGACCGGCAAGCTCACCGTGCTCTTCTTTTGCAGCGCGGCGTCGGCGACGTCGACGTCGTAGAGGGTAAGCTCCGGTCCGACGCTGGCGTAGTAGACGGTCTTCTTGGTCACTGGCTGGCTCCACGCGCTCTTGGTGACGGCGATCTTGGGGGCGGCGACCGTGCCGGCAAGCAGCGCGGCAAACGTGCGGCGGTTGATCATGGCGGTTTCCTCCGATCGAGCGATGTGTCGCGGCAGGGCAGGGCGCCGCCCGGCGTTGGCGCCGGCGCTCGCTTCGATCGAGGTCGATATTCGCACCGTGGCTCAGGTCCGGCAATCGGGCCGGGACATGCTTTTGCTGTGTACCTTGGTGCCTATGGGACTCGATCCGGGATGACGGAGGGCTGTCTCAACAAGTGGATGATGATTTGTGAGCTTCGCCCGTTGAATTCATTGGCAAAAGGCCTGTTGGGTTCGTTCGTGCCAAAATGCAAGATCGAGACATGAACGATCGCGCCTCCACCGCCGAGACGCCGGTGCTGATCGCAGGCGGCGGCCCGATCGGGCTCGCGCTCGCCGCCGATCTCGGCCGGCGCGGCGTTGCGGCCATGCTGGTCGAGCGCAACGCGAACAAGCTCGGCCCCGCCAAGATGCTCGAAGTGAGCGTCCGCACCATGGAGCTCTGCCGGCAGCTCGGCATCGCCGAGAAGGTGCGCAACTGGGGTTTCCCGCTCGACTGGCCGCTCGACAGCGCCTTCGTCACCGATCTTGCCGGCTACGAGATCGGACGCGTGCGCACGCCGGCGCTCGGCGCGGTGGCCGACTCTCCGTTCAGCCCGGAGCGCGGGCGGCCGTGCCCGCAGACCTGGTTCGATCCGATCCTGCAGGATTGCGCGCGCTCGTATCCGCAGATCGCGCTGCGACACCAGGTGGCGCTCGAGAGCTTCGTGCAGGACCCCGCCGGCGTGACGGCGACCTTGCGCGATCAGTCGCACCGGCCGGATCGAGACCGTGCGTGCCGGCTATCTGGTCGGCTGCGACGGCTTCGCCAGCACCGTGCGCGAGCTGCTCGGCATCGCCATTCGCGGCGAGCCGCATCTCGACTGGTCGATGACCGTCTATCTGCGCATCCCGGATCTGTTCGCCGCCTGCGACAAGGAGAAGGCCTTCCGCTACGTGTTCGTCGGCCCGGAAGGGACCTGGTCGTTCCTCACCATCGTCGACGGCAAGGAGCTGTGGCGGCTGCAGCTCGTCGATGTCGACGAAGCCCGCCTGCAGAGCCTGGACATCCCGGCCCTGGTGCGCCGCTGCTTCGGTCGCGACATCCCCTATACGATCGAGGACAAGTCCATGTGGGTGCGCAAGCGCACCGTCGCCGACCGCTTCGGCGACGGCCGCGTGTTTCTCGCCGGCGACGCCGCCCATGCGCATCCGCCCAACGGCGGGCTCGGGATGAACACCGGCATCCAGGACGCCTTCGATCTCGGCTGGAAGCTCGCGGCGACGCTCGCGGGGTGGGGCGGGGAGGCGCTGCTCGAGAGCTACGACCACGAGCGGCGGCCGGCCTGCGCGCGCGCCGCGGAGGTCTCGCTCGCCAACTACCGCCGCCTCGTCAGCGCCGCCCAGCGCGCCGAGATCTATGCGCCGACGCCGGCCGGGGAGGCGGCGCGGCGCGCGATCGGGGCCGGGCTCGTGGAGGAGAACGAGAAGTCCTGGCACCCGGTCGGCGTGCATCTCGGCTATATCTACCATCCGTCGCCGATCGTGGTGCCGGACGGAACCCAACAGCCTCCCGACGACACCATCGGCTATGCGCCGACCGCGTTCCCGGGGGCGCGCGCGCCGCATGCGTGGCTCGCCGACGGCCGTTCGATCCTCGATCTGTTCGGCGCCGGTTTCGTGCTGCTCGCGTTCGCCGACGTGCCGACCGCGGCGCTCGAGCGCGCGGCGGCGGCGCGCGGCGTGCCGCTCGCAGTCCATCGCATCGAGCAGCGGGAGATCGCCGACCTCTACGGCCGGGCGCTGGTGCTGGTGCGGCCCGACGGGCACGTGGCCTGGCGCGGCGATCGTCTGCCGGAGGATGCGCTGGCGCTGATCGACACCGTGCGCGGCGCCGGGCCGCGGATCGCCGCCCGCCGCGCGTCACTGTGACTTAGGATGGGATCGCGCCCAACAAAACCGTTGCATTCGGCAGATGAACGGTTACGCAATGGGCATCGTCGATCGACAGACCATGGGGAAACGCCGATGAATGGGTGTCATGTTGTTGCGCGCCGGGTCGTTGGCCGCCGCCGGCCTTCTGGGCGCGCTCTGCGCGTTCGCGACCTCAGCCTCGGCACAGACCGCCGCGCCGGGCTGGCCGCAACGGCCGGTCAAATTCATCCTGCCGTTCGGCGCCGGCAGCGCCACCGACGCGGCCGCCCGGCTGATGTCCGACAAGCTCGCGGCGCGCTGGGGCAAGCCGGTGGTGATCGAGAACAAGCCCGGCGGCGACGGGCTGGTCGCGATCGGCGCGTTCGTGTCCGCCAACGACGACCACGTGCTGCTCTATGCCTCGAGCGCCTCGTTCAACGCGCATCCCTACATGCACGAGAAGCTGCCTTACGTGCTCGAGCGCGATCTGGCGCCGATCGCGCGGGTGACCGACACGATCCTCACCGCCAGCATTCCGGCGACGCTGAAGCCCACGACGCTCGCCGAGTTCGTGGCGTTGGCGCGCGCCGAGCCGAACACGCTCAATGCGGCCGGCGCGGCGGGCGTTCCGGAGTTCACGCTCGGCTATTTCCTCAAGGTCCACAACCTCGCGGTGACCAAGGTGCCGTACCGCGACATCGTGCAGGCGGCGACGCACCTCGCCGGCGGGCAGATCCAGTTCCTGCTGTCGTCGGCCGCGATCGTGCGGGCGCCGAGCGAGGCCGGCAAGGTCCGGATCCTGGCGGTGACCAGCCGCGAGCGCGTCGTCGTTCGCCCGCGACGTCCCGACCATCTACGAGGCCGGTTTCCCGGCGCTCGCCGTGGAAACGACCGCCGGCCTCTATGGCCCGAGCAGCATGCCGCGCGAGCTGCGCGAGCGCCTTTCGAAGGACGTGATCGCGGTGGTGTCGGATCCGGTGATCACCGAGCGGCTCGTCGCCACCGGTCAGGCGATCAACCTCGGGCGGCCCCGACGAGCTCGCCAAGACGCTCAAGCAGCAGGCCGAGCAGATGGCGATCGTGGCGAAGGAGCTCGGCCTCAAGGCCGGCAAGTAAACGGCGGCGGCCGCACGCGACAAGCGGGCGCCGGCGGCTCAAGTCCGCCGGTTCCGTCGCGGCACCAAACCTAATGTACTGGGTTATATCGCCGGATGATGGGCATGCCCGGAAGCGGCCGCTGCAGCTCACGCACCTTCTGCTCGAGGTCGTCAGCCAGCGTCTCGAGGCGTTCCCTGATGGCGGCGTGTTTGAAGCTTCGGGCGAGCTTTCGGTAACGCTCGGCGAGCTTGCGCAGATAAGCAACGTCGGACATGGGGGATTCCCGCACTATACCCGCTCGGGTAACGCGGTTCCGTCGGCTTGGTTCCGACATTTTTTCCGGGCTCGAGGCTTTCCGGCGCGGAACGCGGCAAATGCTTGCGGATTCAATGGCGTGCGGAACTTGGTTCCAATCGGAACGGCCAAATCCGGCATGCGTTGTCCCGGTATCGAGTGGGCATTGGGGCGGGCAAGCAGCAGAAGGGGCCTCGACGGGGGCATGAAAAAGGAAGGACGCACATCATGCGGATGTTCGCAAAGACGATGGTGGCGATCGGCTTGCTCGGAGCTGCGGCGGTTGCCGTCCCGAGCGCCGCCTCGGCGCAAGGAATCTACTTCCAGGGGCCCGGCGTCGAGTTCGGCATCGGCCGTCCGTACTACCGTGACCGGTACTCCTACCGGTACTACGACGAGGCCCGTACGCGTATTCCGGACGGTCGTACTCGTACGGTCGCCCCTACACGTACGAGCGTCGTTACTACCGGCCCGGATGGGCTTGGGACTAATCCACGCGGATGAGGACGCGTGAAGCGTTCCACGACAAGAGTTCAAGTCATATCGGACGGCCCCCGCGCGGGGCCGTCCGCGCATCCGCTTCAATCGATCTGAATATTCGCGCTCGCGGATGACGCGGGCCAACCGCTCGGTCTCGTCCTTGACGAAGGCGCGCAGCTCGGCGGGCGAGCTCGCCACCACCTCGGCGCCTTGCTCGGCGATCCGCGCTCGCACGCTCGGCTCCGCGAGCACCGCCACGCTCGCGCGGTGCAGGGTCTCGATGATCGCCGGCGGCGTCTTGGCGGGCGTGAACAGGCCGTACCAGGTGCCGGTCTGGTAGTCCAAGCCCTGCTCCTTGAAGGTCGGCACGTCCGGGATGCAGCTCCGAGCGGCGGTCCGCCGCGATGGCGATGGCCTTGAGCGTTCCGCCGCGCAGCATGCCGAGCACCGGCACCACGCTCGAAAACAGCGCCTGCACCTGGTTGGTCATCACGCCGACCGCGGCCGGCCCGCCGCCGCCATAGGGCACGTGCACCATTTTCGTGCCGGTCATGCTCATGAACAGCCCGGCGCCGAGATGCGGGCTGCTGCCGACGCCGTAGGAGCCGTAGTTGAGCTCGCCCGGCCGCGCCTTCACATAGGCGATGAATTCAGAAAGCGAGCTGACCGGCAGCGACAGCGGCACCGCCAGCACGGTCGGCGAATTGGCGATCAAGGTGATCGGCTCGAGGTCGGTCTGCGGCTCGAAGCCGAGCTTCTTGTAGAGCGACGGATTGGCCGCGAGCCCGAAGCTCGCGATCAGCAGCGTATATCCGTCGGGCGCCGAGCGCACGACCGCGTGCGTGGCGAGATTGGTGTTGGCGCCCGGCCGGTTGAGCACGACGAACGGCTGGCCGAGGCGCTTGGCGAGACCGTCGCTCAGGTGCCGCGTCACGATCTCGGCGCCGCCGCCGGCCGGGAACGGGACGACCAGCTCGACCGGCCGCGAGGGATAGTTCTGGGCGGACGCCGACGTCACCGCGGCCGCCGCCAGGGCGGCCGGCAACAGCCAGCGTGCGGCGCGGGCCGCGCTGGCGAGCGAAGCGAGCGGCCAGCGCGGCCACTCTAAAAGTGCGCGCGCATAGCGCGTCGGAAGACGCGCGTGAACGCGCTGATGACACTCGCCTGAACCGAGCTCGTCGGCGCGCGCGGTCACGTCAATTGCGGAACGACGGATCGATCTGGTCGGCGAGCTTCATCAGCGCCGGCCAGTCGCGGTCGTGCACGCGTCCGTTGCCCCAGAAGATGCGCGCCGACTTCTCGCACGACGCCTCCGACGGCAGGCTGTAGGACTGGTTGGAGGCGAGCACCATCATCTGGGTCTCGCAGCTCTTTTCCAGGTAGTACATCAGGTTGAACGCCTCGCCGATGTTCACCCCGCCGGTGAGCAGGCCGTGGTGCTTCATGACCAGGCACTTGTGATCGCCGAGATCGGCGACGATGCGCTCGCGCTCGTCGAGGTCGTTCGCCACCCCTTCGAACTCGTGGTAGCCGAGCCGCTTGTAGAACCGCATGGCGCTCTGGTTGAGCGGCAGCAGCCCGCAGTCGAGCGCGGAGACCGCCTGGCCGGCGACCGTGTGGGTGTGGATGATCGCGTGCAGGTCCTTGCGCGCCATGTGAATGGCGCTGTGGATCACGAAGCCGGCGCGGTTCACCTCGTAGGGCGACTCGTCGAGGATGTTGCCGTCGACGTCGATCTTGACCAGGCTCGAGGCGGTGATCTGCTCGTAGAGGTGGCCGTACGGATTGATCAGGAACTGGTCTTCCGTGCCCGGCACGCGCACCGAGATGTGATTGTTGATCAGGTGGGTCCAGCCGTAATGCGCGACCAGCCGATAGGCGGCGGCGAGCTCGACCCGCGCCTGCCACTCCTCGTCGCTCACGCGCGCACGGACCGAAGGCGCCTCGAGCGAATTCACGAGCTGCATGACGGTATTCCTTGTGCTCTGCTCTGCGACGTGATCGCCGAGACTACCCGGCTGAGTGGCGAATGGCGAGTAGCAAGCGACCCATTCGCCAATTGCCATTCGCCCACAAAGTGACCTATTCGCTATTCGCCATTCGCTACTCGCCCACCAGGTGCCCAACGGCCCACCGGAGGTTCCCAATGCGTCTCAAGGACAAGGTCGCCATCGTGATCGGCGCCGGCCAATCGCCCGGCGACCGGCATGGGCAACGGCCGCGCCACGGTGCTGCGCTTCGCGCAGGAAGGCGCCAAGGTGCTCGCCGTCGACAACAATCTGGCGTCCGCCGAGGAGACCATCGCCATGGTCAAGCAGGCGGGCGGCGAGGGCGTCGCCTATCGCGGCCGACGTCACGCGGGAGACGGCGCTCGCCGCGATGGTCGAGGCGGCGCGCGAGCGCTGGGGCCGCATCGACATTCTCGACTACAATGTCGGGGTGAGCATCGCCGGCGGCGACGCGCCGCTCGACAAGATCACCGAGGAGGCGTTCGACCGCATCGCGACCATCAACCTGCGCGGCGCGATCATGGCCTGCAAGCACGTCGTGCCGGTGATGCGGGCGCAGCGCGCGGGCGTCATCATCACGATCTCGTCGGTCGCGGCCTGGGAGCAGTATCCGAACGTGGTCTACAAGGCGACCAAGGCCGGCCTGATCGCCTTCACCCAGCAGGTCGCCATCCAGAACGCCGAATACGGCGTGCGCGCCAACGTCATCCTGCCGGGCCTGATGGACACGCCGATGGCGGTCGACACCCGCGCCCGCGCGAGCGGCAAGAGCCGCGCCGAGGTCGCCGCCGGGCGCGACGCGCGGGTGCCGTTGCGGCACAAGATGGGCACCGCCTGGGACGTCGCCAACGCGGCGCTGTTCCTCGCCTCCGACGAGGCCAATTTCATCACCGGCGTCGCGCTTCCGGTCGACGGCGGTGCCCTGGTCCACATCAACTGAGCCCTGGTGGGGCGAAATCTCGCAATGCTCGCACCACGATTAGGGCGCATTCGGACGCCATAGACGCCGGGTCGAAAGCGCCAAATAATCAAGGATCATTAAGGCTTGCGTGCGAAGGGTATGGTATCGGAGTTGTGCCCGCTCATGCAGGAGAGGATCGCCGAACGCCGGGGCTCGCGCGCCGAACGCTGGATGCTTTGCATCGGTGTTCCTGGCGGCAAGGAGCGCTTCCGGGCGCCGCCTCTTCGCGCTGCTGGCGGGCGCTCTTTGGCGGGCTGCTCCGCGGCCGGCGACAACCCGTTCACGGTGTTCGCCGATCCGGGAAAGTACGAATACTATTCGTGCGAGCAGATCACCGCGCAGCGAAAGTATTGGTCGACCCGCGAGCAGGAGCTGCGGACGTTGATGACCAAGGCCGAGCAGGACACCGGCGGCGTGGTGGTCAATGTGCTCGCCTACAAGGCGGACCACGTGGCGGCGAGCGAGGAGCTCAAGGTGCTCGAAGCCACCGCGCGCTCGAAGACCTGCGACACGCCCGCGAACTGGCGCAGCAACAGCACCATTCGCTGACGCGGCAGGCCGTGCGCGCTCCTACTCCAGCCTGACCGCACGCAACCTCAGCGCATTGCCGACCACGCTGACCGACGACAGCGCCATCGCGGCGGCCGCGATGACCGGCGAGAGCAGGATGCCGAACACCGGATAGAGCACGCCGGCCGCGATCGGCACGCCGGCGGCGTTGTAGATGAAGGCGAAGAACAGGTTCTGGCGGATATTGCGCATCACCGCGGCCGAGAGCTTGCGGGCGCGCACGATGCCGATGAGATCGCCTTTGAGCAGCGTGATGCCGGCGCTCTCGATCGCCACGTCGGTGCCGGTGCCCATGGCGATGCCGACGTCGGCGGCGGCCAGCGCCGGGGCGTCGTTGACGCCGTCGCCCGCCATGGCCACCACGCGGCCTTCGCGGCGCAGCTTCTCGACGACCTTGCTTTTCTCCTGCGGCAGCACCTCGGCCTCGACCTCGGCGATGCCGAGCCGGCGCGCCACCGCCTCCGCGGTGGTGCGGTTGTCGCCGGTGAGCATGACGACGCGGATGCCCTCGTCCCGCAGCGCCTTGAGTGCCGCCGGCGTCGTCGGCTTCACCGGATCGGCGATGGCGATGACGCCGGCGATCTTGCCGTCGACCGCGACGAAGATCGCGGTGGCGCCGTCCTGGCGCAGGCGCTCGGCGTCCGCCGTCGAGCGCGCCGGTGGCGATGCCGAGCTCGGCCAGGAACCTGGCGTTGCCGAGCACGATGCGGCGGCCTTCGACCATGCCGATCGCGCCCTTGCCGGTCGGTGCATCGAAGCCGCTGACCGGCGCGAGCGCGATGTTGCGCTCGGCTGCGCGGCCGTCACGATCGCGGCTGCCAGCGGATGCTCGCTCGCCCGCTCCACGCTGGCGGCGAAGCGCAACACGTCCGCCTCGGCGAAGCCCGCGGCCGGCACGACCGCGACCACCTTCGGCTTGCCTTCGGTCAGCGTGCCGGTCTTGTCGACCACGAGCGTGTCGACCTTCTCCATGCGCTCGAGCGCCTCGGCGTTCTTGATCAGCACGCCGGCCTGCGCGCCGCGTCCGACGCCGACCATGATCGACATCGGCGTGGCGAGCCCGAGCGCGCAGGGGCAGGCGATGATCAGCACGCTACGGCCGCGACCAGCCCATAGGCGAAGCGCGGCTCCGGGCCGAACATCGCCCAGGCGACGAAGGCGACGAGCGCGACCGCGATGACGAGCGGCACGAACCAGCCCGAGACCTGGTCGGCCAGCCGCTGGATCGGCGCGCGCGAGCGCTGCGCCTGCGCCACCATCTGCACGATCTGCGCGAGCAGCGTGTCGCGGCCGACCTTGTCGGCGCGCATCACGAACGAGCCCGACTGGTTGAGCGTGCCGGCGATGACCTTGTCGCCCGGCTCCTTGGTCACCGGCATCGACTCGCCGGTCACCATCAACTCGTCGAGCGCCGAGCGGCCCTCGACCACCTCGCCGTCGACCGGCACCTTCTCGCCGGGGCGCACGCGCAGCCGGTCGCCGACCTTGACCGCATCGAGCGCGACCTCCTCGTCGCTGCCGTCCTCGCGCACGCGGCGCGCGGTCTTGGGCGCGAGGTCGAGCAGCGCGCGGATTGCGCCGGAGGTGGCTGCGCGCGCGCGCAGCTCCAGCACCTGGCCGAGCAGCACCAGCACGGTGATGACGGCGGCGGCCTCGAAATAGACCGGCACCGCGCCGCCGTGGCCGCGGAAGGCCGGCGGGAAGATGCCGGGCAGCGAGCGTTGCGACCACGCTGTAGACGTAGGCGACGCCGGTGCCCATCGCGATCAGCGTGAACATGTTGAGGTTGCGCGTGACCAGCGACTGCCAGCCGCGCACGAAGAACGGCCAGCCGGCCCACAGCACGACCGGAGTGGCGAAGGCGAATTGCAGCCAGTTCGACAGCGTCGGATCGATCCAACCGTGCGCGCCGACCAGATGCGCGCCCATCTCCAGCACGAACACCGGCACGGTGAGCACGAGCCCGATCCAGAACCGGCGCGTCATGTCGAGCAATTCGGGATTGGGGCCGGCGTCGGCGGTGGCCAGCACGGGCTCGAGCGCCATGCCGCAGATCGGGCAGGTGCCCGGCCCGACCTGGCGGATCTCCGGATGCATCGGGCAGGTGTAGATGGTGCCCTCCGGCACCGGCTCGGTCGTTGCGCGCGTCGTCGGCGAGATACTTGCCGGGATCGGCGGCGAACTTGGCGCGGCAGCCGGCGGAGCAGAAATAGTAGGTGCGGCCGTGATGGCTGTGCCGGTGCGGGGTGGTGTGCGGATCGACCGTCATGCCGCAGACCGGGTCGATCACGGCCGTCCTGGCGCGGCTGATCGTGGCTGATGGGCGTGCGCGATGCTCGGTCATGACGGTTTGCGTCGCTCGTGGTCGATACCCCCGAAGCGGGTATATAGCGACGAGTTCATCAACCAAACATCTTGCGCGCCAGCTCCGCGCCCTGGCCGAGCGCGGCGAGCTTGGCCAAGGCGATGTCCCAGCGCATCGGCGCCATGCCGCAATTGGTGCCGGCGATGATCTTTTCCTTGGCGACGTATTTCATCGCCTCGCCGATCACGGCGGCGACCTGCTCGGGCGTCTCGACCTCGTCGGTCGCCACGTCGATCACGCCGACCTGCACGTCCTTGCCGTCGAGCAGCTTCAGCAGGCTCATCGGCACGCGCGAATTGCGGCATTCGACCGAGACCTGCTCGATGCGGCTCTTCGCCAGCGCCGGAAAGATCTCCTCGTACTGCCGCCATTCGCCGCCGAGCGTCGCCTTCCAGTCGATATTGGCCTTGATGCCGTAGCCGTAGCAGATGTGGACGGCGGTGGTGCAGGTGACGCCCTCGATGGCGCGATGCAGCGCCTCGATGCCCCAGTCCTTGACCTCGGCCATGTAGACGTTGAAGGCCGGCTCGTCGAACTGGATGACGTCGACGCCGTCGGCGGCGAGCGCGCGCGCCTCCTCGTTGAGCAGGTCGGCGAACGCCATCGCCATCTTCACCCGGTCGCCGTAATGGGCGTCCGCGATGGTGTCGACGATGGTCATCGGCCCCGGCAGGGTGAACTTGAGCTTGCGCCTGGTATGGGCGCGCGCGAGCCGCGCTTCGCTGCCGTGCACGCGGCCCTTGAGCCGCAAGCTCGCCGATCACCGTCGGCACCATCGCCTTGTAGCGGTCGGCGCGGATTCCGATCTCGACCTTGTGGGCGAAATCGATGCCGTCGACGAATTCGAGGAAGCCGTGGACGAAATGCTGGCGCGACTGCTCGCCGTCGGTGACGACGTCGATGCCGCAATCCTCCTGCAGCTTGAGCGCGAGCAGCGTGGCGTCGCGCTTGGCGTCGTCGAGCTCGGCGCCGGCGAGCCGCCACGGCGCCCACAATCGGTTCGGCTCCGCGAGCCAGGCGGGTTTCGGCAGGCTGCCGGCGATGGTGGTGTCGAACATCGGACATTCCTCCGGCGCCGATCCATACTCGCGTCAGGTCGGCTTCCAGCCATAGAGCCAATCGTAGCGGGAGAGCAGCCGCGATCCGCCGCCCATCGCGATCAGCGCCGAGCGTGCGCAGGAAGGCCTCGGCGCCGCCCATGTGATAGACCGTGCCGTTGCGGCGGGCGGCGCGCTGGGCGCGCGCGGTGCGGCCGCGGCGCTGGCGTTCGTAGCGGCGCATGGCGCCGGCCAGATCGTCGGGCGTGTCGGCGAGCCGTTGGCCGAGCACCGCCGCGTCCTCGATCGCCATGGCGGCGCCCTGCGCGAGATAGGGCAGCATCGGATGGGCGGCATCGCCCAGCAAGGTGACCGGTCCCTTGCCCCAGTGGGCAAGCGGCGCGGCGATCGTAGAGCGCCCATTTCTGCCAGTGCCGCGGGCGCCGCGAGCGCCGCGCGCGCCAGCGCCGGCCACATGCCGGCCGGATAGCGGGCGAGGATCTCGGCGCGGTCGCCGGGCGCGCTCCAGCCGCTCTCGTGCCAGTCGTCGCGGATGATGGCGACGACGTTGACGAGGCTGCCGTTGCGCACCGGGTAATGCACGAGATGGGCGTTGCGGCCGAGCCACAGATTGACCGCGGGCTGGCGCAGATCGGCCACCACCGCGTCCGCCGGGACGAGCGCGCGCCAGGCGGTATGGCGCGCAAAGCGCGGCGCGGTCCGATCACCGAGGCGGCCGCGCAGGCTCGACCACAATCCGTCGGCGCCGATCAGCGCGATGCCGCGCTCCTCGAACGGGTGCCCGGACGAGAGCGCCGCGATGGTGACGCCGTTGCCGTGCACGGCGAAGTCCTCGACCCGCGCGCCGAGGCGCAGCGCGATATCGGGATGGGCGCGCACCGCGTCGAGCAGCACCTTCTGCAGGTCGCCGCGATGGATCACCCAATAGGGCGCGCCGTAGCGTTGCTCGACCGCCGCGCCGAGCGGCGCGCGCGCCAGCACGCGCGCGGTCTGCGCGTTCATCACGCGGAGCTCCTGCGGGGCGACCACGTAGGGCTCGAGCTGCTCGCCGAGCCCGAGCGCGATCAGGACGCGCGACGCATTGGGCGAGAGCTGGATGCCGGCGCCGATCTCCTCCAGGCGCTGCGCCTGATCGAACACCGCGACGCGGAACCCGCGCTGCGCGATCGCCAGTGCCGCGGTGAGCCCGCCGATACCCGCGCCGGCGATCATGACGGTGCGCGAGGACGCCACGGCTCATTCTCCGCGTGCGATCAGGCCGGATCAGGCCGCGGCAGCGTCCGCGAGCGCGCACTCCGGCGGGCGCGCCGCATGGGGATCGAGGCCGGGATCGTAGCGGAACAGGGTCGAGCAATAGGGACAGATGATCTCGGTCGCGTCGCCCATGTCGAGGAACACGTGCGGGTGGTCGAACGGCGGCTTTTCGCCCACGCACATGAATTCCCTGGCGCCGATCTCGATCACCGGCACGCCCGGGGTGTTGTGGAAATGAGGAACGATCCTGCTCGGCCATGACCAGAAGTCCACCCTCGCGCGCCTCTGAGCGCGAACGCGCCGCCCAATTTGCGCCCGAAGTCTGAACTCGCATCGCCTCGCAGGCGGGCGGCGCCGCTTCGCACGCGGCCGGGACCATAGCGATCCGGGTCCCCGATTTCCAGGGTTAATGCGGCGGAAAGCACAGTGTTTTCGGGGCTTGTGCGGGCCGACCGCCGCGGTCCCGAAGTGGCGAATCGGCGCATTTGCCCATTTCGGCATCTTGCGAGCGCAATTTTGCAATACGATGTGGTACTTGGGTGGGCAGGAGCTGAGGAATCGCATGACCGGAGCGCGGATCGCATTGCCGCTCGGCTTGGCGGTGACCTTGGCGATCGCCGCGCTGGCGATCGTTCCGCGCGGCCTGGACGCGGATGCGCTGTTGTCCGACCAGGACGACCCGGTGGCGCTTGCCGATCGCGCCGTCGCGCGCTCGTTCGATGCCGCGGTGGCGGCGCGCGAGATCAACGCCGCGCTTGCCGCCAATGACGCCGACCTCGCCCAGAGCTTCCTCGAGCTGGCGCGCGACCGCAACGTGCCGGTCGATCCCGCGCTGGCCGAGAAGGTCGAGCGGGCGACCGCGGATGCGGCGAGCGCCATGCGCTCGGTCGAAAGCTTCACGCGCGGCCTCATCACCGGCGAGCCCGACGATCTCGTCGGCTTCGCCGGCACCGCGCTCGGCGATCTGTTCGTGTTCGGCGACATCCGCGACGCGGTGCGCGAAGGAACGCGGCTCGCCTCCGGGCAGGAGGCCGACCAGCTGATCCTCGGGCTGGCCTGCGTCGGTCTCGCGGTGACGGCCGGAACCTATGCCTCGGCCGGCGTCGGCGCGCCGGCGCGGGTCGGGCTCACGGTGGTCAAGGCGGCGCGCAAGACCGGCCGGCATCAGCAGCCGGATGGCGGCGTGGGTCGGGCGTTCGGTGCGCGAGATCGTCGATTGGTCGGCGCTGCGGCGCGCGATCGGCGGCGTCAAGCTGACCGAGCCCGCGGCCGCGATGCGCGCCGCGCGCCAGGCGGTCAAGGTCGAGAAGGCGCAAGACCTCATGCGGCTTGCCGGCGATGTCGGCCGGGTGCAGTCGCAAGGCCGGAACGCGCGCCGCGCTCGACGGCCTCAAGCTCGCCGAAGGGCCGCGCGACATGTCGCGGATCGCGCGGCTCGCCGCCGCCAAGGGCGGCAAGACCCGCGCCATCCTCAAGGTCGCCGGCCGCGGCGCCATCATGCTGACGGTGGGAACCTTCAACCTCGCGATGTGGATATTCTGGGCGCTCCTCACGCTGTTCGGCTTCGTCTCGTCGCTCAAGCGCATGACCGAGCGCACCACCGAGCGCTACTGCGCGCGCCGCAAGCTGCGCCGCGCGCGCGAGCGCGAGCGATGCGAGCGCGAGCTGCGCGAAGAGAATCGACGAGCGATGCGTGCGCGGCCGCGGCCGCCGAAGAGCCGACGGTCATCTTCTCGTCGTCGCCGGCGCTCGCGCCGCGGGTCGAGCCGGGCTATCGCGGCAGGGCGGCGGCGTGGGCGCGCTTTGCGCCACCGCAACGGGCCGGCACCGGGTCCGCGCGACGGTGAGGCCGCAGCGCGGGCGCGGAGACCATTCCGTGCTCGTCGTTCCAACGCCCGCCGAAGGCGCGCGCCGGCGGCCAATAGTCCTGCCGTCCGCTCGATGCGACATTTCGCGCACGACGGGGTCGAGATCGCGTTTCTCGATGAGGGCGAAGGGCGAGCCGATCGTCCTCGTCCACGGCTTTGCCTCGAACGCGCAGGTGAACTGGGTCTATCCCGGCTGGGTCGCGACCTTGACCAAGGCCGGACGGCGCGTGATCGCGCTCGACAACCGCGGCCATGGCGCCTCGAGCAAGCTTTACGATCCGGCCGCCTATCACAGCGCCATCATGGCCGAGGACGTGCGCGCGCTGCTCGATCATCTCGGCCTCGGCGCGGCCGACGTGATGGGCTACTCGATGGGCGCGCGCATCGCCGCGTTCCTGGCGCTGGCGCATCCGGCGCGCGTGCGCAAGGCCGTGCTCGGCGGCCTCGGCAGTCATCTCATCGACGGCGTCGGGCTTGCCCGAAAGCATCGCGGAGGCGCTCGAGGCGCCCTCGCTCGCCGATGTGCGCGATCCCCAGGGCCGCATGTTCCGCGCCTTTGCCGAGCAGACCAGGTCGGACCTCGAGGCGCTCGCCGCCTGCATCCGCGGCTCGCGCCAGACGCTGTCGCGCGAGCAGGTCGCCTCCATCCGCATGCCGGTGCTGGTCGCGGTCGGCACCAAGGACACGGTCGCGGGCTCCGCGCACGAGCTGGCGGCCCTGCTGCCGCGCGGCCGGGCGCTCGACATCCCCGGGCGCGACCACATGCTCGCGGTCGGCGACAAGGTGTTCAAGCAAGGCGGTGCTGGCGTTTCTGGCCGAGCAGGCGTGAGCGTGATTGCCGGCAGCGCCCCATTGGTCGAGCCGGAACTCGGCCATATATGGTGCTCTGTGATCCCTGGCCGCGCCGTTCATGCTACGATGGCAAGCCCGACTGTAGAATAGTACTTCCCGGAGACGGTCATGGCCCAACATCAGGCCAAAGCCACCAGCGCGCTCGACAAGGTCGATCCGGTCTGGGCGCGCATTCGGATCGAAGCCGAGGAGGTGGTGCGGCGCGAGCCCGAGCTCGCGACCTTCATCTACTCGACCATCCTGCACCATGACACGCTCGAGGCGGCGGTCGTCCACCGCGTCACCCAGCGGCTCGATCATCCCGACGTGTCGGCCGAGCTGATCCGGCAGGCCTACGAGGACGCGCTCGACAGCGAGCCCTCGATCGGCTCCGCCTTCCGCGCCGACATCGTGGCGACGGTCGATCGCGATCCGGCCGCCAACCGCTTCCTCGAGCCGGTGCTCTACTTCAAGGGCTTCCACGCCATTCAGACGCATCGCCTGGCCCATTGGCTGTGGGGCAAGGGCCGCAAGGACCTCGCCTATTATCTGCAGAGCCGCTCGTCCGCCGTGTTCCAGACCGACATCAATCCGGCCGTGCGCATCGGGCAGGGCATCTTCCTCGACCATGCCACCGGCCTGGTGGTCGGCGAGACCGCGGTGATCGAGGACGACGTCTCGATCCTGCAGGAGGTCACGCTCGGCGGCACCGGCAAGGAGGCGGGCGACCGCCATCCCAAGATCCGCCGCGGCGTCCTGATCGGCGCCGGCGCAAAGATCCTCGGCAATATCGAGATCGGCCATTGCGCGCGCATCGCCGCGGGCTCGGTCGTGCTCAAGTCGGTGCCGCACAACAAGACCGTGGCCGGGGTGCCGGCCAAGGTCATCGGCGAGGCCGGCTGTCCCGAGCCGTCGCGCTCGATGGATCACCTGTTCCAGCACCTCGACCTGTGATCGGAGCCGTTGCCTCGGGCGGCCACCCGTGCCACGGTCCAGCGGCCGCCAGGATGGGGAGGGCAACCGTGGACGTCCAGGAAGTCAGGAAGCTCGACGCCTATTTCAAGCGTCTGTTCGGCAACACGCGCATCCGCGTGGTGCCGAAGCAGAATGATGTCCGCCGATGTCTTCGTCGGCGAGGAACGTATCGGCGCGCTCGTCATCGACGACGACGAGGACGATGACGAGCGTTCCTACAATTTCGAGATGAAGATCACGTTGGGCGATGCGTCCACCACCGGGCCGGACATCAAGAAGCTCGATGCCTACCTCAAGCGCAAGTTCGACAATGAGCGCGTCCGGGTGGTGCCGCGGCTGAAGAAGAAGGATTCCGCCGAAGTCTATGTCGGCGAGGAATATATCGGCGTGCTGTTCTTCGACGAGAAGGATCCGCGCTCGTCCTTTTTCGAGCTGCCGATCCTCGCCCTCGATCTCGACGAGCCGGGCCTGCTCAAGAGCTAGGCCGGAATCGTAGCCCGACATGGCGCGTTAACGACCGCGCCCTATGATCGCCGCGCCATTCGGGCCGCGGAGCCATGTCCGACAAGATCAACGCGCTTCTGTTCTATGCGCTTCTGTTCGCCGGCTTCGCTCCTGGTCCCGCTCGGCTATTATCTCCTCGGCTTTCTTGCGTGGTGGAAGCGAGGCACGATCGAGCCTGGCCTTTCGCGCCTGGGCCATTTCCTTCATCGGCCTTGCCGCCTACGCGTTGTTCGACGGCGTGATCAAGCAAATCCCGTTCAGCATCCGGGCCAGTGAATTCGCGACGTTGCGCCTGTTCGATCCGCCGCCGAGCGACGTGCGCGTGATCTCGCTGCCGCCGCATCCGGACGGGTACGGCTGCGGCAATATTTGCGTCGCACTGTTGTGGAGCGGCCGCTTCGACCGGGTCATCAAGCACGATTGGCAGAGCGGCGTGAGGCCGCTGCAGGCCTTCGAAATGGTCGCGCGGCCGGGCTGCCGATCGGTGACCGCCGTCGACCAGCGTGATCTCGCCGCCGCCCTGAAGGTCTGGGAGGTGGTCGGCCGTTGCCTGGTCGAGAGCGACAACGTCGATCGCGCGGCACCGCGGTTCGCGGTGTCGGTGAATGAGGAGGCGCCTGACAATCCGTCCTGGGCGTCGCGCGTGATCGACGTTGCGCTCGTCGGCCGCGGCGGCGGGCAAAGGATTGCCCGCATGGAGCAAGGCCTGGCGCACTTCGCCGTGCCGCTTCCGATCGTGGGTCTCTATCTGAGCTCGCGCCTGGGCGGCGGAGTCGACTTCGACGTTCGGGCTGTGGAGCTATGCTCGCCGCTATGGCCAGGAGCCAGACCTCGGCCGCGTGATGGCCGCCGCTTTCGGCGTCGACGTCGCGCAGTTCTCCGGGCACGCCGGACATCCAGGCCATCGAGGAACCCGCTCGCAAGCTCGCCGTTGCACGCCAGATCGCCGCCGGAGCGCCGCGGCCGGGATCGCTATCGGCTGATCGATGCGCTCGATGCCATGCGGCCGCTCGACCCGGACTATACGGCGGTTCTCCTTGACCTCGCGCGCACCGCCGATTGGGACTTGATGCCGTCGATCGCGTGGCTCGGCGCGCGCGACGACGCTCTCGGGCCGCTGCTCGCCGCCTTCTTCGTCGACCAGATCGCGGGCGGAGCGACGCCGCGCCCCTATGCGGCCGCGCTCAATTATTTCAGCGCCGCGCAGCTGGCGCCGCACGCCGAAAGGTTGCTCGCGGCCTATGACCGGCGGTTGCCGAACGAGCGCGACCACGCACAGTTCATATCCGACCTCGACGCCGCCATCGGCCTGGTCGGGCCGGCCGGCGTCGCGCGGCTCGCCGATGAGCTGCCGCAAGTCGCGAACAACCCGGACCGTTCCGGCGCGATCGCGCTCGGCCTTTGCCGGTCCGGCGCGCCGGAGGCGATCGCGCCGCTCGATCGGCACGTCAAATGGATCGAGGCCGGCGGTCGTTTCGAATGGCCGATGGCCTATGCCTATGCGTTCGCCCGGCTCGGCCATGGCGACAAGGCCAAGGCGTTCGTCGCCCATGCGCGCACGCGCCGGACCAATTTCAGCGCCATCACGGACAGCGAGCTGGCCTGCCTCGATGAGATCGTCAGCCGGTTTCCGTTCGGAGGCGCGCCCGCTTCGATCTGCCAACGCAACGGTCCGCGACCGGAGTTCAGAGCTTCCCGCGGTCGATGCAGCGCGCGTCACTTGCCTCGCGCCGCGCACCCCGCCGCGGCAATAGTCAATCGGCCGACCGCCGGACCGCTCAGCCGCGCGGCGCCTGCAGGCGCGCGATCAGCCGGTCGATGTTGGCGATGACCGCCCGCCAGTCGCCGAGCCAATCGCGCGGGAAACGCACCACGAGATCGGCGGCGCCGATCCGCCGCTCGTAGAGGCAGATGCCGGGAGTAGGGCCCGCGCCGTTGCGGGTGCAGCGCACCAGGAAGCCCGGAGCGGTCGCATCGTAGATCAGATCCTCGCCCTGATAGGGCGTGCCGGCGCGGAAGGCGAGAACCGCGAGATCGCCCGGACCGGTCTCGGCTTCCGCCGCGGTATAACGCGGATAGATCGTCATCGCCCGATCGGCCGGGGCAAGCGTGTCGCCGGCGCCCGCGATCGTCATGAAGATGCGTTGAAACGTGTGCGTCGGGGGCGGCACCGTGCCCTGGGTCGGCGCCGGCGGTTTCGCGTTCGGGTCGGGCGGCTCGAGCGAAGGCCACAGAAACGCGAGATCGATGCGCTCGTGCGTGCCCGGCCGGCGCTGCACCGGCACGCGAATGGCCGCCGGCGGCACGTTGAATGCAACGCCGCCGATCGTGATCGGCAGTGTCGGCGCGTCGGGCGCGATCGCGGCGCTCGGCCAGCGCGGCCACAACACGTAGGCGATCAAGGCCACCGCCGCGACGGCGACCAGGAGGACGACCGCGATCGGCAGCACGACGAGCGAGCGGCCGGAGCGGCGCAGCCGGCGGCGCGCTCTTCGGTCGGCATTCCCGGCAATGGAAGTCGAGCTCATCGGCCGCCGCGGGGTTCGCGAATCGAGCCGCAGTATGGCACGCGATCGAGCGGCGGCGGATCATCGGAAATAGCGGCGGTGTTTACCAATAATTAAGGATGTTGTGGCGCCGCCGCCGGCGCCCTGCCAAGAACGCTCTGCCCAAGAAGGCTCGACCAGATCTCTGGGGTTCAAGCGCGAGCAAGGCGCGGTCGATTGGAGCGGGCGCCATGATACCTGACGTCACACCCGAGCAGGTTCAATCCTTGTTCGCGCTCGCGATCGGATTTGCGATGGCGGGTGTCACCGCCACCGGCTACCAGGTCATCACCAGCCGGCCGGCGAGCTTCCGGCTGCTGCAGCGCGGCCCGCGGCCTTCGTCGCTTGCAGCGGTGCCGCTCATCGTTTTCGCCGCGCCCTTCATCATCATGCGCAACACCATCCGCGGCTGCCGCATCGAAGGCGGCCGCATCCATATGGCGATGCTGGCGACGATCGTCGCCGGATTCTGGAGCCTGATGTCGGGCACGGTGGTGGTGATGGCGCTGGCGGCGATCGGTATTCCTGCCGGTTGAACGCGGCTCGCCAAGCCGTGAGCGTCATGGCAAGGTCGCGCCCGATCCCATAGAGAGGGCGTGAATGGCAATCTACCAACTCGATGGCGAGGCGCCGCAGCTGCCGTCCGACGGCCGCTATTGGGTCGCCGACAGCGCCGCCGTGATCGGACGGGTGCGGCTCAAGGCCGATGCGAGCATCTGGTTCGGCGCGGTGCTGCGCGGCGACAACGAGTGGATCGAGATCGGCGAGCGCACGCAGATCCAGGACAACGCAACGCTTGCACACCGATCCGGGCTTTCCCATCACCATCGGCGACAATTGCGTCATCGGTCACAACGTCGTCCTGCACGGCTGCATGATCGCGCCGAAGACCTTGATCGGCATGGGCGCGATCCTGCTCAACGGCGCCAAGATCGGCCAGAACTGCATCGTCGGCGCCGGCGCACTGGTGACCGAGGGCAAGGAGTTCCCCGACAATTCGCTGATCGTGGGCACGCCCGCGCGCGCGATCCGCACGCTCGACGAAAAGGCCGCGCACGAGATCGCGCGCGGCGCCGATATCTACGTGCGGCGCTGGCAGCGCTACCAGTCGGGGCTGCGGCGCATCGACGGCTGACGGCGGATGGCTGTTGCGGTTTGCGGCCAATGCGTCTCGGTGGGGGTCGAGTGGAGATCAAGATCGAAGGCCTGACGCGGTCGTTCGGAAGCGTCGTGGCGGTCGACGATCTCAATCTGCAGATGCCGAAGCGGTCAGCCGCAATTCAATTGTTGAAATCCAAAAAAGGTGCGGCCGACTCCGGGGGAAGAGTCGGCCGCGCGCGAGCCCGGTCTGGGGACGGGGAGGGGTGGGGACGTGACCGGGTTCGCGTAGTTCTCCTTCGCAGACAGCAGTTTCAGACGCAGACAGGCACAAACAGGCAGCAATCAGCGTGACGTGGCGGTGGCGGGCGCCGGCCGTGGATCGCCGAGCGCGACCCAGACGTTCGGATCCGTCTGCGACTGCCGCTTCACGAAGCGGTATCCGGTTTCCGACCAGAGCAGGACGTCCTCGTTCTGGTTGTCGAGGACGAACTCGCCCTTGTCGGTCTTGACGGTGAGCACCGCGTGGCCGTCGCCGCGCTTGTCGCGCACCACCGTGATCAGCAGCGCCTGACGCGGCCAGCCGGCTTGCATCAACAGCCTGCGCTTGAGCAGCACGTAGTCCTCGCAGTCGCCGTAGCCGTCATCGGGGTAGTTCCAGCGCTCGACCACGCCCCAATGCTCGAGGTCGGTGACCGGCTTGATCGAGTCGTTCACCCACTTGTTGATGCGCAGCAGATCCTTCCAGGCCTTCGGCGTGAGCACGACGTCGCGCGCTTCCATCGGCCTCGTGTCGCACTCCCGCGGCAGCTCGTTGCAGAACTCGACCCAGCCGATCGGCGGACGGGAGCTCGCGCCGACCGAGACGAACAGCGCTCGCTCGCTTGCCGCGTTCGCGGCCGGCACCGTCAGCGTGACGGCCACCACGGCCGCCGCGGCAAATCCAGCACCCAATATTTCCGTGGGTCTCCATTGCATCTTGTGGCCCCTCCCTGATCCGTGGGACCACATTTCTCACAAAGCTTTTGCGTCGCCGCTAATCCAACAAAGTCGTTTTGAAGAGAACGCAAGTAAATAGAGCGACGAATACTGTTATTATTTGCGGCAAGATTGATTAAAACCGGAGACAACTCGATTTGATTAAAATGCGCGACGTTAACCGGCCGAGCGCAGCGATGGCGGTGATGTCGATGCGTGCAGGCGGCCGCGATTAACCACCAGGCACTGGTCGTGGCGAGCCGCAGGCTCGGGAGAAAGCGGGTGCGCAGGCACCGCCAGCGTCTCTTGCGCGCACGATCTGCGCGGCCGCGGCGTTTACCCGCCGGTGACGCTCTCTTCGAAATCGTCACGCATCGTTGCCAAGTGTTGCTGCGGGTGAGGCACCCGGCGCGGGTCCTGCGCGCTGGGCGCCAAGTGCCGTCGGGAGTGCGACATTCGCGCGCTGGGCCGTCCACGGCCTGCTCTCCAATCGTTCTCCGATCCGATTTCGAGGTGCGCCCCGCGGAGTGACAAAGGATCGGTGCCGAGGAGAGCTAAGCCGGCACGGACGCGTTGATCC
Source organism: uncultured Alphaproteobacteria bacterium (assembly GCA_963708765.1). Classification (GTDB taxonomy): domain Bacteria; phylum Pseudomonadota; class Alphaproteobacteria; order Rhizobiales; family Xanthobacteraceae; genus VAZQ01. Next base: position 299,417 of record CAVPTV010000026.1, on the reverse strand, counting down.
GCGTCGATCCGCGAGCCCAATATCTATCGGAATGGCCCAGGGGGATTCAGGGTTTGACGCTGCTTGTGCTCGCCGACGAGGTGATCGAGTAGCGCATTCGCCCGCACCTACCCGCCGGTGACGTTCTCTTCGAGAAAGTCGGGATGCTGCACGCGCATGAACTCGATGGCGAAGCCGTCCTCGAGGTGGCGCACCACCCGGCCCGGCGTCTTGCCGATGGTGACCGGCGTGCCGATCTCGGGCCGCTGGTCGGTCGCGATCGCGGCGCCCGATTCCGAGATGTCGATGACGCGGCAGGCGATGTTGACGCCGTTCGGCAGGATCAGGCGCGCGGCCGGATTGCGCGGCGTGACACGGCCATGGCGGCGGTCTTCCGGCAGGCCGAGGATGTGACGGTTGGCGAGCCAGGTGAGCTGGGCGGCGAGCTTGTCGCGCTTGCGCGTGGTCGCCGCGATCGTCATGGCGAAGCCGTTCGGGAGCGGGCGCGCGACCACGCCCTCGAGCCGGCCGACGTGATCGACATAGGCGATGACCCGCTCGCCGACCTTGCCCGCGACCGGCGCGATCAGCGCCATGCCGCCGGGCGACATGTCGGTGACCTGGCAGGGAAACTCGCGCCGGTCAGCCAGCATGTAGCGGCCGAGCAGGTTGACGCGCACGCGCTGGAACCGCCGGCGCTCCTGGCTCAGCGGCAAGAATTACCGCTTTCGTCTGTGGAAGGGCCATGCGCTCGACACCGATCGTTGCAATCGGCGCAGACTAGGCCTCGCACTGTTAACGGCGCGTTATGGCGTTTTCCGGCGAAAGCCTGCCGCCGGACGATTGCCGGCGAGCCTCAGCTTTGTCCGCCGTCGTAGATCACCAAGCCATGCCGGATGCGTCCCTGCGGCACCGTCGGAACGATACGGGGCGCGAAGCCCGCCGGCGGGACGGCGTCGCCGAGATAGCGCAGCGATCCGAGCGTCAGTCCGCCGAGAGTTCCGGCGCCGAGCCAATGCGGCATCTCGGTCGGCGCCAGCGCGCCGAGGATGCGCGCGTCCATGCGTCCGCGATGAGCAAGCGGCAGGATCAGCAATTCGAGGTCGCGGGTCACGCCATCCGTGCTCGCGCCCGATGCGCCCGCGACCGCGCCGACCGATTCATTGGCCGCGACCGCGAGCAGGTCGCGGACTTGGCTCCGGCTCGCGGCCGCCCACAGGTCCAGAAACGCTGCCCCCTTGAGCTCGCGGCCGAACAGGGCGCAGACCCGCGTGCCGGCGATGCGGAACGGATGACCGCCACCCGCCTCGAAGGCGAGGATGAACGTGTCGGCGAGCACGTGGCGGATGGCGCCGGGCTCGATCTCGCCGCGCTCGGGAGCGGACCTGCGGCCGCGCCGCTTGTTCCAGTAGTCGAACAGCTCGCGATTGGAGGAATGCTTCATGGACGCCCTGTCTCTCCCGCGTGCACCGGTGTCCCCGTTCGGGACATGGCGGCCGGCTTTTTCCCGGCGATAGGCAGGAGTGAGCAGAGCGCGTGCCGGCGGGCGGTCGCGCCGGCTCGCGGGCTTGCCAACGATCCGTTAATGTTAAGAAACGGTTGAGATAGCCGGCCCGCCGGGCTTCGATTAGCGTCCGGTCATTCAAACGATCACACCACCATGCCGGGGAGGCGAAGGGGATGTGACCCCCCAAGTCGGCCGCAGCGACCAGGCTCCGGCCGACTTGGGGACCGAATTTCCGTAGGGGCCACCGGCGGTCTATTTGCGCCATTGAATCGACTATTCCCACCAGCCCCAACCGCCAATTTTCTCCCGGATTTCGCTGACGCTTCACTTGTCCGCCGAAGCCCGCCTTCGCGGGCGAAGGCGGATCCGGGCTACGCCGCTTGCTTGCCTCGAATCCTTCGAGCGCCTATGTCCGGCAGCGTCCCACCCGGAACGCTCCTCGTGCATCCGCCCCGCGAACGCATCTTCAACGTGCCGCTGATCGTCGTGCTGCTGCTCGCGGCGATCGGTCTCGTGCACGGCGTGTTCGTGCTCCTGCTCACGCAGGAGCAGCAGACCGCCGCGCTGGTGCTGTTCGCATTCATTCCGGCGCGCTACGATCTCGCCGTGCTCGCGGCGGAGCCGTGGTGGATCGGCTGGGGGCCGGCGATCTGGACCTTCGTCACCTATGCGCTGCTGCACGGCGATCTCAATCACCTGTTCTTCAACGCGGTATGGCTTTTGGCCTTCGGCACGCCGGTCGCGCGCCGGTTCGGCGCGCTGCGTTTCAGCTTGTTCTGCATCGTGACGGCGGCCGCGGGCGCCGCCGTGCACCTCGCCACCCATCTCGGCGAGCTGCTGCCGATGATCGGCGCGTCGGCGGCGATCTCCGGCGCGATGGCGGCGGCCATGCGTTTCGCATTCCAGCCCGGCGGGCCGCTCGGACTGTGGGGACGCGAGGAGGAAGCCTACCGGGTGCCGGCGGTGCCGCTCACGGTGGCGTTTCGCGATCGCCGCTTGCTCGCGTTCCTGCTGGTGTGGTTCGGCGTCAATGCGTTGTTCGGGCTCGGCCTGTTTCGGATGCCGGGTATCGAGCAGGCGGTGGCCTGGCAAGCGCATATCGGCGGGTTCGTGGCCGGCCTGATCGGGTTTGCGATATTCGATCCGGTGCCGCGGTCGGGCGGCGCGACCACCGACGAGGAGCGATCAACTCTGGCGAACGATTGATTAACCGGCGCGCCCGCACTCCGGCGGACTGTTGCCGGCTTGCGGCTGCCGACGTTCCGATCAATACTCTATGCGAGTCACGTCAGTGCCGCGCCTGGCCGCGGCCGAAGCCCTGATTGCTGCCGAGCCCAATTGGTTTTGCAGCGCACAATGCCAAAGGGCTCGTTTGCGGCCGCGTCGAGCGGCTGACGTGAAGGAACTCGGTAGCAATATCGACCGTTGTCGACAAGGACCGGCTCGTCGAGCAGTCGGCGCATAGCCGGTCGAGGGAGGCGACCAATGACCGTCAAGACCATCCTTGACACCAAGGGCAGCAATGTCCTCTCGATCGAGCCCACCGCGACCCTGGAGGCCGCCGTGGCGATGCTCGCCAAGCACCGGGTCGGCGCGCTGCTCGTGCTCGGTCCCGATCGCCGGGTGATCGGCATCCTGTCCGAGCGCGACATCGTGCGCGCGCTCGCGGAGCGCGGCGCCGGCGCGCTGAACGAGCCGCTGGCGCAGTCGATGACGCGCAAGGTCGTGACCTGCAGCCAGTCCGACACCGTCGGCGCCCTGATGGAGCGCATGACCACCGGCAAGTTCCGCCACCTGCCGGTGATCGAGCAGGACCAGCTGGTCGGCATCGTCTCGATCGGCGACGTGGTCAAGCAGCGCCTGCACGAGATGGAGCACGAAGCGGCGGCGTTGCGCGACTACATCCAGACGGCGTAGCGCGTTACCTGAGGATCTCGCTCGCCTGCTCGATCTGCTCGAGCGCGCGTTCGGCCGCTTCCGCGCCGATCGCGATCGCTTCCTCTGCGCGGTGGAAATCGAACAGGATGTCGCCGCAGGGGGAGCAAGTGGCAAGAGCGGGGGCCGTTCATCCTTCGAGGCTCGCTCGCAAGCGCTCGCTCGCGCCTCAGGATGACGGGTCAGGGATTGGCGCGGTGCGTTATTCGGCGGCCTGCGCCTTCGGCACCGGCGGCCGCGCGATCGCGAACACCTTGTCGACCACCGCGTAGTCGGCATAGCCGCAGCGCGCGATCGGCGCCATCGCGGCGGTGTCGAGGCGGCCGTCCTTGATGAAGCGGTCGTCGATATGGATGCCGACCACCTGTCCGAACGCCACGTGGCGATGCGACGGGCTGCCCCTCGAGATCGACGAGGTCGATGATCTGCAAGCAGCTTGCATTCGAGCGCGCAGGGCGGCAGCCGCGATCCGCGGCGGCCGCACCAGCCGCGACGGCGCCGGCCGCAGCCCGGCTTCCGCCATCTCATTGACGCCGCGCGGAAAGTTGGCCGAGGTCGCCACCACCGCGGCGCGCAGGTCGAAGGTCGCGAGGTTGCAGACGAATTCCCTCGGTCTCCTCGACGAAGACCAGCGAATCCTTGCGGCCCTCGCTCGAGAACAGCACGATCGGCGGCTCGTCCGACACCGCGTTGAAGAACGAGTAGGGCGCGAGATTGATCTCGCCCTTGGCGCTCATCGACGTGATCCAGCCGATCGGTCGCGGCGCGACGATCGCCTTGAACGGATCGCGCGGCAGGCCGTGGTCGTTCTTGCGGGTGTCGTAGAACATGGTCGTCTCGGATAGCTACGCGTGCGATTGCGCGTAGTGCTAGCGCTAGCTCGCGGCGAAGCGGGTTGCGATCTCCTCGAGCGGCGGCCGCGGCCGGTCCTCGGGCGGTTGCGCCGGCCGGCCGATATGGACGAAGCCGGCGATGCGTTCGTTCTCCGTGAGGCCGAGCGCATCGAGCACGCCGCGGTCATAGGCGTACCATTCGGTGATCCAGTTCGCGCCGTAGCCGAGCGCGTGGGCGGCGAGCACCAGGCTCATGGCGGCGGCGCCGGCCGAGAGCACCTGCTCCCATTCGGGGATTTTCACATGCGGCGCCGGCGCGGCTCACCACCGCGATCACCAGCGGCGCGCGCGCCAGCCGCGTCCGCTCGGCCTCGGCCTGCTCCGGCTTGGCGTCGGGATACTTGCTGCGGAAGGCGCGCGACGATCGCCTCGCCGGCGGCGAGCCTCGCTTCGCCTTCGAAGATGATGAAGCGCCAGGGCACGAGCTTGCCGTGGTCGGGCACCCGCGAGGCGACCGTCAGCAAGGTCTCGATCTCGGCCGCCGACGGCCCGGGCGCCGCCAATTCGATCGGCTTGATCGAGCGGCGGGTCTTGAGCAATTGCAAGGCGTCGGGCATCGGTCTGATCCGAGGGTGATCCCGTGCGCCTAGCATAGCGTCGAGACTGTGACAAACCGCGTCCGAGCGGCTTGAATTTGCCCAGATTCCGGTCGAAAACTTAAACCCATGAGGATCGGGGGATCGGGGACGGGCCGCCGCGGCCAGCTCGTTTTGGCCGTGGCTATTGGGCTTGCGGGGCTACCCGCGGCAGCCTACGCCCAATTTTTCAATCCGCTCGCCGTGCAGCGGCCGCCCGCCGACGTGCCGTCGGTGCCGCCCGGCCCGTCGCAGAGCCTCGCCCCTCCCGCCAGCAGTCTCGCTCCGCCGGCTCCCAGGGGGCCGCAGCCGCAGTCATTGCCGCCGTCCGGCAGCTCGAGCCCGAGCCACGCCATTCCCGCGCTGCCGCGCCGGCCAGGTGCCGCTGTCGGTGAGCGCACGTTTCGGCCGCGACCTGCCGGCGATCAACGGCGGACTGCATTGGCGCATCTACAAGACGGAGCAGAACGGCGTTCCCCGCCTGGTCAAGGAAGACAAGGGCGCGTCGCCGGTGATCCCGCTGGCGTCCGGCAACTACGTGATCAATGTCGCCTTCGGGCTCGCGACCGTGACCAAGGCGGTGCAAGTGCGCAGCGACGCCGTCAAGGAGGTGTTCGAGATCCCGGCCGGCGGATTGCGCATCGAGGGCCGCGTCGGCGACGTGCGCATCCCGCAGGGTCAGATTTCGTTCGAGCTCTACAAGGGCAGCCAGTTCGAGCCCGGCGACAAGCGTCCGCTCGCCCACAGCATCATGACCGGCGACGTGGTGCTGGTGCCGGAAGGCAGCTATCACATCGTGTCGAACTACGGCGACGGCAATTCGGTGGTGCGCTCCGACATCCGCGTGCAGATCGGCAAGCTGACCGACACCACCATCAATCATCGCGCCGCCATCATCACGCTCAAGCTCGTGAACGAGCGCGGCGGCGAGGCGCGCGCCAACACCCAGTGGTCGGTGCTCACGCCCGGCGGCGACGTGATCAAGGAATTGGTCGTCGGCGCCTTCCCGCGCGTCATCCTGGCGGAGGGCGAGTACCGCACCATCGCCCGCAACGACGGCAAGAGCTACGAGGGCAATTTCCGGGTGGTCAACGGCGTCGACCGCGAGGTCGAGATCGTCGCGAGGTGACGCGCGCACGCTTTCCGTAGGCCGGGTCGAGCCCGTCAGCGAGATCCGGCAACATCTCACAACGCGCTTCGAGCTCGGATCCGCAATAACTCGCTCCAACCTGCGGCTACGGCAACGCCGCGATGGCCTGCTCGATGCTCTGCGGCCAGCTCTTCTGATCGGGCGTCAATTTCCCTTCGGCCTCGAGCCGCCGCACGATCTCGAGCGCGCGGCCAAGGCGCGCCGGCGGATCGTCGCCGGCCTGTGCGAGCCCCACCAGCAGCACGACGAGATCGATCTGCCATTGCGCATTGGCGGGGTCGGCGGCGCCGAGCCGGTCGCGGACGACGAGCGCCTTGTGCAGGAGCGCCTTGCCGTCGTCCTTTCTGTCTTGCTCGACGAACAGGAAGCCGAGCCGTTCGTAGCCGAGCGCCAGCTCGCGCTGCCATTGCACGTTGGCGCGCGCCGCCTCGGCGAGCTTCTCGCGGATCGCGATCGCCTGTTGCAGCCGCTTGACCCCTTCGTCGATGTTGCCGTCCCCGATCGACAGATTGCCCAGGCGCTCGCAGGCGAGCGCGAGGTCGTGCTGCCATTGCAGGTCGGTCGGGTCGTGCGCGACGAGCCGCTCGCGGATGGCGAGGCTCTCCTGATAGGCCGCGCGCGCGCCGGCACGGTCGCGGGCGATGGCCGCGTCGCCGACCTTGATCAGGGCGACCGAGAGCAGGCGCTGCCATTGCGTCTCGTCGGGGTCTCCCGCGACCAGCTTGCGGCCGATCGCCAGGGCTTTCTCATAGGCGGCGAGCGCATCGTCGCGCATCCCCGACGACATCAGGACGTCGCCGACCTTGTGGTGGCTCACCGCCAATGCGAATTGCCATTCGGTGTTGTCCGCGTTGACGACGACGAGCCGTTCGCGGATCGCCAGCGCCTTGCGGAAATGCGCCAGCGCCTCCTCGCCGCGGCCGGCGAGCACCAGCATGTCGCCGACATGGTCGTGGCCGAGCGACAGGTCGTGTTGCCATCGCGCGTTGCCGGGATCGGTGGCGGCGAGCCTGTCGATGACGTCGAGCGCGCTGCGATAGGCCGCTTCGGCTTGCTCGCGCCGGCCCATGATCGACAGGAGACCGCCTATCCTGATGTAGGTGTTGAAGACGTCGCGCCGGCGCTCGGTGTTCCTGGGCTCGGCGAGCGCGAGCTTCTCGCGGATTTTCAGGCTCTGCTGATAGGCAGCGAGGGCCGCCTCGCTCTCTCCGCTGTCGGCCAGCGCCATGCCGATCCGGCTGTATGACGCCCCCAGATCCGCCTGCCACAGCAGCTTGTCGGGCTCGCGCGCGGCGAGGCCTTCCAGAATGACCGCCGCGCGACGGAAGGACACGAGCGCCTCGGCGCGCTTGCCGGTGACGGCGAGGATCGCGCCGATCCTGGTCAGGCCGATCGTCAAGTCGCGTTGCAGCTCGATATTGCCGGGGTCTGCGGCGGCAAGCTTCTCGACGATCGCCAGGACTTGGCGAAAAGCATCGAGCGCCTGATCGAGCTTCCCGACCGCGACCTTGGCATCCCCCACATTTCTGATGCTGACGGCGAGGTCGCGCGCACGGCCGGGATTGCCCGGATCGGCTGCCAGCAGCGCTTCCATGATGACGTGGCCGCGCTCGGCCGCCGCCAGCGCGCCAGCCGGGTCGCCCTGCGCCGCCAACGTGGTCGCCAGCTCGGCGAGCGCATTGGCTGCGAGCCGGCGCAGCTCGGGCGTGGTTTCGCCGGTCTCGGCGAGCTGCCGCTGCATCGCCTCCACGCGCTTGAGAATGGTGAGCACCAGGTCGACCGGCATGCCGGGCCGGTTGCGCAGCTCGAGCGCCAGATCGTACAGCAGGTGGTCGGACGTCGCGGCCGCCGTGGTCAGCGCGCTGACCGCGCGCTCGCGTTGCGTTCGTGCCACTTGCCATTGCCAGCCGGCCAGCACCGCGAGCACGAGCAGTGACGTCGCCGCCGACCAGGCCAGCCTGAGCGCGCGGCGCTGCTGGCGCACTTCTTCCGAGAGCAAATCCTCCTTCGGGATGCCGCGGACCGCGGCCGCGAAGTCGGCGGCGAGCTCGGTGAACCTGGCGTCGCGCGGCGCGGCGCCGGCGCGGTAGGCGCAAAGATCGACCCACTTCGGCTCGGCCGCGAACCGGCCTTTGAGCACAGCGGGGAGGGGGGTCGCAGCCGACCATTCGAAATCGCCCGCCGCATTGTCCCAGGTGATCGTGCCGTCGGTGAGCGCGACCAGGAGCGTGTCGACGCTCTTGTGCTCGAGCCAATAGGCGATCTCCTTGCCCACCCAGGGCGAGGCGGCGGCTTCGGGCGACGCCAGCACGATCAGGAAGCGCGACTGCTCGAGCGCCTGCTCGATCGTCGGCCACAGATGCGGGGTGGCGGAGAGCGAGGTGTCGTCGCGGAACACCCGCAGCGCCCGGCGCTTGTACCAGGGCTTGCCGAGCCGCTGCACCACCGATTGCAGCGCCGCCGCGATCGGCTTGTCCTTGGCATGGCTGTACGAGATGAAGGCGTCGTAGACCGCCAAGGCGTTTTCCCTCGCTGTCGGCTCCGCAAGGCGCCGTATACTATAGGACGATGACCTTGCTCTACCGAATCGCCGTGCTTCTTGCTGCTCGCGGGCATGTCCGCGGCCGATGCCGCGCCCGCCGTTCCGCCGAGCGACATGCCCGGCCGCGAGCGCGAGCGCTTCACCCCGTCGCCGCTCGATCGCTTCATGCAGCCGAGCCGGCCGGCCGAGCCGCTGATCCGCTGGGAGTGCGACGAGCGCGGCTGGTCACGGTCGAAGCAGCGATCCAGGCGAAACAAGAGTTGTTGAGCTCGTGATCGACCTGGCTGCGTTCCTCCTGCGCGCTACTTCTTTTGCGGCGGGTTGGCGGCGGTGCCGGCGGCGGCGGCCGCACCGGCGTCACGCAGCTGATCGAGCCGATGGTGTTGGAGCCGTATTGCACATAGCCCGACCCGGTCGGCGGCGAATGCGGCGCCGTGATCGGCAGATAGATGTAGCAGATGGTCCCGTCGGCCGGATCGCGCCAGCGCTGGATGATGGTGTCCTGCAAGGGGCCGGCGAACTGCCGTTCGAGCTGCATGCGCGGGAGCTTGTCCCAGGTCGCCGGCTGTTGCGGCTGGGGTTGCGGCTGTGGTTGCGGCTTGCTGAGCCTGCGCCGCCGGCGACAGCAGGCACGACCGCGGTGGCCGCGGCGAGGACGGACTTTGCAAACCGCATGAGCTCTCACTCGCTTGCTACCACGCGAACAACATGCCGGCGCGGCCGCCGAATTGCTGCGTCTCGACGCCGTAGCTCAGCCCGCTGGAGAGCACGACGTGCTCGCTGAGGCGGAGATGGGTCGAGATCGCCGCGGCGTTCTGACGCTGGAATGTACCGTAGTTGAAGCCGATCGCAAAAGTCTTCCGGTCCGGCAGGAAGCCGCCGGCCATCGCCATCGCCATGGCGACGCCGGCATTGGCGGTGTCGACGCGCTGGTTGACCTGGCTGACCTGGCCCTGCAGGCCGTCGATCTGCGACTGGAATCCGGCGGTGATGCCGTTGGCGACGCTCGCGAGCTGGCTCACGTTCACCCCGTCGGTCGCGTTGACGCCGGCCGCCACGTTGGTCAGGCGCCGCTCGTTGCCGGCCGAGCCGAACGAGACCGTGTTGGCCTGGCTGGCGACCGAGCCTTGCCCGATCGCCACCGAATTGGTCGCGGCCGCTTGCACCGTCGCGTTGGCACCGATGGCGGTGCCGTTGACGGCCTGCACATTGGCGCTCTGGCCCATCGCCACCGCATTCGCCGTGGTGGCGCTCGCGCTGTTGCCGAGCGCGGTCGAGGACGACACGTTGGCGACGCAGCCCGCACACGTCGCGTTGGCGAAATCGCCGAACGCCATGCCGCCGTTCGAGGCCGACGATGTGTCGCCCATCGCGATCGAGCCGGTGGCAATCGCGCCGCGGCCGATGGCGATCGAGTTCGCGCCCGACGCGATCGCGCCGGTGCCGTGCGCGATGGCGTTGCTGTTGGTCGCCTGTGCGCCGGTGCCGACGGCAATCGCGTTGACGCCTGAGTGATCGCGCCGTTGCCTTGTGCGATGGCGTTGGTGTTGGTCGCTTGCGCGCCCAGACCCACGGCAATCGACGAGGTGCCGCTGGCGTTGCTGATGATTCCAGCGCGATCGCGTTTGCCGCGTTGGCGTGCGCATTGAATCCCACAGCGGTGGCGTTGAATTGGAAGGGCGCTCGCCGCGCCGGCCTGGGCGCCCGCTCCGATCGCGGTGTTCTTGTTGTTGGCGAAGCCGCCTCCGACCGTGCCGCCCGCGAGCGCGTTGGCGCCGATGGCTGTGCTGTCGTCACCGACCGCGGCAGTGCTGGCGCCGTAGGCCGAGCTGCTGGTGCCGCTCGCGGTGCTCAGCGAGCCGAAGGCCGCTGCGACGAGGCCGCTGGCGGTGGCGCCTTGCCCGACCGCGGTCGCGTTCTGCGCATTCGCCAGCGCGTTGAAGCCCACCGCCGTGGCGTTGGTCTGCCCGGCGGCGGTGGTGCCCGCCTGCGCGCCGGAACCGAGCGCGGTCGTGCCGCCGTTGTTGAACGTGCCGCCGGCCAACGCGCTGTTGCCGAACGCCGCGCTGCTGGTGCCGGTTGCCGTGCTCTGCACACCGTAGGCCGAGCTGTCCTGGCCGCTCGCCGTGCTGAGACGGCCGAAAGCCGAGCTGTTGTCGCCGCTCGCCGTGCTGATCATGCCGTAGGCCGAGCTGTTGGCGCCGCTTGCCCGGCTGCTGCTGCCGTAGGCCGCGCTCTCGTTGCCGCTCGCCTGGCTGTTGAGGCCGACGGCCGTGCTGCCGGTGCCGGTCGCCTGGCTGTTGTCGCCATAGGCCGAGCTGCTGGTGCCGCTCGCCGTGCTCAACAGGCCGTAGGCCGAGCTGGAGTTGCCGCTCGCCAGGCTTTGGGTGCCGACGGCGGTGGCGTTGGCGTTGGTCGCGCGCGCGCCGAAGGTCGTGAGGCCGTCGCCGCCGCCGCCCAACGCGGTCGCAGCAGCGCCGGTCGCCCGGCTGAAGTTGCCGAGCGCGGTGCTCTGGAGGCCGCTCGCGATGCTGCTGTCGCCATACGCCGAGCTGCTGACCCCGCTCGCCACGCTGGCGAAGCCGGCGGCGGTGGCGTTGGTGTTGGTCGCGCGCGCGCCGAAGGTCGTGACGCCATTGCCGCCGCCTCCCAAGGCGTTCGCGTTCGTGCCGCTCGCCTGCGCTGGCGTAGCCCAAGGCCGAGCTGCCGGTGCCGGTCGCCAAGCTGGTGCCGCCATAGGCCGAGCTGTTGTTGCCGCTCGCCGCGCTGTCGATGCCATAAGCCGAGCTGAAGGTGCCGCTCGCCGCGCTGTGGCTGCCATACGCCGAGCTTAGGAAGCCACTCGCCGTGCTGAGGCGGCCATAGGCCGAGCTGGCAGTCCCGCTTGCCGTACTGCTGCTGCCATAGGCCGAGCTGTCGGTCCCGCTCGCGATGCTGTTGATGCCAAAGGCCGAGCTGCTGGCCCCGCTCGCCGCGCTGTTGATGCCATAGGCCGAGCTGGCGCTGCCGCTCGCGACGCTGTTGCGGCCATACGCCGAGCTGGCGTCGCCGCTTGCGATGCTGGCCGATCCGACCGCGGTCGCGTTCTGTTCATTCGCCAGCGCGTTGAAGCCGACCGCTGTGGCGTTGGTCTGGCCGTTGCCGGTCGCGCCCGCCTGAGCGCCCTGGCCGATCGCGGTCGTGGCGCTGTTGGTGAACGCATTGGTGCCGGCGATACCGCCCGCGGCGGCGCCCTGGCCGAAGGCCGGAATTGGCGCCGTCGCGCTCGCCGACTGCCCCAGCGCGGTCGATGCCGAGCCCGAGGCCGTGCTGGTCTGCCCGATGGCGATGGCGGTCGCGCCCGACGCATTCGCGCTGTCGCCGACCGCCGTGTTGCCGGCGGCGCCGACCTGCGCCTTCACGCCGTAGACCGAGGCGTTGGTGAAATTGGTTGTCGGTGGCTCCCGGCCCGACACCGGTGGAGTTCGCGGCCGACACCGCATTGGCGCCAGCTGCTTACCCGTTGCCTCCCGACGCAGTGCTGTTGGTCCCCGTCGCCGCGCTGTTCGCCGATGCCATGCGGCCGGCGCTGCTCGACGAACGCCGGTCGCCGGCGCCGCGCCCCACTGCCGCGTAGCAATCGAGTTCAGCGTCCGCCTGAGTGTTGGCGCCGATGGCTGCGCGCAGTAGCCGACGGCGCCGCTGAAAGCGCCGAAGCGAGCTGCCGCTCGCCACTGCTGGCTGACGCCATAGGCCGCGCTGTTGTGCCGACTCTTGCTGCCGCCACCGTGCCGTTGCCGGTATTTGCTATTGCATTGAAGCCGACCGCCGTGGCGTTTTGCTGCCCTAAGCCGGTCGCGCCCGCCTGCGCCCCTGAGCCGAGCGCGGCGACCGGCGAGCCGCCCGCCGCAGCGCTCAGTCCAACTGCCACGGTGCTGGCGCCGCTTGCGTTGCTGGCGTTGCCGACGCGACACTGTCCGTGCCGCCCGCGGTGCAGCCGGGCCGCACGCTACGTCGCCGCCGGTGCCGGGGTGGCGCCGTCGGCGCCGCCGCGGTCGTGCTCCCGCCGCAGACGAAGCCTGCGCGGGCCCTGCGGCGCGAGCGTCAGCACCCGCCGCGTCGTGACGATCGCACAGCTGGCCAACAGCGCCGCGCGGCGCCGCCAAAGAATTCGAGCACATGGCATACCCCCCGTTCCGGCCCGCGGGCGTCACCGCAGCCGCGGGCCGCGGACGCGGTGCCCCGCTCGGACTCTAACGAGAGGCGGGAGAATGCTCTTGCCTGCGCGTCCCAGAGACTTGCCTAATCGTCCCAGGGTTGAAAATTGTTGTGAATGTTGCCCAGCAGACACGAAGTCTTTGTTTCTCCCGAGTATTCCAAGCGTCCGGCGAATGGCTCTACAGTTGTGCGATGCCTTCCACGGTCCCGAAAATCCATTTCGACAGCGCCGCGTTGCCCGAGCGCGAGCGGTTCGACACTTGGCGCGTCGGCGTGACCGCGTACGATTGTACGTTGCCGGGCGATGCCGCGCCCGGTTCGTTCGTGGCGCAGGTGGACGCCTGGCTGCTCGGCGATCTCGTCATCACCAGCAACCGCCTGAGCCCCGTGCGTTTCGTGCGCTCGGCCGCGAAGGCCAGGGGCGACGGCATAGACCATTATTCGCTCATCCTGCTCCGGCAGGGCTCCTGGACCGGCGACGTGGACGGCCGGATGATGACGATCGGGCCGGGCCAATTGGTCGCCTTCGACATGAGCCGTCCCATGGTGGCGGAAGGGACCGATGCCGACAGCATCACGGTCGCGGTCGTGCGCAACGCCATCGAGAACGTCGTGCCGCGCCTGCCCGACCTGCACGGCCTGGTGCTCGACGGCGCCATGGGCCGGCTGCTCGCCGATCACCTGCTGTCGCTGGTGCGCCAGCTCCCCGCCATGCAGCAGGAGGATGTGCCGGCCGCCGTCAAGGCGACGATCGCGCTGATCGCCGCCTGCCTCACCAGCTCGGAGACGCAGGAGCCGGCTGCATCGGCCGCGGAATTGGACATCCGGCATCGGGTGCGGCGCTATATCGACCAGCATCTCGCCGCGCCCGATCTCACGCCCGACCGCATCTGCCGCGACCTTCGCTGTCGCGCTCGGTGCTCTACCGCGCCTCGTGCCCGGACGGGCATCGCGTCATACATCCGCACGCGGCGGCTCGAAGCCGTGCACGTGCTGCTGGCCGATCCGAATGAGCACCGCGGCATCGCCGACATCGCCTACGGCTTCGGTTTCGTCAGCGACGCGCATTTCAGCCGCTCGTTCCGCCGCCGGTTCGGCTACAGCCCGCGCGAGGCTCGCCTCGGCGCCGGCCGCTTCCGTGAATTGGCCACGGCGTTGAGCAGCGAAGAAGTGCCGGCGGCGTTCCGCGAGTGGATGAAGAAGATCGGGTGAGTGGCGCATTGGCGTAGGTTGGGTCGAGTTCTTCACGAGACCCAACAACCGCGAACGTTCGAGTTTTGCTTCAAAACTCGAACCCGAAGCCGACGCGCCCGACATGCTGGTTGCCGCCGCCGTTGGCATAGCCGCCGTGGATCATCAGCGGCGTCGACAGGTTGAAGCGATGGGCGAACGCGACGCCGTAGCCCATCTCGCCCTGGAAGAAGCCGGCATTGGTGGTGACCGTGGTCTTGCCGGGCGCCGACGGGGTCATCGCCATCGGCATCGCCGCGACGGCGGCGATGCCGCGCCGCGCCTCGGCCCGGTTGTCGGTGACCTGGCCCTGCAGTCCGTCGATCTGCGACTGGAAGCCCGACGCCACGCTGGAGAGCTGGCCCATGTTGACGGCGTCGGTCGGGGCGATGCCGGCGGCGACGTTGGTGACGCGCCGCTCGGCGCCGGGCGCGCCGACCGAGACGGTGTTGGCGGCGCTCGCGACCGAGCCCGAGCCGATGGCGACCGAGTTGGCCGCCGTCGCCTGCGCGCCGGGGCCGAACGCGGCCGCGTTGGCGCCGGTCGCCACCGTATTGTCGCCGTAGGCGGCGCCGCCGTTCGCCGCCGCCGCATTGGCGCCCATCGCCACCGAGCCGGTGGCGGTGGCGCCGCTGCCGATCGCGATCGCGTTCACGCCGGTCGCCGCCGCGCCGAAGCCCATGGCGATGGCGCCCGACTGGCTCGCCACCGAATTGGTGCCGATGGCGACCGAGTTGGTGCCGCCGCTTTGCGCATTGGAGCCCATCGCCAGCGCGTCGGGGCCGGTCGCTTGCGCCGCCGGCCCGCTGCTGTTGGCCTTGAAATAGAGGCTGCCGCCGCCCGCGCCGAGCTGCGCGTTCACCGCAACGAAGGCGCTGCCGACGTCGTTGTAGTTCGTGCCCTGGATGGTGTAGGTCGGCGCCGTGAGCTGGCCGTTGGCGTCGAGGCCGGCGCCGCCGCCGAACACTTGCGCCACGCCGCTGGTTGGCGGTGAGCAGCTGGCCGCCGTTGATCGCGTCGGTGCTGCCGGCCGCGATCGTGCCGGCGGCGACGTTGACGATCTTGCGCTCGCTGCCGACCGCGCCCACCGACACGGTGTTGGCGACGTTGGCGACCGAGTTTGCGCCGATCGCCACCGAATTGGTGGCATTGGCAATGCTGCTGAAACCCAAGGCCATGCTGTCGGCCGCGCTCGCGTTGCTGTTGAACCCGAGCGCGGTCGCGTTGGCCGCGTTCGCCCGCGTGTTGCCGCCGACCGCGGTGGCGTTGGTCTGGCCGTTGGCGGTCGCACCCGCCTGGGAGTTGCCACCGAGCGCGGTCGTGCCGCTGTTGGTGAAGCCATTGCCGACCATGCCGCCCGCGAGTGCGCTGCTGCCGACGGCCGTGCTGCTGGTGCCGGTTGCCCCGCTGGCGGTGCCGTAGGCCGCGCTGCTGTTGCCGATCGCGGTGCTATTGTTTCCATAGGCCGAGCTGCTGTTGCCGCTCGCCGTGCTGCCGGTGCCATAGGCCGAGCTGTTGGTGCCGGCCGCCGTGCTGAGGAAGCCATAGGCCGAGCTTTGGAGGCCGCTCGCGCTGCTTAAGTGGCCATAGGCCGCGCCTCGCGCGCCGGCCGCCGTGCTGCCGGCGCCATAGGCCGAGCTGCTGAAGCCGCTCGCATTGCTGCCCGATCCGACCGCGGTCGCGTTCTGTGCATTCGCCAACGCATTGAAACCGACCGCCGTCGCGTCGATCTGCCCGGCCGCCGTCGTGCCGGCCCGGGCACCCGCACCGAGCGCAGTCGTGGCGCCGTTGTTGAAAGTGCCGCCGGCGTTGCTGCTGTCGCCATAGGCCGAGCTGCTGTTGCCGCTCGCCGTGCTGGCGGCGCCATAGGCCGAGCTGGCGATGCCGCTCGCCGTGCTGCCAGTGCCATAGGCCGAGCTGTTGCTGTTGCTTGCATTGCTGCCCGATCCGACCGCGGTCGCGTTCTGTGCATTCGCCAACGCATTGAAACCGACCGCCGTCGCGTTGAGCTGCCCGACGGCCGTCGTGCCGGCCTGGGCACCCGCGCCGAGCGCAGTCGTGGCGCCGTTGTTGAAAGTGCCGCCGGCATTGCTGCTGTCGCCATAGGCCGAGCTGCTGGTGCCGGTCGCCTGGCTGCTGACGCCGTAGGCCGAGCTGCGGGTGCCGCTCGCGACGCTCAGCGTGCCGACCGCCGTGCTGCCAATGGCGCTCGCGTTGCTGCCGAACCCGACCGCGACCGCGTCCGACTGCGTCGCCTGCGCGCTGTTGCCGAGCGCCACGCTGTTGTTGGCGCTCGCAATTGCATTCGTCCCGATAGCCACCGTATCGGAGGCGGTGATATTCTGGCCGGCGCTGGTGCCGATGGCGACGTTGTTGCTGCCGATGGTTTGCTGGCCTGCGTTTACGCCAATGGCATAGTTGTTGACGCCGCTGCTGAGATCGCCCGCGCTCATGCCCAACGCGACCGCATGAGTGCAGTTGGCATCCGCGACCGCGCACAATCTCAAGACGGTCCTGTTGGACGTTACGTCGTCGATGGCGAAATAGCTCCTGCCGCCGCCGATCTGGTCGTTGGCAGTCAACCGCCAGTCGTTCGCGGCAAATCCCACGGTCGTGCTCGTGTCGTTGAACAACAATCTGGTGTTGTTTTCCTTGAGTATCACCGTGTCGAACCCGAAGGCCTCGTTGACCACGCAGTCGGTTCCGACGCACGTGCTGCCTTGGACGATGAGATCGTCGGTGATGACCTGATCGGTCCAAGCGGGCCCCGTAAGCACCGTCATCCCGATCACGGCGGCAGCGCCGCGGCTTATTGCCGGTCTCGTCGATGCACGCAGTGCAGACAACCGTTGTCCATAGGTCTTGCGCATGTGCCGACTCCCCGATCCCACCATCGACGCTCGATCTTGCCCGCGGACGCGGTACCCGCTCGAGCTGTAATGAGTGTGGACTATATGCCTGCCGGGCGGGCGCGACGAGTTGTCCATCCGCCCCCACTGCCCGCTGAATTGTTGCGCGTGTTGCCCGGCAGGCACGAATTTCACAGTTCCCGCGCGGAGCTGCCGTGCACGGCCTGCGATGAAATTCCAATGGGTCGTGATCGGTCCGCGCTCCGTGTTGGCCTGCGTCGCCACCGAGCCTTGCCTGATCGCCACCGCATTGGTCGCCGCGGCCTGCACCGTCGCGCCGTTGCCGAACGCGAGTTGTCTGTTCGTCCCAGCGCAGGTGTTGCCGAAACGCCGCACCGCCGGCGGATTCGGCAAGCGCGCGAAGTTTCGTGGAGACTGCAAACAGCGAATTGACGTTTCAGTTCGGTCGGCGATTTCGAACCCTTGGGGACAGCCATGCGCGGCAACGGCCGACACCCGAGTGCGGGTTGCGTCAACCACCCGAGAGTTTGGCCCTTCGGCTTTTTGCCTGCGCGATCATCGGCGCGGTGCTGTTGCCGGCAGCGCCGGCGCAGGCCGTGTGCAATCCGCCCGCCGGCGCCGGTCCGGTCACGCCGCCCGCGGGCACGATCGTCACCTGCAGCGGCGTGACCACCAATCAGAACGGCAACAACGGCTACGGCACCGGCGACCAGAACGGCCTGACCATCGATGTTCAGACCGGCGCATCGGTGACCGGCACCGGCAATCCGACTTCCGGCATCTCCGTCAACGCCGGCAACACGATCAATAATTCCGGCGCCATCGCCGGCTTCACCAATGGCATCATTGCCGCGGGCGACATCACCGTCACCAATCCAGCGCCGCCACGATCTTCGGGAACGTCTTCGGCATCACGGCCGGCACCAGCGTCACCGTGGACAATGCCGGGTCGATCACCAGCAGCACCACCGCCATCAACGCCGGCACCAGCGCCAACATCACCAATCGGGCACCATTTCGGGCCCCGGCCACCGCCATCTTGACCGCCGCCGGCGCGGTCGTCGTCAATTCCGGAAGCATTCAGGCGCAACGACCGCCATCAATGCCGGGACCGCCGCCAACGTCACCAATACGATTTCCGGCACGATCTTCGGCAACGCCTTCGGCATCACCGCCGGCGCGAGCGCCACCGTCGATAACGCCGGCTCCATCACCAGCAGCACTACCGCCGTCAATGCCGGGACCAGCGCCAACGTCACCAATTCGGGACTGTCTCGGGCACCAACAACGGCATCATCGCCGCGACCGACGCCACCGTCACCAATACGACCTCCGGAACGATCTCGGGCGACGGCTTCGGCATCTCGGCCGGCGCGATCGCCACGGTCGACAATGCCGGCTCCATCGACAGCAGCACGACCGCCATCAATGCAGGCACCGCCAACGTCCTGAATTCTGGGACCATTTCGGGCTTCAACGCCGCCATCCTGTCGAGCGGCGGCGCCACCGTCACCAACTCCGGCACCATCGCGAGGCTCACCAATCTGGCTGCCGGAACGATCTTCGGGAATGCTTTCGGCGTCACCGCCGGCGCCAGCGTCACCGTCAATAACGCCGGCTCCATCACCAGCAGCACCACCGGCATCAATGCAGGCACCACCGTCGTCGTCATCAATTCCGGGACCATTTCGGGTCCCGCCGTCGGCATCCTTGCCGGCGGCAGCGCGACCGTCACCAATTCCGGTACCATCACGAGCGCGACGTGCGGCGTCGGTACCGGCACCGCCGCCGTTGTCACCAATACGAGCACCGGGACGATCTTCGGCAACGGCTTCGGCATCGACGCCGGCACCAGCGGCAATGTCACCAACGCGGGATCGATCTCGGGCAATACCGGCATGCGGTTCGGTGGCGGGTCTTCGATCGTTTTCAATTCCGGCACCATCAGCGGGACCGGCGGCACCGCCATCCAGTTCGGCGGCGGCGGCAACACTTTGACCCTTGCTCCGGGCAGCAGCATCACCGGGCTCGTGCTCGGCACCGGCGGCGACACCTTCCAGCTCGGCGGCTCCGGCACCGGCACGTTCGACGCCAGCCAGATCGGCCCGGCCGCGCAGTATCGCGGCTTCGCCGCATTCAACAAGATCGGCGACTTCGACCTGGACGCTGACCGGCACCAACACGGTGGCCATGCCCTGGAACGTGCAGCAGGGCACCTTGCTCGTCGACGGCAGCTTGACCAATTCGCCCTTCACCGTGACCGGCGGCACGCTCGGCGGCACCGGCACGATCGGCAGCCTCAACGTGCAGAGCGGCGGCATCGTCGCGCCCGGCCATTCGATCGGCACGCTCAACGTCAACGGCAACACGGCGTTCGTCGCCGGCTCGCTCTATCGGGTCGAGGTCAACGCCGCCGGCCAGTCGGACAGGATCGCGGCGGGCGGCAGCAGCCACGCTGACCGGCGGCACCGTGCAGGTGCAGTTCCGCTGTCACCGGCGACGTCGTTCGCGCCGGCGACCGTCTACACGATCCTGACCTCGACCGCCGGTGACCGGCGCGCTTCGGCGGCGTCACCGGCGGCACCGCCTTCCTGCGGCCGAGCCTGAGCTACCTCCCGGACCAGGTGCTGCTCACGCTCACCGCGTTGCCGTTCAGCTCGGCCGCCCAGACGCCGAACCAGGCGAGCGTCGCCAATGCGCTCACCGCCGGCGGCCTCGGCGGCGTGCTCGCCGACCGCGGTGTTCAACCTCGCGAGCGCGGCCGACGCCAGACAAGCCTTCGACGCGCTCTCCGGCGAAATCCACGGCAGCCTGCAGTCGACCCTGATCGCCGACAGCTATTACCTGCGCAACGCGGTGCTCGGCCGCCTGCGCGCGGGCGCCTATCAGGGCGCGGGCGGCGATCTCGGCGCGCTCGGCTATGCCGATCCGGCGCTCGCCTATGCGGCGCGCGCGGCGGCGGATTTCCCCGTGAAGATCCCGTTCAAGGCGCCGCCGCGCGCGCCCGAGCTCGCGCTTCTGGGCGCAGGGCTTCGGCGCCTGGGGCCGCATCGACAGCGACGGCAACGCCGCCGAGGTGAAGCGCAACCTCGGCGGCTTCGTCACCGGCTTCGACCGCCGCTTCGGCGATTGGCAGGCCGGGCTGGCGGCCGGCTATTCGCGCTCGAACGTCGACGTCGACGCACGCGCCAGCGCGGCCGCGATCGACAGCGCCCATCTCGCCGGCTATCTCGGGGCGCGGTTCGGCGCCTTGAGCCTGCGCTCGGGCGCGGCGTTCTCCTGGCACTCGATCGACACCAATCGCACCATCGCGTTCCCCGGCTTCTTCGATCGCACCAGCGCGCGCTACGACGGCGACACCGCGCAGGTCTTCGGCGAGATCGGCTACGGCCTGGCGCTCGGCGGCGTCGCGGTCGAGCCGTTCGCCGGGCTCGCCTACGTGCATCTCCACACCGCGGGCTTCACCGAGGCCGGCGGCGCGGCGGCGCTGCTGGGCTCCGCCAACACCAACGACGTCGGTTACGGCTCGCTCGGCCTGCGCGCCGCCACCCATTGGCTGCTGCAGAACGGCACGGTGGTGACGCCGCGCCTCTCGGCGGCCTGGCAGCACGCCTTCGCCGACGTGACGCCGACGGCCGCGCTCGCCTTCGCCTCGACCGGCGCCCCCTTCACCATCGCCGGCGTGCCGATCGCGCGCGACAGCGCGCTCATCGATGCCGGCTTCGATCTCGATGTCACCGCCAACATCAGGCTCGGCGTCGGCTATGTCGGCCAGCTCGCCCGCGACGCCCAGGACCACGCGGTCAAAGGCGGCCTGCGCGTGCGGTTTTGACAATCTCAATTGAGCGTGAACGACGCGCCGACCGTCAGGCCGTAGTTTCCCGTTTGCGGGGTCGCGGTCGCGGAGGCGTTGAAGCGCGTGTTCACGGTCGCCGCGTAGCCCAGCCCGGCGGCGAGGCCCGATTGCCCCATGAAATGCCCGAGCCGGTGGCGAACAGAGCTTGCCGGGCCGGTCGTCGAGCGCAGGCCCGCGGAGGTGAGCGCCAGCGCCGTGCCGGCACGCGCCTCGGTGCGATTGTCGTTGATCTGCGACGGGAAGCCCGACGCCGCGCTGGAGAGCTGGCTCATGTTCACGGCGTCGGTCGGGGCGACGCCGGTGGCGACGTTGCTCAGCCGCCGCTCGTTGCCGGGGGACCCGAACGACACGGTGTTGGGCGCGCTCGCGACCGAGCCGGCGCCGATCGCCACCGAATTGGCTGCGGTCGCGACCGCGCCGCTGCGAACGCCGCGGCGTTCGCGCCCGTCGCCACCGAATTGTCGCCGTAGGCAGCACCGCCGTTCGCCGCCGCCGCGCTGGCGCCCAGCGCGATCGAGCCGGTGGCGGTGCGCCGCTGCCGATGGCGATCGCGTTCACGCCGGTCGCCGCCGCGCCGAAGCCCATGGCGATGGCGCCGGACTGCGTCGCCTGCGAGTTGGTGCCGATGGCGACGGAGTTCGTGCCGCCGCTCTGCGCATTCGAGCCCATCGCCAGCGCGTCGGTGCCGGTCGCCTGCGCTGCCGGCCCCGAGCTGTTGGCCTTGAAATAGAGGCTGCCGCCGCTCGCGCCGAGCTGCGCGTTCGCCGCAACGAAGGCACTGCCGACGTCGTTATAGTCCGTGCCCTGGATGGTGTAGGTCGGCATCGTGAGCTGGCCGTTGCCGTCGAGGCCGGCGCCGCCGCCGAACGCCTGCGCCACGCGCTGGTTGGCGGTGAGCAGCTGGCCGCCGTTGATCGCGTCGGTGCTGCCGGCCGCGATCGTGCCGGCGGCGAGGTTGACGATCTCGCGCTCGCTGCCGGCCGCGCCCACCGACACGGTGTTGGCGACGTTGGCGATCGAGTTCGCCGATTGCCACCGAATTGGTGGCATTGGCAATGCTGCTGAAGCCGAGCGCCATGCTATCGGTCCCACTCGCGTTGCTGTTGAACCCAAGCGCGGTCGCGTTGGCCGCGATCGCCCGTGTGTTGCCGCCGACCGCAGTGGTGTTGTTGTTGCTTGCCGAGCTGTTGGAGCCATAGGCGGCGCTGTTGTTGCCGCCTGCTGAGCTGGTATGGCCATAGGCTGAGCGGTTGGTACCGCCTGCATTGCTGACGACGCCGGTCGCCGTGCTTCCGCTGCCGCTCGCGGTTGCATTGCTGCCCAGGGCCGTGCTGCTCGATCCAGTCGCGGCGCTGGCCGCGCCGAAGGCCGAGCTGCCCTCGCCGCTGGCATTGCTGTTCGCGCCAAAGGCGGCGGTAGAGTGATTGCTCGCCGAAGCTGCCGCGGCCATAGGCGGAGCTTTGGATCCGCTCGCCACGCTGAGGAGGCCATAGGCCGAGCTTTGAGTTCCGCTGGCCGTGCTGTTGGTTCCATAGGCGGAGCCTTGAGTTCCGCTCGCCGTGCTGTGGGTTCCAAAGGCCGAGCTGTCGTTGCCGCTGGCCGTGCTGGAAAACCCATAGGCCGAGCTTTCGCTGCCGGATCCAAGACTGTTGCTGCCCACAGCCGTCGCTCTCGCATTGCTCGCGGCGGAGGCGTTGCCGACGGCGACCGACAATGTGCCGCTTGCGTTGCTGCCCGCTCCGGCCGCGGTTGCGCTGTCTGCATTCGCCCGTGCATTGACACCGACCGCGGTGGCATTGTTCTGACCGGCCGCGCCCGCTCCGGCTTGCGCCCCCTACGCCGAGCGCGGTCGCGCCCGCGTTGGTCAGCCCATTTCCGGCCGTGCCGCCGGCGGACGCGGTGAAGCCGACGGCGACGTTGCTGTTGCCGGTTCCGGCTCTGGCGTAAGAGCTGGCGCCGAGGGCGGTGTTGCTGCTGACGGCGCCGCTGGCGTTGGCGACATGGTCCCGGTCGCGATGTTGATGCTGCCGGCGCCGCTGGCGTTGGCGAGCATACCCGGTCGCGATGTTGTTGCTGCTGTCGCCGCTGGCGTTGGCGAGCCACCCGGTCGCGATGTTGACGCCGCCGGCGCCGCTGGCGTTGGCGGCCCTCCCCGTCGCGGTGTTGATGCTGAGGCGCCGCTGGCGTTGGCGCCGAATCCGGTCGCGGCGTTCTGGCTGAGGGCGCCGCTGCGTTGGCATCGAGGCCGTTCGCGGTGTTGTTGCCGTTGTCACCGCTGGCATTGGCGATCCTCCCCGTCGCGGTGTTGCTGCTGCCGGCGCCGCTGGCGTTGGCGCTGGTCCCGGTCGCGGTATTGATGCTGCTGACGCCGCTGGCGTTGGCGCTGCGTCCCGGTCGCGATGTTGCTGCTGTTGGCGCCGCTGGCGTTGGCGCTCGCACCGAAAGCGCTGCTGTTGCTGCCGGCGCCGCTGGCATCGGCGAACGCCCGACGGCGCTGTTGTTGCTGCCGGCGCCGCTGGCATGGCCGGTGTTACCGACGGCGGTGCCGCTCTGGCCCGCGTCGCTGCCCGCGCCGACCGCCGGCGGCGTCGCCCCCGCCGGTCGCCTGCGCGCCGTTGCCGAGGGCGACGGACGATGCTGCCGCTCGCGACGCTGCTGACGCCGTAGGCCGCGCTGTTCGTGCCGGTCGCGCCCGCGCCGTTGCCGGCGGCGGTCGCCCCCGCCTGCGTCGCCTGCGCGCCGGCGCCGAGAGCGACCGACGAGGCTGCCGCTCGCGTTGCTGCTGGCGCCGTAGGCCGCGCTGTTCGTGCCGGCTCGCGCCCGCGCCGTTGCCGGCGGCATCGCCCCCGCCTGCGTCGCCTGCGCGGCGGCGCCGACGAGCGACCGACCGAGTGCGCCGCTCGCGACGCTGCTGGTGCCGTAGGCCGCGCTGTTCGTGCCGGTCGCGCCCGCGCCGTGCCGGTGGCGGTCGCCCCCGTCTGCGTCGCCTGCGCGCCGTTGCCGAGCGCGACCGATGACGCGCCGCTCGCCATCGCTGCTGACGCCAAGGGCCACGCTGCTCGACGCCGGTTGCGTTGGGAGGCATTGCCGATGGCGACGGCGTCGCCTTGCGTTGCCTGCGCGCCGGGCCGACGGCGACCGCACCATCGCCGCTGGCGTTGCTGGCGACGCCGAAGGCCGAGCTGGCGGCCCCGCCTGCCGAGGCGTGGCACCAACCGCCGTCGCGTTGGCGCCCGCCGCGCTGGCCTGGCAGGCCGCGTCGCTGAGCAGGCCGGTACTTCGCGACGTTTGCCCGAATTGCATCCGGCTATCGCCGGCGAGGCCCCGAGACCGAGCGTGACGATCGCGCAGCCGGCCATGAGCGCCGCGCGGCGCTTCCCCAGATTTCGAACGCATGGCTACCCCCGTTACGCTCGCACGCGTCACCGCAGCCGCGGTGCACGGAGGCGGCACGCCATGCGGACTTACCCGCTTGCACCGTAGCGGAGGACAGCGAGCACGTGCCTGCGCCGCCGGCCCAGCAGCTTGCCATCGCCCCAAGCGCCGAATTTCTGCCAGTGTGGCCCTGCCAGCACGGATTTTACAGTTGCCGCGCGTGTTGTACGCGGCGCCCCGCCTCAGATTGAATGCCGCCGTCTGCGCTTACTCGAAATCCGACGATCCGCGCTCGACTCCGCGCGCCATGTGACCATGCCTCGTCGGTGACGCGCAGACCTACCACTGCAGCGAGACGGCTCCGCGCGTGCCGACCACATTGGTGTCCATGCTGAGCCCGACGCCGGCGTTGAACGTCACGGCATGGCTCCGCGTGTCGTAGAGCAGCGCGGTGGCGCCGAGGCCGAGCGCGTTGCTGCCCTGGAAATTGCCGTAGCTGGCGGACAGCGCGAACCGGCGGCCAGGTTGCAGGTTCGCCGTCCCGCCGACGCGAGAGCGAGCGCCGTGCCGGCGCGCGCCTCGGGGCGGTTGTCGTCGATCTGCGTCTGCAGGCCGCTGACCTGCGACTGGAAACCCGACGCCATGCTGGAGAGCTGGCCCATGTTGACGGCGTCGGTCGGGGCGATGCCGGCGGCCACGTTGGTGACGCGCCGCTCGGCGCCGGGCGCGCCCACTGACACCGTGTTGGCGGCGCTCGCGACCGAGCCGGCGCCGATCGCCACCGAGTTGGCCGCCGTCGCCTGCGCGCCGGGGCCGAACGCCGCCGCGCTGGCGCCGGTCGCCACCGTATTGTCGCCGTAGGCGGCGCCGCCGTTCGCGGCCGCCGCGTTGGCGCCCATCGCGATCGAGCCGGTGGCGGTGGCGCCGCTGCCGATCGCGATCGCGTTCACGCCGGTGGCCGCCGCATTGACGCCCATGGCGATGGCGCCCGACTGGGTGGCCTGCGAGTTGGTGCCGATGGCGACCGAGTTGCTGCCGCTGCTCTGGGCATTCGAGCCCATCGCCAGCGCGTCGGTGCCGGTCGCCTGCGCCGCCGGCCCGCTGCTGTTGGCCTTGAAATAAGGGCTGCCCCCGCTCGCGCCGAGCTGCGCGTTCACCGCAACGAAGGCGCTGCCGACGTCGTTGTAGTTCGTGCCCTGAATGGTGTAGGTCGGCATGCGTGAGCTGGCCGTTGCCGTCGAGCCCGGCGCCGCCGCCGAACGCCTGCGCCACGCGCTGGTTGGCGGTGAGCAGCTGACCGCCATTGATCGCGTCGGTGCTGCCGGCCGCGATCGTGCCGGCGGCGACGTTGACGATCTTGCGCTCGCTGCCGACCGTCCCCACCGATACGGTGTTGGCGACGTCGGCGACCGAGCCGGCGCCGATCGCTACGGAATTGGCCGCGCTCGCTATGCTGCTGAAGCCCAGGGCCATCGCATTGCTGGCGCCGGCGTTGCTGTTGAAGCCAAGTGCGATGGCGTTCTCCGCGTTCGCCCGCGTGTTGCCGCCGACTGCTGTGGCGTTGATCTGGCCGTTGGCGGTCGCGCCCGCCTGGGCATTGGAGCCAATGGCGGTCGTGCCGCTGTTGGTGAAGGGGGTTGGTTGAATGAACGGGTTGCCGCCCGCCAGCGCTCGGTGGCCGACGGCGGTGCTGTCGGTGCCGGTTGCCCCGCTCTCGCGGCCAAAGGCCGAGCTGGAGGCGCCGATCGCCGTGCTGGTCGTGCCATAAGCCGAGCTATTGCCGCCGCTTGCATTGCTGGCCGATCCGACCGCGGTCGCGTCCTGGGCATTCGCCAGCGCATTGATACCGACCGCCGTCGCACCGACCTGCCCTGCGGCCGTCGTCCCGGCCTGGGCTCCCGCGCCAAGGGCGGTCGTGCCTTCGTTGTTGAACGTCCCGCCAGCGTTGCTGCCGTTGCCATAGGCCGAGCTGCTGGTCCCGCTCGCCCGGCTGTTGAAGCCATAGGCCGAGCTGTTGCTGCCGCTCGCCGTGCTGACCACGCCATAGGCAGCGCTGGCAGTGCCGCTTGCGTTGCTGCCCGCTCCGGCCGCGGTTGCGCTGTCTGCATTCGCCCGTGCATTGACGCCGACCGCGGTGGCATTGTTCTGACCAGCGCCGGTCGCGCCCGCCTGCGCGCCTGAGCCGATGGCAGTCGTGGCGCTGTTGGTGAACGCATTGGTGCCGGCGATGCCGCCCGCCGCGGCGCCCTGGCCGAACGCCGAGCTGTTGGCGCCGGTCGCGCTCGCCGACTGCCCCACGCCGGTCGACGCCGAGCCCGAGGCCGTGCTGGTCTGCCCGATGGCGATGGCGGTCGCGCCCGACGCATTCGCGCTGTCGCCGATTGCCGTATTGCCGGCGCGCCGACCGCGCGTTGATGCCATAGACCGAGGCGTTGGCGAAGTCGTTGTCGGTGGCGCCCGGTCCGATCACGGTGGAGTTCGCGGCGGACACCGCGTTGGTGCCGATCGCGATGCTATTGGTGCCGCCGGCATTGGCATTGTGGCCAAGCGCAGTCGCGCCGCCAAACGACGCATTCGCGCCGGAGCCGTACGCCGCCGCGTTGTTGGCGTTCGCCGTCGCGAAGTTGCCGATGGCGGTGGCGTTGCTCTGATTTTGCCCGGTTCCCGCCTGGGAGTTGGAACCGATCGCTACAAGGCCTACATTTGCGAAGAAATTGTTTCCCGCGGTCGAAGTCGCTCCGATAGCTATTGAACCTCTGGCGGTGACCTGGGCGCCGTTCCCTAATGCGATGCCGTTGGTGGTGTCAGCGCCAAGGCTATTTCGCACTTGAGCGGCGTTGCCGATAGCGATGCTGAAATCTGCCGAGCCCTGGCGACGAAGGCTCCGTTCCCGGCGCCCGCGTTCTGATTTCCACCGATGGCGATGGAGTTCGACGCGTTTGCCTGGCTATTGGCGCCGACGGCCGTACTGAAACCGCCGCTCGCCGCTGCTGGGCCATTGGCCGCGCCGAGCTGCCGCTCGCCTACTGCTGACGCCGCTCGCCGTGCTGCTCGGTGCCGTAGGCTCGCGCTGATCTGCGCCGTACTGGTGCCCGCGCCGTGCTCGAGGGCGATCGCCACGGCTCGTCGCTGAAAGTGCTGCGTTGCCGTGCTGCTTCGCGCCGGCAGCGACGCGCTGCTCGGCACCACCGCTCGCCGTGCGGCCTGCTGCGCCATCGACAGCCGACCGCCGCTGCTGCGGCGCATCGCCGTCGCGCGTGCTGCTGCCGCGACGCCGAACGCCGTGCCGGCCGTCTGGCGTCTGCGGCAGGCGCCAGCGCCGCTCCTGCGGCTCGCTCCCATCCGCGCTCGCCGCCGCACACGAACGCGACGTGCCGACATTGGCACCAGCATCAGCCCCGCCGCGATCGTGACGATCGCGCAGCCGGCCAACAGCGCCGCGCGGCGCTTCCAAAGATTCGAAGACATGGATACCCCCCTCACGCTCGCAGGCGGCACCGCAGCCGCGACGTGCGGAGGCGGGACCCCATGCGGACTACCCCACGTGATTGTAGGCGAAGGCTCGAGCACGTGCTTGCGCCGACGGCCCGACGGGTTGTCTATTCGTCCCAGCCCTTGCAGGATTTTTGCGTCTGTTGCCCGGCAAGCACAGGTTCTACAGTCTCTCCTCGTTGTTTCGCAGTCCTCGTCGATGAGCTCGTGCCGGCCTCCGACGTCGCGCCGCCGCCGGGCGCGCGCACCAGGTCCTTTCGGGGCGCAGACGGACGCGCAATCCGGGGCAATCTCGCCGCGACTCAACATCTCACCACCTTGCCGAACGTGGGTCTCGCAAGAGCTCGACCCCCTACAGCCCGGGAACGGCACCCATGCGCCGTGCGAAGCCGGCATACAGATTTGTTGTAGATATATGTTGACTGTACGTCGGCGAAGGACTAAATTTCGAATCATCCCGGCTCGCCAATGGGCGCGCTCATGAGGCGTCACAGCGGCGGGCAGGGGGACGGCGCGCGCGATCTCCGGTACCGAGATCGGCTGCGCGTCGCGGCAGTCGAGCTTGCGCGGACGCGCATGCTTGTCTGCGTGGAGCGCCGGGAGGCGCCGCACCCCTACGTCATTGGGGTGCGCGCGCCCTCGCAAGGCGCGCGGCGGACCCTCGCAAGGTTCGCCTGGGTGCGGATCGCAACGCACCCGGCGCCTCCCGGCGCTCCATTCCCCCTTTGCGGGGGACGGAAAAAGGGAAGACGGGCGACCGGCGCCCGGAATTCGCGGGCGGCGGAGCGTTGTCTTGCCGAGGGCTGTTTGACATCGTGAGATGCGAGTGCCCGTGCGGCGTCTACGCCGCCTGCTTCATCCGCCGCACGTCCGGCGGCACCGCCTCGTCGGCGAGGCTGCCGAGTGCCGCGTCGAGCGGCAGCACCTGCTGACCCTCGCTGCCGAGGCGGCGGATCGAGACCGTGCGCTCGGCTGCTTCCTTGCGGCCGACCACCAGCAGCACCGGCACCTTGGCGAGCGAGTGCTCGCGCACCTTGAGGTTGATCTTCTCGTTGCGCAGATCATCCTCGACCCGCAGCCCCAGCCGCCGCGCGGCCGCGACCGCCTGGCGCGCGTAGTCGTCGGCGTCCGACGTGATGGTGGCGACCACCGCCTGCAGCGGCGACAGCCAGAGCGGCAGGTGGCCGGCATAGTGCTCGATCAGAATGCCGAAAAAGCGCTCGAGCGAGCCGAACATCGCGCGATGCAGCATCACCGGCGTCACCTTGCTCGAGTGCTCGTCGATGTAGAAGGCGCCGAGCCGGCCCGGCAGGTTGAGATCGACCTGCACGGTGCCGCACTGCCAGTCGCGGCCGATGGCGTCGCGCAGCACGTATTCGAGCTTGGGGCCGTAGAACGCGCCTTCGCCCTTGTTCAGGGTCCAGGGCCGGCCCGACGCCTTGAGCGCCTCCATCAGCGCGGCCTCCGCCTTGTCCCACACCGCGTCGTCGCCGATGCGCTGGTCGGGGCGATCGGAGAACTTGATGCTGACGTCGGAGAAGCCGAAGTCCTCGTAGATCGACAGGATCAGGTCGTTCATCTTGAGCGATTCCTCGGCGATCTGCGCCTCGGTGATGAACACGTGGGCGTCGTCCTGGGTGAAGGCGCGCACCCGCATCAGCCCGTGCAGCGCGCCCGACGGCTCGAAGCGGTGCACCTTGCCGAACTCCGCGAGCTTGAGCGGCAGATCGCGATACGACTTCAGGCCGTTCTTGAAGATCTGCACGTGGCCCGGGCAGTTCATCGGCTTGATCGCGTAGATGCGCTCGTCGTCGTTGCGATGCTCGGTGAGGAACATCATGTCGCGGTATTTCTCCATGTGGCCGGACGTCACCCAGAGCGCGGAGTCCATGAGCTGCGGCGAGTTCACCTCGACATAGCCGGCCTCGGTCTGGCGGCGGCGGATGTAGTGCTCGAGCACCTGGAACAGCGTCCAGCCCTTCGGATGCCAGAACACCGAGCCCGGCGCCTCCTCCTGGAAATGGAACAGGTCCATTTCCCGGCCGAGCTTGCGGTGGTCGCGCTTCTCGGCCTCCTCGATCTGCTTGAGGTAGGCGTCGAGCTCCTCCTGCTTGGCGAAGGCGGTGCCGTAGATGCGGCGACAGCATCTCGCGGTTGGAATCTCCGCGCCAGTAGGCGCCCGCGACCTTCATCAGCTTGAAGGCGTTGCCGACCTTGCCGGTCGAGGTCATGTGCGGGCCGCGGCAGAGATCGAACCAGTCGCCCTGCTTGTAGATCTTGATCTGCTGATCCTCCGGGATCGCGTCGACCAGCTCGACCTTGAACAGCTCGCCCTTGTCGCGGAACACCTTCTTGGCCTGGTCGCGCGACCACACCTCCTTGGTGAAGGGTTTGTCGCGCGCGATGATCTCGCGCATCTTCTTCTCGATGGCGTCGAAGTCTTCCGGCGTGAACGGCTGGTTGCGGAAGAAGTCGTAATAGAAGCCGTTCTCGATCACCGGGCCGATGGTGACCTGGGTGCCGGGCCAGAGCGTCTGCACCGCTTCGGCCAGCACATGCGCGGCGTCGTGCCGGATCAGCTCCAGCGCGCGCGGGTCGTCGCGGGTGAGGAACTCGATCTTGGCGTCGCGCTCGATCGGATCGGCGAGGTCGGCGACCGTGCCGTCGAGCGCCATCGCGACCGTGCGCTTGGCGAGCGAGGGCGAGATGCCCTTGGCGATGTCGAGACCGGTGATGCTTTGGGGATACTCCCGACGTGCGCCGTCGGGAAAGGTCAGCGCGACCATCATGCACTCCTGTTGCTCACTCGCTGCCTACGAATGCAGGTAAGCGGTATTCGGAGGCGGGTTTTAGCGCATGGATGATGGAAAGAAAACTGGAGAATGGACCGGCCTGACGCCGCTATGGGCGCTGAGATAGGCGACTTCTCAAGGTCGTCACGCCCGGCAATGACAGCCTCGGTTAACGGCTACCGGTCGTGCCTGGACCATCGTACCGATCATCGCGGTAGGATGTTCTTGTGATGCGCGCACGTCGCACATCTGCAAAATTTATTTTCGACACTTGACGCGGCACTTATTGCGAGGCGTGCGCGCAATTCAACAGCGCATGATTGTAGTGATGGTATTTCTGCTTCGTCGCGCAATATCGTGACGCATTGAAGAGATTCAAAACGTTGACCGGCGGTATGAATGTCGCGCGTCACTCGCCGAAAAATCGCGCCTATCGGCTTACCGTATCGACGATCACGCCCGCACGCATATTCATAAATGCACGCCGCACTTCGATCGAAGTCGGACACACCAACGCCTAAATCCTTTCGAAAGTTCCGAACGTCAACGCGGCGTCACAACGAGCTCAACGTGTGTGAAGAAGCGCGTCATAGACGTCAGCAACCTGTCGGGTCTGCTACGTGAGTCAGTGTGTGTGTTGCGTAGAGTGAGACCCGCCGCGAGGACGGGGGCGGAGATGTGGGGAGGTCTGCGGCGGCCCATTGGGCCATTTCAGGTAAATTGCGTATTGGTCGCGGCGGTGCAGGCCGTAACCTTTTCCATCTCGCCTATCCCCCTGAGAAGGGGGACGCGATCATGAGCGCTCCGATCCGGGGTGAAGATCGGATCGACGATCCGTTGATGTACGCGCCGCGATGGGCGCGCAGCCGCCCGCCGCAGCCGGAACGCTCGACGCCCACCAGGGACATTTCGCGGCTCACGAGCTCGCCGCCGATGGCGCCGGACGCGGCCGGGATGATCAGCTCGCCGCCGATGGCGCCCGGCATCGGCGGGTTCAACATCGAGGAGCCGGCGCCGAAGCTGACGCCGTTCGAAGGCGACGTCGCCGTCAAGGAGCTCAGGCACCAGTTGTCGCTCGATCCGGACCTCGAATTGGCGCCGCCGATCCGGGTCCGTGACAATCCGCTGGGGCCGTGGCTCGGCAGGCTGTTGATCGTGCTCCTTTCGGCGCTCGGCGCCTTCGGGCTTGCGCTGGTGACGCTGCCCAGCGATTTCGCGCAGATGCGCAAGCAGGACAGCGGCGTCGTCGGCACCGCGGAGCCGCTGCTCGAAGGCCTGACCCGCGCAGGCCGAGGCGCCGCCGCCGGCGCGCCTCGTGGTCGAAAGCCAGCGCGCCTTTGCCAACGAGCCGGCGCCACTCGGCGTTGCGCTCAATGGCGCCTCCGGCGGCGAAATGCTGACCCTGGTCGGGCTCGCCACCGGCACCAGATTGTCCGCCGGGATGCCGCGCGGCCTGACCGGGTGGCAGGTGTCGGCGGGCGAGCTCGGCGGGGCATTCGCGCATCCGCCGAAGGACTTCATCGGCGTGATGGATACGGCGGTCGACCTGCGTTCCGCCAACGACCGGCTGGTGGACAGCCAAATGGTCCGGCTGGAGTGGGTCCAGAAAAAACCGGACGTGCGGGCAGCGCTCGCCCCCCGGCGCGAACCGTCGGTTCCCGCGCTCGTGACCCTCGATCCCGAGGAGGTCGCGATGCTGATCAAACGCAGCCAGGATTTCCTCAAGAGCGGCGATATCGCCTCGGCCCGGCTATCGCTGCGGCGGGCGGCCAATGCGGGCAATGCCCAGGCCGCGCTCGCGCTCGGCGCCACCTACGACCAGCCCTTTCTGGTGGAGCTCGGCGTGCTCGGGTTCGCACCGGACCCGGCGCAAGCCCGTGCCTGGTATCAGCGCGCGCGGGAGCTCGGATCGGGCGAGGCCGCGCGCCGGCTCGAGCGGCTGGCGGGGGCCGAGAAATGAAGCCGATCTACGCTCCGCGGCGGCGGGCGGCGCGGCCTGCACGCCGCCGGCGTTCGCACCGACGGCAGAACGGCCGGCTCAGGCGCGGGGATTTGCGGGATCGGCGAGTTCCGCAACCGAGCCGCAATTAGTTCCGCGCCAGCGCCCGTAACGCCACGGCAGGTACCAATGCTGGTCGGCACCGAGCGACGGCGGGACGAAATCGAGCCCGGATGTTCCCCAGGGGTGGCAGCGGCAGAGCCGCGCCAGCGTCATCCATCCTCCGGCCCACAGGCCGAAGCGGCCGATCGCCTCGTCGGCGTAGGCGGAGCAGGTCGGCAGGTGGCGGCAATGGAACCCGACCAGCGCCGAGAACGTGTAACGGTAAACGGCGATCAGGCCGCGTGCGGCCAGACGCGGGAAGCTGGCCGATGCGGCTTGGGATGAGGTCAAACGACTCATCGGGCCTGGTTCCATCGCGGACAAGGTTACTTCTGCCGTCTCCGGCGCACGCCTGTGGTTTGAGCCCGCCATATTTATCATGCGTCAAAAATAAGCGCCGACGGCGAATTTTTCAGGCTAGACCCGAATCCCGACCGCCGCTAAAACGAGCACATAAGAGCTGTGGGACAAGAGGACGCTGTCCAACGACGCCCCAAGAAAGAAGCGTCGGAGCAAGCGTCATAAGGTGAGGGTCACGATGCTCCGACTTGCTTTGGCCGGGATTGCGCTGGCGTGCAGCGCGGCGTCATTGTTTGCCGGGCCGCCGCCTCCTGCCGAGGATCCCGGCAACGGGCCGATGCGCTTCGAATGGCGGCGCGAAGGACCGGCGGACGTATGCGGGTCGAGCTGCCGCGTCTGGATCTCGGCGGTCGGCTACCTGACCAGCGATACCGCGCGCGAATTCGAGACCTTCGCGGCAAAAGCGCGACGTTCGCGGGGCGGTGTTGGTGCTCGATTCCGACGGCGGCTCGGTGCTGGGGACGATCGCGCTCGGTCGCGTCATCCGTCGGCTCGAGATGGTGACGACCGTGGGCAAGACCACGCCGCTGCCGCCGACCGCGGAGGGCGATCGTCGCGCCAAGCTGACGCCCGAATGCCAGCTGCGAATCCATGTGCGCCTTCCTGCTGCTCGCGGGCTCGCGCCGCTACGTGCCGCCGCAGGCGCATGTGCTGGTGCACCAGATCTGGCTCGGCAAGAAGC
Source organism: uncultured Alphaproteobacteria bacterium (assembly GCA_963708765.1). Taxonomy (GTDB): domain Bacteria; phylum Pseudomonadota; class Alphaproteobacteria; order Rhizobiales; family Xanthobacteraceae; genus VAZQ01. The sequence continues at coordinate 265,881 of CAVPTV010000026.1, read as the reverse complement.
GCAAGAACGCGCTCGACTTCGAGCTATTCGGCCGAGGAGCTCAACCTGGTCCAGCGCGACATCGGGCGGCTGGCGCAATACACGATCGAGATGGGCGGCGGCATCGATCTGCTCGAGACCGCCCTGCGGGTTCCGCCGTGGGAGCCGCTCTACGCGCTCTCCAAGGAAGAGATCGAGCGGATGCGGCTCAATACGATCGCGACGCTGTTCGATCAGGAGCCGCCGACCACGTCCTCGATCCCGCCTGCGGCCACCTTGGCGACGGTCGGGCACCCGGCTCCTCGCCGCGATTGAGCTACAGCGTGCGCCGGCAGCGCCGCGTCATTGGGGCGCGCAAAGCCAGCTTGGCCATAGTCGGCTGCGGGTCTGGTCCCAGCGCGGACACCGCGCTGGGCGAAATGCCGATGATCGGAGCACTGCGCCAGCGTGCGCTTTCACGCGGCCGGCGAACGCCATGATCGTCTCGAGCAGTGATGCAATAGGGCGGTCGGTCGACCGGCGAGACCGATTCGATCCGCGGCAGCATCGGCCTCATCCTTCACGCAGCGCGGCACGCTTGCCGAGCGGCAATCGGCCGGTCGCGGCGGCGATCGATGGGCAGATCGGCCACTGCGGCACAGCACGACGACAAGCCACGCACGCACCCGTGCACTACTCCGCCGCGACGGCATTCCGGCGCTTGGCCTCGATCTGGCCGATCGCGTCCGCCACCGCGTCGAAGGTCAGCATCGTGGAGGCGTGGCGCGCCTTGTAGTCGCGCACCGGCTCGAGCACGGCGATATCGGCCCACTTGCCGGTCGGCGGCGCGCCGTTCTCCTTGAGCATGCGCCGAACGGTCTCGCGCATGCTGCGCAGCTCGTCGGCCTTGGCGCCGATGACGTGGCGCGCCATGATCGAGGAGGACGCCTGTCCGAGCGCGCAGGCTTTCACCTCATGGGCAAAGTCGGTGACGGTGTCGCCGTCCATTTTCAGGTCGACGGTGACGGTCGAGCCGCACAACTTGGAATGGGCGGTGGCCGTGGCGTCGGCCTCATCGAGCCGGCCCAGCCGGGGGATGTTGCCGGCCAGCTCCAGGATCCGGGTGTTGTAGACGTCGTTCAGCATGGCGTTCTTATTCGGTTAATTCGGCCGGCACCTTGATTGCACGACCGGTTCCGACGAATATATAGGGACTGGCCGGCCGGCGCGAGCAGGAGACTTGAGGCTTGCCGGACGGGAAGGCTTCGCCAGCAAACACGGAGCCATGTAAAAAGGGAATGCGGCGTCCGGTCGGCGCGCATGGGTGGAATCTCCCAGAGCGCGTATGACTGATGCGGCCGCCCCGGTGACACCCCCGGCCCTTTGGGCCGGTCGAACGGAGAGACCGCGAAAATGGATGCCGTCGTCAAGCCTTGGCCGAAATCCCCCCTGTCCGATAAGCCCCTGTCCGACCACGTGCGCTCCGCCCCGCAGCCGGTGGCGCCGAAGCCCTCGCGCGACGAGGCGCTGGCGGCGGTGCGCACCCTGATCGCCTATGCCGGGGACAACCCCGACCGCGAAGGCCTGCTCGACACGCCCAAGCGGGTGATCGACGCCTACGAGGAGCTCTACCGCGGCTATCGCGAATCACCGATCGACGTTCTGGAGCGCACCTTCAGCGAGATCGGCCGCTACGACGACTTCGTGCTGGTGCGCGACATCGCCTTCAACTCCCATTGCGAGCACCACATGATGCCGTTCATGGGCAAGGCGCATATCGCCTACAAGCCGGTGGACCGGGTGGTGGGGCTCTCCAAGCTCGCCCGGCTGGTCGACGTCTATGCGCGCCGGCTGCAGACGCAGGAGCACATGACCTCGCAGATCACCACCGCGATCGAGGAGATTCTCAATCCGCGCGGCGTGGCGGTCATGATGGAGGCCGAGCACATGTGCATGTCGGTGCGCGGCGTCGAGAAGCCCGGCTCCACCACCATTACCACCCAGTTCACCGGCAGCTTCCGGGACAACCCGGACGACCAGGTCCGCTTCATCACGATGGTGCGCGGCGCCGAGCGCTGATGGCCGGCGCGAGAGCGTCTGCCGGCTGCCCGGCATCTCGCCTTGCTGCTGATGCGCGTCAAGCGCGCATGCGACCGATCGCCGACCTTTCAGCCTTTGCCCCGCGCGGCTCGACCGAGGAGGTCGAGGAGGGCCTCGCATTCGCGCCCAAATTCGACGCCGACGGGCTCGTCACCTGCGTCGCCACCGATGCGGGCTCGGGCGAGGTCTTGATGGTGGCGCACATGAACGCCGAGGCGCTCGCCAGGACCATCGAAAGCGGCGAGGCCTGGTATTTCAGCCGCTCGCGCCGAGCCCTGTGGAGGAAAGGCGAGACCTCCGGCCACGTCCAGCGGGTGGTCGAGATGCGGGTCGACTGCGACCAGGATTCGGTCTGGATCAGGGTCGAGCAGGCCGGGCCGGGCGCCTGCCATACCGGCCGCCGCTCGTGCTTTTACCGGGCGGTGCCGCTCGGCAAGCCGGGCGCGGTCACGCTGGAATTTCGCGAGCGGGACAAGGCCTTTGACCCGGCACAGGTGTACGGCAAGGCGCCTCCACCGCAACGTTGAGGCGCCTTTTCGGACCCTTTGCACGTCAAGATGTGACATCCGCCATCGATCCGATGTAGGGTGCAGGCGCGGTCGTCAGGGGGTGCTCTCGTGGCTGCGGTAGCGGTCTCCAATCGCGACGTTGCGCGTCGCTTCTGCCTCGTGCTGGTCAAGCCGTCGCATTACGACGACGACGGCTACGTCATCCAATGGCTGCCGCTCGTCGATCCCGTCGAACTCGCTCGCCTGCCTGTTACGGCCTCGCCCGGACTGCGCGGATCGCCGCGTGCTCGGCGATGACGTCGAGATCGAGATCCACGCTCTCGACGAGACCAATACCCGCATCCGTCCGGCACGCCTGGCGGCGATGATCGAAGCCGCCGGCGCCGGCATGGTGATGCTGACCGGCGTGCAGTCGAACCAGTTCCCGCGCGCGCTCGACATCGCGGGTCCGCTGCGCGAGCGCGGCATCCAGGTCGGCATCGGCGGATTTCACGTGTCCGGCACGATCAGCATGCTGGGCGGGGCCGACCCCGACCTCGATCGGGCCAAGGCGCATGGGCTTGTCGCTGTTCGCCGGCGAGGCCGAGGGCCGCCTCGACGAGGTGCTGCGCGACGCCGCCGCGGGCGCGCTCAAGCCGCTCTACAATTTCATGGACGACCTGCCCTCGATCGAGGGCGCGCCGATCCCGCTGCTGGCGGTCGAGCGCGCCCAGCGCACCGCCGGCGGCGGCACCAGCTTCGACGCCGGGCGCGGCTGTCCCTACCAGTGCTCGTTCTGCACCATCATCAACGTGCAGGGGCGCAAGTCGCGCCGGCGCTCGGCCGACGACGTCGAGAAGATCGTGCGCGCCAACTACGCGCAGGGGCTGCGTGCCTTCTTCATCACCGACGACAATTTTGCCCGCAACAAGAACTGGGAGCCGATCCTCGACCGCCTGATCCATCTGCGCGAGGTGGAGAAGTTCAATATCTCCTTCATCATCCAGGTCGACACGCTGTGCCACCGGCTGCCGAACTTCATCGAGAAGTGCTCGCGCGCCGGCGTTCGACGGGTGTTCATCGGGCTCGAGAACATCAATCCGGCGAACCTCGCCGGCGCCAAGAAGCGCCAGAACAAGATCACCGAATACCGCAAGATGCTGCTCGCCTGGAAGCAGGCGCGCGTGCTCACCTATGCGGGCTACATCCTCGGCTTCCCGAACGACACCGTCGAATCGATCCTGCACGACATCGACGTGATCAAGAAGGAGCTGCCGGTCGACCTGCTCGAATTCTTCTATCTCACCCCGCTGCCGGGATCCGAGGATCATCTCAAGCTGCTACCGCGCCGGGGTCGCGCTCGACCCGGACATGAACAAGTACGACCTCAATCACGTCTGCACCGCGCATTCGCGCATGTCGGCCGAGGAATGGCACCGCGCCTACCGGCTGGCCTGGGAGCGCTACTACACGCTCGAGCACATCGAGACGGTGCTGCGACGCGCGATGGTGACCAAGGCGCACACGCCAGCAACGCCCTGTTCCTGATCACGTGGTTCAAGGGCAGCATCGATATCGAGAAAATCCATCCGCTCGAAAGCGGCTTCCTGCGGCTGAAATTCCGCCGTGACCGGCGGCCCGGCTATCCGCTGGAGCCGGCATGGTGGTTCTATCCGCGCTACTTCACGGAGACGGTCGTCAAGCTGGTGAGGTGGGGGGCGCTGTATTTGCGGCTGCGGCGGATCTACCTGTCGATCAAGCGCGATCCGAACCGCTTCGCCTATACCGATCTGGCGTTGACGCCGGTGACCGACGACGAGACCGAGACGCGCGAGTTGTTCAATACCGTGGCGGCGCAGGCCTATGTCGGCCAGCAACGCCACCTCGAGGACGCCCGTCACATCCCGACGAGTCATAACGCCGAGCCGCAAGCGCAAGTCACGTAGCCCAGCAACCGCGCGGGATCGCGCTCAGCGTTGCCGTGCGCGCGCGATCAACTGCTTGGCCCGCTCGAGATGCGGGCGGTCATACATCACCCCGTCGATGCCGACGGTTCCGGTGCCGGGCTTGGCCGCGAAGGCCGCGATCACGGCCTGCGCCTTGGTGATTTCCTCAGGCGCCGGCGTGAACACCTCGTTGATCACCGGCACCTGCGCGGGATGGATCGCCAGCTTGCCGGTAAAGCCGTCGCGGCGTGCCTCCACGGTTTCGCGGCCCAAGGCCGCCATGTTGCGGAAGTCGGCCGTGATGGTGTCGATCGCCTGCACCTGCGCGGCCGCGGCGCCGGCCAGGCAGAGCGCACGCGCCAGCTGATAAGGCGCGAAGAAGCGTCCCACGGCGTCGCGGCTCACCTCGGCGCCGAGCTCGACCGAGAGATCCTCGGCGCCCCAGGTGAGGCCTTCGAGCCGGGCGCTCACGCCGCCATAGGTGCCGGCGAGAAACAGCGACGTGGCGGTCTCGGTGGCGATCGCCACGATCTTGATGTGCCCGTCGGGCAACCCGCTGATCGCCTCGCGCGCGGCGAGCTTGGCGTCGGCATGCACGATGGCCGCGCCGCCCTCGGCCTTCGGCAGCATGATGGCGTCGGGCCGCGCCGGCACGATCGCGTCGAGATCGGCATCGGTGAGACCGGTCTGCAATCCATTGACCCGCACCAGCAGGCGAGGGCGGTTCGCCGCTTTGACGGCATCCTTGAGGAAATCCGCCGCGCTCGCGCGCGCGGCAGCCTTGCGCTCCGGCGCGATCGAGTCCTCGAGATCGACGATGACGGCATCGGCGCCGCTCGCCATCGCCTTGTCGAGCTTCTTTCCGCCGTCGGCGGGAACGAACAGCAATGAGCGCATTATCGGGGCCGCATCCGCATGAACACCTGCCGCCGGCATTCGGCGACCAGCTTGTTGTCCTGATTGTAGGCGCGGTGGAGGAACTCGACGATGCCGGCGCCCGGTCGCGAGCTCGATTCGCGCTTGCCGAGGACCTCGCTGCTGCAATGCACGGTGTCGCCCTCGAACAGCGGGTGCGGGAATTTCACCTCGGTCATGCCGAGATTGGCGATGGTGGTGCCGACCGAGAGGTCGTTGACCATGATGCCGATCATCAGGCCGAGCGTGAACAACGAGTTCATCAGCGGCTGGCCCCACTCGGTCTCCTGCTCGCAGAAATGCCGGTCGATGTGGAGCGGCTGCGGGTTGAGCGTCATGTTGGAGAACAGCATGTTGTCCATCTGCGTGACCGTGCGCGTGAGCGGGTGCTCGTACAGATGTCCAACCACGAAGTCGTCGAAATAGATGCCGCCGCGCTTGTGGCGGACCACGGCTTCCTGGGTCATCGGGCTACTCCCATCATGGGCGTTCGTTAACACCCCGTTTACCATAATCGTTAACTGTTGGGACTAGTGCCGCGCTCCCGTGCGGCACCTGGGGTTTTCCATGGCGGTCGACGTTCCCACGCTCGTCGGCTCGAGCTCCTCCCGCACTGCCGTCACCGGCGCCATTCGTCAAGCCGCGCAGGTGACCGGCACGAGCTTCGACTATCTGCTCGCCACCGCCAAGGTCGAATCCGACCTCAATCCGAACCTGACGCAGGCGGTCGTCGTCGGCGACCGGCCTGTTCCAGTTCATCGATCAGACCTGGCTGGCGACCTTGAAGCAAGGCGGGCCGGCATTCGGCTACGGCGCGCTACGCCAACGCGATCGCGCGCACGCCGTCGGGCCGCTACGTGGTGGCGGATCCGTCGCTGCGCGGGGAGATCATGCGGTTGCGCAAGGATCCGACCGCCAACGCGCTCATGGGCGGCGTGTTCACGCAGCTCAACGCGGCGCAGCTCGCCAAGCGGCATCGGCCGCGCGCCGAGCGAGGGCGAGCTCTACATCGCGCATTTCCTCGGGCCCGACGCGGCGCGCCAAGGCTGATCACGCTCGCCGGCAGCGACCCGACCGCCAACGCGGCCGCGATCTTCCCGGCCGCGGCCGCGCGCCAACCGGTCGATCTTCTACGACAAGCAGGGCCATGCGCGCAGCGTCGCCGGGGTCTGCGCCGAGCTCATCGCGCCGCTATCAGGTGGCGCGCGCTCCCGGCCACCACGTCGCGGCAAGTCGCGGCCGCAACCGGCTCGGCGCCGCCGCGGCCGCCCGCGCTGATACCGGTGTCGGCAGCGACCGTGCCGCGATTGGCGCCGCCGTTGTCGACGTCCGCCACCGCGGCGCTGCGCAGTCTGATGTCTCGTCCTCGCCGCTGCCGACCGCAACGGCGTTCGCGAGCGATACCGCGGCGTCACCAGCGCCTATGCGGCTGCGGCGCCGCCGGCGCGCACGCCGGAGACGGGTTCGGTCTTTCATTCGCTGTTCCACGACGAGGGTCGCCGCGGGCCGTCGCGCCCGTGGTCAGCGAGCTGTGGGGCAATCAGGCGGGCGCGGCGCGAGGCGCTGCGGTCGTCCGCACCGCCGACCTCACGCAAGCCCGGCGGCGGCTCACGCTCGATCTGTTCCGGGACGCGCCGGTCGACGTGCGCGGATTGTTCGACGGCGGCAAGGTGTGACGCCGCTCGGCGCGTTAACAATTCATCAATCTTCCCAAAGATTTATGGTGAACGCTTTGTTAAGCCTCGCGCGCTAGACTGCGAACCATCGGTGCGCTGGCGCCGCAAGCCGCTCATCGTGGCGTCGGTCGCAACATGATTGTTCGTCAGTTCCTGCACTGGGTGCGTACCGCGCCCGCCGGCGAGCGGGCCGATGCCACCAGCGCCCTGGCGCGCGCCTATCTCTATTCCGATCTCTCGCCGACGATCGCGCCGCCGCCGAAGGCGCGCTGATCATGCTGCTCGACGATCCGTCGCCGCTGGTGCGCGCGGCGCTGGCCGAGGCGCTCGCGTTCAGCGAGCACGCGCCGCCGGCGGTCGATCCTCGCGCTTGCCGCCGACCAGCCGGAGGTGGCGAGCTGGGTGCTCGAACATTCGCCGCTGCTGGTCGACGCCGATCTGGTCGACGCGGTCGCGACCGGCCGGCCGCAGGTGCAGGCCGCGATCGCGAACCGCGCGCCGCTGCCGAGCGCGGTCTCCGCCGCGATCGCCGAGGTCGGCTCGGCCGAGGCCTGCCTGGTGCTGATCGAGAATCCCGAGGCCGAGATCGCGCCGTTCTCGCTCGACCGCATCGTCGAGCGCTTCGGCCATCTCGCCGCGATCCGCGAAGCGCATGCTCGCGCGCGACGACCTGCCGGCGACGACGCGCCAGGCGCTGGTCGCCAAGCTGTCCGAGACGCTCGCCGGCTTCGTCACGGCGCGCGCATGGCTGGAGGAGGACCGCGCCCAGCGCATCGCCAAGGAGGCCTGCGAGAAGGCGACCGTCACGCTCGCCGCGGTCTCGCCCGACAGCGAGATCCGGCCGCTCATCCGCCATCTGCGCGAGAGCGGCCAGCTCACCGCCGGCCTGGTGCTGCGCGCGCTGCTGTCCGGCAACGTCGACCTGTTCGAGGAGGCGCTGGCCGAGCTCTCCGGCCTGTCGCTCACGCGCGTGAGCGCGCTGGTGCACGACCAGGGCGGCGCGGGCTTCCGCGCCCTCTACGAGAAGGCCGGCCTGCCGGCCTCGACCTATCCGGCGTTCCGCGAGGCGGTCGAGGCCATGCGCGAGGGCGGCTTCGTCGGCGAGCCGGGCGGCGCGACGCGGCTCAAGCGCCGGATGGTCGAGCGCGTGCTCACCGCGCTGCGCCGAGCGAGGCGCTCGGCGAGATCGAGCCGCTGCTGACGCTGCTGCGGCGCTTCGCGACCGAGGCGGCGCGCGAAGAGGCGCGCCTGTTCTGCGACGAGCTGGTGGCGGACGACGCGATCGAGCCGCGATGACGGCGCAGGCCGCCGTGACGCTCGCGGCGATCTTCGCATCAGAACGAGCTCGCCCGGCGCCAGCGGCGGGCGCGAGAATGCCGTCGAGATAGTCCGGGCCGGTGCGCGGTTCTCGTGCGCGAGGAATTCGTCGGTGACCTCGCGCAGCTGTCGGTCAGCGCGTCGGCGATCGTGGCCGACGTCCGGGCGCGGCGCTCTCGCGGATGATGGCGCGCACCGCGTCGACATGCTGGTCGACCAGCGCCAGCGGAATGCGCGTCATGTCGGGCGTGTGCTCGATCAGCCGGCACAGGCTGTCGGCGAGCGCCGGCGATCCAGGGATAGCCGAAGGTCGCGGCCTCGCCCTTGATGTCGTGGGCGGCGTGGAACAGCGCCTCGCGCGTCGCCTTGGTGAAGCCCGCGGCCTTGACCTTGCGGCGCGCGCGGTCGAGCCGCTCGCATTCGGCGTCCATCCAGGTCGAGAACTCGTCGGAGAGCTGCGGCCAGCGCCTGCTCGGCGCGCGCCACCGGATCGTCGTGCGGGTCGGTGGCCGAGACCGTCGACACCGCCTTGCGCAGCTTGTTGGGCGGCGTGATGACCTCGTGGTCGCCGTAGGTGGCGACCGACGGCTTGTCGTTCTTTGACTTGCGACATGGTGGTTCCTGGTCTGTCTCAGCCGGCGATCTTGGCCTTGTCGAGCAGCGGCGTCTGGCGCGATCACGTCGGCCTTGCCGCCCTTGCGGCGCTCGGGCCCGACATAGTTGGCGGTGACGTTGCGCCGCCGGTCGGGACCGAAATAGGTCTTGGTCTTGATGAACGGCCGCGGATTGGCGACCACGTTGAGGATGCGCTGGTAGAGCGCCTTGGCCGAGATCGGCTTGGCCATGAACTCGGTGATGCCGGCGTCGCGCGCCGACATCACGCGCTTCTTCTCGGAATGGCCGGTCAGCATGATGATCGGCACGTAGGGGTTGGCGTTGGCGCCGGGCTGACGGATCATCTGCGTCAGCTCGAGGCCGTCGAAGATCGGCATCGCCCAGTCGGTGAGCACGATGTCCGGCATGTAATGGGTGAAGGCTTCGAGCCCGGCGGCGCCGTCCTCCGCCTCGTAGACGTCGCGCGCGCCGAAGCCGTGCAGCAGCGTGCGCAGGATGCGCCGCATGTGGGCGTTGTCGTCGATGACGAGGAAGCGGAGCTTGTTGAAATCGATGCGGATCATGACGCCATCCAAGGCGCCGGTCGCAGCCAGCCCCTCCGCTGAAGATTAGAGGTTCCCTGTTAACGAAGGGTTAAGCATGCGCGGCCGCGAACCCTCGCGGCTTCAATGGCTTAGAGGAGGGGGCGCTTCGGCTCGCGCCGATCTCTCCGCCGTCATTCCGCGGTCGCGCCCCGGAATGACAGCGGAGCGATTAGCGCCAATCGACGGAGTGCACCCGCGCGCCGGCATTCGCGGTCGTCGTGCGCAGCGACGCTGCATCTGGCCCAACGCGGTAATCCTAATTCGACTTGGCGTTTCGCGATCCCGGCACGGTCGTACTAACACCCAGGAGGAATCAACTGCCGAGGTCGTACCGTGAATGTAGCGTTCCTGCCCGACGAATGCGAAGTGGCCGTGATCGGCGCCGGGCCGTACGGTCTCGCGGTGGCCGCGCACCTCAAAGCCGCCGGCCTCGGCACCCGCACGTTCGGCGACCCGATGTCGTCCTGGCGCAACAGCATGCCGAAAGGGATGAAGCTGCTGTCTCCCTGGAACGCAACCCACATCGCCGATCCCGCCAAGAGGTTCTCGCTCGATCGCTTTTGGCACCAGCATGCGCTCGAACGGCAGGAGCAGATTGCGCTCGAGCAATTCGTCGGTTACGGCGAATGGTTTGCGCAGCAAACCGTCCCCGATCTCGACGACCGCAAGGTGCTCCGGATCGAGCAGACCGGCCGCGGGTTCTGCTTCGTCCTGGAGGACGGCGAGCCGCTGCGTGCCCGGCGCATCGTGGTCGCCATGGGCCTGACCAACCAGCAGGCCATTCCGACGCCGTTCGAAGGGTCGCCGGAGGCATTGGTGAGCCACGCCTCCAGCCACGCCCGCCTCGACAAGTGGCGGGGCAAGCGCGTCGCGGTGGTCGGGCGCGGGCAGAGTGCCTGCGAGTTGGCGGCGCTGTTGCGCGAGGCCGGCTCCGACGTGGAGCTCATTTGCCGCGGCGATGTGCTCTGGCGCGAGCCGCCGAACGACGGCAGCGCGCACGAGCGTGAGTGGCTCGTCCGATTGCGCCAGGCGCTGGCGGCTCCCTCCGCGGTCGGGCCGTTCCCGCTGAGTTGGCTCAACGAGCTGCCCGGCGTCGCGCATCATGTGACCGGACGGGTTCTGCCGCGGATCAACGCGCACAGCCTGCGCCCGGCCGCGGCGTGGTGGCTCAAGCCGCGCTTCAGCGGCGTGCGCCTGCAGGCGGGACGTCGGATCCTCGGCGTGCATGACCCGGGGCAACCAGGTGGGTGTGGAGCTCGACACCGGGCTGCGCGTCTACGACCACGTGCTGCTCGCGACCGGCTACGACATCGACATTTCCAAGCTGCGCATCCTGGCGCCGGATTTGCTGGAGCGGATCGCCTGCGCCGACGGCTCGCCGGTGCTGGCGGCCGGCTTCGAATCGAGCGTGCCCGGGCTGCATTTCGTCGGCGCCAGCGCCGCCGCAAGCTTCGGTCCGCTGATGCGCTTCATCGCGGGCGCCCGCTACGCCGCCCGCAGCGTGACGCGCGCCGCGCTTGCTCACCGCCCGCGCGGACGACGGACAACGCAGGACAGCGGACGGACACGACCGCTGAGGGTTTGAAGCGAATAGCGTTGGGTCGAGCTCGCGCAGGCAGCGCATGCTTGTTTGCGTTGCTTCACGCTGCGTTGCGGCCGGGACACAAACGCCAATCCGACCTACGAGGTCTCCAACGTCGCGTCGTGCGCGAAGATCCAGTCGCGCGAGAGCGGCGGCGGGGCGGGGACCTTGCGATTGTTCTGGAACTGCTCGCGCGCCTGCAATTGCACCTTGCTGGCGCGCGGCCGGCGCTCGGCCTCGTAAGCCGCGAGCCCGTCCGCCGGATCGTCGTGCCGCGCCAAGTTGCGCGCGAGCGCATAGGCGTCCTCGAGCGTGATGGCGGCGCCTTGCGCCAAGGTCGGCATCATCGGATGCGCCGCGTCGCCGAGCAGCGTGATCCGGCCGCGGGTCCAGCGCGCGAGCGGGTCGCGATCGCGAATGCCCCATTTGAAGCAATGCTCGACCCGGCCGAGCATGTCGAGCAGCGCTCCGTTCCAGCCGCGATAGCCGGCCAGCAGCTCGTCGACGCTGCTCGGCACCGACCACGACTCCTCGACCCATTGCTCGGACACGTGGCCGGCGAAAATATTGTAGATGTCGCCGCCGCGGATCGGATAGCAGATCACGTGGCCGTCGGGCCCGATCCAGCCGACATATTCGTCGCGGCCGATCTCGACCGATTTGCCGGGACCGATCTTGGTCGGCACGCAATCGATCGGCACGATGCAGCGCCAGGCCATCTGCTGCGTCCAGCGGGTAGCCTGCACGCCGAACAGGCTTTCGCGCACGCTGGAATTGATGCCGTCGGCGCCCACCACGATATCGGCCTCGACCTCGCGTCCGTCGGCAAACGTCGCCACCGCCGTAGCGCCGACCGACGCCACGCCGGTGCACTGCGCGTCGAGGTGGATGCTGCTCGCGGGCAGCCGCGCTTGCAGCAAGGCGTGCAGGTCGGCGCGATGGGCGGTGAGATAGGGCGCGCCGAATTGCGCCGCGGCAATTGCTTTCAGCGGCTCGCGAAAGCGCAAACGTCCGTCATCCCCGGCCACCGAAACGATGTTGGTCGGCTCGAAGGCGAGCGGCCGCAGCGGCTCCTCGATGCCGAGCGCGCGCAGCACCTTGACGGCGTTCGGTCCGAGCTGCAGCCCGGCGCCGACCTCGCCGAGCTCGGGAGCGCGCTCGTAGACCTCGACCTCGAAGCCGCGCTGGCGCAGCGCGCAGGCCGCCGCGAGCCCGCCGATGCCCGCGCCGATCACCGCGATGCGAGCTGTTCTGGTCACGTCGCGGTTCTTCGCTTTGGATCAATACCCGAACTGCTCGCGCAGGATGCGCTCGTCGAGGCTGTGGCCGGGATCGAACAGCATCTGCATCGAGATGCCGTGATCCATCCGGATGTCGACCGCGCAGACCGCGCGCACCTCGTCGTGGTCGGCGACGGCGGCGACCGGACGCTTGTCCGGCTCCAGCACCTCGACCCGCACGCGCGCGCTGTCGGGCAACAGCGCGCCGCGCCAGCGCCGCGGCCGGAACGGGCTGATCGGCGTGAGCGCCATCAGCGGCGCGTTGATCGGGATGATCGGTCCCTGGGCGGAGAGATTGTAGGCGGTCGATCCGGCCGGCGTCGCCAACAGCACGCCGTCGGCGACCAGCTCGGGCAGGCGCTCCTCGTCGTCGATCAGGATGCGCAGCCGCGCCGCCTGGTAGGTCTGGCGGAACAGCGAGACCTCGTTGAAGGCATGAAACTCGCGGGCATCGCCGTCCTCGTCATGGGCGCACATGAGCAGCGGATGGATCACGGCGACTTGCGCCTTGGCGAGGCGCTCGGGCAGATCGTCCGGATAGTACTCGTTCATCAGAAAGCCGACGGTGCCGCGGTGCATGCCGTAGATCGGCTTGCCCGATTTCATGAACCTGTGCAGGGTCTGCAGCATGAACCCGTCGCCGCCGAGCGCGACGATGACGTCGGCCTTTTCGGGTGTGACGTCGCCGTAGCGCTTGACCAGCCGCTCGCGCGCGTCGCGCGCCTCCGCAATCGGGCTGGCGACGAAATGGATGCGCTCGTAGCGCGAAGGCACGGGATTCATGTTACGCAGGACTCATGTCAGGAGGCTCTTGTCAGCAAGTTCTTGGAGCTCGGGTCGGGACGCAACCATGCATGCGGCGCCTGCGACGGCAATAGGGTGAACGAACATGGAGCGCGCGGTCTTCGTCTATACGACCTATCCCTCGCTTGTCGAGGCGGAGCAGGCCGGACGTGCGCTGGTCGAACGTCGGCTTTGCGCCTGCGTCAATATCCTGCCCGGCATGATCTCGCACTATCGCTGGCAGGGCGCGGTCGAGCGCGGCGAAGAGGTGGTGATGATCATCAAGACCCGCGCCTCGCTCGCGGAGCGCGTGCGCGCGGCCGTGAAGGAGATGCACTCCTACACGACCCCCGCGTTCCTGGTGCTGCCGATCGAGAGCGTCGACCAGGGCTATCTCGACTGGTTGATGGCCGAGACCGAGCCGGCCGCGAAGGAGTGAGCCCCCGAAAACCGTAATTTCATACCGTGCCGGCGCCCGCATTTCAGCAAGCGTTAAGGCGATGGACCTATCCTCGCCATGAAGTGGCCACCACGTCCGTTGGATAATGGGGTGGGGGTCAACGAGGGGACGAACTTCCGTGCGGGATTAGGCTTGCGGTCGCGTTGGCCGAACGTTCGCCGCCGGCGCTTGCCGGCAGGCGAAACGAGAAAGCATCGAGCTTGCGACGGCGGCGTAAGGGCCTGAAGGCGAGAGTGTGTCGCCGACAGAACGCCGCTGTCACCAGGTCCGCGGCCCACGCCGGGTTTGTACTGGCAGTCTCTGTATCGCGTAGCTGACAGTATGCGTAGCCGGCTAGGGTCGCGGCAGCCGGCTTGCGGTGCCCCCAAGGCCCGCAAGCCGGTCCACTATGCCAGTGCCGGCCACCGATAGGCTGTAACCGGACGGCAACAGCCGGCGATTTTGCGCTGTCGCACCGCGGTCATTTGCATCGCCGATCAGTCAGGCCCGCCGGCGTGCTCCTCCGGCTCGCTCCGATCGAAGGCTTCGTGCGCCGCCAACCACGCGGCGAGCGAGGGTGAGGCGCAGGCCGTCGCCCGCAGCTGCCGCAGCGCGATGCGGACGTTCGTGCGGGTGAATCGACTATCCGCGACGGCGATGACGGATGGGTCTTCGCCGGCGGCGACGGCCGCGAGCACGCGCTGCTTGAGGGCGTAGAATTCCGGATCGCCGAAATCCCGCAACATCCTCTGGAATGCCTCGTGCCGCGCCCGGTCGAACGGCCGGCTGCGCCCAAACGCATCCTTCGCCGGATGGCCCGGATAGAGATGGGCACACGGAATCCAGCCGTCCGGGACCAGCTCCGTTGCCGCGTGCGTGCGCCGGTGCGCCAGCAGCTTCGGCAGCACGTGGGTGTGCGGTCCCTCGGGGCTCGCTCCGTCGGCCGGGGGAATAGGCGAAAACACCTCGATGCGTCCCAGCCTGCTGACGAAGACCCGATGCGGGCTCGCGGCCAGGATCACGCCCATGGCCGGATTGCCCGGCTCGAACAGCGGCCGCCCGGCATGTGACGCGAGTTGTGCCGCCACGTTCGGATCGGTCACGCGGACACAAAGATCGACCTGCAAAGCGCCGAGGCCGAGATCGAACAGCGCGGCGTCCCGGTCCTGCTCACGCAGGGCCTGCGTGTCCGGCCCCAGCGCGGTGAGCACGGTGCGTCCGTTCATGGCGCACTGCGTTTTCCGGCAGGCACAGCGAGATGCGATGGTTCCAGCTGTCGCGCGTCGTGGTCTCGGAGGCGAACAGACGCACGCCCGCGCGGGCCTCGATCCGAATCCCGCCGCGCGCGGTCACCGCGGCAAGACGAGTGTCGCTCGCGCGACAGCGCCGACCGGCTCGTCCGGGTCACGGGTGAACTCGGCGATCGCCCCGAAGGTGCCCAGGCTCCAGCCGGTCTCGTGGTCCGCCATCTGACCGGCAAGAAGCGCGAAGTCGTCGGCGGCGCGGCTCACGGCGGCTCTCCCTCGGGCGCCCTGGACGGCTTCCACGGCAACAGGAACGGTATTCCGTCGCGCTCGCCGCGCACCACGTCGACCCCGTAGGCGCGAGCGAGGTGGGCGTCGGTCAGCACGCGCGCCGGCGCTCCCTCCACCAGGATGCCGCCTTGCGCCAGCAGAACGAGACGATCGCAAAAGCGCGCCGCCAGCGCCAGATCATGCAGCACGACGATGACACCGCGGCCTTTGCGGGCGGTGGTGCGCAGCAATTCCATCACCTGGAGCTGATGCAGCGGATCGAGCGCCGCGATCGGCTCGTCGGCCAGCAGCATGGGCGCATCGACCGCAAGCGCGCGCGCCAACAGGATGCGCATCCGCTCGCCGCCGGAGACCTGGCCCATGGTCCTCCCTCGCAGTGCAACCACATCGGCCGCCATCATCGCCTGCGCGATGGCGTCTCGGTCGGCCGCGTCGAGGCCCTGGAACGTCCGCCGGTGCGGCAGGCGGCCGAGCGCGATCAGGGCCTCGACCCGCATCGGCCAATGCACCGCGCCGCCCTGGGCGAGATAGGCGATCTGCCGCGCAAGCTCGCGCGATCCGACCTCGGCAGCGGTTCGCCCGGCGTAGCGCACCCGCCCGGCTTCCGGCGCGCGCAGATTGGCGAGGATGCGCAGCAGCGTGGTCTTGCCCGAGCCGTTGGGTCCGATCAGGCCGACCATCTCGCCGGGACGCATGACGAGGTCGACGCCGCTCGAACAGCGTCGTCGGGCCAAAGCGCACCGCGATGTCGGTGGCCTCGATCTGCATCATGGCTCCTCGCGCAGCCGATAGATCAGGCTGAACAGGAACGGCGCGCCGATGATCGCGGTCACGACCCCGAGCTTGAGCTCGGGCCGGATCGGGGAGGGCCCGAACGGCGATGTCGGCCGCCAGCGTCAGCGCCGCGCCGCCGAGGCCGCTCACGAACAGGAGCCGTCCCGGCCGGTGGCCGACCAGCGGCCGCAGCAGATGCGGCACCACCAGCCCGACGAAGCCGATCGCGCCGGTCACCGCGACCGCGCTGCCGACCGCGAGCGCGGTTCCGGCGATCAGCTGCAAGCCGCAGGCGGCCGAGGTCGAAGCCGAGGCTCTTCGCCGTATCCTCGCCCAAGGTCAGTCCGTCGAGCGCGGGCCCCGAGCCGATCAGCAGGGCCCAGCCGAGCGCCATCATGGGCAGGACCAGCCAGACATGGGGCAGGCTGCGGTCCGCCAGCGAACCCAGCAGCCAGAACACGATCTCGCTCACCGCATAGGGATTGGGCGAGAGATTGAGCGCGAGCGAGGTCAGCGCCCCGGCGAAGCTGTTGATGGCGACACCGGCGAGGATCAGCGTCATCGTGCCGGCGCCGCGACCGGACAGCGCGTAGAGCAGAAAGGTCGCGGCCGCGGCGCCGGCGATGCCGCCGAGCGGCAGCGCCAGCGACAACGCGCCGGCCAGGCCGAAATAGAACACCGCGACCGCGCCGAACGCGGCCGCGCCGGAAATGCCGATGATGCCCGGCTCGGCCAGCGGGTTGCGCATCAGGCCCTGCAGGGCCGCGCCGCTGATGCCGAGGCTGAACCCGACGAAGCAGCCGAGCAGCGCGCGCGGCAGGCGCAACTCGACGAGCACGAGCGCCGCCAGCGTGCTTTGCCCGCTCAAGACGTCGCGGATCGCCTGCGTGAGGTCGAGCGGCGCGTAGCCGATCGCCAGCGATGTACCCGTTAGAATGACGACGAGCACCGACAGGCCTGCGACCAGCAGGCCGTACGACGGCATCGGCCATGGCCGCGGCGTCTCGACGGGAGCGGCCTGCGTCATCGTGCCGGCGCCTCGCCCCGCACCTCATCGGCCACTCGCGTGAGCCGCTCGATCGCCTCGACCACGGCGGGGCCGCCGCAATTCCAGAGCCGGCCCGGCAGCACGACCAGGCGGGTCCGGTCTGCGAGCGCGGCGAGCACGGGATGCCGCAGGATCTCGGTGGCGAGCGCGGGCGGCCCGTCGCGGCTCGCGCTCAGGATCAGCACGTCGACCGCGTTCGCCACCACGGTCTCCAATGGGATCTGTCCGTAATTGTCGATGGTGAGCTCGGCGGCGACGTTGGTGAGCCCGGCGCGGGTCATGATCTCGTCGACCAGCGTTCCTTTTCCCACCGTCACGCCATTCGGATTGAGCACGATCGCCCGCGGCCTGGCCGAGCGCGCGGCCGGCGGCAGCGACGCCAGGCCGGCGTCCATGTGAGCGATGACGGCTTCGCCCTTGTCCCGCTCGCCGACGAGCGCGGCCACCTCGCGGATTTGCCGGCGAACATCGTCCAGACTCTTCGGAACATCGATCTCCGCCACCGGGATGCCGACCCGCTTGAGCATCGCCACCGCGGTGCGCGCCGTGTAGACGCCGGCGATCACCAAATCCGGCTTCAGCGGGATGATCTCTTCCGCGAGCCCGTGATTGATCGGAATGCGGGCCGCGAGCTCGGCCACGTTCGAATTCGTCGGATCGCGCGAAAGCCAGGTGACCGAGGCGATGCTCTGCGGGTCGGCGAGCCGCAGCACCAGCTCGTCCACGCACATGTTGAGGGAGACGATGCGCCGGGGCTTGCCAGCCGCATCGGCCGCCCACACGTGCGGTGCTGCGAGCAGGAGCGCCGCAGCGGTGAAGACGAGGCGACGACAGCGCACCGTTCCTGACGACCTCCGGTAGGACTCTCACGATCGATCAGTCTCACGTACGATCATCGATTGGCAACAGGGTGGCCGGTTGCAGGAATGGCCGTCCGGCGGGGCCTCACCCTTATTGCGCGCAATGTACATGCCGCCCGCGCCTCGTTAGGCTCACTCCTGACTTCCCGACCTCTGATCCCTGACCCCGGACATGAAGCCCTCGCCCTACGGCCCGTTTCCCTATTCGCCGATCATCCATCGCCCGCGCCTGAGCTGGCCGAACGGCGCCCAGCTGGCGCTCTGGGTGATCCCCAATATCGAGTTCTTCTCGCTCATGGAGAAAGTGCCGGCGGGCTCGGGCGGCCCCGGCACGCCGCCGCCCGACATCCCGACCTGGTCGTCGCGCGACTACGGCAACCGCATCGGCGTGTTCCGCCTGATGCGGGTGCTCGAGCGTTACGGCATCCGCGGCACCGTCGCGCTCAACAGCGATCTGTGCGCGCACCATCCGGAGATCATCGCGGAAGGCAAGAAGCTGCGCTGGGAGTGGATGGGGCACTGCGAGAGCAACACCCGCCGCCTCAACGAGGCGCCGCCCGGCGAGGAGGCGGGGATCATCCGCCGCGCGCTCGGCACCATCGAGAAGGCGACCGGCACGCGGCCGGTGGGCTGGCTCGGCTCCGGCCTGCAGGAGACCTGGGACACGCCTCGATCTGCTGGCGGCCGAGGGCGTGCGAATATGTCTGCGACTGGACCAACGACGACCAGCCCTATGTGATGAGCCTCGAGGGCGGGCGCCGGCTCCTCTCGGTGCCCTACAGCCACGAGATCAACGACAAGCCGGTGTTCGAGCGGCTGCATCGCACCGCCGACGAGTTCCGCGAGATGATCTGCCGGCAGTTCGACGTGCTCTACCGCGAGGGCGCGAACTCCGGGCGCGTCATGGCGATCGCGCTGCATCCCTATCTCACCGGCGTGCCGCACCGCATCGACGCTTTCGACGCGGCGCTCGCCTATATCTGCCGGCACGAGCGGGTGTGGAAGGCGACCGGGAGCGAGATCGCGCGACACTATCTCGCGCAGATCAGGACCTCATAACGGAGTAGATCTCTTTAGGGAGAAGATCATGGCCATGGCTCGATCGCTGAACGTGCTGGTCGGATCGCTGCTGCTGGGCGCGGCCGTCGCAACCGCGCCGGCCGCCAGCGCCGCCGACGCGGTGACCGTCGGAACCGTGGGACAGGCCTCGGCCAATCTCTGGCCGGTCTTCATCGGCCTCAACAAGGGGTTCTTCGCCGCCGAGGACGTGAAGGTCGACGTCGTCTACGTGCAATCGAGCGCGCAGCTGGTGCAGCAGATCACCGCCGGCTCGCTCGATATCTGCATGTCGACCGGCCTGGTCGACCCGATGCGCGCCATCGGCATGGGCGCGCCGATCGCGATCGTGCGGGTCGAGGTGCAGGCGCCGCCCTACGCGTTGCTGGCCAAGCCCGCCATCAAGAGCCTCAAGGAGCTCAAGGGCAAGGCTGATCTCGCTCGGCGGCCCGAAGGACATCACGCGCATCTACGTCGAGCGCATGCTCGAGCCCAACGGCGTCAAGCCGGGCGAGTTCGACATGGTGTTCGCCGGCGCCACCGCGGCGCGCGCCTCGGCGCTGCTCGCCGGCGCGGTCGATGCCGCGATCCTGCTGCCGCCGTTCAATTTCCAGGCGGCGGCGGCGGGCTTCAGCGATCTCGGCTTGACGGTCGACTACGTCAAGGACCTGCCGTTCTCGGGCACCGTGGTCAACGTGCGCTGGGCCAACGCGCAGAAAGCGCTCCTGCAGAAGCTGCTCGCCGCCCACACCAGGAGCGTCGCCTGGTTCGAGGACGAGCGCAATCGCGGCGAGGCGGTGCAGATCCTGATGGCCGCCAGCAAGCTCAAGCAGGACGACGTCGAGAAGGCCTACGACTTCATGCGCAAGGGGCAGTTCTTCGAGCCGACCGGCAAGGTCTCCAGGTCGAAGCTCGCGAGCCTGGCGAAGGCGATGGTGAGCCTCGGCGATCTGCCGGGCGCGATCGACATCGATCGCGTCCTGCTGCCGGGCGTGACGCAGGTGGCGACTAGCGGCTGAATGACGCGGCGACCGAGTCTGCTCGAGGCAGCTGGAGGTCGATGATCACATGCGCACGGCTCCAGACCCGTCGCTGGCAGGCGCATCGCTGCGCGGCTTGGCGATCGCTGCGTCCGGCTGCTGGCGCCGGTCGCCGCGCAGGCGGCCGACACCGTCATCCTCGGCTCGGTCGGCTCTGCCTCGACCAATTCCTGGCCGGTCTATATCGGCATCAACAAGGGGTTCTTCGCCGCCGAGGACCTCAAGGTCGACCTGGTGTTCGCGCAATCGAACGCGGCGGTGAACCAGCAGCTGGCCGCCGGCTCGATCAATTTCGCCATCAATACCGGCCTGGTCGATCCGATCCGCGCCATCGAGAAGGGCGCGCCGGCGGCGATCGTGCGCATCGAGATCCAGGGCGCCGCCCTACATCCTCATCGGCACGCTCGAGCATCAAGAGCATGAGCGAGCTCAAGGGCAAGACCATCTCGGTCGGCGGCGCCAAGGACATCACGCGCATTTTCGTCGAGCGCATGCTGGCGGCCGACGGCGTGAAACCGGGCGAGTTCGACATGGTGTTTGCCGGCGCGACCTCCGCCCGCTTCGCGGCGCTGCAGTCGGGCGCGGTCGACGCCGCGATCCTGGCGCCGCCGTTCAGCTTCCGTGCCGAGGCGGCCGGCTTCACCAATCTCGGCCTCACCATCGACTACGTGAAGGACCTGCCGTTCGCCGGCACGGTCGTCAACCGCAGCTTGGCGGCGGCCAACCGGCGCCTCGTCGAGAAGGTGCTCGCCGTCTATAACAAGAGCATCGCCTGGTTCTACGACGGAGAAGAACCGCGCCGAGGCGGTCAAGATGATGATCGACGTCAGCAGGATGCAGGCGGACGACGTGGAGAAGTCCTACGACTTTCTGACGAGAGGCAAATTCTTCGAGCCGACCGGCAAGGTGTCGAAGGCAAAGCTCGGCGCGCTCGTCGGTGCGCTGCAGCAGCTCGGCGACGTGCCGAGCGGTTTCGAGATCGAGCGCCTGGTCCTGCCCGGCGTCACCCAGTTGACCGATTGACATGAGCGCGTCGACGCCAGCGAGCCCGGCCGAAGCGGCGCCAGCACCGGCGGCCAGCCGGCCCGTCGCAGGGGGCGCGGCTGCGCTATTTCGCCGGCGCCATCTCGGTGCTGGGCGGGCTTCTGCTGTGGGAGCTCATCAGCCGCGCTCTTCGTCGCCAATCCGCTGTTCCTCGCGGCGCCCTCGCAGATCATCCAGGCGATCTATGCGCTGATGCTGAGCGGCGAGATGCAGCGCCACATGGCGATCAGCGGCGATCGAGTTCGCGCTCGGCTACGTCATCGCGAGCGTGATCGGGATCGTTCTCGGCTTCGCCATGGCCAGCAGCGTCACCGCCAAGCGGGCGCTGCAGCCGTGGATTTCCGGGCCTCTACGCCACGCCCACCATCGCGCTCGCGCCGCTGTTCATCCTCTGGCTCGGGATCGGCATCTGGTCGAAGGTGCTGGTGGTGATCTTCCTGGTGCTGTTTCCGGTGACCATCAACACCGAGGCGGGGCTGCGCACCACCAGCGAGCGGTTGATCGAGATGCTGCGCTCGTTCGGCGCCAGCCCGCGGCAGATCTTCTTCAAGGTGTCGCTGCCGTCCGCCATGCCGTTCATCCTGGCCGGGCTCAAGCTCGGCATCGGCCGCGGCCTGATCGGCGTGGTGGTGGCGGAGCTGTTCGGCTCGCGCGCCGGGCTCGGGCGGCTGATCAGCCAGTCGGCGGACGCCTTCAACATGCCGGAGCTGTTCGCCGGCGTGGTGGTGCTGGCGTTCGCCGGCATCGTGATGACGGCAGGCTTCACCTGGCTCGAGGGCAAGCTCGTGCCCTGGACCAAGGACTAGAGCGATGGCGCCGAAGCTCGCGATCTCGCATCTCGGCAAGTCGTTCGGCGAGCTCGAGGCGCTGCGCGGCATCGAGCTCGCGGTCGAGCGCGGCGAGTTCATCTCGGTGGTCGGCCCCTCGGGCTGCGGCAAGACCACGTTCCTGCGCATCGTCGCGGGCCTCGAGCCCGCGAGCGCCGGCGAGGTGCTGCTCGACGGCCGCGCGCTGCACGGTCCCGGCGGCGACCGCGGCTTCGTGTTCCAGAGCGACAGCCTGCTGCCGTGGCGCACGGTGTTCGCCAACGCCATCATCGGCCGCGAGGTCGCGGGCCAGGTCGGCCCGGCCGAGCGGCGGCGCACCATGGAGCTGCTCAAGCTGGTCGGGCTCGAAGGCTTCGAGAACTACCATCCGCGCCAGCTGTCGGGCGGCATGCGCCAGCGCGTCAATCTCGCCCGCGCGCTCGCCATCGACCCGGAAATCCTGCTGATGGACGAGCCGTTCTCGTCGCTCGACGCGCAGACCCGCGAGATCATGCAGACCGAGCTGATGCGCATCTGGGAGGAGGGGCGCAAGACCGTGCTGTTCGTCACCCACCAGATCGACGAGGCGGTGTTCCTGTCCGACCGCGTGCTGGTGTTCGCGCGCCGGCCGGGCCGGCTGCGCGAGACCGTCGAGATCGAGCTGCCGCGGCCGCGCGCGCTCGCGATCAAGCGCACGGCCGAATTCGTGCGCTATGTCGATCACATCTGGCGGCTGATCGAGGACGACGTGCGCGCCAGCGTGATCGAGGAAAAGGTCTGATACTGGAACACGAGGAGAAGACGATGCCGAAGACCAGCAAGCCCGCGCGTTCGCTCGACGCGCCGAAGCTTCGCCAAGGGCGTAGCCGCTGCTGCCGCCGCAGCCGGCGCGTTGCCGGCGTGGCGCTCGGCGCGCGCGCAGCAGACTTATCCGAGCCGGCCGGTCCGCTTCATCCTGCCGTTCGGCGCCGCCGGGGTCGCCGACATCACGGCGCGGCTCGCCGCCGAGAAGCTCGGCGACAAGCTCGGGCAGCGGTTCGTGGTCGAGAACCAGCCGGGACCGGGCGGCATCGCGGCGGCGCGTTCCGTGCTCTCGCAGCCGGCCGACGGCTACACGATGGGCCTCGTCACCAACGGCACCGCGATCAGTGCCGCCATCTACAAGTCGCTGCCGTTCGATCCGGTCAAGGAATTCGCGCCGATCTCGACCATCGGCGCGTTCGACCTGGTGTTCGCGACCAACGCGGATGGCGAGTTCAAGACGCTGGCGGATTTCATCAAGGCGGCGCGCGCGCAGCCCGGCAAGCTCAATGTCGGCACCATCGCGGTCGGCAGCACCCAGAATCTGGGCGCCGAGCTGTTCAGGTCCTCGGGCGGGCTCGACTTCCAGATCGTTCCCTACCGCGGCACGCCGGACGTCATCGTTGCGCTGCTGCGCAACGACATCCAGCTCATGATCGATTTCTACGGTCCGATGAAGCCCACGCTCGCTGGAGAAGAAGATCCGGCCGGTCGGCACGTCGGGCCCGCAGCGCTCGCCGTTCTTCACCGACGTGCCGACGGTCGCGCAAGCCGGCGTGCCGGGCTACGAGGTCACGTCGTGGAACGGCACGTTCGTTCCGGTCGGAACGCCGGTCGAGATCATCAACATCCTGAACAAGGCGATCCACGAGATCGTGGCGATCCCCGAGGTGAAGCAGCGCTACGCCGAGCTCGGCATCGAGGCGCAGGCCAGCACGCCCGAGCAATTGAAGGCGCGGCTCGAAGGCGACATCAAGAAATGGGCGGCGCTGATCGAGCGCGCCGGCATTCCGAAGCTGTAGCGGAGAGACGAATCCCTCTCCGCGTTCCGCGCATGATGGCGAAATGCGTCAGCAACTCTGCTGTGGACGGCAACGATAGGTAACAAAAAATCCGCGCGCCTTCGCATTGTGAGGGCGCCAATACAGTCTTGCTGCGCACGAATACCACAGCGACCACATTTTACGATTCTCGACCACGCGTCCTGATCCCGATCACATTACTTCCAACTACGCTCTGCTAGACTTTCGCAAGACTAGCCGATTCGGCTGGTCTGACACCATGGAGGGATCCATGAACGCGGCGGTTCTAGGGGGCCTGGTGGAGCAGTGGGTGTGGCGGTGTCAGATGATCGTGACCCAGTATCAATTGCGACAGCCGATCGACTTGAAGGCCGAGGTCGAGAAGCTGGTCGGGCAGGCGGAAATGCAGGCGCGGCAGCATGAACGGGGTCGGCCCGTCGTTCCTCGCCAAGCTCGAGAACAGGCTCGACCTGCGGGCGCATATCGCGGAGCTGCCGGAGCCGCTCGCTCCCGGCAAGCTCACCGATCCGGTGCTCAATGCGGCCGGCCGGGCCGAGGCGTTGCATGCGCTGGCCGACGCCTTCGGCCATGCCGCGCAGCGGCTCAAGTCGGTGACCTAGCGCAGTTCCGGCGGTGTCGCCGGGAAAGCGGTATGGCGGTATAGCGGAGTTTGCACTGCATCGAGGATTCTCGCCTGCGCGGCGGGGATCAGCGGCGACCGGGGAACTCACTTCAAAAGCCTTCGGTGCCGCGCTATTGTCCGGCGGCATCCGGACGCCGGGACATCGATGCGTGCGCGTCTTCTCTGGGTATTCGTCGGTTTGACTGCCGCGGCGGCGGTCTCGCTGGCGCTGGCGCAGAGGAATGACGCCGCCAAGACCCCGCTGCCGTCTGCGATTGCGGGGCTACCGGCGGCTCCGCCGCTCGAAAATCGGCCTCCGTCCAACAGCGGTCTCGATTTGCCGAAGGACGATCTGGCGGCGTTCGAGTATCTGCGCGGCTACACCGCCAGGCGCGGCGGCGACGACCCGCTTGCGCCTGAATCGCGCATCGTCGCCAAGGCATTCGTCGCGCTGGCACACTATTATCTCGCCGGCATTCCCAATTCGCCGGTCGAGCCGGATCCGGCGCGGGCGCGCAACCTGCTCATCTACGCGGCAACCTATTTCCGCGACGCCGACGCCCAGTACCATCTTGGCCGGCTGTTTCTCGAAGGCATCGACGCGCCCCCCGATCCGATGGCGGCGGCGCGCTGGCTCAGCCTCGCGGCCGACAAGGATCACCACCGGGCGCAGGCGCTGCTCGGCCGCATGCTGTTCGCCGGCGAAGGACTGCCGCGCCAGGCCGCGCTGGGACTGATGTTCCTGATGCTGGCAAGCGAGGGCGCCATTGCCGAGGAAGCCTGGATCGGCGATCTGTTCGCCGCCGCTTTCAAGCAGGCAAGCGTGGAGGAGCAGGCGCAGGCGCTGGTGCTGCTCGAGCGCCGGCTCAAGCGGAACGGGACGCGAGGCGCGCGCCGTGAGAGAGCGGCGTTGCCAGGCGCCTGCGCGCGCGGCCGGTGAGGGGCGCCTGCGCCCCGGTGGTAGCACGCCCGCGCGGTTACGCCGTCTTCAGGCGCGGCAATAGCCGCAACGCGTTCTCGCGGTCGATCGCCGCGAGATCGTTGCCGCTGAAGATCGACGTCAAGCCCTTGGTGTGGTCGGCCGCGGTCCGGTACGGGAAATCGGTCCCGTAGACGATCTGCGCGATCGGGACGAGCTTGACCAGCGCCGCCAAGGTGATCGGGTTGGCGACCTGGGCGGTGTCGTAATAGAAGCGGGTGATTTCCGCCGTTCACCTGGTCGCGGGTGAATTTGTCCTTGTAGGGCGGCGTCGACACCATCTGCACCAGGAAGCGCTCGGCGAACGCCGTCAGGGCGCCGCCGCCGTGCGAGAAGATCCAGTTGATGTCCTTGTACTTCTGCGACGTGCCGCTGAAGATCAGGCTGGCGATCGTGCGGGTGGTGTCGGTGCCGTATTCGATCGCCGCCTCGCCGATCCCCTGCACCAGGTTGACGCAGCAATTGGCGCCGGTCGGGTGGGTGTAGACCGTCGCCTTGCGGCGGTTGAGCTCGTCCCACACCGGCGCGAATTCCGGATAGCCGAGCCACTTGTCGCCGTAGCTGGTCATGACGCCCACCCCGTCGACCTTGAGCGTGTCGAACGCGTAGGCGATCTCCTTGAGGCTCTCGTCGACATGCGGCAGCGGCAGCATGGCGAACACGCCGAAACGATTGGGATGGTCGCTCATCAGCTTCTTGGCGTAGTCGTTCGACTCGCGCGCGACCCGCACCGCGTCGGCCTTGTCGAAGGGCTTGGTCTGCGGCGTGGTCGGCGAGGTGATCGAGGTTGCGACGCCGCCCTTGTCCATGTCCTCGAGCGTCTTCTGCACCGACCAGTTGGCCATCGGCGGGTTGGTGCGGTTCATCTTCTTCAATCCGTCGATCCAGGTCGGCGGCGAGATGTGGTGGTGGACGTCGATGCGGTGCGGCTTGGCCTGCGCGGTCGCCTTGGGGGCGAAGCCGGCCACGGCGCCGAGCCCGAGCGCGGCGACGCCGCCCGCCACGAAGTCGCGCCGGCTCACGGCGGCGGCGCCGAGCTCATTCAGGCAGCACGTGCAGCGGGCAAAGAGCTTGTGTCGGATCGCAGATGTCATGGCGGTTTCTCCCGTTGATGCTTTGTTTTTCGGCGGCATGGCCGCCGTTCGTTGCCGTCAGGTTGGCGCGTCTGGCCGGATCGGGTCAAGGGCGAGATGCGTCGCGCGGGTGCCCGGCTGGACGCCGCCGTAGCGGGTCATGCGCCCGCATGAACCGATCGACCGCCTCGCATCACGAACAGCTGTCCAGGGCTAAATGCCGCAAACGGGCTATCCTCTGGCGCAAGGCCCGGCGCTCACCCGCCGGGCTTCTTGCCGTCGACCGCAGGCGCGGCCGGCGGGATCACTGGGCGATCACGTCATGCAGCTCGAGCGGCTTGTCGCGCGCGGCGATCCAGGCCGCATGCGCGGCCGCCCGCTGCTGGCCGCGCTCGTCGAGCGGCAGCTTGAGGGTTTCCATCAGGCGCATCAGCTCGCGGCGCGCGGTGACGTGCGACAGGTTCGGGCGGGTGCCCAGCGTCCGCTCGTCGAGATTGTCGAGCGCGGTGAGGCCGCGCGGGAAGAATTCGCGATAGATCACGCGCTCGGCCAGCGCGTCGGTGCTGCGGAAACCGAGCCGCATCGCCAGGTCGTTCAGCCCCGCGATGATGCGCTGCATGTTGCGGGAATCGAGCATCGACAGGCGATTGCGCACCACCACCCAATCCATCAGCACGCCGTCGACCAGCCGCCGCTGCTGGCGCGCCTCGCGCACCATCTTGGCATAATGGCTCTCGCCGGTGACCGTGTAGGTCGCCGGATCGACGGTGCCGAGCACGGCGAAGTCGACGAAGCTGTCGTTGAGCGGCGTGATCAGCGTGTCGGCCATCGAATGCGCGAGCCGCGTCAGGTGGGTATCGCTTCCGGCGGTATCGACGACGATGAAGTTGTGGGTCTGCTCGACGGCGGTGAGCGCGTCGGCGAATGAGCTGAACTCGATCGCCTCGTTGTCGTCGGACCTGGCGGAGGAGCCGCGCGGCACGCAGAAATGCGTGGGCGTCGTGAGCTCGCTGCCGGAATGCTTCGCCCAGGCGCGCCGGTTCTCGATGTAGGTCGTGAAGCTCTTCTGCCGCAGGTCGAGATCGATGGTGGCGACCCGCTGCCCGAAATTCATCAGGGCGACGGCGACGTGCATGGCGATGGTCGACTTCCCCGCTCCGCCCTTCTCGTTGCCGAGCACAACGACATGCGCGGAGGTGGACCGCCTCCTGTTCGCCTGCATCAACATAACGCTACCTCACGCCAGACAGTTCTCGCTCGAATGGTCCACGGCCGAAGGGGGAATGCGAACTGCCTAATCCATTTCACGTTCCTCCGGCGGACGAGACGCGTGCGGAGCGTTTCTGCAGCGAACGGATGCGGCGGGCGAGCGAGCCTTTCGAATCGTCTCCGCCGGTGCCGATCGAGGGGACCAGATTGGCTCTGGTCTCCGCCATTGAGCGCGCCGATCGCGGCTTCCAGCTCGGTCGTCTTGCCGGCGAGCATGGTCTCGATCGGCGATCCCAGTCCTTCGAGCGCATGGGCGACGCGCACGACCTCGCCGGCGACGTCGTTGATGCGCTCGCGCAATACGGCGTTGGCCATGCGCTCGGACGCCCAGGTCGATTCCACCTGGCGCTTCAGGGTCGCCATCTCCTGCTCGAGCTTGGTGCATTCATCGAACGATCGGCCGAGCTGCTCCTCGAGCGAGCGGTTCTCCGCCTGCAGGCTCTCCATCGCGGCCGCGTGGCGGCTCTCGGCCTCGGCCAGCTTGTCGCGCGCGTCGATGAACGCCATCAGGTCGTTGAGCTCGGCCTTCTCGCTGACGAGCTTGCGTTCCACCTCGTTGAGCGCGCCGGTCTTCACCGCCAGCTCGGCCTCGGTGCCGCGCATCTGCTCGAGCATCGCGCGCTCCTGCGCGGTGAGCGCCTGCAGGGCGGCGGTTCGTTCGCCGAGCTCCAGCTTGAGACGAGCGATGGCTTCGTGGGTCTTGCCGATTTCCGAGAGCTGGCTCGTGGTCTTGGACTTCATCTGCTCGACGCTCACCTCGAGGCGGCGCGTCGCCACCGCGATTTGAGCGTGCAGCTGACCCATGTCGGCCTCGATATCGGCCATCAGCTTGGGGGCCGCAGCCTCGAGACGTTTTCGAGCGAGCCGCCCGAAGCGCGAATGCGCGAAAAACTTGGCGCTGAAAATGAGCGCGACAGCGAGGAGAAATCCGATCCCAATGGAGATGATCGGCTCACTCATGAACAAAACCCGTGGTCACCCCTACGGATAATTCCCCAGTGACCGCAGCTCATGGGGTCGCGATCACAAGCTAGCAATTCTGCGTTCGCGATTGCAAGACAAAGCGTAATTCTGCCGCGCGACGGCGCCGTGACGAAGCGTTGCAGCGGTCGGCGAAGCGCGCGGCCGGGATTGCGGAATGCCTGAAAAGCCGAATGCCTGAAAAAAGAAGCTACCTCCCTCGATCGGGAGGTAGCCGTTCATTGGGCTCCGGCGCGAGCGGTGATCAGGTCGGCGCCAGCGCCTTCGGGCTGTTTGCGGTGCCCTCAGTTGCACACCAACACGGGCCCGAACAAGACGCAGCTGGGACCACCCCAGTAGCCTCGGCCTCGCCAGTAGCCCCGGCCTCGCCAGCCGCGGCCGCGCCAGCCTCGACCGCGCCAGCCTCGACCTCGCCAGCCTCGACCTCGCCAGCCTCGGCCGCGCCAGCCTCGACCTCGCCAGCCTGCGTCTGCAGGCGTCGAGGTCGCAATACCTGCCGCGGTAATTGCGAGGGTCGACACCCCGATGGTGGCGAGACCGTAGATACCGACCATGGCGACTGCCGCCACGGCCGCTAGCACCTTGTTGCGTATGATCTTTACCATTTGAGCTTTTTCCTCCGCTCCCATGGAAGTACTGGCCGGGTTGGTTCCGGCAGCACCGTTGCTGTGGAAACGCAACGAACATTCCAGCGTAGCCATTAACTTGGCAGATGGAACTTTCGTTCCTGCAACCACACGGGCTCAATGCGGCAAAAGAAAGCCCCACCCGGCTGCGGGCCAGGACGGTCCCCAGCACGTGAACCTTACGCTCCGCGAATCATATTGAGGTGCAGAGACGTCGGCTAAATCATTGATATCGCTGGTGCCGGGTGAGGGACTTGAACCCCCGACCAACGGTTTACAAAACCGCTGCTCTACCGCTGAGCTAACCCGGCTTGCACTGACGGATCAATCGTTTGACAGCGTGCGTCGTTATAGTCGCTCGGCGTTCACGGAAACAAGCCGCTCACTCCCGGCACCGCGGTGGCGGCACCGAGGCGAGAGTTTCGTGACAAGCGAATCAAGACTTGACCGCCAATCGCGCGCGCGCTGCCTGTAGAAATGCCGTACGGTCGGTAGGTCGCGCTCACGTGGGCGGCAAGCCGCTCGCAGAACTCGTCGAGCGAGCGCGCTTCGGTCGCCGCCTTCTGGACGAAGATCTTGGCGATCGGGCCGATATGGCGGGCGAGCAAAGCCCGCATCGCCTCGAACTCCTGGCTGTCGGCAGCAACCAGCGGCGCCCGCGTCCGCGGCTTTCGCTTTGCCGGCGGCGCGCGTCCCCAGCGCCCGAGCGATCACGGAGGCGGTGCGTGCGCTCGGTTCCGGGATCGGCACGTCGGGCGCGTCCACAGCCGGAACCGCCAAGACCTCCTGGATCGTCTCGATCAGCTTGCGGAGCGCGCGCTCCCGGTCGGGAAATATGTCGATCCACTGCCGGGTCGCGAGCTCGTAGCGCAACGCTCCGGTGGGCGTGATCGGGGAGAGCCGCAATGGAAAGACCGGAGCGCTCATGCTTCCCCCGATCGACAGCTCCTTCTTGATTTCCGCCGACTGGCTGGAGTGCTCGGAAAACAGGAAGACGATGCCTTGGGCCCGTTCCAGGGCGTGGACGATGCACGTTGATCAAGAAATTGCCACCGGATTGCCACCCAAGGACTTGTAGGACGTTGCCCCTGATCCCCACATGGAGCTTACCCGAACAGAGGGGAATATCGGATGGCCAAGCCCGAAAATCCAGGGTTTCAGACCCAGGTCTATTCGCAATCGAGAACAGGACGCGAAGGACGGTGGACGGTGCAGGTTTTCAATGCCAACCAAATCGCACCTTCCTGGGAGGGTTCCATTTCCAATTTTGATGTGGTCATTGACAAGGTCAAGAGATCTTCACATTGCGCCGGCCGTTCTTCGTTTTCGGGGCCTTGAAACGCAACCCGGCCTTGGTCTGCGAGCGCTCGATCCGCACGACCGCCTTTGCGAGGTCGATATCCTTCCAGCGAAGGGCGAGGGCCTCGCCGCGACGTGCGCCGGTCCCGAGCAGGAAGGACACGATCGGCCGCAGCGTGCGGCCTTCCAGGTGCCGCAGGGTCGCGCCGATCTGATCCTCGGTCTGGATCGTGATTTCGGTTTCCGGCACGGACGGCGGGCTGACCAGCGAGGCGACGTTTTGCGCGACCACGCCCCAGGTCGCGGCGTGCCCAAGGGCACGGTGCAGCACGCGATGCACGTGGCCGACCGACCGGGCGGATAAGGCGCGACCTTCACACCCGCCGGAGCGTTGCAGCTTGGCGTACAACTCGCTTAGGTGAACCGGGCGAAGCTTCTGCACGCGCACGGCGCCGATGTGCGGCACGACATTGAGGTTGAGGATTTGACGGTACCGCTCCCGAGCGAGCGCGCTTCGGTCGCCGCCTTCTGGACGAAGATCTTGGCGATCGGGCCGATATGGCGGGCGAGCAAAGCCCGCATCGCCTCGAACTCCTGGCTGTCGGCGGCAACCAGCGGCGCTCGCGTCCGCGGCTTTCGCTTTGCCGGCGGCGGCGCCGATCCCCAGCGCCCGAGCGATCACGGAGGCGGTGCGTGCGCTCGGTTCCGGGATCGGCACGTCGGGCGCGTCCACAGCCGGAACCGCCAAGACCTCCTGGATCGTCTCGATCAGCTTGCGGAGCGCGCGCTCCCGGTCTGGAAATATGTCGATCCACTGCCGGGTCGCGAGCTCGTAGCGCAACGCTCCGGTGGGCGTGATCGGGGAGAGCCGCAACGGAAAGACCGGAGCGCTCATGCTTCCCCCGATCGACAGCTCCTTCTTGATTTCCGCCGACTGGCTGGAGTGCTCGGAAAACAGGAAGACGATGCCTTGGGCTCTCTCCAGGGCGTGGACGATGGTCTCCTGATAATTTTGGCCGGGGGGGACGTCGCGTGCCGAGATCCAGCATTTGAGCCCGTACGCCTCGAGGAAGTCGACCACGCCGCGCGCAATGGTCTCGTCCTTGGAGGAAAAGCAGATGAAGATGTGGGAGGTGA
The DNA here is from genome assembly GCA_963708765.1 of uncultured Alphaproteobacteria bacterium. GTDB lineage: Bacteria > Pseudomonadota > Alphaproteobacteria > Rhizobiales > Xanthobacteraceae > VAZQ01. The sequence goes on along the minus strand of CAVPTV010000026.1, from coordinate 234,226 downwards.
CTTCCGACACGGGTCTCTCGCTCACGCCAACTCCGCGCCTGTCGTGCGAAGTTCTACAGCGTGGACTTGGTGTTTCGCCCCGTGTCGCCCGGTGTTTCGCCCCCTGAGCGAAGGTATGTGCGTCCGGTGCGGCTGGCAAGTAGGTGCGCCGCCATAGCGGGTCCCTATCACTGGCCCTTCATGGCGGCTTGCCACTTTTTCGAGAATTCCCGTCGACTCTCCTCGGTCAGCGGGGCGAGCAAATCGGCGCTGATGGGTATCGGTCGCGCCTTGTCGCCGATCAGCTCCGCCACGCGCTGCGCCGTCGCTTCGCCCGGGACATCGTTGCGCATCGAATAGAGGTCGGCCCGGTTGGCGATGACGTCCTGTCCGCGCCGCGACAACAGATAGTCGAGGAAGAGCTTGGCGGCATTCGGCCTTTTGGCCTTGGCGGTGATGAGGGCAACGCGCGACATGATCAGCGCATAGTCCTTCGGCATGACGATGCCGAGGTCCGGCGCCTTGCTGGAGCGGGCCAGCGCGTATGAGCCGAAAACGCCATAGCCGATCGTCTGCTCACCCGAGATCACGCACTCCATCATGTCGGCGGCCGCGGTGGAGAGCCTGATCGAGCTCTTCCCGAAAGCCCGAAACAGCTCCCATCCCTGCGGGAAGCTCTTGATGTCCTGGTTGGCGAGCAGATAGCCGGTGCCGGACTTTTCCGGATCGTAGGCGGTGATCTTGCCTTTGTAGGCGGCCGGCTTGGCCTCGAGCAGGGCCAGCAGCGCGGAATGGTCTTGCGGCACGTCGGCGGCCGGCACCAGCCGCTTGTTGTAGACGAAGGTGATCGGCTCGTAGGTCGTGCCATAGGCCTGGTTTTGCCACACCGCCCATTTCGGCAGCGACGGAAGCTCCGGCGACGCATAGGTTGCGGCCTTGCCCTCGGCGGCGAGCTTGACCTGGCTATCCATGGCCGACGTCCACAGCAGGTCGGCAGTGTCGGCTCCGGCGGCGATCTCGGCGCGGAACCGCTTGTAGAGCTCGCCCGAGTTCAAATCGACGTAGTCGACCCGCAGGCGCGGATAAAGCTCCGCAAAATCCCTCAGCAGTTGGCCGGCCGCGAGCGTGTCGGTGTTGGAATAGACGACCAGCCGGCCTTCCCGCTCGGCGGCCTCGATGACCTTGGCGTAGTCGGCGGGATAGCCCTGGGGCACTTGCGCGTCAGCGCTGGCGACGCCGACAGCAACGGCCACGGCGGCGGCAAAAATCCTCGACATGTTCCTCCTTGCCGAATCAAGAGATGGGACTTGCCCGCTCACACGCTCCTTTGCAATCCACGTTCGATTCATGTTCAACGGAGCAGGCATGCGATTTTGTCTCAGGGACCGTTGTCCATCATCGCGGCAAATGGCAAGCGGCGGAGCCCGCACTTTCTTGCCGCAGTGCGTTATAACAGTGGCAACAACAGTGGCATTCCTGCGGCATAAGGCAAGATTGCCGCCGCTGTCGCGCTTTCCATGAAGGAGTCCAGGGAATGGGCCTGAGATTGAAGTTCAATCTTGTGATTTTGGCGGCATTTGCTGTCGGATTTCTTGTCGCCGCCATCGTGCTCAACCGTGTCGTCAACGACAACGCGCGCGATCAAGTCTTGCAGAATGCCCGCATCATGATGACGGCGGCGAATGCGATCCGCAGCTACACGAGCAACGACCTGGTGCCGCTGCTTCCGATCGAGCGCGACGGCAAGTTCGTTGCGGAGACCGTCCCTGCTTATGCCGCGCAGAAGAATTTCAAGCAACTGCAGGACACCTTTGCCGGGTTCTCGTATCGAGAAGCCGCGCTCAACCCGACCAATCTCGTGGATCGCGCGCAGGATTGGGAGGCCGATATCATCAATTTGTTCCGCAACGAGCAGGCCCGGCAGGAGATCGTGATCGAGCGGGAGACGGCGACGGGACCGTTGCTTCACATGGCCAGGCCGATCGCGGTGCGAGCGCAAACGTGTCTCAATTGTCACAGCACCCCGGCGGCGGCGCCGGTCGCCTTGACGCGGACCTATGGGTCGGTGAACGGGTTCGGCTGGAAGCTCAATGAGACGATCGGCGCGCAGATCATGACAGTGCCGATGGCGGTGCCGCTCAAGGTCGCGCGCGATGCCTATTGGACGTTCCTGATCATCCTGGTCGCCATTTTCGCGATCGTCATCGCCGTCCTGAACCTCTTGCTGCACTACCTGGTGCTGCAGCCGATCAATCGCGTGTCGGCCATGGCCGACAAGGTCAGCCTGGGCGAGGAGGACGTCGAGGCCTACGTCAAGCCCGGCAAGGACGAGATTTCGTCGCTCTCGGTCTCGTTCAATCGCATGCGCGAAAGCCTCAAGCATGCGATGGACATGATCAAGTGACGGAAGGATGAAAAAGGCCCCGCCCAAGGGGCGGGGCCGAATGAAGCAGGGCGGTGCCGCGGTGGCGCCGCCCTTTTGTTTCGGCTTAAGTCTTCTGGATCGCCACGCCCGAGCTCGAGGTAATGTCGACGCCCTTGGTGTCGCGCAGGAACAAGAGCCCGACGACCAGCGTCATCACCGCGACCCCGATCGGATACCAGAGCCCGGCATAGATATCGCCGGTCGCCGCCACCACGGCGGTCGCCAGCAGCGGCAGCATTCCGCCGAACCAGCCGTTGCCGATGTGATAGGGCAGCGACATCGAGGTGTAGCGGATCTTGGTCGGGAACATCTCGACCAGGAAGGCGGCGATCGGGCCGTACACCATGGTCACGAAGATCACCATGATGACCAGGATCAACTCGACCATGAAGTAGTTGATCTGCGCCGGGTCGGCGGTCTTGGGATAACCGGCCGAGGCGAGCGCCGCGCTCCACTTCGCCGAATCCCAGCCCTCGACCTTGGTCGCGCCGATCTCGACCGACACCGGCTTGCCGGGCGCGTCGACCGACTTGAACGAGAGGCCGGCCTTGGTGAGGAAGTCCTGGGCGCGGTCGCACTCGGTGAACGTCGACCACGGACCCACGAAGATGTGGAAGTGGCAGGTCGACTGGTCGGCCGAGACGGTGATCGGGTTCTTCTGCTGGAACGTTTCGAGCGCCGGGTTGGCGTAGTGCGTCAGTGCCCCGAACAGCGGGAAGTAGGCGACCGCCGCGATCGCACAGCCGGCCAGGATGATCTTGAGCCGGCCGATGCGGTCCGACAGCCAGCCGAACACCAGGAAGAACGGCGTGCCGATGAGGAGCGACAGGCCGATCAGCGTATAGGCGGTCAGGTAGTCGAGCTTGAGCGTGATGGTGAGGAAGAACAGGGCGTAGAACTGCCCGGTGTACCAGACCACGCCTTGGCCGGCGGTGGCGCCGAGCAACGCGAGCAGCACGTATTTGTTGTTGGGATAGCGCAGGAAGCTCTCGGTGAGCGGCGCCTTCGAGCCCTTGCCTTCGGCCTTCATGCGCTGGAACACCGGCGATTCGTTGAGCTTGAGCCGGATGTAGACCGAGAACACCAGGAGGATCAGCGACACCAGGAACGGAATGCGCCAGCCCCAGTCGGCGAAGGTCTTGCCGTCGATGTAGAAGCGGGCAGATCCGATCACCAGCAGCGCCAGGAAGAAGCCGAGCGTGGCGGTGGTCTGGATGAAGCTGGTGGCATAGCCGCGCTCGTTCGGGACGCGCGTGCTCGGCCACGTAGGTCGCCGCGCCGCCATACTCGCCGCCGAGCGCGAGGCCCTGCAGCAGGCGGAGAGACACCAGGAGGACCGGCGCGAGCCAGCCGATGGTCTCGAAGGTGGGCAACAGGCCGACCGCGAAGGTCGCGCCGCCCATCACCACGATGGTGACCAGGAAGGTGTATTTGCGGCCGACGAGGTCGCCGATGCGGCCGAAAATAATGGCGCCGAACGGGCGCACCAGGAAGCCTGCCGCGTAGGTGGCGAACGCCGACAACAGCGCCGCGGTGTCGTTTCCGGGCGGGAAGAACAGCGCGGCGAAGAACGGCGCCAAGGTGGCGTAGAGATAGAAGTCGTACCATTCGAACACGGTACCGAGGGAGGAAGCGAAGATGACTCGGCGTTCGTCCGTCGTCATCCCCTCGGCCCGCTCGCGGGTCAGCGTCAGCGTCGTCATGGGAAGTCCCCTTGGGTTGAGCGCAATGAGCAGGTCCGCAGCATCACGGGGCCTTCGCCCCGCTGACGACGCTTAATGGCGCGCTGCACCAGCCGTCATTGCGCAAGTGGTCGTAGGCCGAAAGTTGCAACTCGCTTGTTCTGTTTGATTTCAAATGATTTTTCGGCTTTTGGCGCTTGCGCTCGACAGCCGTCGTTGCGTTGCGCAATTGGTCTTACGCCGAACGACTAAGCGACCAAGAAAATGGACAGTGCGCGCGCGCAAAGGCCCGCCACAGCGCGGCCAAACGAAGACGTCGCACTTTGCTCAATGATCTGTCGGTGACGTCGCGGTCAGCGCGCTCGCCAGCGCGGCTGCATCCATGCGTTTGGAGAACTCGTCATGGACGTTGACGAGCGTCACCCGCAGGTAATTGCGCGTGGTCGGGTAATCGCGCGCGCGCAGCTTCTCGTGGATCGGCATCAGATTGAAATAGCTTTCGGCCCAAGGCTCGGCGACGTCCATGGCCCGCTTCGGCGGATGCAATCCGATCAGCTGCAGCCGGCGTGCAAGCTCGGTGCGGGCCTCGCGCCATGCCTGCTCGCCGAGCGTGGGCGGCACCGGATAGCGGTCGAAGACCGAGAGCACGAGCGCGCAGAGCGCATCGAGCTGCTCTCTGCGGTCGGCGGCATGCGGGCGCAGGATGCCCTCGACCACCTCGGCCACCATCGCAAGCCCGAGCGGATAGGCCGACCAGCGCGAATGTTCGACCGCCTGCAGGAAGCCCTGCTCACGGAACAGCACCTTGGCGTAATGGCCCGGCGCGCGCGCGCGAATATTCGTAGATGCCCTTTTGCGTCACAAACGCCGCGTGCTCGTCGATGAAGTCGGCCAGCGCTGCGGCATCGCGAAGCGGCGGGGGACCGCGGAAAAACTCGAAAAATCCCAATCGTGCCTCCTGATGAGATGACGCAAGACGGACGACGCCTGACCTATAGGCATGACGTTGTCTATCATGCATTGCCCGTTGTCAGCCGTGCGCTTAGGGGCCTCGCCTAGTCCGAAAGTCTTATAAGGGCGACGCCCGCCGCAATGGTACCTTTTTCAGGTGTACGGCGACCCGGCCTCAAGACCGGGCCCGCAAGCGTGGCAATGGGGGTTGCCGCACCAGCCGATCGTCGGCGCCCCCTCGAAGCTTCATACCGGCTCCGGTCTGCGGGTCCGGTTCATGACAGGGAGGGCTACCGGCCCATGGCTCAACCCACAGCACTCCATCCGGCACAAGCGCCAACGATGAAGCGCACTGGAGGAAGACGACCAACCTGATGCTGATCGCATCTCGGGATCTGGTTCTTCTTCGGCTACGTCATCCACATGTTCGTGGTGCCGCTCAACAAGATCGTCATTCCGATCCTCGGCTTCCCGCTCGGCTTCTACATGGCCGCGCAGGGCTCGCTGATCGTGTTCGTGGTCATGCTGTTCGTGTTCGCAAGACAGCAGGACAAGATCGACCGCGAGTTCGGCTACGCCGAAGAAGACGAGTGAGGGGGGATCGGATCATGGCTACTCAGACAACTACGCAGCGCGGACGCCTTCTATAAGCAGCTCGGCCGGATGTACGGCACCTATACGGGCGGCTTCGTCGCATTCATCGTCCTGCTCGCGATCCTCGAGCAGGTCGGCGTGCCGAACAAGATCCTCGGCTATCTGTTCGTGTTCTTCACGCTTGCGGTCTACGCCATCATCGGCGTCGCGACGCGGACGGCGCAGATTTCCGAGTACTACGTCGCCGGCCGGCGCGTGCCGGCCTTCTACAACGGCATGGCGACCGGCGCCGACTGGATGTCGGCGGCCTCCTTCGTCGGCATGGCCGGCTCGCTGTTCCTGCTCGGCTACGACGGCCTCGCCTGGGTGCTCGGCTGGACCGGCGGCTTCGTGCTGGTGTCGATCCTGGTCGGACCGTACCTGCGCAAGTTCGGCGCCTACACCGTGCCCGACTTCCTGTCGTTCCGGTACGGCGGCAACTTCGCACGCTTCCTCGGCGTGATCGTGCTGGTGTGCTGCTCCTTCACCTACGTGACGGCGCAGATCTACGGCACCGGCCTCATCGCCTCGCGCTTCCTCGGCATGCAGTTCGAGATCGCGGTGTTCGCCGGCCTGGTCGGCATCCTGCTGTGCGCGATGCTCGGCGGCATGCGGGCGGTGACCTGGACGCAGATCGCCCAGTACATCGTGCTGATCGTCGCCTACCTCACGCCGATCGTGATCCTGTCGACGCAGCATTACGGCATTCCGATCCCGGAGCTGACCTACGGCAAGGCGATCGCGGAGATCACCGCCCGCGAGCAGCAATTGGTGAAGGACGGGCTCGCGATCCTGTGCACGAAAGAGGCCTGTCCGCCCGGGACGCTGCGGCCGCACATCCAGCCGTTCATGAACTACACGCCGTTGAACTTCTTCGGCATCATCTTCTGCATGATGGTCGGCACCGCCTCGCTGCCGCACATCCTGATGCGCTACTTCACCACGCCGTCCGTGAAGGAAGCGCGGGATTCGGTCGCCTGGTCGCTGCTGTTCATCTTCCTGCTCTACTTCTCGGCGCCGGCCTACGCGGCGTTCTCGAAGCTGGAGGTCTACACCAACATCATCGGCAGAGACCTCGACGCAGCATTCGACCCTGGCTGTTCAACTGGGGCGAGCTTGGGCTGATCCAGATCTGCGGCAAGAATGCCGTCAATCTGCAAGCCGTGCATCGACGCCTGCAAGGCGATCGCCGGGCATCCCGGCGTCATTGCGCTTCCAGGACTTCGTCATCAATACGGACGTGATCGTGCTCTCCACCCCGGAGATCGCGGGCCTGCCGTACGTGATCTCGGGCCTGGTCGCGGCCGGCGGTCTCGCGGCGGCGCTCTCCACCGCCGACGGCCTGCTGCTCGCCATCGCCAACGCGCTCAGCCACGACGTCTACTACAAGATGATCCAGCCGTTGCACGAACGGCGGCGGCACATCGTGCATAGGGACGATCGTCGCGTGTCATCGTGCTGGCAGTGCTGTGGTTCTCTCGATCAGCCGTTCTGGTTCGGCATTGCTTTGCGCTGGTGGGTGCTGCTCGCCATTGCCGTTCCGGCCGGTCGTCGTTGCCTTGTTCTGGGGCAACGCGACGAGGTCGGCAAACGTCTGATCATCGCGCGCGTCCTGCTGTTCTACGTGGCCTGTGCTTCGGCCGCGCTGGCCTGCGACGAGACCATCGGACATCCTGGCCATGGTGGGCTGGGCGTTCTCGCTCGCCATGGCCGGTAATTTCCCGGCGCTGACGCTCGGGCATCTGGTGGAAACGCGCCACCACGACCGGCGCGATCTGCGGGATCATTGCCGGATGGGGCATCTGCCTGTTCTACCTCGTGGTCTCGCGGTACTTCCCGCAGATGGGCGTGACCTATTTCGGCATGAAGCTCGCTGCTCAACCCGGAGACCGGTCAGGCCCTGATCAATGTCGCGCAGATCATGGCCGATCCGAAATGGATCGCCGACGTGCCGGCGAGCGCCGCGAACCCGATGGCCAACAGGGTCGGCTGGTTCGACCTCAACAACATCAACTGCGGACTGCTGGGGATGCCGCTCGGCTTCCTGGTGATCATCGTCGTCAGCCTGATGAGCAAGGAGCCGTCGAAGGAGATGCAAGCCTTCATCGACGAGATCCGCAAGCCGCGCGGCAGGACGGTGCTCGAGGAGAAGACCTGACGCGCCGCGTCCGCTGCAACACCGAGCGGGGCCCTTCGGGGCCCCGCTTCTTTTGCGGGGTTCAGCCTGCGCTCGTCTTGTGATTGAATGCATCCCGCCGCCGAGCAGGGCCGGGACTTCCGACGAGTGATCCGTGAGCACCTCGAATCCGATTCTCGTCTACTGGTACTTCCACCTGCCGAACTTCGTGTTGGCGGCGTTGATGTACACGTTGCTCGGCCGCGCGATGCTCGGCCTGATCGTCCAGCCGGATGCTTCGAACTACATCTGGCGGTTTTTCTGCCGTATCACCGATCCGGTCGTCGCGGTGGTCGCGCTGGTCACGCCGAAGGCCGCGGCGCCGGTCATCGTGTGGCTGTTCGGGGTCGTGTGGTTGTTCTGGCTGCGCGTGCTGCTGCTCAACGTGTTCCTGATCCTCGGCGTGGTCCCGAAGTTGAGCTGAGCCATGGACCGCAACTTCTATTTCATCGGCATCGCCTTCTTCGGGATGGTCAATGGTCTGTTCAACCAGACCTGGCTGCTGTTTGCGCTCGTTCACGTCCAGATTCTGGCGCCGGCGCTGCTGTTCGGCAGCGTGTCGCTCACTCTCATGTTCACGTCGCTGATGGTCTCGACCGCCACGATCATTCTGGCCGGCATTCCGGCCGCGATCTACGAGCGCGTGATCGGCGCGAAGGAGGACTCGACCGAAGCCTCGCTGTGGATCTGGCTCGCCGGGACCGCCCTGTTGACGCTCCCGGCGATCGGCGATTTCTTCACCATCAAGCTTTGAGCGCCTCGATCTCGCTCGCAATCTCGGCCCAAACACCGGCTTGTGATGGCGCCGCCGGCGGATTCGCGGCAAGATGGCCGCTGCCGGACCCGTTTGCCACCTGCGGGGGCGACATGGAACACATGCGACGCATTGCGTACGAGACGGTGCTGCGCGCCTGCGGCTTCGCCTCGCTCGCCATCTTCTGCGTGATGATCGGGCTGTCCTTCCATCCGCGCGCCGCCTTCCAGGCCGGCGGCTTCCTGACGACGCTCATGGCGTTGGTCCTGATCTTCAAGGCCCGCGAGGCTTTGACCAAGAACTACCGGCGGACCGAGATGTGGCTCTACCTGCCCAAGGAGCAGCGCCCGCCCGAGAGCCACGCCCAATGGGCGAGCTCGACCGTGCTGCGCGAGACCTATCTGACCTTCGCCCTTTGGACCTCCGCCATCGCCATCGTGATGTGGATCCTGGCGCTGGTGTTTTTCCTGCTCGGGGTCAATCCGACCAATTCGTAAATGTGCCGGCGACCGCCGCCGGTAGTCAGCGGTTAATGTTACCGCAATTTCGCGCGCGGGCCTTAACCGCGTCGCCAATGGCCCCGACCTAGGATGCCCCGGTGTCACGCGTCGTGTGACGCTTCTTGGGGCTGTTCATGCGTGCGGGTGTCTGCGCCGTCATCGCCGTGCTGTGCGGATCGGGGTTTTCGTCCGCGCCGGCGCGCGCCGACGGCAGCCCGGTCTTCGTGGTGCCCGGCAAGGCCGGCGTTCCGGTGATCGTCAACCCGTTGGGTTTCGACGCCTCCTACACCGTGGTCGAAGGCGACTTCGGGCTCAGCCGTCCGGGCCAGGTCAATCCGATGATCATCGGCGGGCCGCTGATCAGGCCGGAGCCGCTGCGCTACGGGGCTTATTTCCCGCATGGCGGACGCCGGCCCGGCTACGGCCGCTACGAGCGCGAGCCGCCGCCCAATCGCCGATTGCCGCCGCCCGCGCAAACCTATCACCGCTCCTGGTCGGCCGGATCCGACCCGATCCCCGCGACGCTCGATCCGCCGGCCCGGACGCCCGACATCAGCGTCGACGTCGACGTGGACGGGGGCGACGGCGACCGCGACCGACGCTGGCGTCGAGACCGCGACCGTCGCGATCGTCGTGATCGTCATGAGCGTCGCGGCCATCACGGTCGTCGCTGAGGCCGCGTGAGGCCGCTGGCGGCGGTCACATGACGAGCAGGGCTTCCATCCGCAGAGTCGTTTCGAGGGGAACCACCATGGCCAAACATCCGCTTCATCTCATTGCGATCGGCGCCGCCGTGTCGCTCGGCGCCGTGACGCCGGCCGCGGCCGGCGGCTGCTGCCCAGCCCCGATCTATGTGGTGAACCAGGGGCCGGTGTTTTCCGGTCCCGGACCCATGGTCCAGCAGCTGCCGGACCGGGCGCCCAAGGCCTATCCGGGCGGCTATCCTTATGTCGGCTTCGTCTTCAGCGGCTATCCCTACGGTTACGACCGCCCCTGGGTCGGCGACCCCGCCGTGATGCCGGTCGACTATCCGGTCGCACGCGGCGTCGTGAAGCGCCCGCGTCTATCACCGTCCGCGCGCCGTCCGCATTTTCAGGTGAGGCGCGTGCTCGCGATGTAGAGCGCGAGCGCCGCGGCATTGGAGACGTTGAGGCTCTTGATCCGGCCCGGCAGATCGAGCCGCGCCACCTGATCGCAGGTCGTGCGCGTCAATTGCCGCAGGCCCTTGCCCTCGGCGCCGAGCACGAGCGCGAGCGGCGCGCGCAGCGCCGTGTCGGCGAGCCCCACGTCGCCGGTGCTGTCGAGCCCGACCGTGAGGTAGTTGCGGTCCTTGAGCTCGGCGAGCGCGCGGGCGAGATTCTGCACCGTCACCATCGGGACGTATTCGAGCGCGCCGGAGGCCGATTTCGCCAGCACCCCGGTCGCCTCCGGGCTGTGCCGCGCGGTGGTCACCACCGCCGTCACCGCGAACGCCGCCGCGGTGCGCAGGATGGCGCCGACATTGTGCGGATCGGTGATCTGGTCGAGCACCAGCGCGATGCCGGCCGGCTCGATCTCGTCGAGCTCGGGCGAGGGCAGGGGATCGGCCTCGGCGTAGAGGCCGTTGTGGACCGCCTCGGGGCCGACCAGGGCGGCGATCGCGTGCGGCCGCACCAGCTCCGGCTCGAGCGGAAGCTCTAGCCGTTCATCGGCAAGGCGCCGGGCGGCGTTCTCGGTCGCCAACAGGCGACGAAACCTGCGCGCCGGGATTCTCCAGCGCCGCCTTGACCGTGTGCCAGCCGTAGAGCAGCACCGGCCCATCGGGGTCGCGCGCCGGCGGCCGAAACGGCGGCCGCGGCGGCCGCCCGTGACGCTGGTCGTGGCCCTTTCCGCCGGCCTGGCGAAACTGGCCGCCGGGCCGCGGCGGCTTGTGGTCGCGATCGGGCATGCGGCCACACTCCTGTGCGGCGGGCACGAGATCAAGGCCACGCGGAGAGCCACGCCCGTACTCCGGCCGCGACTTTATCGCAGCGGCGGCAGGCACCCGTCTGGGACAGGAAAGGTCGCGCGTTGGGACGGATAAAGTCGCGTCGGAACAATGACTTGACTACGCTGTCCCGCTGTCCCACGCCCTAAGGGGGTAGGACAGTGGGACAGTCGCGGCGGAGCGACGCGGCAGCAGCCGGGAGCGCCGAGGCGCCGGCGCCGCCCGCGCCGTTGACACCGAGCGACCCGCTCCCCATAAACCCGCCCTGCCAACTGGCCGGGAATGCGCATCTCTCATGGTGCGTCTCCGACGGCGGGGGAGTGTCCCGAGCGGCAAAGGGGGCGGACTGTAAATCCGCTGGCTTACGCCTTCGTAGGTTCGAGTCCTACCTCCCCCACCAGCCTTCGCGCCTCCGGCGCTTCGGCTGGCAAGCCGGCCTTGATCGCGAAGGCTGCCCGCCGAAGCCCGACTTCGGGCGAAGGCTGGCTCGCACTGCGGAGACTGAGCGTACGAGTTCGCGGGTGTAGCTCAATGGTAGAGCAACAGCCTTCCAAGCTGATGACGAGGGTTCGATTCCCTTCACCCGCTCCAATCATTTCAATGGCTTGGCACCATCGCTTCGCCCCGACCGCGCTGACGTCGGCTGGGAGATATCCCCTTCATTGGAGTTGGATCAGCCAAAATCAGCAGGGATTTTCCGTACACTCTGTGATGGACATCACATCGTTAGCGGAAGGCCCGCGCTACCGTGCCACGAAGACGGTAGGAGGTTGACATGTTGTTCGTTGTTAGCTGTTCTAACCTTGCTCGGACTTGCTGCGATCATTGGATTCGCAGTCGCGTTCCAGCGGGTGCGCGATCAAGATATTCCCACCCTTTGAAGTCGGAGCCCAGCTCGCCTAGTCCCGCGCGGCACGCGACAGCGGACCTGCTCGGCCGCTTCGCGTTGAGATCGGCGGCGAACGCGGTCACGAGGTACGTGGCTCGGCGACGACGTGCTGAACTCGCGTCGCTTCATTCGATCACTTCGTCGGCGGTGGCGAGCAGCGTCGGCGGCACGGTGAGACCGAGTGCTTTGGCGGTCTTGAGATTAAGCACCGTCTCGTACTTGGTCGGCGCCTGCACCGGAAGGTCGGCTGGCTTCTCGCCTTTAAGGATGCGGTTGACGTACTCGGCCGGGCGCCGGTGCAGGTCGATCGTATCTGCCCCGTAGGAGATTAAGCCTCCGCCGGTCACGAAGAAGCGCGAGAAGTAGACCGCAGGCAGTTTATGCCGAGCCGCTAGCGTGACGAACAGATCGCGATGAAAGATCGATAGCGCGCTCGCCGTCACGATCAGGCCGCCATTCGAGACGCGCGCGAATGCCGTGATGGCGCGCTCGATCTCGCCCGCGTCGCTCACATCGATCGGACGCAATTCCACCCCGAACGACGGCGCGACGGCCTGGATTGCGCCCCACTGGCCGGTCCCGGACGGAAGGGCGGCATCTCGAAGGACCGCTAGGCGTGTCACGCCCGGCGCGATCTGCTTGAGCAAATCCAGCCATTTCCCGCCCATGCCGTATTCGAACGAGAGGAAACCCGTAATATTGCCGCCCGGCCGCGCCAGACTTTCGACGAAACCGGCGCCGACCGGATCAGCGGTCTCGGTAAACACGATGGGCACACTGCGGGTCGCCTGTCGTAATGGTCCCACGGTCGACCCGCCAGAGGCCAGGATAACGTCCGGCGCGAGCGCGACCAACTCGGCCGCGTACTTGCGATGGCGATCGGGATCGCCCGCTGTCCACCGGGTGTCAATCCGAACGTTGCGGTCTGCGATCCAACCGAATTGCTGCAAGCCGTTCTGGAATGCCGCGAGCCGGGCTTGGCCTATCGGATCGTCTGCCGCAGCCATCAGCACGCCGATGCGCCCGCGCGGAGTGGCCAGCGGTCCTGGCGCCAGACCTGAATTGCGCTGAAATCGCGCGGGCAATACGGCAAGGCGCCGCCAACTTACCATGACGCGATCTGGGCAGGTGGAAATGCATTACAACTGAGGAGGAACGGGGCTCAGCATCGTGGACCCTCCGGCGCGGCATGAACCTCGCGAACTGCGCGCGCGCAAAGTCCCGTCTATCACCGATCTCGTCGTTGATCGCGGGATTCACTGGTAACACCTCGTATGGCGTTGCCTCCCTAAAATGGCGGCTTTGGACGGTCCGCCTTGCAATGCTCGCTGAAAATGAGGTGAAGTGCTTTTTCTGTCTGAGCAATATTTCCAGGCAGAGAAATTTGCGCAGACTTGTATCTGCTGACGACCGCCGTTTTGTCGAGGTTCAGGTACTCGATGATGACATCGTCGCCTTCGACCTCCAAAGTGTAAAACGTCTGCCGTCCGGAATATGTCTTGCTGATACGGGACAGATCCATTTTGAATCGGCTCAAATAATATCTGATGTACCTCTTGTTTCTAGGATCGGGCACGACGACGACGCAGGACTTTCGATCGACGATCTCGGGACTGTCCTGTGGGTCTACTCTTCCTGTAAACACGTAGTTGACCGCATGTTGAAACACATCATCCTCGGCCATCGCTCGAGGCTGCAGCGCCGCCGTCCCGAAGAAAGATACGGCTGCGATAGCCAAGGACCACCTGATCAGCGGGAGTCCGTTCGCAAGCACCAAGTACGCCATCGGTTCATTCCCGTATCCGCTCCGACCATGGACTGGATATTATCCAACGGCGCCAGCCAACGCAGCGGAAATCCTATTTCGCCGCCGAACAAAAGGCTGCTGCCTGGATGTAGTGAATGATGATCGCGACGACGATCGCCGTGATGGCCATGAAAATAAACTGCGATCCAATGTCGCGGGCGACACATTTTCGGGCGATCGCTCGCAACCGTGCCTCCTCCGCTGTGGTGTAATCGAAGCGAACCAGCGTGTGCGCGAATAACACGGAGCGAGCGCCATGTTGATCGCCCAACCGCGCAGCATGATACGTTGGAGCTTGTTCAGCGCGCTCATGACCCGAAGACAGCGACAGAGAGGGACAAGATGTTCAAGATCGCGGCACTAGGTTTGGGGATGTTGGTCGTCGGCTTCGATCTCGCGCGCGCCCAGGATATTGCGGGGATCGAGGACTGCACCAAGGCCGCCGGGTTGGACAAGCGAACCGGCTGCCTGCAAAGCAACGTCAACTTCCTGCAGCAGCTGGTGACGAAAAATGCGGCCGAGGCGCGGCAAAAGCTCAACGCCGCCAACAACGAGATCGTCGCGCTCAAGAGTGTCGTGACGAGCCTGCAGGCGAGCGTCGAAGAGCTGCGGGCCGCGCAGAAAGCCGCAGCCGACAAGAAGCCGGAGAGCAAGAAGCCAGAGTAGCGAGTCGAGTCGAGCGCGCCTACGCCCCGGTCGAGCCGATGAACTGACGCAGCTCCGGCGTCGTCGGCGCGGCGAACAGCTGCTTCGGCGGGCCTTCCTCGTGCACCTTGCCCTGGTGCATGAACACGAGCTTGCTGCCGACGTCGCGCGCGAACCGCATCTCGTGCGTGACCAGGATGAGCGTCATGTCCTCTTTGGTCAGCTGCTCGACCACCCGCAGCACCTCGTTGACCAGCTCGGGGTCGAGCGCCGAGGTGATCTCGTCGCAAAGGAGGACCGACGGCCGCATCGCGAGCGCCCGCGCGATGGCGACGCGCTGCTGCTGGCCGCCCGACAATTGCGACGGATAGCTGTCGGCCTTGTCCGACAGCCCGACCTTGGCCAGCATCTCGTCGGCCAGCACGCGGGCCTGCGCCGCCGTCGCCTTGTTCACGACCTTCGGCGCCAGCATGACGTTTTCCGCCGCCGTCAGATGCGGAAACAGGTTGAATTGCTGGAACACCATGCCGACGCGGCGGCGCAAGTCGACGCAGGCTGGTCTGGCGCGCTCGCCGACCTTGATGCCGTCGGCCTCGATCGAGCCCGCCTCATAGGTCTCGAGCCCGTTGATGCAGCGCAGCAGCGTGCTCTTGCCCGAGCCCGAGCGGCCGATGATCGCGACCACGTCGCCGCGCGCGATCTCGATCGAGACGCCTTTGAGCACCGGCGACGGGACCGAAGCTCTTCTGTCACGTCCTTGATGCTAACGAGCGACATTGAAGCGTCCTTCGAGAATTTTCGCGTACCAGGACAGCGGGAAGCAGAGCGCGAAATAGATCAGCGCGACCAGCGAGTAGACCAGGAACGGCCGGAAGGTCGCGTTGTTGAGCATGGTGCCGGCCTTGGTCACCTCGACGAAGCCGATGATCGAGGCGAGCGCCGTGCCTTTGACGACCTGCACCGAGAAGCCGACGGTCGGCGGGATGGCGATGCGCAACGCCTGCGGCAGGATCACGTAGCGCATCTGCTCGATGTAGTTGAGCGCGAGGCTGGCGGAGGCTTCCCACTGGCCGCGCGGCATCGCCTCGACGCAGCCGCGCCAGATCTCGGTCAGGAAGGCGCTGGTCCAGAACGTGAGCGCGAGCCAGGCCGCGATCCAGGGACTGACCTCGATCCCGAACAGCGCGATGCCGAAGAAGAACAGGAACAGCTGCATCAGCAGCGGCGTGCCCTGGAAGAATTCGATGTAGCACTTGGTGACGAATTCGAGCCACGGCGACCTGCGAGACGCGCAGGAACAGGAGCGCGAGCCCGACCAGGCCGCCGCTGACGAACGCGATCAGCGAGAGCACGACCGTCCAGCGCGCCGCCAGCAGCAGGTTCGAGAGGATCACCCAGAAGCTGAAATCCGCCATGTCGGTCACGCCTTCGGGAATATCACGCGGCCGATGCCGCGCAGGATGGCGCGCATCGCGATGGCGAGCAGCGAGATAGAGCAGGGCCGCGACCAGATAGACTTCGAAGGCGCGGAAATTGCGCGACTGGATGAAGTTCGCCGCGTAGGTCAGGTCTTCGGCCGAAATCTGCGACACCACCGACGAGCCCAGCATGACGATGATGATCTGCGACGACAGCGCCGGATAGACTTTCTGGAACGCCTGCTTGAGCACGACGTGGCGCAGGACCTCGCCATGCGCGTCATCGCCAGGCTCTCGCCCGCCTCGATGATGGCCCTTCGGCACCGCCTCGATGCCGGCGCGGATGATCTCGGTCGAATAGGCGCCGAGATTGATCACCATGGCGAGGAACGCCGCCTGGGTTTCGGTCAGCTTCACGCCGAGCGCCGGCAGCCCGAAGAAGATGAAGAACAGCTGCACGATGAACGGCGTGTTGCGGATGAGCTCGACGTAGGCGTCGACCACGCAGCTCGGCCCAGTTCGGACCGAACGCGCGCGCCGACGCGCCGCCGTTCCGAGCGCGATGCCGACCACGGTCGAGACCAGCGTCAGCACGATCGTGAAGAGCAGGCCCTGCAGCCAGCACGTCCCAATAGGGCAGGAGGTCGCCGAACTTGCAGCGTGTAGCGTCATCGGCCGATCGCCTGCCTGTCGTTGCGCTTACGATCAGAACGCCGCCGGCAGCGGCGCCTTCAGCCATTTCTCCGAGATCTTGGCCGAGCTCGCCCGATGTCTTCGCCTTGGCGATGATCTCGTTCACCTTGGCGAGCAGCTTCGGCTCGTCCTTGTTGAGGCCGACGTAGCAGGGGCTGTCCTTGATCACGAATTTCAGCATCGGCGGCGCGCGCGGTGCTTTTCTCCGCGATCGCGGCCGCGACCATGTTGCCGGTCGCGATCAGGTCGACCTGGCCGGAGATGAACGCGGAGATGGTCGCGTTGTTGTCCTCGTAGCGCTTGACCGTGGTCGCTGCTGAGGGCGCGCTCTTGGTGATTTCCTGCTCCTCGATCGCGCCGCGCGTGGCGCCGACCGTCTTGCCGGCGAGGTCCTCCATCTTGCTCACCGCGATGGCCTTGGTGCCGTAGACGCCGGAGAAGAACGGCGCATAGGCGTCCGAGAAGTCGATCACCTTCTCGCGCTCGGGGTTCTTGCCGAGGCTCGAAATCACCAGATCGGCTTTCTTGGTCTGCAGATAGGGAATGCGGTTGGCGCTGGTCACCGGGATGATCTCGGTTTTCACCCCCAGCTCCTTGCCGATCAGGTTCGCCATATCGATATCATAGCCGTGCGGCTTGAGATCGGGACCGGCGGAGCCGAACGGCGCGAAGTCCTGCGGCACCGCGATCTTGATCACCTTGGCCTTCATGATGTCGTCGAGGGCGTCGGCCTGGGCGGCCGGGGCCAAGCCCAGGCAGATTGCGATGCCGAAAAAAGCGGCGCGAACTGCCGTGTGGGCGAGCAACATGATGCCTCCTGGGCCGAGATTTTCGTCACCCGGAGTGCAGAGCAAGGGTCGTGCCGCCCGTGAGGCGGTGCGCGAGGCGGCGAACGAGGGGCGGAAATGCCTGCTGGAGGCGAGAGTTGGGGCGATCGAGCGCCGGCGGCGTGCGCTCCAACGTCCTTGCAATTCGGCCGTCGGTCATGGCAATAGAGGCTCGCGGCGGACCTCGGGGCCGCCGCAGGCGCTTCCGGAGGAGTGTAGCTCAATGGCTAGAGCACCGGTCTCCAAAACCGGGGGTTGGGGGTTCGAGTCCCTCCACTCCTGCCAGGCGTAGGCGGGCTCAGTTCCAAAAGTCCGGAAACGTCAACGGCTTGCAACCAAGCGCCGTTGCCAGCGATCAGGTAAGTAGCACCAGGTAGGTCATGGCGAGGATCAGTCCGTTCAAGTTCCTGCAGGAGGTGCGCGCCGAGGGCCAGAAGGTCACCTGGCCGACCCGGCGTGAGACCGCGATCACGACCGCGATGGTGTTCGTGATGGTGGCGATCGCCTCGGTCTTCTTCCTGATCGCGGACCAGATCATGCGGTTTGTCGTGACGCTCGTGCTCGGAATCGGCGGATGAATGAGCGAACGGATTTTTCGGCCATGACGAAGCGCTGGTACATCGTCCAAGCCTATTCGAATTTCGAGCGCAAGGTCGCGGACTCGATCCGCGAGCAGGCCAAGCAGCGCCACCTCGACGCCCTGTTCGAGGAAATCATGGTGCCGACCGAGAAGGTCGTGGAGGTGCGGCGCGGCCAGAAGGTCGACGCCGAGCGCAAGTTCTTTCCCGGCTACGTGCTGGTGAAGATGGAGCTGACCGACGAGGCCTATCACCTGATCAAGAACACCCCGAAGGTGACCGGCTTCCTCGGCGCCGACAACAAGCCGATGCCGATCTCGGACGCGGAAGCCGCGCGCATCATGCACCAGGTGCAGGAAGGCATCGAGCGGCCGAAGCCGTCGGTGTCGTTCGAGGTGGGCGAGCAGGTGCGCGTCTCGGACGGGCCGTTCGCGTCCTTCAACGGCACCGTGGAGGAGGTCGACGATGCCCGCTCGCGGCTCAAGGTCGCGGTCAGCATTTTCGGCCGCGCCACGCCGGTCGAGCTGGAATTCGGACAGGTGGAGAAGCTGTAGAGAGCGTCATGCCGGGCTGACCCGGCATCGATCCTCTTCGTCCACTCGGCTATGCCGGTCAAGCTCGGATGTCAGAGACGTGGGAGGTGATGGCGGTCGCCAACCGTCTAGATCCGCACCACGAACCCTGAACCGGCCGAACATGGCCAACGAGCAGGAGCAAGCGTAAATGGCCAAAAAAATCACCGGTTACATCAAGTTGCAGGTGCCGGCGGGGGCGGCCAATCCGTCGCCGCCGATCGGTCCTGCGCTCGGTCAGCGCGGCCTCGCCATCATGGAGTTCTGCAAGGCGTTCAACGCCCAGACCCAGAACATGGAGAAGGGCTCGCCGATCCCGGTCGTCATCACGGTCTACGCGGACCGTTCCTTCACCTTCGAGATGAAGACGCCGCCGGTGTCCTATTTCATCAAGAAGGCGGCGAAGCTCGAAAGCGGCTCGAAGACGCCGGGCCGCGACAAGGTCGGTGCCGTGACCAAGGCGCAGGTCAAGGAAATCGCCGAGAAGAAGATGAAGGACTTGAACTGCGACACCATCGAGGCCGCCATGCGCATGGTGGAGGGTTCCGCCCGCTCGATGGGCATCGAGGTCAGGGAGTAAGCGCCATGGTGCAATTGGGAAAACGTGTCCGTGCCACCCGCGAGGGCGTCGATCGCGTGAAGCTCTATCCGCTCGAAGAGGCGGTGAAGATGGTCAAGGAGCGGGCCAAGGCCAAGTTCGACGAGACCATCGAGGTGGCGATGAATCTCGGCGTCGATCCGCGCCACGCCGATCAGATGGTGCGCGGCGTCGCCACCTTGCCGAACGGCTCCGGCCGCACCGTGCGGGTCGCCGTGTTCGCGCGCGGCCCCAAGGCCGACGAGGCCAAGGCCGCCGGTGCCGACGTGGTCGGCGCCGAAGACCTGGTCGAGAAGGTGCAGGCCGGCAATATCGACTTCGACCGCTGCATCGCCACCCCCGACCTGATGGGGTTGGTCGGGCGGCTCGGCAAGGTGCTCGGTCCGCGCGGCATGATGCCGAACCCGCGCGTCGGCACCGTCACCATGGACGTCACCAATGCGGTGAAGGGCGCCAAGGGCGGCTCGGTCGAGTTCCGCGTCGAGAAGGCCGGCATCGTCCAGGCGGGCATCGGCAAAGCGTCGTTCCCGGCCGACAAGCTGGTGCAGAACATCAAGGCCTTCGCCGACGCCGTGCAAAAGGCCAAGCCCTCCGGCGCCAAGGGCACCTTCATCAACCGGGTCGCCATCTCCTCGACCATGGGGCCGGGGGTGAAGGTGGAGCCGGGCTCGTTGTTCGCCACCCAAGCCGCATCGTGACCGCGCCTGCGCCGTCGCGGCATTTACCTCATCGGAATGCGCTCAGTGCGGCGGATTTGACGTTCCTACCAGTGTTGCAGCGAGTCCGTCGTAGGAACGTCAAATCCAAAGCCGCACTAGAATCATAGAGTTGCCAGTGTCCCTTTGGTTCCGACGCTTGTAAACGGACGTGCTGCAAAGGGATACAAGCGTCGGAACCGGGACACTAGCGGCGGCGCCCTTGCCCTAAACTCTTGCGGCCCGGATTAACCTGAATTTGAGGGCGGCGCGGCAAGCTGCGCGCCATGCGCCGCTTTTGCATCCTCGACCACGGCAATCACTACCAGACCATCCTGGCGGTCGAAGCCGACGATGGCCGTCCACGGCTGCTCATGCCGTTCGCCGGTCAGTCGATCGCCAAAGCCGCCATGGTCGGCGACGACCGGATATTCTGCCTGGCGCAGGACGGCGCGTGTTGCCTGCTTGATTGGCGCAGCGGCCGCGAGCTGGCGAGTGGCCGAACCCGCAATCCGCACGCCAACGTTTTCATCACGCGCGACGCACGGTTCGTCGTTCTCTATTCAGGCGCGATCCTGCATGTGCTGCGCGCCGACGATCTCACGCCCGCGATCGAAGCAGACGCAGTTCGCTGGCTGTGGGGCGGCCGCCAAGGGCAGCTCATCGATTCGTGCGTCCACACCAGCGCGCGCGCCGCCGGCGGCCCGCGCCGCTTTCAGCCCTCGACCGACAGCTGGCTGTTCCTGCAAGGGCCTCTGATCGAGGACGCCGCCGGGCAGCTGTTGATCCAGCTCTATGAGCAGAGGGACAACGAGGGCAAGCGCTACGGGCTTTATCACATCGACCCGGAGAGCTGGACCGTTCGGCTCGACCTGTTCGAGCAGGCCTACGATTATCCGATCCTCAACTGGTTTCGCTGGTTCAGCCCGAGCGGCCGCTACGCGGTGCGTTGGCATCTGGGCTCGTTGGCCTACGACAGCGGCGCGCGGCCCGCGGGCGGCCTGTTCGGGTTCGGCAAACGGTCGGCGCCCAAGCATCGCGACGCGATCGCAGACGGCAACAAGCGCTTCGGCCTGGCGCTGGAAATCTGGAGCACCGATCCGCTCGCCTTCCAGACGAGCATCGTCACCCGGCTGCAAGCGTTGGGCTCGGCCGCGGACGACGAATTCTGGCGGCGCCAGGCGCGCGAGCGCGAGGAGAATCTCACCAGGTTCGCCGCCTTTGCGTCCGGAGCTCCGCAGCCGCGGCTGCCGCTGCCCGATCCCCGCACGCTCTCGGCCGAGATGCTCCAAGGGTGCCAAGTCGCTGGTGCGCCAGCTGCAGGAATTCATGGAGTGGATCAAGATGCTCGCCTGGGAGCCGGACGAGACCGCGTTCTGGCTGGTCTATGCCGGCCCGGCGTTGCGGCGCGTCGGCGCCGACGGGTCGCTGTCGCCGTTGTTCACGTTCCGCCGCCTGCAGAGCGAGCAGTCGACCATGTGGAACAGTCATTTCTTTCCGCCGCTCGGGCTCGATTTCTCGCGGCCGGATTGCGTCCGCTTCGGCAGCGATCGGCAAGGCTATGTCAGCGTTCAGCGCAGCTGGTGTGCGAGCGATCTGCCGGAGATGGCGATCGCCGAGCACGACGATGGGTTCGAGCTGCCGAGCCCGTTCGAGCCGGGGACGCATCTGATCTCGCGCTTCATGCGCGAGCAGGCCGTTCACCAGATCGCCTTGCCGGACTTTTCAGCCGCGGCGGTGGCCGAGGCTTTGCGAACGCTCACGCGCGCCGTCCGCGAGAGGCTGGCCGATCTGCTGCGCAAGGACGTGCTCGAGACCACGTTCATCGTCGGCGGAGAGGCGCAAGGCGAAACCGAATTCTTCGAGCGGATCGCGCGCGATCGGATCGCGGTCGCCGCCGAGCTGCGCGACCTGCTCGAATGCTACCTCGCGGTCCAGCCCGGGGTGCTCAAGGCCAAGCGCATCACCGAGCAGATCTGGGGGCCGGACGGGCAGGGCGCGCTCGGTCCCGCCATGTGGGCGCTGCTGCGGCTCGACCCCGCGCGCCATGACGTCTTTCGCGACTACCTCGCCAAGCGCGACGGCGAGCACGAAGTTCATACCACCGACGTGATGATGAGGGACTACGTGACGGCCACGGGGTGGCGCGACGAGGCGATGATCCGGTTCGGGATCTATTTCGCCCTCATCCGCGAGCGCGACGGACGCATGTCGCCGGCCGGCCTGCTCAACGAGTACGGGCTCGTCGATGCAGCGGCCGATCGCCTCGACCCCGAAGCGTTCGCCCGGATGGTGGTCGAGGAAATCGAGGGTTTCTACGTCGCGCTGACGTGGGACGACCAGACCAAGGACACGCTCTACCGGACGCTCGAAAATTCGCTGCGTTCGCGCGGGGCCTTCGGCGCGCGCGTGCTCGCGGCGATCGCGCGGCTGCGGCCCATGGAGCCGGTCGTGGCCTGAGCGGCTGGATGCGACGCGCGACGCAGCGGACACAATTCGGTCGCACATCTGCCGCGTCATCGCGCGCACGGGGACGCATGGTGATCGGGACGGACGCATGACGGTCGCGGGTTGCTTGCTGCCCGAACGCCGGAGCCTCTGCGGTCCACTGACGCGGCGCCGGATCGCCCGGCTCGTGCCTCGTCTATCTTGCGCTCTTCCTGCTCGGCCTTGCCGTCGCTCAAGCGGCGCGCGACCCGCAATGGCAGGCGTTCGGCCTGGGACTGATGTTTCCCGGCGGCGGCTTTCTGGCGCATGCCGAGCTGCAGACCTGGCACGGAGCGGCCCATATCGCGGTCGCGGCGGCGGCGTTCGCGCTGTTCGTCGGCGCGTTGTCTCTCTGGTTCGCCACCGGAAACGTGATCGCGCCGCCGCTGGTCTGGCTGTTGGCGGCGATCGCCGCCGCGTCGATGGACCATGGCGAGCTCGAGCCGCATGCGGTGCGAGGCCGCGGCATGCACGGTCGCTGCCGCGGTCGCTCGGTGCTGCTCGTGGCTTGCGGTCAGGAAGCGCGCGTCGCCGGCTTCCGGCGGCGGGACGCCAACGACTATCTGAAAGCGGCCGGCCGGGCGACCGCCGCCAGCGCTCGAAGCGAGGGCGTCGATGCGGGTCGCCGAGGAGTTCACGCTTGCCCGAGCTGCGGCTGATGCGCTTCCTGCTCGATCGCGCGCTGCAGCCGGTCGCCAGCTATGACGGGTTCGAATGGCTCGATCAGTTCCAGACGGCGGCGGTCCGCTATCAGCTCAATTTCATCGGCTACGCGCTGTCGATGGCGCAGGCGACGCGGCTGCCCGCGCTCGGCAGCTATCTCAACGAAGCGCAGCGCCGGCTGATCGACAAGCAGACCGACCACCGCATCTGGCGCTATTGGGCGATCGAGAACCTGTGGGGCAACCTGCGGGCCGATCCGAACCCGGTCGTGCGCGAGAACATCATGTTCACGGGTTTCTGCGCGACCCAGATCGCGATGTATCACGCGGCGTCCGGCCGCCGCGACTACGATCGGCCGGCGAGCTTCGCGCTTCGGCATCCGTCGGGAAAATCCTACGACTACGACTTCGGCTCGCTGATCGAGGCGCTCGACCGCGAGCTGCAACGATCGGCCTTCACCTCTGATCGCTTGTGAGCCCAATTGGATCTATCCGCTCTGCAACACCATCGGCGCCGCCGCCATGAAGGCGCACGACCGCACGCGCGGAACGCGATTGATGGTCGTTGCACGAGGCCGACTTCCGGCAGCAGCTGGAGAACGAATTCATCGATCTCGCCGGGCGCTTCGTGCCCTGCCGCTCGACCTATAGCGGCTTTGCGCTGCCGATGATCGGCGGCGCGCAGCCGCAAGCCATGCCGAGCTTTTTCCTCAATGCCACGATGCCGGACATCGCGCTGCGCCAGTGGCTGCTGCTGCGGCGCGCAGCTGGTGGAGGCGCGGACGTCGGGTCGATGCGCTGGCGCGCCGGAGCTTTTGGCGCGTCGACACCGGCAACTATCGCTTCTCGCGCGCCGCCGCCTTCGCCGGCACCGCGCTGGCGGCGGTCGAGATGGGCGACCAGGAGGTCGCGGACCTGTGCCTGGCGGCGTTGGAGCAGGAATGTCCCGCGCGGGTCGAGGCCGACGCCTGCTATCGGCCGAACGCGTCGGTATGGGCGCATGCGGTGGAATTCTTCGCCCGCAGCGGCGCGAAGAACGGCTTTCGCGATCTGATCGACAAGCCGCGCGATCGAGCGCCGCGGCCGATGATCGAGCGATGTTCCCTATCCGGATATCCTGGTGGCGCGGGCGGGCCACGCGCAGGGCATGCTGACGCGCCGTGCTCTATCCGGGCGAGCGGCCCGGTCGCTTTCGATTCCGGGTCTGCGGTCTGGCGCCGGACGCGAGCTATGTGTGTGACGGGACCGAGCAGCCGCGCATCCGGTCCGATCGGGCCGGCGAGGCGATGATCAAGGTCGCCTTGATCGGTCGGACCGAAATTCGAATTCGGCCGGCAGCCTGAGCGGAGGTCCCGATGGCCTGTTGCATGCTGACCGCCGCTGCGATCGGCCTCGTGCTGGCGATCAAGGCCCGGCTGATCGGCAGGCCGAGAGCAGCGACGCGCTGGCATGGCGATTGCGGAGGATCGAACGATGACGGCACCGAATGAAGCTCCGATCGGGAAGGCGAGAATCCGCTCGCGAGGCGTTCTCGCTCGCCGACCGGCTGCAAAGCTTCCGCTATGCCGCGAGCCGGCATCGGTTTCATGCTCCGGTACCAGCACAACGCCTGGATTCACCTGGCGATCAGCGTGGCGGTCTGCCTGACCGCCTGGTGGCTCAAGGTGAGCGCCGCCGATTGGCGCTGGCTCGTCGTCGCCATCGTGCTGGTCTGGGTCGCGGAGACGATGAACACGGCGTTCGAATATGTCTGCGACGTCATCTCGCCGGAGTTTCACGTCTCGGTCGAGAAGGCGAAGGACATCGCCGCGGGCGCGGTGCTGATCTGCTCGGGCGGCGCCGCCGTGCTCGGGCTCTTGACGTTCTGGCCCTATGTCTGGTGGTGAACCGGCGCATGTTCCGGAAACGCTGCAACCGACCTTTCGCCCAAGGCGCCAACCGTTGGAAGTCGCGTAGCGCTAGGCAACGGACTTGCAGGCGCCGGCGATCTGCTCGATGTGACGATGGTCCGTGCCGCAGCAGCCTCCGAGCACATTGATGTGCGGATGCCGGCTCAGCAAATCGCGCATACTCGGCTCCGAGCTCGACAGGATCGCCATCGTCGAGGTCTGGCGCCTCGTTCAGCTCGGCATGGCTCCGCCTTGACGCATTGGCGCGGATACCGCGCAGGCGCATGACCCATGGTTCACTCGTCGCCAGCACCGCGTCGAAGTGCGTCGGATGTGCGCAGTTGATCATGTAGTAGGCGGGTGCATTGTCAGTTTCCGCGTCGACCGCGATAATGGCGTCTTTCAAGCTCCTGACCAGTCGGCAAGCGGCCATCGGTTTCGACGGTGAAAGCGATGACGACCGGCAAATCGCACGCCGGCGGCCGCACGGACGAGGCCGATAGCCTCGGGCGTGTTGGTCATCGTAATGGCCGTGACGAGGTCCGCGTCGGTCTCGCCAAAAGCGCTGATTTGCTGGCGGTGGTAGGCTTCCGCCTCGGCTTCGCTCATCACTTGGCCCGGATCGTAGCCGTCACCGCGCGGACCGACGCAACCGCTGATGACCATCGCGGACGTGCCGCGTCTCGAATTGCTCGCGCAGCTCCCGCATCAAGTCGATCGCCAGGCGGTTCACATCGGCGATCGCTGCGGGCGAATAGCCAAGCTTTGCGCCCCAGTCCGAGCTTGCGCGCCAGGTAGGGCTTTCCAGAATGAATCCCGTCTCATGCGAGCGAGCGATCGAAGCGTGGCTGCGATAATATTCGAGCAACGCGTCCCGTCCGACCTTGTCCTTGAGCAGATGAAAGGCCGCAAAATACGGCAACTCCAACCCTGCGTGAAAGATGAGCGTTGTCTCGATACCGCCGTCGGTCAAGAACATGCCGCCTTTGAGTTGCGGTAGCTCACTCCTGTATTTGGGCATCGCGTTCCTCCTCAAGGCTGCCCGACCGCGACATCATGCTCGGAAACCCTGCATGTTGACGCCTACGGGAGCCTGATGCCGGCGTCGCGGATGATCTTGCCCAGCCGCTCGGTGTCGGCGGCGATCAGCTTGGTGAAGTCGTCCGGCGTGGTGAGCAGAATGTCGGTCGCCTGCAGCGCGACGATCCGCAGGA
Organism: uncultured Alphaproteobacteria bacterium; assembly: GCA_963708765.1. Classification (GTDB taxonomy): domain Bacteria; phylum Pseudomonadota; class Alphaproteobacteria; order Rhizobiales; family Xanthobacteraceae; genus VAZQ01. Next base: position 208,186 of record CAVPTV010000026.1, on the reverse strand, counting down.
TGTCCGGGCTTCGCGCGGCCATGACGAATTCGTCGTTGAGCTTCTTCACGATCGGGGCCGGCGTGCCCGCGGGCGCCACCATGCCGTGCCAGAGCTCGAGGTCGAGGCCGGGAAAGCCCGCCTCCGCCATGGTCGGCACGCTCGGCACCGCGTCGGTTCGCTTTTTTCCGGCAATGGCGAGGATGCGGACCTTGCCGCTCTGCGCCTGCTCGCCGGTGGAGATGTATGAGGTGAACAGGAAATCGACGCGGCCGCCCATCACATCGGTGACGGCGGGAGCCGCGCCGCGATAGGGCACGTGCACCATCGGCGCACCGACCCTGGCCTTGAACATCTCGCCGAGAATTTGCCCGCCCGACCCGATGCCCTGCGACGCGAAGCTCAGGCCGCCCGGCTTCGACTTCGCGAGCGCGGCGAGATCGGCGACCGATTTCGCCGGACTATCGGCGGGAACGATCAGGATGTGCGGGAAGGAAATGATCGGCGTAATCGGCTGGAAGTCTTTGACCGGGTCGAAGCGCAGGTCCGAATACAGGCTCGGGTTGATCGCAAGCGTGCCCATGTTGGCGAGAAACAGCGTGTAGCCGTCGGGCGCCGCTTGCTTGGTGGCCAGCGCCGCGACGTTGCCGCCGGCGCCGGCGCGGTTGTCGATGACGATCGTTTGCTTGAGGCGCTCGGCCACCTTTTGCGCGACCGGCCGGATCACCGTATCGGCGCTTCCGCCGGGCGGGAACGGAACGAGCAGGGTGATGGTCCGTGACGGATAGTTGTCGGTCTGCGCCGACGCGATGCCCGCCAAGACCAGCGATACCAGCAAGGCGCCGGCCAGGACCGGCGTGCAAGCTCCGCGCTTGCGCTCGCGGATCGATGCTGCGGTGTGGGTCATGCGCTTGTCGGTCATGGCATTTCCCCTCGCGGGCCGTGCGCGGCAACTGACATCGGCCTTCCACGCGTGTCGATGACCGCGCCTGGAATCGTCATGCCGCGTCGCGCCGGCCCCACAATTCCTGCGTCGCGATCTTGGCGCCATCGGCCAGCGATTTGAGCTTCGCCCACATGATGGTCGGGTGGACCCGCTGCGCAAACGGGCTCTGGGCGAAGCCGCAATCGGTGCCGCCGATGACGCGCCTCGCGCCCGACGATCTTGGCGAGCCGCACGATCCGCTGCGCCACCAGCTCCGGATGCTCGACGATGTTGGTGGCGTGGCTGATGACGCCGGGGATCGAGCACCTTTCCGGGCGGCAGCTTGGCGCTCTGCCACACGGTCCATTCGTGCTCGTGGCGGGGATTGGCGGCCTCGAAGCTGTAGTGGCCGACATTCACCTGCAGCAGCAGGTCGACGATGTCCTTGAGCGGGACGTCGAAGGCATGCGGCCCGTTCCAGCTGCCCCAGCAGATGTGATAGCGCGAGCGCTCGCGCGGGATGCCCTCGAGCGCGTGATTGAGCGCGTCGATGCGCAGCTGCGCCCATGCCCGATACTGCGCCTCCGGCATCGGCGGAACCATCTTTTCGTGCATGTAGGGCAGGAAGGCGTCGTCGACCTGCACGTAGAGGCCGGCATCGACGATCGCCTTGTATTCCTGGCGCAGGCAATCGGCGAGCGCGAACAGGAGGCTCCTCTCATCCGGATAGTGCTCGTTCTTGGCGCCCGGGAGCGCGCTCGCGGGCGCCACCACCGGCAGGAACGCGCCTGGCGCCTTGGCCTTGGCGGCGGCGGCCTTGAGATTGGCGATGTCGCGCTTGACCTGGACGTCCGAGTAGGTGAGCGCCCCGGTGACGACGAAGCGCTTGCCGAGCCGCGCGCCCAGGCCCGAGGCCCGGTCGTATTCGGCGTAGAATTCGGGAAATGCCACGCGGTCCTGTCCGCCGCCGGCGGACGCCAAGGGATCCTTGGCCTCCTCGGGCGTGAGCGCGCGGGTGGCGACGCCGGAGAGGCGGTCGTGGACGTAGAAGGCCCAGTTGCGGCCCTTGCTGAACTCGCCGTCGCTGACGATGTCGATGCCGGCCTCCACCTGGCGGCGGACGACCTCCTCGATCGATTCCTTCAGGCATGCCTCGTAGGCCGCCTGGTCGTAGGGCTGCTGGCCTTCGATCTGGCGCAGGAACTCGACCAGCTTGGGCGGCCGCACCAGGCTGCCGACATGGGTGGTGCGAATGCGATCGACGGTGCCGGACAATTTTTCCTCCCTTGAATCCTTTTCGGCGCGACCATTCATTACCACCTCTGCAGGAGCGGAGGCAGCCTCGCGGCCGTGGCCCTAAAAACCTGGAAATTTTGGTGATTTTGCCTGCAAAATTGGTGATTTTGCGTGCAAAAACTGCTTGCAAAACTCGCGCCAGTCTCTAAATAGTGCCCCAGGGCGTGCCGGCCCGGTGTGTCGGCGCGTCCTTGCGCGTCTTACAGAAAACATGGCGGTTAGGACCCTCTTCCTTTTGGACGTCCTGCGGGATCTATCTGAAAGGGACCGAGGTGCATCGCAGTTTTCTTTTTGCCGCCAAAGGCTTCCGGAGGTTTCCGGAAGCTGTCCTGTCCGAGACTGCAGGCGCCGGGCTCGCCCCGGCTTAATCCACCAGCCTGCACAGACGGGGAAGACCGTTTTGTTTGGGGTGACAAGCCCCGCGACCGGTTCGAACCTCGAGAACCCGGTGCGGCCGTTGCCGCGTCCGGGGGGCAGGATGTGAGGAGCGTCGTCCTGCCCGGCTTGAATTGCCACAGGCGGGACGGCAGGTCGCAACCGGCGGTTTCCCGCAATGGTGACGGGACCGCCAACCGGAAAGAGCTTGCAGTGGATCGAGCGGCCAAGAAGGAGCTCGTCGCGACGCTCAACGGTGTCTTCAACTAAGAAGGAGCTCGTCACGACGCTCAACGGTGTCTTCAAGGACACCAACGTCGTGGTCGTCGCTCACTATTCCGGCCTCAACGTCGCCCCAGATGCAGAATCTGCGCAAGCAGATGAAGCAGGCGGGGGCGGCGGTGAAGGTCGCGAAGAACCGTCTCGCCAAGATCGCTCTCGAAGGCACCGACGCAGCCGTGATCGTGCCCTTGCTCAAGGGACCGACCCTGATCGCCTACTCGGGCGATCCGGTGGCTGCGCCCAAGGTCGCCACCGACTTCGCCAAGGCGCACGACAAGTTCGTGATCCTCGGCGGGGCGATGGGAAAGACCGCGCTCGACCCGAACGGCGTCAAGGCGCTCGCTGCGCTGCCGTCGCTCGACGAGCTGCGCGCCAAGATCGTCGGCCTGATTCAGGCGCCGGCGACCAAGATCGCGCAGGTCGTCAATGCGCCGGCCGCCAAGGTCGCCCGCGTGGTCCAGGCCTACGCCAAGAAGAGCGAAGCGGCGTGACACGCTGAAGCAATCTCGACTGGTTCGAACCCCTTAAGGACGTGAAACCAATGGCTGATCTGCAGAAAATCGTCGACGAGCTGTCCACCCTGACCGTGCTGGAAGCGGCCGACCTCGCCAAGATGCTGGAAGAGAAGTGGGGCGTCTCCGCCGCGGCGGCGGTCGCCGTCGCTGCCGCTCCGGGTGCGGCTGCCGCTCCGGCCGAGGAGAAGACCGAGTTCACGGTCGTGCTGGCCGCCATCGGCGACAAGAAGATCGAGGTGATCAAGGAAGTCCGTGCGCTCACCGGGCTCGGTCTCAAGGAGGCCAAGGACCTGGTCGAGGGCGCGCCCAAGCCGGTCAAGGAAGGCGTGAGCAAGGATGAGGCCGAGAAGGTCAAGGCCACGCTGGAGAAGGTCGGCGCGAAGGTTGAGCTGAAGTAAGCCGAGGCCGTTGGCCGAAGGTCGAATTCGACGGCGCGACCCCGGACGATGCGAGGCGAAGCCGAGCGCGATCCGGGCGATGCGCCACGGGCGGCTCGCCGCCCGCGCATGACGGAACACAATGCAGTGATTTCGGGGTGAAATCCCCCGGAATCGCCCATATCTCCGGCCTAGCGGCGGGAAAACGAGGCGGTTCGGGCTGACCCGAATCGCATAGAAAACAGGGGGCCTCGACGCCTGTCCTGACGGTCGCGATGGATGGCGGCCTTCCGGAGAGTCGTCCCGGCCCGGCGGTTCGACACAGCGAGAAGAGACGAGATGGCGCAGACGTTTACAGGTCGCAAGCGCGTTCGCAAGTTTTTCGGGAAAATCCAGGAAGTCGCAGAGATGCCGAACCTCATCGAGGTTCAGAAGGCGTCCTACGACCAATTCCTGCTGGTGAAGGAACCGGTCGGCGGGCGGCCCGACGAGGGCCTGCAAGCCGTGTTCAAATCGGTGTTCCCGATCTCGGATTTTTCCAACACCTCGATGCTCGAATTCGTCAAGTACGAGTTCGAAGCGCCGAAATACGACGTCGACGAGTGCCGCCAGCGCGGCATGACCTACGCGGCGCCGCTCAAGGTGACGCTGCGTCTCATCGTGTTCGATATCGACGAGGAAACCGGCGCCAAGTCGGTCAAGGACATCAAGGAGCAGGATGTCTACATGGGCGACATCCCGCTCATGACCAACAACGGCACCTTCATCGTCAACGGCACCGAGCGGGTGATCGTCTCGCAGATGCACCGCTCGCCCGGCGTGTTCTTCGACCACGACAAGGGCAAGACCCATTCGAGCGGCAAGCTTCTGTTCGCCGCGCGCATCATCCCCTATCGCGGCTCCTGGCTCGACATCGAGTTCGACGCCAAGGACATCGTCTATGCGCGCATCGACCGGCGCCGGAAGATTCCGGTGACGTCGCTGCTCTATGCGCTCGGCATGGACGCCGAGGAAATCCTCAACACCTTCTACCGGAAGATCGTCTACAAGCGCCAAAAGGACGGCTGGCGCGTGCCGTTCGATGCCACCCGCTTCCGTGGCTACAAGGCGATCAACGATCTGGTCGACGCCGATTCCGGCAAGGTGGTGCTCGAGGCCGGCAAGAAGCTCACCGTGCGCTCCGCCCGGCAGCTCGCCGAGAAGGGGCTCAAGGCGCTGCGCATGACCGACCAGGAGCTGGTCGGTCACTATATCGGCGAGGACCTGGTCAACCCGAAGACCGGCGAAATCTACGCCGAGGCCGGCGAGGAGATCACCGAGAAGACGCTCAAGGCGCTCAACGAGGCCGGCTACAAGGAGCTGCCGGTCCTCGACATCGACCACGTCAACGTCGGCGCCTATATCCGCAACACGCTCACGGTCGACAAGAACATGACGCGCGAGGACGCGCTGTTCGATATCTACCGCGTGATGCGTCCGGGCGAGCCGCCGACGCTCGACACCGCGCAGTCGATGTTCAACTCGCTGTTCTTCGATCCGGAGCGCTACGATCTCTCCGCCGTCGGCCGCGTGAAGATGAACATGCGGCTCGACCTCGACGCGCCCGACACCATGCGGGTGCTGCGCAAGGAAGACATCATCGCGGTCATTCGCACGCTGGTCGACCTGCGCGACGGCAAGGGCGAGATCGACGACATCGACCATCTCGGCAACCGCCGGGTGCGCTCGGTCGGCGAACTGATGGAGAACCAGTACCGCATCGGCCTCCTGCGCATGGAGCGTGCGATCAAGGAGCGGATGTCGTCGGTCGATATCGACACCGTGATGCCGCAGGACCTGATCAACGCCAAGCCGGCGGCGGCGGCGGTGCGCGAGTTCTTCGGCTCCTCGCAGCTCTCGCAGTTCATGGACCAGACCAACCCGCTGTCCGAGATCACGCACAAGCGGCGGCTCTCGGCGCTCGGGCCGGGCGGTCTCACGCGCGAGCGCGCCGGCTTCGAGGTGCGCGACGTGCACCCGACCCATTACGGCCGCATCTGCCCGATCGAGACCCCGGAAGGTCCGAATATCGGCCTGATCAACTCGCTCGCGACCTATGCGCGGGTGAACAAGTACGGCTTCGTCGAGACGCCCTATCGCAAGGTCAAGGACGGCCGCGTCACCGACGAGGTGATCTATCTCTCGGCCATGGAGGAGGGGCGCTACACGGTCGCCCAGGCCAACGCGCCGATCGACAACCGCGGACGCTTCACCGAGGACCTGATCGTGTGCCGGCACGCCGGCGACGTGCAGATGATCGCGCCCGACAAGGTCGATTTCATGGACGTGTCGCCGAAGCAGCTCGTGTCGGTCGCGGCCGCGCTCATTCCGTTCCTGGAGAACGACGACGCCAACCGCGCGCTCATGGGCTCCAACATGCAGCGTCAGGCGGTGCCGCTGGTGCGCGCCGAGGCGCCGTTCGTCGGCACCGGCATGGAGGGCGTGGTGGCGCGCGATAGCGGCGCCTCGATCGCCGCGCGGCGGACCGGCGTCGTCGATCAGGTCGACGCCACCCGTATCGTGGTGCGGGCGACCGAGGAAGCCGACCCGACCAAGCCGGGCGTCGACATCTATCGGCTGATGAAGTTCCAGCGCTCGAACCAGAACACCTGCATCAACCAGCGTCCGCTGGTGAAGGTCGGCGATCAGGTCAAGAAGGGCGACATCATCGCCGACGGTCCCTCGACCGAGCTCGGCGAGCTCGCGCTCGGACGCAACGTGCTGGTCGCCTTCATGCCGTGGAACGGCTACAACTTCGAGGACTCGATCCTGCTCTCCGAGCGCATCGTCAAGGACGACGTCTTCTCCTCGATCCACATCGAGGAATTCGAGGTGATGGCGCGCGACACCAAGCTCGGGCCGGAAGAGATCACCCGCGACATCCCGAACGTGTCGGAAGAGGCGCTCAAGAACCTCGACGAGGCCGGCATCGTCTATATCGGCGCCGAGGTGCGCGCCGGCGACATCCTGTGCGGCAAGATCACGCCGAAGGGCGAGAGCCCGATGACGCCGGAGGAGAAGCTGCTGCGCGCCATCTTCGGCGAGAAGGCCTCCGACGTGCGCGACACCTCGTTGCGGGTGCCGCCCGGCGTGCAGGGCACCGTCGTCGAGGTGCGCGTGTTCAACCGCCACGGCGTCGAGAAGGACGAGCGCGCGCTCGCGATCGAGCGCGAGGAGATCGAGCGGCTCGCCAAGGACCGCGACGACGAGCAGGCGATCCTCGACCGCAACGTCTACGGCCGCTTGGCCGAGATGCTGGAAGGCCGCCAGGGCATCGCCGGTCCCAAGGGCTTCAAGAAGGATTCCAAGATCACCCGCGCGGTGCTCGAGGAGTATCCGCGCTCGCAATGGTGGCAGTTCGCCTCGCCGAACGACAAGCTGATGGCCGAGATCGAGGCCATCCGCAAGCAGTACGACGAGTCGAAGAAGGGCCTCGAGCAGCGCTTCCTCGACAAGGTCGAGAAGCTGCAGCGCGGCGACGAGCTGCCGCCCGGCGTGATGAAGATGGTCAAGGTCTTCGTCGCGGTGAAGCGCAAGATCCAGCCCGGCGACAAGATGGCCGGCCGCCACGGCAACAAGGGCGTGGTGTCGAGGATCGTGCCGGTCGAGGACATGCCGTTCCTCGAGGACGGCACGCAGGTCGACATCGTGCTCAATCCGCTGGGCGTTCCGAGCCGCATGAATGTCGGGCAGATCCTGGAGACCCATCTGGGCTGGGCTTGCGCCGGGCTCGGGCTCCGGATCGGTCAGGCGGTCGACCTCTACAACGCCAAGCACGACACCAGGCCGCTCAAGGACATCCTGAAGAAGATCTACGGCGACGACGAGACCATCAAGTCGCTGGGCGAGAAGGACCTGGTCGAGCTCGGCAACAATCTGCGCCACGGCGTGCCGATCGCGACGCCGGTGTTCGACGGCGCCAAGGAGGCCGACATCGAGCACATGCTCGATCTCGCCGGCCTCGACCATTCCGGTCAGGTGACGCTGTTCGACGGTCGCACCGGCGAGTCGTTCGATCGCAAGGTGACGGTGGGCTACATCTACATGCTCAAGCTCCATCACCTGGTCGACGACAAGATCCACGCCCGCTCGATCGGCCCCTACAGCCTGGTCACCCAGCAGCCGCTGGGCGGCAAGGCGCAGTTCGGCGGCCAGCGCTTCGGCGAGATGGAGGTGTGGGCGCTCGAGGCTTATGGCGCGGCCTACACGCTGCAGGAGATGCTGACCGTCAAGTCGGACGACGTCGCCGGCCGCACCAAGGTCTACGAGGCGATCGTGCGCGGCGACGACACGTTCGAGGCGGGCATCCCCGAAAGCTTCAACGTGCTGGTGAAGGAGATGCGTTCGCTCAGCCTCAACGTCGACCTGCACAATTCCAAGCAGGGGCGGCAAGGCCCGGGCGGTGACGCGGCCGAGGCCGCCGAGTGATCGACGACGGAGTGATCGACGACGGAGCGGCCGGCGCGCCGCTCCGCTCTACAATTTAACGACCCTCGGGAGCCGCTCGGCGGTTCCCTGACGAGGAGACGGTGATGAATCAAGAAATCATGAATCTTTTCAGCCCGCAGGTGCCGGCTCAGGTCTTCGACCAGATCCGCATCTCGATCGCGAGCCCGGAAAAGATTCTGTCGTGGTCCTACGGCGAGATCAAGAAGCCGGAGACCATCAACTACCGCACCTTCAAGCCCGAGCGCGACGGTCTGTTCTGCGCGCGCATCTTCGGGCCGATCAAGGATTACGAGTGCTTGTGCGGCAAGTACAAGCGCATGAAGTACAAGGGCATCATCTGCGAGAAGTGCTCGGTCGAGGTCACGCTGTCGCGCGTGCGGCGCGAGCGCATGGGCCATATCGAGCTGGCGGCGCCGGTCGCCCACATCTGGTTCCTGAAGTCGCTGCCGTCGCGCATCGGGCTTCTGCTCGACATGACGCTCAAGGACCTCGAGCGCATCCTCTATTTCGAATACTACGTCGTGCTCGAGCCCGGCCTGACCCCGCTCGAGGACCGGCAGCTGCTGAGCGAGGACGAGTATCTCAAGGCGCAGGAGCAGTTCGGCGCCGACAGCTTCACCGCCATGATCGGCGCGGAAGCGATCCGCGAGATGCTCAAGGCGCTCGACCTCGACAAGATGCAGGCCGATCTGCGCGCCGAGATCGCCGGCTCGGACTCCGACGCCAAGAAGAAGAAGCTCGCCAAGCGGCTCAAGATCGTCGAGGCGTTCCAGCAGTCCGGCAACAAGCCGGAATGGATGATCCTGACCCAGGTGCCGGTGATCCCGCCGGACCTGCGGCCGCTGGTGCCGCTCGACGGCGGGCGCTTCGCCACCTCCGACCTCAACGATCTCTATCGGCGCGTCATCAACCGCAACAACCGCCTGAAGCGGCTCATCGAGCTGCGTGCCCCGGATATCATCATCCGCAACGAGAAGCGGATGCTGCAGGAGGCGGTCGACGCGCTGTTCGACAACGGCCGTCGCGGCCGCGTCATCACCGGCGCCAACAAGCGGCCGCTGAAGTCGCTCGCCGACATGCTCAAGGGCAAGCAGGGCCGCTTCCGGCAGAACCTGCTCGGCAAGCGCGTGGACTATTCCGGCCGCTCGGTGATCGTGGTCGGTCCCGAGCTCAAGCTGCACCAGTGCGGGCTGCCGAAGAAGATGGCGCTCGAGCTGTTCAAGCCGTTCATCTATTCGCGGCTCGACGCCAAGGGCCTGTCGACCACCGTCAAGCAGGCGAAGAAGCTGGTCGAGAAGGAGAAGCCCGAGGTCTGGGACATCCTCGACGAGGTCATTCGCGAGCACCCGGTGCTGCTCAACCGCGCGCCGACGCTGCATCGCCTCGGCATCCAGGCGTTCGAGCCGGTGCTGATCGAGGGCAAGGCGATCCAGCTGCATCCGCTGGTCTGCGCGGCCTTCAACGCCGACTTCGACGGCGACCAGATGGCCGTGCACGTGCCGCTGTCGCTCGAGGCGCAGCTCGAGGCGCGCGTGCTGATGATGAGCACGAACAACATCCTGCATCCGGCCAACGGCTCGCCGATCATCGTGCCGTCGCAGGACATCGTGCTCGGCCTCTACTACCTCTCGATCATGCGCGAGGATCCGCGCCAGAAGCACGCGAAGGTGTTCGGCGACATGGCCGAGATCGAGCACGCGCTGCACGAGAAGGTCATCGATCTGCACACCAAGATCAGGTACCGCTGGATCGGCTTGGACGACAAGGGCAAGACGGTGCGCCGGTGGTTCGACACGACGCCCGGCCGCGTGATGCTCGGCCAGGTGCTGCCCAAGAGCACGAAGGTTCCCTACGACGTCGTCAACAAGCTGATGACCAAGCGGGAAATCTCCAACATGATCGACCAGGTCTACCGCCACTGCGGGCAGAAGGAGACGGTGATCTTCTGCGACCGGATCATGGCGCTCGGCTTCCACCACGCCTTCAAGGCCGGCATCTCGTTCGGCAAGGACGACATGGTGGTCCCCAGCACGAAGTGGAAGATCATCGAGCAGACCCGCACGCTCGCCAAGGAATTCGAGCAGCAATACAACGACGGCCTGATCACCCAGGGCGAGAAGTACAACAAGGTGGTCGACGCCTGGTCGAAGTGCACCGAGCAGATCGCCGACGAGATGATGCGTCAGATCTCCTCGGTGGAGCGCATCGACGGCGGCCGCGAGGCGCAGGTCAACTCGATCTACATGATGGCGCATTCCGGCGCGCGCGGCTCGCCCGCGCAGATGCGCCAGCTCGCCGGCATGCGCGGCCTGATGGCCAAGCCCTCGGGCGAGATCATCGAGACCCCGATCATCTCGAACTTCAAGGAAGGGCTCTCGGTGCTCGAGTACTTCAACTCGACGCACGGCGCCCGCAAGGGTCTCGCCGACACCGCGCTCAAGACCGCGAACTCCGGCTATCTCACGCGCCGGCTGGTCGACGTGGCGCAGGACTGCATCATCACCGAGGTGGACTGCGGCACCTCGGCGGGCATCAAGGTGCGGGCCATCATCGACGCCGGCACCGTGGTGGCCTCGCTGGCAAGCCGCATCCTGGGCCGCACCACGGCCGAGGATGTGCGCGATCCGTCATCGCACAAGGTGGTCGTCAAGAAGGGGACGCTGCTCGAGGAGCCGGAGGTCGAGGCGATCGTCACCGCGGGCGTGCAGGAGCTGCGCATCCGTTCGGTGCTCACCTGCGAGACCGTCAACGGCTGTTGCGGCAGCTGCTACGGGCGCGATCTCGCCCGCGGCACGCCCGTCAACATGGGCGAGGCGGTGGGCGTCATCGCCGCGCAGTCGATCGGCGAGCCGGGTACCCAGCTCACCATGCGCACGTTCCACATCGGCGGCGCCGCCCAGATCTCGGAGCAGTCGTTCATCGAGTCGAACTTCGACGGCAAGATCAAGATCAAGAACAAGAACATCGTGAAGAACTCCGACGGCCAGAACGTGGCCATGGTCCGCAACATGGTGGTTGCGGTGCTCGATCCCGATGGGACCGAGCGGGCCATGCACCGTATCCAGTACGGGGCCCGGGTGCTGATCGACGACGGCGACAAGATCAAGCGCGGCCAGCGCATCGCCGAATGGGATCCCTACACGCGGCCGATCCTCACCGAGGTCGAGGGCACGATCGGCTTCGAGGACCTGGTCGAGGGCCAGTCGATGTCGGAGACGCTCGACGAGTCGACCGGCATTGCCAAGCGCGTGGTCACCGACTGGCGCACCACGCGTGGAGTGGACCTGCGTCCGGCCATGGTGATCAAGGACAAGCAGGGCAAGATCCTCAAGCTCGCCCGCGGCGGCGAGGCGCGCTACCAGCTCGCCGTCGACGCCATCATCTCGGTCGATCCGGGAGCGCACATGAAGGCGGGCGACGTCATCGCCCGCATTCCGACCGAGAGCGCCAAGACCCGCGACATCACCGGCGGTCTGCCGCGGGTGGCGGAGCTGTTCGAGGCGCGGCGGCCGAAGGAGGCCGCCATCATCGCGGAAATCTCCGGCACCATCCGCTTCGGCAAGGACTACAAGAACAAGCGCCGCGTCATCATCGAGTCCGCCGTCAAGGACGAGGAGCCCAAGGAGTATCTGATCCCGAAGGGCAAGCACATCCACCTGCAGGACGGCGACGTGGTCGAGAAGGGCGATTTCATCGTCGAAGGCAACCCGGCGCCGCACGACATCCTGGCGATCAAGGGCGTCGAGGAGCTCGCCAACTACCTGGTCAACGAAATCCAGGACGTCTACCGGCTGCAGGGCGTCGCGATCAACGACAAGCATATCGAGGTGATCGTCCGCCAGATGCTGCAGAAGGTCGAGATCGACGATGCCGGCGAGACCGACCTGATCCAGGGCGAGCAGATCGACAAGATCGAGATGGACGAGATCAACGCCAGGATCGTGCAAGAGGGCAAGAAGCCGGCGGCCGGACACCCGGTGCTGCTCGGCATCACCAAGGCCTCGCTGCAGACGCGCTCGTTCATCTCGGCGGCGTCGTTCCAGGAGACCACGCGCGTGCTCACCGAGGCCGCCGTCAACGGCAAGGTCGACACGCTCGAAGGCCTCAAGGAGAACGTCATCGTCGGCCGCCTGATCCCGGCCGGAACCGGTGCCATGATGAACGGCTTGCGCGAGGTGGCCGGCAAGCGCGACGCGCTCATCCTCGAGGAGCGCGAGAAGGAAGCCGCCGCCGCCAAGGCGGCTGCCGAGAAGGCCGCCGAGCAGCCGGCGCAGTTGCCCGCAGCGGAATAGCCGCAAGTCCATCTCAAGCGACTGATCGGAATAGGAAAATGGGCTGCCCTTCAGGGCAGCCCATTTGCTTTCGGGGGCTCGCAAACGGGCCCGAGAGATTTCGGTACGACCCTTGCATCACCCCGGCTCAAGGTTCAACGCGGGGTCCGAAACATGCATCTCGGAACAGGAGTGTGCGCAGCCGGAATTCTTGCGGTGCTGCTCATGGCAGCGCCGGGACAAGGTCGAGCGGGAGGGGAATGGCCCGACGGGCCCAACAAACAGTGGTTTCAGAAGCTCGAACGTCCGGACAACGACAAGCACCCGTACCGTGATCCGAGATCACGCTCGTGTTGCGGAGCAGGGGACGTCGTCAAGACGAAGTTCAAGGTTGAAGGCGGTGACGACAAGTACCCCGACGACCGATGGTACGCTTGGATCACCGAGCAGTGGATTCCAATTCCTCCAGAGAAGATCGTGCAGGATCATGCGCCCGATGGGCAACCCTACCTGTTCATGGCGGCGGGTACGGTGCTTTGCTTCGTAAGACCGAAAGGCGGCACATGAGATTTGTCGTGCCGTCACAAGCTCGGTTGCGAGCAGAAACTGCCTCAAGAGCGGCCCCAGGTTTTTCATGCTCGGGCCGCCTGATTGACATGCGGCCGGCGGCCGGCGATGCCCGCTGCGGAGGCGAATACTGACGGCTTTTCAATAAGATATTTTCCCTCGCTCAGGGTTTTCGTATGATCGCCGTCGAATCGAATGTGGCCGGCGCGTCACAGTGCACGGAAACCACGAACTATATTTCGTCGTACCAGGAACCGAACCGCTGAAAAGCCATTTTGTAGCGGTGACTTAACGGGGAGAGGCGGATGCCGCCTCGGGCTTGAGCATCCGCGCCGCCAGATGGAAACCCTTCTCGTCAAGATGTTCGCGACCGCGCTGGCGCTCAGTCAGGTCGCGACCGCGCCGGATGCGGTCAAGACCAAGTTCGACCGCGCGCAGGACCAGCAGCAGGTCGCCCAGCTGCTGCAGGCCGGCTGCACCCATATGCGCAAGGCCTTCGACATCGAGGACATCAACCTCGACGAGCTCATCGCCACGGCGCTCGACGATCCCCAGGCGCTCACCAGCGACGTCAAGGCGTTCCGGGGGCTGAACTTTGGCGACCTCCACACTGCCTATCGGGAGTTCTGCAAGAAGGAGCAGGTGCCCAAGCCGGCGGTCGATCTCGGCGACGTGATCGATTTCTACAACAAGGCGGCCGCCGACCTGCCGGACCACAACAAGCTCCGCGGGCTCAAGCTGCCGGGCGCCAGCATCGTGCTGGACGGCAGAGGCCAGCGGTTCGCGGAAGTGTTCGAGGAGAACCAGCGCCGCGTGTGGGTCCCGCTCGCCGACATCCCCGAGCAAGTGCAGAAGGCGTTCATCGCCGCCGAGGACAAGCGCTTCTTCCAGCACAAGGGCATCGACGAGCGCGGACTGATCCGTGCCTTCATCGGCAATCTTGCGCAGTCCGGGCGACCGCAAGGCGGCTCCACCATCACCCAGCAGGTGGTGAAGAACCTGCTGGTGGGCGAGGATCTGAGCTATGAGCGCAAGATCCGCGAGATGATCGTGGCGACCAGGCTCGAGGGCGCGCTGAGCAAGCAGGATATCCTCGAGCTCTATCTGAACTTCGTCTATCTCGGCCGCAGCTCATGGGGCATCGAGCTGGCGGCGCGCAGCTATTTCGGCAAGACCGCCAAGACGCTGACGCTCGAGGAAGGCGCGCTGCTCGCAGGACTGACCAAAGGCCCGAATTATTACAGTCCCGACCGGCATCCGGGACGCACGCAGGAGCGGCTCGCCTACGTGCTGAGCCGGCTGCAGGAAGACGGGGTGATCGGCTCCGAGCAGGCCGGCAAGGGATTGCCGGCGTTGCCGACGCTCATCGCCTACGAAAGGCCGCGCCGGGACATCGGCTTCCATTTCGTCGACCAGGTCGCGCGCGAAGCGAGAGCGGTGGCTGGGATCGAAGCCATCACCGCCCATTCCTATACGGTCCGCTCCACCATCAATCCGCAATTGCAGCGGGCGGTCGAGTCGACGCTGCAGGAGGGGCTATGGCGCTACGAGCGCAGCGCCGGCCGCCTTTCGTTCAGGGCTCCCGAGGCCAATCTCGCCGCCGCCATCCGGCGCATCGAAGCCGAGCGAAAAGCATCGGACAAGGGGCCGCCCTGGCAGCAGGCGCTGCGCAAGGCACGGCTGCCGCTCTATGACGTGCACTGGACGCCGGCCGTGCTGCTGGAGAAGCCCGGCAAGAAGGGCGAGACTTGGCGCGTCGGCCTGGCCGACGGCCGCATCCTGCCGATCTCGGTCGACAACGCCACCGCGCAACGCAAGCTCGCCCTGCATGACGTGGTTTTCGTGCGCGTGAGCGAGGGCAAGAACAAGACGGCGGCGCGCGCCGAGCTGCGGGTGCGGCCGGTGGTGCAGGGAATGGTGGTGGTCCTGGAGAACAAGACCGGCCGCATCCTCGCCATGAGCGGCGGCTTTTCCTATCCGCTGAGCCAGCTCAACCGCGCCACCCAGGCGCAGCGACAGCCCGGCTCGGCGATCAAGCCGTTGAGCTATCTGGCGGCGCTGCGCAGCGGCCTGCAGCCCAACACGCTGGTGAGCGATGATCCGATCACGCTGCCGCCGATCGGCGCCGGCAGCCGCATCCGCGAGCAGGACTATTGGACCCCGAAGAACTACGACGGCGGCGGGGGCGGGGTGCTGACCTTGCGCCGCGCGCTGGAGAATTCGCGCAACCTGGCGACCGTGCACCTGCTCGACGGCGGCATCGAGAGCAGCCCGGAGGCGAGCCTCGATCGCCTTTGCGCGCTGGCCATGGAGGCCCAGATCTACCGCGACTGCGTGCGCTATTACCCGTTCGTGCTCGGCGCGCAGCCGGTCCGCCCGATCGATCTGGCGGCCTTTTACGCCGCGATCGCCAATGAAGGCGTGCGGCCTTCGCCGCACGTCATCGACAGCGTCGAGCGCGACGGCCTCGTCGTCTATCGCCACGATCCGAAATCGGCGGTCGCGATCGGCTCGGTCGACCGCGCCGCCTTCTACCAGCTCAAGACCATGCTGCAAGGCGTGCTGGCGCGCGGCACGGCACGCTCGATCGGCGGCCTCTCGCCGTTCGTCGCCGGCAAGACCGGCACCTCCGACAACGAGAACGACGCCTGGTTCGTCGGCTTCACCAACGACGTGACGGTGGCGGTCTGGGTCGGCTACGACAACGCCGACGGCAAGCGGCGCACGCTCGGCGGCGGCGCCACCGGCGGCCACACCGCGGTGCCGATCTTCGAGCCGATCATGCAGGCGGTGTGGGCGCACGCTGCCGCCAGGACTGCGCTTGCGCCGCCGTCGCCCGAAGCGAAGCGCCAGCTGTCGTGCCGATCGATCGACCTCGAATCGGGCGAAGCGCAGCAGCAACCGCAACAGCAGCAGTTCGGCTGGCCGCAGCAACAGCAGCCCGCCGTAAGGCCGTTCACCGAATGCTTCCGCATCGATCGGACCGGCAGGGTGCTCGACACCCAATATCAGCTGGTGTCGCGCGAAAGCGCCTATATCTATCGCGACCCGCGCTACGACGTGGCGCCGAACCCGTTCCCCTTCTTCGCGCCGTTCCAGTCGCAGCAGCCGGGCTATTACGATCCGCGCCGCAACAATGGCTACTATCAGGACGGTCAGGGACGCTATATTCAGGCACCGCGCGATTCGGGCCGGTATCAGTATGGACAGCCGCAGTACGGGCGCGATCCGCGGGCCCAGCCGCAACCCGGACGTGATGTGTATGGACGCGAGGTCCGACCACAGCAGCCGCCGCCGCAGCCACAGCGGCGGTTCGATCCGGGCTATATCTGGGGCCACCGCCCATACTAGCGAAAGACACCCACATGCGCAGCCTTAGCTCGGTCGCCGTGCTTGTGGGCCTGGCGACAATGGCCGGGAGTTTTGCCGCCCAAGTCTCCGCCACGCAGGTCCAGGCGCAGGAGTTCCGGATCGAGGAGGCGACCTCGGCTGCCGGGCTCGCCGTCGACCAGCTCAAGCCGAAGACGATCGCGTTCATCGACCGACCGGGCGACGAATTGATCGATCCCGACGCGGGACTGATCAGCTTCGAGGACTGGGTGCAGGCGACGCCGGTCCAAAAGCAGTTCCTCAGCCCCTATCCGAGCTATGTCGAGCCGACGTCGAGATCACCGTCGACGGGGTGCGCAAGCGCGTCAAGGAGAAGCTCCACATGTATGTGGGGCAGGCGCGATTTGCGCTCGCGCGTGCGCCCGACGCGCTCAACCTCGCGAGCTTCGTGGCGCTTTCGTTCGTCGAGCGCATGGATCCGGCGATCAAGCACCGCCTGATCACCTCCGCGGAGGCGATCTCGCCGAAGGACCCGCGCGCGGTGCACAATCAGCACCCGCTGCGGCGCTGGTGCGAAGCCCGCCCGATCGCGATCTGCATCCATTCGCGCTACCAGCTCGAAGGCAAGCTGCCGCTCGGCATCCAGATCGCCAACAAGCTGCGCGAGAGCGACAAGAAGAAGATCGCCGACTATCTCGAATTCGAGAGCGAGCTCACGCTGCGTTCGCCGGCGGAGGTCACCGAGATGGGCCTTGCGTCGCTCACCGGGCTCGATACGCCCCCGGCTGGCGCGCTCGAGCAGAACATCTATCTACGTCAATCAGATGATGCAGTTCGGCAAGCTCTTGGCGGTGTTCCAGCGGCACCCGGGCGACCCCAACCAGACCATTGCCAGCGTGTACATGACGTTGGCGATCGAGTCCGCCACCCTGACCAAGAAGAAGGATTACGCCAACGTCCCGGTGCTGCGGAATCTGGTGCCCTCGCAGGTTCTGGCGGGCAAGAGCTCGTTCAATAGCGGCAAATCGATCAGCGCCGGACTGCCGGTCTACGCGCGCAACCAAGTCAAGGCGATCGCGGCGCTGCTCGAGCGCAAGTGAACGGGCGCGAAGGCTCTGCGGCGTTCCCGAACGGCAATCCTGGGACGGCGTCGAATAGCCAAAAGCCTCGATTTTCCGGCCAGTTGCGCCTTGACTTCGCCCCCACCCGCCGATACATACCGCCCACTTTTCGGCAGGCGGTGAGCTTCGCTTGCTCGGAACGGCGTCCCCGAAACCCGCTAAACCATTGAGATCGTTCGATCTCTCTCGGCTGCGGCCGGGGCACCAGCCTCGAGGAATGAAGCTCAAACGCTGCCTCTGACGACTGTCAGATGAGAAGTGCATGACCGCTTCGCCTTCGCGGCGCGGTCCTCTGTCAACGGGTGAGCGCCGAACGCACCGGGAGCGGGATGGCGCTCCTCCGTTTTGCGCGTTGGGCAAAAGGATTGAAGGCGAAACAATGCCGACCATCAACCAGCTGATCCGCAAGCCACGGGTCACGCAGCACGCCAAGAAGAAGGTGCCGGCGCTGCAGCAGAGCCCGCAGAAGCGCGGCGTGTGCACGCGCGTCTACACCACGACGCCGAAGAAGCCGAACTCGGCGCTGCGCAAGGTCGCCAAGGTGCGCCTCACCAACGGTTTCGAGGTGATCGGCTACATCCCGGGCGAGGGCCACAATCTGCAGGAGCACTCGGTGGTGATGATCCGCGGCGGTCGCGTCAAGGACCTGCCCGGCGTGCGCTACCACATCCTGCGCGGCGTGCTCGACACCCAAGGGGTGAAGAACCGCAAGCAGCGCCGATCGAAGTACGGAGCAAAACGACCCAAGTAATTGGGTCGTTTTGCGGAGATCCCCGGGCGACCCCGGACTGATCCGAGCGAGACCCGGGGAACCCGAGAGACCAACCGAGGCTGTCGAGAGAACATAGAGAAGAGCGATGTCCCGCCGTCACAGTGCCGATAAGCGCGAGATCAACCCCGACCCCAAATACGGGAACCTGGTGATCTCGAAGTTCATGAACTCGATCATGCATGCCGGCAAGAAGTCGGTGGCCGAGAACATCGTCTACGGTGCGCTCGACATCATCGAAGGCAAGACCAAGCAGAACCCGGTCTCGGTGTTCGAGCAGGCGCTCGACAATGTCATGCCGACGATCGAGGTGCGTTCGCGGCGCGTCGGCGGCGCCACCTACCAGGTGCCGGTCGAGGTGCGCACCACCCGCCGGCAGGCGCTCGGCATCCGCTGGATCATCTCGGCGGCGCGCGATCGCAACGAAAAGACGATGACGGAGCGGCTCTCGGCCGAGCTGCTCGACGCATCCAACAGCCGGGGAAACGCCGTCAAGAAACGCGAGGACACGCACCGCATGGCGGAAGCCAACCGGGCATTCTCGCACTACCGCTGGTGAGGGCGAAGGAAGAGAGCAAGGACAATCCCATGCCCCGCACCCACCCGATCGAGGACTACCGCAATTTCGGCATCATGGCCCACATCGATGCCGGCAAGACCACGACGACCGAGCGGATCCTCTTCTACACCGGCAAGAGCCACAAGATGGGCGAGGTGCACGACGGCGCCGCGACCATGGATTTCATGGAGCAGGAGCAGGAGCGCGGCATCACCATCACGTCGGCCGCGACCACCGCGTTCTGGCGCGACAAGCGCCTCAACATCATCGACACGCCCGGCCATGTCGACTTCACCATCGAGGTGGAGCGTTCGTTGCGCGTGCTCGACGGCGCGGTCTGCGTGCTCGACTCCAACCAGGGCGTCGAGCCGCAGACCGAGACGGTGTGGCGGCAGGGCGACAAGTACAAGGTCCCGCGCATCGTCTTCTGCAACAAGATGGACAAGATCGGCGCCGACTTCTTCCAGTGCCTCAAGGACATCGTCGAGCGGCTCGGCGCCAAGCCGATCGCGCTGCAGCTGCCGATCGGCAGCGAGCAGCAGTTCCAGGGCGTCATCGATCTCATTCGCATGAAAGGCGTGGTGTGGGAGCGTGCCGAAGAAACCCTGGGAGCCACGTATCACGACATAGACATTCCCTCCGAGCTCGCCGATCAGGCGAAGGAATACCGCGAGAAACTGGTCGAGGCCGCGGTCGAGCTCGATGACGACGCGATGACGGCCTACCTCGAGGGCAAGGAGCCCGACGAGGCGACGCTCAAGCGCCTGATCCGCAAGGCCGTGGTCACCGGCGCGTTCTTTCCGGTGCTGTGCGGCTCGGCCTTCAAGTACAAGGGTGTGCAGCCGCTGCTCGACGCGGTGGTGGATTTTCTGCCGTCCCCGCTCGAGGTGCCGCCGATCATGGGCATCGATCCCAAGGGCAACGAGGTCGTGCGCAAGCCGGACGACAAGGAGCCGTTCGCTGGGCTCGCCTTCAAGATCATGGACGATACGTACGTCGGCACCATCACCTTCTGCCGCATCTATTCCGGCACGATGTCGAGCGGCACCGGCGTGATCAACTCGACCAAGGATCGCAAGGAACGGATCGGCCGCATGCTGCTGATGCACGCGAACAATCGCGAGGACATCAAGGAAGCCTATGCGGGCGACATCGTCGCGCTGGCGGGCCTCAAGGAGGTGCGCACCGGCGACACGCTGTGCGATCCGCTCAAGCCGGTGATCCTGGAGAAGATGGAATTCCCCGATCCGGTCATCGAGATCGCCATCGAGCCGAAGTCGAAGGCCGACCAGGAGAAGCTCGGCGTCGCGCTCGCCAAGCTGGTGGCCGAGGACCCCTCGTTCCGCGTCACGCACCGACCAGGAATCGGGCCAGACCATCCTCAAGGGAATGGGCGAGCTGCACCTCGACATCAAGGTCGACATCCTCAAGCGCACCTATCAAGGTCGCGGCCAATATCGGCGCGCCGCAGGTCGCCTATCGCGAGAAGATCACCCGGGCGGTCACCCACGACTACGTCCACAAGAAGCAGACCGGCGGCCACGGCCAATTCGCGCGCGTCAAGATCGTCGCCGAGCCAAATCGAGCCCGGCAAGGGTTTCGAGTTCGAGAACGAGATCGTCGGCGGCGCAGTGCCGAAGGAGTTCATTCCGGCGGTCGAGAAGGGGCTCGAATCGGTGCTCGGCTCCGGCGTGCTGGCGGGCTTCCCGGTCGTCGATCTCAAGGTATCGCTCATCGACGGCGCCTACCACGAGGTGGATTCGTCGGCGATGGCGTTCGAGATCGCGGCGCGCATGGCGCTGCGCGAGGCGCTGCAGAGAGGCGCTCCGGTCCTGCTCGAGCCGATCATGAAGGTCGAGGTGGTGACGCCCGAGGACTATACGGGCTCGGTCATCGGCGATCTCAATTCGCGGCGCGGGCAGATTCAGGGCCAGGACATGCGCGGCAACGCCAACGTGGTCAACGCGATGGTGCCGCTCGCCAACATGTTCGGCTACGTGAGCAACCTGCGCTCCATGTCGCAGGGGCGCGCCACCTTCACCATGCAATTCGACCACTACGCGGAAGTGCCGCGGGCGGTCGCCGAAGAAATCCAGGCGAAGTTCGCCTGACCAAAGCTGGACCTCACCAGAGGACGTAACGGAGAGTCCCATGGCCAAAGAGAAGTTTGCGCGCACCAAGCCGCACTGCAATGTCGGCACGATCGGGCATGTCGACCACGGCAAGACGTCGTTGACCGCGGCGATCACCAAGGTCCTGGCCGAGAAGGGTCAGGCGACCTACACCGCCTATGACCAGATCGACAAGGCGCCGGAGGAGAAGGCGCGCGGCATCACGATCGCGACCGCGCACGTGGAGTACCAGACCGACAAGCGCCATTACGCCCATGTCGACTGCCCGGGCCATGCCGACTACGTCAAGAACATGATCACCGGCGCCGCCCAGATGGACGGCGCGATCCTGGTGGTGAGCGCCGCCGACGGCCCGATGCCGCAGACCCGCGAGCACATCCTGCTCGCCCGCCAGGTCGGCGTGCCGGCGCTGGTCGTCTATCTCAACAAGGTCGACATGGTGGACGATCCCGAGCTGCTCGAGCTGGTCGAGCTCGAGGTGCGGGAGCTGCTCTCGAAGTACAATTTCCCCGGCGACAAGATCCCGGTGGTCAAGGGCTCGGCGCTGATGGCGCTGGAGGACAAGGAGCCCAAGCTCGGCAAGGAGTCGATCTACGAGCTGATGAAGGCGGTGGACGAGTACATCCCGCAGCCGGAGCGTCCGAAGGACCAGCCGTTCCTGATGCCGGTCGAGGACGTGTTCTCGATCTCGGGCCGCGGCACCGTGTGCACGGGGCGCATCGAGCGCGGCGTGATCAAGGTCGGCGAGGAAGTCGAGATCGTCGGGCATCAGGCCGACGCAGAAGACGGTGGTCACCGGCGTCGAGATGTTCCGCAAGCTGCTCGACCAGGGCGAGGCGGGCGACAACGTCGGCTGCCTGCTGCGCGGCACCAAGCGCGAGGAGGTCGAGCGCGGGCAGGTATTGTGCAAGCCCGGCTCGGTCAAGCCGCACACCAAGTTCAAGGCCGAGGCCTATATCCTGACCAAGGAGGAGGGCGGCCGGCACACGCCGTTCTTCACCAACTACCGTCCGCAGTTCTACTTCCGCACCACCGACGTGACCGGGGTGGTGACCTTGCCGGAGGGCACCGAGATGGTGATGCCGGGCGACAACATCGCCATGGAGGTGACGCTGATCGTGCCGATCGCCATGGAGGAGAAGCTTCGCTTCGCCATCCGCGAGGGCGGCCGCACCGTCGGCGCCGGCGTGGTGGCGAGCATCATCGAGTGAGGTTGCGCAATGGGCCGCGGTTCGCCGCGGCCCTTGCCTTGGAGCACAGTCTATGAACGGCCAGAATATCCGGATCCGGCTCAAGGCGTTCGATCACCGCATCCTCGATGCGTCGACGCGCGAGATCGTGGCGACCGCCAAGCGCACCGGCGCGCAGGTGCGCGGCCCGATCCCGCTGCCGACCAGGATCGAGAAATTCACGGTCAACCGGTCGCCGCACATCGACAAGAAAAGCCGCGAGCAGTTCGAGATGCGCACGCACAAGCGCCTGCTCGACATCGTCGATCCGACGCCGCAGACGGTGGACGCGCTGATGAAGCTCGATCTCGCCGCCGGTGTCGACGTCGAGATCAAGCTCTAGGCCGGAGCGGAAGGAAGGAACACGCCGATGCGTTCCGGGGTGATCGCACAGAAGGTCGGGATGACCCGCGTCTTTACGGACGGCGGCGAGCATGTGCCGGTGACGGTGCTGCGGCTCGCCAATTGCCAGGTCGTCGGCCATCGCACCAAGGACAAGAACGGCTACGTGGCGCTGCAGCTCGGCTCCGGCACCCGCACGCCGAAGAACCTGACCAAGGCCGAGCGCGGCCACTTCGCAGTCGCCAAGGTCGAGCCCAAGCGCAAGCTCGCCGAATTCCGGGTCGACGAGAACGGGCTGATCCCGGTCGGCGCCGAGATCACCGCCGATCATTTCGTGGTCGGCCAGTTCGTCGACGTCACCGGCACCTCGTCGGCAAGGGCTTCGCCGGCGGCATGAAACGGTGGAATTTCAGGGGCTTGCGCGCCTCGCACGGCGTTTCGATCTCGCACCGCTCGATCGGCTCGACCGGCGGCCGCCAGGATCCGGGCAAGACCTTCAAGAACAAGAAGATGCCCGGGCATATGGGCGTCGATCGCGTGACCACGCTCAATCTCAAGGTGGTGCAGACCGACGTCGAGCGCGGCCTGATCCTCGTGGAAGGCGCCGTGCCTGGTGCCAAGGGCGGTTGGATCACGGTGCGCGACGCGGTGAAGAAGGCGCTGCCGAAGGATGTGCCGCAGCCCGGCAAGTTCCGCCTGGCCGAGACCGGCTCGGCTTCGACCGAGAAGCCGCAGGCCGCCGAGGCCGCGCCGGCCGAGCAGGGGGGCGCGTGACATGGAAGTGAAGGTCACCACGCTCGACGGCGAGGCCGCCGGCTCGGTCGAGTTGCCCGATGCGATCTTCGGCCTCGAGCCGCGCCCGGATCTCATCCAGCGCTACGTGGTCTGGCAGCTTGCCAAGCGCCGGGCCGGCACCCACAAGGTCAAGAACCGCGCCGAAATCAATCGAACGGGCAAGAAGATCTATCGCCAGAAGGGGACGGGCTCGGCCCGCCACGGCTCTGCAGCGCGTCAACCTGTTCCGCGGCGGCGGGCGTTCCTTCGGGCCGGTGGTGCGCAGCCACGCCATCGACCTGCCCAAGAAGGTGCGCGCGCTCGCCCTCAAGCATGCGCTTGTCGGCCAAGGCCAAGGACGGCGCCATCATCGTCGTCGACAAGGCGACGGTGAAGGACGGCAAGACCAAGGCGCTGCAGACGACCTTCGAGAATCTCGGGCTCGCCAACGCGCTGATCATCGACGGCGCCGAGGTCGAGGCGAGCTTCCGCCTCGCCGCGCGCAACATCCCCAACATCGACGTGCTGCCGGTTCAGGGCATCAACGTCTACGACATCCTGCGGCGGCACACGCTCGTGCTGACCAAGGCCGCGCTCGAGGCGTTGGAGGCGCGCTTCAAATGAGCACCACCGATCCGCGCCACTACGACGTGATCATCTCGCCGGTCATCACCGAGAAGGCGACGTTCGCCTCGGAGCAGAACCAGGTGATGTTCAAGGTCGCCAGAACCGCGACCAAGCCGCAGATCAAGGAGGCGGTGGAGAAGCTCTTCGACGTCAAGGTCAAGAGCGTCAACACCCATGTCCGCAAAGGCAAGGTCAAGGCCTTCAAGGGCACGGTCGGCAAGCAGTCGCCGGTCAAGCGCGCGATCGTGACCCTCGAAGAGGGCCACCGCATCGACGTGACCACGGGTCTGTAACGGAGCGGCGTGATGGCACTCAAGAGCTACAACCCGGTCACGCCGAGCCAGCGCCAGCTCGTGCTGGTCGACCGCTCCGGCCTTCATCGCGGCGCGCCGGTGAAGACGCTGACCGAGGGCAAGACCTCGAGCGGCGGCCGCAACAACAACGGTCGCATCACGGTGCGGTTTCGCGGCGGCGGCCACAAGCAGGCCTATCGCAAGATCGACTTCAAGCGCCGCAAGTTCGACGTGCCTGCCAAGGTCGAGCGCATCGAATACGACCCGAACCGCACCGGCTTCATCGCGCTGATCAAATACGACGACGGCGAGCTCACCTATATCCTGGCGCCGCAGCGGCTCGCGCAGGGCGACATGGTGGTGTCGGGCGAGCACGTAGACGTGAAGCCGGGCAACGCCATGCCGCTCGGCAACATCCCGATCGGCACCATCGTGCACAATATCGAGATGAAGATCGGCAAGGGCGGACAGATCGCGCGCTCGGCCGGCACCTATGCGCAGATCGTCGGCCGTGACGGCGAATACGTCATCATGCGGCTCAATTCGGCCGAGCAGCGGCTGGTGCACGGCCGCTGCATGGGCACGATCGGCGCGGTGTCGAACCCCGACAACATGAACATCTCGATCGGCAAGGCCGGGCGCCAGCGTTGGATGGGTCGCATGCCGCACAATCGCGGCGTGACGCATGAACCCGATCGACCATCCGCACGGCGGCGGCGAAGGCCGCACCTCGGGCGGTCGCCATCCGGTGACGCCGTGGGGCTTCCCGACCAAGGGCAAGAAGACCCGCAAGAACAAGTCCACCACCAAGTTCATCATTTCGAGCCGCCACGCGCGGAAGAAGTAGACAAGGGACGGCATCATGGCGCGTTCGGTTTGGAAAGGCCCGTTCGTCGACGGCTATCTGCTCAAGAAGGCGGAGACCTCGCGCGCGTCCGGGCGGCACGAGTTGATCAGGATCTGGAGCCGGCGCTCGACCATCCTGCCGCAATTCGTCGGGCTCACCTTCGGCGTCTACAACGGCCAGAAGCACATCCCGGTGCTGGTGACCGAGGAAATGGTCGGCCACAAGTTCGGCGAATTCTCGCCGACCCGCACGTTCTACGGTCATTCGTCCGACCGCAAGGCGAAGCGTAGCGCCGGGCCTGCGGCGCGCCCAGTGCGCCGACCGCGCCGGCGGCAAGCTCGTGAGGCGACAGCCATGAGCAAGAAGTCACGCGAGCGCGCGCTCGCCGAGAACGAGGCGAAAGCGGTCGCCCGCATGCTGCGGGTGAGCCCGCAAAAGCTCAATCTGGTCGCCGGCCTGATCCGCGGCAAGAAGGTGGCGATCGCGCTCGCGGACCTCGAATTCTCGCGCAAGCGGATCTCGCGTGACGTCAAGAAGTGCCTGGAATCGGCGATCGCGAACGCCGAGAACAACCACGACCTCGACGTCGACGATCTGATCGTCGCCGAGGCGCATGTGGGCAAGGCGCTGGTGATCAAGCGTTTCACCCCGCGCGGCCGCGGCCGCATGGGACGAATTCTCAAGCCGTTCTCGCACCTGACCATCGTCGTGCGTCAGGTCGAAGCCGCGGCATCGTAGGAGAGGACCGATGGGTCAGAAGGTCAATCCGATCGGCTTGCGGCTCGGCATCAACCGCACCTGGGATTCGCGCTGGTACGCGGGCAAGAACGAGTACGGCAAGCTCCTGCACGAGGACATGGAGATCCGCGACGCCTTGATGAAGGACCTCAAGCAGGCGGCGGTGTCCAAGATCGTGATCGAGCGGCCGCACAAGAAGTGCCGGGTGACCATCCACTCGGCGCGGCCGGGCGTGGTGATCGGCAAGAAGGGCGCCGATATCGAGAAGCTGCGCAAGAAGGTCGCCGAGCTGACCGATTCCGACGTGGTCATCAACATCATCGAGATCAGGAAGCCCGAGCTCGACGCCCAGTTGGTGGCGGAGTTGATCGCGCAGCAGCTCGAGCGCCGCGTCGCCTTCCGCCGCGCCATGAAGCGCGCCGTGCAGTCGGCGATGCGGCTCGGTGCCGGCGGCATCCGCATCAATTGCTCGGGGCGGCTGGGCGGCGCCGAGATCGCGCGCATGGAGTGGTACCGCGAGGGCCGCGTGCCGCTGCACACGCTGCGCGCCGACGTCGACTACGGCGTCGCGACCGCCTTCACCACCTACGGCACCTGCGGCGTGAAGGTGTGGATCTTCAAAGGCGAGATCATGGAGCACGACCCGATGGCGCAGGACAAGAAGATGGCGGAAGGCGACGTCGGCCGCCCGCGCCGTGACGGCCCCTGAGCTTGGGCGAGTAGGAATGAGAAGGGCGTAAGCCATGCTGCAACCGACGCGCACCAAGTTCCGCAAGGCGCATAAGGGCCGCATCCACGGCCTTGCGACCTCGGGCGTCGACCTCGCCTTCGGCCAGTACGGGTTGAAGGCGCTGGAGCCGGAGCGCGTCACCGCGCGCCAGATCGAGGCGGCGCGCCGTGCGCTGACGCGTCACATGAAGCGCGCCGGGCGGGTGTGGATCCGCATCTTTCCGGACGTGCCGATATCGAAGAAGCCGCTCGAGGTCCGCATGGGCTCGGGCAAGGGCGCGCCGGAATATTGGGCGGCGCGGGTCAAGCCCGGGCGCATCATCTTCGAGATCGATGGCGTGCCGCTGGTGCTCGCGCGCGAGGCGCTGCAGCTCGCGGCCGCCAAGCTGCCGATCAAGACGCGGTTCGTCGAGCGGATCGCGGAGTAATCGAGGACTTGATGATGAAGCCGGGCGATCTGAGAGCCATGACCGTCGACCAGCTCGACGACGAGGTCCTGAAGCTCAAGAAGGAGCAGTTCAACCTGCGCTTTCAGCGGGCCACGGGCCAGCTCGAGAACACGTCACGCGTTCGAGCAGGTGCGCCGCGATATCGCGCGCATCAAGACGATCGCGGCGCTCAAGCGCGCCGGCCAGCCGAGGACGGCGCCGAACGTCGGCGACAAGCCAGCAACCAAGCCGAAGCGCGCCGCGCGCTCGAAGCCGAAGGCGGAGTAAGGACAGATGCCGAAGCGCACGCTCCAGGGCGTCGTCGTGAGCGACAAGCAGGACAAGACGATCGTGGTGCGCGTGGAGCGCCGCTTCACCCATCCGGCCATGAAGAAGACGGTGCGGCGGTCGAAGAAATACTACGCCCACGACGAGAAGAACGAGTATCACGTGGGCGACCTCGTCCGGATCGAGGAGCGGCGTCCGCTTTCCAAGCTCAAGCGCTGGGAAGTGATCGAGGGCGAGAAGAAAAAGGTCGTGTAGGCGCGTGCGCGCACGGGAACAAGAGCGAGGAGAGCATCATGATCCAGATGCAGACGAACCTCGACGTGGCGGACAATTCCGGCGCGCGTCGCGTGATGTGCATCAAGGTGCTCGGCGGCTCCAAGCGCAAATACGCCACCATCGGCGACGTCATCGTCGTCTCGGTGAAGGAGGCGATCCCGCGCGGGCGCGTGAAGAAGGGCGAGGTGATGAAGGCCGTGGTGGTGCGGATACGCAAGGACATCAAGCGCCCCGACGGCTCGATCATCCGCTTCGACCGCAACGCCGCGGTGCTGATCAACCCGCAGATGGAGCCGGTCGGCACCCGCATCTTCGGCCCGGTGCCGCGCGAGCTGCGCGCCAAGAACCACATGAAGATCATCTCGCTCGCCCCGGAGGTGCTGTGATGGCGGCGAAGATCCGCAAGGGCGACAAGGTGGTCGTGCTCATCGGCCGCGACAAGGGCCGCACCGGCGAGGTGATCGAGGTGCGTCCGGCCGAAACCCGCGCGGTGGTGCGCGGCGTCAATATGGTCAAGCGCCACCAGAAGCAGAGCGCCCAGCAGGAGGGCGGCATCATCTCGAAGGAGGCGCCGGTCCACCTCTCCAACCTGGCGCTGGCCGACCCCAAGGACGGCAAGCCGACGCGGGTCGGATTCAAATTCGTCGGCGAGGGCCGCGACCGCAAGAAGGTGCGCTTCGCCAAACGTTCGGGAGTCGAGATCGATGGCTGACACGCAGGACAAGGCCGAAGGGCAAGAAGCCCGACAAGGCCGAGCGCGGCCCGAAGCCCGAGAAGGGCGACAAGGGCCAGCAGGCGAAGCCGCAGAAGGGCGACAAAGGCGAGAAGCCGGCCAAGGGCGAGGCGACCGAAAAGGCGCCGAAGGCGAGAAAGCCCGAAGAGCGCGTGACGCCGCGCCTCAAGACCCATTTCGAGCAGGTGGTGCGCAAGCAGCTGGCCGAGCAGTTCGGCTACGTCAGCCGGATGCAGGTGCCGGTGATCGACAAGGTCGTCATCAATATGGGCATCGGCGAGGGTGTCGCCGACCGCAAGAAGGTCGAAACGGCGGCCGCCGATCTCGGGCTGATCTCGGGCCAGAAAGCGGTGATCACCAAGGCGCGGAAATCGATCGCCACGTTCAAGGTGCGCGAGGGCCAGCCGATCGGCTGCAAGGTGACCTTGCGCAAGACGCGGATGTACGAGTTCGTCGATCGCCTCATCAACATCGCGCTGCCGCGCGTGCGCGACTTCCGGGGGCTGAACGCCAAGAGCTTCGATGGCCGCGGCAACTACACGATCGGCATCAAGGAGCACATCATCTTCCCCGAGATCGACTACGACAAGGCGGCGGAAATCTGGGGCATGGACATCACGGTCTGCACCACCGCCAAATCGGATGCCGAGGCGCGCGCGCTGTTGGCAGCATTCAACTTCCCGTTCCGGCAGTGAGGGCGAGAGCATCCCTCAAACGCGGAAAGCCAGGAGACCTAGATGGCGAAGAAGAGCTCGATCGAGAAGAACAATCGGCGTCGCCGATTGACCAAGAAGTTTTCCGGCCGCCGCGCGCGGCTCAAGCTGATCGCGCGCGACAAGGATCGGCCGATGGAGGAGCGGTTCGCCGCGACGTTGAAGCTCGCCGAGCTCCCGCGCAACTCTTCGGCGAACCGCGTCCGCAATCGTTGCGAGATGACCGGACGACCGCGTGCCTTTTACCGCAAGCACAAGCTGTCCCGCATTGCGCTCCGCGACCTCGGGTCCAAGGGAATGATCCCGGGCCTGCTCAAGTCGAGCTGGTAAGGAGGGCTGGTCGATGGCTTTGAACGATCCGCTCGGCGACATGATCGCGCGCATCCACAATGCGCAGATGCGCAGCAAGTCGAAGGTCTCGACGCCGGCCTCCAAGCTGCGCGTGAGCGTGCTCGACGTGCTCAAGACCGAGGGCTATATCCGCGGCTACGCCGCGGTCGACCACTCGAACGGGCGCAGGGAGCTGGAGATCGAGCTCAAATATTTCGACGGCGCGCCGGTGATCCGCGAGATTTCGCGCATTTCCAAGCCGGGCCGGCGGGTCTACGCCTCGGTCAAGGCGCTGCCGCGGGTCAATAACGGGCTCGGTGTGGCGATCCTCTCCACGCCCAAGGGCGTGATGGCCGATCATGATGCGCGTGACGCCAATGTGGGCGGGGAAATCCTCTGCACGGTGTTCTAACGGATAACGACGGATAACAGCCATGTCTCGGGTCGGAAAAAAACCGGTCGCCATCCCCTCCGGCGTCACCGCCAGCGTGGAGGGCGGGATCGTCAAGGTGAAGGGCCCGAAGGGTGCGCTTCAGCTCGCCCTGCACGGCGACGTCGAGGCCACGCTGGACAAGGGCGGCGTCAAGGTCGACCCGCGTTCCGACAGCAAGCGCGCGCGCGCGATGTGGGGGACCTATCGCACGTTGGTCGCAAACCTGGTCACCGGCGTCACCAACGGCTTCGAGCGCCGCCTCGAGATCACCGGCGTCGGCTACCGCGCCACGGTGCAAGGCAAGAACCTGCAGATCGCGCTCGGCTACAGCCACGACATCGTCTATCCGATCCCGGACGGCATCGCGATCGTGACGCCGAGGCCGACCGAGGTCGTCATCACCGGCATCGACAAGCAGAAGGTCGGCCAGGTGGCGGCCGAGATCCGCGACTTCCGCAAGCCCGAGCCTTACAAGGGCAAGGGCATCAAATATGCAGGCGAATACATCTTCCGCAAGGAAGGCAAGAAGAAGTGATGGGATTTGGCCATGGCGACCGTCATTGATCGAACGTTGCGGCGGACCGCGAAGGTGCGGCGGCGCATCCGGCGCGACTCCGGCGACCGCGCGAGGCTGTCGGTATTCCGCTCCTCCAAGCACATCTATGCCCAGGTGATCGACGACGTGAAGGGCGAGACGCTGGCGTGCGGCCTCCTCGATCGAGAAGGACATGCGCGGCAGCTTGAAGACCGGCGCCAACATCGAGGCCGCCAAGGCGGTCGGCAAGCTCGTCGCCGAGCGCGCGGCGGCGAAGGGCGTCAAGGACGTGGTGTTCGATCGCGGCGGCTATCTCTATCACGGCCGCGTCAAGGCGCTGGCCGAGGCCGCGCGCGAAGGCGGGCTCAAGTTCTGACGGGATTACCGACCGGCACTGTCCGGATCAAACGGAAAGATGAGCAATGGCACGTGAACCACGCGAGCGTCGCGACCGGGAAGAGCGCGACAGTGAATTCAACGACAAGCTCGTCCACATCAATCGTGTGGCGAAGGTGGTAAAGGGCGGGCGCCGCTTCGGCTTCGCCGCGCTCGTGGTCGTCGGCGACGAGAAGGGCAGGGTCGGCTTCGGCCACGGCAAGGCGCGCGAGGTGCCGGAGGCGATCCGCAAGGCGACCGAGGCCGCCAAGCGCGGCCTCATCCGCGTGCCGCTGCGCGAAGGCCGCACGCTGCACCACGACGTGCACGGCCGCCACGGCGCCGGCAAGGTGTTTCTGCGCGCGGCGCCGCCCGGCACCGGCATCATCGCCGGCGGCCCGATGCGCGCGGTGTTCGAGACCCTCGGCATGCAGGACGTGGTGGCGAAGTCGCTCGGCTCGTCGAACCCGTACAACATGGTGCGGGCCACGTTCGACGCGCTCAAGCACCAGGACTCGCCGCGTTCGGTCGCGGCGCGTCGCAACATCAAGGTGTCGACGCTGCAGGGGCGCCGCCGCGACGCCGGCGAGGCCGAGCAGGCGGCCGACTGAGCAAGCGTGAGGGCCGGAGGCCGAGATGAGCAAGACCGACAAAGTCATCAAGATCGAGCAGATCGGCAGCGCCATTCGCCGCGAGCATTCGCAGCGCGAGACGCTGATCGGGCTCGGCCTCAACCGCATCGGCCGCATGCGCGAGCTGCCCGACACTCCGCAGACGCGCGGCATGATCGCCAAGGTGCAGCATCTGGTGCGGGTGGTGGACGGCAAGTGACGACGGAGAGAGCGAGGACTGTGCGATGAAGCTTAACGAACTCGCCGACCGTCCAGGCGCGCGCAAGAAGCGCGCGCGCATCGGCCGCGGCATCGGCTCGGGCACCGGCAAGACCGGCGGCCGCGGCGGCAAGGGCCAGACCGCGCGTTCGGGCGTGCGCATCAAGGGCTTCGAGGGCGGCCAGATGCCGCTGCACCGGCGGCTGCCGAAGCGCGGCTTCAGGAACACGCCGTTCGCGCGCAAGCTCAACGAGGTCAATCTCGGCCGCGTACAGGCCGCCATCGACGCCGGCAAGCTCGACGCCGGGGCCACCGTGGACGCCGCGGCCCTGGTCAAGGCCGGCATCCTGCGGCGGGCCAAGGACGGGGTGCGGCTGCTCGGTTCCGGCGAAATCAAGGCCAAGGTCGCGTTCTCGGTCTGGGGCGCCTCCAAATCGGCGGTCGCGGCGGTGGAGAAGGCGGGAGGCTCCGTGGCCATTATCGGACCAAAAGCAGAGGCAGGCGAACAGGCGGCCTGACCCCTACCGGAGGCGGCCGTCCGATCCCCATATAGGGCGAAGCTGATCAAGAGCGTTTTCCGGCGAAGTGGAGGCCGGTTCGCCGTAGAAAACGCGTCAGGATAGGTGGGGAACGGGAGCTTCAGCGCATGGTTTCTGCAGCAGAACAACTGGCGGCCAATCTCAATTTCTCGGCGCTCGCCAAGGCCGAGGAGCTCAAGAAGCGCATCTGGTTCACGCTCGGCGCGCTGCTGATCTATCGCTTCGGCACCTACATTCCGCTGCCCGGCATCGATCCCCAGGTCTGGGACCAGATTTTCCGGCAGCAGGCCGGCGGCATCCTCGGCATGTTCAACATGTTCGCGGGCGGCGGCATCCAGCGCATGGCGATCTTTGCGCTCAACATCATGCCCTACATCTCCGCCTCGATCATCATCCAGCTGATGACGACGGTGTCGCCCAAGCTCGAGCAGCTCAAGAAGGAGGGCGAGCAGGGCCGCAAGGTCATGAACCAGTACACGCGATATCTCACCGTGATACTGGCGGCGTTCCAATCCTACGGTATTGCCATCGGGCTCGAAGGCGCCGGCAACGTCATCAGCGATCCCGGCTGGTTCTTCCGCATCTCGACCGTGATCACGCTCACCGGCGGGACCATGTTCCTGATGTGGCTGGGCGAGCAGATCACCTCGCGCGGCATCGGCAACGGCATCTCGCTCATCATCCTGGCGGGCATCGTGGCGGAGCTTCCGTCCGCGATCGCCGGCACCCTCGAGCTCGGCCGTCAGGGCGCGCTGTCCACCGGCCTGATCCTGATCGTGCTGGTGATGGCGGTGGTGGTGATCGCCTTCATCGTGTTCATGGAGCGCGCCCAGCGCCGGCTGCTGATCCAGTATCCCAAGCGTCAGGTCGGCAACCGCATGTTCGAGGGGCAGTCCTCGCACCTGCCGCTCAAGCTCAATACCTCGGGCGTGATCCCGCCGATCTTCGCGTCCTCGCTGCTGCTGTTGCCGACGACGGTCGCCAACTTCAACGCCGGACAAGGTCCGGAATGGTTC
Source organism: uncultured Alphaproteobacteria bacterium (assembly GCA_963708765.1). GTDB lineage: Bacteria > Pseudomonadota > Alphaproteobacteria > Rhizobiales > Xanthobacteraceae > VAZQ01. The sequence goes on along the minus strand of CAVPTV010000026.1, from coordinate 175,125 downwards.
CAAACGCTCGTCACCCAGCTCAGCCATGGACGGCCGCTGTTCCTGTTCCTCTACATCGCGCTCATCGTGTTCTTCGCGTTCTTCTATACGGCGATCGTGTTCAATCCGACCGAGACCGCGGAGAACCTCAAGAAGCACGGCGGCTTCATTCCGGGCATCCGACCGGGCGAGCGCACGGCCGAATACATCGACTACGTGCTCTCGCGCATCACCGTGATCGGGGCCGCCTATCTCGCGCTCGTCTGCCTGCTGCCGGAGATTCTGATCTCCTACGCGGAGGTGCCGTTCTATTTCGGCGGCACGTCGCTGTTGATCGTGGTGAGCGTCACCATGGACACGGTGGCCCAGATCCAGGGCTACCTGCTGGCGCATCAATACGAAGGCTTGATCAAGCGCTCGAAGCTGCGGGGGCGGCGGAGATGAGATTGATACTGCTCGGCCCGCCGGGGGCCGGCAAAGGCACGCAAGCCCAACGCCTCGTCGCCCAGCATGGGTTGCTGCAGCTGTCGACCGGCGACATGCTGCGCGCGGCGGTCAATGCCGGCACGCCGGTCGGGTTGCGCGCCAAGGACATCATGGCGCGCGGCGAGCTGGTGCCGGACGACGTGGTGGTCGCGATCGTGTCGGACCGCATCGACCAGCCCGATGCCCGCAACGGATTCATTCTCGACGGCTTCCCGCGCACGGTGCCGCAGGCGCATGCGCTCGATCGCATGCTGGCGGAGAAAGGCCTCAAGCTCGACGCCGTGATCGAGCTGCGGGTCGACGAGGGCATCCTGCTCAAGCGCATCGAGAAGCGGATCGCCGAGATGAAGGCGCGCGGGCGAGCCGCTGCGCGACGACGACAATCCGGACGTGCTGCGGCGGCGGCTCTTGGCCTACCGCGATCAGACCGCGCCGCTGGTGACCTATTACAAGCTGCAGAGCGTGCTGCGGACGGTCGACGGCATGGCCACGATCGCCGACGTCGCGGACGCCATCGACCAGGCGCTGCGCCCGCCCGCCGCCAAGCCGAGCACGCCGAGCAAGCCAGCACGCCGAGCGGCCAGCAAGAAGGCGGCCGAGCCGACCCCAAAAAGCAAGGCCAAAGCAAGCCAGCGTCGACCGAATGGGCCGAAAACAGCGAGGCCAAGGCCGGCCGGGGGGCGGCCAAGGCTGCTGCCAAGAAGGCCGTCTCGAAGCCTCGCGCCAGCAGGGCCAAAACCGCCAAATCGGCCGGCCGGACCGCCTCCGGCGGCAAGCCTGTCCCGCGCAAAAGCAATCGCCAGCAGAGGTTGACGAAACGCCGTTGAATCCATTAATAACCCCCGCATCCATGTCGAGAGTTCGAACGATGCCGGGCCCCGGGGAACGGGGAGGGGTGTCGCGTTATCGTTTGCAAACGTCCTCGACGGGAACTATCGCCGGCCGGCCGAGTGAGCCGGCAACCAGGAGTGAATGCCGTGGCGCGCATCGCCGGTGTCAACATACCGACCAACAAGCGCGTAGTTATTGCATTGCAATATATCCATGGGATCGGGCCAAAAAAGGCCAGTGAAATCATGGAGAAAGTCGGGATTCCGGATGAGCGCCGGGTGTCCCAGCTGACCGACCAGGAGGTGCTGCAGATCCGCGAAATGATCGACCGCGACTACATGGTCGAGGGCGATCTCCGGCGCGAGACGGCCATGAACATCAAGCGGCTGATGGACCTCGGCTGCTACCGCGGGTTGCGGCATCGCCGTGGGCTTCCCGTCCGCGGCCAGCGCACCCACACCAACGCCCGCACCCGCAAGGGGCCGGCCAAGGCGATTGCCGGCAAGAAGAGATCGTAAGCCGGGCGAATAATTGACCGACGGCCCCGGACATTCCGGGGACGACCGCGAAAGGATCGTGAATGGGCAAGGAAGCCACCCGCGTCCGCCGACGCGAACGCAAGAACATCGCCTCCGGAGTCGCGCACGTGAACGCGAGCTTCAACAATACGATGATCACCATCACCGACGCCCAGGGCAACACCATCGCCTGGTCATCGTCCGGCACGATGGGGTTCAAGGGCTCGCGCAAATCGACGCCCTATGCGGCCCAGGTGGCGGCCGAGGACGCCGCCAAGAAGGCGGCGGAGCACGGCATGCGCACCCTCGAAGTCGAGGTGGCGGGACCGGGCTCCGGGCGCGAGTCGGCGCTGCGTGCGCTGCAGGCGGCCGGCTTCACCATAACTTCAATCCGCGACGTGACGCCGATCCCGCACAACGGCTGCCGTCCACGCAAGAGGCGCCGAGTATGACCGACGATATTCTCATCCGGCGGACTTCAGACCAGTCCGCCGCCGCCGAAACTTCCCACGGGGCGGAGTGGGGTGCGCGGCCCGCCGCCGCGCCGCTCAACGCGATGGGTGCCAACGTGACGATCCAGAAGAACTGGCAGGAACTGATCCGACCCAACAAGCTGCAGGTGGCGGCCGGCCACGATCCCAAGCGCGAGGCCACCGTGGTCGCCGAGCCGCTCGAGCGCGGTTTCGGCGTGACGCTCGGCAATGCGCTGCGGCGCATTCTGCTGTCGTCGCTGCAGGGCGCCGCCGTGCAGTCGGTGCATATCGACGGCGTGCTGCACGAATTCTCCTCGATCCCGGGCGTGCGCGAGGACGTGACCGACATCGTGCTCAACATCAAGGACATCGCCATCAAGATGCAGGGCGACGGTCCCAAGCGCATGGTGGTGAAGAAGCAGGGCCCGGGCGTGGTCACCGCCGGCGACATCCAGACCGTCGGCGACATCGTCGTGCTCAACCCGGACCTCGTCCTGTGCACGCTCGACGAGGGCGCCGAGATCCGCATGGAGTTCACGGTCAATACCGGCAAGGGCTACGTGCCGACCGAGCGCAACCGCCCGGAGGATGCGCCGATCGGCCTCATTCCGGTCGACAGCCTCTACTCGCCGGTGCGCAAGGTCTCCTACAAGGTCGAGAACACCCGCGAGGGCCAGATCCTCGACTACGACAAGCTCACGCTCTCGATCGAGACCAATGGCGCGGTCACCCCCGACGACGCGCTCGCCTATGCGGCGCGCATCCTGCAGGACCAGCTCAACGTCTTCGTCAATTTCGAGGAGCCGCGCAAAGAGGTCGTCACCGAGGCGATACCCGATCTCGCCTTCAATCCGGCCTTCCTCAAGAAGGTCGACGAGCTCGAGCTGTCGGTGCGCTCGGCCAACTGTCTCAAGAACGACAACATCGTCTATATCGGCGATCTCGTTCAGAAGACCGAGGCCGAGATGCTGCGCACGCCGAACTTCGGGCGCAAGTCGCTCAACGAGATCAAGGAAGTGCTGGCGCAGATGGGGCTCCATCTCGGCATGGAAGTGCCGGGCTGGCCGCCGGACAACATCGACGAGCTGGCCAAGCGCTTCGAGGATCATTACTGAGCAGAGGACAGAAGCGCAGACCGGCGGGTCGCTTCTGCCGCCTGTCTCCATCGTCTGAAGGAGCGTCCATGCGTCACGGCAAGGCCCATCGCAAGCTCAACCGCAAGCACGAGCATCGCCGCGCCATGTTCGCCAACATGGCGGCGGCCTTGATCAAGCACGAGCAGATCGTGACCACGCTGCCGAAGGCGAAGGACCTGCGTCCGATCGTCGAGAAGCTGGTCACGCTCGGCAAGCGCGGCGATCTCCACGCCCGCCGCCAGGCGATCGCCGAGATGCGCGACGTCGCCATGGTCAAGAAGCTGTTCGAGGTGATCGGCCCGCGCTACAAGGATCGCAACGGCGGCTATACCCGCGTGCTCAAGGCCGGGCTTCCGCTATGGCGATTCCGCGCCGGTCGCGGTGATCGAGTTCGTCGACCGCGACGTCGAGGCCAAGGGCCAGGATTCCGGGCCGGTCCAGGAGCGCAAGGCCGAAGAAGCGGCGCTGCCAGCGCCGGCGTGAGTGGGCGGCTGGCTTTTCGGCAGGCAAGGGCGGCGTTGGCCGCCCTTTTGCTTGCGGTCGGCGCGCTGCTCGCGCCGTCCGGGACGGCTGTCGCCCAGGACACCCTGATCGCGGCGGCCGAGCGCGGCGAGACCCTGGTGGTCCGGCGGCTGCTGGCCGAGGGCGTCGGCGTCAATATCCGCGACGGCCGCGGCCGCACGGCGCTCCTGGCGGCGACGCAGCGCAACCACCTCGACGTCGCCCGCCTGCTCATCAACGAGGGCGCCGACGTCAACGCCAAGGACTTCATCCAGGACACGCCGTTTCTCGTCGCCGGCGCCGAGGGTCGTGCCGAAATCCTCAAGCTGATGCTGGGGGCGGAGCCGGACCTCAAGAGCGTCAATCGCTTCGGCGGCACCGCCCTGATCCCGGCCTGCCACCGCGGCCACGTCGAGACGGTGAAGCTCCTGCTCACGACCGCAATCGACAAGGATCACGTGAACCACCTGGGCTTGACCGCGCTCATGGAGGCGGTCGTCCTCGGCGACGGCGGCCCGAATCATACCGAGATCGTACGTTTGCTGGTCTCGGCGGGCGCCAACGTCAATATCCCCGACCGCGACGGCGTCACGCGCGCTTGCCCACGCCCGCCAGCGCGGCTACGGCGCGATGGTCGCGCATCCTGGAGGCCGCCGGCGCGCGGTAGAGCGCAACGCGTGGGACGACCGAGCGGCGGCCGTGGCCGCCGGTCGTTTTCTTGGTGATAAGCCGTTGGCACCGGCGGCGGGCTATCGTCGCGCGATCGACAAACGCCGGGTCAATCAGGGAGGCGAATATGCTCCGGGTCGGAATGGTCGGGCTTGCCGGGATGCTCGCGGCAACGGTCACGGCGGGCGCGCAGAGCCCGGTCGAGCGCGGCAGCTATCTGGTCAACGGCGTCCTGACCTGCGGCAATTGCCATACCCCGCGCGGGCCGGGCGGCGTGCTCGCGATGGACAAGCAGCTGTCGGGCGGGCCGCAGGAATGGGACACCCCGACCTTCAAGGTGAAAGGCTCCAACATCACGCCCGATCGTGAAACCGGCATCGGAAGCTGGAGCGAGGCCGACATCAAGCGCGCGCTCGTCGACGGCGTCCGGCCCGACGGCACGCAGCTGGCGCCGATCATGCCCTACGGCTTCTACAAGGTCTTCACCGCCGCCGATCTCGACGCCGTCGTTGCCTATCTGCGGTCCGTCTCGGCGGTCAGCAACAAGGTGCAGGCGCCGGTCTACAAGGCCGCCGCTGCACGTCGAGATCCCGCCGGGCGCCGACAAGCAGATGGCCGCGGCCGATCTGAGCGACCCGGTCAAGCGCGGCTTCTATCAGGTGACGATCGCCCATTGCATGGAGTGCCACACGCCGCGCGTGAACGGGAAATCGGACTTTGACGAATGCGCTCGGCAAGGGCGGCGAGGAGTTCAAGGGGCCCTGGGGCGTGGCGGTATCGCGCAACATCACCTCGCACCGGGAGAAGGGCATCGGCGCCTGGAGCGACGCCGAGATCAAGCGTGCCATCACCCAGGGCGTGCGCAAGGACGGCAGCCCGCTCAAGCCGCCGATGGGCTATCCCATGTACGCGCGCATGAGCGACGCCGACCTCAGCGACGTCGTCGCCTATCTGCGCACGGTGCCGCCGAAGGAGTGAGGCGCTATTTCCTTCGCCGCATGCGCTCGCCGCGTCACGTCATAGACGTCGGCGGGGGCGAAATCGTCGGTGATGAGGTCGCCGTTCGCCGCCTGCGAGAGCGGCTTGTCCATGCGCCGCTGCAGGATCTGGGGCAGCGGAAAGCGGAAACCGTGGCGGTCCTGCAGCGCGGCGCCCTTGCGCGCCAGGGTCTCCTTGTCGGGCGCCGGCGAGGCGGTGGCGACCGCGATCACCTCGCCCATGCCGGTCGGGTAGAGATCGAGGCGTCGGAAAGACCTCGCCGAGCGTCTTGACGGTCGAAGCGTAGAGCTTGGTGCCGTCGTGGACGTTGAAGGCGGCGGCGCCTCCCGGTGCGAGCCGTTGCTTGACCAGCGCGTAGAATTCCCGGGTCAGCAGGTGAATCGGCACGTAGCCGCCGCGATAGGCGTCGAGCAGGATCAGGTCGTAGCGCTCGCTGCCGCGGTTGAGGAAGACGCGCCCATCGCCGGCGAGGTAGCGCATGCGTTCGGTCTCCAGCAGGCCGAAATAGCTCTTGGCGGCTTTGATCACGCCGGGGTCGATCTCCACCGTGGTGATGGCCGTCTCCGGCATGAAGCGCCCGAGATAGGTCGAGATCGAGCCGCCGCCGAGGCCGAGCATCAGGATTTTCTTCGGCGCATCCGGATAGACGGTCGCGACCGTCATGACTTGCGCATAGCGCAACGGCAGGTCGTCGGGGTCGAGCAGATTGGCCACCGATTCCGTGTAGTCCCAGCCTTTGATCTGGAACGACATCGTGAGCTGGTTCTGGCGCTTGGTGATGAAGACGTCGTTGTATTCGGTCTCGATATGGGCGATGCGGCCGTTGGGGCGCTTGAGCATCGCGGCACGAACGCTTTCGTCGAGCAGGACGTCGGCCCGGCCGGCGGGCGCGGCGAGCGCGACCAAGGCGACTAGGCAGATCACGGCCGCGCGGGACGCGGGGAACGCCCCGAGGGCGCAGGCTGGGGTGGCGGTTTCGACCGGTCGTTGGTCCACGGATGGCCTCGTTGGGTGGAATGCGAGGCATTTTAGGCGGCGTCGCCCGAGTTGTCCCCATCGATCCACGCGAGCCCGTTCCACCGCGCCGCAGCGCTCCTGCTGCCCTTCATTTGCCGCGACCTTGGCCTTATATCTGGCCTCTTCGAGACCAGGGATTTGCTCATGCCGCTGAACCTGCTCGCAGCGCTCTCTCTCGTCCTTTTCGCCTTCGCCTCGTTTGCTCCCGACGCCTGCGCCCAGGAGCGCCGGGTCCCGACCTCGCCGGGCGAGGTTCGGCTGTCCTATGCGCCGGTGGTGCAGCGGGCGGCGCCGGCGGTGGTCAACGTCTACGCCGCCAGGACCGCCGCGATCCGCAACCCGATGTTCGACGATCCGATCTTCCGGCGCTTCTTCGGCATGCCGGGCATGCCCGGCAGCCCGGGCGAGCAGCTGCAGCGCTCGCTCGGCTCCGGCGTCATCGTCGATGCGGGCGGGCTCGTGGTCACCAACAACCACGTCATCGAAGGCGCCGATCAGGTCAAGGTCTCGCTCGCCGACAAGCGCGAGTTCGAGGCCGAGATCGTGCTGAAGGATTCGCGCTCCGATCTCGCGGTGCTGCGCATCAAGGCGCAGAGCGAGCACTTCCCGGCGCTCGAATTCGCCGATTCCGACGCGCTGCAGGTCGGCGACCTGGTGCTCGCCATCGGCAACCCGTTCGCGGTCGGCCAGACCGTGACCCACGGCATCGTCTCGGCGGTGGCGCGCACCCAGATCGGCATCACCGACTACCAGTTCTTCATCCAGACCGACGCCGCCATCAATCCGGGCAATTCCGGCGGCGCGCTGGTCGATCTCGGCGGCAAGCTGGTCGGCATCAACACCGCGATCTTCTCGCGCTCGGGCGGCTCGCAGGGCATCGGCTTCGCCATCCCGGCCAACATGGTGCAAGGTGGTGGTCGCCTCGGCCAAGGGCGGCGGCAGCGCGGTGAAGCGGCCGTGGCTCGGCGCGCGGCTGCAGGCGGTGACGCCCGAGATCGCCGAGGGCCTCGGCCTCAAGCGCCCGGCCGGCGCGCTGGTCGCGAGCGTCACCCCGGCAAGCCCGGCGGCGCGCGCCGGCCTCAAGACCAGCGACCTGATCACCGCGATCGACGGCCAGCCGGTCGAGGACCCCAACGCCTTCGACTACCGCTTCGCCACCAAGGCGCTCGGCGGCACCGCCAAGCTCGGTCTGCTGCGCGGCGGCAAGGAAACCGCGGTCGCGGTCGCGCTCGAGGCGGCGCCGGACACCGCCCGCGACGAGATCGTGATCGAGGCGCGCTCGCCGTTCCAGGGCGCCAAGGTCGGCAACCTGTCGCCTGCGCTCGCGGACGACCTGCGGCTCGATCCCTCGATCCAAGGCGTCGTGATCGTCGACGTGGCCAACGGCTCGTCGGCGCAGAGCCTCGGTTTCAAGCGCGGCGACCTCGTGCTGTCGGTCAACAATACCAAGATCGCCAAGACCCGCGACCTCGAGCGCGTCGCCGGGCAGCAGAGCCGGGCGTGGCGCATCACCATCGTGCGCGGCGGCCGGCGAGATGTCGGTGGAGCTGCGCGGATGAAAGCGCCGGCGCGACGCGGCGGGCCGAGCCTGTTCGCGGCCGCCGGGCTCGACCGCGACGCGCCGCGGCCGCTCGCCGACAAGCTGCGGCCTGCCAAGCTCGACGAGGTGGTCGGCCAGGACCACCTGCTCGGCCCGGACGGCGCGCTCACGCGCATGCTCGACACCCGCACGCTCGGCTCGCTGGTCTTCTGGGGGCCGCCCGGCACCGGCAAGACCACGGTGGCGCGGCTCCTGGCCGACGCGACCGGCGATGCATTTCGAGCAGATCTCGGCGATTTTTTCCGGCGTCGCCGACCTCAAGAAGGTGTTCGACGCGGCGCGCGCGCGGCGCGAGACCGGGCAGGGGACGCTGCTGTTCGTCGACGAGATCCATCGCTTCAATCGCGCCCAGCAGGACAGCTTCCTGCCGGTGATGGAGGACGGCACCATCGTGCTGGTCGGTGCCACCACCGAAAATCCGTCCTTCGAGCTGATCGCGCCGCTGCTGTCGCGCGCCCGCGTGCTGGTGTTCAAGCCGCTCGATGGCGATGCGATCGAGAAGCTGTTCGCGCGCGCCGAGGCGATCGAAGGCAAGCCGCTGCCGCTCGACGCGGAGGCGCGCCTGTCGCTCGTCCGCATGGCCGACGGCGACGGCCGCGCGGCGCTCACGCTCGCCGAGGAGGTCTGGCGCGCGGCGCGGCCGGGCGAGATCTTCGACGCGGCGAAGCTGCAGGAGGTGGTGCAGCGGCGCGCGCCGATCTACGACAAGGCGCAGGACGGCCACTACAACCTGATCTCGGCGCTGCACAAATCGGTGCGCGGCTCCGATCCCGACGCGGCGCTCTACTATCTTTGCCGGATGCTCGATGCCGGCGAGGACCCGCTCTATCTCGCGCGGCGCGTCGTGCGCATGGCGGTCGAGGATATCGGGCTCGCCGATCCGCAGGCGCTGGTGATCTGCAACGCCGCCAAGGACGCCTACGACTTCCTGGGCTCGCCCGAAGGCGAATTGGCGATCGCCGAGGCGGTGATCTATATCGCGACCGCGCCGAAATCGAACGCCGCCTATAAGGCCTACGGCGCGGCCATGCGCACCGCCAAGGAGGCGGGCTCGCTGTTGCCGCCCAAGCACATCCTCAACGCCCCGACCAAGCTGATGCGCTCCGAAGGCTATGGATCGGGCTACGACTACGACCACGACGCGCCCGATGCCTTCTCCGGCCAGGACTACTTCCCCGAGCAGCTCGGCCGCCAGACCTTCTACGATCCGCCGGAGCGCGGCTTCGAGCGCGAGATCCGCAAGCGGCTGGACTATTGGGCGAAGCTGCGGAAAGAGCGGAGCGGCGGGTGAGAAGGATTGCGGTGCGGCAGGTCATTTTGGCGACGTGCGTGGTGCTGGTCGTCTCGCCGACATGCGCCGCCGAGCCGTTCGACGGCCGCTGGGCAGCCGACGTGTCCGTCTGCGCGAGCGAGGGCGCACGCGGCTGTCGCCGCTCATCGTCACCTCGCAGGCTTTGCGTTGGCGCGAGGCCGCCTGCGCGATCAGAACCAGCTACCGGGTGCAAGGATGCCTGGCATATCGGTGCGCGCTGCTGGGCGCGAAGGCGCGACCAGCGACGTCCCGATCAAGCTGCAGATGCGCGGCGAGCGGCTCGTGCTCGACTGGGCGGGCGCGCGGCCGGAAGAGCTGCAGCGGTGCCCATGAGCGCACCGGCGAAGCACGGAAAGGCTCCTGCGGCCGGTCGCCGAGCGCGCACCGGCGTCGGCCGGCGTGCAGACCGTCGCGGTCGACGCCCGACGAAGCCGGCATGCGGGTCGACCGCTTCCTCGAGGCGCGGTTTCCCGGGCTGTCGTTCTCCCACATCCAGCGCATCATCCGCAAGGGCGAGCTGCGCGTGAACGGCAAGCGCGCGCAGCCGAAGGACCGGCTCGAGGCCGGGCAGGCGGTGCGCATCCCGCCGCTGCGGCTGGATCAGCCGAAGCCGCGCACGCCCGGCAGCGAGGCCGACGAGAAGACCCGCGCGCTTCCTCAAGTCGATCACGCTCTACGAGGACGCCGACGTGCTGGTGCTCAACAAGCCGATGGGGCTTGCGGTGCAGGGCGGCTCCGGCACCACGCGCCATCTCGACGGCATGCTGGACGTGCTGCGTGACGCGCAGGGCCAGCGGCCGCGGCTGGTGCACCGGCTCGACAAGGACACCGCCGGCTGCCTGCTGGTCGCCAAGACGCGCTTTGCCGCCTCCGCGCTCGCCAAGACCTTCCGCTCGCGCTCGGCGCGCAAGATCTACTGGGCGCTGGTCGCCGGCGTGCCCAAGCCGCGCCAGGGCCGCATCTCGACCTTCCTCGCCAAGGAGGAGCGCGAGGACGACTCGTTCATGCGCATTGCGCGCCACGGCGAGGAGGGGGCCAGCCACGCGGTGACCTATTACGCCGTGGTCGAGACCGCGGCGCGGCAGCTCGCCTGGCTCTCGCTCAAGCCGGTCACCGGCCGCACCCATCAATTGCGCGCCCACATGGCGCATATCGGCCACCCGATCGTCGGCGACCCGAAATACTTCGACAAGGAGAACTGGGAGCTGCCGGGCGGCATGCAGAACCGCCTGCATCTGCTGGCGCGCCGGATCGCGGTGCCGCACCCGCGCGGCGGCGTGATCGACGTCACCGCGCCGCTGCCGCCGCACATGCAGCAGTCGTGGAACCTGATCGGCTTCGACGCCAAGCGCTACGATCCGATCGAGGAGGCGCCGGAGGAGTAGCCGAGCTCGGACTGGTTTGCGGCCGGCTCCGTGCTTATCTCAGAGGCGACGGGGCGGCAGGAGCAAGGGCATGAATACCCTGGCGAGCATCATCGCGGCCTTCGTCCTCACCGCAGTGGCCTCCGGCGGGGCGCTCGCGCAGGCTCCTGGGCTGCCGGACCCCGCCCTCCAGGGTCGTATCCCGGCACCGCTGCCGCCGCCTCCGCAGCCGCCCATCATCAACGGGCCGTTGGGGCAGAGTCCGCCGCCCGGCGTCTACATGCCGCGGCGGCTCGATACCTTCAGCGATCGCGCCACCTCCTGTCTGCATGAGGGCAGCAGCCAGGGCCTGCGCGGTCGGAAGCTCGACGCCTACACGCGCGCCTGCGCCAACCAGTAGTCAGCCGCCAGTCGTCAGTGTCGGACGTCGGGAAGACCGGCTCGCTTCCGGTCGCACCTGATGACTGATCTCTGGTATTGACAGGCAACCAAATGGTTGCATATTGTGTCCATGGATGACGTGTTCAGGGCGCTGGCCGATGCGAGCCGCAGAGAGCTTCTCGATCGGCTGCATGCGCAGAACGGTCAAACCTTGAACGAGCTTTGCGCGCGGCTTGCCATGACGCGGCAGGCGGTCAGCAAGCACCTGGCGATCCTGGAGGACGCGAACCTGGTCGCGACCGTCAAGCGCGGCCGCGAGAAGCTGCACTATCTCAATCCGGTGCCGATCCACGAGATCGCCGAACGCTGGATCGGGAAATACGAGCGCAATCGCCTGAGCGCGCTCGCCGAGCTCAAAAAAAGCGTGGAGGCGCAGAATGAGTGAGCCAAAGGGATGACCGACATGAGCGAGCCGAAATTCGTTCCGAAGACGATCTACGTCACCTATATCGCGAGCACGCCGGAGAAGGTCTGGGCCGCGCTCACCAGCGCGGAATTCACCACGCAGTACTTCTTCGGCCGCAGCGTGGAGATCGAGCAGAAGGTCGGCGGCGAATTCATCATGCGGATGCCGGATGGTCGCTTCGATATCAAGGGACGAGTGGTCGAATGGGATCCGCCGCGCCGGCTGACGATGACCTGGGGGGTGGATTTCGAGGAGTTCCGGGAGCTCCCCGAATCGCTCGTGACCTACGACATCGAGCCGATGGGCGGAAGCGTCAAGCTCACGATGACGGAGGCCCACCAATGGGACGTCCCCGACGCCATCCTTGCCGGCGGCCGCCAGGGCTGGCCGTTGATCCTGTCGAGCCTCAAGAGCCTGCTGGAGACCGGCAAGCCGATCGAGATCAGCGTGAAGGTGGGACCACCCAAGGAGATGCTGGAGGCGGTCAAGCAGGCGTGCGCAACGAAGCCTTGGCGCGCTGCGGGAGCGGGGCGGTAGAGGCTATCGCAGGCTGGCGTTGATCTTCTCGAGCGCGGCCGAGCCCGGGCACAGCTCCTGCTCGGACAGCGAGTTGAGCGGCGCCTCGACCGTATTGAAGTGGCGGTGGAGATCCTCGGGGTCGCGGTCGACGTAGAGCAGGCCGGTCACGATCTGCCCCTTGGCGGCGTGCTGCTGCAGGAAATTCATGGCGCCGACCCGGTCGTGCGGATCGTAGTCGGCGGCGACCTTCTTCAACACCAGCTTCGAGCCGTCGTGCTGCTCGACGATCTCGACCGATCCCGGCTCGTAGGCGACCGTGATCGGCATGCGGCCGGTGATGAAATCGAGCCGGTTCACCGCCTCGTTGTGCTCGCGCACGTAGTCGAAGCTCTTGGTCGAGCCCTCGTGATTGTTGAAGGCGACGCAGGGCGAGATCACGTCGATCAGCGCCGCGCCCTCGTGCTCGATCGCCGCCTTGAGCAGCGGCACCAGCTGGGTCTTGTCGCCGGAGAAGCCGCGCGCCACGAAGGTGGCGCCGAGCTGCAGCGCCATCGCCACCAGGTCGATCGAGCTGTCGGCATTGACCACGCCGCGCTTCGACTTCGAGCCGCGGTCGGCGGTGGCCGAGAACTGGCCCTTGGTGAGGCCGTAGACGCCGTTGTTCTCGACGATGTAGACCATGTTGACGCCGCGCCGCATCGCATGGGCGAACTGGCCGAGCCCGATCGAGGCGGAGTCGCCGTCGCCCGACACGCCGAGATAGATCAGGTCGCGGTTGGCGAGATTGGCGCCGGTGAGCACCGACGGCATGCGGCCGTGCACCGAGTTGAAGCCGTGCGAGGCGTTGAGGAAATAGTCGGGCGTCTTCGACGAGCAGCCGATGCCGGAGATCTTGGCGACGCGATGCGGCTCGATCGACAGCTCGAAGCAGGCCTCGATGATGGCGCCGGTGATCGAAGTCGTGGCCGCAGCCCGCGCACAAGGTCGAGATCTTGCCCTCGTAGTCGCGGTGCGTGTAGCCGAGCGCGTTCTTCGGCAGCGCGGGATGGTGGAATTTGGGTTTGGTGATGTAGGTCATGATACCACCTTGCGCAGCGGCGTGACTTTCAGCGCGTCGAGCCGCTGGCCGATCGCGCTGGCGATGAAGCGCGCGGTGATCGGCGTGCCGTCGTAATGCAGGATCGGCACCAGGCGCGCGGGATCGATGGCGCATTCGTTCATGATCAGCAGGCGCAGCTGGGCGTCGCGGTTCTGCTCGACCACGAACACGAAATCATGGTCGGCGATGAAATCGTCGACCGAGTGGTGGAACGGGAAGGCGCGCACCCGCAGCATGTCGAGGTGGTTGCCCGCGGCCTTGAGCATCTCGATCGCCTCGTTCATCGCCGGCGCGGTCGAGCCGAAATAGATCACGCCGTAGCGCGTCGGCTTGTCGGAGTTGCTGCGCAGCGGCCGCGGCACCAGGTCCTTGGCGGTCTCGAACTTGCGGATGAGCCGCTGCATGTTGTCGGCGTAGGCGGCGCCTTCCTCGGTGTAGCGCGCATAGCGGTCGCGCGAGGTGCCGCGGGTGAAGAACGAGCCCTTGCTCGGGTGGGTGCCCGGATAGGTGCGATAGGGGATGCCGTCGCCGTCGACGTCGAGATAGCGGCCGAAATCCTTGCCGGCGTCGAGATCGGCCGCGGTCATCACCTTGCCGCGGTCGTATTTGTGGCTGTCGTCCCAGTTGAGCGGGCGGCAGAGCCGATGGTTCATGCCGATGTCGAGATCGAGCATGACGAAGATCGGCGCCTGCAGGCGGTCGGCGAGATCGAAGGCCTGGGCGCCGAACTCGAACGCCTCGGCCGGATCCTCCGGGAACAGCAGCACGTGCTTGGTGTCGCCGTGCGAGGCGTAGGCGCAGGAGATGATGTCGCACTGCTGGGTGCGGGTCGGCATGCCGGTCGAGGGACCGGCGCGCTGCACGTCGAACACCACGGCGGGAATTTCGGCGAAATAGGCAAGCCCGAGGAACTCCTGCATCAGCGAGATGCCGGGCCCCGAGGTGGCGGTGAAGGCGCGCGCGCCGTTCCAGGCGGCGCCGATCACGATGCCGATCGAGGCGAGCTCGTCCTCGCCCTGCACGATGGCGTATTTGGCCTTCTTGGTCTGCGGGATCGACCCGCAGCCGCCGGCAATGGCTGGTGAAGGCGTCGGCGAGCGAGGAGGACGGCGTGATCGGATACCAGGCGCACACGGTCGCCCCGCCATAGACGGCGCCCAGCGCCGCCGCCGAGTTGCCCTCGATGAAGATGCGGTCGCCGACCTTGTCGGCGCGGCGCAGCCGCAGCCGGATCGGGCATTGCAGGTTCGTCAGCGCCCAGTCGCGGCCGAGATGCAGCGCATGGACGTTGGCGCCGATCAGCTTCTCCTTCGACTTGAACTGCTCGCTGATGAGCTTCTCGATCTCCTTGAGGTCCATGTCGAGCAGCGCGGAGAGCGCGCCGACATAGATGATGTTCTTGAACAGCTGGCGCTGGCGCGGATCGGTGTATTCGCGATTGCAGATGGCGGTGAGCGGGACGCCGATGACCGTGATGTCGTCGCGGAACTTGGACTTCGGCATCGGCTTGGTGGAATCGTAGAACAGGTATCCGCCGGGCTCGATCGAGGCGACGTCCTTGTCCCAGGTCTGCGGGTTCATCGCGACCATCAGGTCGGTGCCGCCGCGCGCGCCGAGATGGCCGGCTTCCGAGATGCGCACCTCGTACCAGGTCGGCAGGCCCTGGATGTTGGAGGGGAAGATGTTGCGCGGGGCGACCGGTATGCCCATGCGCAGCACCGAGCGCGCGAACAGCTCGTTGGCGCTGGCGGAGCCCGAGCCGTTGACGTTGGCGAACCGGACGACGAAGTCGTTTACGCTGCTGATCGGGCTGCTACTCGGCATTGGTCATCCGCGTGCGTCATGTCGATGAGATATTTTTTCATGTCCCAGGCGCCGGTCGGGCAGCGCTCGGCGCACAGCCCGCAGTGCAGGCACACGTCCTCGTCCTTCACCATGACGCGGCCGGTCTTGAGATCGTTGGCGACGTAGAGGTCCTGGGTGACGTTGAGGGCGGGAGCCTTCAAGCGCGTGCGCAGATCGGCTTCCTCGCCGTTCTGCGTGAAGGTGATGCAGTCCATCGGGCAGATGTCGACGCAGGCGTCGCACTCGATGCACAGCGACGAGGTGAAGACGGTCTGCACGTCGCAATTGAGGCAGCGATGCGCCTCCTTGAGCGCGAGCTCGAGGTCGTAGCCGAGCTCGACCTCGGCCTTGATGTCGCGCAGCGCCACCACCTTGTCGCGCAGCGGCACCCGGTAGCGCTTATCGGGCGCGATGTCGTTGTCGTAGCTCCACTCGTGGATGCCCATCTTCTGGCTGACGATCTCGACCATCGGCAGCGGGCGGTCGTTGATGTCCGCGCCGGAGCACATCTTGTCGATCGACAGCGCGGCGTCGTGGCCGTGGGCGACCGCCCAGATGATGTTCTTCGGGCCGAAGGCGGCGTCGCCGCCGAAGAAGACCTTGGGATGGGTCGACGCCATGGTCTTGGGATCGACCTTCGGCATGTCCCACTTGTCGAACTCGATGCCGATGTCGCGCTCGATCCAGGGGAAGGCGTTCTCCTGGCCGACCGCGACCAGCACGTCGTCGCAGGGGACATGCTGATCGGGCTCGCCGGTCGGCACCAGCTGGCGGCGGCCCTTGGCGTCGTATTCGGCCTTCACCTTCTCGAACATCACGCCGGTGAGGCGGCCGTTGTCGTGGGTGAACTCCTTCGGCACCAGGAAATTGAGGATCGGGATGTCCTCGTGCATGGCGTCCTCCTTCTCCCAGGGGGACGCCTTCATCTCCTCGAAGCCGGAGCGCACGATCACCTTGACGTCCTCGCCGCCGAGCCGGCGCGAGGAGCGGCAGCAGTCCATGGCGGTGTTGCCGCCGCCGAGCACGATGACGCGCTTGCCGATCTTGTTGATGTGGCCGAAGGAGACGCGCGACAGCCAGTCGATGCCGATATGGATGTTCGCGGCCGCCTCCTTGCGGCCGGGAATCTCGAGGTCGCGGCCGCGCGGCGCGCCCGAGCCGACGAAGATCGCATCCCAGTCCTCGGCCAGCAGCGCCTTGAGGCTGTCGATGCGCTTGCCGCCGACGAACTCGATGCCGAGATCGAGGATGTAGTCGCACTCCTCGTCGATGATCGATTCAGGCAGGCGGAATCGCGGAATCTGCGTGCGGATCATGCCGCCGGCCTTGGGGTCCTGATCGAACACCACGCAGTGATAGCCGAGCGGCGCCAGGTCGCGCGCGACCGTCGAGCGAGGCCGGGCCGCCGCCGACGAGCGCGATGCGCTTGCCGTTCTTGGTCGGCGGCCGGCTTGGGCAGGCGCGAGCGGATGTCGTCCTTGTAGTCGGCGGCGACGCGCTTCAAGCGGCAGATCGCCACCGGCTCCTTCTCGACGCGCACGCGCCGGCACGCCGGCTCGCACGGCCGGTCGCAGGTGCGCCCGAGGATTCCGGGAAACACGTTGGACTTCCAGTTGACCATGTAGGCGTCGCTGTAGCGGCCCGCTGCGATCAACCGGATGTATTCGGGAACGGGCGTGTGCGCCGGGCAAGCCCACTGACAATCCACGACCTTGTGGAAGTAATCGGGTGCCGAAATGTCGGTAGGTTTCATTGACTCCTCTGCACGCACGCCTGCCGCGCCCTCGAGAACCTCGCGCGAGCAAGTGTCGGCCGGTCCTTCCCGCGGTTCGGCTTGTGGCTCGCCGAATCCGGCGCGGATACTAGTGGAGCGCCCCCCGAAATTCCACCGATACATTGGTCATAACAGACTATTGTACGGCGCAGCGTTACTACCGCTGCATCGCGGCCACAGGGTGGCGGCCGATTTCATGAAAAATTTATGTGATGGTGCATCGCAATATAGATAAGCCATTGAGAACATGTCATTTTCTGACACATGCATTTGTGCGGAGCCGAACAGGCAAGCTAAGCGTCCCGCAGCGCCGGCATGACCTCGCGCGCGAACAGTCGACGGTGCGAAGCACCTCCGACAACGTCAGGTCGCCGAAGGCGAACTGGGCAACGAAATAGTCAGTGCCGGCCTCCTCCATCTGCGACTTGATCATGCGCACGACCGTCGCCGGCGAGCCGGCGATGCCGCGGCCGCCGTCCTTGATCTGATCGAAATGCGGCGGCCGATCTCCCATCGCCGGGGTCTTGCCGTGCAGGCGGAACAGATGGTGGAAGTGCCGGTGCCAGTGCGGATAGGCGCGCCGCGCAATGGTCAGCGCCGCCTCGTCGGTCTCGCCCATGATCACGAAGCGGGAGAGTCCCAGCATCGGCGTGCCCGCCGCATTCGGATGCGCCGAACGGTAGGCGGCGCGATAGCGGTCGGTGATCTGGCGCACCACCGGCGTGAGCGCGTTGGCGACCATGCAAAAGCCGTTGCGTCCCGCCATCTCGCCGCCCTCGGGCGTGCCGACGCCGGCCCAGAACGGCGGGTGCGGCTTCTGGAACGGCTCGAGCTCCATCGGCACCTCGGAGTAATTGTAGAACTCGCCGGCAAACGTCAGCGTCCGTGCTGGTCAGCGCCTGCCGCAGGATGGCCAGCGCTTCGAGATACATCTTCTGCCGGTGATCGGGATCGACGCCGTAATAGGCGGTCTCGATCGGCGAGATGCCGCGGCCGACGCCGAGGTCGAAGCGGCCGCGGCTCAACTGATCGAGCATGCAGATCTCTTCGACCACGCGCAGCGGATGATGCATCGGCAGCGTGTAGACCAGCGGGCCGAAGCGAAGTCTTTGCGTGCGCTGGGCGACCGCGGCCAGGAAAACGCTGGGCGAGGCGGCAAGGCCGAGCGGCGTCGCGTGATGCTCGGCGGTATGATACGAGTAGAACCCGCCGCGATCGTAGGCCTCGACGATCTGCAACCGTTGCTCGTAGAAATCGTGCAAGGGAAGGTCGTTGCGATCGAGGTGGTCGAAAATTCCGAATTTCATTCGCCCTCGCGTGCTGTTTCCCGATCGAGGCGCTGGCCGATCTCCGGCTCAAGTCCGGGAGCGCGCACGGCGCTGCAGAGAGTAGGTCGCAATCCAAGGCGTCAAGTCAACGACCGCCCGCCAACGCGCTGCGGCACGGGCGTTGAATGATCCGCGATCGGCAACCCATGTTGACCGGCATGCGCGACCTGTTCGAAGAGATTTTCGTCAATCAGCCGCTCGATCCGAGCGAGGCGGCGCGGCGCTCCATGCGGCCGCAATTGCGGCGGCGCTTCTACGAGCGGGCCGAGGTCGCGGAAGGCGAGGGCGCGCTTCGGCGTCGTGCTCGACGGCCGCCCGGTGAAGACGCCGGCGCGCCGCCTGCTGGCCGCGCCCACGCGCGCGCTGGCCGCGGCGCTGGCCGCCGAATGGGAGGCGCAGCGCGATGTCGTCGACCCGGCGAAAATGCCGCTCACGCGCCTTGCCAACTCCATCATCGACGGGGTGGCGGATGCCGCCGCGGCGGTCGCGGCGGACGCGGGCAAGTATCTCGCCTCCGATCTCGTGCTGCTACCGCGCCGAAGCTCCCGAACGGCTCGTTGCGCGACAGGCCGGCGCGTGGGATCCGGTCGCTTGCCTGGGCGCGCGAGGCCCTCGGCGCGCGCTTCGTGCTGGCGCAAGGGATGGTGTTCGTGGCGCAGCCGGAAGCCGCGCTCGCGGCGGCGCGCGCCGCGTTCCCGCGCGATCCCTGGCGGCTCGGCGCCTTCCACGCCGTCACGACCCTGACCGGCTCGGCGCTGCTCGCGCTCGCGCTGCTGCATGGCCGGCTCACCGCCGAGGAGGCGTGGCAGGCGGCGCACGTCGACGAGGACTGGAACATGGAATTCTGGGGCCGCGACGAGCTTGCGCTCGAGCGCCGCGCGCTGCGCTTTGCCGAGATGCAGGCGGCGTGCCTGGTTCTGCAGAGACGGCCTGACGGCGACCGGACGCGTCACGGTATCGACCCGTAGCGGCGGCGTTACTTCTTCTTCGCCAGCGTTCCGTAGGCCACGACGGTGGTCTCCTGGATGCTGCCGAACCATCCGACCGCGAGCTTGTCGCCCTGGCGCGCGACCGTGAGGGTGCCGTCCGGGCAGCGTCCGCCCTTGTCGGCCTGGCCCTTGGTGATGATCTCGACGAAGAAGACATAGGATTTCGACGAGCCGACGCGGGTGAGCTTGCCCAGGCAATCGAGGTCCGGATACTTCGTCTCCATCTTGTTGGCGGTAATGGAGATCTCGAACTTGTACGGCGTCGAGCTGCCGATCTGGGAGATCTCGCCGGCCCAGTTGCCGGTGATGTTCGGCCCGGCCGGGCGCCGCTCCCTTCTCCTTCTTTCCTTTGGGCGCCGCCGCCGGCGTCTCCGGCTCGTCCGGCGCGGGAGGAAACTGCGCGATCGCGGGAAAAATGGTGGCCGCCATAGCTGCAACCAGCGCGATGGCGAAATATCGTGATAGCTTGGTCATGATCTGCTCCCCTCGGGTACCGTTACGCGGAGGAAAGGCCCCTATCCCAACAGCTTACCCCGAAAGTTGGGTGACGGGAACCGAGACAAGACCGCCCAGGCCGCCCCCGATGCCTCGGGCCTTCGCCCTTTCGGGCATGGTATGCGTCTTGCGTTGCAACGGAGGCTGACGGGGCTGGGGGCTGGAAATCAACGCTACTGGGGCGCGACGCATGAAGGACATCCTCGAAAAGCTCGAAGAACGCCGCGGCGCGGGCGCGCAAAGGCGGCGGCGACGCGCGCATCGAGGCCCAGCACAAGCGCGGCAAGCTCACCGCCCGCGAGCGCCTCGAGCTGCTCATGGACAAGGGCTCGTTCGAGGAGTTCGACATGTTCGTCGAGCACCGCTCGGCCGAGTTCGGCATGGAGAAGACGAGAATCCCGGGCGACGGCGTGGTCACCGGCTGGGGCACCGTCAACGGCCGCACGGTCTTCGCCTTCGCCAAGGATTTCACCGTGTTCGGCGGCTCGCTCAGCGAGGCGCATGCGCAGAAGATCATCAAGATCCAGGACATGGCGATGAAGGCGCGCGCGCCCATCGTCGGCCTGTTCGACGCCGGCGGCGCGCGCATCCAGGAGGGCGTGGCGGCGCTCGGCGGCTACGGCGAGGTGTTCAAGCGCAACGTGCTGGCCTCCGGCGTCATTCCCCAGATCAGCGTCATCATGGGCCCGTGCGCCGGCGGCGACGTCTATTCGCCGGCGATGACCGATTTCACCTTCATGGTGCGCGACACCAGCTACATGTTCGTCACCGGCCCCGACGTGGTGAAGACCGTGACCAACGAGGTGGTCACCGCCGAGGAGCTCGGCGGCGCCTCGGTGCACACCGCGAAGTCGGGCGTCGCCGACGGCTCCTACGAGAACGACGTCGAGTGCCTGTTGCAGATGCGCCGCCTGATCGACTTCCTGCCGGCGAACAACGGGGCAGGGGTGCCGGAGTGGCCCTCGTACGACGACATCGAGCGCGAGGAGCCGTCGCTCGACACGCTCGTCCCGGACAATCCCAACAAGCCCTACGACATCAAGGAGCTGATCCTCAAGGTCGCGGACGAGGGCGACTTCTTCGAGCTCCAGGAGGCGTTCGCCCGCAACATCGTCACCGGCTTCGGCCGCATCGCCGGCCGCACCGTCGGCTTCGTCGCCAACCAGCCGATGATGCTCGCCGGCGTGCTCGACATCGACGCCAGCCGCAAGGCCGCGCGCTTCGTGCGCTTCTGCGACGCCTTCGACATCCCGATCGTCACCTTCGTCGACGTGCCCGGCTTCCTGCCCGGCACCAACCAGGAATACGGCGGGCTGATCAAGCACGGCGCCAAGCTTCTGTTCGCCTACAGCCAATGCACGGTGCCGCTGGTCACCGTGATCACCCGCAAGGCGTTCGGCGGCGCCTACGACGTGATGGCGTCGAAGCATGTCGGCGGCGACGTCAACTATGCCTGGCCGACCGCGCAGATCGCCGTCATGGGCGCCAAGGGCGCGGTCGAGATCATCTTCCGCGCCGATATCGGCGACGCCCGGAAGATCGCCGCGCACACCAAGGCATACGAGGACCGCTTCCTGTCGCCCTTTGCCGCCGCCGAGCGCGGCTATATCGACGACGTGATCATGCCGCACGCGACCCGCCCGCGCGTCGCGCGTGCGCTCGCCATGCTGCGCGGCAAGCGCGTGGAGATGCCGGCGCGCAAGCACGACAATCTGCCGGTGTGACCCAGGGAGGGCCGCCCATGGCCGGGCCACTCGTCGTCATCACCGGTGCGACCCACGGCATCGGACGCGCCTTGGCGCAGGCGTTTGCGCGCGAGCGACATGCGCTGCTGTTGATGGCGCGGCATGCGGCGGAGATCGACGGCCTCGGCGATGTGCCGCATCGTTTCGCCGAGGTGGATGTGACCGATTTCCCGCGTTTCGCGGCGGCGGTGCAAGAGGCCGAAGCCGCATTTGGCCCGGTTGACTGTCTCGTCAACAATGCTGGCTTTCTCCACGTCGGCGATTTCGGCAGCCGCACCGTCGACGACCTCGATCATGACATCGATGTGCTGCTCAAGGGCGTCGTCCACGGCATTCGGGCGGTGCTGCCGGGCATGAGCGCCCGCAAGCACGGCACCATCATCAATGTCAGCTCGATCGGGGACCGCAAGCCCGGGCCGTCCGGCGAGACTTACCACGCCTCAAAGGCCGCGGTCCGCTCGCTCGCCGAGTCGCTGCAGCAAGCCGAGGCGAAGAACAACGTGCGCGTGATCAATATCGCGCCGGGCTTCGTGAAGACCAACATCCATGCCGGCATGGGCGTCTCGTTCGAGGAATATTGCCGCCTGACCGGAAACCCGGATTTCATCGCGCCCGAACGGATCGCCGACATCATCCTGTTCTGCTACAAGCAGCCGCAGGCGATCTGCATTCGCGACCTCGTGGTGATGCCGACGACATCGGCTTATTGATGGGCGACCGGATCGGCCGATGCCGGATTTCACCGGGCTACCGACGCTCAAACGCGGCGAAAGAGCGTGCCGGCGAGCAGCACGAGATAGGCGATGAGAAGAACGAGAAACGCATAGGACGCATTGAAGATCGACATTTTGCCGTAGGTCGCCATGACCGCCAATACGGCGAGAACGACCGACACCAGAAAGATCGGAACGCTCGGCGGCGTCAGATAGAAGCGTCTGATGGGTCGCGTATAAGGCATGGCAGCCTCCGATTTCTTCGGAAGTCCGTCGCCAAGAAAATGCCCAAAAGCGAAATTGGTTCCCACGGTGCACCGCCCTAAGATGCGGCCGCGAAAAGCATGATACCCTTGCACCATCGCAACGTCGGTCGGCTTCTCCGTGTAGCCGCGCCTTCAGGGAGAACATCATGAACCGCAGCCAAGTCCTTCGCATGTCTCACGTCGTTCGCGCCTTCGACACCCGCTGCACGATCGGAGTCGTGTGCGCAGTGCTCTCCTGCTCGGCCCCGGCCCAGACGCAAGATCGTCGCGTGGCCGGCCGGCGACGAGATCGGGATGGCCAACACGCTCGGGCCCGCCACCTGGCAGCGCTGCGCGACCCATCTCGCCGATCCGAAGGCGAAATCCTACGAGCTGTCGTTCGTGCGCTCGAACACCATGCCGCAATCGCCGTTCGCGGTGCCGCTGCGCGAGAACGCCAAGCCGACTGTCGGCATCCAGGGCACCCGGCACGCCTTCAACACCGACGAGATGGTGAGCGGCGATCCCAATCAACAGGGCACGCAGATGGACGCGCTCGGGCATTTCGCCGTGCTGCCCGAGGCCTGGGACGGCAAGGCGCGAGTTTCCATCCGGCCGCGCCACCTACTACGGCGGCTACACGCAGGGCGACGTCAAGCCGACCCCGGACTCGCCGCTGCGCAAGCTCGGCATCGACAAGGTGCCGCCCATCGTCACCAGCGCGGTGCTGCTCGACGCCAAGGCCCATCTCGGCCGCGGCAACGCCATGCAGCCCGGGCAGCTGGTGACCGCGCAGGACATCGAGGCGATGCTCAAGGCGCAGGGGCTGGAGCGCCGCGGTCTCGTCGCCGGCGACGTGCTCTACATCTACACCGGCTGGGGCGATAACTGGAAAGACCCGGACACCGAGAAGTTCTACTACACCAAGGGGCCGGGCCTCTCCTACGACGCGGCCAAGTACATCGAGCAGAAGGCCGTGGTGCTGGTGGCGCTCGACAATCCGTTCACCGATCCGGTCGCCGAAGGCTTCCTCGAAGGCAAGGCGCCGCCGCCGCCAGGAACGCCGGCCGGCCTGCCGTTCGCGATCCACCACCACAATCTGACGGTCGCGGGCATCCACAACATCCAGAACGCCAACCTCGGCGCCTTGCGCCAGGGACAAGGTCTGGCTGTCCTGCACCATCATCCTGCCGCTGCGGACGCAGGGCGCGTCCGGCTCGCCGGTGCGGCCGGTCGCGATCGGGGCGCCGGCGCAGCCGTAGCGACGGCGGCGCGGTTTGCGTTGCCGCCGGTCGCGGCTAGCCGGCGACCGTCGGCATGGCCTCGTCGCCCGATGTCCTCGTCGTGGTCGGTGCACGCTGATCCGGCGGTTCGCCACCGCGCCGTTGATGCCGCGCTGGAAGTCGCCGTCGCGCGCGTCGATGAAATCGATGCGTCGAACGTGCCGCTGGCCGGCACCTTGTTGCCGGGCGAGCGTCGCTGAGGACCTGGCGCCGGCTTCGTCGTCGGACAGTGCGCGAGCATGAAGCACCCATGCACGGAGGACCGGCCTTTACAGCCACGCGGCGCGCCGGATGAAGCTCGCGCAGATGATCGCCAACTTGGCGCCACCGTGGTGCGACGGCGCGACGGCAACCGTAGCAGCGGAGGAAGCAATGAGCAGATCAATAGCGCTTGTCGTGCCGGCATCGTCGCGCTCGTCTCCGCGGCACCGATGGCGACCGCCGCCGATTATCCGACCAAGCCGATCACGCTGATGATCGGCTTCGCGCCGGGCGGACCGAGCGACGTGATGGCGCGCATCCTCACGCGCAAGATGGAGGAGATCCTCAAGCAGCCGTTCGTGATCGAGAATCGCGCCGGCGCCGGCGGCAGCATCGCCGGCGCGGCGGTCGCCCGCGCCGCGCCCGACGGCTACACGGTGCTGCTCGCCACCGGCAGTCTGCTGGCGATCAATGTGAGCCTCTACAAGAACCTCGGCTATGACCCGGAAAAGGATTTCGAGCCGATCAGCCTGATCGGCACCCAGACCAACGTCCTCTACCTGCATCCATCGGTGCCGGCGAAGTCGTTCGGCGAGCTGATCGCGCACGTCAAGGCAAATCCCGGGAAGCTCAGCTTCGGCTCGGGCGGCAACGGCACGCCGGCGCATCTCGCCGGAGAGCTGCTCAAGATCGAGGCCAAGATCGACATCACCCACGTTCCGTTCCGCGGCACCGGGCCGACGCTGCAGAGCGTGATCGGCGGCCACGTGCCGATGGCGTTCAATCCGCCGTCGCCGCTGCTTCCCCACATCCAGAGCGGGGCGATCCGCCCGGTCGCAATCACCACGCTCAAGCGCACGGCGGTCCTGCCCGAGATCCCGACCATCGCCGAGTCGGGCTTTCCCGGCTTCGAGGCGACGACCTGGCACGCGTTTGTAGCGCCGGCGGGGACGCCGAAGGACGTGATCGCCGCGCTCCATAGTGCGATCTCCGCGACCGTGAACGATCCGGCGGTGCGCAAGGCCCTGACCGATCTCGGTATCGACGTGGTCGGCGGCACGCCCGAGGAGCTGCGCGCCTACCTGAAATCGGAGATTCCGAAATGGGCCGAGGTGGTGAAAGCCTCCGGCGCCAAGGTCGATTGACCCATACAGGAGCGGCCATGCACGTCCTGATGTTCGTCGTCATCGGCCTGGTCGCCTTGGCCGCATTCTATTTCGGGGCCGCACTGTTCGGCAGGAGCGGCCAGACCGGTGCCTTCGTGTTCATCTGGGTCTGGCTCGCCGCCTCGCTGGTCAACGGCGCGGTCGGCGTTCTGCGCGCCGGAATTCCGGTGCTCAACGAGGTCGGCGCGTTCGTTGCCGATTTTCGGGATCCCGGCGGCGGTCGCCTGGTATCTCGCCTACAAGCATGGAGCAGGCTCTTGAGCTCGCGGATGAGCCGCCGAGGCCGGACATGAGCCTGCTCGGGCGTTTCAAGCAAGGCCGGATGCGCCTGACGCGGATCGAGGCGTTCAGCGACGGCGTGTTTGCGATCGTCGTGACGCTGCTCGTGCTGGAGCTGAAAGTTCCGGCGCTGAAGGACCATGCCAGCGCGGCCGAGCTCGCGCATCACCTGGTCGAGCTGTTGCCCAAATTCCTGAGCTGGCTGATCAGCTTCATCATCGTCTGCAAGTTCTGGCTCAACCATCACCACGTGCTGGGGCTCGCCCGCCAGTCCGACTATGCGATGGTGTGGCTGAATTCGATTTTCCTGCTCGGCCAGTCCTTCATCCCGTTCCCGACGGCGGTGGTGGGCGAATATCCCAACAACCGCCTGGCGGTCAGCCTGTTCGGCTGCGTGTTCGCGCTGAACACGCTCCTGTTCATGGCGCTCTACGCCTATATCGTGCGCAATCTGATCAAGCCCGAGCTTGCGGCCGCGCAGGATCCGCACGCCATGCGCAAGGCATTTATCGGGCCGGCGTCGTATCTGCTCGGCGCCGCGCTCGCGTGGGTGAGCGTGCACGCCGCCTTCGTGATCTATGCGCTGACGCCGTTGTTCTACATCACGCCCCGGCATTATCGCGGCGCTCCGCCGGAGCAGCCGCGAGAGACCTCGCAGTGAAGTTGCTGGCTGATGTCAGACGCAGGTTTCTTCGACGTGCTGCTGCCGCACTCGATCATCGGCGTCACACGCAGGGCTGCCACGCGCGGAAAGCTCGGCGAGCCGCAGCCATGATTGAGCTAACGTGATCCAGAGCGGTCTGTCGCGCTTGTCCTGTGCGGCGTTCGCCATGCGCAGGCACTCTTCGGCGTTGCTGCGATACACGCTGGTGGATGTCATACTCGAACTCCCCGACACGCCCCACCCCTGCGCAAACGGTAACCACCCAACCTGGGCAAAAAAGTGGATCAGGCAGCGAAATTTCGGGGGCCGGATCTTATGATTAAAGTCTCAGTTCTTTCGCGCCCTCCGCTCGGCGCACGATGGCCCTTGCGCGCTGAGGCGATTGCCGGCGAAATGACCATCGATATGTTTGCACCATCATCATGCCGCCCGCGATGACTGACGCGCCGCCCCTACGCGACGTCGTCGTCGTTCACAGCTCCGATCTCCACGTCGATCACGACTATACCGCGCGGCTCCACGGCGGCGACGGCACCGCCGGGCTCGCCGGCGTGTTGCGGGCCGCCCGCAATGTCGGCGCCGACGTCGTGCTGCTCGCCGGCGACACCTTCGATTGCCACCGTTTGCCGAACGATCTGCTGGCGCAGGCCGCAACCGTCATTGCGGCGGCCGGTCTGCCGGTCGTCGTGCTGCCGGGCAACCACGACCCGGCGGTGGCCGACGCGGTCTATCACCACAGCGTGCTTGCCGACGTCGACAATCTTCATGTGCTCGGCATCACGCACGAGGAGGCCATCGATTTTCCCGCGCTGGGGTTGGAGATCTGGGGCCGCGCGCATCGCGACTACGGCGACATGATCCCGTTCGAAAGAGTGCGCCCGCGCCGCACCCGCTGGCAGATCGCGGCGGCGCACGGACATTACGTGCCGGTGCCCGATCGAAGCACCCGGCTGCGGCCATCATGGCTCATCGGCGATGACGAGCTCGCGGCGACGCGGCGCGGACTACGTCGCGCTCGGTCACTGGAATCGCGCGGTGAAAGTCGGCAATGGCGGCATCGCCGCCTACTATTCCGGCTCGCCGGAATATGCCGGGACGGTGAACGTGGTGCGGCTCGCGCCTGCCGGCGACGTGACGGTGACGCGCCTCGATCTCGACATCGCGCGCGAGCCGTCGGCGTGAATTCCGCCGCGCAGCCACGCGGCCGCTCACGCCTCGTCGAATCCGAAAAATCTGGCAGGATTGTCGGCCAGCACCCGATCGCGCGCGGCTCGGTCGGGGACATAGCGCTCCAATAACGCGACGCGCTCGAGCTGGTGCGCGACGCCGTAGTCCGAATGTCCATCCTTGTCGGGCCGGATGAAGCGGTGAACATGCGGCCAATCGGTCCCCCACATCGTGCGATCCGGCGCCGCGTCGAAGAACAGGCGGCCGAATTCGACCGCATCGTCCCACGGATGTCCGGCCTGCGATCGCAGATCGCCGTTGGAGAGCCCGATCCACCAATTGTCCTGCGCCAGCAGATCGAGGATCAGCCGCACCGCCGGCTGTGACGGCCCGCGGCGGTAGTCGAGGCCGCCCATGTGATCGATGATCGCCGGACCGGTGATCTTGCGCAGCTCCGGCGCGATCGCGACGAACTCGTCGCCGAAGGCAAATATCTTGGCGAACCAGCCGAGCTCGCCGATGCGCTCGAGCGAGCGGCGCAGCGTCGCAAGACTGGGCGCGAGCTTGAAATTGCCGCCGAAATTGAAGCGGGCGCCGCGCACGCCGACGTCGTGCAGTCGTTGCAGCTCGGCGTCGCTGACGCTGTCGTCGATGATGGCGACGCCGCGGTATCGGCCCTTCGGGGCCGATTTGAGAGCGTCGGACAAGACCCGGTGATCGGTGCCGTAGATGGTCGGCTGGACCAGCACGGCGCGATCGATGCCCATCGCCGCGTGAAGCTGCTGCATGGCCGCGAAGGTGCAGTCGCGCGGCGGCTGGTAGAGCGCGTTCGGATTGCTGGCCGGGTAGATGGCGGGATCGCCGAAAACATGCAGATGGGTGTCGCAACTGTGCTTCGGCAGGCGTTCGGGCACGGCCGTTGTCCTGATCACGCGCTGCCATTGCGGTGCACGTCATCGGATAGTGACGGCGGCTCGGCTGCCTCGCAAGGATCAAGGCGAGCCGGCGACGATGTCCGACGCGATCGCGATCGTGTCCCTGGGTGTTGCTCACCGCAATGGCGCGGCACCCCGGCCGTGGCCGAGGTGCCGCAGGTGCAATTCAACCGTCAGCGCGTGCCGGTCAGCGCGTGCCCTGGCCGGTGGTCGATGGCGGCTGCGGAGGGGTCGTCCGCGCGGGAGGAGCCGTTCCGGTGGTGGCCGGGGGGTTGCTCACGTCGGTGCTCGCGGTCCTGGTTCCTTCGCCGGCGCTGAAAATAAGGGCGAGCACCACGAGGATGAACGCGCCGCCGGCGATCCATCCCCACATCGGACTGGCGGTGGGGACCATCCGGCGCTCCATCTCCATCCTGCGCTCCATGTCCATCCTTCGGTCAAAGTCTCGGGGGTCCGTCATGTCGCTCTCCCACGTTGGCTCCGGGGTAGAGAGACAACGGCAAGGCGAGCGGCATGGTTCCGCGGGCGCCGGAAGTGGAACAAATAGGACCATGTAGCCACGGCCCACCACGCGTCATGCGGGAACTTTCAAAGCTCTCGTTAATCGAAGGCGGGTACAAAGAACGGCCCACCGCTGGAATCAGTCGAGTCGCCTTGCCTCATTTCTCCGCCCGCAGCCGCCCGCTCGTCGACGGGATTCTGATCGCGGGCTTCGCGCTCGCGAGCTCTTGCGCGGTCGCGCGGATCGCGCTCGAGCCGCGTGATCCGTCGGCGGGCGTGGCCGTCGTCTTCGCGCCGTGGACGAGCCAGGAGGACGCGCTTGCGCGCGCGGTCGAAGCCGGTGGCCGCTTCGTCCGCTATGGCGCCTTCCCATTCGTCGTCGTGATCATGCCGGAGACGGCCGATTACCTTTCGAGAATCTCGCGCGACGGCGCCCTTCTCGTCGCCGATCCGCGGGCGCTCGCCGCCTGCCTGCCAGCCGTCCCGGCCGACAAGTCATGACCAGCACGCTCGAAGCCTTCCAGAGCAAGGTGGCCCTCGCATTGACCGCGCTCGCGGTCATTCACGTGCCGATCCTGGTCGTGATCTGCTGGGTCGCTCGACCAGGATCCGCTGGCGAACGGGTTGGTCGCGTTGGCGCTGGCGGCCGTGCCGCTCGCGTTCCTCTGGGCCCGGCGCTCGTTGACGGTCATTGCCTTCGCGCTCGCCGTCACCCTGGTCGGGCAGACCTCGCTTCTCGTCTATGCTTTCAGCGGGCACCCGTGGCAGGTCGAGATGCACTTCTACTATTTTGCCGTGCTCGCGATGCTGTCGGGATTCTGCGACTGGCGCGTGCTGCTGCTCGCGGCCGGACTGATCGCCATCCATCATGTCGGGCCTCAATGAGTTTCTGCCGAGCGCGGTCTACCCGGGCGGCAGCAATTTCGCGCGCGTCGCCGTGCACGCCGTCATCGTGGTGGTCGAGACCGCGATGCTCATTGGCATTGGCTACGCCATCCGCTCGGCCTTCGAGGCGGCGCGACGCGCCCACGGCGAAGCGGCGGCGGCCGCGGCCCAGCTCGAAGGCATCGCGGTCAAGCGCGAGAGCGACCTGGCGACCACCACGCTGCGCGCCGATCGGATGGGCGACCTGCTCGGCCGCTTCGAGCGCGAGATGGCGCAATGCGTGGAGGTGCTGCACACCGCGGCGACCAGTCTGCAATCGAACACCGAGGAGCTCGGCGCGGCGGCCGCGCGCGCCAGCGCCCAGTCGGTGTCGGCGGCGACCGTGTCGGAATCGACGGCGACGAAGGTCGGATCCGCCGCCGACGCGGGCGAGGGGCTGGCGCACACGATCTCGGAGGTGGGCGCGAACGCCGCGCAATCGTCGCAGCTCGCCAATGCCGCGGTGAGCGAGGCCGAGCTGACCAGCACCACGATCGACGAATTGGCGAGCGTCGCCCGCGAGATCGGCAAGGTGACCGATCTCATCAGCGCGATTGCCGCCCAGACCAATCTCTTGGCGCTCAACGCCACCATCGAGGCGGCCCGCGCCGGGGAGGCCGGCCGCGGCTTCAGCGTGGTGGCCCAGGAAGTGAAGGCGCTGGCCGGGCAGACCGGCAAGGCGACGCAGGAGATCGCAACCCTGATCGCCGCGATGCAAAGCTCGACCGACCGTTCCGTCCGCGCCATCGAGGGCATCCTCGGCACGATCAGGAAGCTCGACCATTTTTCCGCCCGTATCGCGGCGGCGGTCGAGCAGCAGGCCGCGGCGGCCCGCGACATCGCCGGCAACGTGCAGGCCGCGGCCGGCGGCGTCGGCCATTTGAACGGATCGATCGGCGAGATCGAGACGATTTCCCGACAGACCGCGCAGGCGGTGGCGCGCTTGAGCGCG
Organism: uncultured Alphaproteobacteria bacterium; assembly: GCA_963708765.1. GTDB lineage: Bacteria > Pseudomonadota > Alphaproteobacteria > Rhizobiales > Xanthobacteraceae > VAZQ01. The sequence goes on along the minus strand of CAVPTV010000026.1, from coordinate 144,569 downwards.
GCAGCGAGCGACGTCGCGGGACAGACCAGCATGATCCGCGAGCGGGTGCGCACCTTCGCCAGCGATGTCCATGCCGGGCGGGCGACCAGCGCGGCGCTGCCGGCGGTTGCCGCCGGCGGACGTTGAGCCTTCCGCCGTCTATTTGCTCTGGTCGAACATCAGCTGCGTCTGCGTGACGATGGCGGCGAGCTTGCCGTCGCCGCGGGTGATGCGCGTCTCCAGCACGATGGTGGAGCGGCCGCGGTGCAGCGGCACGCAGACGGCGCGCACGGTGTCGCCCTTCTGGACGCCGGCGAAGAAGTTGGTCTTGCTTTCGATCGTGGCAGTACGGCCGCCCTCGGGCACGCTGATGCTGGCCGTCATCCCGCCGAGCGTGTCGCCCAGCGCCATCACCGCGCCGCCGTGAAGCACGTTGTTGCGGTTCAATAATTCCTCACGCGCGACAAGCTCGGCCTCGGTGCGGTCGGGCGAGTGCGCAAGGACCTTCAGGCCAAGGAGCTTGGTGAAGGGTGGGGGAGTCCAGGCGGCCATTATCGTTCCTCTGCTGATGGACTTGTGAGCCGGTGATAGCACGCTGTGCCGGCGCCGCGAGGACAAATGGACGCGCGAGCGCGCGGGTGAAGGGGCAGCTTCCAAATTCATGCCTTGGCTGTATTCTGCTCCGATCAAAGCGGAGCGTCGCGGCGTCGGGCCGGATCGCGCGCAACACGGAGGACCGAAATGCGTTTGTTGATGCTGATTGCGACCATGGCCGTGGCTGCGGCGACGTTGCTGGCGACTGCTCCGCCCGCCGCCGCGCAGAGCTGCCAGCAATTGTGGGTCGAGCGCAATTCCTACTACAAGCGCGCCGGCTACTGCTTCAAGACCCGGCGCGCCATCGACTATTTCGGCAATGGCGGCTGCATGTACGACAGCGAAGGCGACCTGCCGCTCTCGCCCGGTGAGCGCCGGCGCATTGCGGAGATCTCGCGGCTCGAGCGCGCCTACGGCTGCAACTGACGAACGACCGAAAGCGGATGACGGCGGTTGGACGTGGTCGGATCATCGTGGCCTCCAACGGACATGTTTCCTCGGTCGTCCCCCGGTTCACTGGAACCTATTTGGCCTCGGGCGGTCTTTTGGCTAAAGAAGGACCCGTGCGCTCGTAGCTCAGCTGGATAGAGCACCAGACTTCGAATCTGGGGGTCGGGGGTTCGAATCCCTCCGAGCGCGCCATTTCGGGTGCAAAGCTGGGAATGCAATAACTGCAGGGCGCGACACTGACCCCGAGCCGTAGCTGCCTCCCAGCCCCGCCCGTTCCGGAGCATCCACGGGCGGGACTGCGACTGCTGGCGTCACTCCTTTCGAACCCGGTCGAGATTTGGAGCCAAGAGCATTTCGAGCAGCCCATCGTCGTCAACGCGACGGCCTTGGGACATCGGATCATCGTCAGCGATCCAACCGCGATCAAGCGCGTGCTGGTCGACAACGCGAGCAACTATGCTCGGGACAAGCTGCAGCGCCGGATTTTGCTGCGGACGACCGGCCGCAGCCTGTTCTCGGCCGAGGGCTCGGATTGGCAATGGCAGCGTCGGTTGCTCGCGCCTCTGTTCACGCCGAGACAGCTGGCAAGCTACGTTCCCGGCATGGTCGGGGCTGCGGTCGCCGCCTCGGCCCGGCTCGCAAGCACGGCCGATTCATCAAAGGCCGCCGACGTATCGCTTGAAATGGCGCGCGCCACGCTCGACGTTCTCGCTCGCACGATCTTGCCCGACATCATGGAGGACGATTTTGCGGATATTGCCGTCAGCATCAGAAAGTTCGCCGACGGGGCCGGGGCCGTCAGCCTGGTCGACCTGCTCGAGCTGCCGGCATGGATTCCCGGATTTCGCCGGCTTGCGCGCATTTCGCGCCATTCGGTCGGTTACGAAACGAGCGCGCAAAATCGTGGCGAACCGACGCGCCATGGCCGGCGCAACGGGACATGCGGCCGCCAACGACCTCGTGTCCCTGCTGCTGGCTGCGCGCCATCCGGAAACGGGACGGAGCATGGGAGAAACTGAGATCGAGGACAACGTCTCGACCTTTCTCGGTGCCGGCTCCGATACAGTGGCGGGCGCGCTGACCTGGTCGCTCTATCTCCTGTCGCAGTCGCCGCAGTTTCGCGACCGGGTCGAACGGGAATTGGACGACGTCGTCGCAGGCCGCCCGATGACCTTCGAGCTGGTCGAACGCCTGCCGTTCACGCGCGCGGTCATCGAGGAGGCCATGCGGCTCTATCCTCCTGCCCCGCTGCTGAGCCGGGCAGCCCTGCGGGACGATGTGCTGTGTGATCGCAAGATTCCTGCCGGCAGCGTCATCATCATTGCGCCATGGCTCGTCCATCGCCATCGACTGCTGTGGGACGATCCGCTCGTTTTCGACCCGCGACGATTTCTCCCCGGTCGACGCGAACGGATTCGCCGTTTTTCGTATCTGCCCTTCGGAGCCGGGCCTCGTATCTGCATCGGAATGAATTTCGCCATGCAGGAAGCCGTCATCCTGCTCGCTCATCTGCTGACGTCCCTGAGGTTTGCTCTGGCGCCGGGCGTATCCGTTCGCGTCTTTCAGTGCGTCACATTGCGACCGGAAGGCGGCCTGGCGATGATCCCCGAACGACGTCGGTCCGCAGGCCCGGCGGATTGATTTCGCCCGCTTCCACGCCCGCGAAATCGCGCAATTTCGCGAACCGCTGGGCCACCGGTTGTCCGTGCGAAAGTGCTGACCACTGACGCGCCGCTAGAGGATGCGGCGCGGACTGGTGTATTATTCGCTCCGGCGACGCCCGACATTGGGTCGACTAAGGAGTGCCGAATGTCATCCTCGAGCGACTGGGAGATGCCGCCTGCCGCGCAGCCGAAGCCGGAGGATTATTCCTACGACCTCGACGGGGCTCTGGCCGCATCGGTCGGGCTGCGGGCGATCGTGCCCGCCGATGCCTTCACGGCCGAGACGCTCGGCACCGAGCGGACCGGCAACGGCGTGCTGATTCGCGACGGCGTGGTGCTCACCATCGGCTACCTGATCACCGAGGCCGAAACGATCTGGCTCCATCTCAGCGACGGCCGCGCCGTTCCCGGCCACGTGCTCGCCTACGACCAGGAGACCGGCTTCGGCCTGGTCCAGGCGCTGGCGCGGGTCGAGCTGCCGGCGCTGCCGATCGGCCAGTCGAAGGCCGCGAAGATCGGCGACCCGGTGGTGGTGGCGGGCGCCGGCGGACGCAAGCACTCGGTGGTGGCGCGCGTCGTCGCCAAGCAGGAATTCGCCGGCAATTGGGAATACGTGCTCGACGAGGCGATCTTCACCGCGCCCGCGCACCCGTTCTGGGGCGGCACCGCGATGATCGGCCGCGGCGGCGAGCTGCTCGGCATCGGCTCGCTGCAGGTGCAGCAGGTGCGCGACACCGGAACGCCCGAGCCGCTCAACATGATCGTGCCGATCGACCTGTTGAAGCCGATCCTCGATGATCTGCTCACGCTGGGGCGGCCCAATCGCCCGCCGCGGCCATGGCTCGGCCTCAACGCGACCGAGATCGACGACAAGATCGTGGTCGCGCGGGTGTCCACCAGCGGGCCGGCGCGGCGTGCCAATCTGCGCACCGGCGACATCGTGCTGGCGGTCGCCGGCAACGAGGTCAGCGAGCTCGCCGGCTTCTTCCGCACGGTGTGGTCGCTGGGCAAGGCCGGCGTCGAGGTGCCGCTCACGGTCTACCGCGACGGCCGCACCATCGAGGTGCGCGTCACCTCCGGCGACCGCAATCGCTTCCTCAAGGGCCCAAGTCTGCACTGAACAAGCCTGCACTGAAGCCGCAGACTCGCATCGAGCGAGCCTGCGACCGAGCAAGCCTGCGGTCGAACGAGCTGGCGATCAGAATTCGTCCGGGCACGGATCGACGATCGCCCACAGCGCCGGGCCGTTCTTGACCCGCTTCATTTCGGTGGTGAGGCCGCCGTTCTGCTTGATCCAGTCCTTCACGGTCTCCGGATAGTACGACACCAGATCGGCGGTGCCGGAGTAGCTCGTCACCTTCGTTCCGAAGGTGAGGCTCGTGTCGTAATAGGCCAGATGGAATCCGAGGCTCGCCCGCGGCGTCACGCAAACGCGGTTGAGCGGGACGATGCCGAGCACCAGCGTGCAGGCGGAATTGCAGATGCCGTCGATGATCACGCGCTCGCCGCGGTCGCGGATCATGGCGTACTTGGTCTTGTACTGATCGACCAGCCCGCCATGGTCGCGCGTGATTCGGTAGTCGGCGAGCGCCGACGAGCTCCCCAGCACGAGCGGCAATAACAGCGCGAACGCGAAACGACGCATCGACCCCCGAACCCCCACGACGACCACGCCCGGCGGCTATGTCCCACGACGATTCGGCAAAAATTTGTCCGTTTTCTATTTGGATTTCGTTAAGGCTGTTCCGGCGGTCCGCGGCCAGAATGCCGCATAGATTGACGTGCTGGATCAATATCGTTAGCGAGCGTTGTATCGGTGCCTCGTGCTGCGGCGCGACGCGGGAATGATCCCCCGCTTAACGGCGTGAAAACCTAACCGGCAACGCCGACAATTTGGGCAGGAGTTCCATTTTACGCAGGTCACCCATGCTGACACAATCGGATGTGGGTAACGGGGCAGTCACACTCGCGTCACGGTGCCATGGCGTGGTCTGATGACATGGAGAGGAGGGGTCATGGGAATGATCATGATCCATTGTCCTGCCACCGGCCGTGACGTCTCCACAGGTATTGAAACGTCCGGCGTCGAGGAGCTTCCGAGCGTGAAAGCCACGATGTTGTGTCCCGTATGTGGCCGCGTGCACGATTGGACCAAAGACGACGCGTGGCTTGTGGACAGCGGTGAGCAGTACCGAGCGACCGCGGTAGGTTCATAGCGCAAAAGGCGCGGCTCGCGCCGCGCCCTATGACTGTGCAACCGAACCTGATCGATGCGCTTTACGCCTTCGGCTGCGGCACGATCCGGATATAGGGCTTCGGCGACTTCCAGCCCTGCGGGTACTGCTTCTTGGCGTCATCGTCGGTGACCGAGCCGGCGATGATCACGTCCTCGCCGTGCTTCCAGTTCACCGGCGTCGCCACCTTGTGCTTGGCGGTGAGCTGCAGCGAGTTGATCACGCGGAGCACCTCGTCGAAATTGCGGCCGGTGGTCATCGGATAGACCAGGATCAGCTTGACCTTCTTGTCCGGGCCGATGACGAAGACGTTGCGCACGGTCTGATTATCGGCCGGCCGTGCGCTTGGCGGGATCGCCGGAGACGCTGGCCGGCAGCATGCCGTAGAGCTTCGACACGTTGAAGTCGGTGTCGCCGATCATCGGGTAGTTCGGCGCAAAGCCCTGCGTCTCCTTGATGTCGTTCGCCCAGCCGGTGTGCTTGTCGACCGGGTCGACCGAGAGCCCGATGATCTTGACGCCGCGCTTGTCGAACTCGGGCTTGATCTTGGCCATGTAGCCGAGCTCGGTGGTGCAGACCGGCGTGAAGTCCTTGGGGTGCGAGAACAGCACGACCCATTTGTCGCCGATCCAGTCGTGGAAGCGGATCTTCCCTTCGGTGGTCTCGGCTTCGAAATCCGGGGCAGTGTCGTTGAGCTGGAGTGCCATAACTCACCTCCGTCGCGTGGGAGCCAATTGCAATTGGGAGCCGTTATATAGTCGTTTCGCGAGGCCACGGCCAGTATTTGCGCCGCAGCTGACATCGCCTACCGCAGCCGTGCTCGGGAGAACGAACAGGTGGTGCATCCGGCGCAAAAGGTACGAATATTCCGACTGACGCGGGTCGCGCTCGCGATCCGATAGCCGCCGACTATCACGTCAGCGGCGGCAGCGCCGCCACGATCTCGGCGCGCTTGGGCTCGTACCAGGGCGGCAGCTTGATCTCGTGGCCGAGCCGCTCTCGGCTCATCGAGGGTGAAGCCCGGATCGTCGGTGGCGATCTCGAACAGCACGCCACCGGGCTCGCGGAAATAGACCGAGCGGAAATAGCAGCGATCGATCTGATCGGTCGGACGAAGGCCTTGCGCCTTGACCTCCTTCAACCATGTCGTGTGGGGTGTCATCGTGAAAAGGACAATTCCGCGTGAGGTAGCGTGGGTTTGTGGGCATCGCCCAACCTTCGCCATATCGCCGCCCCCGGCGCGGCGCGCTCGCGGAGCAAAATTCGAATCGAACCGAAAGACGGCCTGCTGCGACTACCCGAGTAGGGAACCGGCTCGCCGCCGGCGGCGTTGTTGGCGTGATTCATCCTCGCCGCGAGATTGTCGAAGAAGTCCCGACCACGGGACGGGAGATCGCCATGACCACGTCGCCCAAGCGATGGGTGCCCAAGCGATCGGTCGCCGCCGGCTTGCAAGCGCTGCTTGCGGCGGTCAAAGCCTCGCCCATTTTCGTGTGGCCGCGCCTGCGGCTGCCCGCGGTATCCTTCGGCGATTGGGCAACGGTGCGGAAGTCGGGCGACGTCGACGCCTACGTTCTGGCTTGGATCGCCAGTCACGTCCGCGGCAACAGCCGCCGCGCCACGTTCCAGTAGCCGCGCTCTCTCGCTCCCAACCAATCTGGCGACCGAGGCCCATCCTGGATAGGCTCGGACCGATTGCGACGGCAATGTCCGGGCGCGCGCTGGGTTGCCCATGGATGTCCATGACCTGATCTCCCGCTTCGCCGTCGCACTCGGCATCGGGCTGTTGATCGGGCTCGAGCGCGGCTGGCGCACGCGCGAGCTCGAGCCCGGCCGCCGCGCCGCCGGCATCCGCACCTTCGCGATCACCGGACTGCTCGGCGGCACCACCGGGGCGCTCGCGATGGCATTGGGCGGCGCCGCCAGCGCGGGCGGCGGCATCGTCGTCGCCATCGGCTTTGCCAGCTACGCGGCGGTCTTCGGTATTTTCACCCTCGAGGAGAACCGGGCGGGCGGTCGCTCCTCGGCCACCAGCGCGATCGCCGGCATGCTCACCTTTGCGCTGAGCGCCTATGCGGTCATCGGCGATTTCCGGATCGCGGCCGCCGCCGCGGTCGCTGCGGCGGGCCTGCTTGCGCTTCGCCAGCAGCTTCACGGCTGGGTGGCAGGCATCACCTGGCCGGAGCTGCGGTCCGGGCTGGTGCTGCTCACGATGACGTTCATCGCGCTGCCGATCATGCCCAGTACGCCGATTGGGCCGTTCGGGGGCGTCAATCTGCGGGAAGTCTGGATCATCGCCATCGTGCTCGCCAGCGTCTCCTTCGCCGGCTACGTGGCGGTCAAGTATTTCGGCGTGCGCTATGGGCTGCTGCTGGCGGCGGCAGCGGGCGGGCTGGCGTCTTCGACCGCGGTCACCATCACCAATGCACGGCATGCCGCCAGGGGCGAAGGCTCGCCGCGCCTGCTCGCGGCCGGCGTCGCGGTCGCCTCGGCGATCATGTTCATTCGCGTGCTGGCCATCGTGGCGGCGTTGCAGCCGAGCCTGCTGGTCCTGATCGCGCCCGCGCTGTTGTCCGCCGCGGTGGCGGCGATCGCATTCGCGGTCGCGTGGGTGGCCTGGGGACGCAACGGCGAGCAAGACGCATCGCGAGGTCGAATTTCGCAATCCGTTCGAGTTCTGGTCGGTCGTGGGATTTGCCTTGTTGCTGGCCGCGGTCATCGTGCTCGGCCGGGTAGTCGGGGAATCGTTCGGTGCCACCGGCGCGATTACCGGTGCGATCCTCGTCGGCATCGCCGACGTCGATGCCGTCACCGTGTCGATGACGCGGCTCGTCCCCGACACGCTCAGCGCCCGGCAGGCGGCGCTTGCGATTCTCGGCGCGGTCGCGAGCGACACCGTGAGCAAGGTCGCCATCGGCGCGGCGATCGGCCGTGGCTGGTTCGCAACCGACATTGCGGTCATGGCGTCGGGATGCATCGCCGTCGGAGCGGCGGCGCTCTGGTTGACATTCGTTCTGCTTCCCGCGTGAATGGCGTTGACATTTGCGTGCCGCCGCCGCAAAGCCAACAGAGCCGGCATCTCGGACCAAGCTTGGGGCATGTTCAAGCGCATTCTGATCGCCAATCGCGGCGAGATCGCCTGCCGGATCATCAAGACCGCGCGTCGCATGGGAATCGGGACGGTCGCGGTCTATTCCGAGGCCGACCGCGATGCGCTTCACGTCGAGATGGCGGACGAGGCCGTCCTGATCGGGCCGCCGCCCGCGTCCGAGAGCTATCTGGTCGATCGACAAGATCGTCGAAGCCTGCAAGCGAACCGGTGCCGAAGCCGTGCATCCGGGCTACGGCTTCTTGTCCGAGCGCGAGGCCTTTCCCACGGCGCTGGCGAAAGCCGGGATCGTCTTCATCGGTCCCAATCCCAAGGCCATCGCCGCCATGGGCGACAAGATCGAGTCGAAGAAGGCCGCCGCCAAGGCCAAGGTCTCGACCGTCCCCGGCCATCTCGGCATCATCGCGGACGAAGCGGAAGCGCAACAGATCGCCGAGCGAGATCGGCTATCCGGTCATGATCAAGGCCTCGGCCGGCGGCGGCGGCAAGGGCATGCGCATCGCGCACAGCGCGGCCGAGGTGGCGGAAGGTTTTGCGCGCGCGCGCTCCGAGGCGAAATCCTCCTTCGGCGACGACCGGGTGTTCATCGAGAAATTCATCGTCGATCCGCGCCACGTCGAGATCCAGGTGCTCGGCGACAAGCACGGCAATGTGATCCATCTCGGCGAGCGCGAATGCTCGATCCAGCGTCGCAACCAGAAGGTCGTGGAGGAGGCGCCGTCGCCCGCTGCTCGACGCCGCCACGCGCAAGAAGATGGGCGAGCAGGCGGTCGCGCTCGCAAAGGCGGTCGGCTACGACTCGGCCGGCACCGTCGAGTTCGTCGCCGGGCAGGACAAGAGCTTCTATTTCCTCGAGATGAACACCCGGCTGCAGGTCGAGCATCCGGTCACCGAGCTGGTCACCGGCATCGACCTGGTCGAGCAGATGATCCGGGTCGCGGCGGGCGAGAAGCTCGAGCTCAAGCAGAGCGACGTGAAGCTCGATGGCTGGGCGGTCGAGACCCGCATCTATGCCGAGGATCCGTACCGCAACTTCATGCCCTCGATCGGACGGCTGGTGCGCTACCGGCCGCCGGCCGAGGCGCGCGACGGCGGCATCACCGTGCGCAACGACACCGGCGTCACCGAGGGCGGCGAGATTTCGCTCTATTACGATCCGATGATCGCCAAGCTGGTCACCCACGCGCCGACCCGCGCCGAGGCGATCGCCGCGCAGGCCGACGCGCTCGACGCCTTCACGATCGAGGGCATCCGCCACAACATTCCGTTCCTGGCGGCGCTGATGCAGCACAAGCGCTGGCAGGCGGGAAAGCTCTCGACCGCCTTCCTGGCCGAGGAATTTCCCGACGGCTTTCACCGGCAGGTGCCGGACCGGGAGACCGCGCGCGTGCTCGCGGCGGTCGCGGCCGCGATCGATCACGTGCTCGGCGAACGCAAGCGCCAGATCTCCGGCCAGGCCGTCGGGGCGCGTGGTCACGCGCGAGCGCCTGCGCGCGGTCCGGCTCGGCGACAGCGAGATCGCGCTCGACGTCGAGCGCGAGACGGCGCGAACGCGTCGATCGCGGTCCGCTTCGTCGGCGCCAACGGCAAGAAGCCGCGCACTGCTGGTGTCGCGCTGGAAGCCCGGCGATCCGCTGTGGTCGGGCACGATCGACGGCCGGCCGATCTCCGTGCAGGTGCGGCCGGTGCTCAACGGCTTCGATCTCGCCCATCGCGGCGTCGAGACGCGCGCTTACGTCTATACCGAGCGCGAGGCCGCGGCGGCGCGCCTGATGCCGGTCAAGAAGGCCGCCGACAGCGGCAAGGCGCTGCGCTGCCCGATGCCCGGCCTCGTGGTCTCGATCGCGGTGGCCGAAGGCCAGGAGGTCAAGGCCGGAGAGACGCTCGCCGTGGTCGAGGCGATGAAGATGGAAAACGTGCTGCGCGCCGAACGCGACGGCGTGGTGAAGAAGATCCACGCCAAGAAGGGCGACAGCCTGGCGGTCGACGCGGTGATACTGGAATTCGCGTAGCAACGCTCGTCGCCTGGCAGGTGCAATTCGGCGCGCCGCCATGCCACGATGCGGCGGGATGGAATTGCTCGCCTCGTTCTTCTCCGCATCGGGCCGGATCGCGCCGAGGCCGTTCGCGCTCGGTGTCGTCCTCGTCTACGTCGCTGAGCTTCCTCTCGCAGGTGCTGATCTCGCCGCCGATGACGGTGCGCTCGGCGTGCTGCCGTTCGCCGTCGTGCAGGCCGATTGACCTGGGCCTGGTTCGCGCTGCACGCCGAGCGCCTGCGCGACGCCGGCCGCCCGATCGGCGCCGGCCGCTCGGCATCGCCATCCTCTACGTGCTCGCGATCGTGCTGCTGATGCTGCTCATCGAGCCGATCATCGGGGCCGGCACGAGCACGTCCGCCACCGACCGGCCGCGCCATGATCCGACCGACCTGTGGATCTTCATTCTGCTGTTCGCGGCGCTTGATCGGGCAGACCAGCGCCGGCTTTTTCCATTATCTGGCATTGGGCAGCCTGATGCTGATCCTGACGCCGATCGCGATCGCGATCGGCTTCTCGATCTGGGCCGGGACGCGGCCACGCGACCGCGCCGCGCACGCGCGCATCGCCAGCGTCATGACGCTGCACTTCGCCTATGGATCGAACATGAGCCGGGCGCTCATGCGCGCGCGCTGCCCGCGGCGCGAGGCGCTCGGCGTCGCGACGCTCGCGCGGCTGGCGCTTCGTCATCACCCCCGACGGCGTCGGCTCGATCGCGCCGCGGCCGGGCGCGCTGCGTGCATGGCGTGCTGTGGCGGCTGACCCCGCGCGATCTCGCCGCGATCAATGCCTATGAGAGCCTCGATTCCGGGCTCTACCTGCGCCGCCTGCTGACGGTTCGTCGCGGCGCCGACGGGCGCGCGGCGCTCGTCTACATCGCGCGCCGGCGAGGCGAGGGGACGGCCGCGGCCGGGCTACATCAGCCTGGTGGTCGAGGCGGCGCGCGAGTGGGAACTGCCGGAGCCCTATATCCGTTCGCTGCGTCGCTGGTCGCCGTCGCGCTGGCGCGGCGCGCGCGCGAAGGAGAGCGGGGAGCTCGGATGAGCGATGGCAGCGCATCCGGCACGTCGTCATCCGCGGCCGCGTGCAGGGCGTCGGCTATCGCGCCTGGACCGAGTATGCGGCGCTCGACACGGGCCTCGAAGGCTGGGTGCGCAACCGGCGCGACGGTTCGGTCGAGGCGGTGTTCGCCGGCCCGCCGAGGCGGTGGCCGGCATGATCGAGGCCTGCCGGCGCGGGCCGCCGGGGGCGCGGCGTCGACGCGCGTCGACGAGCTGGAGCGCGCGGGCGCGGACGCTCGCTTGCGCCAGCGCCGCTCGGGCGAGCATGTTCTCGGTGCTGGCGACCGCTGTAGCTTCGATCCGGTGCTGGCCAGCCAGCTCGACGGACTCGCCGCGGATGCGGTCGCTCCGAACAGCGGCTCGAATTCGCGCCGCAGCGCCATGTCGACCTCGGGCATGCTCACCGGCAGTCCGAGATCGGCCAGGCTGGTGACGCCGTAGCGGGCGTCGCAACGCCGCACGGCACGATGCCGGCGTAGTGCGACAGGTCGCAATCGACGTTGAGCGCGATGCCGTGCAGCGTGACCCAGCGCTTCACGCGGATGCCGATCGCGGCGATCTTGTCCTCGCGGCCGGCGCCCTTCTCGGGCCGGCGCACCCACACGCCGATGCGGTCCTCGCGCCGCTCGCCGGCGACGTCGAACGCCGCCAGGGTGCGGATGATCCATTCCTCGAGCGTGGCGACGAAGCGGCGCACGTCCGGGCCGCGGCGCTTGAGGTCGAGCATCACGTAGGCGACCCGCTGGCCGGGCCCGTGATAGGTGAACTGCCCGCCGCGGCCGGTCGCGTGGACCGGAAAGCGCGCGTCGATCAGCTCGTCCGGGCTTGGCGCTGGTGCCGGCGGTGTAGAGCGGCGGATGCTCGAGCAGCCAGACCAGCTCGCGCGCGGTGCCGTCGGCGATCGCCGCGGCGCGCGCCTCCATGACCGCGAGCGCGGCCTCGTAGGGGACGAGCCCGTCGGCCGACCTGCCATTCGACCGGGCGCAAGCCCGGCGGCGGCTGCAGCCCGACCGTCAATATCGTTGCGCGCGTTAACCACCTCGTAACCATAGCGTGGTGACCTGGAGCCGTCCATCCGCTGCCGGCAAGGACATCAACGTGCCCACGCTCGACAAGGTTGCCCTCGACATCCAGGTGGTGCTCGGCACCACGACCATGCCGGTCCACCAGGTGCTGCGGCTCGGCCGCGGCGCCATCATCGAGCTCGACGCGTCCGAGGATGACGAGGTCGCGATCCTCGCCAACAACTTCCCGGTGGCCAAGGGCACCGTGGTGGTGAGCGGAAACCGCATCGCGGTCGAAGTCAAGGAGCTCGTCCCCGCGGCTCGCCGATCGGAATCAGCGCTGAGTCAGCAGTCGATCTGGCCGCGGCCGGGCATCGCCGGTCGTGCTGACCACTGTACGGCCGCGGCCCTTGTTCCCCGGGGGTTGATTTGTTACATCGCGCTCGACGCGGGCCATGCGTGCTCGCGTTCACCCCACATGCGGTCGTGGCGGAATTGGTAGACGCACTAGCTTGAGGTGCTAGCGGGGCAACCCGTGGAGGTTCGAGTCCTCTCGACCGCACCATTACTTGCGATCATTCGAAGAGCTGCCGCCGGATCGTGCAGTCGAATGCGCGCGCCGGGCCAAGGCCCGCCGCGATTGCTGTGAGATGAAGCCTGCAAGCCGGCGGCGCCGGCTCAGCGCATGCCAGTACGGCAGCGGCCGTGCCACCGAGAATTGGTGACCGACTGGGCTACGGCGGGCGCGGCGGCGGCGCTGGCGACGCTGCCGGTCTGCGCCGGGTCGTTCGGCTTCGCCGGGTCGTGGTCGAGCCTTGCGGCTGTGCGGTGTCGAGCCGCGTCGCCGGCAGGCTTTCGGGTCGCGACCTTGGGCTTGTCCGCGCCCGGCAGCTGGAAGACGCGGGAATAGCGGAAGTTGTGCGCGCCCGGCACCGGCAGGACCGTGCGGTCTCGGCCGGCGACCGAATAGCTCGCTCGGCGCGGCCACGCGCGCCGGCGGCAGCGGCACGTCGCCCTCCCGCGTCGATGGCCGCTCGAAGTTCGGGCACCAGCGCGACCTTGACCAGCCGTCCGGCGAAGTCGATGAGACCGAAATTCGCTGGGACTCGGCGCCGCCAGCATCGGCGCGGCGCTGTCTCGCGATTGGCGGTCGCGACCACCCGCGGCCAGACATTGCGGCTGCGGGCGGGGCGCGACGCGAGCGCCCATTGCTCCGGCTCGGTCACCGTCTTCGGGCGATCGGGCGTGGCCGGCACGCACGTGCACGATCTTGAAGCCGCGCGCCTTGAGCTCGCGCAGGATGGTCGGGCAGCGCGAGCGCGGTGGCGGGCTGGATGTCGTGCAGCAGCATGATGCCCTGGCCCTTGGCTTCCATCCGGTCGACGGCGCGCCGCGCGACCTCCTCGGCGCTGATGCGGGTCCAGTCGTCGGCCAGGAAATCGACGCTCCAGGTCATGTAGCCGCGCGAGGCGAGGTACTGCTCGACCGGCTCCTGGCGCAGCAGGCCCGGGAATGCGGAAAAACGGCGCGACCGCCTTCGGGTCGCCGAGCACCGTCCGCAGCGACTGCGAAGCCGTCCTCGATCTCCTGGGCGGCCTGATCCACCGTCATCTTGTGGAAGGTGAACGGGTGGTTCTGGCTGTGGTTGGCGATCGTGTGCCCTTCGTTGTAGATGCGGCGCACGAGCGACGGATAGCCGCGCACCATGCGGCCGACCATGAAGAAGGTCGCCTTCACGCATTCGGACGCGAGCGTAGTCGAGAATGCGGTTGGTGTAGGGCGGCAGCGGTCCGTCGTCGAAGGTGAGAACCACTTCGCGGTCCCTGAGCGGCAGCGATTCCCGGTACTGCATGCCGCCCAGCCGCACGTGCTCGGTCGGGTCGACCACGATGGTGCGACTGGTCCCGAGCGCGCCCGGAGGGCATTCGGCCGCGACTGCCGTCCCGATCCCCATCAGAGACGTCAGCAGAAATATGCAGCGACGGTGCTGCGCATGCCCCCGCGAAAGCCCCCGACTTGTTGGACAAGGCCCGAAATTACGCCCGGGCGAGCAATGGTGTGATCCCCATCACTCTAACCGAACACTAGGGGGAGGCAATTTAATGGCCTCTTAATGCACTGGATTTCCCGCGATTTACGGCCTCTGTGGCCGGAACGACACGGTCTTGACACAGTCATTCACCGCTCGGACACAGCGGACGCATGGCGCGGCGCCGGGACGACGTGCACCACCCGGTAACCGCGATTTTCGAGCGCGCGCAGGAGCGCCGGCAGCATGGCGGCGGTCTGAGTCTTGGTGTCGTGAAACAGCACGATTCCCCCGCGAGTCGCCTCGAGGCGCGCCAGCACCTGCTGAAGCTCCTGGTCCGGGGACATCCGGAAGAACGATGCGCGCACGCATTCGCGCTTGAGCGCGTCGAGCACGCGGGCGGTGGTGCCGGCCTCGGGACCATCATCGAAGGTGAGCACCACCTCCTCGGGCGCAGCGGCAGCGTCTGCGGGAAGTGCTTGCGCCCGAGGCGCGGCGTCGTCGCGGCGTCCACCGAGGACGCGCGCGGTGCCGAGCGCGTCGGGATTGCCGGGGCAGGGCGCCGGCGCCGCATGCGCCGCCGCAGCGCCGATCGCGAGCGCGAGGGCAGGCGCAATTCGGGTTCGCATTTTCATCGTTGAGGTCGTCTGTGGCATTTGACCGAGGCCCAGTCAAAGCGCGCGCACGCTGAAAGGCGTCGCCGATTGCCAGTCCGGAACACCGAGCGTACAAGCCCAAGACATCCGTCCCATCGTTGCGACAGGGCTCGGCATGCTCGACGAAAAAGACATGACCGTGGCGCCGGCTCCCATCGCGTTGCGCGGGGAGGACGGGGCGCTGCGCGAGGACTATGTCGAGCGGGTCGCGCAGGCGATCGAGGCCGCCGACGCGGCGCTGCTGCGCGAGCTGGTCGGCGACCTGCACGAGGCCGATGTCGGCGACCTGATCGAGGCGCTCGATCCGGAGCTGCGGCCGCGCCTGGTCGAGCTGATGGGGCACGACTTCGACTTCTCGGCGCTGACCGAGGTCGACGACACGGTCCGCGAGGAAATCCTCGAGGAGCTGCCGTCCGAGACCGTGGCCGAAGGCGTGCGCGAGCTCGATTCCGACGATGCGGTCGTCATCCTCGAGGACCTGCCGAAGGACGAGCAGGCGGAAATCCTCGAGCAGCTGCCGCGCCGACGAGCGCGTCGCGCTCGCGCGCAGCCTCGACTACCCGGAGAACTCGGCCGGCCGGCGCATGCAGACCGAGTTCATCGCGGTCGGGCCCGCATTGGACCGTGGGCCAGACCATCGACTACATGCGCGAGACGCCCGACCTGCCGGACCGCTTCTGGGAGCTCTACGTGGTCGATCCGGACCGCCGGCTCAAGGGCGCGGTCGCGCTCGACCGGCTGCTGCGCACCAAGCGGCCGGTGCCGATCGCGGAGCTGCTCGACGAGGAGCTGCGCCCGGTGCGCGTGACCGACGACCAGGAGGAGGTGGCGCGCCTGTTCGAGCGCTACGACCTCGTCTCCGCGCCGGTCGTCGACGACGACCGACCGGCTGGTCGGCGTCATCACCTTCGACGACATCGTCGACGTGATCGAGGAGGAGGCCGAGGAGGACATCCAGCGCGCTGGGCGGCGTCGGGCGCGAAGAGGAATTGTCCGACTCGGTCTGGACCATCGCCAAGGGCCGCTTCCCCTGGCTGTTCGCCAACCTGCTCACCGCGCTGCTCGCGTCCTGGGTGATCAGCCAGTTCGAGGGCTCGATCGAGAAGATGGTGGCGCTCGCGGTGCTGATGCCGATCGTCGCCAGCATGGGCGGCAATGCCGGCACCCAGACCATGACGGTGGCGGTGCGGGCGCTCGCGACCCGCGAGCTCTCGAGCGCCAATGCCTGGCGCATCATCCGGCGCGAGTTGATGGTCGGCGTGCTCAACGGCCTCGGCTTCGCGCTGATCATGGGGGTGATCGCCGCCGCCTGGTTCAACGTCACCGATCTCGGCCTCGTCATCGGGCTGGCGATGGTGACCGTGCTGGTGGCCGCCGCGCTCGGCGGGATCCTGATCCCGCTGATCCTGATCCGGCTCGGCGTCGATCCGGCGGTGTCCTCGGGCCCGTTCGTGACCACGATCACCGACGTGGTCGGTTTCTTCTCGTTCCTCGGCATCGCCACCCTGTGGTTCGGGCTGCAAATGACGGAACTGGCTGTGACTCGTGACCAGCCGTTAACCCTAACGATTTAGCTTGCGCTCGATCGGTTGAGGTTTTGGCCGGGGACACCGGTGGCTCGTGGTGACGACAGCGTTCCGGCCTTCAAGGACCGGCTGCTGCGGGCGTTCGACGCCTGGTCCGGGCCGGCATCCGGAGCGCCCGGCGCGGCTCGCCCGGGGCGAGCCGGCGGTTCTGCGCGATCATCGCGCCGCTGGCGGTCCTGGTCGTCATTGCGGCTCTGGCCTGCGCCGGCTTCGGCTACGTGCTGGCGCGGCAGGCCGACGATGATCTCGAGGCCGAGCGCCGGCAGGCTCTGACCGGCGCGGTCGAGGCGCTGCAGGCGGCGATCCCGGGTCTCGGCCGCAGTCGAGCCGAGCCTCATCCCCGTGCTCGAGCGCCTGTCGGGTCTCAAGGATCTGAAATTCGAGCCCGACCCGCCGGATGACGATCGCGCGGTCCAGTCCGTGATCGACCGCAAGGGCCGCATCGTCGGCTGGTTCACCTGGGAAGCCGAGCGGCCGGCGACCGCGATGATGAACCGGCTGCTGCCGCTCGTCGCGTTCATCGTGCTCGGCCTGATCGGCTTTGCCGCGCTGGCCATGTGGCAGCTCAGCCGGCTCGGCCTGCTCCTCGCCAAGAGCGAGCAGCAGGTGCACAAGCTCACCTACGAAGATCCGCTGACCGGCCTGCCCAACCACAGCCAGCTGTTCGAGCTGCTTCGATCGAGGCCTTGCCACCCGTGCCGGCGACGAGACGCTGGCTTACGCCGTCATCGATCTCGACGGATTCGACGAGGTCAACGACGCGGTCGGCTATGCCGGCGGTGACGAGGTGCTGGTCGAGATCGCGAAGCGGTTGCGCGAGGTCGCGCCGCCGACGCCGTCGATCGGTCGCCTCGGCAGCGACGAGTTCGCGCTGCTGATGGCCGACTATCGATCGGGAGGCCGCGCTGCAAATCGCGGATGCGGCTCCGGCACGCCATTGCGCGGCCAATCTGGATGAACCAGGTCGTGCAAGTCGTTGCCAGCATTGGGCTTGCAGTCGCGCCGCAGGACGGCACGACCCGCGACGAGCTGACCCGCCGCGCCGACCTTGCGCTTGCGCGCGGCCAAGCGGCGCGGGCACGGCGGCGCGGTCGCCTACACGGCCGAGATGGAGGCCGAGATTCCAGGAGCGGCGCTTCATCAAGCGCGAGGTCGCCCGCGCGCTCGCCGGCGCGCGCTTTCGATCTTCACTACCAGCCCATCGTCAAGGCCGAGCGGCGGCGCGATCGCCGGGGTCGAGGCGCTGCTGCGCTGGAACCATCCGACCCGCGGGGTCGATCCCGCCGTCCGTGTTCGTGCCGGTCGCCGAAGAGGCGGGCCTGATGGATCGGCTCGGCGAATTCGTGCTGCGGCGCGCGATCGCCGACGCCGAGCGCTGGCCGGATCTCTACGTCTCGGTCAACCTCTCGCCGGTGCAGATCAGGGATCGGGCCTTCGTCGATGTCGTTTCGGCGGTGCTGAGCGGAGAGCGGGTTCGAGCCCTCGCGCCTCGTGCTGGAGATGACCGAAGGCGTGCTGATCGACAATCCGGATGAGACGGCGGCGCGGCTCGCTGGAGTTGCGCGCGCTCGGCGTGCGGCTCGCGCTCGACGACTTCGGCTCCGGCTATTCGAGCCTGAGCTACCTGCAGCGGCTGCCGTTCGACAAGGTCAAGATCGACCGCAGCTTCGTCACCTCGCTCGACCAGTCCGCCAACGGCGGGGTGATCATCCAGGCGGTGGTCACGCTCTGCCGGGCGCTCGGCATGAGCGTCGTGATCGAGGGGGTCGAGACCGAGGAGCAGCGCGTGCTGCTCAGGCTCGCGGGCTGCAACGAGATGCAGGGCTATCTGTTCGCCAAGCCGGCCGCGCGCGAGGAGATCGACCGATTGTTGGCCGAGGCGAAGTCTCCGCCGGACGAGGCCAAGGCACCGTTGCGGGCGGCGATGTAGGTCAATGGCCGATGACCGATGGCCATTCGGCCGTTGGACGAGTCGGTCAATGGCGCATGAACGAGACGCAACTGCTTGGCCGATCACAGGGAATCACATAGGCCTATGACCACCATGATGCGGGTCAGACTGAAAGCCGACGGACGGATCGTCGAGATCCTTCCCGACGGCAGCGAGCGGGCGATCTCCGAGCCAGCTCGCTGCGGGCACGTGCGCCGGCGACGGCGAGCACCCAGGTGGTGGCATCCGGCAACGGGTCGGCGCGCCGGCGGATGCCGCCTATGCCCGCGGCGTGCGCGCGCGCACCAAGCTGACGCAGGCGCAGTTCGCCGCCCGCATCGGCGTGCCGATCGAGACGGTGCGCAACTGGGAGCAGGGCAAGCGCTCGCCGCGCGGGCCGGCGCGCGCGCTGCTCAAGGTCATCGACAAGGCGCCCGACGTCGCCTTCGCGGTGCTGCGGAAGACCGACGACTAGACCACCGAGAGCACGGACGAGAGCCGTCAGATCAGCCAATAATGGCGTTGATCTGGCGTCCGTCTTCTGTTTTCCGTGCGCTGTCGCCGCCCGTCCGGCGTCGTTGAGGGAGCCCGCAAATGAATGTCATCGAAGCCAATGGCGCGAAAATTCCGGCCATCGGCCTTGGCACCATGACGCTCAAGGACGCGGTCTGCGTCGAAGCCGTGAAGGCGGCGCTGCGCCTCGGCTATCGCCACATCGACACCGCGGAGCGCTACGGCAACGAGACCGAGGTCGGGGAGGGGCTGCATCAGGGCATGCGCGCCGCCGGCCTGCAGCGCGAGGACGTGTTCGTGACCACGAAGGTCTATCAGGACAAGCTCGCGGCCGCCGATTTCGAGCGCTCGTTCGATGAAAGCCTGAAGAAGCTGAAGCTTCCCTGGGTCGATCTGCTGCTCATCCATTGGCCGAACCCGAAAGTGCCGCTCGCCGAGACCATCGGCGTCCTGTGCAAGGCCAAGCGCGAGGGGCGGGCGAAGCATGTCGGCGTCGCGAATTTCACCACCTCGCTGCTCGAGGAAGCGACGCAAGCTCGCGAGCGAGCCGCTGGTGACGAACCAGATCGAGGTTCATCCGTTCCTCGACCAGTCGAAGGTTCTCGCCGCCTGCCGCCGGCACGGCCTGTCGGTGACGGCCTACTGCCCGCTCGCCCGCGGCAAGGTGCCCGGCAACGAGGTGCTCGAGCGCATCGGCAAGGCGCACGGCAAGAGCTCGTCGCAGATCGCGCTGCGCTATCTGGTGCAGCAGGGCATCATCCCGATCCCGCGCACCGCCAATCCCGACCATCTCGCCGCCAATCTCGCGGTCTTCGACTTTGTCTTGAGCGACGCCGAGATGGCCGAGCTCGGCAAGCTCAAGCGGGCCGACGGCCGCGTGGTCAATCCGCCGCACGCGCCGCAATGGGATAGCTGAGCACGGTCAATGACTCCCGTCGTCGAAGCCCACGGCGCGCGCATTCCGCTGATCGGTCTCGGCACCTGGGACCTGCGCGGGCGCACCTGCGCGCGGCTGGTCGAGCAGGCGCTGCGGCTCGGCTACCGCCACGTCGACACCGCGGAGATGTACGACAACGAGCGCGAGGTGGGCGAGGGACTGCGCGCCGTCCGGCGTCAAGCGCGACGAGGTGTTCGTCACCACCAAGATCTGGCCGTCGCATTTCGCGCCGCGCGAGCTCGAGCGCGTCCGCCAAGGAGAGCCTGGTGCGGCTGCGGCTGTCCGAGGTCGATCTCCTGCTGCTGCACTGGCCGAACCCGCAGATCCCGCTCGCCGAGACGCTCGGCGCGCTCTGCAAGGTCAAGCGCGATGGGCTCGCGCGCCACATCGGCGTGTCGAACTTCACCGTCGCGCTGATCGAGGAGGCGGTGCGGCTCGCGAGCGAGCCGCTGGTCTGCAATCAGATCGAGGTGCACGCGTTCCTCGACCAGTCCAAGGTGATCGCGGCCTGCCGCAAGCACGGCATGGCGGTGGTGGCCTACAGCCCGATCGCCCGCGGCGGCGCTGAAGAACGACAAGGTGCTCGCGCGCATCGGCAAGGCGCACGGCAAGACCGCCGCGCAGGTGGGCCTGCGCTTTCTGGTGCAGCAGGGGATCGTCGTCATCCCGCGCACCAGCCGGATCGAGCGGCTGTCGGAGAATTTCGCGATCTTCGACTTCGAGCTGTCGGATGCCGAGATGGCGGAGATCGCCGCGCTTGGCGAGCCGCGACGGCCGCATCGTCGACTATGCCTATTCCGGATCGCCGAAATGGGATTGATGCGCGGACGCGCGTGGCGTTGGCTGGCGCGTCGCCTCGGCGCTGGTGAGGCCCTGCCGAGTTGGCGACGATCGACCCGGCGGCTCGCCGAGCCGCGTCGCCCGTCCGACGCGCCGGCGGCGTCGCGGCGCGCGACGTGCGGCGAACACGCTGCCGGCCTATCCGGCCCGTTGCCGCGCGCACGGCCGGCACGCGTCGGCGCGCGCCGACGAATTGATGCGGGCGAGGCATCGCTCGCAAGTCGCCGTGAGCTCGCGCCGGCTTTCGCAGCTCGCCAAGCTCGCGGCAGCCGCAGATTCCGGGGCTCAAGATCGTCTATCTGCATCCGCTCGGAGAATCCGGCCGACGCCAACAAGTGGCGATACATCATCGTGCATCAGACCGAAGGTCCGCCGGGCTCGGCGCGCAGCCTCGCGATCGCGCAGTCGAAGAATCCGACCAAGCGCGGCGTGACGGTCTGGGTCGAGACCGACGGCACCGTCTATTGGTCGACCGCCGAGAACGCGATCCCGACCCACGGCGACGGCGCCAACCGCAACGACAACAAATACGTCGACAATTCCAAGACCTACCGCACCGTGATCAAGACCAACTCGATCGGCGTCGAGTTCGTCGGCAATTTTCCGGACGTGGCCAAGCCGGTGACGGCGGAGCAGGCGCAGGCCTGGTTGATCCTGGTGCGCTTCCTGCAGGAGCGCTACGGCATTCCGGCCGAGCACGTCTATGCGCACAACTGGATCGACTACAAGGATCACCGCTATTGCGAGGGCTGCGAATTGGCGACGCTTGCCCGCAAGCTCGCCTACCAGCCGGGACGCGACCGCCGCGAAGGATTGAGGCGTGAGGCGCGTGCCCTGAGTATCGACGTGAGCTCGACGAGCCCCGAAGCCGCGCTCGTCCTGTTCTCCGGCGGGCAGGATTCGACCGTCTGCCTCGCCTGGGCGCTCGAGCGCTTTGCCCGCGTCGAGACCGTCGGCTTCGACTACGGCCAGCGTCACCGTGCCGAGCTTGAAGCGCGGCCGCGCGTGCGGGCGCAGCTCGTCGCGCTGCGGCCCGACTGGGCGCCGCGTCTGGGCGAGGACCATGTCGTGCGTCTCGATGCGCTCGGCGAGGTCTCGGAGACGGCGCTGACCCGCGAGGTCGCGATCGAGATCGGCGCGAGCGGATTGCCGACCACCTTCGTGCCCGGCCGCAACCTGGTGTTCTTCGCCTTCGCGGGCGCGCTCGGCTATCGCCGCGGCACCAGGCATCTGGTCGCCGGCATGTGCGAGACCGACTTCTCCGGCTATCCCGATTGCCGCGACGACACGGTCAAGGCCATGCAGCTTGCGCTCAACCTCGGCATGGAGCGCCGCTTCGTCATCCATACCCCGCTGATGTGGATCGACAAGGCGGCGACCTTCGCGCTGGCGCACGCGATCGGCGGCGACGCGTTCGTCGACCTGCTGGTCGAGGACACCCACACCTGCTATCTCGGCGACCGCTCGCATCGGCACGACTGGGGCTATGGCTGCGGGACCTGTCCGGCCTGTCGCCTGCGCGCCGACGGATTTGCCAAGTGGAAGGCTGCACGATGACGCAAGCGCTGTTCGACACGCTCCGCGAGATCACCACCGCCACCATCACGACGATACTGCTCAAGAAGGGCATCCGGCGCTGCTGGATGAGCGGGCCGATGCCGCTCGTCCCCGGCGGCGGCCGCCTGGTCGGGCCCGCCTTCACGCTGCGCTTCGTGCCGGTGCGCGAGGATCTCGCCACCCCCGAGAGCTGGTCGAAGCCGATCTCGACCCGCGGCGCGATCGAGGAGATGCCGGAAGGCTGCATCGCGGTCGCCGACGCCATGGGCGTCACCTCGGCCGGCATCTTCGGCGATATCCTGACCATGCGCATGATGCGGCGCAACGTCACCGCGCTGGTCACCGACGGCGTGGTGCGCGACAAGGCCGGCGTGCTCGCCTCCAAGCTGCCGGTCTGGTGCGCCGGCGTGGCGGCGCCCGCCTCGGTCAACGGCCTCACCTTCGTGGGCTGGCAGGAGCCGATCGCCTGCGGCGGCTGCGCCATCTTTCCCGGCGACGTGATCGTCTGCGACGACGACGGCGCGGTGGTGATCCCGCAGAATCTCGTCGGCTTCGTCGCCGAGGAGGGCGCCGAGCACGAGCGGATGGAGACCTGGATCGTCAGCGAGGTCGAGCGCGGCGTGAAGCTTCCCGGCCTCTACCCGATGAACGACGAGACCAAGGCGCGCTACGAGGCCTGGAAGAAGAAGCCCTGACGCGCCGCCGCCGGGACGGCAGGTTCGCCGGGTCCCATGTTCTTCGTCCTCTCCAAGGTCCTCGGCTTCTTCGCCATTCCGTCCAATCTGGTGATCTCGATCGGCCTTGCCGGGCTCGTGCTGCTGCCGACGCGCTTTGCCCGCGCCGGCCGGCGGCTGGCGGTCGGCGAGCCTCGTCGTGCTTGCCATCCTGGGGCTGTCTCCGATCGGCAACGCCCTGATCATTCCCTTGGAGCAGCGCTTCCCGCCCTGGGATGCGCGGCGGGGCGCGCCCGACGGCATCGTCGTGCTGGGCGGGATGATCGTCCCCTACGTCTCCTCGGCGCGCCACGACGTGGCGCTCAACGAAGCGGCCGAACGGTTGACCGCCGTCGCCGCCCTGGCGCGGCGCTATCCCGACGCGCGCATCATATTCTCCGGCGGCAGCGGGGCGTTGCTGTTCGACGAGGGCAACGAGGCGGAGTTCGCCGCCCAGCTCCTGGAAAGCCTCGGCGTCCCGCGCGGGCGCCTTCTGCTCGAGGACCGCTCCCGCAACACCGTGGAAAATGCGCTCTACTCCAAGGAGATCGCCCAGCCGAAAGCGGGCGAGCGCTGGCTGCTTGGTCACCTCGGCCTTCCACATGCCGCGATCGATCGGGGTTTTCCGGCAGGTCGGGTTTCCGGTCGAGGCCTTTCCGGTCGACTGGCGCACGCGTGGTCGTGAGGACGTGCTGCGGCCGTTCGCGACCGTGGGCGATGGGCTCAGACGAACCGATACCGCGGTGCGCGAATGGGTGGGCCTCGCGATCTATCGGCTGACCGGACAATCGGCGGAATTGTTTCCGGCGCCGCGCAATTAGCACGCATCCCGCGCGAGCGGATGCCGGCCCGGACGCGGAGCGCCGTCATCGAGCCATTGGCGCCGTTGCAACGAAGTCACAGTCAAGCGGCGATCGGCGCGATCACGCAATCCACCGCGCGTCCACCGAATGCGGCAAAAAATTCGAGGAGTCGTGGCGAAAGTTTGTCACTGTGTCGTAATGCACCATTATCCTATCGTTCGTACAGTTGATTCGTTGCGGGCTGTCCGGTTGCGGGAGCCGATATTTCCTGCGCATTCGCGCTCAAGAGGGGTTGTCCGATGCGGGTCGACATACGACCGGCCATGCCTGGCGCTTTGCCGCACTGTGGCCGCTTCCAAGGCTGGCCGCGAGCGGTTCTGGCGCGGTCTCGCCACCGCCGTGACGGCGCTCACGGCGATCGCCGCCATCCTGATGGTGTCGATCGCCTCGGTGGTGCTGGGGCTGACCTGACGCTCGTGCGGGATTTCCCGCGGAGCCTGCCTGGCCGAGCTTTCACTGTGCGCCATGACCGCGCGCAGCGCGTCACGTCGCCATGACCGCAGATAGCGTGTCGGAGGCGAACCGACAGCTCGCGTGACGATTGCGCACTCTTGCAAACGACGGCCGCTCTGTCACCATCGCGGCCGGAGCGAACAGCGATGGCGCAGAAATCACCATGCATGTCGAGGCGCTGGTCGAGGCCGCCGAGCGCGAGATCGACACCCTGTCCGCGGATGCGGCGGTTGCGCTGCACGGGCGCGCCGACGTCGTGTTCGTGGACCTGCGCGACATCCGCGAGCTCGATCGCGAGGGGCGCGTTCCCGGCGCCTTCCACTGCCCGCGCGGCATGCTCGAATTCTGGGTCGACCCGGAGAGCAAGTATCACAAGCCGGTGTTCGCCGAGGACAAGCGCTTCGTGTTCTTCTGCGCGGCCGGCCAGCGCTCGGCGCTCGCCACGCAGACCGCGCAGCGGATGGGCCTGAAGCCGGTCGCCCATATCGCCGGCGGGTTCGGCGCGTGGAAAGCCGCGGGCGGGCCGGTCGAGGCGCCGGCCGCAGCCAAACCGAAGCCGTGACGGTCGCCAATGACGCTCAAGCTCATCATCGGCAACAAGAACTACTCGTCATGGTCGTTGCGGCCATGGATCGCCATGAAGGTCGCCGGCATCGCGTTCGACGAGCAGGTGATCTCGCTCGACGCCAAGGACTTCAAGGCGCGGGTGACCAAGATTTCCGGCACCGGCAAGGTGCCGGCGCTCGTCGACGGCGACGTGCATGTCTGGGAGTCGCTGGCGATCCTCGAATACCTCGCCGAGAAGTTTCCGCAGGCTCGCCTGTGGCCGGCCGATCCGCAGGCCCGCGCGCAGGCCCGCGCCATCGCCGCCGAGATGCATGCCGGCTTCGTGCCGCTGCGTCGCGAATTGCCGATGAACATGTGGCGGCCGGTGAAGCCGCGCGAGCTCACGCCGGAGGTGGCGGCGAACGTCGCGCGCATCGACGCCATGTGGACAGATTGTCGCAACCGCTTCGGTGCCGGCGGGCCGTTCCTGTTCGGTGCCTTCGGCGCGGCCGACGCGATGTACGCCCCGGTTGTCTCCCGCTTTCACACCTATGGGGTCGCGGTTGGGCCGGTCGCCCGCGGCTATATGGACGCCGTGATGGCGCTGCCGGCCTGGGCGGAATGGCGGGCGGCGGCGCTCCGGGAGCCCTGGATCCTGGCCGAGGACGAGGTCGACTGGCCGACCGTCCTGCGGGTATGAGCCGCGCGACCCTCCTTCGCACCTGCAGAAAAAGCGCCCAAAAATGTCGCGGAAGTGTATTGCTTCCGGCGCGAACGAAAAATATACGCGCTGTCCTGAAGCACCCCCGACCTTTCGGTGCCGCCGGGGAAGGGGTATTAGACAGCGGGATCACCCTACCTGCCTTACTGTCTGGAGCTGTCATCATGCGATATCGGGTTATCGCCCTCTGTTCGGCTGTGCTGCTGGCCGCCCTCGCGCTTCCAGCCGGGGCGGAAGAAAGCAAGAGCGACGTCAAGGGGATCTTTCTATTGACCGATTATCCGGCCGTCACGCTGCGTCCGGGATCGACCTCCACGATCAATCTCAAGCTGCAGAACTACGGCGTTCCGCCCGAGCGGCTGGCGCTCTCGGTCGCCGGTGCGCCGACCGGCTGGACCGCAACGCTGATCGGCGGTGGCCAGCCGGTCGTCGGCGGCGCTGCCGGCGACCAATGCCAGCGTATCGCTCGAGCTTCGCCTCGACGTGCCCAAGGACGCTCCGGTCGGCACGACCAACCTGACGGTGAATGCGCAAGGGGCGGGCGACCAACATCTCGCTGCCGATCGCGGTGACGCTGGCGACCGACCTGCCCGCCAAGCTGACGCTCAATCCGCAGCTGCCCGAATTGCGCGGGACCTCGAAGTCGAGCTTCGAGTTCCAGCTCAGCATCAAGAACGACAGCCCGCAAGAAAATCGTGGTCAGCCTGTCGGCGACCGCGCCGCAGAACTTCGACGCCACCTTCACCGAGCAATACGGCAGCCAGGAGCTCAATGCGCTGCCGCTCGATGCCGGCCAGTCGAAGGACGTCAAGCTCAAGGTCCGGCCGCCGAACACGGTCGCGGCCGGCAAATACAAGGTCGACCGCGAAGGTCTCGGCCGACGATGCGTCGGTCACGTCCGAGCTCGTGCATCGACATCACCGGCCAGCCCAAGATCGACATCGCCGGCCGCGAAGGCGTGCTCAGCGCGAAGGCCTCCGCCGGCCGCGAGACGTCGATCCCGGTCATCCTCACCAATTCCGGCACCGCGCCGGCCGAGCAGATCGAGCTGTCCGGCTCGGTGCCGCCCGGCTGGAAGATCGAACTTCGAGCCCAAGGCCGTCGATCGCATCGCCCCGAACGAGAACAAGGAGGTGCAGGCCCTGGTCACGCCGACCGACAAGGCCGTCGCCGGCGACTACGTCACCACCGTGCGCGCCGCGGCGCGCGGCGAATCGGCGTCGCAGACGTTCCGCGTCGCGGTCACGACCTCCACGCTTGTGGGGCATCGTCGGCATCGCCATCATCGGTGGGGCGTTGCTGGTCATGATCGGCGCCGTCGTCTGGTTCGGTCGGCGATGAGCGACAACGTCATCGAGGCGCACGACCTCACCAAGCGCTACAACGGGGTCGCCGTCGTCAACGGCATCTCGTTCTCGGTCGCGCGCGGGGAGATTTTCGGCCTGCTCGGTCCGAACGGCGCCGGCAAGACCACCACCATCCTGATGCTGCTCGGCCTGAGCGACATATCGGGCGGGCAGGCGCGCGTGCTCGGCCACGATCCGGCGCGCGAGCCGCTCGCGGTCAAGCGCCGCGTCGGCTATCTGCCCGACCAGGTCGGCTTCTACGACAACCTCACCGCCGCCGAGAATCTGCGCTACACCGCGCGGCTGATCGGGACTCGAGCGCGCGGAGCGCGAGGAGAAGATCAAGCGCTTCGCTCGCGCATGTCGGGCTGGCCGACGTCGTCGACAAGCGCGTCGCGACCTTCTCGCGCGGCATGCGCCAGCGGCTGGGGCTTGCCGAGATCCTGATGAAGGACGCGCAGATCGCGATCCTCGACGAGCCGACGTCCGGCCTCGATCCGCAGGCCACGGTCGAGCTGCTCGACATCATCCGCGAGCTCAAGCAGCACGGCGTGAGCGTGCTGCTGTCGTCGCACCTGCTCGAACGGGTGCAGAGCGTGTGCGATCGCGTGGCGCTGTTCAACGAGGGCAACATCGCCCTCATGGGCACGGTGCCGGAGCTCGGCCGCCAGGTGCTCGGCGGCGGTTTCCGCGTCGAGGTGGAAGCGGAAGGGCAGGGGCTGGCCGAGCGGATCGCGGCGATCCCGGGCGTGCAGAAGGTCGAGGCGGCGGGAACGAACCGCCTGCGGCTCCTGGCCGATCGCGACGTGCGGCCGGAAGCGGCCGCCGCCGTGGTCGCGGCCGGTGGCCGGCTGCTGCGGCTGTCGGTCGAGGAGCCGAGTCTCGAGGCGATCTACACGCGCTATTTCCAGACCCACGAAGGAGAGCGGCATGCGGCGTGAAGGTTCCGCCCTGCACGGCTTCGGGGTCGTCACCCTGAAGGAGGTGGCAGATCATTTTACCAGCGTCCTCGTGGTCGTGCTGGTGGTCTTGATCGTGGCGACGGCGATCGCCGTGGTCCGCGGCGCCATCGACCAGATCAAGGAGGTCACCGCCGAGGATCCGTTCCTGTTCCTGCGGCTGTTCACCCGCTCGGGCGGGCTGCTGCCGCTCGTGGCGCTGCTGTCGTTCCTGGTGCCGCTGATCGCGATCGGGCTCGGCTTCGACGCGGTGAACGGCGAGCACAACCGGCGCACGCTCTCGCGCATCCTGTCGCAGCCGATCTATCGCGACGCGCTGCTGTTCGGGAAATTCGTGGCCGGCCTGTTCACCTTGTCGATCAGCCTGATCGTGCTTTGGCTGCTGGTCATCGGACTTGGGACTGTCGGGCTCGGAATTCCGCCGAACGCCGAGGAGATGGCGCGTGCGCTCGTCCTTCTGGTGGTGACGATCGCCTACGCCGGCGTCTGGCTCGCGCTCGCGCTGCTGTTCTCGATCGTGTTCCGGTCGGCGGCGACGGCTGCGCTGGTCTCGCTCGGGCTGTGGCTGTTCATGACCATTCTCTGGCCGCTGTTCTCGCCGGCTTTGGCGGATGCGGTCACCTCGGCCGGAGACGTCCTCGGCGTCCTGGATACCCGGCAGGCGTTTGCGCGGCTTTCTCCGAGCGTGCTGTTCAACGAGGTGGTGGCGGTCGTGCTCGATCCCTCGGTGCGCTCGACCCAGCAATCGATGCTGGCGGCGATGGGACTGGCGTTGATCGAGCGCGGCGCCATTCCGGACGCGCCGATTCCGCTGGTGCAGAGCGTGCTGATCGTGTGGCCGCAGATCGTCGGCCTGGTGGCCGGCTCGATCCTGCTGTTCGTGATCGGCTACATCGTGTTCCAGCGGCAGGAAGTGCGGGCCTGAGCGGCTCGCTCCCGACCGTCGATCGCCAGACAAAGAAGCGAGGGCGCCGAGTGCGCCCTCGCTCTTTGAGACCAGCTTATCTCAGGTCAGACCGGGATCACGGCGACGATCCGGAACTCATCGTCCACGATGATGATCTCGTCGTTGTAGACGAAGTACTTGCGTCCGCGGTACTGGGGATAGAATTCCACCAGCACGGCCGGCACCACGACCAGCGTCACGGTGCGCGGCACGACGGTGCCGACGCGGACCGAGAAGTCGACGCTGGTGACGCGGGGACCGCGCGTGATCACCGTCTCACGAACGCGCGTGCGCTGCTCGGGGGTGAGGGTCGCGCTGCCGCCCTGGCCCGCCTGCCCCTCGGTCGTGCGTGGCGGCTGGCCGTCCTGGCCGCGCTGGCCCTGCTGAGGCTGGTCGCGGCTGCTGGCTGCGTCTGGTCGCGCTGCGCCTGGTCACGCTGGCCCTGTGCGCCCTGGCCCGTGGTCTCCCGCTCTCTCTGACCTTCGCGCTGACCGCGTTGGGCGGGCGTCCGATCCTGCCCTGCGCGCCCTGGGCCTTGCCCTTGTCCTGGCCTTGCGCGCCCTGCTGGGCCTTGCCCTTGTCCTGGCCTTGACCCTGCGCGCCTTGCTGGGCCTTGCCCTTGTCCTGGCCCTGGCCCTGCGCGCCCTGCTGGGCCTTGCCCTTGTCTTCTGGCCTTGCTGCGGCTGACCGGCCCGCGGCGCCGGCGCGCTCCGCTCAGGCGCCGCACCGGGGCTTGGTTGGCCGCCGCCTCCTTGCGGCATGGTCTGCGCCGACGCCATGGCGATGCCCGCCAATAGCGCCGCCGCACTGATCAAGAGTTTGCTCCTCATTGGAACGGTTCCTTTGGTTGTTCCCCGGGCGCCGAATGCTTCGGCGAATGGAGAACAACAAAGCAGAGTGCGGTTCCGACCCGCGGCATCGTGCATGTGTGTCCGCTTCACGGCGGCATCGGCGCAACCGACGTTTGAAGGTGCTGCGCGCAATTCGTTCGCCGCATCGCGCGGATGCGAGTTCCTCGGAACGATGCTGCGGCGCCGCGCGTTTTCGATCGGGGCTCCATTCTATGAGGCGGACATGAGCTACCGAGCGTATAGCGGCCCGCGCGGGTCGGAGACGATGTCGCCGCTCGACAAGGAGCATCTGCTCTACAAGGAATTCGACACGCTCGATGGAGCGCTCGCATGGGCGCGCCACGTCAATGAGAGCGGTCGCGTGACGCTGCTCATCGAGGGCGATGACGGCACCCGCCTCGACAAGCGAGACATCGTGACCGCGTTGCATCACGGCGAGCATGCCGCGGTCGGCGAGACGCCTTAGGCTGGCGGATGGCTGGCGCTGGCGGATGGGCCCGGCGCCGCAAAGGCGCTGCGGTCAGCCGGCGATTTTCTTCCAGCCTTCGCGCGCCAGCGCGGTGAGGCCGTCGATATTCTTGCCGACCACGTCCCAGTTCACCATGCGTGCGCCGGGGGAGGCGGGCGCCATCGTGTCGACGACATAGGCGCCGCCGACGGTCAGCAGGCAGCCGAGAATGATGCCGAAAAACAGGCGCATGGATTGTCTCCCCTAAACCTCTTGTGCAGCCGGTAGGCCAGGAACGCGGCACGATTGTGTTCGGCCCGAGCCGCACCGCGGCGGGCGCCGTCATGAGCAAAGCCGTCTGCGAGGCCTCCAGATCGGGTCGGATAGCGTCGGTATCGTGGGCATTCCGGCTGCGCTTCCCGCATGCCGACGCTGATCTCGGCATCTGCGCCCTGATCCTAGGACATAGCGGCCATCCGCTCAATCATCCTCGTATTTTGGATGCATTTGCAAGAATAAGCATATGAATAAATTGCGATATTGTGCACGATAGCGAGCGCTAACGGTAGCCCGAGGCGGCCTCGGCGATTTAAGGATTTTTTGCGGCAAGCAGCGAAATTCGCTGATATATTGCCGGCTGACATTCAGGGAAATTCAGGCAGAGCCCCGCCTTCCAGAGAGAGGAGTTGCCCCGTGTCGTTGGAGTTCAGGAGATCAGAATTGAAGGACCAAGAGCATAAGTTCGAGCTCGGCGAGACCGTCTACTTCACGTCGAGGCCGCTCGGCCATATGGCGTCGAACGGGACCTATCAGATCGTGAGGCTGCTTCCGTCCGACGGCGACGATTACCAGTACCGCATCAAGAGCGCGGCTGAGGCGTTCGAGCGCGTCGCCAAGGAAAGCCAACTCGACACCTCTCGTTGACGGCCCGCTGTTGCCCGCGCCGCTGCCGGCGCGAAGCCCATAATCGGCCCGACATCGACTGCCCCGAGCGCAGCGCCCCTTCCGGTTTCGGTAGGACACTACCGTCCGATCGGAAAAGGTGGCCTCCGCTGCGCCCGTGCGCCATAATCACCGCCAACTGAGTAGGGTTGGTGGGTTGGCGTTATGTCCGGTCGCGTGGGCTCGGCCTTCGACC
Organism: uncultured Alphaproteobacteria bacterium; assembly: GCA_963708765.1. Classification (GTDB taxonomy): domain Bacteria; phylum Pseudomonadota; class Alphaproteobacteria; order Rhizobiales; family Xanthobacteraceae; genus VAZQ01. Next base: position 113,406 of record CAVPTV010000026.1, on the reverse strand, counting down.
TAGCCGCGGTAGTGGCGCTGCCGTTGTGGACGGCGGCCGTCATCGCGGCGTTTTTCGTCGTGGTCTGCGTGCTCGCATTGGCTCGCGGCTGGCCCGACGGCAGAAGCATGACGGTGGCGCGCGTCGCGCTGGTGCTGATCGCCGCCTTGGTGGGCTCGGTCGTCATCGATCATGTGGTGCGCCAAGACATGGCCGGCGATCGGCGCGCGCTCGATGCGCGCGCGCACGAATTGACCGCGCGCGCGATCATGCCGGGCTCGGCGCTCGCCTGCCTCGATGCGATGGCCGGCGAGGCGGTCGAGAGCTCCTGCGAAAAGGCGCTGTTCGCCACGCCGGAAGCGACCGCGGCCGCGGTGTCCTATGTCGGCGCGCAGCTCTCGCTCTTGGCTGCCGGCCACGCGCAGGCGCGCCGCCTCGACCCGGGCCAGGAGACCATGCTGGCGCATCTGCGCCGCGCGGCCGAGCGCGACCGTTTCGGCATCGTGGCGCACGTGCTCGCGGTGCGAGACGGCTGCACGCCCGATCGATGCAGCGCCTTTGCCCTGCTGCAGGATGCCAGCCGGGTGAGGGCGAACATGGCCGAGCGCACTTACGCGTCTTTGGTCAGCCGCCACGCGGTCGGCCTGGGTGCCCGCTGCCGATCGAGCCGGTCGCCGCGCATTCGCCCGCGGTGGGTCCGCAAGCCCCGGCTGCCGGGCCGGTGGCCGCTGCCAAGCCTCCCAGCAATCTCTTTTTCCCGTCATCCTCCTCGATCCCGCCCGTCAGCATCATGAGTGCGGAACCGGCGGCACATCCGCCGGCCACGACCGGGGCGGCGACCGAAACCACCGCGCCTCCGACACCGCCGCGCAAGCCGCCGCCCGCGCAGGCGCGTCAGCCCGCCGGCAACGCCGCCGCCCGCTCGGCGCCGCTGCCGCTCGCGCCGAGCGGCCAATAGCCCAACCTCCTGAGGATAAGCCGGTTGCGCGCTGGCACAGCGCGCCGCAGCGCGCTATGATTTGGTCCCGGCGACAACAAGAAAATCCCGATCATGCCCCTTCATCTCATCAAGCTTTGCGTCGGCTGCGACTCGGTCAAGGACCTGCAAGACTGGATCCGCGAGAAGCTCAAGGACCGCAAGAAACGCGGGTCTGCCGCGCGAGCACGTGCACCGCACCCGCATGGTGCCCAAGCGCGCCGACGAGCTGCTCGACGGCGGCTCGCTCTTACTGGGTGATCCGCGGCGAGGTGATGTGCCGGCAGCGGCTCCTCGGCGTCGAGCCGTTCGTCGACCGCGGAGGGATCGGCCGCTGCCACCTGGTGCTCGAGCCGAAGCTCACGCTGGTCCAGCCGCGGCCCTGGCGGGCGTTCCAGGGCTGGCGCTATCTCGCCGCCAAGGATGCCCCGCGCGATCTCGATCGCGCCGCGCCGGGCGCCAAGAACATGCCGGAGACGCTGCGCCGTGAGCTCCGCGAGCTGGGCGCTACTGTAGATCGTGCGACACCCCGACATTGTCGATCAGCCGCGTCTTGCTCGATCCGCGCCGCCACCAGCAGCCGGATCGGTCCGTCGCTCGGCCGCTTCGATCGGCGACAGCGTCTCGGCGTGGCGCGCCTCCAGATAGTCGAGCGTGAAGCCCGCGCGCTCGATCGCCGCGCCGCCCTCGTCGAGCACGCGCGCGATCGGCGCGCCGCGCGCGATCCTGCCGGCGCAATCCTTGAGCACCCGATGCAGCGTGGGCGCGGCCGCGCGGTCGCTCGCCGACAGGTAGGCGTTGCGCGAGGACATCGCGAGGCCGTCCTTCTCGCGCACCGTCGGCACGCCGATGATCTTCACCGGCAGATCGAGATCCCTGGCCAGCCGCGTGACGACCTTGAGCTGCTGGTAGTCCTTCTCCCCGAACATGGCGAAGTCGGGCTGGCACTGGATCAGCAGCTTGCCGACCACGGTGGTGACGCCGGCGAAGAAATGCGGACGGAACTTGTCCTCGAGCCCGGCCGTGGCCGGCCCCTCGGGCACGATGCGGGTCGCGAAATCGGGCGGATACATCGCTTCGACCGGCGGCGCCCAGACGAGGTCGACGCCCAGCTCGGCGAGCGCCGCGAGATCGGCGTCGAAGGTCCGCGGATAGGTGGCGAGATCCTCGTTCGGCGCAAATTGCGCCGGATTGACGAAGATCGAGACCACGACGCGGCGCGCCCGCCGCCGCGCCGGCCGCACCAGCGCGAGGTGGCCGGCATGCAGCGCGCCCATGGTCGGCACCAGCGCGATGCGCTCGCGCGCGCCGCGGAACTCGGCGACGGCGCGGCGCAATGCCGGAACGGTGCGCAGGACGCGCGGGCGACGGGCCATGGTCCTCGAGAGTTTCTTGGTTAGCGCGGCGATCGCTGATAAAAACTATAGCGTTTTCCGGCCTAGTGTGGCGGATTTGACGTTCCTACCAGCATTGCGGCGAGTCCCTTCGTAGGAACGTCAAATCCAAAGCCACACTAGAATCATATGGTTGCTAGTGTCCCTTTGGTTCCGACGTTCGTAACGAATGCGTGCTGCAAAAGGGTACGAACGTCGGAACCGGGACACTAGCGGTGCGGCCGCTTGGTCAATTAATCATTAAACCAGCCGCGACGACGGAAGCCTTGATTCCGGGCGGTACGCGGATAGGAATTGCACCTCGTGAGGTGGCGTCATGTTGGTTGAGGCGAACACGCGACGGCAGGCGTCCGCGCACGTTGTCGTGCTCGGCAACGAGAAGGGCGGCTCGGGCAAATCGACCACCGCCATGCACGTCGCCGTCGCCCTGCTGAATGTCGGGCAGCGGGTCGCGACCATCGATCTCGACTCGCGCCAGAAGAGCTTCACCCACTACATCGAGAACCGGCGCCGCTGGGCGAGGCGCGCCCGGCATCGAGCTCAAGGTGCCGGTGCATTTCTGCGTCGCGCGCGGTGCGACGCTCAAGCTCGACGAGAACGAGGCGATCGAGTTCGCCGGCTTTGCCGAGGCGGTCGGCGCGGTCGAGCAGTCGCACGATTTCGTCGTCGTCGACACGCCGGGCACCGACAGCTATCTCACGCGGCTCGCCCACTCCATGGCCGACACGCTGATCACGCCGCTCAACGACAGCTTCGTCGATTTCGACGTGCTCGGCACCGTCGACCCGACCACCTATGCGGTCACCGGCGAGAGCCACTACGCCGAGATGGTCCGCGACGCCCGCCGGCAGCGGCGCCTGATCGACGGCACCCGCATGGACTGGGTGGTCGTGCGCAACCGGCTGTCGATGCTGGGCTCGCGCAACAAGCGCCTGGTCGGCGAGGGGCTCTCCGAGCTCGCCACCCGGCTCGGCTTCCGCTGCGCCGACGGGCTCGCCGAGCGCGTCGTCTACCGCGAGTTCTTTCCGCGCGGGCTCACCGCCCTCGACAACCTCGACGAGGCGACGCTCGGCACCCGCCCGAGCCTGTCCCATGTCACCGCGCGCGACGAGGTCATGAGCCTGATCGCGGCGCTTGAAGCTCCCGCTCGACGCGCGCGGCCAGCGCCGGGCGGCGGCCCGCGCCGAATGGTTCGCCGCGCAGGACAAGCCGCTCGAGGTCCACGACCTGATCGAGGATTGACCTTGTCAGGGACCAGGCGCGGAGCAGGCGTCAGGACACACGCGAAATTTGCTTTCCTGGCCTGATTCCCGACTCCTGACCGCGGCGCGGCATTGCGCCGGAGGCCGGTTATGGCCACCTTATGGGCGGAGCGAATAGGCAGCCCATAGAAGCGTCTGCGCCATGGCCAATGATCGCCCGGACGGACCGCGATCGGACCGACGCGACGACGCCGAGCGCTCGCGCGCCGGCGCCGGCCTCGACGCGTTCCGAGATCGACGCCTTCCTCGCCAAGGTGAAGGGCCTGGCGCCCTCGACCGCGCCTGGCTGGCGCGGCCGGCTGATCTTCGCGCTCGACGCCACCATGAGCCGGCAGCCGACCTGGGATACCGCCTGCCGGCTGCAGGCCGACATGTTTCGCGAGGCGGCGGCGATCGGCGGGCTCGACGTTCAGCTCGTCTACTACCGCGGCTTGAACGAATGCCGGGCCTCGCGCTGGGTCTCGCAGGCCGACCGGCTCGCCGATCTGATGTCGGGCATCGACTGCCGCGGCGGCCACACCCAGATCGGCAAGATCATCGCGCATGCCAGGCGCGAGACCCAGAGCAGGAAGGTGCAGGCGCTGGTGTTCGTCGGCGACGCCATGGAGGAGAGCCTCGACGATCTCTGTCACTGCCGCCGGCGAGCTCGGGCTGCTCGGCGTTCCGGCCTTCATGTTCCAGGAGGGCGACGATCCGATCGCCGAGCAGGCGTTCCGCGAGATCGCGCGGCTGACGCGCGGGGCCTATTGCCGCTTCGATCCGGGCGCGGCCCACCAGCTTGCCGAGCTGTTGCGGGCGGCGGCCGCCTATGCGGCGGGCGGCATGCGCGCGCTCGCCGACCTGTCGGCGCGGCGCGCGGCGGGAGCCGTCAAGCTGCTCGAGCAGATGAGATAGCGGATGTCGATCATCTTCGGCATCGTGGTGCTGGCGCTTGCTGCTCTGGGCGCTGCACGCGTTTCCCGCGCCGATCCGCGCACCCTCGCCATCGTGCTCAAGACCGGCGGCGGGATCGGCGCGCTCGGCGCTCGCCGGCGTTGCTCGGCGTGCGCGGCCGGCTCGATATCGCGATTCCGCTCGGCCTCACCGGCCTCGGGCTGCTCGGCTGGCTGCCGTGGAGCATGCCGGGCTTCGGCGCCCGCACGCAGAAGAGTCCCGGGCAGGTGTCGCGCGTGCGCTCGGCCTTCGTGGAGATGGAGCTCGACCACGACACCGGCGCGATGCGCGGACGCATTCTCGCCGGCCGGCACGAAGGCGTGCCGCTCGACGCGCTCGATGTGCCGACGCTGATCGGCTTCCTGCCGGAGATCGACGAGGAGAGCCGCGCGCTACTGATGGCGTATCTCGACCGCCGGGCAGCCCAGCTGGCGTGAGCACGCGCAAGGTGATGCGGCAGCGGGGCCGGGCCGCGCGTCTGGGAGCAGCGGCAAAATGACGGAAGAGGAGGCCTATCAGATCCTTGGCGTGCAGCCGGGGGCGAGCGCCGAGGACATCGGGCGCGCCCACCGCGCGCTCATGAAGAAACTGCATCCCGACCAAGGGGGGTCGACGTATCTTGCGGCCCGCGTCAATGAAGCCAAGGACGTTCTTCTCCGCCGCCATCGCTGATGTACTCCTGAACGCAACACATCACTCGACGGCTCCTGTCCAACATCGGCTTCCCCTGTTGCGATCGACGTCAGTTCCTGACCGAGATGCAGTCGACGTCGTTACGCTTGAGATACTTGCAGGCGGCTTCCGCCTTGTCCTGGTCGAAGCCGGCAAAGCGGGCGCGGTAGTAGGTCGTTCCGCCCTTTAGCACGGACTCGGTGAACGGATCGGTTCCGGCCAGCACTTTGGCGGCCTTGCTCTGCACCGTGCTCAGCCGCTGCTTGGCTTCCTGCTCGGCCGGGAAGGCGCCGACCTGGATGATCCAGCCGCTGCGCGCCTGCGGCTTGGCCGGGGCCGGCGCCGCGGGCGCGAATGCAAGCGCTGGGCGCTGGCCAGCCGTGGCGCGGCAGCGCGGAGCCGGCGCGGCAACGGGTGCCGGTAGCGGAGCGACTTCGGCGGTGCGCACCGGTGCCGGCGTACGCAACAGCGGGGCGAGCGACCGGCGGCGGAGGCGGCGCCTCGGCCTTCGCCGGCGCTTCGACCTTTGCGGGCGCGGCAGCCGGCTTGGCCGGCGGCGCCGCCGCGGCAGGTACCGGCGGGGCAGGGAGGTGCAAGGGGGCGAGCGACGCGGATCTGCGTGCCGCGCCCGCACCGTGAGCGTCTTCACCAGGACCGGCCGGATCGGCTCGGTCGAGCCGGTGGCGACCGGCGGCGCGGCGCTCGCGGCCGGCTCGGCTTTCGGCGCCGCCAGCCGCACCGGCACGCTGCCGGCGCTCGCCACCGCGTAGCGCGGCTCGGACTTGGTCTCGGCTTTCGGCTCGGGCTTCGCCGCAACCTTGGGCTCGGGCTTCGCCGCAGCTTCGGCTCCGCCTTCTCGATCTTGGGCTCCGGCTTCGGCTCGGCCTTGGCGGCGACCTTGGTTTCAGAGACCTTGGATTCGGATCCCGCTTCCGCCATCATCGGCGCGCTGCGCTTGGTCGAGGCTTTGCCGATATGCTCGCTGAGCAGCTCGCGCATGCGCGCGTCGCGGCTGCCGGCGCTGCTGCCGCCCATCACGACGGCGACGACGTAGCGGTTGCCGCGGTTCACCGAGGTGACGAGATTGAAGCCGGAGGCGCGGATATAGCCGGTCTTGATGCCGTCGACGCCTTCGACGCGGCCGAGCAGCCGATTGTGATTGCTGATCCACTGGCCGCGGAAGCGTGAAGGAGCGGGTCGAGAAATACTTGTAATAGCGCGGGAAGCGTTCCTGGATGGCGCGCCCGAGGATGGACTGGTCGCGCGCGGTCGTGACCTGCTCGTCGTCCGGCAGGCCGGAGGCGTTCTTGTAGACGGTGCGGGTCATGCCGAGCGCTTGCGCCTTCCTGCGTCATCAGCTCGGCGAAATCGTCCTCGTCGCCGGCGATCGCCTCGGCGACCACGACGGCCGCGTCATTGGCGGATCGGGTGACGATGCCCTTGATCGCGTCCTCGACCTGGATGGTGCTGCCGGCGCTGCAGGCCGAGCTTGGTCGGCGACTGCGAGGCGGCGTGCTCGGAGACCTTGAGCTGGCTGTCGAGCTTGAGCTTGCCGGCTTCGAGCTGCTCGAACAGCAGATAGAGCGTCATGATCTTGGTGAGCGAAGCCGGATGCCGGCGCGCGTCCGGATTGGACGAGTGCAGCACGTTGCCGGAGTTGGCGTCGACCACGATCGCTGCGTAAGGCGCGGCATCGGCTGGAACGACTTGACAGTGTCAGAACAGCAACAGCCGAAGCAAAGCCGAACACGCCCCAACGAAGCCCGCGCGGGGCTCCGGTCCGGATCCGCAACATGGTATTTCCCCCGTCCTCGTTCCCACTTAGATGCTCCAAGCGGAGCACCGACACCCCTGTCGTGCCGAGGTACGGGCGATTGGACGTGCCAAAAAAGGCGGTTTTCTGAATTTTTCCCGGCCTTTTGGCGCCCGTCCCGTTCCTCTTTCCAGGCGTTCGGCCGCGCCAGTTGGACCGGACCGTCACCCGGACAGCACGGTCGACGACGCTAGGGGAGCGCGATTGCAAAAGCGTTAAACGGCCTGCCCCGTCAGCGCCTTATATTGCACTGCAAAATGGGCCTTGACATTTTTGTGCAGTGCAATATATGCCGATCGTCCCGGTAAATTGGCCGGCGACGTGCGTGCAACGGATCAACAAGCAATCGGCGAGGCTGCCGGGAGAGGTTTTGACATGGTCAAGAACATCGACGAGCTGCAACAGTTCGGTAAGGACAATATGGACGCGACGATGAAGTCGTTCGGATCGCTGCTCGAAGAGCGTGCAGGCGATCGCGGTCGAATGGGCGGACTACTCGAAGAAGCGCGTTCGAGCAGGGCACCGCGGCGACCGAGAAGCTGCTCGGCGCCAAGTCGCTCGACAAGGCGTTCGAGGTGCAGAGCGAGTACGTCAAGAGCGCCTACGAGGGCTTCGTGGCCGAGAGCGACCAAGCTCGGCGAGCTCTACACCGACCTCGCCAAGGAGGCCTACAAGCCGTTCGAGAGCCAGTGGAGCAAGGCCGCCACCCTCAAGTAAGCGATCGCGCGCGTACGAGTAGGAAAGCCCGGCCGAAGATGCCGGGCTTTTGTTTTGGCTGGCGATCGAAGCGAGCGCTTGCCGGCGGCCGCTACTCGGCCGTCACTTGGCGATGCGCAGATTGGCGAGGTTCTGGGCGATCGCGCGTGAACACGTTGTTGAGCTGGCTCGCGTTCTGCACGTCGAAGTACATGCTCGGATTGGTGGCGCAGTTCTGCAGCAGCGATGGCGTTGCCGTCGATCACGCGCATCGTATAGATCTTGATGTTGGCCGCCTTGATGTTGGTGCAGGCCAGCGTGGTGCGCGCGTCGATCGTCGATCGAGCTGGTGATCTTGGTGTTGTTGGAATTGTTCCACGACTCGGTGTTGTCGCCGTCGGTCAGCAGGATGATGACCTTGTCGAGATCGGGCGAGGGCGCGGCGGCCTCGCGTGAGCGGCGCGTTCGTCGTCAAGGCATGCCAGGCCCAGACCAGTCCGATGGTGACGTTGGTGTTGCCGTTCGGCTGCATCGCGTCGACCTTGTTGTTCAGCGCGGTCCAGTCGTAGGTGAGCGGCATGCAGCTTGGCCAGCGAGCCGCAGTCGTAGACCGGGAACAGCGTCCCGGTGACGGTGGTGGTCGGCGGGGTGTCCTGGGCGTCGTAGGGGTGGGTGCGGTCGCGGACGCAGCCTTCCCAGTAGTTCTTCCAGTTGCTGCTGTTGCAGCCGCTGCCCGACTTCCAGCCGTTGCAGTCGATGCTGTCGATGTCGAACCAGCGGCTGGTCCTTGTAGGAGGTGCCGAGATTGACCGTGGTGTCGAACGGGATGATCGCGACCTTGATGTCGCCGGGGTTCTTGGCGGCCTTCTTCAGCGTGTCCAGCAGGGTGTGGGCGGCCTTCTTGAGCTCCGTCATCTTGCTGCTCGAGGACATCGAGCCGGTATTGTCGAGCGCGAGCGCGAGCTCGAGCTTCTTGATGCCCCAGAGCACCTCCGAGCTCACGTTGATGTTCAGGTTCTGCTGGCCGAACACCTTCGTGAAGCGTGGTGGCGACCTTGCCGGTGCCGGTCACGTCGAGCTGAAGTTGCCCGCCGCGGGGTTGGTGAAGGTCGGGGTAATCGACGATGTTGGTGACGTCGGTGCGGTTGAACAGGGCGTTGAAATAGGCGGTGGCCTTCTGGTTCAACTGCGCGGTCGTCAGCGTCTGCGCGTCCTTCGACAGCATCAACGCCGTCGAGTCGACGGCCGCCTGCATCGCCGCCTTGGCCGAGTTGGCGCGGCTGTAGTCGACCGCCGCGCCGACGAAGCCGATGATCGGAACGGTCGCCAGCGCGAACGTGAAGACGACGTTGCCGCCGTGGGCCGTCCGGAACGCCCGCAACGTATTGCGCAGTCGATCGATGAGGGTCTTGGCTGCCATGGCTCGCCACCGAAGATGAGTTGAACGCTCGGCGCCGAGTCGTAAATTAGAGGTGCGAAAAGACCGTAAAGCTCGATGCGAAAATCAAGTTAGAAGCAGGTAACAGTCTTAAGGGGTCGGCAACTCTCGTAAAATGAAGCTAATTTGCACTGAATCGGATCGTCGAAAATTCACCAGGAACATGTCCCTGACGTCCGGGATGGACTTTCCGTGCTCCGGCGTTGGAACGCGCCTCGTGAAGCGGCCGCGCTGCCGCTGTCATTGAGTGATGTGGGCTTCCGACAGCGCCTTCTTGAACAATGCGTTCATCGCGTCCGAGATGCCCTGGCTCGGGCTGACCTCGAAATAGAGGTCCGGCGAAGCGCAGCTCTTCATCTTGGTGCCGATCTCGTTCTGCCAAGGCGCGATCCAATTGTTGTACCAGGGGTTGGTCGGCAGCGGCAGATAGGTGGTGTACAGCACGGCGATCTTGACGCCGCGGTTCTTGATCGTGGTGCAGAACGACACATCGATCGGCTCCTGGCAGCGCGTGCCGCCGGTCAACGGCTTCGAGCATGACGTCGGATTGTTCGCGTCGTTGACGCCGTCGGTCACGAAGAACAGGTATTTCATCGGCGAGGACGACGTGGTGCCGCTGCCCGGAGTGGGGATGGCGGTGTTCACATCCGTCAAGACGTCGTCGTAATTGGTGCACTGATCGTTGTTGTAGCCTTGATAGGGAATCGTCATCAGATCGATGTTGCCGGCCGCCGCTTTCGCGCTCGACAGGTTCGAGGTCAGCGCTTTGACCGTCGTCAATCCCGGACTCGTGCACGACGTGCCGAAGGTGTAGATCGCGGCGCGAAACTGGTTGTTGAGGGTCTCGGTCGCCGTGGCCGTGTCCATCAGCTGTTGCGTGGCGGAGCGCACCACGTCGATCCGCATCTGCACCCCGAGCTTCTTTGCCAGCTTGTAGTAGTTGTTCGGGTCGGATTGATCATGACAGGCGAAGGCGCACTGGTCGGGCGTGTTGTTGACCATTGTTGTGATGTCGGTCGTCGTCGCTCCCACGCCCATCGACGGGGTATTGTCGAGCAGCAGATAGAAGTCGACGTAGAGCGGCATGCCGTTTGCCGCCTTCGAGATCCCGGAGATCGCGATCGACGTCTTGCCGAATATGCCCATGATCGTCGCCGGGATGGTGCCGTTGAACTCGACCGTCGATGTCACCGACCCTTGCGACTTCGTCACCGTGGCGGTGACGGTGCTGAGGCTGAAGCCGGTCTTGCCGGCGATCTGCGCATTGAAGATCTTGAGCGCGTCGGTCACGCCCGCCGGGATCGGCCCGTCGGTCGACATGGCGGCGGCAGCCGTCATGGCGGGGGACGATTTCGCGACCGAGCCGACGCTCGCGGCGTCGGCGGCGGCGAGAATCTGGCTGCGAATGTTGTTGGCGCGGCTGTAGTCGACGGCGGCGCCGACCGCTCCCATGATCGGGATCAGCGCCAGCGCGAAGGTGAGGACGACGTTGCCTCGCCGGTCCGAGCGCAAGCGCCGCAGGCGCTCGCGCAGTCCATCGAGCAGGGTGTTGGTCGCCATGATGCGCCGCCATTCGAGAATGATGTCGCCGTTTGGGTGGAACTCGTAAATGAGAGGTGTGAAAACAGCGTAAAGCTCGACGCGAAAACCAGGCTACGTCGATCGTCGATGCGCTCGACATTCGAGCAAAGACTTAATCGAGTGCGAACAATACTGTTCGAATTTTAAGGAAAGCGATATCATTTCGATCCGCCGGGACCTGTGCGCCGGAGGATGAGATGGCGACATCGGACGCGCGCCCTTGCGGGTGCGGCCGTCGTAACGGCGGCGATGCTCATCGGCCGCGCCGGCGGCCGCCGGCAAGGACGACCATGAGCGCGTGATCCATGACGACGAGGAGCCTGAGAGGTTCGACTGGAAGCTCGCCCGCGCCTTCAACAACCGCTGCGCGGCATTTCTGACATAGCGGGCGATTACGACCGCGCCCTGCATGACTGCAGCGAGGCGCTGCGCTACGACCCGAAGCATGCCATCGCCTTCAACAATCGCGGCGTCGCCTATGCCGGCAAGGGCGACTTCGAACGTGCCGTCGAGGATTATCGATGCGCACGGCGCGGCGAAATGGACGCGCCGCTGGCCAAGCTCGATATCGCTCCCGTCACGCTCGATCCGGCGAATCTGCCGGAATACGCGCTGCGCACGACGCTGCGCATGTTCGCCGCCATTTTCGCTTCGCTGGTTTTCACGTTCGTCGTCGCGACGCTGGCGGCGAAGAGCCGCAAGGCCGCGCTCGTGATCGTGCCGGCGCTCGACATCCTGCAATCGGTGCCGGTGCTCGGGTTTCTCACCTTCTACGGTGTTCTGCATGGGCGCTTTTGTTGTCCGATGAACCGACGTGGAGATGTCACTACGTGGCTCGCCAGGAGAACTGGCGGTAAATGCTGCGCACGCGCGATCTCGACCGACGTGACGGCGCTTTCGATGGCTGCGGTTCGCGCGCTCGCGGGCCCGGCGTTCTGGAACCAGATGATGTCGACGGTAGTCTTCGTGTCGAGGCCGTCTACGTCGCGATGCGGAGGTTGCCGATCGGTTCTGCGCGATCGCGCAGAATACGTCGTTGGGCTGGCGTCGCCGCCCATGCGGTCGTGATACATTCAGGTTCGAGCAGACGCAGCAAGCGCCCGCACCGTGGCGCGTTCCGATCTGGTGCGGCGGGGACGCCTGATCAAGCGGATATTTGCGCCGATCGCTTGGCTGGCGGCGCGTGTCTCGCTCATTCGGCTGCCCGCTTCGATCCCCCGCATCGGATCGACGCGTTCCAAGCCTGGCAAGATCGGAGATATCATTTGGATTGCGATCGTGCTGGCAGCCACGGGATTTGCGCTCTGGCTGGTGGTCGACTATCTGCGCACCAACCTTGCGGTGAGCGATGTGGTCGGCGCGTTCGGGCTTGGATGTCTGACGCTCGCCAGGGTCGTCGTGCTCATCGCCCTCGCCAGCCTGATCTGGGTGCCGATCGGAGTGTGGATCGGATTGCGGCCGTCCGTTGCCGAGCGGGTGCAACCGATCGCCCAGTTCCTGGCTGCATTTCCGGCCAACGTGCTGTTTCCCATCGCCGTCGTCGCCATCGTTTCGTGGCGGCTCAACCCCGACATCTGGCTGAGCCCGCTGATGGTGCTCGGCACTCAATGGTACATCCTGTTCAACGTCATTGCCGGCGCCAGTGCCTTCCCGACCGATCTGCGGGAGGCGTCGACCCTCTATCGGCTTCGCACCTGGCAATGGTGGCGGCAAGCGATCCTGCCCGGGATATTTCCGTACTACGTGACCGGGGCATTGACGGCATCCGGCGGCTCGTGGAACGCGAGCATCGTGGCGGAAGTTGCCAGTTGGGGCGATACCAAGCTGCAGGCGACCGGCCTTGGCTCATTCATCGCCCAAGCGACCGAGGCGGGCGACTATCCCCAGCGTCGTTCTCGGTATCGCCGTCATGTCGGTCTTCGTCGTTGCGATCAATCGGCTGCTTTGGCGGCCGCTTTATCGGCTGGCCGAGCGGCGTTTTCGCCTGGATTGAGTAGGAGGCCCGAGCAGTGGATACCGCCGTTGCCACAACTGTTGCCTCCCCCTTGGTCAAGGTGGACAGCCTTCGCCAGATTTACCACGGGGGAGGCGCCGGCGATCTCCTGGTCCTCGAAGATGTCTCTCTCGCCCTGCGGGACAACGAGATCGTCGCATTGCTCGGCCGGTCGGGGTGCGGAAAATCGACGCTGTTGCGGATCATCGCCGGCTTGATGCCTGCCACCTCGGGAAGCGTGACGATCGCCGGCCAGCAGGTCAGCGGCCCGGCCGACCAGGTCGCCATGGTGTTCCAGACCTTCGCGCTGTTCCCCTGGCTCACCGTGCTCGAGAACGTCGAGATCGGGCTCGAGGCGCAAGGAATTGCGCCGCAGGTGCGCCATAAGCGTGCGCTTGCCGCCATCGATCTCATCGGCCTCGACGGCTACGAAAGCGCCTATCCGAAGGAGCTTTCGGGCGGAATGCGCCAGCGGGTGGGGCTCGCCCGCGCGCTCGTCGTTCATCCGAAAGTGTTGCTGATGGACGAGCCGTTCTCGGCCCTCGACGTCCTGACCGCCGAAACGCTGCGCACCGATCTCCTCGACCTGTGGTGCGAGGGGCGAATGCCGATCCGCTCGATCCTGATGGTCACCCACAACATCGAGGAGGCGGTTCTGATGTCCGACCGCATCCTGGTGTTCTCGTCCAATCCTGGCCGCATCCTGGCCGACATCAAGGTCGACCTGCCGCAGCCGCGCAACCGCCTGGATCCCGAGTTCCGCCAGCTCGTCGACCACATCTACGCCCGGATGACGGCGCGGCCGGCGGGGAAGCCGCCGCGGGAAGGGCATTTCGCCGGCAGCGGCATTTCGATGGCGCTGCCGCGTGTTTCAACGCGATGCGATGATCAATTAAATCCGTTCTGCACCAACGTGTAGAGCGCACTGACCTTGATGCCGAGCGTCTGCACGGCGGAAACAATCGCAACCGCGATGCCGGCGGCGATCATGGCATATTCGATCGACGTCGCCGCGGCCCGGTCGGTTCGGAACTTTGCCGCCAGAGCGCGTGATAGTGCCAGCATGTGTGCCCCCGCTACTTCGAGATGCGCAGATTCGCCAAGTTCTGCGCGATCGAGGCGAACACGCTGTTGAGCTGGACTGCCTGCGAGACCTCGTAATACATGTCCGGCTTGGTCGCGCAGTTCTTGAGCAGCGTCGCGTTGCCGTCGATCACGCGCACCGTATAGATGCGGATATTGTCGGCCTTGGCGTTCTCGCAGACCTTCTGCGTGCGGGCGTCGATCGAGGATTGCGACGACGACCACCGGTTCTGGGTATTCTGCCCGTCGGTCAGCAGGATGACGACCTTGTCGAGATCGGGTGCCGGGGCCGGCGCGACGAACGGCGCCACCGGCGAGAGCGTCTGCCAGGCCAGCTGCATGCCGATGGTGACGTTGGTATTGCCGGTCGGCGTCATCGCGTCGATCTTGCTGTTGAGCGCGGGCCAGTCGTAGGACAGCGTCATCATGGCGGTCGGACAGGCGCTCGCCTGATGCGGCGCGATACATGGTGGCCGGGCTGCCGGCGAGCGGTGGCGGTATTGAGCACGTCGTTGTTCTGGTCGCGGTCGTTCACGCAACCGTTCCAGGTGCTGTGACTGTCCGGCGTCCAGATGCCCGTTGTGCGACATGCAGCTGCTTTTCGAGTGATACGACGACTTGCTGCAGTTGCCGTTCGCGGCCTCCCAATCGGTCCAATTGATCCAGTTGGCGTTGACGTTGCCGGTGCCGACATTGACGTCGACCGCGAACGGAACGATCGACACCTTGATGTCGCCGGGCGTCTTTTCCGCGTTCTTGAGCGTGGTGAGCAGGTTGTGGGCGGCTTCCTTGAGGGCCGTCATCTTGCCGCTCGACGCCATCGAGCCGGTGTTGTCGAGCGCGAGCGCGAGGTTGAGCTTCTTGATGCCCCAGAGCACCTCGCCGCTGGCAGTGATGTCGATCTGCGGCTGCCCCATCAGGCGCCAGAATATGGTGCTGATGGTGGCGGACCCGGACACTTTCAGGGTGAAGCTGCCCTGCTGGGGCGAGCTGAACTGCCGGCGTGACCTGGACGTTGCCGGCCTCCGGACGATCGAACATCGCGTTGAAATAGTCGGTGGCCTTCTGGGCCAGCTGGGCGCCGTTGAGGTTTTGCGCGTCTCTCGACAGCATGAGGGCGGTCGAATTGAGGGCGTTTTGCATGGCGGTCCGCACCGCGTTGGCGCGGCTGTAATCGACCGCCGCGCCGACCGTGCCGACGAGGGGAATGATGGCGAGCGCCAGCAGCGGTGCCACGCCGCCCCGGCGGTCCTTGAAGAATTGCGACAGCATTGCGGTGCCCTCCGCCGCGGCAATTTCACTACGTAGTTCCGCCTACCATGGGCCATGGGACTTGAAATTTTGTGCAAGACGATCCGAAAATTTGCCGAAAATTTGCGATGAATTTGGTGCAAATCGTCTGCAATGGATCAAGCCTTGGCCGACGGTTCGACGCGTCTTCTGGCGCCGCGCGCCCCTGCTGGACCCCTGAAGAACTGCGCCAAACAGCCTGCAGGGAACATCCGAGGGGGGACCTCGCTTGATCTCGCGCCGCGGGTTTCGAAAACTTGTGAGCGAAAATCCGCAAATTCCCGGCAAATTCGCCGTGAATTGTCCGCAATTGAGTCGTGATCGTTCAGTCAGTCGTGGGTTGGCGGCACGGGATTTGCAATTTCACGAGGAAATCCCCAACATTTCCGGGGGGACCAAGACGATCTGGAACCGCGCCGGGGCGAACCCTATGATGCCACTGTGTCGATCCAGCCTATCCCCGTCCGGGGCCCGCGATCCGTGAAGTAACCATGAGCCCAATGACGATCGAAATGGGTCCGAGAGCAGGGGGCGGGGCGCCCGCCCCGCATCTGGGTCCCGACGACAACAACAAGCGTCGAGAGCCGGGGGCGCCCGGGACTGCGGTCATCACCAAGACCAAGCCGCAGACCAAGCGGCCGAGCCTCTATCGCGTGCTGCTGCTGAACGACGACTACACCCCGATGGAGTTCGTGGTGCACGTGCTCGAGCGGTTTTTCAACAAGGACCAGGAGACGGCCCATCGAATCATGATGCATGTGCACCAGCACGGCATCGGCGAATGCGGGGTCTACACCTACGAGGTGGCCGAGACCAAGGTGACGCAGGTCATGGACTTTGCCCGCAAACACCAGCATCCTCTCCAATGTGTGATGGAAAAAAAGTGATCCAGTTGAGCACTAGATGGAAATGCGGGAACGCCGGGACTATATCATGAATTACCAAGGGACCTGACATGCCCACGTTCTCGCGCAACCTCGAGCAGTCCTTGCATCGCGCCTTGGCGCTGGCCAACGAGCGCCACCACGAATATGCCACGCTCGAGCACCTGCTGCTGGCGTTGATCGACGATCAGGACGCTGCCGCGGTGATGCGGGCATGCAACGTGGATCTCGACAAGCTCCGCCGCAGCCTCACCGCCTATCTCGAGAGCGAGCTCGAGAACCTGGTCAACGACGGCAACGAGGATTCCAAGCCGACCGCCGGGTTCCAGCGGGTGATCCAGCGCGCCGTCATCCACGTGCAGTCCTCCGGCCGCGAGGAGGTGACCGGCGCCAACGTGCTGGTCGCGATCTTCGCCGAGCGCGAGAGCCACGCCGCCTATTTCCTGCAAGAGCAGGACATGACCCGCTACGACGCGGTCAACTATATCAGCCACGGCATCGCCAAGCGGCCGGGCATGTCGGAAGCCCGCCCGGTGCGCGGCGCCGACGAGGACACCGATAGCAAGCCCGGCGACGAGCCCAAGAAGAAGGGCGACGCGCTCGACGCCTATTGCATCAACCTCAACAAGAAGGCGCGCGAGGGCAAGATCGATCCGCTGATCGGGCGCGAGCCCGAGATCAACCGCTGCATCCAGGTGCTGTGCCGGCGGCAGAAGAACAACCCGCTGTTCGTGGGCGACGCCGGCGTCGGCAAGACCGCGATCGCGGAGGGCCTCGCCCGCCGCATCGTGCACGGCGAGGTGCCGGACGTGCTCAAGAACGCCACCGTCTTCGCCCTCGACATGGGCACGCTGCTGGCCGGCACGCGCTATCGCGGCGACTTCGAGGAGCGGCTCAAGCAGGTGATCAAGGAGATCGAGGCCTATCCGGGCGCGATCATGTTCATCGACGAGATCCACACCGTGATCGGCGCCGGCGCCACCTCCGGCGGCGCGATGGATGCCTCGAACCTGCTCAAGCCCGCGCTGGCGGCCGGCAATGTGCGCTGCATCGGCTCGACCACCTACAAGGAATATCGCCAGTACTTCGAGAAGGACCGGGCGCTGGTGCGCCGCTTCCAGAAGATCGACGTCAACGAGCCGACGGTCGAGGACGCGATCGAGATCATGAAGGGGCTCAAGCCCTATTTCGAGGACTATCACAAGCTCAAATACACCAACGAGGCGATCAAGGCGGCGGTCGAGCTCTCGGCGCGCTACATCCACGACCGCAAGCTGCCCGACAAGGCCATCGACGTGATCGACGAGTTGGGCGCCGCGCAGATGCTGTTGCCCGAGACCCGGCGCAAGAAGACGATCGGCATCAAGGAGATCGAGACCACCATCGCCACCATGGCGCGGATCCCGCCGAAGACCGTGTCGAAGGACGACGCGGTGGTGCTCCAGCATCTCGACCACACGCTCAAGACCGTCGTCTACGGCCAGGACAAGGCGATCGAGGCGCTGTCGGCGTCGATCAAGCTCGCCCGCGCCGGACTGCGCGAGCCGGAAAAGCCGATCGGCTGCTATCTGTTCTCCGGCCCGACCGGCGTCGGCAAGACCGAGGTGGCCAAGCAATTGGCCGTCACCATGGGCGTCGAGCTGATCCGCTTCGACATGTCGGAATACATGGAGCGGCACACCGTCTCGCGCCTGATCGGCGCGCCGCCCGGCTATGTCGGCTTCGACCAGGGCGGGCTGCTGACCGACGGCGTCGACCAGCACCCGCATTGCGTGCTCCTGCTCGACGAGATCGAGAAGGCGCATCCGGACCTGTTCAACGTGCTGCTCCAGATCATGGATCACGGCAAGCTCACCGACCACAACGGCAAGCGGGTCGACTTCCGCAACGTGATCCTGGTCATGACCACCAATGCGGGCGCCGCCGATCTCGCCAAGCAGGCCTATGGCTTCACCCGCAGCAAGCGCGAGGGCGACGACCTCGAGGCGATCAACCGCATGTTCGCGCCCGAGTTCCGCAACCGGCTCGACGCCATCATCACCTTCGCGCATCTCTCGCAGGAGATCATCGCCAAGGTGGTGGAGAAGTTCGTGCTCCAGCTCGAGGCCCAGCTGGACGACCGCGACGTCACCATCGAGCTCTCGGAAGAGGCCACCAAGTGGCTGACCGAGCACGGCTACGACGAGCAGATGGGCGCGCGGCCGATGGCGCGGCTGATCCAGGAGACCATCAAGAAGCCGCTCGCCGACGAGGTGCTGTTCGGCAAGCTCAAGACCGGCGGGCATGTCCGCGTCATCTTGCTGAAGGACGAGACCGGCCCCGACAAGCTCGGCTTCGAGTATCTCGACGGGCCGGTGACGCCGAAGCCCGAGAAGATTCCGCAGCCGGCGGGTGCCAAGCCCAAGCGCCGGGCGCCTCGCCGCAACAAGCCGCCCGGCCCCAAGGGTGATGGGGGCCCGCAGTCCCCGCGCGGGTCGGTGCCGAAGGTGCCGCTGGTCAAGGTCTGAGCGCGGCTGCGCCGTCGTCCCTGCGAAACCGCATAGGCGCTTGCGTAGCGCTGAATGCCGGGCCTGAGCGCCGGCACAGCGCCGTCCGTGGCTTGGCCGGACCGGTCACCGCATCTTTGGGGCATTGCGTCAGAGGGCGTGATGCGGGACAAAGCGCGTTCAGACCAAACGCCAGCGCGCGAACCATGCCCGCCTTCATCTGCGAAACCTGCGGAACCCAGTTCAGCCCTTCCGAGCAGCCGCCGCCGGCATGCCCGATCTGCGACGACGAGCGCCAGTTCGTGCTTCCCTCCGGGCAGAAATGGACCACGCTCGATGCGCTCGCGCGGCGGCATTTCAACTGCTACCGCGAATATGAGCCCGGCCTGATCGGGATCGGATCGGTTCCGCCATTCGGGATCGGCCAGCGCGCGCTGCTCGTGCGCACGCCGCAAGGCAACCTGTTGTGGGATTGCATCGCGCTCCTCGACGCGGCGACGATCTCGATCGTCAAGGCGCTCGGCGGCCTGATCGGGATCGCGATCTCGCACCCGCACTACTACACGACCATGGTGGAATGGAGCCGCGCCTTCGGCGGTATCCCCATCCATCTGCATGCCGGCGACCAGCAATGGATCATGCGGCCCGATCCCGCGGTCAAGCTCTGGGACGGCGATACCTTGACGCTCGCGGGCGGTCTCACGCTGATCCGCTGCGGCGGGCACTTCGCCGGCGGCACGGTGCTGCACTGGGCCGCAGGCGCGGGCGGGCGCGGCGCGCTGCTCGCGGGCGACATCGTGCAGGTGATCCCCGACCGCAAGTTTGTGAGCTTCATGCGCAGCTATCCCAACATGGTGCCGCTGTCGGCGCCGGCGGTCACGCGCATCGGCGCCATGCTGGAGCCGTTTCAATTCGAGGTGATCTACGGCGCCTGGTTCGATCGCGACGTCGTGCACGGCGGCAAGGATGCGCTGAAGCGCTCGATCGCGCGCTACCTTGCGGCGATCCAGGGCGACGGAACGGCGGAGCTGCAATGATCGGTCGCGATCGAGCGCCGCCAGGCCTGCAGCGTGCGCTGATCTCCCCGCTTGATGGCGCACATCCCAACCGACGTTCCGGCGCAGCGGCTGACTTTTCGCGACGGCGTGCGCGCATCGGCGACCTCCGTCTTCGGCCTGGTCTTGATCGGCACCTATGTCGGCATCGGTGCGCTGGCCCACGATTACGACTTCAGCGTTGCCTGGGCGATGCTCTCGACCTTGCTGGTCTGGGCCGGCCCGGGCCAGGTGATCCTGATCTCGGCGCTCGGCGCCGGCGCCGCCTATGTGGAGGTCGCGCTGGCGGTCGGGCTGAGCAGCGTGCGGCTGCTGCCGATGGTGGTGGCGCTGCTGCCGCTGATCAGGGAACGCGACACGCGCGATCGCGACCTGTTGTTGCCGGCGCATTTCACCGCCGCCAGCATGTGGGTCGAATCGCTCCGCCTGCTGCCGACCCTGCCGCGCGCGGGGCGCATCGCCTTCTGCAACGGGCTCGGCGCCGGCTTCATGGTGATTGCCCAGGTCGGAACGCTGCTCGGGTTCTATCTCGCCGCCTCGCTGCCGCTGCTGCTGACCGCCGCCCTGTTGTTCCTGACGCCGATGACCTTCCTGGTCTCGACCGCGCGTAACGCGCGCGTGCTGGCGGACCGGCTCGCGCTCGGCCTCGGCCTGGTGGTCGGGCCGTTGCTGGGGTGGGCGCAGATCGGCCTCGACCTGATGTGGACCGGGATCATCGCCGGCACCGCCGCCTATGCGCTGCATCGCTTGCGCGAGGCGTTGCGATGAGCGCGCTCGCCGAGCTTTCGCCCTACCTGGTGCTGGTTATGGTCGGGTTCCTGCCGACCGAAATCTGGCGCATGCTCGGCCTGATCGTGGCCCGCGGCCTCGACGAAGGCTCCGAGCTGGTGGTGTGGGTGCGCGCGGTCGCGGTTGCGGTGCTGGCCGGCGTCATCGCCAAGCTGGTCATCGTGCCGCCCGGCGCGCTCGCCTCGGTCCCGCTCGCAGTCAGGCTTGCCGCGATCGCCTGCGGTCTTGCGGCGTTCCTGCTGGTGCGGCGGTCGGTGTTGGCGGGCGTGCTGGTCGGCGAAGCGGTGCTGTTCGTGGGCGCGCTCCTGCTCGGGCGCTGACGCCGCGGGCGTCAGGCTCCCTTGAGCGCCGCCGCGAGCTTCTTGGCCTGGTCGGCGAGCACATCGGGCGCTTCCTTGACGCTGGCCGGCGGCTTCATCGCGATGCCGTCCTGGCGCGGGATGACGTGGACGTGCAGGTGAAAGACCACCTGGCCGCCGGCGCCCTCGTTGAACTGCTGCAGGGTGACGCCGTCGGCGCCGAACACCTGCACGCTGACCTTGGCGATCTTCTGCGCGACCTTGATGACGTGGGCGAGGTCGTCGGGCGCAACGTCGAGGATGTTGCGCGCCGGCGCCTTCGGCAGCACCAGCGTGTGGCCGGGCGCGCGCGGCATGATGTCGAGGAAGGCGAGCGCCTTGTCGTCCTCATAGACCTTGTGGCACGGCAGCTCGCCGCGCAGGATCTTGGCAAAGATGTTGTTGGGGTCGTAGGTGGGCATCGCGCCTCTCCGCTGCGACATCGCGTCGCGGGCTCGGCGCGACGACGTTCGCCTTGCTCACGCTCGCGAGATATCAGCGCGCAATGTCGTGCAAAGGAGGCAGGATATCAAGGCGCGGAACGGACCCGCTCAGGCTCAACCCTTTTCGTCGCGCTCTCGAAGAACCTCGCGCATGACGTCCGCGACGATGGTCGGCAGGTCGCGCGTCAACGACCTGATCGACCTCGATCCGGTCCAGGCCGTCGGCGAGCCATGATGCGCTCCAAACCGTCGAATTTGTGCTCGAAGCGATCCAGCCGCGACTTGATGGCGGCCAGATCGTCACTGTTGTGCCGGGTCTGCTCGAGGATATGGCGGGTCACCATCTTCTCGCCCTCGACCTCGCGCTCGACCATGATCGACGCGCACCGCGAGTTGCGTGAACTCGTCCCTGGTCACGTATTCGGCCATCGCGTCGTGACTCCCCCGATCTTCAGAAGCAGAGTCTAGCACAGGTCGTGAAGTCTACCAGTACCCGCGACCATCGGCGGGCTGATTGCGCCTCGCTGCATCCGAGCTACGCGTCTCGCGGCTTACCCCTTCCGAAACGGCGCGGCTTCCGCCAGCTCCTCGCCGGCCGCCGCCACATAGGCGCGCTCGCGCTTGAGGAAATCGTCGATCGCGCGGCGCAGCCCCGGATCGAGGATGTAATGCGCCGAATAGGTCGTGATCGGCAGGTAGCCGCGCGAGAGCTTGTGCTCGCCCTGGGCGCCGGCCTCGACGCGGTCGAGCTTGTGCTCGATGGCGTATTGGATCGCCTGGTAGTAGCAGAGCTCGAAATGCAGGAACGGGTGATCCTCGACGCAGCCCCAGTGGCGGCCGAACAGCGTGTGCGAGCCGATGAAGTTGATGGCGCCGGCGATCCAGCGCCCGTTGCGCTTGGCCATCACCAGCAGGATGCGGTCGCGCATCTTGTCGCTGACGATCGAATAGAACTCGCGGGTGAGATAGGGCCGGCCCCATTTGCGCGAGCCGGTCTCCATGTAGAAGTCGAAGAAGGCGTCCCACACGCTTTCGGTCAGGTCCGAGCCGGTCAGCCAATGCACGCTGATGCCGTTCGCCAGCGCGTCCTCGCGCTCGCGGCGGATGGCCTTGCGCTTGCGCGAGGCGAGCGCCGCCAGGAAGGCGTCGAAGCTGTCGTAGCCGCCGTTCTCCCAATGGAACTGCTGGTGGGTGCGCTTGAGATAGCCGTGCGCGCCGAGCAGCTGCCATTCCGACTCGGTCAGGAAGTTGACGTGGACCGAGGAGGTGTCGGAGCGGCGGCAGACGTCGACCAGCGCATCGGCGAGCGCCGCCCGCACCGCCTCGGCCTGCGCGCCGGGCCGCACCAGGAGCCGGCGGCCGGTCGCCGGCGTGAACGGCACCGCGACCTGGAGCTTGGGGTAGTAGCTGCCGCCGGCGCGCTCATAGGCCTCGGCCCAGCCGTGGTCGAACACGTATTCGCCGCGCGAATGGGACTTCACGTAGCAGGGGACCGCACCCATCAGCCTGCCGCTCTTCTCCTCGGCGAGCAGGTGCATGGGCTGCCAGCCGGCTCTGGCCCGGACCGAGCCGGACTCTTCGAGAGAGGTCAGAAAATCATGTGATATGAATGGATTGTACTGCGACCTTGATGTGGATGTTTCGGCGATCGCGGGGACAATTGTGCCGCGCCACCGCCGCCGTTGGTGCAAGCCGGCCTGGCATCGGCCGCTGCAAGTCCGAGCCGATCAGCCGGATTGGCGCAGGCGTCCCAGGCTTCGGCGGCGACATCGCCGATCGAGCTTGCGAGCCGCAGTGTGAGTTCGATCGAGGCCATGGACTTCGTTGAGCAATCCTCGTGCCGAATGCTGTCGCGGATTTTATGGCCGAAATCCCTCGAAGATCATCTGGTCGGCCCAGCGCGCGGCGCGCTGCGCGATCCTCCGGCGCTGCGCACGGTCCAGGTCAGCAGCGGCAGGCCGAATAGGTTGCGGGCCGCCAGCGGGATCGCCGCCGGCAGGTCCTTCACCGAATAGGCGAGGAACTGCGGACGCGTGCGCAGCACGTGCTTGAAATAGGCCATGGCGCGCTTGCTCGCCGCCGGCAGCCGGTCCCATTCGCGATGCCGATAGCGGCGCTCCGCGACCATGCCGCGCGCGAGCGCCGGCGCGATCTCGCGCAACGCCGCGACCTGGGCGGGATCGAACGACATCACCGCCGCCGGCCCGCGATAGCCGGCGAGCAGCTCGGCGGCGCGGGCAGCGAGCCGGCGGTCGCCGTCGAAGCGGCTCTTGAGCTCGATCACCAGCGTGGTCCGGCCCGCCACCAGGTCGCACAATTCGCCGAGCGTGATCATGCGGTCGGTGGTCGCCTTGAACGGAACGCGCTTGAGGTCGGCGGCGGTCATCGCGTCGAGGCGGTCGCTGCCTTCGGTCAGCCGGCCGAGCGCCTCGTCATGGTGCACCATGGCCTCGCCGTCGGCCGTGATCTGAAGATCGCATTCGATGCCGTAGCCGCCTGCAATCGCGGCGGCGAATGCCGAAGGCGTGTTCTCGATGATGCCTTTTTGGGCGTCGTGCAGGCCCCGATGCGCGACCGGTCGTGCGGTCAGCCAGTCGAGGCCCGGCATCGCGGGACGCGTCAGGCGACCTCGAACATGCCTTCGACCTCGACCGCGGCGTCGGCCGGCAGCACGGCCACGCCGACGGTGGTGCGCGCATGGCGGCCCTTGTCGCCGAACACGGCGACCATGAGGTCGGAGGCGCCGTTCATCACCTTGGGGCCGTCGAGAAAGGCCGGGTCGGAATTGATGAAGCCGCCGAGCCGGACCACCTGCTTGACCTTGTCGAGATCGCCGAGCGCGGCCTTGACCTGGGCCAGCAGATTGATCGCGCAGGCGCGCGCCGCTTTTTGGCCGTCCTCGACTGATACGCCTGCGCCGAGCTTGCCCTTGGCGACGAGCTTGCCGCCCGCGTCGAGGCAGATCTGGCCGGAGACGAACAGCAGCGCGCCGACGCGCACGAAGGGGATGTAATTGGCGATCGGACTTGCCGGCGTGGGGAGAACAATTCCGAGCTCCGCAAGTTTCTTTTCAACCATTCCAGCCATGATGCTCTCCGTGCCGATGCTGCGCAGACCGTGCTCCATGCGCCGTTCTGCGAGCCAGCCCTGTCTTCGCCGATCGGGGAGGTGCTTGCAAGGGCTGGCCGTTTGGCAGGCGCGGTTGCGGCGCAACGCCGGCGTTCCTATCTTGCGCGGCAAGCGGTCGACGAGGAGGTACGATGAGGATTTTCGGCAAACGCATGCTTTGCGCGTCCGCGGGCTTCGCGGTTGCGGCCGGTCTCATGGCCGGTTCCGCGCTACGGCCGGCGACGGCGCTCACGCCCGCGGGCGAGCTTGCGCCGCATCGCGCGATCTACGAGCTCAAGCTCGCCCAGACGCGCGGCAACGCGACCGGTCTCGGCGCGCGGGCGCATCCTCTACGACTTCTCCGGCAATGCCTGCGAAGGCTACGCGCTGCAGTTCCGCCAGGTGTCGGAGCTCGACAACGGCGAGGGCAAGGTCACGCTCAGCGATCTGCGCACGACCACCTGGGAGGACGGCGCCGCCAAGAAGCTCATCTTCAAGTCGCAGAACTATCTCAACAGAGGCTGGTCGACAGCGTCGACGGACAGGCCGAGCGCCAGTCCGACAAGGTCGCGGTCACGCTCACCAAGCCGCAGGACAAGAAGATCGATCTGGAAGCGGCCATCGTGTTTCCGACCGATCACGTGCGCCGCATCATCGAGGCGGCGCGCGAGGGCAAGAGCATCCTGGAATTCCCGGTCTATGACGGCTCGGAGACCGGCGAGAAGGTCTACAACACGCTCACCGTCATCGGCCGGGAGATCGCGCCGAACGAGCGTGTCCCGACCGACGCCGCGGCGGGCCAGCAGGCGCTCGCCGGCATGAAGCGCTGGCCGGTCACGGTGAGCTATTTCGACAAGGCGGCGAAGAGCGCCGGCGAGCAGGCGCCGATCTATTCGATCAAGTTCGAGCTCTACGAGAACGGCATCTCGCGCGCGCTGCTGCTCGACTACAACGACTTCGCCATCAGCGGCGAGCTGACCTCGCTCGACATCAAGGACGTCAAGCCCTGCCAGATAGGCGGACAGACGCTCCCGGCGCGCTCAGTCGTCCGATGATCTGTCGAGCGCGAGGCCCTTGATCACGGCATCGTCGCCGAATTTCTCGCGCAGCCGGTCCATGGCTTGTTCGGCCTCGGCGGTGCGGCGGTCGAGCAGGTCGCCGTGGTCGGCGCCGTCGGCATCGCCGAGCGCCGAGACGCCGATGCCGATCAGGCGGAACTTGGTGCCGTCGGTCTCGCGCGCCAGCAGATCGCGCCCGGCGGCGAAAATCCGGGCGGCGAGCTGGGTCGGATGGTCGAGCGAATGGGCCCGCGTGCGGATGCGGAAATCGGCGGTCTTGAGCTTGAGCGTGACGGTCTTGCCGGCGAGCTCGCTCTCCTTGAGGCGGGCGGAGACCTTCTCGGACAGGCGCCAGAGCCGCAGCTCGAGCGGCCGGAAGTCGGCGATGTCGTGGTCGAACGTGGTCTCCGCCGAGATGCTCTTGGTCTCGCGCTCGGGGCTGCACCGGCCGGTCGTCGAGTGCCGTGGGCGAGCCGCGCCAGCCGCGCGCCCTCGGCGCCGTAGCGGCGCGTCAATTCGGTCTCGCCGGTGCGCTGCAGGTCGCCGATGGTGCGCAGCCCGTCACGCGCCAGCCGCTGCTGCGTCACCTTGCCGACCCCGAAGATCAGCGTCACCGGCTTCGGCGCCAGGAAGGCGGCCGCTTCGGCGCCGCCGAGCACCGCGAAGCCGCGCGGCTTGTCGAGATCGGAGGCGATCTTGGCGAGGAACTTGTTGCAGGAGAGCCCGATCGACACGGTGATGCGAGCTCGCGCTCGACCTCGGCGGCGAAACCGGCAGAGCGCCTTGGCCGGGGATCATGCCGTGCAGCCGCGCGGTGCCGGACAGATCCATGAACGCCTCGTCGATCGACACCGGCTCCACCAGCGGCGTGAGCTTGAGCATCAGGGCGCGCACCTCGCGGCCGACGCGCGCGTATTTGTCCATGTCCGGCGGCACCACGCTGGCGTGCGGGCACAGCCGCCGCGCCTCGAACATCGGCATCGCCGACCGCACGCCGAAGGTGCGCGCGACGTAGCAGGCGGTGAGCACGACGCCGCGCCTGCGGCCGCCGACGATCACCGGCTTGTCGGCGAGCGAAGGATCGTCGCGCTTCTCGATGGTGGCGTAGAAGGCGTCGCAATCCACATGCGCGATCGCGAGCGCATCGAGCTCGGGATGGCGCAGGAGCCGCGGCGAGCCGCAGTTGCGGCAGCGGCCGGCTCCATCGAGCACGTCGCGGCGGCAATCGCGGCAGAAGCTGGGCATGGTCGAGCGACCCCGCACCCCGACTCCGTGCCGGGCATGCGGCGATTCGTAGCACGATCGGTCACGGCACCTCGGGCGGTGCGCGGGCCAGGGTATCGCGGGCGCGCGGCGACCTCCTCCGGGTCGATCTCGGCATGCTGCGCGAAGGCGAGCAGCAAGGCTTCGTCGCCCGCCACGTGGTCGAGCACGCCGAGCAGAAAATTCGGCTCGCGCGCCGCATCCCGGATGGATTCGGGGCCTATCCCGGTCAGCGCAAGGAAGCGCCCCAGCCGCTCCGGCTCGCCGGCGATGAAGCCCAGCGCCGCGACCGCGAGCTGCTCGGCCGCCTGCTGCTGCGCCGCGGGGTCCGGTCTGCGTGCTGGCGGCGGTCGCCGCTCTTTCATGGATGTTCTCGACTGTTGAGCGCGGCCGGCGCCAGCACGGCCACAGAGTTGCCGGCATGTTAGCTCGATATCGGCCGGACGGCGCGGCCGAGCCGCATGGCAAAATGGAATTTATCGCTCTCGACGCCCGCCCGAAATGTCGGCTAGGTGAAGGGGGAACCTTCAGAGGGAGACGACAATGCGCAAGTCCCATTTTTCCATTAGCGGACTGAGCGTCCTTGTTCGCATTAGGGTCTGGCGGCGTGGGAGGTTTACTTCTTCTGGTTTGCCGGGTCGCTCGGCAGGGCCGGAGGGACGCTCGGCCTGTTCACCCCGGACCGGCTCGGCTTCAACCTCGCCTGGCTCGGCGCCGGCTATCTGACTTTTCAATTGCTCTCGATTCCATTCGCCTTGCCGTCGGCAGGGACCCGTTTCATCGGCGTGATCGACGGCATGGCCTCGCTCGTGCCGCTCGCGGTCGCGCTGGTGGCGGTGTTCGGCAAGCCCGAGCTCATCGCCACCCCGGCGCGCTGGGAGGCCGCATGCCTGGTCATCTTCATAACGTTGGTCGACCTGTTCGGCGGCTACATGTTCAATATCGCGCTGAGCCGCCGGACGATGGATGTCGGGCACGCTGCAGCGTGACGCGCGAGCCTCATGACGCGCTGGGGCGGACCCGGCTCGCCCGCCTGCAAGGCGCATCGCGCGTCCGCGCGCCAGCCTGTCGAACATCGCGTCGGGACCTCGAGCAACTGGCTGCAAAGCGCTGAAATATCCACGATTTCGGCTCATTTCTGCAGCATGCAGAGCGGCTTCGCTGTGCGTCTGCGTTTCCGTTTCCGTAACATATCGGCACTAGGTTCCATGACATGCCTGCTTTGCGTGACAGGGCATGCAGCCAACGGTCCCATGGGGTATCTGGTAGGGCGCTGGGACTGTCGGAAGGTCGGGGGATGGCCAAGACCGTCATGATCGTGGAGGACAACGAGCTCAACATGAAGCTCTTCCACGACCTGTTGGAGGCGCACGGCTACGCGACCGTCGGCACCCGCAACGGCATCGAGGCGCTCGATCTCGCCCGCAAGCATCGTCCCGACCTGATCCTGATGGACATCCAGCTGCCCGAAGTCTCCGGTCTCGAAGTGACCAAGTGGCTCAAGGAAGATCCCGAGCTCAAGGCCATTCCGGTGGTCGCGGTCACCGCCTTCGCGATGAAGGGCGACGAGGAGCGCATCCGCGAGGGCGGTTGCGAGGCCTATCTGTCCAAGCCGATCTCGGTGGGCAAATTCATCGAGACCATCCGTCATTTTCTTGGCACCGCCTGAGGAGAACGCGATGACCGCGCGCGTTCTCGTCGTCGATGATGTGCCGGCCAACGTCAAGCTGCTGGAGGCGCGCCTCTCGGCCGAGTATTTCGACGTCGTCACCGCGATGAGCGGCGAAGAGGCGCTCGCGATCTGCGAGCGCGCCGACTGCGACATCGTCCTGCTCGACGTGATGATGCCCGACATGGACGGCTTCGAGGTCTGCCGCCGCCTGAAGACCAGCCCGACCACCCACCACATGCCGGTGGTGATGGTCACGGCGCTCGATCAGCCGTCCGACCGGGTGCGGGGCTCGAGGCCGGCGCCGACGATTTCCTCACCAAGCCGGTATCCGACGTGGCGCTGATCGCGCGCGTGCGCTCGCTCTCGCGCCTCAAGATGATGACCGACGAGCTGCGCATGCGCGCCGTCACCTCGCGCGAGATCGGCATCGAGAGCCCCGAGCGCGAGGCGGTCGCGGAGACCGGGCGCAACGGCCGCATCCTCGTGGTCGATGATCGCGCGACGTCCTCCGAGCGCATCGCCGCGCATGCTGTCGGGCGAGCATTCGGTGGAGATCGAAGCCGATCCGAACGAGGCCCTGTTCCACGCCGCCGAGGGCAACTACGACCTGCTGATCGTCTCGCTCGGGCTCGACAATTTCGACGGTCTGCGGCTGTGCAGCCAGGTCCGCTCGCTCGAGCGCACCCGCAACGTGCCGATCCTGGCGATCGCCGACGCCGAGAACAACGCGCGCCTGGTGCGCGGGCTCGAGATCGGCGTCAACGACTATCTCGCCGCGGCCGATCGACAAGAACGAGCTGCTGGCGCGCGTGCGCACCCAGATCCGCAAGAAGCGCTACACCGAGCGGCTGCGCGACAACGTGCAGCTGTCGATCGAGATGGCGATCACCGACGCGCTCACCGGCCTCTACAACCGCCGCTACATGGAGAGCCATCTCGGCACGCTGGTCGAGCAGGCCGCCGTCGCGCGGCAAGCCGCTCACGGTGCTGGTGCTCGACATCGACTACTTCAAGTCGATCAACGACACCCACGGCCACGATGCCGGCGACGACGTGCTGCGCGAATTCGCCATCCGCATCCGCAAGTCGATCCGCGGCATCGATCTCGCCTGCCGCTACGGCGGCGAGGAGTTCGTCGTGGTCATGCCGGAGACCGATCTGGCGGTCGCCACCATGGTGGCCGAGCGGCTGCGCCGGCGCATCGCCAGCGAGCCGTTCCCGATCCAGCAGGGCGCCCGCAGCATCGAGGTGACCATATCGATCGGGATCGCCGCGCTCGGCAGCGCCGACAATGCGGCGACGGTGCTCAAGCGCGCCGATCAGGCGCTCTATCGCGCCAAGCGCGACGGCCGCAACCGGGTGGTGCCGGACGCCGCCTAGCTCGCGCATTCGGCGGTCTGCGGCCACAACGCCACGGTCAACCCTAATGTTTTAGGTTGACCGAATTCTCTCCGCTATCCACAACGTATATTGTTGATTTTGGAGACCATTGCGCTAGTTTGCGCAAGGCGGTGGAAAGACCTCTCTCAGGCCCGGACGTCGGTCGACGAACGGGCCTCCGACACCGCCTATCGCTTTGATAACCCTACGGAATGCTCAGGTCCGCCGCATCTCCTGGGTCCGTGGGGTTCGGCCGGTTCGGGGGCGGTGCGAGTGGCCTCCTCATGACACCGCTCCCGACCGGCCACCTATTTTCAGGGGTGCTAACCGCTCTTATTCACAGCCCGGCTGAGCGAAATAAATAGGGCGCCCCGATTCGGGCGCCCTTTTTCTGGCCGGCGGCCGCGGGTTACTTGATCTTGGATTCGCGGAACTCGACGTGCTTCTTGGCGACCGGATCGTATTTCTTCTTCACCAGCTTGTCGGTCATGGTGCGCGAGTTCTTCTTGGTCACGTAATAGAAGCCGGTGTCGGCGCTCGACACGAGCTTGACCTTGATGGTGGTGGCCTTCGCCATGGCGAACCTCGATCAGTTCAAGTTGGTGCGGAACCTAGCCGCTCGCCGGGCAATGTCAAGAAACGCGCCCGCAAGCGCGTGTCACAGCAGTTCCCGCACGAAGCGGCCGCGCGGCATGCGATAGAACGGCACCGGCAGATCGTGGCCGAAGCCGTCGGCGATGCGCGCTCGAGCTCCTCCAGCATCACGCCGGTGACCGCCGGCATGTCGAGCTCGCTTGGCGTCGCGTGATCGGCATCCAGACCAGCTCGACCAGCTCGGCGTCGGGACCGGTCACGCCCTCGATGCGGTGGGCGATCGCGCTCGCGTCGGTGGTGAAGAAGCGGGTGTCGAACCGCCGCGGCCGCCCGGCCGGCGTGATGGCGCGGGCGATGAAATGCAGCGCGCCGAGATCGGGCAGGATCTCGGCCTGCGGCGAAGGCGCGTCCAGGCGCCGTCCGGAACTGTCGGCGGCCTCGTCGCTGCGCACGCCGAGCAGCAGGCCGGTCTCCTCGAACGTCTCGCGGATCGCCGCGAGCGCAAGCGCGCGCGCCTGCGCCGCGCTCGGCGCGCTGCAACCGCTTCATCAGCCGCGCCTCGGCGTGCGGATCGAGCGGTCGCGCCACCGGCATGCAGCTGGTCGGCCGGCTCGACGCGGCCGCCGGGAAACACGAACTTGCCCGGCATGAACTTGTGGCCGCGCATGGCGCTTGCCGAGCAGCACCTTCGGCACCGGGCCGGAGCGGTCGACCAGGATGAGCGTGGCGGCATCCTTCGGCCGCACGTTGGGCGACGTAGAGGTCGCGCTCGACCGCGTTCATCCGCTTGACGAAGCGGTTCATCCGCTCGATGCGGTCCGCATGGTCACTGTCGTTCATCGGCGTCGTTTCCTGCCGCGCTCGCGCGCCGCGCGATGGCTTGCGTCGCGCGCGGGCTGCTTGTGTGCTTGCTGCTCGGTCCGCGGCCGCCGCGGTCCGGCGTCATTGCCGCCCTCCGACAGAAGCTCGAAGCGCAGCGCGCCGGCGACCGGCGCGGCCTCGACCAGCCGCACCGTCACCCGGTCGCCGAGCCGGTAGGTCTCGCCGCTGCGGTCGCCGATCAGCGCGTGGCGGTCCTCGTGATAGCGGAAATATTCGCTGCCGATGCGTGCGCGCCGGGATGAAGCCGTC
Source organism: uncultured Alphaproteobacteria bacterium (assembly GCA_963708765.1). Taxonomy (GTDB): domain Bacteria; phylum Pseudomonadota; class Alphaproteobacteria; order Rhizobiales; family Xanthobacteraceae; genus VAZQ01. The sequence continues at coordinate 82,095 of CAVPTV010000026.1, read as the reverse complement.
GGCGCCGGTCTCGTCGAGCTTGACGAACAGGCCGGCGCGGGTGACGCCGGAGATGTGGCCGTCGAACGTCGCGCCGATGCGGTCGGCGAGGAAATGCGCGATCAGCCGGTCGACGGTCTCGCGCTCGGCCTTCATGGCGCGCCGCTCGGCGGCCGAGATGCGCGCCGCGACCTCGCCGAGCGTGCGCACGTCCTCGCTGCTCGGGCAGGCCGTCCGTCGCCGAGCTTGAGCGCGCGGATCAGCGCCGCGATGCACGATCAGGTCGGCGTAGCGGCGGATCGGCGAGGTGAAATGCGCGTAGCGGCGCAGGTTGAGGCCGAAATGGCCGTAGTTCTCGGCGGCATATTCGGCCTGCGCCTGGCGTGCGCAGCACCACCTCGTTGACCAGCTTCTCGACGTCGCGGCCCTTCACCCGCGCGAGGATGCGGTTGAACTGCGCCGGCCGCAGCGCGCCGCCTTTCGGCAGCGAGATGTCGAGCGTCGCGAGGAACTCGCGCAGCGCATTGACCTTCTCCAGCGTCGGCTCGTCGTGCACGCGATAGATCAGCGGCACGCTGCGCCCGCTCGAGCGTCTCGGCGGCCGCGACGTTGGCGAGGATCATGAACTCCTCGATCAGCCGGTGGGCGTCGAGGCGCTCCGGCGTGATCACGCGGTCGACCGTGCCGTCGGGCTTGAGCACGATCTTGCGCTCCGGCAGATCGAGATCGAGCGGCGCGCGCTCGTCGCGCGCGCGCTTGAGCGCGCGATAGGCGGCGTAGAGCGGCTCGAGCACCGGCGCGAGCAGCGGGCCGGTGGTCGTCGTCGGGCCGGCCGTCGATCGCGGCCTGCGCCTGCGCGTAGCTGCAGCTTCGCGGCCGAGCGCATCAGCACGCGATGGAAGCTGTGCGAGCGCTTGCGGCCGTCGGCGCCGATGACCATGCGCACCGCGAGCGCGGCGCGATCCTCGCCGGGCCGCAGCGAGCACAGATCGTTGGAGATGCGCTCCGGCAGCATCGGCACGACGCGGTCGGGGAAATAGACCGAGTTGCCGCGCACGAGCGCCTCGCGGTCGAGCGCGGAGCCCGGCCGCACGTAATGGGCGACGTCGGCGATCGCGACGCTGATGACGAAGCCGCCGGGATTTTTCGGGATCGGGGTCGCGGCGTCGGCGTGCACGGCGTCGTCGTGATCCTTGGCGTCGGCCGGATCGATGGTGACGAGCGGCACGCTCGCGCCAGTCCTCGCGGCCGGCCAGCGTCGGCCGGCGCTGCGCGGCCTCCGCCTCCGCCAGCGCCTCGCGGCGGAAACACGTGCGGGATGTCGTGGGCGTGGATGGCGATCAGGCTCACCGCGCGCTCGCTCTTGAGCGAGCCGAGCCGCTCCTTCACCCGCGCCGGTCGGCAGGCCGAAGCCGCGCTGGCCTGCGCGCCACCTCGACGGCGACCAGGTCGCCGTCCTGCGGCGTCGGCGGTCGCGCCCGGCGGGATCGCGAGCTCGCGGCCGAGCTGCTTCTTGTCGACCGGCGACGAGCCGCCCGCCGCCGCCGGGCAGCGCGCGGAAGATGCCGAGCACGCGCTGCTTGGCGCGGTCGATGATCTTGATGACGCGCCCGCGTGTGGCGGATCGGCGTCGTCGTCCTCGCCGGTCTCCTCGACGCGCAGCAGCGCGCGGTCGCCGACGCCGGCGACCTCGCCCGGCCGCGCGCGGCGCGGCACGTCGACGCGGATCTTCGGCGGCGGCGCCGTGCGCCTCCTCGTCCCATTCGGTCGGAACCGCGATCAGCTCGCCGTCGCGGTCGCGCGCGGTGATGTCGGCGAGCACGACCGAGGGGCAGGTGTGCCGGCGCGATGCAGCTTCTTGCGGCGGCGCTCGACCTGGCCGTCGTCGGCGAGCTCGCGCAGCATGCGCTTGAGCGCGACGCGGTCGGCGTTCTTCAGGCCGAAGGCGCGCGCGATCTCGCGCGTGCCGACCTTGCCGGGCTGCGTTGCCGATGAAGGCGAGGAGGTCCTCCTTGGAGGGGAGGGGAGGTTTGGTGATTGGTCGTTTCACGAAAATATAGTCCGCGAGCAAAGCTCGCTTGCACGATTATATAGGTGGCGCCGACAGGTTTCGCCAGCGAGGCGTCACTTGCCGGCGGCCTTGGCCTTGCGCGCGGGCTTCTTCGCCGCGCTGACGCGGCTGGCTTGGGCCGGCGCCGCGGCCTTCGGTTTCGCCGGCGCCTTGCGCGGCCGTGCTGCGCGGCTTGGCGCGGCGGCTTCTTGCCGCCGCCGCCGCGCGCGGCCCGCGCGTCGAGCAGCCCGACCGCCTGCTCGAGCGTGACGGTCTCCGGCGTCTTGTCGGACGGCAGCGTGGCGTTGACGCCGTCGTGGCTGACATAGGGGCCGTAGCGGCCGTTCTTGCACCACCACCGGGCCGCCCTTGTCGGGATGGTCGCCGAGCGCGCGGCCGGGATCGGCGCCGAAGCGGCCCTTGCGCGGACCCTTGGCCTTCTTCTCGGCGATCAGCGTGACGGCGCGGTTGAGGCCGATGTTGAGCACGTCGTCGCCCGGCGTCGAGGTTGGCGTAGGTCTTGCCGTGCTGCACGTAGGGGCCGAAGCGGCCGATGCCGGCGAGGATCGGCTCGCCGTCGTCGGGATGCCGGCCGACCTCGCGCGGCAGCGACAGCAGCGCGAGCGCGCGGTCGAGATCGATGTCGTCCGGCGACACGCCCTTCGGCAGGCCGGCGCGCTTGGGCTTCTCGCCGTTCGACCGCCTCGCCGAGCTGCACATAGGGGCCGAAGCGGCCGGAGCGCAGCGTCACCTCGAGGCCGGTCGCCGGATCCTCGCCGAGCTTCTGCGTGCCGCCGTCGGGCGCCGTCCGTCGGCGCCGGCCGGCCGAGAGCTGGCGCGTGTAGCGGCACTCGGGATAGTTCGAGCAGCCGATGAAGGCGCCGAACTTGCCGAGCTTGAGCGAGAGCCGGCCGGTGCCGCAGGTCGGGCACTGGCGCGGATCGGTGCCGTCGGCGCGCGGCGGAAACAGGTGCGGCGCCAGCATCTCGTCGAGCGCGTCGAGCACCTGCGCGACGCGCAGATCCTTGATCTCGCCGACCGCGGCGGTGAAGTCGCGCCAGAAGTCGCGCAGCAGCTCGCGCCAGGCGATCTCGTTGTTGGAGACGCGGTCGAGCTGCTCCTCGAGGTCGGCGGTGAAGTCGTATTCGACGTAGCGGGCGAAGAAGCTCTCCAGGAACGCGGTGACCACGCGGCCCTTGTCCTCGGGGACGAGCCGCTTCTTGTCGATGCGCACATAGCCGCGGTCCTTGAGCACCTGCAGGATCGACGCATAGGTCGAGGGCCGGCCGATGCCGAGCTCCTCCATGCGCTTGACCAGCGAGGCTTCCGAATAGCGCGGCGGCGGCTCGGTGAAGTGCTGGGTCGGCGGCGATCGCGCGCTTCGCCAGCGCCTCGCCGGCGCTCATCTCCGGCAGGCGGCGCGATTCGTCGTCGTCGACCGGATCGTCGCATGGCCTCCTGGTAGAGCGTGAGGAAGCCGTCGAACTTCACCACCGTGCCGGTCGCGCGCAGGTCGAGCACGCGCGCGCGCCGACCTTGCGCGGTGATGTCGACGGTGGTGCGCTCGAGCTCGGCCGATTCCATCTGGCTCGCGATCGTGCGCAGCCAGATCAGCTCGTAGAGCCTGGCCTGGTCGGCATCGAGGAAGCGATTTCGATCTCGCGCGGGCGGCGCGCCAGGTCGGTCGGGCGGATCGCCTCGTGCGCCTCCTGCGCGTTCTTGGCCTTGGTCTGGTAGCGGCGCGGCGCGTCCGGCACGTAGCGGTCGCCGTAGTCGGCGCCGATCACGCCGGCGCGCCGCGGCGATCGCCTCGTCGGCGATCTGCACGCCGTCGGTCCGCATATAGGTGATGAGGCCGACGGTCTCGCCGCCGATGTCGATGCCCTCATAGAGCCGCTGCGCGACGCGCATGGTGTGCGCGGGCGCGAAGCCGAGCTTGCGGCTCGCTTCCTGCTGCAGGGTCGAGGTGGTGAAGGGCGGCGGCGGGTTGCGCTTGGCGGGCTTGGCCTCGACCGTGGCGACCGTGAACGCGGCGCTCTCGAGCGCCTGCTTGAACGCCTCGGCCTCGGCGCCGGAGCCGATGTCGAGGCGCTGGATCTTCTGGCCGTCGGCGCCGACCAGGCGGGCCTCGAAGGTGTCGCCGCGCGGCGTCGCCAGCGTCGCGACCAGCGACCAGTATTCGCGCGCGACGAATTTCTCGATCTCGAGCTCGCGGTCGCAGACCAGGCGCAGCGCCACCGACTGCACGCGGCCGGCCGAGCGCGCGCCCGGCAGCTTGCGCCACAGCACCGGCGAGAGCGTGAAGCCGACCAGATAGTCGAGCGCGCGGCGGGCGAGATAGGCGTCGACCAGCGCGCCGTCGATGTCGCGCGGATGCTTCATCGCCTCGGTCACCGCCTGCTTGGTGATGGCGTTGAACACCACGCGCTCGACCGTCTGCGTCCTTGAGCGCGTGCTTCTCCTTGCAGCACCTCGAGCACGTGCCAGGAGATCGCCTCGCCCTCGCGGTCGGGGTCGGTGGCGAGGATCAGCTTGCTCGGCGCCCTTGACCGCCCGGGCGATGTCGTTGAGCCGCTTCTGCGCCTTGGCGTCGACCTCCCAGATCATGTGGAAATCGTGCGTCGGGATCGACCGAGCCGTCCTTGGCCGGCAGGTCGCGGACATGGCCGAACGAGGCCAGGACCTCGTAGCCGGAGCCCAAGATATTTGTTGATCGTCTTGGCCTTGGCCGGCGATTCGACGACGACGATATTCATGCAATTCCAATGGTTTAGGGGCAAACCCAGGCGCCCCCGGGGGCGAACTCGGCCGCGTCTTGTCGCGGCCAAAGGTGGGGATGTCAACCCTCCGTGTCAAACCAGGGTGAACCGGGGCGGTCCCGGTCGCGCTTCCGGGGCGGGTTGAAATTGGCTCGACAAGGCCCTTTCAACACACAACCACCACGTGCCATACTTGGGCGCTTTCTATTCTCGGATGCCGCAAATGAGGGGGGCGTCGTGGCTGGGCAGAACGGCGCATGCTTGTCAGAATGGCCGACCCAACGAACGGCGAGCGGCCGCCGTGACGCGTTCGACCCGCGAGCCGCTCGCGGCTACTGGAGCGCTCCAGCAATGTACCGCCACGTGCTCGAGTGGCATCTGCATGCGCACCGATCGAGCGCGCAGCGATCGCCGAGCGCTGATCTAGACCAGCGACACCAGGCCGCCGCCGTGGCGCTCGAGCCGGCCGGCGAGCTCGAGCTCGAGCAGCACGGTCCGCACGATCGCCGGCGAGGCGCCGGACAGCCGGACCAGGTCGTCGATCGCGACCGGCGTCGGTCCGAGCAGCGCGACGATGCGCGCGCGCTCGTCGGCGCCGGGTTCGCGCCGGCGGAGCGGCGCGGCCGTTCGGGCTCCTCGGCCGACGAGCGAGCGGCTGGCCGAGGATCGGGCGCAGCACGTTGATGCACGTCGGCCGCCTCGGTCACCAGCGTGGCGCCTTGCTTGAGCAGGCCGTTGGTGCCTTCGGCGCGCGGATCGAGCGGCGAGCCCGGCACCGCGAACACCTCGCGGCCCTGCTCGAGCGCGAGCCGCGCGGTGATCAGCGAGCCGGAGCGGCGTCGCCGCCTCGACCATCACGACGCCGAGCGCGAGCCCGGAGATCAGCCGGTTGCGGCGGGGAAAATCGCGGGCGCGCGGCTCCCAGCCGAGCGGCATCTCGGAGATGAGCGCGCCGTCGCGCCGCGATCGCGTCGGCAAGCTCGGCGTGCTCGGGCGGATAGATGCGGTCGTGGCCGCCGGCGAGCACCGCGACGGTGCCGGTCGCGAGGCTGGCGCGATGGGCGGCGGCGTCGATGCCGCGCGCGAGCCCCGACACGATCGCAAAGCCGGCGCTGCCGAGATCGCGCGCCAGCCGCTCGGCGAACCGCATGCCCGCCGCCGAGGCATTGCGCGAGCCGACGATGGCGACCATCGGCAAGGCGAGCGCCGCGAGCTTGCCGCGCACGGCGAGGAGCGGCGGCGCGTCGTCGATCATCGCCAGCCGCGGCGGATAGTCCGGCTCGCAGAGCGCCAGGAAGCTGATGCCGCGCGACGTCGCCGCCTTGAGCTCGCGCTCGGCCTCGTCGTGCGAGCAGATGCGCGCGGGTCCGCTGGCGCCGCCGCGGCGCGCCAGATCGGGCAGCGCTTGCAGCGCGGCGCGCGCGCCGCCGTAATGATTGATCAGCGCGCGAAAGGTGCGCGGACCGACATTCTCGCTGCGGATCAGGCGCAGCCAGTCGAGCTTGGTCTCGAGGGAGAGCTTTCCCGACATGCGCGCATGTTAGACCAAAATGGGCGCCGTCTCGGTCTCTTCTCGCTGCCCCTGTCGGGGCCGCCGCGCCATCCCGACTCGCTCGCCCGTGGCGGAGGTAAAGCGCGATGATGTGATGGCCGTCACAACGAGCGGACGGCGGTTTCTCTAGGGTCGCGCTCGGCGGCGACCAGACACCCGGCAAGGGACCAAGATCAGGAGAGAAACATGAGCATCTGGCAGGCGAAGTCGAGATTCGACGCACGCGTCTCCCGGAGATGTCTTCTGCTTGCGGCTCTCATGACCACATGCGCGCCGTTCATTACGTCTGCTCGCGCGCAAGGGATCGGCGATCGCCTGCCGGCGAGACCGGCCGTGGCGAGCACCGCCGAGAGCGCGCGGAAGCTGACCGACGCAAGGCCTGCGCAACCTGATCGCCTTCACGCGCCTGCTCGGCTATGTGCGCCATTTTCACCCGAGCGATCAGGCGGCGGCCGCGGACTGGGAGGTCGTCGCCATCGACGGCATGCGGCGGATCGAGCCGTGCGAGGGGCCGGAGCAGCTTGCGCAGGCGCTCGAGGCGTTCTTCCGCCCGCTGGCGCCGACCGTGCAGGTATTCCCGAGCGGGACGCAGCCGGAGCCCCCGTCGGGTCTCGCGCCGCCGGCCAGGCGCGGTCGACCTCAAGGTGGTCTCGTGGCGCCATGTCGGGGCCGGGCAGGTGGCGCAGCCGGCTCACCGCGCGCTCTACAACAGTGAGCGGGTCTCGGCAGCGGTGTCGAGCATCGAGCCCGTCAGCGCAGGTTCGGAGCCCGATTGGATATTCACGGCCGATCTCGGCGCCGGCGTCACCGCGCGCGTGCCCTTGAAGCTCTATGCGGACGCGTCCGGGACCCTGCCGCACGTGCCGTCGCCAGCGGCGGCGGAGAAGCCGGAGCTCTCGGCCAATGACCGCGCCACTCGCCTCGCGGCCGTGGCGCTGGCGTGGAACGTGTTCCAGCATTTCTATCCCTATTTCGACGTCGTCGACACCGACTGGCCGCGCGCGTTGGCGACTGCGCTCACCAGCGCGGCGACCGACGCCGACGAGCGGGCGTTCGTCGACACGCTCCGCCGCCTCGTGGCCGCCCTCAACGACGGCCATGGCCACGTGTCTTCATTCGAGGCTCATCGACCGCAGCCACGCCTTGCCGCTCGCCTGGGCCTGGGCGGAAGGCAAGCTCGTGATCAGCGCACGTCGCTCGACGAGGCGGCTGCCGCCGGCCTTGCGCCGGGTGACGTCGTGCTGGAGATCGATGGTCAGCCGATCGAGGCAGGCGGTTGTCGCGCGCCCGCGAGCTCATCTCGAGCGCCACGCCGCAGAACATGCGCCACCGTCTTGCCGAGCTTCTTCCGGCTTGGGCCGGCCGGGCTCGATCGTGCGCCTCGCGATCCGGAGCCGGAGCGGCGACGCGCGCGACGGTCGTGCTGCGCCGCAGCGCCAAGCGCGAGGCGATCGCCGAGCCGCGGCCGGCGACGGTCGCCGAGCTGGAGCCCGGCATCAGCTATTTCGATATCGACCGGGCGACCGAAGCCGATCTTGCGCGACGCGCTGCCGCAGCTCGCCGAGGCGAAGGCCGTCATCTTCGACTTGCGGGGCTATCCGAAGATGGTCGCGTTCCTTGCCTTCTTGAGCGCGGAGAGTCCGTCAAAGCCCCGATCTGGCAAATCCCGATCGTCACCAGGCCGGACCGCCTCGGCGTCGCCGAATACGACACCAGCGGCCGCTGGGAGGTGCCGCCCTGGTCGCCCCGGATCAAGGGCCGCGTCATCTTCCTGACCGACGGCCGGGCCATCAGCTACGCCGAGACCGTCATGGGCATCGTGGAGGCCTACAAGCTCGCCGACATCGTCGGCGAGCCGACCGCCGGCACCAACGGCAACATCAACCCGTTCACCGTGCCGGGCGGCTACCTGCTGTGGTGGACCGGCATGCGCGTGCTCAAGCACGACGGCAGCCGCCAGCACGGCGTCGGCATCCAGCCGACGCATCCGGTGGCGCGCACGATCGCGGGCATCGCCGAGCGCCGCGACGAGATCCTCGAGAAGGCGCTGGAGCTCGCGCGCCAGCCGCGCTCGGCTGTCCCTCGACACAGTGATGTCGACTGATTGAAAGCGGGTGCCGCGGGCTCGGTTGCCCTCCCCAGGGGAGGATGGACCGGGCCCGTGGCGCCGTTGCGACTCGAGAGATTATTCGCTGCTCTTCTGGTCATCCAAGGCGTAGTCGCCGCGCTCGATCGCCCGTGCGATCTCGCGGGCGCGCTCGGCATGCGACTCCGGGACGAGAACGCGCACGCCGCCGACCGCCATCGTCAGAAATGGATTGGCTTGAACGATGTGGGCGTCCGCGACGACGGCCGGCACGCCTTCGGCCTCGAGGCGGCTTTGCAGCATGTGCGCCTCCATCGCGGTAAACAACCGCGCGACCAGCACGAGATCTTCGCTGACCGAGGTCCCTTCATCGCCGCTGCCCGAGGCATCCTCGCTATCCGCGGGCAACGCGGCGGCAGGCTTCGAGAGGTCGACCCCGCGCTGCCGCAGCTCTTGCGCGGCAACGTCCTTGGCCAGCTCGATCAGGTCGCCCGAGTGGAACAGGGCAAGCAATTCCTCGTCGCTCAGGAGCTGGAAACGTTCCAACAGGCTTTGTCGCGTGATGGTCATCGTCCGATCTCCTTCGCCTTCCAGGATATGGCGCGCTTTTCGTTCGATCCTTTGTCGGGCGAGCCCGAAGAACGGTTCGGTCGGTCGCGACCTGCTTCGCCGTCGACAGAGCAGCCCTCGTAATCATCATACGAATGCATAGGTTGCATATCATGAAGAAGTGCCGCTAGAACAATGTTTCGCTGGGAAAGAAAGCAGGCAGCGCGCTCGGTGCGCGGTCGCGCGCTTCTCGTAGTTGGGGAAACCCCGATGGCCCGCGCAATTCTATTGGTCGCTCTCCTGCTCGCATCCCACCTGCTCGCGGGTTGCGACGGCAAGCCCGCCGCCGGCGCGGCGCCGAGCCCGCCGGCGGTCACCGTGGCGCGGCCGCTGCAGAAGACGATCACCGAATGGGATGAGTATACCGGCCGCTTCGCCGCGGTGGAGACCGTCGAGGTGCGCGCGCGGGTCTCGGGCTTCATCGATTCCATCCATTTCAAGGACGGCCAGATCGTCAAGCAGGGCGACCTGCTGTTCGTCATCGATCCGCGTCCCTACAAGATCGCGGTCGAGCAGGCCAAGGCCGATGTGGAACGCGCGCAGGCGAAGCTGCAGATCGCCACGCTCGACGTCGAGCGCGCGACGCCGCTGGTGCGCAGCCAGACCCTGACCGAACGGGAATTCGACACGCGGCGATCGACGCAGCGCGAGGCCGCGGCGCCGTGGCCGCGCTCGAAGCCGCGTTGAAGCAGGCCGAGCTCAATCTCGAATGGACCGAGGTGCGCGCGCCGATCGCCGGGCGCATCTCCGACCGGCGCGTCGATGCCGGCAACCTGATCACCGGCGGGCAGACCGGCGCGACGCTGCTGACCGTCATCGTGTCGCTCGATCCCATTCACTTCGTGTTCGACGGCAGCGAAGCCGATTTCCTGCGCTACCTGCGGCTCGCCGCGGCCGGCGCGCGGCCGTCGTCGCGCGACGTGCAGAACCCGGTCTCGGTCCGGCTCGCGGACGAGACCGACTACAAGCACCAGGGCCGGATGGATTTCGTCGACAACGTGCTCAATCCGAAGACCGGCACCATCCGCGGCCGCGCCATCTTCGACAACAAGGACGGCCTGCTGACCCCGGGATTCTTCGGACGGCTGCGGCTGTTCGGCGGCGAGCACGACGCGCTGCTGGTGCCCGACAGCGCGATCGCGTCCGATCAGGCGAGCAAGATCGTCTTCACGGTCGCCGACGACGGCACGGTCGGCACCAAGCGGGTCGAGCTCGGCCCGATCGTCGACGGCCTGCGCGTCATTCGCTCGGGGCTCGCGGCCACCGACCGCATCGTGATCGACGGCCTGCAGCGCGCGCGGCCGGGACAGAAGGTCAAGCCCGAGGACGGCAAGATCGAAGCCGCCGCGCAATAGGAGTCTCGCGGACCGCCCGATCGGGCACCGTGCGAGGGACAGTCACCATGCGATTTTCTCACTTCTTCGTCGACCGGCCGATCTTCGCCAGCGTCATCTCGATCATCCTGACGCTGGTCGGCGCCATCTCCTTTCGCGCGCTGCCGATCACCGAATTTCCGGAGATCGCGCCGCCGACCGTGGTGGTGAGCGCGACCTTCGCGGGCGCCTCGGCCGAGGTCGATCGCGCAGACCGTGGCGGCGCCGATCGAGCAGGAGATCAACGGCGTCGACAACATGCTCTACGTGGTGTCGCAATCGACCGGCAACGGCGCGGTCGAGATCAACGTCGTGTTCAAGCCGGGAACCAACATCGACCAGGCGCAGGTGCTGGTGCAGAACCGCGTCTCGATCGCGTTGCCGCGCCTGCCGGAGGAGGTGCAGCGCATCGGCGTGACCGTGCGCAAGAGCTCGCCCGACCTGATGCTGGTGATCCATCTGCATCTCGCCGGACGGCAGCCTCGATCAGCAATACATCTCCAACTACGCGACCATCAACATCAAGGACGTGCATCACCCGCATCGACGGCGTCGGCGACACCATCGTGTTCGGCGCGCGCGACTATTCGATGCGGGTCTGGCTCGACCCCGCCAAGGTGCAGGCGCGCGGCCTGACCGCCAGCGACGTGGTCGCGGCGTTGCGCGCCGCCAACGTGCAGGTGGCGGCCGGCGCCATCAACCAGCCGCCGGCGACCTCGCCGGGCGCGTTCGAGGTCGCGGTGCAGACGCTCGGCCGGCTGTCGAGCCCCGAGCAGTTCAGCGACATCGTCGTCGCCACCGACGAGGACGGCCGGGTGACGCGCGTGCGCGACATCGCCCGGGTCGAGCTCGGCTCGCAGGACTACACGACCAACGCCTATCTCGACAACAAGGTGGCGACCGCGATCGGCATCTTCCAGCGCCCGGGCTCGAACGCGCTCGCGACCGCGGCCACCGTGCTCGCCACGATGGACGAGCTGGCCAAGAGCTTCCCGCCGGGGCTCGCGCTATCGCGTCGTCTACAACACCACCGAGTTCATCCAGCAATCGGTCGACGAGGTGATCAAGACGCTGTTCGAGGCGGTCGTCCTGGTCGTGATCGTGATCATCCTGTTCCTGCAGACGCTGGCGCGCCGCCATCATTCCGATCGTCGCCATCCCGGTGTCGCTGATCGGCACGTTCTTCGTCATGGCGGCGTTCGGCTTCTCGCTGAACAATCTCACGCTGTTCGGCCTCGTTCTCGCCATCGGCATCGTGGTCGACGACGCCATCGTGGTGGTGGAGAACGTCGAGCGCTATCTGCGCGAGGGCATGAGCCCGCGCGACGCCGCCCACAAGACCATGGACGAGGTCGGCGGCGCGCTGGTCGCGATCGCGCTCGTGCTCTGCGCCGTGTTCATCCCGACCGCGTTCATCACCGGCATCTCGGGCGCGTTCTACCGGCAGTTCGCGCTCACCATCGCGGCCTCGACGATCATCTCCGCGATCGTGTCGCTGACGCTGTCGCCGGCGCTTGGCGGCGCTGCTGCTGCGGCCGCACGGCCATGAGCGCGAGGTCGGGCTTCTGGCGCGACGGTGAGCCGGCCGTTCGACGTCTTCTTCGCCGGCTTCAACCGGATGTTCGAGAAGCTGTCGCTCGGGCTACGCGCGGGCTGACGCGGCGCGTGCTGCGCGTGTCGGCGATCATGCTGGTGCTCTATGGCGGGCTGATCGGGCTCACCTATTTGCAGTTCGCCCGCACGCCGTCCGGCTTCATCCCGCCGCTCGATCGCGCCTATTTCATCGCCGCGATTTCGCTGCCGCCGGGCGCGAGCCTGGAGCGCACCGACCGCGTCGTGCGCAAGGCGTCGGACATCCTGACTGTCGCGGCCCGGCGTCGCGCACGCGGTGGCGTTCGCCGGCTTCGACGGCGCCACCTTCACCAATGCGCCCAATTCCGGCGTCGTGTTCGTCACCCTGAAGCCGTTCGAGGAGCGGGTGAAGGCCGGGCTCGCCACCGACAGCATCCTGAACGACCTGCGCGGCCAGATGCAGGCGCTGCGCGAGGCCTTCGTGCTGGTGATCCCGCCGCCCTCGGTGCCCGGCATCGGCACCGGCGGCGGCTTCAAGCTCTATGTGCAGGACCGCGCCGGACGCGGCCCGCGCGCGCTCGAGCAGGCGGTCGGCGCCATCACCGGTCCCGGCCAACCAGACGCCCGGCCTGGTGCAGGTCTTCACGCTGTTCAACACCTCGACGCCGCAGATCTACGCCGACATCGACCGCACCAAGGCCGAGATGCTGGGCGTGCCGATCACGCGCTTCTTCGACACGCTTGTCGACCTATATGGGCTCGACCTTCGTCAACGACTTCAACATCCTGGGGCGGACCTATCGGGTGACCGCGCAGGCCGACAATCCGTTCCGGCTCTCGGTCCGCGACGTCGAGAACCTGCGCACCCGCTCGGTCACCGGCGACATGGTGCCGCTCGGCGCGGTCGCGAGCTTCCAGGAGATCACCGGCCCCTACCGGGTGCCGCGCTACAACCTGTTCCCGGCCGCCGAGGTGCAGGGCGCGACGCTGCCGGGCTTCTCCACCGGCCAGGCGATCGCCGCCATGGAAGGCATCATCGCCGCGCAGCCTGCCGGCGGGCTTCGGCTTCGAGTGGACCGAGATCGCGCTGCAGGAGAAGGTCGCCGGCAACACCGCGGCGATCGCGTTCAGCCTGGCGGTGGTGTTCGTGTTCCTGCTGCTGGCCGCGCAATACGAGAGCGTGCTGCTGCCGCTCGCCGTGATCCTGATCGTGCCGATGTGCCTGCTCGCGGCGATCAGCGGCGTGCTGCTGCGCGGCATGGACAACAACATCCTCACCCAGATCGGCTTCGTGGTGCTGATCGGGCTGGCGGCGAAGAACGCGATCCTGATCGTCGAGTTCGCGAGACAGGCCGAGGAGCAGGGGGCGAACCGCTGGGACGCGGCCGTGCAGGCCGCGCGCACGCGGCTGCGGCCGATCCTGATGACGTCCTTCGCCTTCATCCTGGGCGTGGTGCCGCTGGTGATCGCGACCGGCGCCGGCGCCGAGATGCGCCAGGCGCTCGGCACCGCCGTGTTCTTCGGCATGCTGGGCGTGACGTTGTTCGGGCTGCTGTTCACGCCGGTGTTCTACGTGCTGGTGCGCTGGATCGGCACGCGTGGGCGGCGAGGCGAGGCGACGGCCGCGACGGATCAGCCGGCGTCGTAGCCGACGGGCTTTGTGCAAGACTTGTGCGAAGGGGAAGCCTCGGAATGAAGGCGGCCCATGATCATCCTCTATGATTTCGGCAATTCGGTCTGCTGCCAGAAGGTGCGCATCACGCTGCGCGAGAAGGGCCAGACCTGGCAGGCGATCAAGGTCGACCTGTTCCGCAGCGAGCAATACGACCCGAGCTACCTCAAGCTCAATCCCAAGGGCGTGGTGCCGACGCTCGTCCACGACGGCAAGGCGGTGATCGAGTCGACGTTGATCTGCGAGTATCTCGACGACACGTTTCCGCAACCGCCGCTCGTGCCGAGCGATCCCGGTGAGCGCGCCCGCATGCGGCTGTGGAGCAAGGCGGTCGACGAGGGACTGCACGAAGGCGTCACCGAGATCAGCTTTTCCGCCATGTTCCGCGAGCGCATGAAGAACATGCCGGCGGACAAGCGCGAGACGCGCTTCCGCAATATCGGCGATCCACGCCGGCGCGACCGGTTCAAATCCACCTACGAGCTGGGCGTCCGCTCGCCGTTCGTGCTCTACGCCATCGCCGCCTACGAGCGCGCCTTCAAGACCCTGGAGGAGACGCTGGCCGAGAGCGGGCCGTGGATCCTCGGCGCCAGGGCGAGCCTCGCCGACATCAACCTGATGCCCTATGTGGCGCGGCTCGACTATCTGGGGCTGCTCGGGCTGTGGATCGACGAGCGGCCGCGGGTGCAGGACTGGTGGGCGCAGGCGCGCGAATGGCCGAGCTTCAAGACCGGGCTCTATGAGCTGATGACGCAGGCCGAATTGGAGGAGATGCGGACGCACGGACCCACGATTCGGGATGACGTGGCTGCGCTGCTCGCCGGCGTGCGAACGGGCGCGGCGCCACTAACTGATTGCTGTGCCACGAGCTCGCGTTGCGGCCGCTCCCATTCGGACTGTCGAAAGTTCGGTAACCCCCTCACCCCAACCCTCTCCCCAAACGGGGAGAGGGAGCCCACCGTGCTTGCTGCGCGGTCGGTGAATTGCTCGTCGGATGCGAATGGCGCGCACCGATCGGGCGTCGTGTCGCGCGAAATTTTCCGGCACAAGAAGCGCGACAGCTGGGCCTATTTGTAAGTTCATTGCGCACGCCTATGATACGTGATCGTCGCAATCAGACGGCGAAAATTCGGGAGGAAGCACGTGCTTGCCCTTTGGGTGCCACCGTTATTCGACGCTCCGTCGTATCGATCACCGCGGCGACGATGGCCATCCTGGCGCTGGCCGCAACGTCGCCGATCGCGCACGCCCAGGAGAAGACCAAGATCCGCGCCGCCTATGTGCCGGTCGCGACCTGGCTGCCGCTGTGGGTCGCCAAGGACAAGGGCGTCTTCGACCGCAACGGCCTCGACGTCTCGCTGACCAGCTTTCCGATCCTGGCGCTGCTGCCGCCGACGGTCGGCAAGCAGTTCGATCTCGCTCCGACCACGGCGCCGGATCTGCTCAACGCGGTCGCCAGCGGCCTCAAGCTGGTCGCGGTCGCCGGCGGCACGATCGAGCTCAGCTCCAATCAGTCGTACCAGGTCATCGTTCGCCCCGACAGCGGGATCAACTCGCCGAAGGACCTCAACGGCAAGCGCATCGGCACCTCGGCGATCGCGTCGGTCATGCACGTCGCCAACCTGCATTGGCTGAAGGCCAACGGTGCCGATCCGGGCTCGATCATTCCGGTCGAGGTGCCGTTCACCAGCATGATGGACCAGCTCAAGGCCGGCCGGGTCGACGCGGTCGAGGCGCTGCAGCCGTTCGTCGGGCAGATGCTGGCGGCCGGCTACAAGTCGCTCGGCGATCCGCTGCTGTCGGTCGGCGACCCGGTGCTGTTCCCGTTCTGGATGGCGGAGACGAATTGGGCGCAAGCCAATCGCGGCGTCATCAAGCGCTGGATCGCCTCGCTCGAGGAGGCGCTGAAGATGATCAAGAGCGACGACGCGATGGCGCGCGAGGTGCTGGCCAAGTATACCGGCCTGCCGGCGCCGATCGTGGCGCGGATTCCCTATCCGCACTATCAGTTCACCATCAAGCCGGAGCAGCTGGCGGTGTGGAAGGATGTGCTGATCTCGCAGGGGAGGCCGGTGGGGAACGTCGACGTCAAGACCATCGTGGTGACGGCCGAGTAGGGCGCGCCAATTGGTTTGCAGCGCGAGCGCGAACTCGGTCTGCTCCTCTCCCGTAGGGCAGAGGAGTGCGGTGAGCGGTTAGGGTCTCTCGCTGAGGTTTCGAACCCGCTCACCGCCGACCCTCCCCCAGGGGGCGCCGGAGTGACGAGTCGTCCGCAACACCTACGCCAAATCACACGAGGATCGCAATCATGGCAGCACGCGCACGTCGGATGCGTGACGAGCAATGGCTGTTCGACCGGCTGATCCGGTCGGGCGGCCCCGACTTCTATTGGCCGATGACCGAGGAAACCCATTGCACCGTCGGCATGGACGGCTCGGGCGACATCGCCGCGGTGCGGGGATCGATCAAGAAGTTCGTCGAGATCACGCGCGAGATGACCCGGATCGGCGACAAGCGCCGCGCGATGGCGATGGCGGCCGAGGCGGACGGACACCTGGTGACGGCGCGGCAGAACTATTTCACCGCCGCCGCCTACTACACCATGGCGCAAGGACCGATCCACGAGGACGGCGACGCCGTCAATCTCGCGCTGAGCGCCAAGAAGAACGCCTGCTACGAGAAGTTCATCCAGCACGCCGGGCACCGGATCGAGAAGGTCGAGATCCCGTTCGAGAGCGCGTCGCTGCCCGGCTACCTGCACTTTCCGCGCGAACGCGTCGGGACCAACGCCCTGCGTGGTGTTCCTGGGCGGCATGGACAATTTCAAGGAAATGCTGGTGACGAGCCCGAGCGACAAGTTCCTCGAGCGCGGGATGGCGGTGCTCGCGTTCGACGGGCCCGGCCAGAACGAGGCGCGGATCTCGCGCAACATCCACTGCACCGAGAGCAATTTCATCGCCGCCGGCAAGTCGGCGATGGATTTCCTGCTCGCGCGCGGCGACGTCGATCCCGAGCGCATCGGCATCACCGGCATCAGCATGGGCTCGTTCTGGCTCACGCAGATCGTGGCGCACGACCATCGCTACAAGGCGGCGGCCGGGTTCTACATCTGCCACGAGCCCGGCCAGCACACCTTGCTCAACGTGGCGATCCCGATGTTCAAGGACCGCTACATGTGGATGGCGGGCTTCCACGACGAGGACAAGTTCGACGCGTTCGCCAAGACGCTCACGCTCGACGGCCTCGCCGGCAAGATCACGTGTCCTTATCTCAGCGTCGCCGGCGAGGACGACGACCTCAGCCCGATCGAGCATACCTACCAGCTGCACGAGGCCATGACGTGCCCCCAACACGCTGGTCGTCTACAAGGGCGAGCGGCACGGCGTCACCGACAACATGGACGTGCGCGCCTTCATCGCCGACTGGATGAAGGACCGGTTCGACGGCAAGCCGCTGCAGATCGCGCCGCATCATCAAGGACTGCCGGACCGGGCAAGAAATCAAGCAAGAGATCAAGTGAGCGGAGCGATCGATGTGGGCGCGCGCGATCAACCTGCCGGGGCTGATCACGATCGCGGCCGTGCTTGCCGCCTGGGAGATCGCGGTCCGCGGCGGCGCCGTCACGTTCGATTTCCTGCCGAGCCCGTCGGCGATCGCGGCGGCGATGGCGGGCCTGGCGCGGTCCGGCCAGCTGCTTCGTCGATACGGCGCACACGTTGCGCTCGGTGCTGATCGGCTGGGGCGTCGCCGGCGTGCTCGGGATCGGACTGGGCCTGCTGCTCGGCTTCTCCGCCTTCGCCCGGCGCTACGGCATGGCGAGCGTCGAGGTGCTGCGCCCGATGCCCGGCATCGCGTTCCTGCCGCTCGCCTTGCTCATCTTCAATTTCTCGCTCGAGACCGAGCTCGCGATCATCATCTATCCGGCGCTGTGGCCGATCATGATGAACACCATGGGCGGCGTGACCGACGTGGCGGCTCGCCTGCATGACGTCGGCCGCACGTTTCGTCTCACGCGCATGCAGGCGCTGTGCAAGGTGCTCATTCCGGCGGCCGCGCCCAGCATCCTGGTGGGCGCGCGGCTGAGCCTCGGGGTCGCGCTGGTGATGGCGATCATCGCCGAGATGCTCGGCAATCCGCAGGGGCTGGGATACGCGATCATCCGCGAGATGCAGGCGTTCCAGCCCGAGAAGATGTTCGCCGATGTGCTCGTGGTCGGGGCGCTGGGCATCGCGCTCAACGCCGCGGTGCTGGCCGCGAGCCGCTGGGCGTTTCCGGGCCATTTCGGGCGGATGGAACGCGCATGGCTAGCGGCGACCGCGGGCGAGCTTCGGCGCTTTGCTGCGGCGCCTGCCGGCGCTGCGCGGGCTCGCGCCGCTCGTTCTGCTCGCTGGCCGCCTGGCAGGCGTTCGGCCCCGCACAGTCGCCGTATTTTCCGCCGCCGAGCCAATGGTGGACCGGCGTCGCCGATCTCGCCAACCGGGGCCGGCTGTTTCCGGCGATCGCCGCGACGCTCCTGACCTTTGCCTATGGGCTGGCGAGCGCGGCAGCTGCTCGGCGCCGCCATCGGCATGCTGATCGGCGTGTCGCGGTTCGCTCAACGCGCGCTCGGGCCGCTGCTGGAGTTCTGCCGGGCGCTGCCGCCGCCGGTGATCGTGCCGGTGGCCATCCTGCTGCTCGGCTATGGCGCGAACCTCAAGCTGCTGGTGGTGACCTGGGCCGCCGTCTGGCCGATCCTGCTCAACACCGCTTCGGCGACCCGGCTGATCGATCCGCTGCTGCTCGACGTCGGGCGCACGTTTCGCCTCGGCGCCGCCCGGACGCTTGCGCAGATCGTCGCGCCGGCCATCGTCCCCGGCTTTTTGTTGGGCGTGCGGGTGGCGGTCCCGCTCGCGATCATCATCACGCTGCTGGTCGAGATGCTGACGCTTGCTGCCCGGGATCGGCAGCCTGATCGTGCGGGCGCAGCGCGAATACCAGTCGGCCCAGGTCTACGGCCTGCTGGTCCTGGTCGGAATGCATCGGGTTCGTGTTGAACAACGGCTTCGTGCTGATCGAGGGCTTCATCCTGCGCCATTGGCCGCCGCGCGCGAACGAGGTTTGAGCTAGAATTGAGCATGAAGCTCAGTCCGCAAGACCTGAAAGAAATCGCCGATCTCACGCTGGGTCATTACGACGAGCGCGCCGAAGCGTTCTGGCAGGGCACGCGCGACCATGACGTCGGCCAGAACATCGCTGCGCTGTTGCAACGGATCGAGGGTGAGCCGCCCTTTACGATCCTGGACTTCGGCTGCGGGCCCGGCCGCGACCTCAAGGTGTTTGCCGAGCTCGGTCACGTCGCGGTCGGTCTGGAAGGCGCCGCGCATTTCGCCGCGATGGCGCGCGCCCATAGCGGCTGCGAAGTCTGGCAGCAGGATTTCCTCGCGCTCGATCTGCCGGACAGCCATTTCGACGGCGTATTCGCCAACGCCGCGCTGTTTCATGTGCCGAGCCAGGAGCTGCCGCGCGTGTTGCTGCAGCTGCACGCGTGCCTGAAACCGGGTGGGGTGCTGTTCAGCTCGAATCCACGCGGCCACAACGAGGAAGGTTGGAACGGCGGGCGCTACGGCGCGTATCACGATCTCGATACCTGGCGCCGCTACGTGTCGGCCGCGGGATTCGTCGAGCTCGATCACTATTACCGCCCCGCCGGACTGCCGCGCGAGAAACAGCCCTGGCTGGCGAGCGTCTGGCGCCGGGCCGCGCAGGCGGAAAGGTAGGCAGCGCAAGACCTCGCCCGTCGTTGGGGCATGGCCCTCATGGCATGGTCGGCCTACACTTCGAAAAAAAGATAGCGCCGTCCTGCCGGCCGATGGAGGGAAACATGACGAAGCGATCGCTGTCGTGTCTCGCTATCCTCTGTGGTCATCGCACTCGGCGCCCAGACCCATCGAAGCTTCGCGCAGACGCAGGCTTGGCCCGACCGGATCGTGCGCCTCGTGGTGCCGTTCGCGGCAGGCGGACCGACGGACTTCGTCGCCCGTATCGTCGCCGACCAGCTCTCGAAGATCTGGAACCGCCAGGTGGTGATCGAGAACAAAGCGGGCGGCGGGACCAACATCGGGACCGAGCTCGTCGCACGCTCCGATCCTGACGGCTATACGGTGCTGTATGCCACGTCCTCGCTGGCGGTGAATCGCACGCTCTACCGCTCGCTCAGCTACGACCCGATCGCGGACTTTGCACCGGTCGCGCATGTCTCCAATTTTTCGCTGTTCATGTTCGTGTCGAGCTCGTTGCCGGCCAAGTCGGTGCGGGAGTTCATCGCGCTCGCAAAAGCAAATCCGGGCCGGCTCACGCTGGCGTCGCCCGGCACCGGCAGCACCCCGCATCTGGCCGGCGAGCTGCTCAAGCGAATGGCCGGCATCGAGATGACCCACGTGCCCTATCGCGGGGCGGCGGGCGCGCTCAACGATCTCATTCCCGGGCGCGTGAGCGTCTATTTCGGCAGCGGAGCGCTGCTCGAGAACATGCGGGCCGGCCAGGTTCGCGGGCTCGCGGTAACCAGCAGCAGGAGAGACCCGACCGCTCCGGAGCTGCCGACGATCGCCGAGGCCGGCATTCCGGGCTATGAAGTGCTCTCGTGGCACGGCCTGTTCGTGCCGGCCAAGACGCCGCCGCAGGTGATCAAGAAGATGAATGCCGATACCCTTGCGGCTCTTGCCGATCCCGCGATCAAAGCGAAGCTCGAGCAGAACGGCTACATGGTCGTCGGCTCCACGCCCGAAGAGCTGGCCACGCTGCTCAAATCGGAAATCGACAAGTGGGGCTCGGTCGTCACGGAGACCGGCATCAAGATCGATTAGCCGCGACGGGCCTGATGGCGGCCCACTCGTGGTTGGTGAGCTCGTAGCACATGATTCGAGGCTCCGGTTTGGAAGCTTAAATCACGGCTTGGCGGCAAATCTCAACATCCCCCCCGGTCGCAGGGCTCTTTGGTCGCTATCAGCCCAAAAGCGGACCTGTTATGCTCATTGTGAGTTTTGTCGATCATGACCCATCACTGCCATTCGACGATCAATTTTGCTGTGATGCACCACAGCGTTCTCACGCGACGGTATGGTAATGTGCGGCCTCTGGCGTGAGGAGGATAGCCCATGAGGCGTCGCGATTTCATCACCCTGCTCGGCGGCGCGGCGGCGGCCTGGCCGCTCGCGGCGCGCGCGCAGCAGCCGCGAAAGCTGCCAACCATCGGGTTTGTGAGTCCGAGTACGGCAGCAGCCGACCGCCCGCTGGCCGGCGCTTTTGCGCAGCGGCTCGCTGAGCTGGGCTGGGTGGACGGCCGCAGCATTGTCATCGACTATCGCCCGTCGGAGGGGCTCGTCGAACGGGCGGGAGAGATCGCAGCCGAATTCGTTCGGCTCAAGGTCGATGTCATCGTGACCGGCGGGGACGCACAGGCCCTCGCGGCAAAGCGGGCAACAGCGGTTATTCCGATTGTCTTCGGGGCGGCAGGTGATCCGGTCGGCAACGGTCTGGTGGAAAGCCTGGCGCGCCCCGGCGGCAACGCCACCGGCTCGTCGGTGCAGCTGACCGATACCGCGGGCAAGCGGCTCGAAATCCTGCGGGAGGTCGTCCCGGGGCTACGCCGGCTGGCGATCTCGGGCAATTTCCCCAATCCAACCGTCGCCCCGGAGTTGCAGGCAGTGCAGGCAGCAGCTCACGCGCTGGGTCTCGATATCATCAGCTCAGAATTCCGACGTGCCGAGGAGATTGCGCCAGCGATCGAAAAGGTCACCGGCCGCGTGGAAGCGCTCTATGCCTGTGCCGACCCGCTCGTGCACACGAATGCGGTTCGCCTCAATGCGCTGGCTTTGGTGGCGCGGCTGCCGGTCGTGCATAGTTTTCGTGAGAATGTCGAAGCGGGAGGTCTGGTCTCGTATGGCCCGGACCGTTCCGACTTGTATCGGCGCGCCGCCGATTTGGTCGACAAGAATTCTACGCGGAACCAAGCCCGCTGATATCCCGGTCGAGCAACCGACGCAGTTCAGGCTCGTCGTCAACCTCAAGACCGCCAAGGCGCTTGGCTTGACGATCCCCGAGTCATTTCTGCTGCGCGCCGATGCGGTGATCGAATAGAGATACTGCTTTGCTGCGGCGCATGAGTCCGCAAGTGGCCCAGGCTGTGTGAAAAATCGCATCGATGCTATGATTCTGCGGGTGAATTGGCGAGCGGGAGCGATGGATGTCCGGCTTCGTGGAAGGGATTGATCGGAGCCAAAGCAGTTTGTTCCCAGCCGAACTTGAAGACTATGTGGCCGAGGACAATCTGGTCCGCGCGGTTGACGTTTTCGTTGATGGTCTTGATCTTGGCAAGCTTGGCTTTGGTCGGTTTGCGCCGCTGGAACGAGGGCGGCCCTGCTATCATCCGGCGACGCTGCTCAAGATATACATTTATGGCTATCTCAATCGCGTTCCGTCGAGCCGCCGCCTGGAGCGCGAGTGCCAGCGCAACATCGAGCTGATCTGGCTGACGGGGCATCTGGCACCGGACTTCAAGACCATTGCGGATTTCCGTAAGGACAACGGCAGGGCCATCCGTGAGGTTTGCCGTACCTTCGTGGCGCTATGCCGCGAGCTTGATTTGCTGAGCGAGGCAAGCGTCGCGATCGATGGTTCCAAATTCAAGGCTGTCAATGCGCGGGACAAGAACTTCACCGAGGCCAAAATGAAACGGCGTCTGGAGCGGATCGAGAGAGCATTATTTTACAAACTCATATTTAAATTAATTAATCCACAAAACTTCACCGAGGCCAAAATGAAACGGCGTCTGGAGCGGATCAGGAGAGCATCGCGCGCTACATAGCCCAACTGGAGACCGCCGACCGCCGTGGCGATGCGGTGCCAGAGGCAAAGGTTGCGCGGTTCAAGGACAAAATCGTGAAACTGAACGAAGAGATCGCGCGGCTCAGTGCGATCAATGCCGAGATGATGAAGAGCAAGGACAAGCAAATCTCACTGACCGATCCTGATGCGCGTTCGATGGCGACGAGCGGCAAGGACACCGAAATCGTCGGCTACAACGTGCAAACCGCAGTCGACACCAAGAACCATATCATCGTGGCCCACGAGGTGACGAACGTCGGCACGGACCGCCATCAGCTCTCGAATATGGCCGAG
Source organism: uncultured Alphaproteobacteria bacterium (assembly GCA_963708765.1). GTDB lineage: Bacteria > Pseudomonadota > Alphaproteobacteria > Rhizobiales > Xanthobacteraceae > VAZQ01. The sequence continues at coordinate 59,287 of CAVPTV010000026.1, read as the reverse complement.
CAGGCACGAACCGAGATGGGCGCCGAGACGCTCGATGCAGTGACCGATCGTGGCTATTACGCGAGCGAGGAAATCCGCGCCTGCGAGGAGGCCGGGATCGCTGTCACGCTGCCGAAGCCGATGACCTCGAACGCAAAGGCGGCAGGTCGCTTCGGCAAGCAGGACTTTGTCTATGTCGCGGCCGACGATGTTTATATTTGTCCCGCGCGTGAGCGGTTGACCTATCGCTTTACCGGGGAAGAAAATGGCAAGATGATGCGGCGCTACTGGACCGATGCGTGCGAGACGTGCGCACTGAAAACAAAGTGTACGATCGGCCCCGAGCGGCGCGTCGCACGATGGGAGCATGAGGCCGTGCTGGAGACGGTGCAGGCCCGTCTCGATCACCATCCGGAAAAAATGACAATGCGTCGTTCGACGGTGGAACATCCCTTCGGCACCATCAAGTGCTGGATGGGCGCAACACACTTTCTCACGCGACGCCTGCCGAAAGTGGCAACCGAGATGGCGCTCAATGTGCTCGCCTACAACATCAAGCGCGTGATGGCGATCCTCGGCGTGGCCGGCCTGCTGGAGGCCTTGGCTGCTTGAGCCAGGGACTTGCATTGCGTTGCGGATCAATGCCGACTTATCTCTAACGTTTCATAGTTGTCCTCATGATGTAGGTCGCCGATGCCGCGCCGGTTGCCGTCGCTCAACGGACTCAAGGCTTTCGAGGCGGCGGCGCGCCACGAAAGCTTCACGCGCGCCGCCGAGGATCTCTGCGTCACCCAGGGCGCCGTCAGCCACCAGGTGAAGGCGCTCGAGGCCGAGCTCGGACTGAAGCTTTTCAATCGCGAGCGGCAGCGCCTGGTCATCACCGAAGCGGGCCGCGCCTATCTCGCCGTGGTGCGCGATGCGTTCGACCGCATCGCCGCCGAGACGGAGCGGCTGGTGCAGCGCCAGAGCGGCGGCGCGCTCACCGTCAGCACGTCGCCGAACTTCGCGGCGAAGTGGCTGGTGCATCGATTGGGCCGCTTCGCCGAGGTCCACCCCGAGATCGATCTCAGGGTGAGCGCCTCACTGCAACATGTCGATTTCGCGCGCGAGGACATCGACCTGGCCATCCGTCACAGCGACGGAACGGCAGCGGGGCTCCACGTCACGCGCCTCTGCGCCGAGGAGCTGTTCCCGGTCTGCAGCCCGAAGCTGTGCAATGGCCGCAACCCGCTGCGCAAGCCATCCGACCTGAGCCGGGTGAGGCTCCTGCACGTCAACAGCCGGCAGGATTGGAATCAATGGCTCGATTTTGCCGGCGTCAAGAACCTGGATCTCTCGCGCGGCCCGGTTCTCAACCAGGCCAGCATGGCGATCGATGCCGCGGTCGACGCCCAGGGGGTGGCGCTGGCGCGGACGGCGCTGGCGGCCTGGGATTTGATCAGCGGCCGTCTCGTGCGTCCATTCGATGTGGCAATGCCGGTGTCGTACGCGTACTGGATCGTCTGCTCGAAGGCGGTCGCCAAGCTGCCGAAAATCGTGGCCTTCAGCGAGTGGCTTCTGGCCGAAGCTGCCGAGGATGCCCGGCAACTGAGCAGACTCAAGTCGAAGTCGAGACCGACCAAGACGCGCTGCCGGCTGAGCCCATCGTTTTTCGTGATCGCCTCCGCTGGGCGCCTCGGCCATCAGGACTGCGCCGAGCCGCCCTCACAGGATGCGCTATGCCTTGCCTGCAAAGCATAGCGGCTTCGCCGCGTTGCGTGGCGCCGGTGAGGAGACGCGGCCGATGCCCAGCGCCTCGCGCAGCGCGGTGTCGTGCGCCATGCCGCGCGACCTCAGGCGCTCGTACTCGCGATGGGCGGCAAGACCTTCACGCCATGCCTCGCCGATGGCTCGCAGCGTGGCGGCAATCGACCAGGCCGCGGCCGGCACGTGCGGACCCGCCTGCCAGATTGGCTTCCCGATGGCCGTTCTCGAAACCTGGTGTGCAGTGGCAATTCCGTAACATTTTTCATGCTCCTGAGATGCGGGGACAAGGGAGATGCCCCTGCGGAGCCTGGTAACTAGAGCGCGGCATGAGCGGCCGCAAAGCATCGTTTCTCCAACCACCCTTAGATTTTCTCATGAGGTCGGATCGGCCAGAGCGCTGCCGGCAAGATGCGGCAGTCGCGGCAGCCTCGTTCGCGATGCTGAAGCTTGCAACCTCGAATGCCGCGACGCGGGAGCGAGGACGCAAGAGCCGCTCGCTCACTGCGTGTATCGCAAAGCGCTTGACGTATTGAGTGTGTTGAGTGTGGAATATGCTTTGTTTCGCCGCCAATACTGCGCCGCGTAAGAAGGTGCAGGCCGAGTTGCGCGCTCGAGATCGTGACGAGGTGACCATGATCAGCATTTCCGTCCGGGCGTTGGTCGTGTCCGCAATCTGCGTGGCGCCGGCACTGGTTGCGGTGCCGCGCGCGCAGGCGGCGACCCCATTCGACGGCGAGTGGAGCGTCGTCGTGCTGACGAAAACCGGAATCTGCGACCCGAGCTACCGCTTTGCCGGCAAGATCCTCAATGGGGTCGTGTACTATCTGGGCAGCGTCTCCGCCAATATCTCCGGACGAGTGGCGCCGAGCGGCGCCGTGAACCTCACGGTCTCGGTGGGCCCAAATCACGCCGTGGGGTCGGGAAAGCTGACGACCACGTCCGGGACCGGGACATGGCGCGGTCAGGGGCCGAATGGGCAGTGCTCCGGCAGCTGGAACGCGGAGCGCAGCGGAGGCTGATGCAGCGCGTCCGTCGGCCGGAAATTGGCGAGCGCCCGCCGCCGCTCACTCGCGACCCGCGCAAACATCGATCTCGGGCGTGTTGTCGGGATAGCCGGCGAGACGCATCTCGTTGCGCGTGAGCTTGGTCAATTGGCCAAGCCGCCGCCCACAGGCCTCGGCAAGGAGCTTGCGGACCGGCATCATCGGGACGCGGACGTCCCAGATGCGGGCGGTGCCGTCCCCCGACGCCGTGACGATGCGCATTCCGTCGGGACTGAACGCGGTCATATCGATCTCCGACTCATGCCCGCGCAGGACCGTGATCTCCCTGCCGGTCGCAGTGTCCCAGAGGCGGGCGGTGCGATCCAACGACCCGGTGACGATGCGCGATCCGTCCGGGCTGAACGCAGCCGACCGCACCGCGGCCTCGTGTCCGCGCAGGACCGCGACTTCCTTGGCGGTCGCCGCATCCCAGATGCGGGCGGTCTGGTCCAATGACGCCGTGACGACCCGCGATCCGTCCGGGCTGAAGGCGGCGGAATACAGTTGGCCGTCGTGCCCGCGCAGCAGCGCGATCTCCTTGGCCGTCGCAGCGTCCCAAATCCGCGCGGTGAGGTCGAATGACGCGGTGAGGATGCGCGATCCGTCGGGGCTGAAGGCGGCGGACTGCACCTGATCCTCATGGCCGCGCAGGATCGCCAGCTCCTTGCCGGCCGCGGCATCCAAGATGCGGACAGTCTGGTCCGATGACGCGGTGACGATGCGCGAGCCATCGGGGCTGAAGGCCGCCGAATTCACCTGGTCGGTGTGCCCGTGCAGGACCGCGCTCTGCTTGGCGGTGGCGGCGTCCCAGATGCGGGCGGTCTGGTCCCCCGACGCGGTGACGATGCGCGACCCGTCGGGGCTGAAGGCGGCGGAAATCACCTCGGCTTCGTGCCCGGTGAGCACCGCGATTTCCTTGGCGGTGGCGGCATCCCAGAGGCGGGCGCTCATGTCGTACGAGGCGGTGACGATGCGCGATCCGTCGCGGCTGAAGGCGGCGGAATTCACCTGGTCGTCGTGCCCGCGCAGGACCGCGATCTCCTTGGCGCTCGTGTCCCAGACGCGCACGGTCTGGTCCAACGACGCGGTGACGATGCGTTTTCCGTCCGGACTGAACACGGCGGAACCCACCCAGTCCTCGTGCCCGCGCAGGATCACCAGCACCTTTCCGGTCGCCGCATCCCAGATGCGCGCGGTCTTGTCGTATGAGGCGGTGACGATGCGCATTCCGTCCGGGCTGAAGGCGGCGGAGCTCAGCCAGTTCTGCTGTCCGCGCAGGACCGTGAGCTCCTCGCCGGTGGCGGCGTCCCAGATGCGGGCGGTGGTGTCGTATGAGGCGGTGACGATGCGCGTGCCGTCCGGGCTGAAGACCGCGGTGTTCACTTGCGCCTGGTGCCCCTGCAGGATCCTGATCTCCTTGCCGGTGGCGACGTCCCAGATGCGGGCGGTGAGGTCGTTCGAGGCGGTGACGATGCGTGAGCCGTCCGGGCTGAAGACCGCGAGGCGCACTGCCGACTGGTGCCCGCGCAGGACCATGATCTCCTCGGCGCGCGCGACGTCCCAGATCCGTACCGAATTGTCCCATGACGCCGTGACGACCTTGGATCCATCGGGGCTGAAGTCGGCACAGCTGACGTCGGTCTCGTGCCCGCGCAGGACCGCGATCTCCTTGCCGGTGGCGGCGTCCCAGATGCGGGCGGTGCGGTCCCGCGACGAGGTGACGACGCGCGATCCGTCCGGACTGAACGCGGCGGTCCGCACCGAACCTTCGTGCCCGCGCATGACCACGATCTCCTTGCCGGTGGCGGCGTCCCAGATACGGGCGGTGCGGTCCCTCGATGTCGTGACGATGCGCGATCCGTCCGAGCTGAACACGGCAGAGCTCATCAGGTCATCGTGCTGGCCGGCCAGCACCAGCTCCCAGCCCGCCTGCGACACGGTGGCGGCGAGCGCCGCCGCCGCCGGCGACGCCGCGATCGCCTGCCGGTCCAGATCGAGCGCGAGACGCACGGAGTAGGCGGCAAAACGCAGCGCGCTCTGCCAGTTGTCGCGCGACCGCTCGGTGTTGGCGAGCTCGGCGAGAAGATTGGCGCGCCCGCTGTCCAGCTCGGCTTTTTGGGTACGATTGGTGTGGCGCTGCCAGAGTCCCACCGCGAACCCGATGATGATCGCGACGGCGGCCGCCGCCAAGGTCCACCGGGCGGTACGCTGCATCCGCGCGGTGCGCGCCTGCGCCGACGCGGTGCGGCCCTGCTCGGCGGTGATCTGCGCCTGCGCCGCCGCGATCTCGGCAAGCCTGCGCCTGCTCGCGCGCGAGCGCTTCCTCCTTGTCCTTGCGCTCGGCCTCCTCGCGCGCCCGGCAGGCGGCGAGATAGGCGACGCCCGCCTCGCCGAGGCGCTTGCGGAAATCCTCGCGGGCGGCGAGCCTTTCCGCATCCGCGAGGCGCTCGGCGCGATGATCGAGCCAGGCGTCGTGGCGGCCGTTGCCGGCCCATTCGCCGGCGGCGCGCTCGACCCCTTCGACCAGCTTGAGATCGTCGGCATCGGCTTCGAGCCAGGCCGTCAAGGCCGGCCACCGCCGCAGCAGGCTCTCGTGCGCCACCTCGATCACGTCGACGCCGGCACGCCGGTCGGCGACCAGCAGCCTCGCCTCCACCAGCCGCTCCACCATGGTGCGTGAGCCTTGCGGAATTTCGTCGAGCCGCGCCACACGCCGCATCGGCGCGCCGGTGTTCGGGTCGATGCGCGCGAGCCACGGGATGAATGCGGCGCGCAGGCAGGCGAGCTGCGCCTCCTTGGCGGCCGGGATGGCCGGCAATCGTCCCGGATCCATGAGCGCGCGTGCAACCGCGGCCTCGATCGAGCCCTGAACGCCGCCGATCCTCTCGTATTCGGCAACCGTCAGCCGGCCCTCGCCGCCGTAGTCGGCGTACAGCCGCTCGAGCGTGAAGCCGAGCAGCGGCAATGCATCCGCGCCCTGGGCATCGGCGATGAGCTGCTCGGTCAGGGCGGGCTCGATGGCGAGACGGCCGCCGGCCTCGACCACGCGGCGGGCAGGGCCTTCGATGACGCTCTTGAACTCGGAGGATGAGATGGGCGAGAGGTCGAACAGCTCCCGCTTCACGGCGGGGAGGCGCGGCTCCGCCTGCAGAAGCTCGTAGCGGTCGGAGCGCATGGTGGCGATGACGAGGATGCGGCGCGCCGGCGCCGTGCCGGACGGCGCCAGCACGCCGGCAACGAGCGCGATGAAGGTCGCGGCCTCGGCGGCGCCGTCGGCGTTGAACAGCTCTTCCGCCTGATCGATGCAGAGCACGATGGTCGGATCGGGCCGCGCCTGGTCGATGCCGACGAAGCGGCGCTTGGCCACCTCCGACAACTCGCCGAGCAGGCGTCCGAAACCGTCGACGCCTTGCGCGAGCACCTCCTTGATGCGTCCCGGCGGACGCTGGTCGCCGAGCCGCTCGAATGCGGCTGCGAGCGCGACCGCCAGGCCGGAATTGCCGCTGATCACCGCCGTCTCCGGCCGGATCACCGGCAACGGCAGGAAGATCACGTCGTCGCGCGCCAGCCGCGGCCACAATCCAGCGCGCAGAAACGACGATTTTCCGGATCCCGACGCGCCCAGCACGACCAGAAGCTTCTCGACGCCCCGTTCGACCAGGCCGCGGATGCGGTCGAGCCCGCGCACGATCGCTGCGTCACGGCCGAAGAAGATCGCCGCGTCCTGCGCCTCGAGCGAGCGCAGGCCGCGATAGGGCTCACGGTTGCGTTCGCCCGGCGGCGGCCAAGGGAAGCTGCGGGCGTCGAGCCCGGCGCGCTCGAGGCCGCGCCGCAACAGCTCGAGCCCGGCTTCGCGGAATGCGACCTGCTGGCGTTTTTCTCCGACCTCGACGTCGAAGGTGCGGAAGCGATCCTGGCCGACGAGCTCGCACAGCTGCCATTCGGCGGTCATCTCGCTGGGCAATTGCTCGAGCGGCACCGGCTCGATGATCAATCCGAAGATGCGCTTGTGCAGGCTCTTGGCCAGCAGGAATTCGGCCAGGCACCACCGCGAGGCGAGCCAGGCCGGCGAGACCAGGAACAGCACCGCCTCGCAGCGGTCGGCGGCCGCCTTGAGCGCCTCCTGCCAGCGCTCGCCGGGCGCCAGGCCGCGGTCGGGATCGATGTCGAGATAGATGTCGTCGAACCCCTGCTCGGACAGCCATTTCGTCAGCGCGATCGCCGCCGCGTTGTTCACGCTCGAATGGCTGATGAACAGTCGGGCCACGGCCCAATTCCCTCCGTGCTCAGGCGATCCTACCCGCTCCCGGGATCGGATTCATCCGTGCCGTGGCAACCGGGACGTCGCTTCGGTGTTTTCGTCCGGGAGCAGCCGACATGCAGGTCGTCCGGTTCACGCCATGTCACTCCACCTTGACGCCGATCGACCTGATCAATTTGCCGTACTTCTCATGGTCGCCGCGGATGCGCGCGGCGAATTCCTCGGGCGTGGTGATGTAGGGGTCGCCCGAGCCGGACGCGGCGAGCCGCTGCTTGACCTCGGGCTGCGCCAGCACCGCGTGCACCTCGGTGCGCAATTTCTCGATGATCGCCGGCGGCGTGCGGGCCGGCGCGAACAGACCGTGCCAGATGAGCACCTCGTAGCCCGGATAGATTTCGCCGATGGTCGGCAATTCCGGCAGCAGCGCAAACCGCTGCGTTCCGGTGACGGCCAGGCCGCGGGCCTTGCCCGATTGGACGATCGGCGCGATCGAGCCGCCGCCGAACATCGCGGCGACCTCGCCGGCGAGGAGCGCAATGCCGGCCGGCCCGCCGCCCCGGTAAGGCACGTGCGTGAGGTCGACGCCGGCGTGCTGCTTGAGCAGCTCCATGGCCAGGTGATGCTGGCTGCCGTTGCCGATCGACGCATAGAACAGCGGCGGATTGGTGCGGCGCGCGAGCGCGATGAGCTCGCGCAGGTCCGCGGCAGGAACAGCCGGATGCACGGCGAGCACGAGCTGGTTCGAGGCCAGGCTGGCGACCGGAACCAGATCCTTGAGCGGGTCGAACGCCATCCGCGCGTAAAGGTGCGGATTGGCGATGAACAGGTTGTCGGGACCGTGCAGCAAGGTGTAGCCGTCCGCGGCCGCTTTCGCGGCGGCGTCGCCGGCGATGTTGGCGCCCGATCCCGGCTTGTTCTCGATGACGACCGGCTGCCCGAGACGCACCGACAGCGCCTGTCCGACGACGCGCGCGACGATGTCGGCGGCCCCGCCGGGTGGAAATCCGACATAGAGCCTGATCGGCCGGTTGGGATAGGGCTGCGCCAGCGCCGCGGTGGTGAGGGCGGTGAAAATGGCCGCTGCGACGAAGGTTGCAATCGATCTATGCATGTGCGGTCTCCGGCCGGGCTCGATCGCTCCGCGCCATCAGGGCGATGCGCCGAGCCGCGTCAGCCCTTCTCTCGCGCGCTGGTGCACGGGACCCGTGGTGACGAGCGCGAGCACCATGCGATAGTCGGCAATGGCCTTGTCACGGTCGCCCTTGTGCTCGTAGGCACGGCCGCGCTGCTCGAAGGCGAAGGCATGCTTCGGGTCCAGGCGGATGACGTCGTCGAAGTCCACAATCGCCCGGTCGAGCTCGCCACGCTCCTGGTGGATGCTGCCGCGGCCGAAATAGCCCAAGGTCTCGTTCGGCTCCAGCCGGATGATCTGATCGTAGTCCGCGACCGCCCGATCGAGCTCGCCCTTGCGGCGGTAGGCGAGGGCGCGGCCCTTGTAGGATCCGGCGAAATCCGGCTCCAGCCGGACGACCTGCGTGAAATCCGCAATCGCCTTGTCGTACTCGCGATGCTTGAAATAGACGCCGGCGCGCCCGAGATAGGCCAAGGCCGTGCTCGGCTCGAGGCGGAGCACGACCGCGTCGTAGTCCACGTCCGCGATCCCCTTGTTGGCGAAGCGAACCGTGCGGATGATCGCGTCGAACAGCGCGTCGTCCTGGGGCGTATAGCGTGGCTTGGAGAGATGGACGTCGAGCCACACGCCGTCGTGCACGACGTGGGCGTTGACGTGCCGCTGGTCGATGCGCAGTCCGGCTGGCCCCGGGAAACGTGCGCTCGAGCAGCGCCATGCCGTCGCGTTCCGATCGGCGGACATCGGTGAACGGCCCGGTCGGTTGGATCCGGGCCCAGACCTGCTCGCGGTAGTCCACGGCGGTGCGACCGCGGAACGGCAGCCTGGAGGAAAGCCGTGACGTTCATGCCGGTGCCGGCGTTGGTGCCCGCCAGGCGAACGCCTTGCTGCGCCGGGAGCGACTGCCTCGGCTCGAAGACGAAGCCGGGCAGATCGACCAGTAGGCGCCAAGCGCGGTCGGGAAGGGCGAGCGACACGGTTCCCTTGTTGTCGAACACCGGCATCGTGGTCGGCTCGTGCCAGGCCGCGCGCACGATCTCGAGCGCGCGGTCGCGCTCGGGACCGCTCGGCAGATTGGTGAAGACCGAGAACGTGGCGAACAGCCGCCCGGTGACCAGGTGGCCCTGGATTCCGTACTTGAAGTTCTGCGCGGTGGGCTCCCTGACCCGCTTGTCGGTGGCGGACACGTAGAAGCCGCGGGATATCGCGCCCTCGAACCACTTGGCCTCGAGCGCCGGCTCCTCGGCGATGCCCTGCAGCCGCGCGACCGTGCTGCGGGCGCCGTCCTCGAGCAACGTGTCGGCGACGTTGTCGGGCAAGGGAAACGTGCTGACGAGCAAGAGCAGCGGAACGCCGGTCGGCGGCGTGATTGCGATGGCGCGACCACCCCTGCATCGGGCTCTTGCAGCTTCGCCGTCCACCCGCTCGGCAGGTCGACCCGGAATACGCCGTAGGGACCGAGCGGCCGCTCCCAGATCGTTGCGCGCGCGCAGGTCGATGCGACCAGCAGGAGGAGGGCGGCGGCGAGAGCTCGGCCGCGCATCACGGGCTCCTTCGCTCGGCGACGTGATCCATCGTGCCTGGGCTCCCAGCCGGGATCGGGGAATGCCCGCTATTTCCGTGCGGTGAAATTGATCACCGCGGACATGCCGCTGTGCGACGTGCCTTCGTGAATCTCGACGTCCTCCTCGACGATCGTGATGTCGTGGAAGCCGCGGAAAGCGTCTTCCAGCATCGCGCGCGTGTAGAGGTTCTCGACCAGCTTGGGGCCGCCGGTGCCGTATTGCAGCTGCTTCGGCCGATAGCCCTGGATGATCAGGAGGCCGCCGGGCTTGAGCGCCTTTCGCATGCCGGCCCATTTGCGCGCGCGCTCGGCGGGCGAGCTGAACTGGGTGAAAATCTCGGCGACGACGTCGAAGGCCGCTTCCGGATAGTCCCAGGCGTGAATGTCGAGGCGTTCGAAGGCGAGCTTGACGTTGCGTTCCTTGGCCAGCGCCTGCGCCTTGTGCTGGGCGGTCGGCGAGAAGTCGATCGAGAGCACGTCGAGGCCTTGCTCCGCCAGCCAGACGCCGTTGCGGCCTTCGCCGTCGGCGATCGCCAGCGCCTTGCCGGAGCTGGGGAGCAGCGCCTTGCAGGACGCCAGGAAGTAGTTCGGCTGCTTGCCGAAGACGTATTCGGCGACGCCGAAGCGGCCTTCCCATCGCTCGTATTCGCTCGGATTTGCGTCCATCGTGCTGACCTGAAAATGTCTCCCGTTACTCGATGAAATAGGTGCGGCGCTGGCTCGGCGTGAGCGGCTCGGGAAACTCGTGCGCCAGATAGGCGATCAGGTCCTGCACGTCCTGGAATACCGGGTGGACCATGATGCGGCCGACCTGGTCGATGGTGGCGAAACCTCGACCATTGCTCAGGCGCCGCAAGCGCGGCGACTCCTGGCCGACGAGCGACACGCTGAGGAGGCGCTCGCCGGTCGCGACCTCGTAGACGTTCATCGCCCGGTATTCGGCGGCCTCGATCGTCGCCAGCAATGCACCGTTGGGCGAAAAATCGAGATCGATGACAGCGCCGCGCTGAGTGCCCTTGGTCAGGCGCAGGTTGCCGGTCGCAAGCTCGATGATTTGAACCGTGAGGTTGGGCAGCGCGAGCGCGACATGCTTGCCGTCGTCGGAGAGACTGATCCGGTTGGCGCCGAGCGCGACCTCGACCTCGGTGGCGCCGCGTCGGATCCTGGCGCGATCCTCGTCCGAGATGAGCGGGCTCTGCGCGGCGGCCTTGAGGATCTCGCCGGCGAGCTTCATCTTCACGGTCTGCTTGGCGACTGTCTTGCCGTCGGGCAGCGAGCGCACTTCAAGCTCGCCGTTGCTGTAGCTCGCCGCGGTCAGGGCGCCGTCCCACGCGATGTAGGCCGCAGTCAGCTTGGCTCCCGCCGGCGGCGGCCACTCGAGCAGCAGGCGGTCATCGGCGGCGCGGTAGACGCGGATCCTACCGCTGTCGTCGATGCACACCGCCACGCCTGCGATCGAGGCCCGCCCCTGGCAGGTGCCGAGCGCCGGGATCGGATGCACCTTGGGCGCCGCGACGCTCGAGAGATCGATGATCGACGCGACGCCGGTTTTCGACACCGCAAAGGCGCGGCTGGCGTCGATCACACCCAGATAGGACAGCGGCTCGCCGGCAAGCTCCGCTGCCGGACGGGCGGTGCCGGCGGCCTCGGTATAGATGAGAAGGCGTCCGGATTTCTCCGCCAGGACCGACGTTGCGCCGATCAAGGCGGCATGCTCGATCGAAGCGGCGCGCGGCGCGGCCTCGCGCACGAGCCGCATCTCGCCGGTCTCGAGCTCCCAGCGGCGAGCGCTGCGATCGATATAGGCGGCGAGCACCTCCTTGCCGTCGCCGGCGATCCCGAACGCCTCGATCTGTGCCGGCATGTCGATGTTGAGGCCCGGGATCACCAACGGCACCACGTGCTGGCGCGAAATGATTTGCGCGTCGAACGACCATTCGGTCACCGAGGGCCGATCGGAAACGCTGAGGAAGCCGCTGCGGTCGGCAAGCTCGTCGAGTTGCTCGATGGTGCCGGCGTCGCTGTTGCGGTAGCCGGCCATCTCGATCCCGAGCGCGGGCGCATAGCGCCGGACAAAGCCATGGGTCCCGTAGGCGACATAATCCGACGACGACGAGCCGAGAAAACGGCCGCGCACGGCGTCGCGGTTGGTCAACATGCGGTACATGCGCTCGCCGGTCTGCACGTCGAAAAAGTCGAGGCTGACGAGCCCATGCACGGCGAGCCACTTGGAGCTCGGGGCGATCGCGACATGCCGCGCGCCGCCGGTGACCTTGCCGAAGGTGCGCCGCGTTGCCAGCGTCTCGGCGTCCAGCACCACGATTTGGCCGTTGAGGGTATCCTGGGACGCCGCGACGTAGATCGATTTCCCGTCCGGCGCCGCGGCGAGCGCGTATTCGGCGGCCGGCTCGATCTCGCCGGCGGCGAGATCGGACAGGTCGTCGGGCGAGAGCCGATGCAGGCGGCCGTCGAGCACGGCGACGATGAGGCCGCGGCCGCCGTCGACCAGGAATGCCGAGCCTTTGCCGGCGGGAGCGGCGAATTGCCGGCTGGCGAGCTCGCGGCAGGTGTCGGCGTCGAACAGACGCCAGACTTTCTGATCCGAGCTGGCAACGAGCAGACGCCGTCCGGATTGCAGGAAATAGGCCTGCGGGCCGGCGCCCTCGGAGCCGTGACACGAACGCTGGCGCCCATTGTCGGCGAGGTCGCGCACCGATATCGAGCCGTCGGCACCGATGAGCGCGATGCGCTCGCCTTTGTCGGCGATCACGATGCGCGACACCGGCCCGGCGCCGTGCGCAAGCACGCGTTGGCCGTCGGCGGACAGCCCATCGCGGACGAAAATCTGCTCGGGGGTGGCGATGACGATCGTCTTGGCCGCGGCATCAGTGGCGACGGCGGTCGCGCCTGGCGGCATCGCCATCTGACGCCGTTCCCGGTTGGCGTAGAGCGCCCGATAGGCGGCGACGACGGCGTCCCGGACCAGGGGGCGCGGGTTCGCCCCGCTTGGGTCGGGCAGCGCGGCGCGCAACAGCGCGATCGCGCTGCGCGCCGATCCATCCTTGATCACGCGGTCGGCTTCCGAGGCGAGGTAGCGCGACTGCGCCACCAGCGCGGCATTGCGCTGGGCCACCGCCTGGTCGCGCCGCGCGATCGCGGTCGCCTCGGCGTCGACGGCGCGGGCACGCTCGTGATCCACCCGCTGCAGCGCGTGGTAGGCCAAGCCTCCGAAGCCGGTCGCCGCGAGCGCGACGATGCCGAACACGATCGCGGCGGCGGCCGCCAGCTGATGCCGGCGCCGGCTGCGCTGATGCGACTGGCCGATGAAGCGCTGCACGTCGGCGTCGAGCTCGTCGCCCCAGCGCGCCTGCAGGTCGAGCGCGTTCGCCAGATCCGGATCGCGCAACAGCAGCTGCTGGCGGACCTTCGCGTCCGCCTCTCGCCAGCGCGCATACTGCCGCTCGATCAGGGCGCGCATTTCCAGGTCGCGGCGATCCGCGGTCAGCTGATCGCTGGCGCGCTTCCAGCGGGTGATCAGCGCTTCGTGGGCGATGCGGACGATGGCGATGTCGCCTTCGGTCGAGGCGACGAGCAGACGCCCCTCGATGAAGGCGTCGACGACCATCCGGGTCTCGCTTCCCGGCGGAAAGCTGTCCAATGGGACGGATCGGGCGACCGGCATCGTGTGGCCGGCGCCGCCGAGCGTGGCGAGCGCCCGCAACACCCGCGGCGAGGCGGCGCGCGCCTTCTCCGGCAGCGACTCGAGGATCGCGTCGGCGCGTCTGGCGATCGCGCCGGCGAGGCCGCCCAACGCGTCGTATTGCCGGAAGCAGAGCTCGTTCCCTCCGCACCTGTGCACGTCCTCGCTGTAGAGCTCATCGAGCGCGAACGACAACAGCGGCAGCACGCCGGGCTCGGACGCGGCGTCCTCGGCGAGCACGGTGTCGAGGCCGAGCCCGGACTGCGGATGAGTCTGAAACGTCAATCCTGCGGCCTGCGCCGGCTTGCGGATCATCTCGGCGATTTCGGCCAGCGAGGGCGGCGGCACTTCCAGCCGCCCTTGACCTTGCGCCAGCGCGACCAGCTCCGGCACGTCGAGGATGCGGTGCCAGAAATCGGCCCGCATGGAGGCGATGATCCACACCACCCCCGAGCGCGCGAGACCCTGCAGCAGCCGGACGAAGGCGATGCGGTCCTCGGCGGTGATGCGGGCGAGCGTGAACAGCTCCTCGAACTGATCGATGACCAGGATCAGCTTGGCGCTTTCATGCGGCAGGATGCGCTTGGCGGCGCGCGCACTTTCAGTGACGCGTCCGAGCGCTGTGCTGAGCACGAAGACCGGAGCGTCGCTGCTGGCGCGCAGATAGGTCGCCAGCTCATTGGCGGTCTGTCCGGGCGCCGAGCAGCTCCGGCAAGCCGACGCCCTCTTGTGCCGGACCCTTGCGTCAAGGCCTTGGCAAGGCCGAGCACGAGGTCCTGCTGGCCGTCTCCCGGACGGAACACGACCCGGCGCAAGAAAGCGGCGCCTTCGATCCGCTGCGGCTTCATCAGGCGCGGCACCACGGCGGCCTTGACCAGCGACGATTTTCCCGAACCGCTGCCGCCGACCAGGAGCAGGAACGCGGTGCCGGCGCGGGCCTGCGTTGCAAGCTGCTCGGCGGCCTTGGCCACCAGGGCGTCGCGGCCGAAGAAGATGGCGGCGTGCTCGAACTCGTAGGCTTGCAAGCCCGCGGAACGGATTGCCGAGCCAGGTTGGCGCGGTCTCCGCGGTTCCGGTGGCGGCGCCCGACTTGATCCGCCGCTCGATCAGCTTGCGCAGCGACTCTTCGAGGCGCCGGGCGAAGTCCTCGATCTCGAGGTATTCGGCCGAAGCGGCGAGGAAGACTCCGCGATCGGCGAAATAGCGCTTCCAGAATGCATCGAGCGCGTCGAGCTGGGCGAGGCTGCGGCCGCGCGCGGCGGGGTCGCGCAGGTCGACGGCCGCGGGACTGAGGTTGCGGAAGACCAGGATGTCCGGGGCGCCGCGCGCGCGCGCGGCCGCCAGCGCCTCCTCGAATTCCCATTCGGTCCCGGTCACCGGCGCGCGACCATCGAGCCCGCGATATTCCCGCGTCGCGGTCTTTTCGGGCAGCGGCGTGCCGAGCCGCGACCAGAGGATGAGGATCACGATGTCGGAAGCGCTCGGCGGCTCGATGGCGTCCTGGAAGTGCCCCGAGGCCAGCATCGGCTCGTGCTCCCAGCGATAGCTCTCGATCGTAAAGTAGCGGCTGTAGTCCTGCGCGAGCTTGTCGATGATGAGGTCGGCACGCAGCCGCTCATCGGGAACATCGCCGGGCGAGGAAATGAAGATGCGGAGGCGCTGCGCCATTTCACATTCTGGTAGCGACCCCCCGGCGCCATCTTTGCCCGGGATTTGCGGCCCCTACAAGGCGTGAAAGCCGTCCGCCGGCCGACATGGTTTCCGCACACCCTACGCCGACTTGGCGCCGATCTTTCCTTCGGTGCCCTTGATGAGCCGCGCGATGTTCTGCCAGTGCATCGCCCATAGCAGCGCGGTGAGCAGCACGAACAGCTGCGCCTCCTGGCGGTCGTCGAGCAGCCAGAGCGCGAACGGCGTGGCGATGCTGGCGGTGAGCGCGGCGAGCGAGGAGTAGCGGGTCAGCGCCGCCACCGCGACCCAGATCAGGCAGAAGGCGAGCGCCGCCGGCCAGCGCCAGCGCCAGCAGAATGCCGATATAGGTGGCGACGCCCTTGCCGCCCTTGAACCTGAGCCAGATCGGAAACAGGTGGCCGAGGAAGGCGCCGAGCGCGGCGAGGATCGCGAGGTCCTGGCCGTAGAAGCGATAGACGACCAGCACCGCGACCGTGCCCTTGAGCGCATCGCCGATGAGCGTCGCGGCGGCGAGCCCCTTGCGGCCGGTGCGCAGCACGTTGGTCGCGCCGATATTGCCGGAGCCGATCGAGCGGATGTCGGGCGTGCCGGCAAGCCGCGTCAGGATCAAGCCGAACGGGATCGAGCCGAGCAGATAGCCGAACGCCAGCGCTGCCGCGTAGTAGGGCAGGGCGTGCGACCAGTTGATGGGATGGAGCATGGAGCGTCAAACGTACTCGTACACCGTCCGTCCGGCAACGATGGTGCGGACCACGCGGCCCTGCAGCTTGGCCTCGTCGAACGGCGTGTTCTTGCATTTCGACTTGAGCTCGTCGGGGTCGAGCACCCAAGGCGCGTCGAGATCGACCACGATCACGTCGGCCGGGCTGCCCGGCCGCAGCGTGCCGCCCGGCAGCCCCAGGATCTCCGCCGGCGCGCTCGACATCGCCCGCAGCAGGGTCATGAGCTGGACGTCGCCCGAATGAACGAGGCGCAGGCCGGCCGGCAGCATGGTCTCGAGCCCGATGGCGCCGTGGGTCGCCTCCGCGAACGGCAGGCGCTTGCCGTCCACGTCCTGCGGATTGTGATCGGACATCACCACGTCGATGAGGCCCGCGGCCAGCGCGGCGACCAGCGCCGCACGGTCGTCCTCGGCGCGCAGCGGCGGGCTGAGCTTGAGGAAGGTCCGGTAGGGCCCGATGTCGATCTCGTTGAGCGTGAGATGGTTGATCGACGCCGATGCCGTGACCTTGAAGCCCGCCTCCTTGGCGCGCCGGAGCACGTCGAGCGCCTCCGCGCAGGTGATCGACGCCGCGTGATAGCGGCTCTCGGCGAGCGCGACGAGACGCATGTCGCGCTCGAGCATGATGGTCTCGGCGGCCTTCGGCACGCCGGAGAGGCCGAGGCGGGCGGCGAACTCGCCTTCGTTCATCACGCCTTCGCCGACCAGATCGGGGTCCTCGGTGTGATGCACGATCAGCGCGTCGAAATCGCGCGCATAGGTCAGCGCCCGGCGCATCACCTGCGCATTGGTGACGCTTTTCGCGCCGTCCGTGAAGGCAATGGCGCCCGCCGCCTTGAGCAGGCCGATCTCGGCCATCTCCTCGCCGCGCAGCCCCTTGGTCAGCGCCGCCATCGGCTGCACGTGCACGATGGCGGTGTCGCGCGCGCGCCGCAGCACGAAATCGACGATCGCCGGGTCGTCGATCACCGGCGAGGTGTCGGGCTGGCACACGATGGTGGTGACGCCGCCGGCGGCCGCCGCCTGGCTCGCCGAGGCGATGGTCTCGCGGTATTCCGCGCCGGGCTCGCCCACGAAGGCGCGCA
The DNA here is from genome assembly GCA_963708765.1 of uncultured Alphaproteobacteria bacterium. Classification (GTDB taxonomy): domain Bacteria; phylum Pseudomonadota; class Alphaproteobacteria; order Rhizobiales; family Xanthobacteraceae; genus VAZQ01. Next base: position 42,367 of record CAVPTV010000026.1, on the reverse strand, counting down.
TGTCGATGAGACCGGGCGCCACCAGCCTGCCGCGGCAGTCGATGACCTCGGTGCCTTCCGGCACGCCGGCGGCGCCGATGCCGCGCTTGGCCTCGCGGATCACGCCGTCGGCGATCAAGAGGTCGCCGTCGATGTCGAGGTCGCGCGACGGATCGAGGATGCGCGCATTGGCGAGCAGGATCGGGCGGCGCTCGGTGATCATCAGCGCATGTCCCGGAAATGCCTGCCCCGGACTTGATCCGGGGTGGGAACCGGTTTTCCGAAAAGGACATGCGCCAATCAAAGTCGCTTCACGCATTCGGCAGGTTCCGCGACAGCGCTTCGAGCACGGCCATGCGCACCGCGACGCCCATCTCGACCTGCTCGCGGATCAGCGACTGGGCGCCGTCGGCGACCGCGGTGTCGATCTCGACGCCGCGGTTCATCGGTCCCGGATGCATGACCAGCGCGTCCGGCTTGGCATAGGCGAGCTTCTTCTCGTCGAGACCGAAATAGTGGAAGTACTCCTGCGTCGAGGGCACGAACGAGCCGTTCATGCGCTCGCGCTGGAGGCGGAGCATCATCACGATGTCGGCGTCGCGCAGCCCTTCGCGCATGTCGCGCGTCGCCTCGACGCCGAACCGCTCGATCCCGGGCGGCAGCAGGGTGGAGGGCGCCACCACCCGCACCCGCGCGCCCAGCTCGTTGAGCAGGATGATGTTCGAGCGCGCGACCCGCGAGTGCAGAATGTCGCCGCAGATGGTGACGATCAGCCGCTCGATGCGGCCCTTGTTGCGGCGGATGGTGAGCGCGTCGAGCAGCGCCTGGGTCGGATGCTCGTGGGTGCCGTCGCCGGCATTGATCACCGAGCAGTCGACCTTGCGCGCCAACAGCTCGACCGCGCCCGAGGCGTGGTGGCGCACCACGATCAGGTCCGGGCGCATGGCGTTGAGCGTCATCGCGGTGTCGATGAGCGTCTCGCCCTTGCGCATGGAGGAGGTGCCGACCGACATGTTCATGACGTCGGCGCCGAGCCGCTTGCCGGCGAGCTCGAACGAGGCCTGGGTGCGGGTCGAGACCTCGAAGAACAGGTTGATCAGCGTGCGCCCGCGCAGCGAGCTCTGCTTCTTCTCGATCCGGCGGTTGAGGTCGACGAATTCCTCGGCGAGATCGAGCAGGCCCACGATCTCCTGGCGCGAAAGCCCCTCGATCCCCAACAGGTGCCGGTGGTTGAGGACGAATGAGGACTTTTGGGCGATGTTCATTAAAGCGGTGTCTATAGGCCCCGCGGCGAGGTCCGGCAAGGGACCGCAAGTCGGCTTGGTGAACCAGTTGTGGACATTCGGACGGGGGACAGGTCGTTCCTCAATCGATGTCCGCAGCCAGGTGGCCTGTCGTCCCTCCTATGTCCTCTGACACCCGCTCTCACTCGACCTTGATGTTGGCCTGGCGGACGATCTTGCTCCAGGTCTCGATGTCAGCCTTGATGCGGGCCGCGAATTCATCGGGCGTGCTGCCGACCGGCGCGAAGCTGAGCTTCGCGAGCCGGTCCTCGATGTCGGGGAGCTTCAGGATAGCGGCGATCTGGCGATAGAGCAGGTCGACGATGTCCTTGGGCGTTGCGGCCGGCGCCACCACGCCGACGATGAAATCGGTCCGCAGCTCCGTCAACCCGGCTTCGGCGAGCGTCTGCACATCGGGATGTTGCGGCGCGCGTCTGCTGTCCGGTCACGGCGATCGCGCGCAGCTTGCCGTCTTTGACGGCGTCGTGAGCGCGGGCATCGCCAGGTGCACCATCGAGGTATGGCCGGCGATCGTCGACGTGATCGCCGGTGCGGCGCCCTGGAACGGCACGTGCACCACGTCGAGACCATAGGTGAGCTTGTAGAGCCATACGCCCTCCAGGTGCGGCGACGAGCCGGCCCCCGGCGTGGCGTAGCTGTGCTTGCCCGGATTGGCCCTGCAGGAACGCGATCAGCTCCTGCAGATTCTTTGCCGGCAACGAGGGAGTGACCGCGATCATTTCAGGCGCCGCCGCCAGCAAGGTCACCGGGGCGAAACCCCTGATCGGATCGAAGGGCGCCTTTGCCCGCACGCCGGCTGCACGATGAAGTCGGAGGCCACGAACAACAGCGTGTAGCCGTCGGCCGGCGCGTTGCCGACGGCGAGCGGTCCCGATGGTGCCGGCGGCGCCGCCGTGGTTCTCCACGTAGAACTGCTGGCCGAGCGCTTCCGAGAGCTTCTGCGCCACCAGGCGCGCCATGACGTCGGTCGGGCCGCCGGCCGGATAGGGCACGACGATGCGCACGCTGCGGCTGGGATAGGTTTGCGCGGAGCTTTCGCCTGCAACCAGAAGCGCTGCGAGGCAGGCGGCGGCGCGAAATAGCTTCATCATGTCCTCCCTCCGTTCTTGTGGCGCTACGTGTTGTGGCGCTTTGATCGGCATTGTGCGCGAGCGCGCGGGTCCGGTCGAGCCCGGCCCATGGTAGGATCGGCCGCGAGGAGTTGCCCATGGCCGCGCGAGAGCACTTCGACACCCACGAGGTCACCAACCAATCGCCGCCCTACGTCGACGTCGATCTCTACGCCAGCGACCGGCCGCTGCAGGACGCGGTCGCGGCGAACGGCGGCGGCGCCGAGGCGCAGGCGCTCTCGGCATTCGGACGCCACTGGGGCACGGCCGAGATGCTCGATCTGGCGCGCGCAGGCGAACGAGAACCCGCCCAAGCTGAAGACGTTCGACGCCAAGGGCTTTCGTCGCGATGTCGTCGAGTTCCACCCGGCCTATCACCGGTTCATGGCCGAGAGCGTCGCGGCCGGACTGCAAGCCTCGACCTGGCGCGACGACGCCACGCCGGCGCCGGCACCCGCGCAAGTGACGCGCGCGGCGCGCTTCTACATGGCGGCGCAGATCGAGACCGGTCATCTCTGCCCGATCACCATGACGCGCGCCGCGGTGGCGGCGCTGGCGGCGGAGCCCGCGCTCGTCGCCGAGCTCATGCCCAAGATCATGTCTCGCCGCTACGATCCGCATTTCCGGCCGTGGTGGGAGAAGACCGGCATCACGCTCGGCATGGGCATGACCGAGAAGCAGGGCGGCACCGACGTGCGCACCAACACGACGCGCGCGGCGCCGGACGGCGACGGCTACGCCATCACCGGCCACAAATGGTTCATGTCGGCGCCCATGTGCGACGCCTTTCTGGTGCTGGCGCAGGCGCCGGCGGGCTCACCTGTTTCCTGATGCCGCGCTTTCGTCCGGACGGGTCGGTCAACGCGCTGCACTTCCAGCGCCTGAAGGACAAGCTCGGCAACCGTTCGAACGCGTCCTCGGAGGTCGAGTTCGCCGAGGCGTTCGCCTGGCGCGATCGGCGAGGAGGGCAGGGGCGTGCGCACCATCATCCAGATGGTGCAGCTCACGCGGCTCGACTGCGCCATCGCCTCGGCCGGCATCATGCGCATGGCGCTGGCGCAGGCGATCCATCACGCACGCCATCGCACCGTGTTCCAGAAGCACCTCGCCGACCAGCCGATGATGCAGGCGGTGCTCGCCGACATGGCGCTCGAGGTCGAAGCGGCGACCGCGCTTGGTCATGCGGCTCTGCCGTTCGTTCGATCTCGCCGCGAACGATCCGCGCGAGGCGGCGCGGGCGCGGCTGCTCACCGCGGCGGTGAAGTATCTGCGTGTGCAAGACGCGCGCCGGCCTTCGTCTACGAGGCGATGGAGTGCCTCGGCGGCAACGGCTATGTCGAGGAGAGCGTGCTGCCGCGGCTCTATCGCGAGGCGCCGGTCAACGCGATCTGGGAAGGCTCCGGCAACGTGATGTGCCTCGACGTGCTGCGCGCGCTCGCGCACGAGGGCGAGGCCGGCCGCGCGGTGCTGGGCGCGCTCGGCGGCGGACGCGGCCGACCTGCCGGGCGCGCGCGAGGCCGCCCGCTTCGATCGAGACGCTGCTGTCGTCGCCCGGATGCCGAGGCGAAGGCGCGCGCCGCGGTCGAGACGTCTGGCGCTGCTGGCGGCGGCCGCCGCGCTTGCGCCACGGCGCGCCGCCCGAAGTCGCCGAGCTGTTTGCGCGCACGCGGCTCGCGGGCCGCCACGACGCGATGCTCGGAACAAGCGACATCGGCGCGGACGACGCCCGCCGCCTGCTCGAACGGGCGCTGCCACCAGCGTGACGAAAGTTCGGCCCGAGTACTCGTAAGGTACTCGTGAAGGCGGATTTCGGCTCTTTAGTGCTCCGTGGAACCAATCCGGCAAGCTTTGGGTTGGTTCGGCATAGGTTTGCGATTGACGCGGACCAAGGAGGCCGAAATGGCAAACACTTTGAGGAAAGCGGCGATCGTCTGCGGAATTGCCGGGGCGCTTCGTGGTCAGCGCAGCGCCGGCATTGGCGCAAGTGATCGTGGTCGACCCGTATTACGGCGGCCCTTACGGCTACGTGGCTCCCTATGGATATGCGTCGCCCTACGGCGGCTATGCCTATGCGCCCGGCTATCCATACCGGAGGGATTACCCGACCGGGTCCGACAGCTCGGGCGGGTCGTATTCCTATCGGGAGCTCGGCTGGCAGCCGGGACCGCCCGGTGGCGCGCCCGCCAATCCGTGCTGGCCGTCGCAGCGCACGATGAATCTCTGCTAGCGAACGGCGCCTTCGGTCATTGCTGACGTTCGCGCTCGATCTTGCTCAGCCGGTCGAGCGCGCCTTGCAGGATGAAGACGGCCGCGTGCTCGTCGATCACCTTGGCGCGCCGCGCCCGGCTGACGTCGGCCGCGATCAGCGCGCGCTCCACCGCGGCGGTGGAGAGCCGCTCGTCCCACAATGCGATCGGGAGCTCGGTCAGGCGTGCCAGGTTGCGCGCGAACGCGCGCGTCGACTGCGCGCGCGGGCCTTCGCTGCCGTCCATGTTGATCGGCAGGCCGAGCACGAAGCCCGCCGCTTTGCGCTCGGCCGCGAGCGCCAGCAGCCGCGCCGCGTCGGCGGCGAATTTCTCGCGCGTCACGGTTTCGACCCCGGCCGCAATCCGCCGGTCGGGATCGCTGGCGGCGACCCCGATGGTCTTGCTGCCGAGGTCGAGGCCGATGAGCGCGCCGCGGGCGGGCAGCAGCGGCGCGATGTCGGTGAGCGGTAGAACCGGAGCAGGCATGGCGGAGGGCTAGCACGCGAGCCGGCCGGCGGCCAAACGATGAAGCTCGTGACCCTCTGACACCGTCTTCACCACGAGGTAACCATCGTTTTTGTCGCGATCTTAACCACGCTCGGCCACCATGCCGCCGCCAACAGGGCAGGACCGAATAATGGATCGCCGAGACGAGGTCGCGACCGCGTGGCGGTTGCTTCAACTCAACTGGATCCCGCTCGCGCTGATGAGCGCTGCGCTCGCGCTCGCGCGTGGCCTTCACCCGTTTCTCGATCGAGCCCGTCGGGTCTCGCGGTATCGCTCGGCTTCGTCGCGATCTATGCCGGCTTCGCGCATGCCAATGCCCGTTCGCCGGTCCGGCGCGACCCGCAGGTCATGTTCGTGCTCGGCTCGACCGCGCAAATCGTGCTGGTGACGGTCGTGATGTCGCCGCTCACCTACGTGGCGGCAGCGGCGAATTTTCCCCTGCAGGACGCAAATCTCCTGGCCATCGATCGCGCGCTCGGCCTCGACTGGGTGGCTTACGTCGCCTTCGTCAACGATCATCCGCTGCTCGCGTCATGGCTCAGCTACGGCTACACCATGATCCGCTGGCCGATCTTCGCCATTCCGGTGGTGCTGGCGGCGGCGCACCGCTACCGGCGCATCCAGGAATTCACCCTGGCGTTTGCGCTCGCCTTGATCGCGACCACGATCGTGTCGGCGCTGGTGCCGGCGATCGGCGTCTATCAGCAGATCGGCCTCGACCCGGCCGAGCTCAAGAGCCTCGATCCGCGCGCCTATCTCGACCAGGTGCGCGATCTCGGTCCGGTGCGCGACGGCACGCTCCGCCATCTCGACCTGTTCGGGCTTGCCGGCATCGTCACGTTCCCGAGCTTCCACGCCGCGTCGGCCGTTCTCTACGCGTGGGCGTTCTGGCCGGTGTGGTGGATGCGGCCGATCGCGATCATCGCCAACGGCGCGATGCTGGCGTCGACCCCGATCGACGGCGGGCACTACTTCATCGACCTGGTGGCCGGCATCGCGGTCGCCGTGCTCGCCATCATGGCGGCACGTTGGGTCAGCGACCGGGTCGCGGCACAAGGCACCGCGCGAGCCGAGCCGTTGCGGGGCGCCGCCGCGGCGACGCCGGCGGAGTAGCGCCTCCTGCTGCGATGTTCCGCGTTGTGTCTAAACGCATGAACAATCCGCCGTGATGGCGGGTTGCTGCGAGACAACGCCGAGGTTCCCGATGAACGCGATCCGCAAGCCGGCCGAGAGCCGGCGCAAGCTCATCGAATTCGACCAGGAGACCTGGCAGGCGCTCGACCTGCTGGCGCGCGAGTCGATGAAGAGCGTTCAGGAACTCGCCGACGAGGCCTTTCGCGACCTCCTGAGCAAGCACGGACGTCCGACCGACCTGAAGGCGGCGCTGCGGGCGAGCGCCCAACAGCCGCTCACGCCGTCGCCCGCAAAATCCTCCGCCCGCCGCAGCAGGTGGCTAGCTTGCGCCTCAGGTCGCCGGCGGCGGTGCGAAGAAGCACCGCCGCGTGCCGTCCGGGCGCTTGCAGCGCCAGAACGCGCCGTCCGGGGAGGGTTGTGCTTCGGTGAAGGGGATCTTTTCGTCCCCGAAGATCAGGTAACCGTCGCCGCTCATCTTCACCTGCTCGCGCGGGATGACGAAGCAATCGCCCTCGCCGCAGCACCACTCGCCGGCGGCGTTGCGGTAGCCGCCGCCATAGATCCAGCTGTCGTGGGCGGATGTGTCGGGAACGATCGAGAGAAGAGCAGCAAGGACGAGCGCAAGCCGGCCTCCGAACATGGGTACACCCCTTTCGTTGTCCCGGCATGGCGATCGATCAACAGGTCAAGACGGCGTCTCCTAGGCTCCCGGAGCGGGTCGATTGCAGCATCACGCGGCTGCAATCCACCCTATGGATAACCGTACCATCGCGGCGATGACCCGCCACGGATGGCGAATCAACCCCTTGATTTCGAAGTGTAAACACAAACAACCGCATTGCACACTAAAATATTGCATCGCACCATTGCGCGCTGGAATTGGGGCGCCGGTGTTGTGAGCGGTGCCACAGCGGCAGCGCGGAACACCGGCCGGGGTGTCGCATTTGCCTCATACCGGCTGGGACGACGGTCGCAGGGGCCGGGATTGCTGTAAGATGCGGTCAAATACGGAGGACGACATGAAAAAGACGTTGCTGGCGGTTGCGATTGCGCTCATGGCCGCGGGCGCGGCGAGCGGCGCGATGGCGGCCGAAATCAAGGTGCTGACCGCCGGCGCCTTCAAGCAGGTGCTGGTCGCGCTGGTTCCCGATTTCGAGAAGCAGACCGGCCACAAGGTGACGGTCGAGAACGATACCGTCGGCGCGCTGACCAAGCGGATCGAAGGCGGCGAAGCCTTCGACGTCGCGGTGCTCACGCCGGGAGCGGTCAACGACCTGACCGCCAAGGGCAAGTTCGTCGCCGGCAGCCGGTCGACCTTGGCGCGGGTCGGTGTCGGCGTCATGGTGAAGGCCGGCGCGCCGGCGCCCGACATCAGCTCGGTCGATGCTTTCAAGCGCGCGCTGCTCGCCGCCAAGTCGGTCGCCTATATCGATCCGGCGAGCGGCGGCTCGAGCGGCATCTATGTCGCGGGCCTGCTCGACAAGCTCGGCATCGCCGATCAGGTGAAGCCGAAGGCCAAGTTGAAGAAGGGCGGCTACGTCGCCGATCTCATCGCCAGCGGCGAGGCCGAGCTCGGCATCCATCAGATCAGCGAGATCGTGCCGGTCAAGGAGGTGACGCTGATCGGGCCGTTGCCGGCGGAGATCCAGAACTACACCGTCTACGCGGCGGGCATCGGGGCCGGCGCCAAGGACGGTGAAGCCGCCAAGGCGCTGATCAAGGCGCTGACCGGGCCGGCCGCCGCAGCGGTGCTCAAGTCGAAGGGCATGGAAGCCGCCGGGTCGTGATCACGTAGCGTTTCCGGCGAAGCCCACCCCGGACCCCGCTCGGCGGCGGGGCAAGCTTGATCCGGAGGCCTGCTCGCCGGAGCTTGATCCGGGGTGGGAACCAGCTCGCCGCCGGAGCCGCGTCAAATCCAAGATATTCCGATTGAGGGGGCACGCCATGACGGCTTCGGCAAAGGCATTGTTCTTCGACGTGTTCGGCACGCTGGTCGACTGGCGCAACGGCATCGCGCGCGAGGCCGAGCTCATTCTCGAGCCGCTCGGCTTCTCGCTCGATTGGCTCGCCTTCGCGGATGCCTGGCGTGACCAATATCAGCCGGGCATGGAGGAGGTGCGCTCGGGCCGCATCCCATTCAGCAAGCTCGACGTGCTGCACCGGCGCAACCTGGAGCGCATCCTGCCGCGCTTCGGCATTTCCGGTCTCGCCGAGGAGACAGCGCGCAACCTCAATCTCGCCTGGCATCGGCTCGACGCCTGGCCCGACGTGCCGCCCGGCATGGCGCGGCTCAAGCGCCGCGTGATGCTGGCGCCGGTCTCCAACGGCAACATCTCGCTGATGGTCGATCTCGCGCGCCGGAACAATATTCCGTGGGACGCGATCCTGGGGTCGGAGACCGCCGGCGACTTCAAGCCGAAGCCGCGGGTCTATCTCGCCGCCTGCGAGGCGCTCGACCTGCCGCCCGGCGAGTGCATGATGGTGGCCGCCCACACCAACGATCTGCTGGCGGCCGCCAAGTGCGGGCTGCTCACCGCCCACGTCGCGCGGCCGAACGAGAAAGGCCCGGGCACCGGCGAGGCCGCTCCGAAAGCGCCGGTCGACGTCGCGGCGAGCAGCCTGGAAGATTTGGCCACCAGGCTCGGCGCGTGACGCCGTATCAGCGCATCAGGTTCCAGTGAAATCCGAGCACGGCCGCGTTATAGACCGCGTGCAGGAGCATGGGCGCGGCGAGCATCCTGGTGCGCTCGTAGACGAGCGCGGCACATACGCCCATGACGAAGACCGGGATGACCGACGCCGGCGGATGCACGATCGCGAAAATGGCGGCGCTGCGCCAGCGTCGCAGCTGGCGACGCCGAGCAATCGCCGAAGCCCGCCGAAGATGAGGCCGCGGAATATGAATTCCTCGAACACCGGTGCGGCGACGACCGCGAGCGCCACGAGCCACAACGGCATCGCCGCGTCCGTCACGCGGCTGTCCGGCCGCAATGTCGGAAACAGATCCAGAAGCGGCGCGAGCTTGATGTAGGCGAAGCCAGCGAGCGACGCAGCGACACCGCCGATCAGGCCCCACAGCAACGCCCGCGGCACGCCGTCGTTCAGCATGCGGGGAATGTCCGCCATTCGCGCCCGCCAGTAGATCAACCGGACGAGCCCGAAGGTCGTAACTCCCGCGATGCAGAAGGCGATCCAGACCACATTGCCGGGGAGGATGTAGCGCCTGCCGAGATAGGTCAGGCCCAAGGTGGCGATGGCCTGCAGCACGAAGAATATGAGCGCGGCGATCAAGCCGTCGGACACCGACACGCGCGGCGGCGGCGAAGCGGACGGATCGAGCAGATAGTCGAACTGATCGCGGGCCCTCTGCCACAATGCGATCGCCACCAGCGCGGTCAGGATCATCAGCGCGGCCCGCTGCCAAATACTGGTCGCGTAGATGGCGTAGGCATAAAGCGCGGCAAGTATCATGTAGAGATAGAGGTAGGTCGGGCGGACGCGTCGCTGAATGTCCTGCGCGAGCGGGTCGCAGGCAAAAACGCCGAGCGCGGTCGCGATCGTGGCGAATATCGGCACGCCCACCAGAACGACCACCGCCGATCCAATGAACTGCAGCGAGATATCGCGTGCTACCGTGATTGCGATTGCAAACACGATGAGCGGATAGATGGTGGCGACCGCCGCCCACAGCTTGGCTTTCTGCCACAAGACGGATTCGAGCGAGTGGGGGACGCAATAGAGAACCCACAGGGCCTGGCCCTCGGCATTCAGCGTCTGAAAAGCCGAGAACATGAGCGTGCAGGCCGCAAGCGCGAACGCGATCGTTGCCAGGCTCGCCGGATGCTCGACCGCATCGGCAAAAGATATGCCGGCGTTCGCATTGAAGAAGACCTGCATCCCGACGATCAGCGCAGGAATCAGGAGCGTCTGAACCATGAACGTGCGATCGCGGCCGAGCAGGCGCAACTCCCGCCGCTGCACGGCGGAAAGCAGTGATCGGCCGAGCGTCGGGAGAATCCGCCGCGGCTCGGCGCCTGCGGGCGGCGCGCCACCGCCTCGCGGGCGCCCATCGCGACCACGCCGTTGCGCATCTGCCGCTGCAGCAGCCCCAGCCCGGCTGCGACCAATACGAAAATTTCGGCGACCATCATGCCGGTCCACATCGTTGCCGATCCGATATCGACGGCGGCCAGCGCGCGTACGGCGAGACCGGTCGGAAGCCACGTCACCCATTCGGGCATCGCAGCCAGCCAGCCGAAGATGAACGCGTCATCGGACATGGCCATGGACATGGCGAGAAGCATCGGCAGCATGCTGACGACGGAGATGGTCGCATGAAGGTTTCGGAGCTTGGGCGGCGTGAGAGCCAGCCGCAGTCCGGTGTCGACCAGGAGCTGCACGGTCGCCACCAGAAACAACAGGGCGAATGCGAAGCCGAACCCGAGCAATGGAGCGGTCCAGCGGTAGCCGCAGGTCCATGCGAGAACCGACAGGAACGGTCCGAGCGCGACCAGTCCGACGGAATTCGTCAGCACCCGCTCTGTCAACCTGCTCACGAGCAGGGTCGATAGCGGCAGCGGCAATGTGACGAGCCACTCGAGATCCCATTCGGGTCGCGTGAGCTCGCGGCTCGCCATCGCGATCAGCAAGGCGGTGATGAGGAGCAGCGCTGCTTCGAAGGCGGCGCCCTGCAGGACTCCGAGCGGCAACACGCTGCCGGGCGCCGCCGGCAGACGACGCAACTTGGGCCGGGAACGCTCGCCGTCGCGCGTGTCCGGCGCGGGCGGCCGGCACCGGCGTCCGGACGCTGGACTTCAACCGACCCGAGCGCCTTCTCCATGTTGGCAATGGTCTGATACGCGAGATTGGTGAAGCTGAAGAGCATCGAAATGCCGACGAACGCAGTCAGAAGCCACAAGGTGGGTGACGTCCGGCTCGCGGCCTTGCGGTCGCGCGATCCCATCTGGTAGCGGGCCAGCGACACGATGCGATTGATCTGCCTGCGTATTCGCAGCCGGGTGAGCAGCCAGGCCGCTCGCGCTGCGCTGACGGCGCTGCTCACGCGCCGGCGCTCCCGTTGCCTTCGTCGGTTTCGGTCACCTTCAGGAACACCTCCTCCAGCGATCCGCCGGGAACGACTTTTTCCTGCAGGGTGTGCAACGGACCGACCTCGACCAGCTCGCCCTTGTGGATGATCCCGACGCGCGAGCACAGATGCTCGGCCATGTTCAGCAGATGGGTCGACAGGAAGATCGTCTTGCCCTGCGCGGCGCTGACGCGAAGTCGCTCCTGCACCTCGCGGGACGCGCGCGGGTCGAGCCCGTTGGTCGGCTCGTCCAGGATGAGAACCGACGGATCGTGGATCAGCGCACAGGCGAGGCCGAGCTTCTTCTTCATGCCGGTGGAGTAATTGACCGCGAACTCCTCCGACGCATCGTCGAGCGCAAGGTCGCCGAGCAGCACGCTCGCGCCGTTTGCGGGCCTCGTCGCGCGACTGACCGTGCATCTCGCCGACGAATTCGAGAATCTCCCGGCCACGCAGGTAGTCGTAGAAGATCGGATTGTCGGGCAAATAGCCGACGCGCCGCTTCACCTCGACCCGATCGGCCTGGCAATCGAGCCCGTCGATCGTGATGCGGCCGTCGGAGGGGACGAGGATGCCCATCATCATGCGAATCGTGGTGGTCTTGCCGGCGCCGTTCGGGCCGAGAAAGCCGAAGACCTCTCCCTTCTCGATCGAGAGCTCGAGATCGCGCACGGCGGTGAACTCGCCGTATCTCTTGCTGAGCTGATGGAACGTGATCATCTGGTGCATGGCTCGGTCCGGATGCTCACGCAAATGGAAGCCGCAGGCCGCGAGCGCGCGCAGCCAGCATAGCAAATGGAGCGAATGGAGGCGGGCTGGACTCGCGGGTCGCGGCGCAGGCCTGCGCGCGGCCGGCGTCGATCAATTCGGGGGCGCGACGCCGGCCTGCTTGGCCACCTTCGACCACTTGGCGATTTCGCTCTTCACCCGCGCGGCAAACTGCTCGGGCGAGCTTCCGACCGGATCGGCGCCTTCCTGCGAAATCCGCCGGCTGACCTCCGGCGTCTTGAGCATGCGCACCAGCTCGCCGTTGATCTTGGCGACCACCTCCTTCGGTGTGCCGGCCGGCGCGAACACGCCCTGCCACGAGTTGATCTCGTAGCCGGGAAACCCGGACTCGGCGATGGTCGGCACTTCGGGCAGGTAAGGCAGGCGCGTTTCGGTGGTGACGGCGAGCGGCCGCAAGGTCCCGGCCTTGACGTGCTGGAGGACCGCCGGCGCCAGGGCGAAGTAGATCTTGATATGCCCGCCCAGCATTGCATTCATGGCCTCGGCGTTGCCTTTGTACGGCACGTGCACCAGATCGACGCCGGCCATGGATTTGAACATCTCGGCGGCGAGATGCGGCGACGTCCCCGCGCCCGAGGAGGCGAAGTCCCATCCGCCCGGCTTCGACTTCGCGAGTGCGATGAACTCTGCGAGGTTCGTCGCCGGCAGCGACGGGTGCACCACCAGGATGAGCGGCAGCGAGGCAAGCTCGGTGATCGGGGCGAAATCCTTGATCGGGTCGAAAGGCAGTTTCTGCACTGCGGCGGTGATGGCAAAGCTGATCGTGGTGACGAGGAGCGTATGGCCGTCAGGCGGCGCCTTGACGACCACCTGGTGCCCGATCGTGCTGCCGCCGCCGGGGCGGTTGTTGACGATCACGGTCTGCGACCAGCTTTCGGTGAAACGTTGCGCGATCAGCCGGGCGATGGTGTCGGTGGTGCCGCCGGCAACGAACGGGACCACGAGCTCGATCTGCTTCTTCGGATAGTCCTGCGCCGCGACCGGCGTCGCTGCCGCGAGGGCGATCGTCAGGAGGAAAGGGCGAAAGACACTTCGAACGATTGCGCATCTTGATCTCCGCCCGGCTCGGCGTCGCCGTGTCCGAGGGTGGAAACGTTACCACGGAAGCCGGCCGAGTGACTCGCGTCACTTTGCCGTCGCAAGAAGCAATCCGTCGCATTCCGATCAATACGGCCGCACCGTGCCCTTGACGGTGGTGCGCAGCATCAGCCGGCGCTCGGTCGAGGGGAAATCGGTGCGCGCATGCGACGAGCAGCGGTTGTCCCAGAGCAGCAGATCGCCGACGCGCCAGACGTGCTCATAGACGAATTCGCGCTTCTCGGCATGGTCGAACACGGCCTCGAGCAGGGGCCCGCTCTCCTCCTGCGGCATGCCGACGACGCCGACCGTCATCAGCCGGTTGACGTAGACCGCCTTGCGGCCGGTGTCCTCGTGGGTGCGGAACACCGGATGCACGCATTCCCCGAACGCCTCGGTGCCGCGGGCGTCGCCCTTCTGGGTCGAGCCGTAATTGTAGTGGTGCATCGCCTTGCGGCCGTCGAGCTTGCCGCGGACCGCCGGATCGAGCGTGTCGTAGGCGGCGTATCCGCTCGCGAACAGGGTGTTGCCGCCGGCGGAGGGGATTTCCACCGAATAGAGCAGGGTCGCCTTGCTCGGCACCTCGGCGTGGATCATGTCGTGGTGGAACATCATCTCGCCGTCGGGCAGCGCGCCGATCGGCTCGCCGTTCTCGCGGATGTTGGAGATCAGCATGATGCCGGGCAGCATCCTGGCAAAGCCGGGCGGGCGATATTTCGGCGGCCGCGACAGCTCTCCGAGCTCGCCGAAATAGCCGGTGACGCGGATGAAATCTTCCTGCGAGAGGTTCTGGCCGGGAAAGATCAGCACCAGATGATCGAGCCAGGCCTGGTAGATGGCGCGGACCGTCTCCTGGTCGGGCGTTTCGCGCAGATCGATGCCGCGCAGCTCGGCACCGATATGCTTTGTGAGCGGAACGACCTCGAACCGCGTCCTCGTCATGACGCTCATGGCCTATCCTCCGATCTCACGCTGCTCAATCAGGGCACTTGTGCAGCACGGCCTTGTAGGTGTTGTCCTGGTCGGCGAAGTCGAGCGTGCCGTCGGTCTTGATCGTGAAGGTGACGTCGCCCAGCATCGTCGCTCCGCCGGGCCCCTTGCATTCGATGTGGACGGCAATCTTGTCGCCGTCGCGCTTCTTTCCCAGGATCGAGCAGAGGCCGAGGATCGGCGAATCGATGTCGCGGGCGGTGATCTTCACGCGCAGCACGCTGGCGTCGGCGCCGACGCAAGCCTTGTTTTCCGTGTAGGTCCCGATGATCGGGAAATCGTCTTGCGCAGGCGCCTGGGTCGAGCTCGTCGCTGCGACCGCCAGGACGACGAGCGCTCCACCGATGGACTTGAGCACATCCTCCCTCCAACGCCGTTGAGACCATGTCGGTTTGCAGTCTTTTTAGTGTAGCGAAAGGCAAGCATTGCGGCCAATGGCCGCCAGCCGTGCGATCCGCGGACCGCGGGCGGAAATTGGCGCTGCGCGGGCCGCCGACCGCAAGGCTGGCGGGAGCGGTCGCAAATCTGCGATAAGCGCGGCATGACCGAGCTTGGTTTCGATTCCCGTGGTCGACGTCCGCGACGGCGGACCCGTGCGCCACGCCACCGAAGGCAGCATGCGCGCGCGGGCGCTGGGTGACGAGTGCCTGAAATGGCTGCCGGGCGCGGCCCGCATGATGCTTCCGGCGCTCGATGTGGTGAGCCGACGTTGGCTGCGGCGTTCGCGCTCGCCCTACGTGCGGGAGGTCGAGGGGATCGCCGAGGCGCTCGACTTTCCCGGGCTCTGGTTCCTGAATTCCTCCTACCAATGGGGCTGCACCGCGGTTGCCCGCGACGAGGACGGCGCGCCGTGGCTGGCGCGCACCTTGGATTGGCCGTTCCCGGGGCTCGGCCGCCGGATCGAGATCGCGCGCATGCGCGGCACGGCCGGCGAGTTCTTCAACCTCACCTGGCCCGGCTTTGTGGGAGCATTGACGGCATCGGCGCCGGGACGCTTCGCCGCCGCCATCAACCAGGCGCCGTTGTGGCGCCGTACCCGCAAGCCGTGGCTGCGGCCCTACGATCTCGCCCTCAATGCGCTGCGCACCTGGAGCATCCGGCATATCCCGCCCGACCACCTGCTGCGCCACGTGTTCGAGACCTGCGGCAGCTTCGCGCGAAGCGAAGCGCATGCTCGAGATCACCCCGGTGGCGCGTCCGGTGATCTTCACGCTGGCCGGCTGTGCACCCGGCGAGCGCTGCGTGATCGAGCGCACCGAGGAGGGGTTCACGAGCCGCGACCAGGACACGTCCGCGGCCAACGATTGGCTGCGCAGCACGGCGCCGTGGGAGGCGCGCATCAACACCGCCCATCTGCTGACCAGGTCGTACGAAGAAGCGGCCGCCAGGAGTGGCGCCCGGCGCGAGGCGCTCGCCGCCTGGTCGGCGCCGTTTGCGCGCGCCGGGTTCGCGTGGGTGGTTCCGCCGGTGCTCAATCAGTTCACGCGCATCGCGGTGGAGATGTGCCCGGCGAAAGGGGTGTTGCGGGCCGTCGGCTACGAGGTCGGGCCGCAGAGCGAGCTGCCGCAGCCGGCGACTCAAATCTGCGAGCTGGCCGCCCAACCGGCGGAGGCGGGCGCGGCCGTCTGAAGTCGTTCGCGGGCCTAACCCGAACGGAACTTTGTTGCGCCTATTTTCCGCGGCCCAGGAATCCCTTGCGGATGGCATCCACACGCCCGGCGGTGGAATAGCGGCCGGGCTGCGAGATCAGGCTGTGCGGCGCCGCCGCCTCGCAGGACACGAAGCCGTTGTCCCAGAGCCGGCCGGTCTGATTGTCGAGGAAGCGCTGCCAGCAATTGTCGCCACCAGCCGGCACGAACAGGATCGAGCCGGTATAGAGGTCGTCGTCGCCCGTGGATTGAGTGCTGGTGGCTTGTTGAGTGCGCTTGGGCCGCAGGCCATCGGCCAGACCGCCGCCGATCAATCCGCTCAACGCCAGGATGGCGGCGAAGAACAACCAGACAAACAGCACCTGCCGGTCGTTGCGGCTGAGCCAGCCGGCGGACGGTCGGATCGGACGCATGAACACTCCGGTCCGCCTGCGCGTGGCCCACTTATGCCTGAACCAACCGAGCGTAGGCGCGATTGGTAAATGGAGTGTTCGAGGTCGTCAGTTCGCCACCACCTTGCGATAGAGATGCCAGGTCGCGTGCCCGAGCACCGGCATCACCACGGCGAGGCCGAAGAACAGCGGCAGCGAGCCGATCACCAAGGCGGCGGCGACGATCAGCCCCCAGGCTGCCATCGGGACCGGATTGGCGGCGACCGCGCGCACCGAGGTCAGCACTGCCTCGACCGCGCCCACGTCCCGGTCGAGCAGCAGCGGGAACGACACCACGCTGATGCAGAGCGCCAGCACGGCGAACAGGAAGCCGACGCCGTTGCCCACGATGATGAGCGCCCAGCCCTCGGGCGTGGTGAGGACCTGGCGCAGGAAATCCGGCATGGAGGCCGCCGGCTGATAACCGAAATTGGCGATGTAGATGGCCTGCGCCACCGCCACCCAGAGGACGAAAATCACCAGCAGCAGCACGCCGAGCGCCGCGATGGCGCCGGCCGACGGCGAGCGCAGCACGTCGAAGGCGTCGGTCCAGGAAATATCGAGCCCTTGCTCGCGCCGCCGGCTCAGCTCGTAGAGCCCGATGGCCGCAAACGGCCCGATCAAGGCGAAACCGGCGGCGAGCGGAAACAACAGCGGCAGCACCTCGTATCCCCAGGTGAGCCGGGCCAGGACGATGCCCACGATCGGGTAGATCAGGCACAGGAACACCGCGTGGGTCGGCATGGCGGCGAAATCGTCGATGCCGCGCGCGAGCGCGTCCTTGAGATCGGCGATGCGGATGGTGCGGACGGCCGGGGGAGCGCGCAACGCGTCCGCGCCCATCAGGACATGTGCGAGGGCCATGGTCATGCCTCCTGTCTGATCAGGCGGTCACGACGCCGGAAATGGCGCAAGGCGGCCAAATCGACCCTTGGTCACGCCGTGCTGCCGCGACCTCCCGTACTGGGAAGGGTCAACGCGCGAGATCGGAACTGGTTCAGCGCGGTCACGACGGATGCTGCGACTTGAGGCGAGGAAGTACGGTCTATCACAAGTCAATCCAAGCGAATTCCCGCTTCTTGGATGATCTTGATCCACTTGTCGTACTCGGCCTTGATGAAGCCCTCGAGCTTGTCCGGGGGCATGTCCATGAGCTCGCCGCCGTTGCTCTCGAACCGCGGCTTGAGCTCGGGCAGCGCCTCGGCGATCGCCTGCTGCAGGCGAGCGACGACAGCGGGCGGCGTCTTGGCGGGCGCGAACAGCCCGATCCACGAGTTGATTTCGAAGCCGGCGATCCCGGACTCGGTCATGGTCGGCACGTCCGGCATCTGCGGGTTGCGCTTGGCGGTGAGGATGCCGACGCCTTTGGCCTGGCCCGACTTGACGTAGGGCAGCGCCGCCGGCGTGGAATCGAAGAACAGATCGACGCGTCCGCCCAGGAGATCGGGAAACGCCGCGGCCGAGCCCCGGTAGGGCACCTCGAGAAGCTTCGTGCCGGTGAGCTTCATGAAGGCGGCGCCGACGATGTGCTGGCCGGTGCCGGTGCCGGCATGCGCCAGCTTCAGGCCGTCGGGGTTCTTCTTGGCCGCCTCCACGACCTCCTTCGCGGTGGCGTAGGGCAGGTCCTTTCTGCCGACCAGCGTGTAGGAAATGTTGAAGACGAGCGCGACCGGAACGAGGTCGTTGAGCGGATCGTAGGGCAGCTTCTGATAGAGCCCGGCATTGAACACGATGTTGCTCAAGCCGCCGACCAGCAGGGTGTAACCGTCGGCCGGCGAGTTGATCACCGATTGGGTGCCGACGACGGTGCCGGCGCCCGGGCGATTTTCCACCACCACGCTTTGCCCGAGCCGCTTGCTCAACTGGTCGGCCAGCAGGCGGCCGACGATGTCGTAGCTGCCGGCCGGGCCGATCGGCACGACGATCTTGACCGGACGATCGGGGTAGCTTTGTGCCGCGGCGGGCTGCGGCGGGACGAGCAGGATGGCCGCGAGCACAAGGCCCGCGGCGCGCGACAATGTCATGGGTTCGATCCTCTTGGGTGGGCGCAAGCTCCCTGCCGGCATTTAAGCGGATTGCCGCCGGCTTCGCCAAATGACAATTTCGCGCAGGCTCCGGAGGATAGGCCATGAAGCTTGAGAACAAGGTTGCGATCGTGACCGGCGGAGCGCACGGCATCGGGCTCGCCATCGCCAAGCGTTACGTCGCCGAGGGCGCCAGCGTCGTCATCGCCGATGTCGACCGCGGCGCCGGGCGAGGCGGCCGCGAGCGCGCTCGGCCAAGCCAAATGCCGGTTCGTCGCGACCGACGTGGGCGACGCGCGCGCGGCCGAGAACCTGGTCGCCGAGACTTGCCGCGCCTTCGGCAATCTCGACATCCTGGTGAACAACGCCGGCATCATCCACGCCGCCGAGTTCCTCGACCTCGAAGGAGGCCGATTTCGATCGCGTGCTGCGGGTGAACCTGAAGGGCGCATTCCTGGTCGGGCAGGCGGCGGCGCGGCGGATGGTCGATCAGGTCAAGGCCGGCAGGCCGCCGGGCACCATCATCAACATGAGCTCGATCAACGCCGAGGTGGCGATCCCCAACCACGCGCCGTACTGCGTGTCGAAGGGCGGGCTCGACCAGCTCACCAAGGTGATGGCGCTGGCGCTCGCGCCCCATGGCATCCGGGTCAACGCCATCGGGCCCGGCTCGATCATGACCGACATCCTCAAGGCGGTCGCGACCGACCGGGAGGCGAAACGGCGGCTCCTCTCGCGCACGCCGCTCGGCCGCATCGGCGACCCCGACGAGATCGCCGCGGTCGCGGTGTTCCTGGCGTCGGACGACGCCAGCTACATCACCGGCCAGACCATTTATGCCGATGGCGGCCGGCTGGGACTCAACTATACCGTTCCGGTGAAGGATGAGGCGCTCGACTGAGGCTTCGGACGTCCATGGCCGCAAAGCGCCCGCCCGCACTGGACCGCATCGACGTCAAGATTCTCGCGGCGCTCCAGCGCGACGGACGCTCGACCATCCAGAAGCTGGCGGAGACGGTCGGCCTTGTCGCCGCGCGCGACGCCTCGAGCGGGTGCGCCGGCTGGAAACGGCGGGCGTCATCGCCGGCTATCAGGCGGTGGTCGAGCTCGCCCGGCTGTCGCGGCCGGTCAACGTCTTTGCCGAGATCGTCCTGGAGAAGCATGCCAATAGTCGCACGCTTCGAGAAGCGGCTGGCCGCGATCGAGGACGTGGTCGAATGCTGGGAGGTCAGCGGCACCGTCGACTACATGGCGCGCTTCGTCTGCGCCGATCTCGCGGCCTATGAGGAGCTCACCAACGAGCTGATCGACGATCCCAGTCTCGGCGTTGCGCCGCATCGTCAGCCACGTGGCGCTGCGCCCGATCCGCCGCTTCGCCGGCTATCCGGAATCGCTGCTCGGGCGCAAGCTGAGCTGAGGCTCAAAGATTAACAACCCGCCGTTTCGGTCGCGCCGAACCGTCCCCACCGCCGAATCCGCCGTCTCCCGGTTCCACTTCCGCCGCACAAGTTGCGGCCGCGACATAGATTCGAGATAGTGCCGCAGTGGGAGAGTGTCATGAAAGCGATCGATCTCGAGACCCGATACAGCGCGCCACAACTACGCGCCGCTGCCGGTCGTGCTGGCGCGCGGGGAGGGCGCCTATCTGTGGGACACCGCCGGGCGGCGCTACGTCGACATGATGAGCGCCTATTCGGCGGCCAGCCACGGCCACGCGCCATCCGCGCATCCTGGCGGCGCTCGAGGCGCAGGCGCAGCGCCTCGCGGTGCCCTCGCGCGCCTACTACAACGACCGGCTCGGGCCGTTCCTCGAGGAGCTCTGCAAGCTCACCGGGCTCGACGCCGCGCTGCCGATGAACACCGGCGCCGAAGCGGTCGAGACCGCGATCAAGGCCGCGCGCCGCTGGGGCTACCGCGTCAAGGGCATCGCCCGCGACCGCGCCGAGATCATCGTCGCCAACGGCAACTTCCACGGCCGCACCACCACCGTCATCTCGTTCTCGACCGAGCCCGACTATCGCGACGGCTTCGGGCCGTTCACGCCCGGCTTCCGCGCGGTGCCGTTCGGCGATCTCGCCGCCATCGAGCGCGCGATCACGCCCGAGACGGCGGCCGTGCTGGTCGAGCCGATCCAGGGCGAGGCCGGCATCATCGTGCCGCCGGCGGGCTATCTCGCCGGGCTGCGCCGCATCTGCGACGCGCACAACGTGCTGCTGATCCTCGACGAGGTGCAGTCCGGGCTCGGCCGCACCGGCGCCTGGTTCGCGTTCCAGCACGAGGGCATCCGGCCGGACGGGCTCGATCCTCGGCAAGGCGCTGGGCGGCGGCGTGCTGCCGGTGTCGGCCTTCGTCGGCCGCCGCGAGCTGATGGACGTGTTCACGCCGGGCTCGCACGGCTCGACCTTCGGCGGCAATCCGCTCGCCGCCGCGGTCGGGCTCGAAGCGCTGC
This sequence comes from uncultured Alphaproteobacteria bacterium, assembly GCA_963708765.1. Lineage (GTDB taxonomy): Bacteria > Pseudomonadota > Alphaproteobacteria > Rhizobiales > Xanthobacteraceae > VAZQ01. Next base: position 21,593 of record CAVPTV010000026.1, on the reverse strand, counting down.
ACGTGATCCGCGACGAAGGCGCTGGTGGAGAAGAGCCGCGTGCTCGGCGCCCACATGCTCGAGCGCCTGCGCGCGATCAAGAGCCCGGCGCTCAAGGAGGTGCGCGGCCGCGGCCTGTGGGTCGGCGCCGAGATCGATCCGGCGATCGCCAGCGCGCGCGAGGCCTGCGAGCGGCTGCTCGACGAAGGGCGTGCTGTCGAAGGAGACGCACCGCACCGTCGTGCGCCTGGCGCCGCCGCTGGTCATCGCGCGCGACGACCTCGACTGGGCGCTCGATCGCTTCGAGGAGGTCGTGCACGAGCTCGACGGCTCGCGGCCGCGGCGGGCCGCGGCCTGAAGACTTGTTTGGGAAGGATGCGACCGATGACGCTGATCAGACCCCGCGCGCGCTTCCTGATGTGCCGGCCGGAGCACTTCGCGGTCAGCTACGCCATCAATCCGTGGATGGACCCGCAGAGCTGGGCGAGCGACGAGCGCGCGCATGCCGCGGCATCGCGGCGGGAATGGAACGGCGCTGCATCGCGACGCTGACCGAGCTCGGCGCGGCGATCGAGCTGGTGCCGCCGGCGCCCGAGCGTGCCCGATCTCGTCTTCACCGCCAACGCGGCGGTGGTGCTGGACCGCCAGGTGCTGCTGGCGCGCTTCCGCCATCCCGAGCGCCAGCGCGAGGAGCCGCATTTCGAGGCGGCGTTCCGGTCGCTGCAGGCGCGCGGCCTGGTCGATGCGGTGCGCAAGCTGCCGGACGATGTCGTGCTCGAAGGCGCCGGCGACTGCGTCTGGGACCGCGCCCGCAAGCTGTTCTGGATGGGCTATGGCCCGCGCTCCGACGCCGCCGCGCGGCACGCGGTCGAGGACATGTTCGGCCAGGAGGTGATCGCGCTCGAGCTCGCCGACGCGCGCTTCTATCACATGGACACCGCGCTCTGCCCGCTGCCGCGGCGGCGAGGTCATGTACGTTCCGGAGGCCTTCACGCGCGGCGGGACGGGCGCATGATCCGCGACCGCGTCGCCGCCGCACCAGCGCATCGAGATCGGGATCGAGGACGCCAGCCGGCTCGCCGCCAACGCGGTCTGCCTCGGCAACACCCTGGTGATGTCGGGCTGCAGCGACCGCGCTGCGCGCCCGAGCTCGAAGAGCGCGGCTACCGCGTCGTGACGACGCCGCTCGGCTCGTTCCTGCGCAGCGGCGGCGCGGCGTTCTGCCTGACGCTGCGGCTCGACCTGCAGTCGGTTCCCGCCCGCGCCGTCGCCATGTGCGGCGGCATGACTGATCGGCATCGGCCCGCTAGGTGAGGCCATGACCAACCGCTCGGCATAGGTCGCCGCTTCCGCGCGGGACGACGTCAAGGCATGTCGTGCCGCGATGCGTCATCTGCGCCAAAATCTACCCTGACAAACGCCGCGACTTTGATCTAAGCTTCGCTCCAGTCACGGACGTGAAGCCGAGCGGCCGTCAACTCGCGTTCGACGGCTGTACAACAACGCGGCGGCGTCCGCGCGGAAACCAACGGGAGGACTGCCTCATGCTCGAGAGCAGACTGACGCGCCGTCGTTTCCTGGCGACGACCGCCGCCGTCGACGCGCCGCCATCGCGATGCCCCATGTCAGCCACTCGCAGGCCGGCGGCAAGCTGGCGATCGGCTTCTGGGACCACTGGGTGCCCGGCGCCAACAACGCATCGACCGACGCTCTGCCAGGAATGGGGCGCGAAGAACAAGGTCGAGGTCACGATCGACTACATCACCTCGCAAGGCCACAAGAACCTCCTGACCATCGCGGCCGAGCAGCAGGCGCGCTCGGGCCACGACATCATGGCGTTCCCGACCTGGGAGCCGCATGGCCGCTCGCAGAGCCTGGAGCCGGTCGACGACGTCATGACCGAGCTGATCAAGCAGAACGGCGACGTCAACAAGACCGTCGAATATCTCGGCCGCGCCAACAACCGCTGGATCGCGGTGCCGGCCTGCGTCGGCAGCCAGATCAAGGGGCCGTGCTCGCGCATCGACCTGCTGAAGAAGCATGCCGGCATCGACGTGCAGGCGATGTATCCGGCCGGCAGCCCGCCGAAGGCGGAGGCCTGGACGCTCGACGCCATGCTCAAGGCCGCCGAGGCCTGCCACAAGGGCGGCAATCCGTTCGGCATCGGGCTCGGCACGCCGGAGGACAATGTCGACACCGCCGGCGCGATCTTCCAGTCGTTCGGCGCCGCGCTGGTCGACGCCAAGGGCACCATCACGGTCAAGTCCGACAAGGTGCGCCAGGCGCTCGAATACTACGTGAAGCTGGCGCAATGGCTGCCGCCGGATGCGCCGGCCTGGGACAACGCCTCGAACAACAAGTACCTGATCTCCGGCAAGGGCTCGCTGATCATGAACCCGCCGAGCGCCTGGGCGGTCGCCAAGCGCGACGCGCCGCAGGTGGCCGAGCAATGCTGGACCCACGGCATGCCGTCCGGACCGGCCGGCCGCTACGCGCCGTTCCTGCCGTACTTCTGGGGCATCTGGAACTTCGGCAGGAACAAGACCGCCGCCAAGGACCTGCTGCTGCATCTCTCGACCGCGTCCGCGGTCGAGAAGATGGTGGTGGCGAGCGCCGGCTACGACCTGCCGGCGTTCGAGAAGCTCACCACGTTCAAGGTCTGGGCCGAGGAAGGGCCGCCGAAGGGCACGCTCTACCACTATCCGAACCCGCACAACCACCAGATCCTCTCGGTCGCGGCCGCGCCCGGCGCCGCCCAAGATCGCCCATCAGATCTACACCCAGGCGATCATGACCAAGATGGTGGTCCGGATCGTCAAGGGCGAAGCGATGCCGAGGACGCTCGCCTGGGCCGAGGGCGAGCTCGAAGGCTTCATGCGCGGCTGAGCATGCGCGGCTGACGCGCCGTGATAAGCGAGCCGGTATTCAGCGGGCGGTGGTCAGAGAATCGGAGCCGGCTCGATTGCCGGCCACCGATTGCTGATCACCGACTTCTGATCCCTGGGAGGTGACGATGGTCGACGCGGCATTGGAAACGCCGGCGATGGCGGCATCGCGCGCAAGCGCACCGGCTTTCGCCGGGCGATGCAGCGCAAGTCCACGATCGCGTTCCTGATGACGTTGCCGCTCATCCTGCTGATCGCGCTCCTGGTGATCTATCCCGCGTTCTATTCGCTGCACCTGTCGACGCTGAACAAGTCGATGGAGCGCTTCGTCGGCTTCGGCAACTTCTTCTTCCTGTTCAAGCGCGAAACCTTCTGGATGGTGGTGAAGCAGTCCTGCATCTTCGCCATCACCGCGGTCATCTTCAAAGCGCTGATCGGCTTCATCGTCGCGCATTTCGTGCACAACATTCCGAGCAAGGGCCAGCGCAAGTGGCGCGGCATGCTGCTGGTGCCGTGGGTGATCCCGCCGGCGATGAGCTGCCTCGCCTGGCTCTGGCTGTTCGATCCGTCCTACAGCGCCTTCAACTGGGTGCTGGCGCTGTTCGGCATCGATCCGATCGCGTGGACCGGCGACGTCTACTGGGCGCGCTTCTCGGTGATCCTGATCAACGTGTGGATCGGCGCGCCGTTCTTCATGATCATGTATCTGGCGGCGCTCAAATCGGTGCCCGAGCAGCTCTACGAGGCGGCCGCGATCGACGGCGCCAACTGGTGGCAGCGCATCTGGTACGTGACGCTGCCGATGATGCGCAACATCATCGCCATCACCGCGCTGTTCTCGCTGATCGTCACCTTCGCCAATTTCGACATCGTGCGCATCATCACCGCCGGCGGGCCGATCGACCAGACCCACGTGTTCGCCACCTGGTCGTTCTGGCTCGGCATCCAGGGCGGCGACATCCCGCTCGGCGCCGCGGTCTCGCTGTTCATGATCCCGATCCTCGCGGTCGCCGCGGTCTTCATCCTGCGCGACATCAACCGGCGCGGGAGCGAGGTGTGATGGCCGATCGCCGCCGTGATCAGCGACGAGCATCCCGCGTGCGCCGACCAGATACGGCAGCATGAGCCGCGACCGCCGCTGGGCGCTGCGCTGGTCGTATTTCTTCCTGGTGCTGTTCGCGATCTTCTTCCTGATGCCGCCGATCTACATGTTCATCACCTCGCTCAAGACCAGCGCGGAGATTTCGGCGGCGACCAATCCGTGGTGGGTCTACAATCCGACGCTCGGCAACTACATCGAGCTGCTCGACCTCGTCGCAATACCTCACCTTCTTCCGCAACTCGGCGCTGGTCTCGGTCATCGTGGTCACCATCACCATGCTGATCAGCGTGCCGGCCGCCTTCGCGCTGTCGCGCATGAGGTTCTGGGGCTCGGCCACGCTCGCGACCGGCGTGTTCCTGACCTACCTCATTCCCGAGACGCTGCTGTTCCTCCCGCTGTTCAAGATGTTCGCGGTGTTCAACGAGATTGGACCGACATCCAGCTGATCAATCGCTGGTGGGTGCTGCTGATCCTCTATCCGACGCTGACGGTGCCGTTCTGCACCTGGATCATGATCGGCTACTTCGCCTCGATCCCGAAGGAGCTCGACGAGGCGGCGCTGATGGACGGCGCCAACTACCGGCAGATCCTGACCCGCGTGTTCATCCCGGTGGCGCTGCCCGGCCTGATCGCCGCGACCATCTTCGCCTTCACGGTGTCGTGGGCGCAGTTCCTCTATCCGCTCGCCTTCACCACCTCGGCCGACCAGCTGGTGCTGCCGGTCGGCATCATCACCTCGCTGATCAAGGGCGACGTGTTCAACTGGGGTCAGATCATGACCGGCGCGCTGCTCGGCGCCGCGCCGCCGCTGATCATCTACGCCTTCCTGATGGACTACTACATCGCCGGCCTCACCGCCGGCGCCACCAAGGGCTGATCGAAGCCATGGCGCAGGTCTCGCTTCGCAAGGTGGTCAAGCGCTTCGACGACACCGAGGCGGTGCGCGGCATCGACCTCGACATCGCCGACAAGGAATTCGTGGTGCTGGTCGGCCCGTCCGGCTGCGGCAAGTCGACGACGCTGCGGATGATCGCCGGGCTCGAGGACATCAGCGCCGGCGAGATCGCGGTCGACGGCGAGGTGGTCAACGACGTGCCGCCGAAGGACCGCGACATGGCGATGGTGTTTCAGAACTACGCGCTCTACCCGCACATGACCGTGTACGAGAACATGTCGTTCGGGCTGCGGCTCAAGCGCTACCCGAAGGACGAGATCGCGCGCCGCGTGCAGGAGGCCGCCCGCATCCTCGACATCACCGAGCTGCTCGACCGCAAGCCGCGCCAGCTCTCCGGCGGCCAGCGCCAGCGCGTCGCCATGGGCCGCGCGATCGTGCGCAATCCCAAGGTGTTCCTGTTCGACGAGCCGCTGTCGAACCTCGACGCCAAGCTGCGCGTGCAGATGCGCACCGAGATCAAGCGCGTGCACCAGAAGGTGCGCACCACCACGGTCTACGTCACCCACGACCAGGTCGAGGCGATGACGCTGGCCGACCGCGTGGTGGTGATGAACCGCGGCACGATCGAGCAGATCGGCGCGCCGAACGATCTCTACCACGCGCCCGCGACCCGCTTCGTCGCCGGCTTCATCGGCTCGCCGGCGATGAACTTCATTCCGTGCCGGCTGGAAGCAGGCGGACGGCGCGCTGCGGGTGCGCCTCAGCGACGAGATCGTGCTGCCGGTGCCGGCGGCGCGCGTCGCGCGCTACCGGCCGCATGTCGGACGCGACGGGCTCACCTTCGGGCTGCGCCCCGAGCACCTGACCGAGGCCAAGCCGAACGGCGAGCAAGCGCTCGCGCTACCATCGACGCCATGATCGAGGTCACCGAGCCGATGGGCATGGAGACGCTGGTGTTCTTCACCATCGCGGGCATCGAGGTGTGCGGGCGGGTCGAGCCCGAATGCCGGCGCGCGCGAGGGCGTCCGCATGAAGCTCGCGGCCAACCTCGACAACATGCACCTGATCGACGACGCGAGCGGGGCGGTACTTTGAGGCTGGTGCTGTTTCAGGCCGCCGGCAGCCGGCGAGGTTCTTCCGGGCCTGCTGACCGATCGTGGGCGTGGTGAGCATCGCCGAGCAGGTCAAGCTCGCCTACACGCCGCAGCTCACCATGCAGGGCATCATCGACGACTTCGAGCGGCTGCGTCCGCTGCTGGAGCGCCGCGCCGCCGACGGCGAGGCCATCCCGCCCGGCGCGGTGCGCCTGCGCCCGCCGCTGCCGCGGCCGGGGAAGATCCTCGCCTGCATCGCCAATTACTGGGAGCACGCCCAGCGCGAAGCGCGCCCGCTCAACATGTTCATGAAGAACCCGGACGCCGTGGTCGGGCCTGGCGATACCATCATGCTGCCGGAATTCACGGTGCCGTGGATCTTCATGCACGAGGCCGAGCTCGCGCTGGTGATCAAGGGGCCGGCCAAGATGGTGAAGGCCGCCGACTGGCGCCGCGCCGTGTTCGGCTACACCTCGATGATCGACGTCTCCGCGCGCGAGCAGGGCCGCCGGACCTGGCCGGCGACGCCGCTGACCAGCTGGCTCGGAAAATCCTTCGACACCTTCGCGCCGATCGGTCCCTGCATCACCACGGCGGACGAGATCGAGAACCCCAACGATCTCATCGTGCGCTTCTGGAACGACGGGCAGCTGCGTCACAACTACAACACCGACGACATGGAGCATCGCGTTCCTGCGCTGGTCGAGTTCGCCACCACGGTGATGACCATGAACTCGGGCGACCTGATCGCCTGCGGCACCAATCACGAGGGCCTCGGCGCGCTGCAGGACGGCGAGTCGGTCGAGATCGAGATCGAGAAGATCGGCCGCATGCAGCTCGCGGTCGCCGATCCGCTCAAGCGCACCTGGGAGCGCGGCATCTACATGGGCACCGATTCCACCAATCCGGAAGCGGTGCGCCGCCACCGGCCCAAGGACGCCTAGGAGCGCTTTCTGCTGGCGTAGAACCATCAGCTGTCATTCCGGGGCGCGCCAAGGCGCGAGCCCGGATCCATAACCCGAGACAATGGTTAGGATTCCGGGCCCGGCCCTTCGGGCCGTCCCGGAATGACGACCGAGAGATTGGCGCAAGACGATCGAGATGCGCTCTCTGAGAACCGCCCCTCAGGCGGCGCTTCCTTCACCAACGCCGCCACGCGCTCGCCGAACGCCTTGGTGCCGAGCGGGCCGCCGAGGTCGCGCGTGCGCCATTCGGGCGTGGCGATCGCCCGGTCGAGCGCCGCCTCGATGGCGTCGGCGGCGCGCGTCAATCGCTCCGTCCTTGCGCCGCTCGCCGAGCCAGGCGAGCAGCATGGCGGCCGAGCCGATCAGCGAGGCCGGATTGGCGCGGTCCTGCCCGGCGATATCGGGCGCCGAGCCGTGCTGGGCCTGCGCGACCGCGTGCTCGGTCGCCGGCATTGAGCGAGGCGGCGAGCCCGAGGCTGCCGCTGATCTCGGACGGCGAGATCGGACAGGATGTCGCCGAACATGTTGGTGGTGACGATCACGTCGAACGCGCTGGCGTCGCGCACCAGCAGCGCCGCCATCGCGTCGATGATCCGCTCCTCGTATTGCACCTGCGGGAAAGCGGGCAGCGACCGCGCGCACGCATTCGAGAAACAGCCCGTCCGACACCCGCAGCACATTGGCCTTGTGCACCGCCGTCACCTTCCTGCGGCGGTCGCATGGCGAGCGTGAAGGCCGCCTCCGCGATCCGGGTCGAGCCGGCGCGCGTGATCTTGCGCACCGAGAGCGCGAGGTCGGGCGTCGGCATGAACTCGCCCGAGCCCAGGAACATCGAGCGGTCGGCGTAGAAGCCTTCGGTGTTCTCGCGCGCGACCACGAGATCGACCGGCGAGCCGCAGCGCGGCGGAAAGCCGCCGCGGCTGCGCGCCGGACGGATATTGGCGAACAGATCGAGCGCTGTGCGCAATGCGCCCGACGGATTGATGCCGCCTTCGGCGACCGGCGGATAGTCGTTGTGCGACACCGGCCCGAGGATGACGCCGTCGGCGGCTCTTGGCGGCGTCGACCGCGGCGGCGGGCAGGGTGGTGCCCTGCGCGCGCAACGCCGCCAGGCCGATGGTGCACGGGCGTGAACGAGAGACCCAGGCCGAACGCGCGGTCGGCTGCGCGCAGCACCGCCAGCGTCGCGGCCGTGATTTCCGGGCCGATGCCGTCGCCCTCCATGACGACGAGGCGGACCGGCGCGGACGACGAGTCAGTCACCGACAACCCCCTTGCTGTTGCGCCGCCAGAACCTAGCAAGTCTGCGCCTGGTTGACGACCGATCGCCGGTGCGAGCATCATGACCGCCTCGTACGAGCCTCTCGGTCCCTCCCGCCAGCCCGACCGGTCCTTCATGCAAGAACGCGCATCCCCAGCAAGCGTCCGTCCACGACACGCCGGCCAATCCGAGCGACCTTCTCAATCTGCACGAGATCGTCGCCAAGGCCCGGCAGAACCTGAACCAGAACGACTGGGACTACATCGTCGGCGGGGTCGAAAGCGAGACCACGCTGCGGCGCAACCGCATGGCGCTCGACCAGATCGCGTTCCGGCCGCGGGTGCTGCGCGACGTCAGCAAGGTCGATGCGTCGGTGAACGAGTTCGGGCGCAAGCTGCGCCTGCCGGTGGTGCTGGCGCCGGTCGGCTCGCTGGAAAGCTTTCACCCCGCGGGCGCCACCTCGGTGGTGCGCGGCGTCGGGGAGTTCGGCGCCGGCCACATGCTCAGCTCGGTCTGCGATCCCGGGCTCGAGGAGCTGGCCGCGGCGGCGCCCGATGCGCTGCGCCTCTTTCAGCTCTACGTGCGCGGCGACGAGGCCTGGGTCGACGATCACGTCGAGCGCGCCATCGCGCACGGCTACGCGGCGTTCTGCCTGACCGTCGACACCGCCCATTACAGCCGGCGCGAGCGCGACATCGCCAAGCGCTTCGTGACCGCCGGGCGGCGGCGGGTGCAGGGCCGCGCCTTCCAGGCCGCGCTCGACTGGCGCACGGTCGAGCGCATCAAGCAGAAGTTCAAGATCCCGCTCGTCGCTCAAGGGCATCGCCACCGCCGAGGACACCAGGATCGCGCTCGACCACGGGGTCGACTGGATCTACGTGTCGAACCACGGCGGCCGCCAGCTCGATCACGGCCGCGGCTCGCTCGACGTGCTGCCGGAGGTGGTCGACGCCGTCGCCGGCCGCGCCAAGGTCATGGTCGACGGCTCGATCTGCCGCGGCACCGACATCGTCAAGGCGATCGCCATCGGCGCCGATCTGGTCGGCATGGGCCGCATGCAGTGCTTCGCGCTCGGCGGCCGCCGGCCAGGCCGGCGTGGTGCGGCTGCTCGAGCTGCTGGAGGACGAGGTGCAGCGCTGCCTCGGCCTGCTCGGCGTGGCGAGCTTCGCCGAGCTCGACCGCTCCTATCTGCACGCCGCGGCGCCGGCCAACGCGCCGCACGTGCTGAGCGCGTTCCCGCTGCTCAAGATCGAGGACTATCGGTATTGAGCGGTAGCGGCTCGCAGCTGTTCACGGCCGGGAGCGGCCCTCGGCTCGTAACTTCGTCCGCCAATTCGGGCCGAGAGTGCGCCGCACAACGTTGCAATACCATCGGCCGTCCAGATACCCGCCGTGCACGCATCGCACGCCGGGGCGTTGCGCATCGGCCGTCGTCGTGGATGCGAGGATGAGCGTGGCGGCGGCGAACGCAATCATGGCCGCAGTCACAAAGCTGGCGAGCTTCATGGCGAACCTCCGAAGCGACTTTCGCCACCTCTTTTAACGATATTCCGGCGGCCGGGTTCCATGGTCGTACGGTCTTCTTCGCCGTGCCGGGCGTCTCCATCCAGCCTGTGGGCCAGAACGTCAGACCGGTCCGAAACATGTCGGTCGCAGCTGGCATCCAGGCAGCGCGCCGAATGTTGCGCCGTTGACAGGCCCGGATCGATTGTTAGCATACGAATGAATCTTGTTTCGCCGACGATGGGGGAGAGCCATGACCCTACGTGCCATCATCTCAGCAGCATGCGTGTTGGCCTGCGCCGTCACGGTCGCCTATGCCCAGTCCGAGCCGCAATCCGTAACGGTCGGCGTGCTCAACGACATGGCGGGCAACTTCTCCGATCAGAGCGGCCCCGGCTCGCTGGCTGCGGCCGGGATGGCGATCGAGGAGCTGGGCGGCAGCGTTCTCGGCAAGCCGGTCAAGGCGGTCGGCGGCGATCACCAGAACAAACCGGACATCGCCTCGTCGGTCGCCCGCCGCTGGTACGACACCGAGGGCGTGCAGCTGATCGTCGACATGCCCAATTCCGGTACCGCGCTCGCGGTGCAGGAAATCGCCCGCACCCTCAAGAAGATCAACATCACCAGCACGGCCGGTTCGCTTGCGCTCACCGGCAAGAGCTGCGCGCCGACGTCCTTCCATTGGATGTGGGACACCTATTCGAACTCCTACGGTCTGGTGAAGGCTTTGACCAAGAAAAAGCTCAACTCCTGGTTCTTCATCACGGCCGATTATGCCTTCGGGCACGCGCTCGAAGCAGATTTCCGCAAGGCCATCGACCAGATGGGCGGCAAGACGCTCGGCTCGGTCAAGCATCCGGTCGGAATGCAGGACTTCAGCTCGCTGATCCTCGCGGCGCAGGCCTCGAAGGCGCGTGGCGTCGTGGTGGCGAGCGGCGGCAACGACATCGTCAACACGCTGAAGTCTGCCAATGAGTTCGGGCTGCAGAAGGCCGGCATCAACTTTGTTGCCCCGGCGACGTTCCTGACCGACGTGAAGAGCATGGGGTTGGATATCGCCCAGGGGCTGACCTACATCACCGGCTTCACCTGGAATTACGACGATACCAGCCGCGCCTTTGCGCAGAAGTTCTTCGCGCGCCACAAGGCGATGCCGACGATGGGGCAAGCAGGCGTCTATTCCGCCGTGCGACACTATCTGCGCGCCGTCGACGCGGCCAAATCCCTGGATACGACCAAGGTCGCCGACAAGATGCGCGAGATGCCGGTCAGCGACGCCGTGATCCGCAATGGTACGATCCGACCGGACGGCCGGCTGGTGCACGACATGTACCTGGTCGAGGTCCGCCGCCCCGGCGAGTTCGAGCAATCCGTGGGACCTGGAGAAGGTACAGGAAACGCTCGCCGGCACTGACGTGTTCCGCCCACTTGCCGAATCGGATTGCCCGCTGATCAAGAAATGATCTCGGGCCGCCGAGTGGGGAACACGCGCGTCCATCCCTGATCTGATCGGGACAACGGAATGGGCGGTGTAGATCGAAAAGGTCAGGGCATCGGCGCAAGCGTCCTGCGCAAGGAAGATGCCCGGTTGCTGCGCGGCCTGGGATGCTACGTCGGCGACATCGCGCTGCCGGGCATGCAGGAGGTCGCGTTCCTGCGCAGCCCCGTGGCGCACGCGCGTATCCGCTCCGTGTGCAAGCCGCCTGGGTCCGAAGCGTCGGTGTTTGCGCGCGCGGACCTCGACGTCCGGTCGGTGCAGGCAAAGCTCGGGCTGCCCGGCTTCAAGTCGTCCGACTATCCCCCGTTGGCCCAGGGCAAGGTCCGCTTCGTCGGTGAAGCCGTCGCCATGTGCGTCGCGGCGACGCGCGCGCAGGCCGAGGACCTCGCAGAGCGCGTAAAGCTGGACCTCGACGAGCTTCCGGCCGTGGTCGATGCGATCGCGGCGCGCGATGCGCCCGTCGCGCTGGTGCACGAGGAGTGGAAGGACAATCTGTTCCTGCAGACCACGTTCGACAAGGGAATCGCGGAGATTGCGGCGAGCGCGCCTGTGATCGTGCGGCGCGAGTATCGCACGGCGCGGCAGGTGATGAACCCGCTCGAGGGCAAGGCGGTGGTGGCGCACTGGGAGGAACGGACCGGCCAGCTCGTGGTCCATACCTCGACCCAGGTGCCGCACATGATCCGCACCGCGATCGCCGAGCATCTCGGGATCGCGCAAGGCAGCGTGCGCGTGATTGCTCCCGACGTGGGTGGCGGCTTCGGCTACAAATGCGTGCTGCAGCCGGAGGAGCTCTGTGTCGCCTGGCTCGCGCTGAAATTCAAGACGCCGTTCCGCTGGATCGAGGACCGCCGGGAGCACTTGATCTCCGGTGCCAATTGCCGCGAGCATCACTATGTCGTCACCGCCTATGCGGATGAGCGGGGGAGGTTGCTCGGGGTCGATGCCGACATCACCGTCGATGCCGGCGCCTATTCGGTGTGGCCGTTCACCTCGTGTCTCGAGGCCACGATGGCCGGGCGAGCTCTGCCCGGTCCTTACCTCGTCCCGGCCTACCGGGCGCGCACCTCCAGCGTGGCGACCAACAAGCCGCCGATCGTGCCCTACCGCGGGGTCGCCCGCACCGGCATCTGCTTCGCGATCGAGCTGACCATCGATGCGATCGCGCGGGCGGTCGGGCGCGAGCCCTGCGACGTGCGGCGCGACAATCTCGTGCCGGCCACCGCCATGCCGTTCGTCAGCGTGACCGGCAGCAGCTACGACAGCGGCGACTATCGCAAGAGCCTCGACATCGCGCGCGAGCGCGTGAACCTGCCGGCGATCCGCGCCCGGCAGGCGCAGCCGGTGGACGGCAAGCTGATCGGCGTCGGGTTCGCCAACTATATCGAGATGACCGCGCACGGGACCGCACTGTTCGCCGCCGCCGGCTATCCGTTCGCGCCGGGTCACGAGCAGGCGGCGGTTCGGTTCACGCCCGACGGCGGGCTCGAAATCCGCGTGGGTGTGCATTCCCACGGCCAGGGAATGGAAACGTCGCTGGCCCAGATCGCCCACGAGGTGCTGGGCATTCCGATCGCCAATATCGCGGTCGTGCTCGGCGATACCGCCCTGACGCCCTATTCCACCGGCACCTACGCGTCGCGCTCGATCACCATGGCGGGCGGCGCGGTGGTGCGGGCGTGCCGGACGCTGAAGGCGCGGCTCGCCGTGATCGCCGCGCATCTTCTGCAATGCACGGCGGCGGATGTCACGCTGCGTGACGGCGTGTTCTACGGCCCGTCCGGCGACATCGCGGTGCGCGACCTCGCCGTCACCTGGTACCTGCATCCGCAGCGCTTGCCGCCCGGCGTCGATCCCGGCGGCATGGAGACCACCGGCGGGTTCAAGCCGAAGGTCGACAGCGGCCAATACAGCTACGGCACGCATGCGGTCGTGGTCGAGATCGACCGCATGCTCGGCGCCATCGAGTTTCTCGACTACGTCATCGTCGAGGATTGCGGGACGATGGTGAACCCGATGATCGTCGAGGGGCAGACCTTGGGCGGGGCGGCGCAGGGCATCGGAACCGCGCTGCTCGAAGAGATGCGCTTCGATGCCAACGGCCAGCCGCTGGCGTCGACGCTGGCGGACTACATGCTGCCCGCCGCGACCGACGTGCCGCACATTGCCATCCACCATATCGAGACGCCGTCGCCCAACACCGAATACGGCATCAAGGGGGTGGGCGAGGGCGGCGCCATCGCGCCGCCGGCCGCCATTTTCAACGCGGTGAACGACGCCTTGCGCGGCCTCGGTGTCGAGCTCACCGAGACGCCGCTGACGCCGCACAGGCTGCTGGCGGCATTGGCGGCGGCGGACGCACGTGCGTAGCGCGGTTAGAACGTCAGCCCGGTTCGAAACACGTCGGTCGCGTAGAAGTACAGCTCGGCATCCAGGCAGCGCTGGATGTTGCCGGCCTTGCGGAAGCCGTGCTGCTCGCCGGCAAACAGGAAATAGCCGACCGGATTGCCGCTGCGGCGGAGCGCCTCGACCATGGCCTCGGCCTGGTTCGGCGGCACGACGGCGTCCTCGTCGCCCTGGAAGAAGATCACCGGCTTCGACAGCCGATCCGCGTGATAGAGCGGCGAGCGCTCGCGATAGCGCGCCTCCTCCTGCGGATAGGGCCCGATCAGCCAATCGAGATAGCGCGATTCGAACTTGTGGGTGTCGCGCGCCAGCGCGGCGACGTCGCTCACGCCGAAATAGCTGGCGCCGCCCTGGAAGAAGTCGCGGAACGTCAGCGCCGCCAAGGTGGTGTAGCCGCCGGCGCTGCCGCCGCTGATGACGCAGCGCCGGTGGTCGACCCGTTCCTGCGCCGCGAGGAACTTGGCGCCGTTGACGCAGTCGTCGACGTCGACCACGCCCCAGGTGAGGTGGAGGCGGTCGCGGTAGGCACGGCCGAACCCGGTGCTGCCGCCGTAGTTGACGTCGAGCACCGCAATGCCGCGGCTGGTCCAATATTGGATGCCCGAGGCTCAACGTGCTCGATGCCGCCGAGGTGGGCCCGCCGTGGACCTTCACCAGCAACGGCGGCCGCTCCCCGGCAGGGGACGCATAGTCGGGATTGTGCGGCGGATAGAACAGCCCGAACGCGGTGTTGCCGCCGGTGGTCGGGAATTCCATGCTTTCGACCCGCGTGAGGTAATCCGCGACGCGCAAGTCCGTGCGATCGAGCAGCTCGGTCGACTTTTTCAAGACGGTGTGCCGGCCGGAACCGAGGTCGAGCACGACGATGCTCGATGGATGATTGGGTGCGCCGGCGCGGAACACGACGCGATCGCCGGTGGCGCGCACCGAGCCGAACTCGCTGAACGGCGTCTCGAGCGGACGCAGGGTGCCGCCGGTCAGGTCCAGCACCGCGAGCCGGCCGAGCCCCGCCTCCGAGTAGGCACAGACGATCCGATCCGGCTCCGGCGAAAGCATAGGTCGAGCTGCCGAGCGACCATTGCGGCAACCCGAACTCCGCCTCCATCGGCGCCAGTGGCTGCGTCGCGCGCGTTGCGTGCTCGTAGCGATAGAGATTCCACCAGCCGGAGCGATCGGACACGAATACGACCTGCCTGCCGTCGGGCGACCACTCGGGCTGGAAGATCGATTCCGCCGGCCCGCCGGCGATCACCTGCGGCTCGCCGATGGTGCCGTCAGCGCTCACCGCAGCGAGGAAGAGCGTGGTGCCGTTCCACGGCATGTTGGGATGATCCCAGGCGAGCCAGACCAGCCAGTTGCCGTCGGGCGACAGCCGCGGCGAGCTGAAGAAATCGTGCCCGCTGACCAGAATGCGTCCGGGCTCGCTCGCCGGCCCCGCCGAGATCGACGGCGACGATGGTGTTGACCGGCTCGCCTTCGACCGTGTGGTCCTCGCGCACGCCGATCCAGCAATTGCGGCGATGGTCGATCACGCCGTCGGCGAACCGCCAGTCGCGGCCGGGCGCGGGCGGCGCCGGTGTCAGCGCTTGCGGCTCGGACGCGCCGCGCGCCAGTCGATACAAGCGACCGTCGGCGAAATTGGAGAAATAGACGGCTCCATCCACCACCGTCCACGATCCGCCGCCGTATTCGTGCACGCGCGTGCGCGCGTTGTAGGGCGGCGGCGTGACGTCGGTCGGTCGCCCGTCCTCGGCGCCGCGCACGACGACATTGCGGCCTTGCTCCTGCGGCCGTCCTTCCAGCCAATAGATGTCGTTGCCGTCGAGCCGCACGTCCGACAGCGCAATGGACTGCGCGACAATCAGGTCCGACGTGATCGGCGACTTCCAGGAGCCATACGGCGCCGTTTTTGGGGAGGGGGACGACATGGCGCGTGCGCCCTTTCAATGAAATTGCTCAGGCCGTGTACCCGCTGCTGCCCGGCACGGGCTGCAAGCGATGCTCGCGCAGCATGTAGTTGACATGGGCGAGCACCTCGCTGAATGCAAACCCCATCTGGTGCGGATCATCGATCGCACGCCGGAACACCACCGGCACCAGGTCGGCGGTGGTGCGTGGCGATTGCCGGCAGGCCTGCGCGATGGCGAGGCAGCGCGCCTCGTGGTGCGCGGCAAGCTCGTCGATGCGCCCATGCAGGCCGACGAACGGCAGGTTGTGGCCCGGCAGCACCAGCGCGTCCGTCGGGCATGTCGCGCTTCAGGCTCGCCAGCGAACGCAGATAGATGCCGAGCGGATCGCCCTCGGGATCCATCGCCTGCACGCTGATATTGGGCGTGATCTTGGCCAGCACCTGGTCGGCGCAGAGGAGCAGGTTCTCGGCCCGACAGAACAGCATCACCTGCTCGGGCGCGTGCCCGCCGCCGGTGAGCACCTCGAAGGTCCGGCCGCCGATGCGCAAGGTTTCACCCGCGATGAGACGCCGGAACGTGCGCGGCAGGCCCGAGGTCATGCGCAGGTAGCGATGGCCGCCGGTGAGCAGGCGCTCGGTGATGCCGGCATCGAGGCCGTGCGAGCGGTAGAAGCTCAGATAGGGCTCGGCATTGAGCGCGCCCGGGTCGAGATGGATGTTGAGGCTGACGAGGTATTCGGTCTGGCTCATCAACAGCGGCAGTGCGAAACGCTCGCACAGCCAGCCGGCGAGGCCCATGTGGTCGGGATGATAAGTGCGTCACCAGGACGCGCGTCAGCGGCCGCCCGCGCAATGGCCCGTCGAGCAGCGCATCCCAGGCGGCGCGCGTGGTCGCGTCATCGAGGCCGGTGTCGAGCACCGCCCAGCCGGCGCCGTCCTCGATCAGGTAGATGTTGACGTGATCGAGCCGGAACGGGAGCGCGAGCCGCACCCACAGGATGCCGGGTGCGACCTCGATCGTCTGCCCGGGCGCGGGCGGCGTCGGATGCGGAAAGGTCGGCACGAGCAAGACGCGCGCTCAATGCCAATACGGCGGGTAGTCCGTGCGCTTCTGCTCGGCCTTGAGCAGCCGCAGCATCGCCGGCCATTCGAGCACGCCGTAGGGGCGGCGAGTGCCGGGCTGGTAGAGATGCGCGGTGTGCGCCAGCACGTTCTCGCCCGGCATGGTCAATTCGGCGCGCGCCGCCATGGCGTCGACCTGCGAGCGGCAGGATAGCTCCAGCTGATACATGGTGTTGAACGCCTGCTGGATGGTGGCGCCGCAGGTGAGCAGGCCGTGGTTGCGCATGATCAGCGCGTCGTGCGGGCCGAGGTCCTCGACGATGCGCTCGCGCTCGTCGAGGTCGACCGCCGGTCCCTCGTACTCGTGGTAGCCGACATGACCGACGAAGCGCATCGAGGTCTGCGACAGCGGCAGCAGGCCGCATGTCATGGCGGACACGGCGATGCCGGCGCGGGTGTGGGTATGCAGCACGCAGGAGACCTCGGGGCGTGCCTTGTGGATCGCCCCGTGGATCACGTAGCCCGATTTGTTGATGCCGTAATCGGTGTCGGGCTTCCAGATGATCTCGCCCTCGACGTCGATCTTCACCAGGCTCGAGGCGGTGATCTCCTTGTAGAGCATCCCGTAGAGGTTGATCAGCAGGTGATCCTCGGTGCCGGGGATGCGCGCGGTGATGTGGTTGTAGATGAGGTCGGTCATTCCGTAGGCGTCGACCAGCCGGTAGCAGGCGGCGAGATCGAGACGCGCCTGCCATTCCTCGGGGGACACTTGGTCGCGGATCGACTTGAACTCAGTGCTGTAATTCATGGATAGTTTCGCCTTCGGTTGACGCCCGCCACTTTTATGGGCGGTATGACCGACAATAACGCCGGCTCGGGCATCAAGCCAAGAGACCCAACAAGAAAGCCGACAAGAGGCCTGATGAGGGAGGGGACGTGCAAATCAGCGACATCCTGCGCAACAACGTCAAGGACAAGCTCGCGCGCGACGAGGTGGTCGCGTCGATGACGGTGCGGCTGGTGCGCGATATCGCGATCGCCCGCATCGCCCGCACCGCCGGCTTCGACAGCCTCTACGTGGATCTCGAGCATTCGAGCTTTTCGCTCGAAACCACCGGGCAAATCTGCATGGCTGCCATCGAGGTCGGGATCGCCGCGTTCGTGCGCGTGCCGGCCAATACGCCGGACTATATCGCCCGGGTGCTCGAGGCCGGCGCGCTCGGCGTGATCGCGCCGCACATCCGCTCGGCGGACGAGGCGAGGGCGGTGGTGCGGGCGGCGAAATTTGCGCCGCTCGGCGAGCGCTCGAATGCCGGTGGCCTGCCGCATCTGCACTACCGCTCGTTCCCGACCGCGGAGGCCTACGCCGCCCTCAACGACGCCACCATGGTCATCGTGCAATTCGAAAGCGCGGCGACGCTCGCGCAAACCGAGGAGATCGTCGCGGTCGAAGGTATCGACATGGTGCTGGTCGGCCTCAACGACCTGCTGGCCGATTGGGGCCTGCCCGGGCAGTACGATCATCCGCGCGTACGCGAGGCCTATGCGCACATCATCGCGGCCTGCCGCAAGCACGGCAAGCACTGCGGCGTCGGCGGGCTGGCCACGCGGCCCGACCTGGTGGCGGAGTTTGTCCGCATGGGCGCGCGCTATGTCTCGACCGGCACGGATCTGGGGTTTCTGCTGAGCGCTTGCACCGCGCGGGCGAAGCAGGTGCAGGAGATCAAGCTCTGATGTCCGTGCCGCAGGCGATCAAAAGCGACCGCGTCTATGCCGCCGCTGAGGCCGCCGAGGCGTTCGCCCGGCGCGTGCTGATCGCGCACGGGCTGTCCGACGAGGATGCGGCGACCGTCGCCGGCTGCCTGGTGAGTGCGGATTTGCGTGGCGTCGACACCCATGGCCTCTGCCGCCTGCCGATCTATCTCGATCGCCTCCGCCGCGGCCTGATCAATCCGCGGCCGGCGCTGGCGCCGCAACGGGTCACCCCGGTGACGGCCTCGCTCCATGGCCAGGACGGCTTCGGCTTCGTGGTCGGGATGCGGGCCATGCGCGAGGCGATCGACATGGCGCGCGAGCTCGGCATCGGCATCGTCTCGGCCCACCGCAGCACGCACTTCGGCATGGCCGCCTCTTACGTGCAGCAAGCGCTCGATGCCGGCTTCATCTCCTTGGTGTTCAGCAATGCGTCGCCCGCAATGCCGCCGTGGGGCGCCCGGTCGGCGCTGCTCGGCACCAATCCGTTCGCGGCCGGCGCACCCGCCGGCAAGCATCCGCCGTTCCTGCTTGATATGTCGCCCGCGGTGGCGGCGCGCGGAAAAATCCGCCGCGCCGAGCGGCGCGGCGAGAAAATCCCGCTCGGCTATGCGCTCGACGGCGCGGGCCGCCCCACCACCGACCCGACCGCCGCGCTCGGCGGCGTGGTGCTGCCGATCGGCGGCTACAAAGGTTCGGGCCTCGCCATGCTGATGGACATTTTCGGCGGCGTGATCTCGGGCGCGGCCTATGGCGGCGACGTCGGTGACCAGTACAAGGCCTTCGATCGGCCGCAGGACGTCGGGCACTTCTTCCTGGCGATGAAGCCCGACCTGTTCGTGCCCGCGGGCGACTATCGCGCCCGCATGGACACGCTGATCGAGCGCGTGCGCGCGAGCCCGACCGCGGAAGGCTCCGACGAGGTCTTGATGCCGGGCGAGCCCGAGCGGCGCTACCAGGAGGAGCGCCGCCGCAGCGGTATTCCGTACAGCGCCGCCGAGATCGCGGCGTTGCAGACGGAAGCAGCGAAGGCCGGCGTTGCGCCGCTCGCGGTCGCAGAGAGGCCGCTCGGCTCCTAAAAGCCCGCTCCACGAGGACATTGTGGCGCAGGCGGGCAGGCAACATCGCGGTGCCCGGCCATGATATTGCACTGGTGCAAACCGACGGCGAGACCGAGTATCTTGCCCCGCGGGAGGCCAGGGGGAAGGAAGACCGGAAGGACCAAGCATGTCGAAATCGCACTCAACGCTGCTCGCGGCCGCCGGCCTGTTGCTGGCGCTGACCACGCTGGTCGCCGCTCAGGACTACCCCAACAAGCCGGTACGGCTGATCATTCCGTTCCCGCCGGGCGGCAGCAACGACGTCGTCGGCCGCATGATCGGCACGCAATTGAGCGAGCGGCTGGGCAAGCAGGTCGTGGTCGACAACCGCGCCGGTGCCGGCGGCGTGGTCGGCACCGAGCTCGCCGCCAGCGCCCCGAAGGACGGCTACACCATCCTGATCATATCGATGGCGCATGCGGTCAATCCATGGCTTTACAAGCTGCCCTACGATCCGCTCAAGGCGTTCGCCCCGATTTCGGTGCTCGCCAGCGGTCCCAACGTGGTTGCCGTCAATCCCAGCCTGCCGGTCAACTCGATCAAGGATTTGGTCGCGCTTGCCAAGCAGAAGCCGGGCGAGCTGCAATATGCCTCGGCCGGCGTCGGCAGCTTCCAGCATCTCGGCGGCGAGCTGTTCAAGCTCGAGGCCGGCGTCAACATGCTGCACGTGCCGTTCAAGGGCGGCGGTCCGGCGATGATCGACGTCATCGGCGGCCACACCAAGCTGCTGTTCAGCTCGCTGGTTCAGACCACGCCGCACATCCGCGCGGGCAAGCTCAAGGCGCTGGGGGTCGGCGGCAGCAAGCGCAATGCGGTGCTGCCGGAAGTCCCGACCGTCGCCGAGGCCGGCGTGCCCAGCTACGAGGCGGTCAACTGGTGGGGCCTGGTGGCGCCCGCCGGCACGCCCGCGCCGGTCATCGAGCGGCTGCACAAGGCGGTGCAGGAGGTGCAGAACTCGGCCGAGGTGCAGAAGCAGTTCGCGTCCGAGGGCGCCGAGATCGTGCGCATGAGCCCGACCGAGTTCGGCGGCTTCATGGAAAAAGAAATGACCAAATGGGGACGCGTCGTGAAGGAGGGCGGCATCAAGGCGGAGTGAGTGCCGCACTCGCGCTCCCTTCAATCGTCGTCCCCGCAAAGCGGGGACCAATAACCAGCGGCTCTGCAATATGGGTCCCCGCGTTCGCGGGGACGACAGCCGGCTCAATTCGGGAGGACGTGATGCCACGAATGCACGCATTGTTGCTCAAGACCGTGGGGCTGATGCTGGCCTTCACGGCGGCGGCCGCGGCGCAGGAGTACCCGACCAAGCCGGTGCGGCTGATCGTTCCGTTCCCGCCGGGGGCCATCAACGACACCGTCGGTCGTATGATCGCCACCCAGCTGAGCGCGCGGCTGGGCAAGCAGGTCGTGGTGGACAACCGCGGCGGCGCCGGCGGTGTGATCGGCAGCGAGCTCGCCGCCAACGCGCCGAAGGACGGCTACACGCTGCTCGTGGTCTCGCTGGTCAACGCGGTCAATCCCTGGCTCTACAAGCTGCCCTACGATCCGATCAAGAGCTTTGCCCCGATCGCGACCGTCGCGTCCGCCCCCAACCTGCTCGTCGTCAATCCGGAGCTTCCGGCCAAATCGGTCGCCGAGCTGGTCGCGCTCGCCAAGCAGAAACCCGGGCAAGTGCAATATGCCTCCGGCGGCGTCGGAAGTTTCCAGCATCTCGGCGGCGAGTTGTTCAAGCTCGCCGCCGGCGTCGACATGTTGCACGTCCCGTTCAAGGGCGGCGGGCCGGCCGTCATCGACGTCATCGGCGGCCACACCAAGGTGGTGTTCACCACCACGATCACCGGGATTCCACATGTCCGCGCCGGGAAGCTCAGGGCGCTCGGGATCGGCGCCAAGGCGCGCAGCCCGATCCTGCCAGAGGTTCCGACCATCGCCGAAGCCGGCGTGCCGGGCTACGAAGCGGTCAACTGGATCGGCGTCGTGGCGCCGGCCGGTACGCCCGCCGCTATCGTCGCCAAGCTGCACAAGGAGATTTCGGCGATCCAGGACGCGCCCGAGGTCCAGAAGCAGTTCTCCACCGAGGGCTTGGAGGTGCTGCGCATGAGCTCCGCCGAGTTCGGTGACTACATGGTGAAGGAAATGGGCAAATGGGAGCGGGTGGTGAAGGACGGCGGCATCAAGGCGG
>CAVPTV010000025.1:0-127904 GCA_963708765.1 uncultured Alphaproteobacteria bacterium | reverse complement strand
GACAAACAACGCTTCAACCCCGAACGGAGAGGTGCCTCGGATCGCCAAACTGTGGAAACAGCATTCCCGCTTCTTTATCGTCTTCCTTAAATTGCGAGTGTTTGTGCAGTGCTTTCAAATGGAATTGAAGAATTTGTCGTGTATTGTCCGACGCACGCGCCATCACCGCTCCCGGAACGTCCGCGCGATCTGCTCCTGCAGCGGCTTGAGCAGATATTGCAGCGGCGTGCGCTCGTGGGTCTGGATGAACACCTCGGCCGGCATGCCCGGCACCAGCTTGAGATCGCCGAGACGGCGGATCTGCTCCTCCGGCAAGGTGGCGCGCACCAGGTAATAGACCTGGTTGGTCTGCTGCTCGCGCGTGACGTCGGCGGATATGCGCGTCAACACGCCACTGACCTCGGGCATGGTGCGCTGGTTGCCGGCCATGATGCGCACCGTCACCGGCGCCCCCAACACCAACCTGGTCGATGTCGCTGGGCGCCACCTTGGCCTCGACCACGAGCTCGTCGGCGTGCGGCACGATCTGCATGATGGTCTCGCCATTGCCGATCACGCCGCCGACGGTGTGGACCGCGAGCTGGTGCACCATGCCGGACTGCGGCGCGCGGATGTCGACCCGCTTGAGCTGGTCCTCGGCCGCCGTCGACCCGCTCCTTGAGCTCGGCGATCTTGCCCTGCGCCTCGCGCAGCTCCTTGAGCACCTCGGTGCGGAAATCCTGATCGAGCTGGATGATCTGCAGCTCGGTCTCGCTGATCTTGCCCTTGGCGCGCGCAATGTCGGCGATCAATTGGCCGCGCTCGCCGGTGAGCCTGGCCTGGTCGCGCTGCAGCTGCATGAAGCGCACGATCGGGATCAGGTTCTTCTTGTAGAGGTCGGTGACGCCGACCAGCTCCTCGCCGATGAACTTGATCTCCTTCTCCTTGGCGTCATGCTGCGCCGACAGCCCGCGGATCTCCTCGTTGATCTGCGCGATCCGCTCGCGCAACTGCGCGCGCTGGCCGATGCGCGCGTGGCGGCGCGACTTCGAACAGCTTCTCCTCGCCGGCGAACGCCGTCGCCAGCGTTTTCTCATCCCGCCGGCCGACCAGCGCCTCGGGGAAGGTCAACGCGTCGGCGCCGTCGCGCTCCGCCAACAGCCGTGCCTCCCGCGACATCAGCTCGTCCAATTGCGAGCGCACGATCCCGAGCGTCGCGCGCGTCACCGTGTCGTCGAGGCGCATGCACGATCTGCCCCTCCTGGACCGTATCGCCCTCCTTGACCAGGATCTCCCCGACGATCCCGCCGGTCGGGTGCTGGACCTTCTTGACGTTCGATTCGACCACGATGGTGCCGGGCGCGATCACCGCTCCGGCCAATTGGCTGGTCGCCGCCCAGCCGCCGACGCCGCCGATCAGCACCGCCATGGCGGCGAAGCCGACGAGATTGAGCCGGCGGATGACTTGGCGCGGATCGGCTTGTGGCAGGCTGGTTTGAGCTGGATCCTGGCTCATCATCGCTCTCCGCCGGACGAATCCCGCACCACCTTCAGATTTCCGCCCACGGCCGCGGCGGCACCCGCGGCCGGGGTGGCAGGCGCCGCAGCGCGGGCGGGCCGTGACTTGGGCCAGCACCTCGTCGCGCGGGCCGAACGCCTGCTGCACGCCGTTGGCGAGGACGAGCACCTTGTCGCAGGCGGCCAGCGCCGACGGCCGGTGCGCGACCAGAATGACGATCGCGCCCCGCGCCTTGGCATTCGCGATCGCCTGCTCGAGCGCCGCCTCGCCCTCGCGGTCGAGATTGGTATGCGGCTCGTCGAGCACGAGCAGGAACGGATCGCCGTAGAGCGCCCGCGCCAGCGCGATGCGCTGCCGCTGGCCGGCCGAGAGCACGCTGCCGGCCTCGCCGATGCGGGTGTCGTAGCCCGTCGGCAGCCGCACGATCATGTCGTGGGCGCCGGCCGCGCGCGCCGCCTCCAGCACCGCGGCGCTGTCGGGCTCGATCGCCATGCGGGCAATGTTCTCGGCGATGGTGCCGTCGAACAACTCGACGCCCTGCGAGACGTAGCCGATGTGGCGGCCGAGCGCTTCCGGGTCCCACTGATCGAGCGCCGCGCCGTCGAGCCGCACCGCGCCGCGCGCCGGACGGCCAGATGCCGAGCAGCGCGCGCAGGAGCGAGGTCTTGCCGGCCCCGCTCGGTCCGATGACGCCGAGCGCCTCGCCGGCCGCCAGCCGAAAGCGCACGTCCCGAACGATCGGGCTTGTCGCTGCCGGGGGCCACCACGGTGACCTGGTCGACCTCCAGGCTGCGGGTCGGCGCCGGCAGCTCGGTGGCGGCCTGGCGCTGGTGCAGCCGCGTCAGCGTGTCCGAAAGCCGGCTGGATGCTTTCGCGGGCGGCGATGAACGCCGCGCCAATTGGCGATCGCGGTCTCGATCGGCGCCAGCGCCCGGCCCATCATGATCGAGGCCGCGATCATGGCGCCGGCGGTCAGCTCCTGCCGGATCACCAGATAGGCGCCGAGACCGAGGATCGCCGACTGCATCAGCAGCCGCAGGACCTTCGACGATGCTGCCGTAGGAGCTCACCACGTCGCTGGCGCGGCCGAGCGCCGTGAGGTAGCGGTCGTTGACCTCGGACAACCGCTTGGCCAGCGCCGGCTCCATGCCCATGGCGGCGACGGTCTCGCTGTTGCGCCGGTCCGCCTCCACCATGGCGATCCGGGTTCCGGCGTCCTGGGCGACGATTCGGGAGGGCGCGCGCGACGATCGCTCGGTCAGCACCGTCACGGCCAGGAGCGCGACGCCGGCGACCGTCGAGGCCAGTCCGAGCCAGGGATGGATGAGAAAGCAGATCAGGAGGAACACCGGTATCCACGGCAGGTCGACGATGGCGATCGGCCCGCTGCTGGTGAGGAAGCTGCGGATCTGATCGAGGTCGCGCACCGGCTGGTGGGCTTCGCTCGGCCGCCGGTTCTGCCGGGCGCAGCCGCACCACGGCGGCATGGACGGTGGTGCCGAGATGGCGATCGAGCAACGCCGCCGCCCGCACCACGACGCGCGAGCGGATCACGTCGAAAAGGCCCTGGAACGCATAGGCTCCGACCAGAAAGATCGACAGCGCCACCAGCGTCGGCACGCTGCGGCTCGCCAGCACCCGGTCGTAGATCTGCAGCATGTAGAGCGGGCCGGCCAGCATCAGCAGGTTCACCGCGCCCGAGAACACCGCCACGCTCCAGAACGCGCGCCGGCAATCCTTGAGCGCCGCCGCCACGTCGGAATGCGCTGCTGGTGCCGGCCCTGATGCCGAAGCGCTCATGGCAGTTCCTTCATCTCGACCAGGACATCGCTTTACGCGAGGCTCGAAACCGCCGGCGAGGATGGCGGCCGGCTATTGGGCGGCCGTCCGGATAGGATCCTCTCTATCCATATAGCCAAAACGGTTAAAAAGGCGATCCGAAGATGCCGCGGTTTTCTTAAGGTTTCCGGGGAGGCCGCGTGAATGCGAGCCGCAAGTCCCTGTTTTCCCTCGATCCGGAGGCGTTCACGCCTGTCCGTCCCTGGGCTAGCGCTAGCTGTTCGGCAACCGATATCCATGTGCCCATGAAAATCGCGATCATCACCGCGGCAACCTCGGCAGGCGGCGCAGAACGGGTCGCGATTACGCTCGCGAACTGGTGGGCGAACGCCGGCCACACGGTACGCCTCATCACCTTCGAGGCGCCCGGGACGCTGCCGGCATTCGAGATCGACGGGCGTATCGTGTTGGATCAGCTCGCCCTTCTTGCCGACAGCACGACCTATCGTCAGGCCATATGGAGCAATTTTCGTCGCGTGCGCAGCTTGCGCCGGGCGCTGCGAAGCTATTTACCCGACGTTGTACTCGCTTTTGTGACCGATCCGAACATCATCGCCGTGCTGGCCGGATTGGGAGCGCGCTGGCCGACCGTGATCTCCGAACGCGTTCATCCCGCCCATCACGCGGTCGAGCGGCCATGGCGCGTTCTGCGACCAATCGTCTATCCGTTGGCACAGGCGATCGTGGTGCAGACGGCGGACATCGCACACTGGTTCAAGCGGTCCCTCAAGCTCACGACACGCGTGATTCCCAATCCGGTCGACCTGCAGAAGTTCACCGCGGCACGGATCGATCCCGGCAAGACCAGGGACCGATGCAAGCTGATCGCCGTTGGCCGCCTCGAGCCCCAGAAAGGATACGATGTTCTCATTCAGGCGTTCGCGCGCAATGCGGCCGTGAACCCCAAGTGGGATCTCGTCATCTACGGCGAAGGCGGGCAGCGCGTTGCGCTGCAAGGCCTGATCGATGCGCTGGGCATGTCGCAACGCATCCTGCTCGCGGGCAACGCCACCGCCGTGGAGCAAGCCTACGCCGAGGCCGACTTGTTCGTGCATGCGGCGCGCTACGAAGGCTACCCGAACGCCATCCAGGAGGCGCTGGCGGCCGGCAAAGCCGTGATCGCGACCGATTGTCCGGGTGCGACCCGCGAGCTCCTGGGCGATGGCCGCCATGGCGTGCTGGTGGCCAGCGAAAACGTCGATGCGCTCGCGCAGGGACTGATATCCCTGATGCTGGACGACGAGCGCCGCGCTTCGCTCGCGCGTGCGGCACGGGAGGCCGTCCTGCCGTTCGAGGTGAGCCGGATCGCGCAGCGCTGGATCGAGCTGTTCGATGAGGTGATCGAGCGGCGGCGGGTCTAGCGCCGGAAGGCTACGCTCATCCAGTTCACGATGACGTTGGACTGCACATCGTTGTGGCGTTGCCGCTGCCGGCGTTGCTTACGGCAATCCGCGTGGTGGCGAGGTTACGCCCAATTTACGCAACGCCACAGTCGGCTTGGCGACGCGTCGCCGGATGCGCTACGGTCGGCAAGACCAAATGCAAGAGTGAATACAGCGCATGCGAGCTGAGGATTTTCAGCCCGGAGAGATCGATGCTGACCTCGATCTGTTCTTTGCGACAGGCGAGGCGCTTGGCTACAAATGTCTGCCTGGCCACCGCATTCTGGATTTCGGTTGTGGCATCGGGACAACAGTGGAAACGCTTCTCGGCCGTGGAGTTGATGCATACGGCGTCGATGTGAGGGAATTCTGGGGCGCGGATTTCGCATCATACTGGCGGGAACTCGGAGCCGCCGCCGAAGGCGGTCAGCGATCGCCTGTTCATCACCGCGCTGGATGACTATCGCCTGCCCTTCGATGACGAGACGTTCGACTTTTGCATCAGCTCTCAAGTGTTTGAGCACGTCACGAACCACGAACGGGTTTTTGCCGAAATTCGGCGGGTGCTGAAACCTGGCGCAATCTCGCTGCATTTGTTTCCCGGCCCACTTACTCCCATGGAGCCGCACATCTTCGTCCCGATCATACCGCTTTGCCGATACGATTGGTGGTTGTCGCTGTGGGCGATGGTCGGGCGCAATCGCGCGAAGTGGCGAGAGGTCGCCAAGACAAATCGCCTTTTCCTGAAGACCTGTTCTTATCCATCGCGCAGGGTGTTGCGCGATTTTGCCGATGCCGCCGGCCTGGAAATAAGGTTTCTGCAGCGCGACTACTTGGAATACAGCCGGGCCAGATCCGCCCGGCTGTTCCGAAAGGCGAAGAGCATAGGCCTGGCAGCTGTTGCTGCGCCGCTCCTCGAGCTGGTGTGCCAGCGCATGATGGCGTTGCGCAAGCGCTGCTAGAGAATCCGCCGGATCGACCACGGTCTGGCCGCACGTTGCTGCGCGGATGCCGACGGAGCTAACGGACAGGATTGGTCACCGCAGCATCGGCCGCCTCGTCCAGCGATGCGTAAAGCCCTGCAAAGCGCGCGACCGCCCGTGCCATCGCGAAATTCTCCACGATGCGTGCGCGCGCCCGCTTGCCACGCTCAGCCCGGATCGTCGCCGGCTCCTGGGCCAGGGTCGCGAGCGCGGCAGCGAGCGCCTGCGGATCGCGCGCCGGCACGATCAGGCCCGTGTCGCCGACGATCGCGCCGGCGTCGCCGACATCGGTTGCGACCGCCGGAAGCCCGCACGCCATGCCTTCGGCGAGCGCGTTCGAGAAGCCCTCGCCGAAGGCCGAGCTCGAGACCACGATATCCGACGCGGCCAGGAGACGCGCCACGTCCGCCCGCCGACCCAGCCGCAGGACATTGGGCGCCGCAGGCAGGTTTTCCGTGCCGGCGCCGATGAGAAGGGCGCGCAAGCCCGGCAGCTGCGCCATCGCCGCCAGAAAGCTTTCGTGGTCCTTCATCGGATCGACGCGCGCGACATGCGCGAGCACGATCGCGTCATCGGCGATGCCCAGTTCGCTGCGCACCGCCGCGCGCATGGCGGCGTCGGGCTGGAAGCGGTCGGTGTCGATCCCGTTGCAGATGACCTCCGCCCGGCGCGGGCGATAACCAAGGCGCAGGTGGGACGTCGAGGCCCGCGGCCGAATTGGCGGTGATCAGGTCGGGCCATCCCGACAGCGCCGCGCAGGCCCGCACGACCAGGCGCAGGCCGACGCCGTAGCGCTTGAAATCCAATTCCGAGCAGCGAATGCCCCAGACGAGCCGCGTGTCGCGGCGGCGCCCCGACAGGCCGAGTGCGATGAGCGCCGCGAGATCGCCGTGATACATCCAGCCCTGGACGATGTCGGGCCGGGCCTCTGCGATCAGCCTGGCGAGGCGCCTCAGCCCCGCGACGATGCCAACCGGCGTGGCGCAGTCGAGCTCGACAACCGTGACGCCCGCCGCGCGCAATTCGCTCGGCGTGCGATTGGCCGCGCAGCAGGCTGACGACGGTGATCTCGTCGGCGAGCGGTGGACGCGCGGTCGCGAGCCGGGTGAGCATGCCCTCCGCGCCGCCGCCGATGAAAAGATCGGTTGTGACGAAAAGGACCTTCCGCGGCCGACGGCTCACGCCCACCTCTCGCGCCAAGCCTGCAGCATCAGCACGGTCCACAGCGGATACTGCCAGTTGCGCGTGCCCTCGAGATGCTCCTGCCAGGCACGGCGCACCGGCTCGGCCCGGAGAAATCCGTCGGACGCCAGGCGTCCGGGCGCCAGCAGCTGCTCCGCCCAGTCGCGCAGCGGCCCGCGCAGCCAGGCGTCGATCGGCACCCCAAATCCCATCTTCGGCCGGTCGATCAGGTGCCGCGGCACGTAGCGATCGAGCACGCGGCGCAGCAGCCATTTGCCCTGCCCGCCCCGCACCTTGAAATCGAGCGGCAAGGTCCAGGCATAGGCCGCCACGCGATGGTCGAGCAACGGCACCCTGCCCTCGAGCCCGACCGCCATGGTGGCGCGATCGACCTTGGTCAGGATGTCGTCCGGCAGGTAGGTCACCATGTCGAGGAACTGCAGGCGCGAGACCAAGTCGGGAAAATCGCGCGTCGTGGTCGGGTCCCACAAGGGGCCGTGCGGCTCGCTGCCGCGCAGCGCGATCTCCTCCGGCCGCTCCCATTGGCTCACCAGGCGCCGATAGATGGCGTCCGGATCGGGATGCTCGAGCAGGGTGGCGATCTTGTGCAGCCGGTCGCCGGGAAGCGGCGGCCGCCACGACGCCGGCACCCAGGCGAACAGCCGGTTCCAGGTCGTCGGCGACAGCGCCCGCAAGGCGGCGGCCGATGGGCCGCGCAGCTGGCGCGGCAGCAGGCCCACGGTGCGCGCCACCCGGGCGCGCCCAGAAGTAACGGTTGTAGCCCGCGAACAGCTCGTCGCCGCCGTCGCCGGAGAGCGCCACGGTGACGTGCTTGCGGGTCAGCTCGGAGACCAGATAGGTCGGAATCTGCGACGGATCGGCGAACGGCTCGTCGTACCAGTCCGGCAGGCGCGGGATCACGTCGAGCGCGTGGCGCGGCTCGACGTAGAACTCGGTATGGTCGGTGTGCAGATGGGCGGCGACACGCTTGGCATGCTCGGCCTCGTCGTAGTCGATGGCGTGAAAGCCGATGGAAAAGGTCTTCACCGGCCGCGTGCTCTGCGCCTGCATCAAGGCGACGACGGTCGAGGAATTGATCCCGCCGGACAGGAACGCGCCGAGCGGCACGTCGGCGATCATCCGCAGCTTGACCGAATCGCGCAGCAGCGCATCGAGCCGCTCGACCGCCTCGTTCTCGTCCGGCGCCGGATCGTTGCGCGCCTGCCCGGCGATGGCGATGCCGCGCAGGTCCCAAAAGCATTTCGGCGCCGGCGACCGGCCCGGGCGCAGCGTCAGGATATGGCCGGGCGGCAGCTTCGACGCCTCGCGGTAGATGGTGCGCGGCTGCGCGATGTAGGCGTGCCGCAGATAGCCGGCGACCGCATCGTCGTCGATCGTCGGCTTCCAGCCGGGGACGCACGCGAAACGCCTTGAGCTCGGAAGCGAACAGCACGCGCCCGGGCGTCGTCGGCGTAGTAGAGCGGCTTGATGCCGAGGCGGTCGCGCGCGAGCTGCAAGGTCCGCGTGCTGCGGTCCCACAGCGCGAAGGCGAACATGCCGATGGCGCGCTCGATCGCGGCCTCCACGCCCCAAAGCGCGCAGGCTTCGAGCAGCACCTCGGTGTCGGAATCGCTGCGCATCTGCCGGCCGGCGGCCGCGAGCTCGCTGCGGATGTCGCGGTAATTGTAGATCTCGCCGTTGAAGGTGATGACGTAGCGGCGGTCGGCGGAATGCATCGGCTGCGCGCCGCCGGGGCTGAGATCGATGATGGCGAGCCGGCGCTGGCACAGCGCGACGCCGCCTTCGGCCTCGACCCAGACGCCGCTGCCGTCGGGGCCACGATGGCGCAGCGTGTCGTTCATGGCTTCGCCGACCGAGCGCAACGCGTCGGCCGACGTCGCCGCGCGCCAGTCGATCATGCCTGCAATACCGCACATCGCGTTCTCTCGAGCAGCAGCCGCAATGCCACCTTGTAGCTGATCTTCCGGGACATGCTACCGCCCATCGCCGGGGGCCGGAGCCCGGGAACCTCGTTGGGCCAGCCGAGCCAGAGGAAGCGCGGCCAGCACGATGAGCACAGGCTCCATCGGGATGCGGTATTTGGGCGCGGCGATCGGCCCGTTGAGCAGGAGAAAATAGGCGAGCACGCCGCCGGCGAAGACGGCGGCCCACGGCAGCGTCCGCGCCAGCATGACCAATCCGATGGCCTGCGAGCGCCAGGAAGGGCAACATCCCGATGACGCCGACGACCAGCAGGAGCTGGTAGAGTCCGAGATCGTCGAACACGTAGTGGCGCGCCCTCTCCCACAGGCTTGCGCCGGGCGTGCTGTAGAAGCTCGGCTTGGGCAGCGCGCGCACGCGCGGGTCGGCGAGCAGCGCCGGCGCGGCGAGGTTCACCACCATGCCCTCGAGCCAGGCCTTGACGTAGGCCGCGAGCGGCAACCGCGCCATCTCCTCGCGCGCCACTTCGGCCAAGATTGCGGAACGCCGGAAGGGATCGGCATCGCTGCCTGGGCCGCGCTCCGCGACACGCTGCCGGTAGCGCGCTTCCATGCGGTCCACGCTGGTCTGGTACGGCGTGCCGTCGGCGCGCTGGGCCACCAGCGGAAAGACCCAAAACGCCAGGTGATCGCCGATTTGCGAGGTCAGGCTGAACGTCCCGTATTGGACCGCGTTGCGCAACAGCACCGGCGCGACCGGTGCCGCCGCCCCGACCGCGAACAACAGCGCGGCCGCGAGCGCCAGGCGCAAGCCGCGCCTCTGCACCACCGCGATGACAAAGACCAGCGGCACCGCCGCCACCAGCAGCAAGCCGACGGCGTGCCGGGTCGCAAGCGACAGCCCGCCGGCGAGGCCGGCGAGAGCGGCAAGACCAATCGTTGGACGCAGCAAGAAACGCGCGCCCGCGAGCAGCATCGCCGTGAAGAAGAAGAGGAAGAGCGGGTCCGTCAGGACTTGGCTGCTGGTGACGATCAGCGTCACCGACAGCGCCGCAAGAATGCCGGCGATAAGTCCGACCAGCGGCGAGATGAGCGCGCCGAGCGCGGCGATGAGCGCGCAGGTCCCGGCATCGATCACCGAATTGATCAGCGCGACCGCGCGCGGAACGTCGCCCAACGTGCTCTGGACGCCGGCGACCAGCAGGGGAAAGAGCGGCATTCGATCCGTCATGAACGAGAGATTCGCCCAAAACGTAGCGGGCTCGGTCAGCAACGCGCCGAGGTCCCAATAGCCGCGCGCATCCGTCTCCGCAAAGAACGAGGCGTCGCCCCGCAATAGCGCGAGATTGATCAGGCGGACCAACAGCGCGAGGACAAATACCGTCTTGAGCGGATGAGCGCAGGCGCGGCGCCACAAGGCCTTCCGCTCCGCCGTACGGGACGGCACCACGCTGATCGCATCGGAGCGCATTGTGCAGAGACTGATCCCGTGCCCGGCCGGCGGCTTCGCAATCGTGAGGATTGCGCATTTTCGGCCCAACCGGCAAGGCGCGCGCGGCCGGACAGCAAATCGCCGACCAAAATCGAGGCGCCGCGGCTCGGCAGCTCGATCGGCCACTTGCAGTTGGGGCCCAATGCACGCTTATTGGCCGGGATGAAGGTCTTGTTCTTTGTCCGCGATCTGGCGGTGGGCGGCAGCCAACGGCAGCTTGCCGTGACGGCCGCCGGGCTGGCGCGCCGCGGCCATGACGTCGCGGTCGCGGTGCTTTACGCCGGAGGCGCGCTCGAACCGTTGCTGCACGAGAGCGGCGCTCGCCTCCTCTCGATCGGCAAGTCGGGGCGCTGGCACGTCGGCGCTCCGCTCGCGAGGCTCCGACAGCTTTTCCTCAGCGAGCGGCCCGACCTCGTCTACGCCTTTCTCCCGACCCAGACGACGCTGGCGGCGCTGTTGCTGCCGGCGCGGCTCGAGACGAAGCTCGTGTTCGGACTGCGCGCCGCGGGCGTGCAGTTCGACCGTTATGACGTTTTGAGCGCGCTGTTCTATCGAACGGAGGCGTGGCTCTCGCGGCGCGCCGATCTCGCCATCGCGAATGCCCGCGCGGTGCGCGCCGATGCCGTCAAGCGCGGGTTGCCGCCCGATCGCATCGCGGTCATTCCCAACGGCATCGAGACCGAGACGATGCGCCCCGATCCCGCCGCCGGACACGCTCAGCGCCGCGCCTGGGGCATCTCGGCCGACGCCTTCGTCATCGGCTGCGTGGCGCGACTCGATCCCATGAAGGACCACGCCAATTTGCTCACCGCCGCCGCGAGCTTTGCACGCCAGCATGGCGATGCGCGCTTTGTGCTGGTCGGAGCCGGCGCGCCCGCCTATCGCGACGAGCTCAGGACGCTCGCACAATCGCTCGGCATCGAGCAGCGCGTGGTGTGGGCGGGCGAGCTCGGCGACGTGCAGGCGGCTTACAACGCGTTCGACATCGCCACGCTGTCGTCGGCCTTCGGCGAAGGATTTCCGAACGCCGTCGGCGAAGCCATGGCATGCGGCGTGCCCGTGGTCGCGACCGACGTCGGCGACGTGCGCGCGATCGTGGGCGAGATCGGCGAGGTGGTGCCGCCACGGACACCGGACCTGCTGTGTACGGCATGGGCGCGGCTGCGCCACCGGCTGGCGCAGGATCCGGGTCTGCGCGAGGCCGCCCGCAATTCCATCATCGCGAGCTACAGCGTCGATGTGATGGTGCGACGGACCGAGGAAATTCTGTCCCTGCTCTGCGCCGGCCGGAGTGTCCGCGAGCTCGCACGCGCGTTCGCGTGACCGGCGCTCGCCTGCGATGGCGCGTGGCCTTGCCGGAATGCTATCCTCTCGATGATCGGGTCGGGTAGCCAGCAAAGTGACGATCGAGCTCGTTCTTGGACGCCTGCTGATATTGGCGCCGGTGGCGCTTGCCGCGCTGTTCCTCAGCCTGGCGCTGATCGTCCTGCTGCGGCCGTGGCTCGAGCGCTACGCGCTCGTTCGCCCGAATGCCCGCTCGTCACACCAACGACCGACGCCGCAGGGCGGCGGCGTTGCGGTGGTGGTCGCGACGCTCGTCGTCGCCTGGTGCGCCGTCGCCCTGCTCCCGGCCTTCAACGAGGACCGAACCAGCGCGTTCGCGGCGGCGACCGCGGCCGCGGCCCTGCTGGCCTTGGTCGGCGCGATCGACGATATCCGCACATTGCCGGCAGCGCTCCGGCTCCTTCTCCAGTGCGTTGCGGTCGGCGGCGTGATCGCCGCGCTGCCGACCGAATGGCAAATCCTGCCGCTGGTTCCCTGGTGGGTCGAGCGCGCGTGCCTCTTCGTCGGCGGCGTGTGGTTCGTCAATCTCGTCAATTTCATGGACGGCATCGACTGGATGACCGTTGCCGAGACGGTGCCGCTGACCGGCGCCATCGTCCTGCTCGGCCTATTTGGCGTGGTCGCGCCGTTGCCGGCCTTGGTCGCCGCCGCGCTGCTCGGCGCGATGCTGGGCTTTGCGCCGTTCAACCGGCCGGTCGCGAAGCTGTTTCTCGGCGACGTCGGGAGCCTGCCGATCGGTCTTCTGCTCGGCTGGCTCTTGCTCGAGCTCGCCCGCCGCGGCCATCTGACGGCGGCGATCATCCTGCCGCTCTACTACCTCGCCGACGGGACCGGCACGTTGCTCAAGCGCATCTGGCGGGGCGAGCCGGTCTGGCAGGCGCATCGCCAGCACTTCTATCAGCGCGCGATCGGCAGGGGCTTTGCCGTTCCGCAGATCGTCGGTCGCGTGTTCCTGGTCAATCTTGCGCTGGCGGCGCTCGCCCTCGCGAGTGTCGTGCTGCCTCCGCTCGTGCTCGTTTCCGCGCTCTTGCTTGCGGCGGCGGCCGCGATCGTCGGCTGGCTGCTCTGGACCTTCGAACGCGGCAAGCACTAGACAGGCGCTCACGCCGCCTGGCCGCCGAAATCGGGCACCGCGTCGCGCAAGACGCTGTAGATCACCGAGCGGTCCTCGCGGGCCAGGCCCTGCTCGAGCGCCGCGAGCCAGCCGCGCATCGCGTCGAGCGAAGGGCTCACCGGCTTGGCGGCAACGATGCCGTCGATACCGATCGGGGCGGTCGGCTCCTCGCGCGCAAACAAGATCTCGTGCAGGCGTTCGCCCGGCCTGATGCCGGTGAACGTGATGTCGACGTCGCGGCCGGGCTCGAGGCCCGAGAGCCGGATCATCCGCTCGGCGAGATCGACGATCTTCACCGGTTGCCCCATGTTGAGGACGTAGACGGCGACCCCGGTATGCCCCACCCCGACGGCATGGCTCGCGGCCGTGACCACGAGATCGCAGGCCTCGCGGATCGTCATGAAGTAGCGCACCATGTCGGGATGGGTCACGGTGACCGGCCCGCCGGCCTCGATCTGCGCCTTGAACTTGGGAACCACCGAGCCGTTCGACGCCAGCACGTTGCCGAAGCGCACCGCGATCAGCCGCATCCCCCGCTGATGCCCGCCGCCGCGCCGCGCGAAGTCGTTGTCGAGCGCCTGGCAATACATCTCGGCGAAGCGCTTCGAGGCGCCGAGCACGGACACCGGCTCGATCGCCTTGTCGGTCGAGATCATCACCATGGCGGCGGCGCCGCTGGCGGCGGCGGCGTCGGCGACGTTGACCGAGCCGAACACGTTGGTCTTGACGCCTTCCCCCCAATCCCGCTCGAGCAGCGGCACATGCTTGAGCGCCGCCGCGTGGAACACGATGTCGGGCCGGAAATCGGCGACCAGGCGGAAGATGCGGTCGCGGTCGCGGACGTCGGCAAGGCGGCCTTCGATCCGCGCGCCGGCGCCCTTGGTCGCCAGCATCTCCAGGACCGCGTGCAGCGCCGGCTCCGAGTTCTCGACCACCAGCACGCGCGCCGCGCCGAAGGTGACGATGCGATCGCAGATTTCCGCGCCGATCGATCCGCCGCCGCCGGTGACGATGATCGACTTGCCCTTCACGAAGGTCTCGAGCCTGCGGTAGTCGATCTTCACGCCCGGCCGCAACAGCAGGTCCTCGACGTTGACGGGCGCAAGGCGCAGCGCCTCGCCGCCGTCGTCGAGCGACGGCAGCCGGCTGGTCGCGAGCCCGAGCCGTCGCGCCCGCATCAGGATGGTTTCCGGCTTCGCTTCCGGCTCGAGCGCGCTCGGCGTGAGCACGAGCCGCGTCACGTTGATGCCGCGATTGCCGAGGTCGGCGACGATGCGCTCGATGTCGTCGAGATCGCCGAGCACGGAAACGCCGCGAATGGCCTGCCCGCGATCGGCCGGCGATGGCGACAGGATGCCGACCGGATGGATTTTGGTCACCGCCCCGCTCTCGATCGCGCGCAGCAGCACGTCGGCGTCGGCGGCACGGCCGAGCACCAGGATCGGCGTCGCATCGCCGGCCTTGGCGTGTTGCAGGGTGCGCGTGTAGGCGAAAGTAGCGATAGGCGACGCGCGGCCCGCTGAGGAACGCGATCTGCAGCAGCCAGTAGAGGACGATCGTGATCTTGCCGAAGAAGAAGGTGCCGTAGAAATTCGGCGCCAACAGCACGTAATCGAGCGCCAGCAACGTCACCGCCAGCACGGTCGCGGCGCGCACGATGTTGTAGAGGTCAGGCAGCGAGGTGAAGCGCCACTTCGCCTTGTAGAGGCCGGAGAACGCATAGACGAAGCCGGAATAGAGCACGAACACCGGCAACACGACCGCCAGCAGCCGCCAGCGCTCGCCAAACCCGGCTTCCTCGAAACGGATGAAAAAGCTCGCGACCACCGCCGCCGCCGTGGCGAGGAGGTCATGCGCCAGAATGAGCCACATCCGCGGCGTGAAGGTCGAAAGCCGGATCATGTCCCCATCATCGCCGCCCGGACGCGGCGCCGGAAGCCATCCATAACGGCCTTTGGGCTGCCGCGCTACCTTTCGGCCGCAGCGCAAAGGATCGGCTTCGCATCAACCAAACGCCTCATTCCGGGCCGTATGGTTCGATGGCCATGGTCCAGGCGGAGGGCATACTAATACCTTTCGCCGCTTCGGGCCGGAGGATATGCTTGGGGCGAGGGGTAGGCCCGAAGAATTCCCAAAAGAACAGCCCCGCGCGGTCGGCAACAGGGTGGTCTTTGCTGTGCGTGCGTATGTCTTGGCGGCGGCTGTGACTCTGGGCGGCTGCTCGGCCAGCGAGATCGTTCAGAATTGGAGGGCCGGTGCCGGACCTGTCCCAGCCGAACTATCGCCGCATCGTCGCCGACAACATCAAGACGGTATTTCCCAAACCAAGCATCCTGTCGGCGTGCTGGAGATTTCCGGGGTGCGGCTGGTCGACCACCTGAAAGGACGCGCCTGGCTCACCTGTCTCAAGCTCGACGCGCTCGGAACGCCGCAGACCTACGCCATTTTCATCCAGGACGACAAGATCATCGACTCGCGCGCCGGCATTCTGATCGATCAATGCCACAAAGAAGCGTACACGCCGTTCGACGTTTCGCCGCCGGCGAAAAAAACCAACACCTAGAGCCGCATCTCGATTGGGTCCGCGGAGCGCCTGATCGACCGCCGCCAGCACCTGGCGGACGGAGAGCTCGTCGAGGCACTGGCTGTGGCTGTCGAGATGGCCGGCGCAGCCGAGCTTCTCGCACGGCAGGCACGGCAGCGGATTCTGCACCACCCAGACATTGCCGCGGCGCTGCACCGTGCCGGCGGGCGCCCACGGCTCGGCGAGGCCGCCGACCGGCCACGGCCCCATCAATCGCGGGTTGACCGGCCCGTAGAGCGCGACGGTCGGACAGCCGGTGCCGGCCGCCAGATGGGTCACCGAGGTATCCGGCCCGACATAGACGGCGGCACCCTTGAGCAGCGCGGCGAGGCTCGGCCAATCGAGGCTGCTTGCGGATCACCGGGCGGCGCGCCGGACGCCCACAATCCGTCCAGATAGGCCCGCTCCGCCGGATCGGGCCCTTCGGTCGCCACGACCACAAGGCCGCGCTCGGCGAGGCCACGCGCAAGACCACGCCAGCCGGCCTCGGTCCATCGCTTGTAGCGATAGAACGGGCTCGCATGCACGACCGCGTAGGATTGGCGCGGAGCAATCTCCTCGACCGCGCCGCCCTGCGGGCAAACGATATCCGCTGCGGGCTCGAGACCGAGCGCGGTTGCAAGCTGCAGCAGCTGCGTGACCCGATGACAGTCGGGCTCGAGCACGACCGGCTCCTCGTGCACGTGCCGCTTCCACCACGCGCCGGTCTCACCCGCCCGCGGCACCACCCCGACCCGGCGACGTGACGCCACCCACGCAAAGAAGGTCGGGCGATCGCCTGCTTGCGTCGAAACCACGAGATCGTATCGGCGCCACAAGCTGCGAACGAGAGCGAGCGTCTCGCCGGCCGTGGGCCGCTCCGACATGGTCCTGACATCGTCGATGTCCGGATTGCCCTGCAGGATGACTTCGCTGCCGCGAAACACCAGCACGTCCAAGCGTCGCCCGCGGGAAGCCGCGGCGGATGGTGCGGATGAGCGGCGTCGTCAGCAGCACGTCGCCGAGGCGGCGCAGCGTCACCACCAGGATGCGCGGGCGCTCAGGTAGACGACTGATGTTCATCGCACCGTCCGACACCCGTCGAGCGCAAAACGTCCGCTCACCGGCCCTGGTCGGACCCCTCGCGCTCGAACGACTTATAGGACTTCTCCTCGACCAGGCGCGAGCCCGATGCGAGATTGATCGCCTTCTTGAGGCGAGCGCGCTCGTCGTTGAGCCGATAGACGGCGCGCGCGAGCGCGATGAATTTTTCGCCGAAGTCGCCCTGCGCCTCGCATTCGCGGATCTCGTCCTCGACCTCCCAGAGCCGGGCATTGACGCGGGTGAGCTCGGCGGCCGAGCCGGTCCAGTGTCGTGCGGTCGATGCCGTCGCCGAGGCTGACCGCGCGTAACGCGCCGAGCTCGCGCGCGATATTCTCGAGCTTCACCGGATCCTCGATGCGCTCGGACTTGATCTCGAGGATCGTGATCTTGTCCATCAGCTCGCCGACCGAGATCGGCACCAGGACGTCATGCGCCGCTTTCGCGTTCATGCCTTGGCCCCGATGGCGTCGGCGCCTTGCGCGCGGCCGAGCACGCTGCCGCCGATGATCGCCGACGCCGAAGACGTAGAGCCACCCTTGCGTGAAATCGAACAGGTGCGAATTGAACAACGACGACACGATATTCTGCGCCACGATCATCATCCCGAACCAGGACATCAAGCGTGCCGCCGCGGAACAACGCGAGATGGGCGATCCACATCGCGATCAGAGCGAAGGTCCCGACCAGGCCGAGCTGAAGCGCCACCGTCAAGATCTGGTTGTGCGGATTGGTCGTGATCGCCGCGGGATCGGTTTCGACGGTCGCATCGGCCCGAAACAGCCCCTTGATGGTCCCGGTTCCGTGGCCGATGAGCGGCGCCCGGGCGACGAAGTCGATCGACTTGCGCCAAAATTCGAGCCGCAAACCGACCGGCGTGTTGAGGTTGGTGCGATACTCCTGGATGTCCGCGGCGATGCGGGTCACGCGATCGCGCAGATAGGGCGAGGACACCCACACGAGGCTCGCCAGCACGGCGCCGATGAGCCCGGCGGCGAGCACGCCCTTCCAGCCGAAAAACCACAGCCCG
The DNA here is from genome assembly GCA_963708765.1 of uncultured Alphaproteobacteria bacterium. GTDB lineage: Bacteria > Pseudomonadota > Alphaproteobacteria > Rhizobiales > Xanthobacteraceae > VAZQ01. The sequence continues at coordinate 110,436 of CAVPTV010000025.1, read as the reverse complement.
AACATCAGCAGCAGCACCACCATCACCACGATGGTGGTGCGCCCGGTGACCACATAGAAAATGTTGGCGATGAACAGCGCCGCCACCAAGAGCCAGCACCAGGGCCAGCCGCAGCCGTCGCGCGCGCCAGAGCTCCACCGCCTGGGCGAGCAGGCCGAAGGCGCAGAGCGCAAAAATCCCGCTCTGCAGGATGTAGTCCTTGACCGGAACACCCGGTGGCGTTCCGACCGCGCCAGGTCAGGCCGGGGATGAGCGCGAGCCCCCACGACACGACGAGCAGCACCAGCGCCGAGCCCAGGAACCCGATGACCACCCAGTCGCCCGCGTTCGGAGCGGCGGAACTGCGCGAGCAGCAGCGGAATGACCAGGAGCTTGTGGAACGAGCCAAGGCCGTGGAGGCGGTCGCTCCAGCTCGCATCGGCCCACAGCATGCCGAGCGCGCCGAGCGCCCACAGCAGCACCGGCAAGCCGCCGGCCGGCGTCATGGCTTCGCGCCGCACCGATGCGACATCGAGGGTCGGAACGACCGCGATCAGCCAGAGCACGATCAGAATCGACGTCGCCGAGGTCGACCACGGCAGCGACACCGCCACCGCGACCGCAAGTCCATCCGCGATCGGCGCAAGTCGCGTGCGATTGAGGCTTGCGGCTAGGCTTGGTGCCACGGCATCGACCATATCACCTGGACCCATTCATGCTCGCGTGCCTCGGCCGCACGCTGCCACTTACGCTCGGCCAGCTTCGCGCATACCATGCCGGCGCAATGCCGCACTTGGTCATCCTCGAAAGCACGCGAAAGCTATGTGCTCGCCTGGCCGGGCTCTACGCATTGAACGTTTACCTGCCGCTTTCGGCGATGGACGACCGAAGGCGGTCCCGCCGGCGGGCGCGGCTCGGAGCGACCAACCGTCATACCCAGCCTACACGGTTGCCGCAGATCGAGTGGCACGAGACCCTCCCCAAGAGGTCGATTTATCTTGTCGAAACGCAAAAGCGCAACGGGAATGTCAGACTGAGCGAGCTCGGCCTGCTGGCGCAGGCCGCCGCAGCCTGCACACCCGGCCGCGAGATCATCGAAATCGGCACATTCGACGGCCGCACCACCATGAACCTGTCGACGAACGCGCCGAATGGCAGCGCCGTCTTTACGCTCGACCTTCCGCCCGATCAGCCTACGCAATTCACACTTGCTCCCGGGGAACGGATGTTCGTCGATAAGGCGCTTCCCGGGGAGCGCTTTCGAAATAGCCGGCCACCGTGGTCCGGCAAAACCGCGAACATCGAGCAACTGCTCGGCGATTCCGCCACGTTCGATTGGTCGCAACATTTTGGCAAGGCCGGGCTCGTCTTCGTCGATGGCTCGCACGCCAAGGACTACGCGCGCAAGGATTCCGAAACCGCTCTGCGCCTCGCGGCCAAGGGCGGCATCGTGATCTGGCACGACTACGGTGTTTGGGAGGGCGTCACGCAGGCCCTGGAAGAATTGGACGCCGAGCAAAAGCTAGGCCTGCGACACGTCCGGGGCACGAGCCTGGTCGTCTGGCGCGCGCCCGGCGAGGGCTGACATGCCGGCCTGCGGCGCGCACGCGGTCGCTGCGCAGCACCGTATCGAGCCTCGCCTGATTGGCGCTCAATTGCGAGCGATCCTCCTCCGGGTGCCACAGATGGATCACGCCGGTCGCGAAGCGCCCGTCCTTGCGGCGCACCCCGGCATGGATGCAGCCGCACCAGCAGATCGGAATCCTCGCGGCCCCAGCCGCTGAAGCTCGCATCGAAACCGTCGACGCGGTCGAGATCCGAGCGCCAGACCGCGAGATTGCAGGAGCGAGCGCCCAGCCATTTCCCCGGCCGCAGCTTGCGCAGCGGACCGAGCGGCAGCGGCAACACCGCGGCGAGCCGATTGACGCCGCCACGCCGGCGTTGGTCGATCCATTCGGACGAGGCGCCACGCCTGCGGCTGCAAGCCCTCGCGCAGCACCGCCGCGGTGAGCTCGGCAGAGAGCAGCACGCGGTTGCCGGTCACGAACCAGCCGCGGTTCCGCCAGCCGCCGGTGCGCCGCGACGAAGTCCGGCCGCGCAATGCAGTCGCCGTCGAGGAACACGCAGTAGTCGCCGCGCGCGGCGAGGATCGCCCGGTTGCGGATCTCGGCCGCCCGAAAGCCCCGGTCCACCTGCCAGACATGAGCGAGCGGAACGCCGAGGCGCGGCTGCCAGCGCTCGATCAGCGCGGCGGTCGCGGGGCCCGAGCCGTCGTCGGCGACCACGACCTCGAAGCTCCGGTCGGTCTGATGCGACAGCGCCGACAGGACCGCCTCGAGCGCATCCTCGCGATTGTAGGTCGTGACGATGACGGAGATGAGTTCGGGCACGTCTTCGCCTCGGTTCGGAGGCCTAGCCTATGCGGATGCGATGACCTAGCGTGAGCCGCATGGCTTGCCAAGGTCGAAGGCCGTGCCGCGGGCCGCTGTCAATCGATCGAGCCAATGCAGAAGATATCGGCCTACATCCTCGCCTACAACGAAGCCGAGAAGATCGCGGACGCGGTGTCGAGCGTGCTGTGGGCGGACGAGATCATCGTGGCCGATTCCGGCAGCACCGACCGCACCGCCGAGATCGCCCAAGGCCTCGGCGCGCGGGTGGTGCAGATCCCGTTCGACGGTTTCGGCGACCTGCGCAACCGCGCGATCGCGGAGTGCCGTCACGACTGGATCTTCAGCCTCGATTCCGACGAGCGCTGCACGCGCGAGGTGCGCGACGAGATCCTGTCGATCCTCGTCATCCGAGCGCCGCAGCACGACGCCTATCTGGTGCCGCGCCGCAACTACATGATGGGACGCTGGATCAAGGGCTCGGGCTGGTATCCGAACTTCCGGCAGCCGCAGCTGTTCCGCAAGGGCGCGATGCGCTACGACGCCGATCCCGTGCACGAGGGCTATGAGCTGCTGACCGAGCGGCCGCTCGGGCAATTGCGCAGCGCGATCTGGCAGTTCCCGTTCCGCAACCTCGAGGAGGTCATCCGCAAGATGAACCGCTACTCCTCGCTCGGCGCGCGCAAGCTCGCATCCAAACGGGTGTCGATGGGAAGCGCGCTCGGGCACGGCATCTGGGCGTTCATCAAGCATTACCTGCTCAAGCGCGGCTACCGCGACGGTTGGGCGGGCTTCGTCATCGCGCTTGGGAAATTTCGAGGGCACGTATTACCGCTACGCCAAGCGCTACGAGGAGATGCAGGACTGGGCGCCGCCGCCGAGCGAGCCGCTGCGGCGGCCGTAGGTTGTGCTGGCCCGAGCCTGCGCCTGCACCGGTTCCGCCGAGCCGGAAAGCCCGCCGGGGGGCGATTGCGCGGCGCCGGCGCGCACCTACATATCCCTCAGTGTCGCGTTTTCCCCTCCCCCCGACAACGCGACATGAAGAGGCCCCGGCGAGTTAACTGCCGTCGGGGCCTCGATTTTGTGCGCGCACACGGTCCCGTGCCGGCCGCAAGCCGATTTCGGTATCGGCTGCGCCATTTAGCCGCGAGCGCGCATCCAATCCCTGAGCCGGCGACGCACGCTCCGCGAGCCGTTGCGCGCGATCCGAAACGGCAGCGCGAGATAGTATTTGCGCACGATCTGCCAGCGCTCCGCGCCATCCGGCCGCGACCGGCGCCTCTTTCGGCACATACCAGCCGTTGTTCTCGAAGCGGCGGATCAGGCGGTAACCGGCACCCTTCAGAAAACGGTGCCGTGCGAGATTTCCGACGTGATCCTCGAGCAGGATCAGCCGCGGCCGCCAACGCGCGAAGTCGAAGCCGCTGAGCACCTCGAGCTCGTGGCCTTCGACGTCGACCGACAGGAGATCGAAGCCGACGGGCGCCGCCGCCTCGGCCAGGATATCGTCGAGCGTACGCACCGGAACGTCGATGACCCGCTCCGGCTCGGCTCCGGGCGCCATCCGATCGCGATCGAGCGAGGACAACGCGCCGGCGACGTGCAGCGGCCGCGTGCGGCCCGCATTGTCCGGCGACGAGCAGGCGACGGCGAAGACGCTGGCGGTGCGCGCCTGCCGCAGCGCGGCGGCGAGATCGGGCTGCGGCTCGATCAGAACGCCGCTCCAGCCGAGCTGCTCGAGGTGCCAGGTCTGCGACGCGAAGCGCGGCCGGTTGGCGCCGACCTCGACGAAAAATCCGGAGCGCCGGCCGCCGAAAAATTCCCGCACGAGCTCCTGCTCGCGTCCATCGGACCAGCCGCCGCCGAGAATGCGATCACTCATCACGTCGACTGCGGCTCGCGCGATTTGCGCACGAGCCGGGTCGTGCTGAAGCCGGGCACGAGATCGACCAGGATGACCTCGCCGCCGTCGCCTTCGACGATCTCGTGGCCCACGACCTGCTCGCGCCGGTAATCGCCGCCTTTGACCAGAACCTTGGGACGCACGCGGCGAATGAGATCGAGCGGAGTGTCCTGCTCGAACACCACCACCAGGTCGACCGCCTCGAGCGCGGCCAGCACCTCGCCGCGCGCATGGACGTCCTGCATCGGGCGACCCTCGCCTTTGAGGCGCCGCACCGAGCCGTCGTCGTTGAGGCCGACCACGAGCCGGTCGCAGGCGGCGCGCGCCCCGGCCAACAGCTTCACGTGGCCGGGATGCAGGAGGTCGAAGCAGCCGTTGGAGAAGCCGATGCGCATGCCCTGGCGGCGCCACTCCGCGAGCCGGTCATCGAGCACCGACCAGTCGAAGACGATCTTCTCCTCGGCCGCGAGCGAAGCGGCGGGGAGAATGCGCGCCCGCAGCTCCGCGGCCGACACCGTGGCGGTGCCGCGCTTGCCGACGACGACCGCAGCCGCCGCGTTGGCGGCGCGCATGGCCGGCTCGAAACCGGTCGCGGCCGCCAGCATGGTCGCGAGCACCGCCACCACGGTGTCGCCCGCGCCCGACACGTCGCGCACCTTGACCGGATAGGCGCCGATATGGATCGGCTCGCCATGCGCCGGCACCAGCGACATGCCCTCCTCGCTGCGGGTCACCAGCACGGCCTCGCTCCTGACCGCGTGATTGAGCTCGGCGGCGGCGGCGGCGATCTCGGCGGCGTTCGCCACCGGGCGGCGGGTCACCTCGGCGAGCTCCTGGCGGTTCGGCGTGATCAGCGTGGCATCGCTGTAGATCGAAAAATCCTTTCCCTTGGGATCGACGATCACCGGCTTGCCGAGCTTCTTCGCCGCGCCGATCAGGCTGCGCACCACATGCGGCGTGAGCGTGCCCTTGGCGTAGTCCGAGAGCACGACCGCGGCGGCGCGCGGCAGCGCCGCGAGCGCCTGGTCGAGCACCATCTTTTCGGTGTCTGGATCGAGCGGCTTCGCCAGCTCCCAGTCGGCGCGCAGCAGATGGGTCGAATGATGCTCGGAGACGAAGCGGACCTTGCGCGTGGTCACCCGCGCGCGATCGACGATCAGATGCGATTCGATCAGCGGCTCGGAGCGCAGCGCGGTGGTGAGCGCGCGGCCGGCATCGTCGTCGCCGACCACGCCGACGAAGATGCAGCGGGCGCCGAGCGAGGCGATGTTGCGGGCCACGTTGCCGGCGCCGCCGACCACCAGCTCGCTGCGGCTGACCGCGATCACCGGCGCCGGCGCCTCGGGCGAGATGCGCGACACCTCGCCGTAGACGTAGTCGTCGAGCATCAGGTCTCCGACGCAGATCACGGTCTGCTCGGGAATGAGCTTGAGCACGTCCTCGAAGTTGAACATGGCGCTTCGCCGAATCATCCGCTCGCCCGCGTCATGGCGCGGGCATTGGCGCGAATATGGTCGGGACTGATGCTGCCGAAAACGAGGCTGGTGACGCCCGGCGTGTCGATGACGAACCGGATATGCTCGCTCGGATCGCCGAGCCCGCCGATGTGACCGGAGGCGAGCCCTTTCTTGACCAGAACTGCCTTGCCCTCGTTGCGCGCATGGTCGATGACCGCGCGTTCGTCGGCATAGTCCTTGTTGTAGGAGACCATCACGCAATCCGAGAGATCGACCGCCAGTCGGCCGCCCTCGATGGTGTACGTGGAAACTCCGAAACTGCCGAGCTTGCCCTGCTCCTTCAAGCGCGACGAGCGTCGCCAGGACCGGCGTGTTGGTGACGACATTCACGTCGTCGCGGCTGCTGTGCACGAGCACGCAATCGAGAAAATCCGTGTTCAGACGCCGGAGGCTGCGCTCCACGCTCATGCGGGTGTGCTCGGCGGTGAAGACATGCTCGGACTCGCCGTTGCGGAATTCCTCGCCGGTCTTGGTGACGAGAAAGAATTTGTCGCGCCGAGCGCGCATGAGCTTTCCCAACCGTTCTTCGGCGTGCCGTAGGCGGGCGCCGTGTCGAGGAGATTGATGCCGCATTCCAGCGCCAGATCGAGCAGCGCCTCGATCTCGCTGTCCGTCGGCATCGCAAAGCCCCCGCCACCCGGATACTTGACGTTCTGATTGCGCCCGAACTTCACCGTGCCGAGGCCGAGCGGGCTCACGGATTTCCAAGCCGGGCCGCCGTCGGTTGCAGGGCGTGTTTCGGCGAGATGCAGATTGCCGGTCATCGCACCCTGTCTTGCGCTTGCCATGGTTCCCCGTCGAGCTTGGCGGTTCGATCCTAGAGGCCTTTTCGCAAAGAATGTGCATGTCGAAAATCAGGCGCTTTTCCGTCCATGCTGCGACTTCCCACGGATAGCAGCCGATGTCGGCAGTCGGCAGCGGCGGCGGCGCGGCTTTGGCCACGGGCTTGACGCCTTCGAGCCGTTCGAAAACGCGGTCCGAAAGCGCCGGCGCAAACGTGAGCTTGGTGGGCCAAGCGATCAGGACGCGGCCGTGCTGGTGCACGAACGGACCGGACGGAAGCTCGCCGCTGGCTGTCGAGGGGCTCGGCGCGGTCGCCGAGCCAAGTGGCCCATTCCTTGTCGTCCCAGTCGATCTCGGGGAAAATCTTTTCCATTTCCTTCCTGGCAAAACGCAGCGCCGCTGCTTCGTCCATGTCCGCTCCGGTCTCGGCGATGCCGCCGCCGAGATACCAGACGTATCCTCCCTCTCCGGTCGGATGACTCGTGATGGTGACGCGCGGCTTGGCGTCGCCCGCGATGCCGTGGCCGAAAAACGCGTATGGCAGGGACCGCACCATGACCTGCCGCAACGGTCGCCGCTGCGTGAGATGCTCCGCGATCTTCAGCAGGCTCAGCGCGAGCTCATTCCCGGTCCCGGCAGCGAAGATGACGCGTTGCGCGCGCAGTGCGTGGCCCGACACCACGACCTCGCCGTCGGGCGTCACGTCGGTGACCTCCCCGCTGAGCATGCGGCCCTCGAGGTTCCTGCCCAGCGCAAGAACAAGCGAGCGCACGTCGAGCACCTTTTCGGGCAGCATGCAGACCGGACCCTTGAAGCCTTTCTTGTTCTTGAGCGCTTCGGGATAGGCGTCCTTCTCGAGGATCTCGGACGCGGCGTTCACGAGCTTGGCGGCGGCCAGCACCGCGAGCGCGGACAGGATCGAGCCGGCGGGCCACATGATCTGGGTCTCGCTCAAGCACCGCACCGACGTGAGATCGATCTCGCCCCGACCCTCGAAGCACGCCTGCCATCGGTCGGGCATTTTCGAAATTTCGCTGGCGTGGGATGTCAGGACCCCCTGCAGCGACGTATTTCTGCCCGCCGTGGATCATGCCCTGCGACGCCAGCGTCTGGCTCCCCCCCAGCTTGTGGCTTTCGATCACGATCACGTTGTATCCGGCGTGCTGCAAGGTGTTGGCGAGCCAAAGGCCGGCCACCCCGCCGCCGAAGACAATCATGTCGTATTCAGGACTCATGAGCTCGATGATCCTCGTTTGCCCCAGGGCGGCTAGCCGTGCAACTTTGGCTGGGCGGGCTGGCGCTACAGCCCGCGGCTGCCTGGCGAGCCCTGTGAGGCCGCAAAAGGCCCAGGAGGGGTGATCCCAAGGTGATCCCCAGTCGCCCGCTTCAGGCACCGAATAGGATCGGAGCATTGAGGGAAGCCCAGACGGAGCTACCCAGAGCCCGCCCGGCCGCTGCGATTTTGGCGCGAACGAACCCAACGGGTGAAAGCTCAATGATGACAGGCGCGTCCCCGCATGTTGCCCTTAGATCGAGCACTTTGGGCTCTGTTCAGGGAATATCCGAACCCGCGTTCACCTACGATGAACAAATGAATATATATTCATTTCATTTGGCGCTGCGAAGCGGCTGCTGATGTCGGACTCGCCGATCCTCATCGTCCCCTACATGTGGATCGGCGATTTCGTGCGCTGCCACACGGTCGTGAAGCTGTTGAAGCAGCGCTTCCCATCGCGGGCGATCGACGTGCTGACGACCGCCATGGTCGCCCCGCTGCTCGACTACATGCCGGGGGTGCGCAGAGGCGTGGTGGTCGACCTTCCGCGCAAGCGCCTGGCTTGGCGCCAGCACCGCGCCCTGGCGGACCGGCTGCGCCGGGACGGCTATGGCGACGCCCTGGTGATGCCGCGCACCTGGAAATCGGCGCTGGCCCCTTGCCTCGCCGGCATTCCGGCGCGCACCGGCTTTGTCGGCGAGGCCCGCTTCGGCCTGATCAACGATCTGCGCTGGGGCGAGCGGCGCCTGCCTCGCATGGTCGACCGCTGCGCCGTCCTTGCCCTGCGCAAGGGCGAAACGAGGCCGCCCGAATGGCCGCGGCCGGAGCTGCACGTGCCGGCCGCCGACGTGGCGGCTTGGCGCCAGCGGCTGGGGCTTGCGGCCGACGGGCGCACCGTCGTGGCCTTTGCGCCGGGCGCGGTCGGCGCGTCGAAGCGCTGGCCTGCCGGCTATTACGCCGAGCTGGCGCGCCGGCTCACCGCGGCGGGAAGCACCGTCTGGGTGATCGGCGGCCCGGGTGAGCAAGAGCTCGCCGCCGAAATCGCCGGCCCCGACAAAACCCATATCCGCGACCTCACCGGGCCCGACCTGCGCAACGCGATTCTTGCGCTCGCGGCAGCCGACGTCGCGATATCGAACGATTCCGGCCTCCTGCACGTCGCCGCCGCGCTCGACACCCCTGCGATTGGAATTTTCGGCCCGACGAGCCCGTGGCATTGGGCCCCGCTCAATCCGCTCGCAGCCGTGATCGAAACCGCGAGCGAGCTGCCCTGCCGGCCGTGCCACCAGCCGGTGTGCCGCTTCGGTCATCACCGTTGCATGCGCGACATCTCGGTCGACCAGGTCGCCGCGGCCGTACGCAGCGCGTTGGCGACCGCGCCGATACGCCGCGCGACTTGAGCGCGAGCGCCCGGCACTTTCTTCACTTGTCAAACCGCCAGCAGCCGCTCGAGCGCGCCCGCCACCTCCTCGACCGACGGCACCTGGCCCTTGCCGCCGAGCACGGCGATCGGCCCTCGCCCCATCGGACCGGTGAGGCCGGGCTCGCTGCCGACGAAGATCGCGACCAGCGGCACGCCGAGCGCGGCGGCGAGGTGCAGCAAGCCGGTGTCGACGCCGACCACGAAGGACGCTCCGGCGACCAGCCGCGCCATCGCATCGAGCGGCTGCCGCTCGGGCACGGGCGCGTCGTCGAGCGCCGCGGCGATGCGCGTGCTGCGAGCCCGCTCGGCCTCGTTGCCCCACGGCAGCAGGAGCGTGGCGCGCTCGCCGCAACGCCCGCCCGAGCGCGATCCAAAGCCGCTGCGGCCATTCCTTCTCCGGCCGCGCGGTCGCGTGCAACAGAATGCCGTAAGGCCTCGCGGCAGCATCCGCGAGCTTGCTGCGCTCGAGCCCGAAATCGGGCGCGCCGTCAGGTTGGTAGCCGAGCGCCAGCGCAGTCAGCATGCGGTTGCGCGCGATCGCATGCAGGTCGCGTCCGACCGCGTGCTGCACGTCGTAGAGCCAGGACGCCGCGCGCTCGCGGATGCTGCTCGGCGTCATAGCCGTGGCGGCGGCCGCGCGCGAGGCGCGCGATCAGCGCCGATTTGAACAACAGACCCTGGGTGTCGACGATCTCGTCATAGCGGCGGCTGCGGAGCGCGCGGCAAAGGCTGCCAGCTCCCGCCACGTCGACGGTGAGAGGAGCGCGCCGCGCCAGCGCCGCGACGCCACCGGGATGACCTCGGACACCGCCGGATGGAGGCCGACCAGCGGCGCGAACGCCTCCTCGACCACCCAGGCGAAGCGCGCGCCGGGCAGCCGGCGCCGCGCCTCGGTGAGCGCCGGCATGTGATGGATCACGTCGCCGAGCGAGGAGGTCTTGATGAACAGGATGTCGGACATGCGGCCCCGATCACGCTGCGCCACGACTATACGCCGCGCCCCGGCTTGTCACCGGCCGCGAACGCGTGCATTCACGACCGCTAACCGGATTTTCATAAGAGTCGCGTAGCCCGGCGTTGTTGCCGCGGGGCGAGACCGCCCCGCATGTCGTCCATGCGGGCTACGGCACTCAGGTTGCCATCATGACGGTCCTGGTCACCGGCGGCGCCGGCTATATCGGAAGCCACATGGTCTACGCGCTGGCCGATGCCGGCGAGCGCGTGGTCGTGCTCGACAACCTCACGACCGGCTTCGATTGGGCGGTGGCGAAGGGCGTGCCGATCGTGGTCGGCGAGACCGGCGACCAGGCGCTGGTGGCCAAGCTCATGGCGGAGCACGAGGTCGACGCCGTCATCCATTTCGCCGCCTCGATCGTGGTGCCGGACTCGGTCGCCGATCCGCTCGGCTACTACCGCAACAATACGGTGAACTCGCGCGCCCTGATCGAGACCGCGATCAAGGGCGGCGTGCGCCATTTCATCTTCTCGTCGACCGCCGCGGTCTACGGCAATCCCGCGCGCGTGCCGGTGGGCGAGGACGACCCGACGGTGCCGATGTCGCCCTACGGCTCGTCGAAGCTGATGACCGAGATCATGCTGCGCGACGCCGGCCTGGCGCACGGGCTGCAGCACGTGATCCTGCGCTATTTCAACGTCGCCGGCGCCGACCCGCTCGGGCGCACCGGCCAGTCCACCAAGGGCGCGACCCATCTCATCAAGGTGGCGGTCGAGACCGCGCTCGGCCGGCGGCCGAAGATGGACGTCTTCGGCACCGACTACGCGACGCCGGACGGCACCTGCATCCGCGACTACATCCACGTGTCCGACCTGGTGCGCGCGCATTCCGATGCGCTCGCCTATCTGCGCGGCGGCGGCGCCTCGGTCACGCTCAATTGCGGCTACGGCCGCGGCTTCTCGGTGCTCGAGGTGATCGACACCGTCAAGCGCGTGTCGGGCGTCGACTTCAAGGTCGACTTCGCCGAGCGCCGGCCCGGCGATCCGGCGCGCATCGTCGCCGCCTCCGACCGCATCCGGGCAGCGCTCGCGTGGCAGCCGCAATTCGACGACCTGCCGACCATCGTCGCGCACGCGCTCGCCTGGGAGCGCAAGCTTCCGCGACGCGCGCTCGCGCTAGCTTCGCTGTTGTTGCCACGCGGCTCCCAATCTGCTTGAAGAGCCGCGCCGGCCCGGGGGAGGACGGCGCGCCGGGGCGCGCCGGGCCAAGGCTAGAAACCGCAACCTGTCAGCCGTTTAGCTCAGAGGGCGAATGCTCAAAGGGTACTTTCAGTCGCTGTTCGCGGACCCGCACGGCACCCCGGCCCTGATCCGCCGGCTGCTGCTGGAGCAGGCGGTCGGACGATGGAAGCGCTACGCGCGAGGCGTTCGGCCTCCTGGGAATCGCCGCCATCAGCACCGCGGCCGGCGCCTATCTGATCGGCGACGTGATCAACGCGGCCTACGTCGACAAGAACCTCAAGGGGATCGTCATTCTGGCCCTGGTGGTCGCCGTGATCTTCATGATCAAGGCGATGGCGACCTACCTCGGGGCGCTGACCTTGGCGCGGATCGGCAACAGCATCGTCGCCGAAAACCAGCGACGCATGTTCGGCGCCTTGATGCAGCAGAATATCGGGTTCTTCGCGCAGCGCCACTCGCTCCGAGTTCATGGCGCGGCTCACCACCGGGGCGGCGGCCGCGAGCCACGTCCTCAACCTCCTGATCACGTCGATCGGCCGCGACCTGCTCTCGCTGATCGGACTGGTCGTCGTCATGGCGGTGCAGGATCCGGTGATGTCGCTGTTCAGCGTGATCGTGGTGCCGCCCGCGATGCTGATCCTGCGCAAGATGATCCGCCGCATTCGCGTGATCGCGCATCACCAGTTCACCGGCGGCACGCGCATCCTCGAAACCCTGCAGGAGAGCGTGCAGGGCATCCGGATCGTCAAGGCGTTCACGCTCGAGGACGCGATGCGCGCCCGGATCGACGCCAACGTCGCCGAGGTCGAGAGCGAATCGAACAAATGGGCGCGGATCGCCCACCGCTCCGGCCCGCTGATGGAGGCGCTCGGCGGGTTTGCGATCGCGCTGGCGTTGATCTATGGCGGCTTCCGGGTGATCGAGACCGGGGCCACGCCGGGGCAGTTCTTCTCCTTCCTCGCCGCCTTCATGCTCGCCTACGAGCCGGCCAAGCGGCTGGCCCGGCTCAACATCGATCTCAACAGCGGCCTGGTCGGCGTGCGCATCCTGTTCGACATCATCGACAGCCCGCCGACCGAGGCGCCCGACGACGAGCGGCCGCCGCTCGAGCTCTCGACCGCGCGGGTCGAATTCACCAACGTGCAATTCAGCTATCGGCCGGGCGAGAAGGTGATCCGGAACCTGTCGTTCGTCGCGGAACCCGGCAAGGTGACCGCGCTGGTCGGTCAATCCGGCGGCGGCAAGTCGACGATCCTGAACCTGATCCTGCGCTTCTACGAGGCCGACGCCGGCGCCATCGTCATCGACGGCCAGAGCATCGCGACGGTCTCGCGCCGCTCGCTGCGACAGCAGATCGCCTATGTGGGACAGGACGTGTTCCTGTTTCGCGGCTCGGCCCGCGACAACATCGCCGTCGGCCGCCCCGGCGCGACCGAGGAGGAGATCGTCGCGGCCGCCAAGGCCGCCCATGCGCACGACTTCATCATGGCGTTTCCGTTGGGCTACGACACGCCGGTCGGCGAGCACGGCCTGCAGGTGGCGGGCGGCGAGCGCCAGCGCATCGCGGTCGCCCGCGCGCTGCTCAAGGACGCGCCGATCATCCTGCTCGACGAAGCGACCGCTTCGCTCGATTCCGAATCCGAGCGGGAGGTGCAGCGGGCGATCGAGCGCCTCTGCGAGGGGCGCACCACGATCGTGATCGCGCACCGGCTGCACACCATCACGCATGCCGACCGCATCTGCGTGGTCGAGGACGGATCGATCGTGGAATCCGGCCGCCACGACGAGCTGCTGCGCAAGGGCGGCCGCTACGCCTCGTTCTATCGGCTGCAGCTCAAGGACCAGGAGCCGCCGCCGCCGGTCGCGGTGGCATCGTCCGCATGACAGTAATTGGCTCCGTAGGGTGGGCAAAGGCGCGCTCTTGCGCGCCGTGCCCACGTGTCTGTCCCTCAACGGCACGAGTGGCGCGTGGGCATCATCAGGGCGTTCACGCCCGTCTTCGACGGGCTATGGCGCGAGCGATTTTGCCTACCCGTACGCGTGGCAACGCGCGCGCCTTTGCCCACCCTACGAGTAAACCGAAAGAGAGATCATGACCGCCGACGCCAAGAGCTACGTCATCACGCCGCCGCCGCAGGCCGCCATCCCGGTGGCGGGAACGGACAAGGCGTTTCCGGTGCGCCGCATCTGGTGCGTCGGCCGCAACTATCTCGAGCACATCCGCGAGATGGGCCAGGACGAGCGCGAGCCGCCGTTCTTTTTCGCCAAGCCCGCCGACGCCATCGTGCCCGACGGCGGCACGGCCCCCTACCCTTCGCTCACCAAGGACATGCACCACGAGGTCGAGCTGGTGGTCGCGCTCAAGAGCGGCGGCCGCAACATCCCGACCGCGAAGGCGCTCGACTGCATCTACGGCTACGGCGTCGGCATCGACCTCACCCGCCGCGACCTGCAGATCGCCTCGCGCGACATCAAGCGGCCGTGGGAAGTCGGCAAGGCGTTCGACCATTCGGCGCCCTGCGGGCCGCTCAAGCCGGCCGGCGAGACCGGGCATCCGAGCAAGGGCCGCATCGTGCTCAAGGTGAACGGCAAGGTGCGCCAGGACGGCGACCTCAACCAGATGATCTGGAACGTGCCGGAGATCATCTCCAAGCTCTCGGAGATGGTCGAGCTGGCGGCCGGCGACATCATCATGACCGGCACGCCGTCGGGCGTGGCCGCCACGGTCGCCGGCGACAAGATCGAGTGCGAGGTCGAGGGCGTCGGCAAGCTCACCGTGACGATCGGCCCGCCGTTGAAGTGACGCGAAGCGTCATTCCGATCGCAAGATCGGCGCAGCTCCAGCGGTCGGTCGGCCTCCTTGGGCCAAATCCATCGGTGCGCGGATTGGCTGGGGCGCCTGCGGGGGTGTTTGTGATCGCCTGGTCATGGTAGACTACGCAGCAACAACGCAACCACAGCAACGCAAGGGGCACAGAGACACATCGTGTTGCAACATCCCGCGCCTGCGGAACGGCGCTTCCAGCTGATCCTGATCAAGCCGTCGCACTACGACGACGATGGATACGTGATCCGTTGGTGGCGGGCGATGAGTCCCGGCGAATTCGCTGGCCGCCGTTTACGGTATTGCGGCCGATTGCGCCGAGCGGCAGGTGCTCGGGCCGGACGTCGCCATCGATATCGAAGTGACCGACGAAACGAACACGCGTATCGACGTGCACGGCGATCCTCGCCCGCTTTCGGCGTCACGGCGATTTCGGGCTTGTTGCGCTCGTCGGCGTTCAGTCCAACCAGTATCCGCGCGCGCTCGACATCGCACGACCGCTCCGGGAAGCCGGGATTCCCGTTGCCATCGGAGGCTTCCACGTGTCGGGATGCCTGTCGATGCTGGATGGGCGCGCGGTCGATCTCGACGCTTGCCGGGAGATGGGAATCGCCATATTCGCCGGCGAAGCCGAGGGCCGGCTCGATACGGTGTTGCGTGATGCGGCCACGGGGCGCCTCGCATCCCTCTACAACTTCATGAAGGACCTGCCGGGGATCGAGGGCACGCCGGTGCCGTTCCTGCCGAAGCGATGCGTCGTACGCACGCTTGGGCAGAGCGCCAGCTTCGACGCCGGCCGCGGCTGCCCATACCAGTGCTCGTTCTGCACCATCATCAACGTGCAGGGTCGCAAATCACGCTACCGCTCGCCGGACGACATCGAGCATCTCGTGCGCCTCAGCTGGGCGCAGGGCATTCACAAGTTTTTCATCACCGACGACAATTTCGCTCGCAACAAGGAATGGGAATCGATCTTCGATCGTCTGATCGAGCTTCGCGAAGAGCATGGCATCCCGCTCGGCCTGCTCATCCAGGTCGACACGCTTTGTCACAAGATCCCCAACTTCATAGCGAAGGCGAAACGGGCCGGCGTCACGAAAGTCTTCATCGGGTTGGAGAATATCAACCCCGACAATCTGATGGCCGCGAAGAAGCGCCAGAACAAGATCACCGAATATCGCAAGATGCTGCTCGCCTGGAAGGCGCAGGGGATCATAACATTCGCAGGCTACATCCTGGGCTTCCCCGCGGATACGCCGGAGACCATCAGGCGCGATATCGAAATCATCAAGAATGAATTGCCGATCGACTTGCTCGAATTCTTCTGTCTGACGCCCTTGCCCGGCTCGGAGGATCATCAGGTCCTGTGGAAGAACGGCGTCGTCATGGATCCGGATCTCAACAAATACGATACGGAACATGCCTGCACCCCGCATCCCCGGATGAGCAAGCAGGAATGGCAGGATATCTACCGCGAGGCCTGGTCGCTCTATTACACGCCGGAGCACATGAAGACGCTCCTGCGCCGAGCGGCGGCGACCGGAGTGCCGATGGGCAACATCGCAAAGTACCTGCTCACATTCTCGACGACGGATCGCCTCGAGCACGTGCACCCGCTGCAGGGGGGAATTCTCCGCCTCAAGCATCCATCGGAGCGGCGGCCCGGCTTTCCGCGCGAGCACGCCTGGATTTTCTGGCCGCGCTTCGCCTGGGATACGCTCCGAAAGCACGCCATCCTGGCCGGCACGATCGGACGGCTCCTGGTGTGGGCGACGGCCATCGCACGCGATCCCGAAGCGCGCGCCTATATGGATCAGGCGCTCACACCGGTCGGCGACGACGAGGACGCGACGCTCGACCTCCTCACCAAGACGACGGGGGGGCGTGCCGCAGTCGCGCACGGCAAGAAGGTTGCCGAGCTGACCGGCGTCAGCCGGGTCGCCTGACGGTTACGCTGCGCTCGGCCAAATCCGTCGACATGGCCGAGCGCCGTTCGGGCCTCATTGGCGAGCCAATTGCCGCCGCTGCTCGAGGTAGCCCGAGCCCTACTGCAGCCCTTCCGCCTTCAAGGCCTCCTGCACCTTCGGGCGCGCCGCCATGCGATCCATGAACGCCTTCACGTTCGGGAACGGCGACAGATCGAACTCGATGCGCGGCGACCAGCGCGTCACCGTGAACAGATAGGCGTCGGCGACGGTGAACTTGTCACCCATCAGGTACTGCTTGCCGGCCAGATGCTTGTCGATGTTCTTGTACTTGGTGGCGAGCGTCTCCTTCGAGATCGCCTTGTAGGCATCGGGCGTGGTCGGCCGGAAGCACGGTCCGAAGGTCTTGTGCAGCTCGGTGCCGATATGGGTCAGCCAGCCCTGCACCTGGTAGCGCTCCATGGTGCCGGCCGCCGGCAAGCCAGCCCCAGGGTTCTTGTCGGCGACGTATTGCACGATCGCCGGGCCCTCGCTGAGCCGCTCGCCGCCGTCCAACTCGAGCAGCGGCACCTGGCCCTTCGCGTTGATCTGCCAATAATCATCGCCCTTCTTGGTCTTCTTCTCGCGCAAATCGACCTGCTCGAGATCGAACTTGGCGCCGGCCTCGCGCAGAACGATGTGCGGCGAGAGCGAACAGGCACCGGGCGAAAAATAAAGCTTCATGACGTCCTCCGTGAACCGCCGGATTGGCCGGCGGGGCCGGACCATGCATCGGCGACCGCACCGGCGCAAGCCGGGGCCGTGGGGGTGGGAAGCGCCAATGGAACTCAACCCGGGCGGCCCACTATGGCAACGCGCGCAGCACGATGACGATGAGGACCAGATTGGCCGCGGCATGCGCCAGAACGCACGGCCAGACGCTGCGCGTAAACCACCATACAAAGCAAAGCGCGAGACCGAGTATAAGGTGCCAGTGCAGAAGCACTGCCGGCGACGTCAAGGCCATCAGTCCGCCCGGATGCATGATCACGAACAGCAGCGTCGTGACGATGGCCGCCCCCGCAAAGCGCAGGCGCGAACGCGCCAACGCCGGCAGCAGCAGCCCGCGCAGGATCAACTCCTCGACCAACGGCGCTGCCACCACCGCGCCGACGATGACCGCCCACTTGTCGTCGGACCCCAACAGGGTCAATTGGCCATCCACGACCGTGGGTCCCACAGGACCCGGCGTTCTGGTCCCAAGGGCCGCCTTGCCGAGCTGATACGCCAAGGTCGCGACGGCGAACACGACCGGGACCGCGATGAGCGACGTCACACCGCCACGGGGGGCGCTCAGAACGGCTGCGCTGCCGGGACGCGCGCGGATGACGATCCAAGCCAGAACCGATCCCACGGCGGATGACACCAGTGTGCCCAGCTCGAGATGCAGCGGGGCGACCGGCTGACATCGAACCAGTGACAAGCTTGCTCATGATGATCGCGAGCCCGGCCCCCATTCCCATCAGCAGGAGCCATATCGCCACCGCGAGCCCCAGCGCGGCCAGCGGCCCCCACATCACGCCCTCGTCGGCAGGTGAGGCTCCCCGTTTCAGGTCTTGCGTGATCTCGTCGCGCAGCATCGGTAGTGTCCCATCACGACCGCGATCCGTCCGATTTGCCTTCCCGATCGATGCTCGATTCGGCGGACCCGGCGAACCCGCCAAGGCCGCCCGCGCTTCGGGCATCCCAGAGTTGGTAGCGGGAAGCGGCGTCGCCGTTCACACCGGGGGGCGGCGGTATGGCGCGCGCTGCTGCGCAAGCGGCCGGCCGCCGGCGGCGGCCTCCGGCGCCATCCTCCGCCGATGGAACCCAACCCGGGGCGGCGGCGTTAACGCTTTCGTAACCAGCCGGGGATCAGTCTTGCTGCGCCGGGCAGCCATATACCTGCGGGGGAATTTCCCATGGGGTTTTCAGCCAGTGAATGGGGCGCGTCGGACGCGCCCTCGAGCCGTGGTCGGCCGGGCGCCGCGCCGAGCGAGGGTGGGGGATCCGCTTATCGCATGGTCGAGCAGATCATCCGGACCGGCCCGAGCTCGCACGCCGAGGCGCTCAAGAAGCTGCGCGCGGCGTTTCCCGACAGCCCGCTGACCGTGCGGGTGGCCGCGCTCGCCATCCTCATGCGCCGCGGCGCGGGCGATCACGTCCCGCGATAGCCCCGAGATAGCCGGCCAGCCCCTGCAGCCGCCCGCCCGACCGGCAGGTCAGGCGCGGCCCCACAGCTGCTTGCTTGCGATTTGCGCGCCCTTCACGAGCGCCTCGAACTTCGCCCAGACGATGCTCGGCGTGAACCTCGTCGGAGCCGGCGAAGGTGGCAAAGCCGCAATCGGTGCCGGCGATGACGTTCTCGCGCCCCATGAAATCCGCATAGCGCACGATCCGCTGCGCCACCAGCTCCGGATGCTCGACCAGCACGATCGAATGGGTGATGACGCCCGGAATCAGGATCGTGCCCTCCGGCAGCTTCGCGCTCTTCCACACGCTCCATTCGTGCTCGTGGCGCGGATTGGACGCCTCGAACGAGAACGCGCCGGCGCGGATCTTCACAGATGATGTCGAGCAGGTGCCTGACCTCGAGGTCGTGCACGCGCGGACCCATGTTGATGCTGTAGCAGGTGTGGTAGCGGATTTTCTCGGTCGGGATGTTGCGCAGCGCATGATTGAGCGCCGCGACGCGCATCTCGCCCACTTGCGGACCTCGCTCGACCGACAGGCTCGGGTTCATCAGGTAGTAGCTGAAGAGGCGCGGATCGTCGACCTGCACCAGGAAGCCGGCGTCGACGATCGCCTTGTATTCGACGTTCATCGCGTCGGCGATGGCGAACAGGTATTCCTCGTCGCTCTTGTAGTACTTGTTGTCGTTCCAGTCCTCGATATTGGCCGGCGAGATGCACGGCACGAACACATCGGCCACCTCGACGCCCTTGAGCGCACGCTTGAGGTTGTCGAGATCGGTCTTCGAGCTGCCGCCTGCCCCTTGTAGGTCAGCGGCGCGGTGCAGGCCATCTGCACCTGCCGGGCGCGCGGCGATGCCGCCTCCTGCGCCTTGTAGTAATCCGGGAAACGTCAGATCGCCTCGCGCGACGCAGCCACGCGTTCGGACGCGCGCCCGAGCGGCTCGAGGCCGCCGAGCCGGTCGCGCACGTAGGTGACGAAGCTCGGCTTGCCGAACTCGCCGTCGTCGACCACGTCGATGCCGAGTGTCGACCTGCTTGCGCACGACCTCGGCCACCGCCTCGCGCACCCGCGCCGCGAGCGCCCCCTCGTCGACCGGCTCGCCGCGCGACTTGGCGCGCATCATCTGCAGAAGATCGGCCGGGCGCGGCAGGCTGCCGGCGTGGGTGGTGAGAATCCGGTCGGTCGAACGTTGCATGTGCGCCACCCGCCCTATTGCGCCCTTGATGTTGGCCGCCTTGATGATCGGCCACCATTTCTCGATCTCGGCCTTCTGATAGGCGGCGAGCGCCTCCGGCGTCTGCTGGTCGCGGCGTCGGGAATGTCGAGCCCCTGGTCGGCGATGCGCTGGCGCACCGCCGGATCGGCCAGCGTCTCCACCACCGCGGCATTGAGCCTGGCGATGATGTCGCGCGGGCGTGCCCTTGGGCATCCAGAAGCCCCACCACAGCGAAATGTGAAAGCCCGGCAGTCCCGCCTCGTCCACGGTCGGGATGTCGGGCGCGACCGGCAATCCGGGCTTCGGCGCGTGACCGCGTAGGCGCGCACCGTGCCCACGCGCACCTGCTGCAGCGCGACCGTCGCCGGGAACATCGACAACTGGATCGGCCGGCGAGCATGTCCTGCATCACCAGCGCCGCCCCGCGATAGGGCACCAGCTGGATGCGCGCGCCGGTGACATTCTGCAGCAGGATGCCGCTGACGTGCGACGGGCTGCCGCAGTCCGGAGGTGCCGTAGCGAGACCTTGTCCTGGTTCGCCTTGATCCAGGCGATCAGCTCCACTCAGGTTGGTGGCGGGAACGGAATTGGGCGTGAGAATGATCTGCGGCGCGCTCGGCAGCAGCGCGACCGGCGCGAAGTCCTTCACCACGTCGTATTGCAGATCGTACATCGCCGGATTGACGACGTGCGTGCTCCAGTCGCCCATGCCGAGCGTGTAGCCGTCGGGCGCGGCGCGCGCGACCCGGGCGCCGGCGATCGAGCCGGCCGCGCCGGTGACGTTTTCCACGATCACGGGCTGCCCGAGCGCGACCTTCATGCGCTCCGCCATGATGCGGGCGATCGTGTCGGTCGGCCCGCCGACCGCATATCCGACCACCATCGTGAGCGGGCGCGCGGGATAGGTTTGTGCTGCTGCGCTGCCGGCGACGACCGACATCGCCAGGACGACGATTGCAAACCTTGGACGCGTCATTTTTCTCTTTCGTTACTTCGACGCGATCGTAGCCGACATTTCCGAGGTCGCCAAGGACGCGTCCGGCTTGTGGCCGGATTCGGCTTTTTCGATTTCCAGTTGACCACGCGGCCGCGGTGGGGAACATGCGTCGAAGACTGAACGACAAGGAGCGAGCGTTTTGGCCGAGCCGCAAGTCTCCCCCTCGCACGCGCGAGCCGCTTCGCAGTCCGGCTGGCCGGACCGCATCCACGCGATCTTCAAGCGCAGCGGCATCAGCCAGGTCGGCTACGTCCCGGACACCGGGCACGCGCGGCTGATCTCGCTTTGCCAGGAGGACAACGAGATCACCGACGTGGTGCTGACCACCGAGGCGGAAGGCGCCGGCCTCGTGCTGGGCGCCACGCTCGGCGGCCAACGCGCCGCGCTGCTGATGCAAAGCAGCGGGGTCGGCAACTGCATCAACACGTTCTCGCTGCTGCGCAACTGCGCCATTCCCTGCGTCATCCTGGTGACGATGCGCGGCGAGTTCGCCGATTTCAATCCGTGGCAGGTGCCGATGGGCTCGATCACCGAGCCGGTGCTCAAGCTCTGCGGCTTTCTCACCTATCGGGTCGAGCGCGAGGAGGACATCGAGGACGTCGTCGCCGCCGGCTGCACCATGGCGTTCGGCGGCAATCTGCAGGTCGCGATCCTGCTGTCGCAGCGCATGGTCGAGCGCAACAAGACGGGCGGCCATTGATGATGATGGATCGCCGCCCCTTCGTCGCCGGCCTGCTGGTCGAGCGCGGCGACCTGATGGTGGTCACCGGGCTCGGCTCGGCGACCTATGACGTCGCGGCCTGCGGCGACCATCCGCTCAATTTCTATCTCTGGAGCGCGATGGGCTCGACCGCGATGGTGGGCCTCGGGCTTGCGCTGGCGCGGCCGGACCGCCGCGTGGCCGTGATCACCGGCGACGGCGACATGCTGATGGGAATGGGCAGCCTCGCCACCATCGGGGTCAAGCAGCCGAAAAATCTCTCGATCGTCGTGCTCGACAACCGGCACTACAGCGCCACCGGCATGCAGGCGAGCCATACCGCCGCGGGCATCGATCTCGCCGCCACCGCGCAAGCCTGCCGATTTGCGCGGGTCGAGCAGGTCGCGGAGATCGACGGCGCGGCCGCGATGCGGGCATTGCTGCACACCGGACAAGGCCCGATCTTCATCCATGCGCGCGTCGAGGCCGACGACCAGCCGCGCATCATTCCGAGCCGCGACGGCTACGGCATCAAGCAGCGCTTCATGCAGGCGTCGGCGAAGCGGGGGTAGGGCGGACTGTCACGTGTGTGACGCACATTGGCGCCGCGATCTCGGTGCGCTCCGCCATGCCCTTGTCGCAGAGTGGTTGTCGATTCGGGTCATCCGCGGATGCCTCTCATGCAAGCAAGCCAAGACCTGGACTCGCCGGCCCGAGCCCGGCCATGACGAGCGAGAGATTGCTGCCGCTCGGCAAGCCGCAGTACTGCAACTGCCGCCATCACTCCGGCTTCGCGCCGGAGAACTTGACCACCCTGCCCCACTTCTCGGTTTCGTCGGCGATGAGCTTGCCGAACTCGGCCGGCGGGCCCGCCAGCGCCGTGCCGCCCATATCGGCCAGCCGTGCCTTGATCTTGGGATCGGCGAGGCCGGCATTGATCTCCCGGTTGAGCTTGTCGACGATCTCGGCGGGCGTGCCCATGGGCGCGCCGATGCCGTACCACGAGCTCGCCTCGTAGCCCGGCACGAATTCGCCCACGGTCGGAACGTCCGGCAGCACCGGCTGGCGCGTCGCGGTGGTCACCGCCAGCGCGCGCAGCTTGCCGGTCCTGATGTACTCGATGGTCGACGCCGTGGTGCCGAAGTAGAGCTGCACCTGCCCGCCGAGCAGATCGATCAGCGCCGGCCCGCCGCCGCGATAAGGCACGTGCACCATGTCGACGCCGGCCATCATCTTGAACAGCTCGCCGGCGACGTGCTGCTGGCTGCCGTTGCCGGCCGACGCCATGTTGATCTTGCCCGGATTGGCCTTGGCGTAGGCGATGAACTCGGGAAGCGTCTTGGCCGGAACGGATGGGTTCACCTCCATGACGTTCGCCACGCGGATGAGCGCCCGCGACCGGCGCGATGTCGCGGATGAAGTTGAAATTGAGCTGGTCGTAGAGCGTGGCGTTGATCGCGTTGGCCGGAGCGACCAGGAGGAGCGTGTGGCCGTCGGCGGGCGCGCGCACGACCGCCTCGGTGCCGATATTGCTGCCGGCGCCCGGCCGGTTCTCGATGACGAATGGCTGGCCGAGCCGCTCCGACAGCCATTGGCCGATCAGGCGCGCCAGGATGTCGGTCGCGCCGGCGGGGGTAAAGCCGACGATCAGGCGCACCGGCCGCGTCGGATAGTCGAGCGCGGCCGCGCGCCGCGCCACGGCTGGCGGCGGCGACGGCGCCGCCGGCAAGTTGCAGAAATCGACGGCGCGCGACGCTCACGGTGCTCCTCCCGAATGATCTTCAGCCGGGAAACATCCCGTGACCCGGTGTCAGCACGTTCTTCGGGTCGAACTTCGTCTTCGCTGCCTGGACGGCCTGCCAGGCAGGTCCGTAATGCCGCTTCCAATCGTCCTGCGACATCGCAACCGCGCTCGACGTCATGCGGTAGCCGCCCATGTCGCGCGCCCGTTCGTAGAGCGTGCGATTGAGCGCGATCATGGACGCGGTGTCGGTCCCGGCCGGCAGAACGCGCGAAAGCTGGAACCGGTAGATGATCTCTTCGTCCGGCATGCGGGTGAGCGGGCGCTTGATGGCGTTCCGGCGCCACGCCGACATGCGCGGGACGAGAAACGCGGACTCCGTCGGCGATGACAGGATGCCCGACGTGTACTCGACGTATCGCGACGCGGGAATGCAGAGATAGACGAAAGGCTTCTGCAGCGGCGTCGTGCACGCCGTGCACACTTCCTCGCGACGGAAATACTGCTCGTAGGTCATCACGGTGGCGGTCTTTTTCGCGAACTTGAGCCCCGCAGTCAGCTTCGCCTCGTCCGGCGCATTCGGCGCGTCATAGAAGGCGCCGCCTTCGACGTAGTATCCAACCCCGCCGCCCGGCCGGCCGGCGCCGCGGCCGTCGAGGTGCTGGAAGCGCCCATCCTTGGCGAGCAGCGCGAGATCGGCGGACGCGCTCTGGAAGTCGTCGTAGTCCATTTTTATGAACAGCACGTTCGTGGGCGCAGCCATCAGCCGCATCACGACTTTCGTGATGATGCCGCATTGACCCAGGCCTCCGAGCATGGCGTTGAAGAGATCGCTGTTGCGCTCGTCGGAGCAGGTCACGATCTGGCCGTCGCCGGTCACGACCTCGAGCTCCTGCACATGGTCGACCTGAAGACCAAGGTCGTAGGTGGTGACGCCGAACCCGCCGGTGCTGATCGTTCCCCCGACCGACAGGAACGTATCGGCGATCACCGGCACGGTCAGTTTCTGGGCGTTCGCGGCCATGAGGACGGGGTGCCACTTCGAGCCGGGGCCGATCTCGGCGGTCCCGCCGGTGCCGGACTTGACGATGCGGACAGCATTCAGGCTGCTGGAGTCGATGACCACGCCGCCTTCGACCTGAGTCTGGCCGAAAAACGAATGCCCCTGGCCGCGCATCGCAACCTTGAGCCCCTGGCGGTTCGCGAGCTGCAGCAGCTTCGCGATATCCTGCGCCGAGCCGGGCCTGAGCAAGGCGGCCGGCCGCTTATGCACGACGTGCCCGAAGTCGTCGGCCGCCGACTGCAACACGGCATCATCGAAGTACAGCTCCCCGCTGAGATCCTTGAGGTCATTGCGCAGCGACTGCGCTGCAGCCGGCCACGCCGGTTGCAGCGCAAGGAGCGCCGCTCCGCCCGCGAGCCGTTTGCCGAAGTCGCGGCGAGAGATATTCCGTTGCATGATTTACCTCCCTGGTCCGGTGCTTGTTTTGACGGCCGCCCAACCGGACATGGACGGGCCCGTTCGCAGTCAGCGCCCTGCCATGAACGCGGCGAGCGCAACGAGGTCATCCGGATGCAGCGGGCCGAGGATGTCCGACATCCAGGGATTGTTGCCGCGCGCCTTGCTCTGGAACTCCTGCAATGTCTTCAGCATGTAGCCGCGGCTCTGGCCGGCGATGCGCGGATTGGTGCCGTCGCTTCAGCACCGTCGGCCGCACGGTTCCGTTGTGACCGCGGAACAGGCTGGCGACATGCCTAGCAACGCATGGAACCCAGCATGTTCACCGAAGTCCACCCAGCAGTTTCAAGGAATCGATGTCCTAGCAGGGAGTTCTCATTCAATCTGATGCCACAGTGGATACCATGGTACCGCGATGTTTCAAACTCTTGAGCAAGCAATTTTTAAGGCACATCCGAAAAGTTAGTCCCGCTCGTCGAACAGTTTCATATTTTCGTCACTACCGCAGGCAGAGCAGGGACGCGCGTTTCATTCGATAATCAATGCAGGAGGGCGGCATGGATAATCGGAGAATCGAAGACGCAACCAAGCTTGCCACGTTCGGCCGGCGAAAAGTCACGCCTCGTGTCTGCATCGCCGACAGCAAGCAGCATATTCGGACGTTCCTTGCAGAGACTCTGGAAGAACTCGGTTTTGTCACTTGCGAGTGCATGCAGGCGAGCGAACTGGGTGCGGTGCTCGATGCGCAAGTACCCGACCTAATACTCCTAGGGTTATCGGCAGGCGGAGTGGAGGCGGGGGAGATGCTAAAGGCGCTTGCGGTCAAGGAATTCGACGGCGAGGTCCTGCTGCTTGGTCCCCGCGATTTATCCGTAGTGGCCGCCGTCCGAACGCTCGGGGAGCACCTCGGCATTGCAATGCTGCCCACGCTCGCCACCCCCTTTGGCACCCATGCCTTGCGCGATAGTGTCGCCGCGCTCCTGCCGGTCGAAGCGCCGCCCAGCCCACCGGTCGATGCGGCCGAAGCGATGAGCGCGGGCTGGCTCGAATTATGGTACCAGCCGAAGATCAGCACGCAGACACTTGCCCTGCGCGAAGCCGAGGGGCTCATTCGCATTCGCCATCCCACGTGGGGGGTTGTCCCGCCGGCATACTTCATTGCTAACGATGGTGATCCCCACTTTCAGGGGGTGTCGGAGTTCGTCATCGGCCGGGCGATCGACGATTGGCGCTATTTCGTCTCCCAGCACGGTCCTGTCGAGATGGCAATCAATCTGCCAGTCGCGTTTCTTCAGGAGCCGGAAGCAGTCAAGAGTTGTGCCGGCAGATGCCGGATCACCCGGCATTCGGGGGGATCATCATCGAGATCAACGGCACCGAGGTCATTCGTAACCTGGAGTTTCTGAAAGAAATTGCCGGGCAACTCCGGTTCCACAATATCGCGATCTCGATTGACGATCTGGGGGCGGAATGGCCGTCGCTTATCGGGCATCACAGCTTTCCTTTTGTCGAGCTCAAGGTCGATCGAAAGTTCATCGCCGGCTGCTCGGACGACAGGTTGAAACGAGCAGTATGCCGGCAAATCCTCGATCTAGCCGATGGGTATGGAGTGCGCACTGTCGCGGAGGGCGTCGAGACGCGGTCGGACTTTGTTGCAGTGCGTGAGATGGGTTTTGATTTGGTGCAGGGCTTTCTATTCGCGAAGCCTGTAACGGCAAAGAAATTCGCGCGGACGATGCTGGGCAACGCCGTCAGGATGCCGCACTGACGCGCGGCCGATGCGGGGAAGGGTGGAACAGGACGCGGGCTCGCTCACATGCCGAGATAGGCCTGCCGCACCCGGTCGTCGGCCAACAGCTCCTCGCCGCGACCGGACAGCGTGATGCGGCCGTTCTCCAGCACGTAGGCCTGCGCGGCGAGCTTGAGCGAGACCGCGACGTTCTGCTCGACCAGCACGCAGGTGAGCCCCTCGCGGTTGAGATCGCGGATGGTGCGCAGCACGTGCTGCACGATCGTCGGCGCGAGCCCGAGCGAGGGCTCGTCGAACATGACCAGCTCCGGCGCGCCCATCAGGCAGCGCCCGATCGCCAGCATCTGCTGCTCGCCGCCCGACAGCGTGCCGGCCGCCTGCGCCGCGCGCTCGGCCAGCACCGGGAACAGCGCGAGCACCCGCTCGAGATTCTTCGCGCGGCCGGCACGCGCGCGCGGCAGCATGGCGCCGATGTCGAGGTTCTCGGCGACCGTGAGCGAGGGAAACACCTGGCGGCCTTCGGCCACCTGGCCGATGCCGAGATTGCAGACGCGGTGGCTTTCCCAGCCGGTGATGTCGGTGCCGCGGAACTCGATGCGGCCGCGCGCCGGGCGGTGCATGCCGGCGATGGTGCGGATCAGCGAGGTCTTGCCGGCGCCGTTGGCGCCGACGATGGCGACGATCGCGCCCTCGGCGATCTCGAGCGACACGTCGTCGAGCGCCTGCGCGTCGCCGTGGAACACATCGAGGTGCTCGACCTTGAGCATCAGTCGACCGCCTCCGCGCCGAGATAGGATTGCACCACCGCGGGCTCGCGCACCACCACGTCGGGCGTGCCTTCGGCGATCGCCGCGCCGTGGTGCAGCACCAGGACGCGGCCGGCGAGCGCCATCACGGCGCGCATCACGTGCTCGATCAGCAGGATGGTGAGCCCGGTGTCGCGGTTGAGCTTGGTCAGGATCGCCACCATGCGGTCGGTCTCGGCCGGCCGCAGGCCCGCCATCACCTCGTCGAGCAGCAGGAGCTTCGGATCGGTGGCGAGCGCGCGCGCGACCTCGAGGCGCTTGCGGTCGGGCAGCGTGAGCGCCGACGCCCGCTGATGCCGCTTGGCGAACAGATCGAGCTGCCACAGCACCTCGTGCGCGCGCCGGCGCGCCAGGTTGACGTCGGAGCGATGCAGCAAGGCGCCGATGATGACGTTCTCCTCGACGGTCAGCGCCGGGAACGGCCGCACCAGCTGGAAGGTGCGCCCGATGCCGCGCCGGCAGACCTGGTCGGGCGTGAGGCCGTCGATGCGCTCGCCCGGCGAAGGCGATCGAGCCTTGGCTGGGCGCGAGCACGCCGGCGATCATGTTGAACAGCGTGGTCTTGCCGGCGCCGTTCGGCCCGATGATGGCGAAGATGTCGCCCGGCGCGACCGTGAAGCTGACATTGTCGACCGCGAGCAGGCCGCGAAAGCGCTTGCCGACGCCTTGCGACCTCGAGCAGCGCGCTCATGACGGCCGCTCCGTCAGGCCGAGCTTGCGGGCGAGCCATGGCCACACGCCGTCCGGCAGCACCATCACCACCACCAGCAGGCAGACCCCGTAGAACACCTGCTTGGCGCCGGGCACGTCGAGGCCGAGCGCACCCAACAGCTCCTGCATCAGCTCGGACAGGCCGGTCAGCAGGAAGGCGCCGATGATCGGGCCGAACAAGGTGCCGATGCCGCCGATGATCGGCCCCAGGATCAGCTCGATCGAGCGCGCCGATGTTGAAGACCTGCTCGGGAAACAGATTGTTGTAGTAGAACGCGAAGAACACGCCGGCGACCGCGGTCATGCCGGCGGAAATGACCACCGCGTACATCTTGTAGCGGAAGGTGTTGATGCCGAGCGAGCGGGCGGCGTCCTCGTCCTCGCGGATCGCCTGCCAGTAGAAGCCGATGCGGCTCTTGAGCAGGACATGGCAGAGCACGAACGCCGCCACGGTCAGCGCCAGCATCACGTAATAGAACATGGTCGGGTTGCCGCGCAGGTTCCAGAGATCGTTGCGCGCATAATTGGCGACCGGCAGGAAGAAGCCGCTGGAGCCGCCGACCCACCTGAAATGGTCGAAGCCGATGCGCGCGAACTCGGCGAAGGCGATGGTGAGGATGGCGAAATAGACGCCGGCGACGCCGAAGCGGAACGCGAGGAAGCCGATGACCGCGCCGCAGGCCATCGCGACCGCGATCGCGGCCGGCAGGCCGAGCCAGGGGCTGATGCCGAAATGCACGTAGAGCGCCGCGGTGGCATAGGCGCCGAGCCCGACATAGATCGCGTGGCCGAGCGAGAGCTGGCCGGCGAAGCCCATCATCACGTTCCAGGCCTGGCCGGTATAGGCGAAATAGAGGATGGTGATGAGGACGGTGAGCAGATAGTCGTTGGCGAGCCACGGCGCGGCGACGCAGCGCCACGAGCAGCAGCGCCAGCAGCACCAGGCCGCGGCGCGCAACGCCCTCGAGCAGCCATCCGATCATGCGAGCCGCTTCCCCAGGATGCCCTGCGGCCGGAACAGCAGCACCAGCACGAGCAGGCCGAACGAGAACATGCTCTTGGCGGACGGCGTGAACAGCAGGCCGGCGAGCGCCTCGGTCAGGCCGATCAGCACGCCGCCGAGCAGCGCGCCCGGCATCGAGCCGAGCCCGCCGGTGATCACGATGATGAAGGCGAGCAGCGTCAGGGCGGGTCCGAGCGCCGGGGTGACGTCGATCAGGAGCACCAGCATCGCAGCCGGCCGCCCCGACGCAGGCGGCGCCGAGGCCGAAGGTGAGCGAATAGAGCCGCTTGACGTCGAGCCCGACCACCAGCGCGCCGGTGTAATTGTCGGCGCAGGCGCGGATCGCCTTGCCGAGCGGCGCGAAGCGGAAGAAGGCGAACAGGGCGGCGGCCACCACCACGGTCGCGACGCCGGCATAGACCTTGGTGGCGTCGACGATCAGCGGCCCGATCAGGAAGCTGTCGAACGAATAGGCCGTCTGCACGTTGCGGGCATCGGGCCCGAACACGATCAGCAGCACGTTGACGATGATGATGCGCGATCGCGACCAGCAGCATGAACTGGCTGTGCTCGGGCCGGTTGATGAACGGATTGATGATGCCGGCCTGCAGCGCATAGCCGAGCGCGAACAGCACGGCGGCGATCGGAACCACCATCAGCAGCGGGTCGAGCCCGAGCGCGCTGAACAGCACGATCGCCACGTACATGGCGATCGTCATCATCTCGCCGTGGGCGAAATTGACGACGCGCACGACCCCGAAGATGACCGACAGGCCGAGCGCCATCAGGCCGTAGACCAGGCCGGTCAAGAGACCGCTGACCGCGACGTTCAGGTAGATCTCTGCGGGCACCGATCGGTCCTGCGCAGTGGAGCTAGCCGTCAACTGGCTGCCGACTGTCATGTCCGTGACCGGCAGCACAATCGATGACCGCACCTGAGGCCGGCGAGCACTCGCGAGCGAGCCTCGAAGCATGAACGGCACGGCCGCGCGATTGCTGCGGATTGCCGGGCTCGCCGCTTCGCGGCTCGCCCCGGAACTGACCGCGCGACGGGAGCAGGTCGGCGTCCGACGGCTCAGCTCGCGCTTGTCGTAGGGCCGCATCGGCAATTCGGGCTGGGCGTTGGACGCGGCCTTGGGCGCCACCGTGACCAGCTTGCCGCCGCGGTTCTGGATCGCCGAGTTCTTGAGCTTGTCGTTCTGACCCTTGGCGTCGAACTGGATGCCCGGGCCGGTGCTGACATTGTCGGTGATGTTGGTCGCGCGGATGGCGTCGGCCAGCGCCTTCGGGTCGGTCGAGCGGGCGCGCTTGTAGGCATCGGCGGCGACCAGCAGCGCCTCGAAGGTGTAGATGTGGTTGGTGTTGAGATTGATGCCCGGATGCGCCTTGGCGAGCGCGGCCTCGAGCTGCGGGCTCAGCTTCTTGTTCGGATCGTACCAGGGCACGAAGCTCATCGGATCGTCGCTGAGCTTGCCCAGGGTCTTGAGATATTGGTCCTCGTACCAGCCCGGTCCCATGCTGAGCACGGCCATCGGGGTCCAGCGCTGCTTGACCAGCTCGCGGGTGATCAGGATCGCGTCGTTGAGCCGGCTGACCATCAGCAGGGCTTCGGCGCCGGTGGCCTTGGCCTTGGTCACCTCGACCGAGAGGTCGCGCGCGGTCGGGTCATAGGCGATCTGCTCGACGATCTGGTAGGGCATGTTGAACTTGGGCATCACGGCGCCGATGCCGTTCTTCATGGCGGTGCCGAAGGTGTCGTTCACGTGCATGAACACGACCGACTTGGGCGCCTTGCCGGTGATCTCGAAGATCTCCTTCTGGTTGGCGAAGGCGTCGCCGAGGATCATCGGCGCGGTCGGGAAATTGCGGAACACGAACTTGTAGCCCTGCTCGGTGATCGGCGGGGCGGCCGCGATGTTGATGACGAACGGAATGCCCTTCTGCTCGGCCACCTGGGCGATCGCCGTGGTCTGGCCGGAATCGAAGGCGCCGACCAGGAGCTGGGCGCCGTCGTTGATCAGCTTCTCGGCGCGGGCGCGCGCCACCTCCACGTTGGTCTCGGTGTCGGCGTTCATGATCGCGAGCTCGGGCAGGCCGAGCTCCTTGAGGATCGCCGGCGCGATCTCGACGCCGCGCTGGCAGTCCTGGCCGATGCTCGCCTGCGCGCCCGAGCGCGGCAGCAGCACGCCGACCTTCAGCGGCGCGCCTTGCGCGCGCAGGATGTTGAACGGCGCGGTGCCGGCGAGCAGTCCGG
This sequence comes from uncultured Alphaproteobacteria bacterium, assembly GCA_963708765.1. Lineage (GTDB taxonomy): Bacteria > Pseudomonadota > Alphaproteobacteria > Rhizobiales > Xanthobacteraceae > VAZQ01. Next base: position 79,369 of record CAVPTV010000025.1, on the reverse strand, counting down.
CGGCGCCGATGCCGGCCGCGACGGTGCGGCGGGTGACGCCCGCGCCTGCGGAATTCGTCGGTGATTTGCGGGTCATTGCAGGTCCTCCCAGGATACGGTGATCGGCCGTTGCGTGCCCTATTTCTCTTATTCTTCGATCCAAGATGCAATGGGCCATTAGAGCGCGGTCGGCAAGAAAGTGGAAGCCGGCAGTGCGGGCGCGCAATCAAGCCTGCGCGGATTACCAAAACTTAATCGGCGGTACGTCCCCCGCGACCGGCTGCCCGGTTTCGACCGGAAACCGCATGAATTGTTGTCCATGACAATAGATGTCGTCAACAACAATATTCCCGTTTATGATCGCGCGCCCGCGACACGGAGCGCGCGAAGCGACGGAGAGAGGAGCGGCAATGTCGGATCGATTGCTCGCGCAGGACGGCGCCCGGCGTGCCGCCGCGCCAGTGGCGCTCGGCAAGACCGAGCGGCGCGCAGAAAGAGCCGCAAGGCGCTCGATCTCGACGTCCTCAACGGTCACCTCGGCTATTTCATCCGACGCCTGCAGGTCTGGGTGTTCCAGGACTTCATCCGCACGCTCGCGGCGATCGACATCCGTCCGGCGCAATATTCGGTGCTGGTGGTGATCGCGGCCAATCCGGGAATTTCGCAATCCGATCTCGCCGACACGTTGGGCATCGAACGGGCGCGGCTGGTGCGCCTGCTGGACAAGCTCGAAAAACGCGGCCTCACCCAGCGTCTCGATTCGCGCACCGACCGGCGGTCGCACGCGCTGCGGCTCACCCGCGCCGGCCAGAAAATCCTGAAGCGCGCCAAGATGCTCGCCGGACTGCACGAGGCACGACTGGTCGAGAAGCTCGGCGCCGAGCAGCGCAGAGCGATGCTCGACGTGCTGAGGACTTTCGAGCGGTGACGGCAGCGCAAGCTCGACCGCAAGCGTAGCGCAATCCGGGGCCGAGCGATTTGCTTGCCGAGCCCGGATTGCGCTGCGCTCCATCCCTCCTACGCGCTCCGCGCTATGGAGGGCGGATCTCCGGAGCCACTCTTGGCGGCGAAGGTGGACCGGGTTACAGTTCCGGCGAGGAGATGCCCATGGACGAGACACCCATCCTGGTCGAGGAGCGCGCCGGCTACCGCGTGATCACGCTCAACCGCCCGCAACGGCTCAACGCCTTCACCGAGACGATGCACCAGGTGCTCAAGCGCGCGCTGGTCGAGGCGGAAAACGACCCCGCCTGCCGGGCGCTGCTGCTCACCGGCGCCGGACGCGGCTTCTGCGCCGGGCAGGACCTCAACGACCGGCTCTCCAAGGGCGGCGAGACGCCGGTGCTCGGCGGCGCGCTCGAGGCCTATTACAATCCGCTGGTGCGCATGCTGCGCGAGCTGCCGTTCCCGGTGGTCGCGCGGTGAACGGCGTCGCCGCCGGCGCCGGCGCCAATATCGCGCTCGCCTGCGACATCGTGCTGGCAGGCGAAGTCGGCGAGCTTCGTGCAGGCCTTCGCCAAGATCGGGCTGGTTCCGGATTCCGGCGGCACCTGGATCCTGCCGCGGCTGATCGGCCCGGCGCGCGCCCGCGGCCTCGCGCTCACCGGCGAGCCGCTGCCGGCGGAGAAGGCCGAGGCCTGGGGGCTGATCTGGCGGATGGTGGACGACAGCGAGCTGATGGGCGAAGCGCACAAGCTCTGCACGCATTTTGCGTCGGGCGCCGACGGTCGGTCTCGCGCTGATCAAGCGGGCGCTCGATGCCGCCTGGGACAACGATCTCGACAGCCAGCTCGACCTCGAGCGCGAATTCCAGCGCGAGGCGAGCCTGACGCCCGATTACGCCGAGGGCGTGCGCGCCTTCCTGGAGAAGCGGCCGCCGGTGTTCACCGGGCGCAAGGCCAAGTAGTAGGATTGGGCCAACGGGTCCGTGCCCACCGGCCGCCCGTGTGCCCTCAGCGCCGGAGATACCACCCCCTGGTCATGCTTTGGACCTGGGTGATTTCCGAGAATCAAAGTCGGCAGCGCTATTCGAGCACCGCCTCGCACTCGATTTCGATTAGGAACTCGGGTTGCGGCAACGAGAACAAGATGGCCGTCGTGCGGGCGGGGTAATTCCCAGTTGGGAAGTACGTCGAATAGACGCGGTTCATTTCGCGCGAAATCCTCGCGCCGGGTGAGCATCACGTTCACCTTCACGACACGATCCCATCCGGCTCCCGAGGCTTTCAGAATGCGAGTGATGTTCTCCATGACTTGCTTCATCTGCGCAGTGAAGTCCCCGACCGCAAGCTTGACCGGCCTTGTCGAAGGCGGGCGTACCGGACACGAAAACGAGCTTGCCAGCCTTCACCGCCGGAGACAGAGGTACGCCGCCCTTGAATTGGTCCTCGGGGCGGATGTATTCCAGCGGCGTCAAGGCGACGTTTCCTCTGCCAATCGTGGCTGACAATGCGGCTTCATTCCGACTTGATGTTCGCCGCCTTGATGATCGGCCACCATTTCTGAATCTCGGCCTTCTGGTAGGCGCCGAGCGCTTCAGGCGTCTGCTGCTCGGGTGGAGGAATCTCCAGGTTCAGGTCATCCTTTAATCGCTGGCGCACGGCTGGGTCCGCCAAGGCTTCGACAACGGAAACATTGAGCCTCCCAATCACATCCTGGGGGCGTGCCTTTCGGCGCCCACAGGCCGAACCAAGCGGAAACGTGAAGTCCCGGTAAGCCGGCCTCGTCCACCGTCGGAATAGCTGGCGCTGCCGCCAAGCGATCCCCTGGCCGCGACGGCATAGACCTTGATGCTGCCGGCGCGCGCTTGCGGCAGGATGTCGGCTGGCAGGCCGATATACATATCGATGTTTCCGGCCAGCAAGTCCTGCATTACTGCACCGGCGCCGCGATATGGCACGAACTGAAAGCGCGCGCCCGTTTCTCTCTGGAAGAAGACGCCGGCGAGATGCATGACGCTGCCGGGGCCATTGGTCCCCTGCGAGGCCTTGTCCGAATTCGCCTTTAGCCAAGCGATCAGTTCCTTCAAGTCCTTCGCGGGCACGGCCTTCTTTGCGACGATCAATAGCGGACTGCTCGCGATCAGCGCAGATGGGTTCGAAATCGGTCAGCAGATCGTACTGGCAGCTGCGTAGACGGCGCCTTTGGCGACGTGCGTTGACCAGGTGCCCAGCCCGAGCGTGTAGCCGTCGGGGGACGCGCGTGCGACCCGGCTCACGCCGATGCTGCCCGCGGCGCCCGGCACGGTTGCGATGATGACGGGCTTACCGAGCGATCACCCGCATGCGCTCGGCGACGATGCGCGGCAGTATGTCCGCGGACCCTCCGGCCGGCATACGGAACGATCACGAGTGATGGGCCGCGCCGGATAGATCTGGCGCCCCTGCGATCCGCGAGCACGAGCGCGGTAGCGCGACGAGCGCCAGCCGCCAGACGCGAGCAAATTGTCGACGTTGCAAGTTTCATGACGCCCTTGCTCACCAGTGTCGATCCGGGCTTCCGATTATGCAGTGGCATACGTTGCTCGCTTTCGGCTATAGGTGATAGTGCTATTATTCTATGTCGTTATCGGTTTTATAGAATGGGTGATGAATTTGAAGCAAACCGAGCTCGATCAGCCAGCGGGTCAAGTTGCAGCACTTGAACGTCGTCATGGCGGTTGCGCAATGGGGCAGCATGGCCAAGGCCGCCAAGCATCTCGCGATCTCGCAGCCGGTCGTGTCAAAAGTGATCGCCGACCTCGAAGATCTGCTCGAAGTGCGCCTGTTCGACCGCAGCCCGCAGGGTGTCGAACCAACGCTCTATGGCCGCGCCTTGCTCAAGCGCAGCGTCACCATCTTCGACGATCATCAAGACCAGCGTCGAGGAAATCAGGTTTCTTTCCGATCCCGCGGCGGGCGAATTGCGGGTCGGCAGCACGGAGCCGCTGCTTGCAGGCATTGTCGCCGCCACGATCGAGCGGCTGTGGCAGCAATACCCGCGCATCGCCTTGCGAGTGGTGCAGGCTGATAGTGCGACTTTGATCAACCGCGACCTGCCCGAGCGGCGGATCGAGCTCGCGGTCATCCCGCTGCTGAGGCCCTCTACGTCGCGAAGACCTCGAGGCGACGATCCTCTACCACGACTTTTGGCACGTGGTGGCGGGAGTACGAAAAGCCGCTGGGCTCGCTCGGCGCAAGATCACGCTCGCGGAATTGGTCGACGAGCCTTGGTGTGCGACCCCTCTCGAAACTTCTATCGGATCGCTGCTCATTGACGCGTTCCGCGCCAGCGGCTTGGACGCCCGATTATGCCGAGGGCGTGCGCGCCTTCCTGGAGAAGCGGCCGCCGGTGTTCACGGGCGCAAGGCCAAGTAGGAGGTACGTGCAGCCGCGCGCAACGCCGGAGTCGCATCGGCGCTCGCCGGCGGCGCGGCGGCCTCAGTAGGTGATCCTGGCCACGGCTCGCAGCTCATCCGGGGTCGTGGTCGGAAACCCGAAAAATTCCAAATAGGCGGGAATTTGCTCGAACAGCATATCGGTACCGACTTGCGTGTCGCAGCCCTTGGCCCTCGCCGCGCGCAGGAAGGGCGTGACCTCATGCTTCATGACGACCTCGCCGACGAACGCCGAGGAAGCGATCCGGTCGACCTCGATCGGCAGCGGATCGTCGTCGCTCATTCCAATCGGCGTCGCATTGACGACAATGTCATAGCCGGTCGCGTCCTTGGAGCCGATCTCGAGCTGCAGGTCGGGATAATGATGACGCAGCCGCCCTGCGAGCGAATCCGCTGCCGCCGCATTCACATCGAACAGTCCAAGGCCGGAAACGCCTGCACCCGCAAGAGACGCCGCAATCGCCGACCCAACGCCGCCGCTCCCGACCACGAGAGCCCGCGCACCTTTTGCCTTTCGCCCCTTGCGGAGCATCCCGCGAACAAATCCCTCGCCATCGAACATATCGCCAAGCAGCGTCCCATCGGGTCGGAGCAGGATCGCGTTGCATGCTCCCGCAATCTTCGCAGTGACAGAGAGCTCATCCATCAACGCCAGGGTGGCGACCTTGTGCGGCATGGTGATCAGCGCGCCCCGGATATTGGTCAGCCTGAAGAGCGCCGATATGACGCTCGTGTATTCTTCGGCCTTCACGCCCATCGGCATCACGACGGCGTTGACGCCGATCTTTTCAAAGTAAGGGTTGCAGATCATCGGCGCCTTGAACGTCGTCGTCGGATAGCCGAGGTGGGCGATGAGGATCGTTTCGCCGTTGATCATGTCAACCGGATGGGCCGGAAGGCCTTCTCATCGCGCCGGGAACGGAAAGCTTCCGTTCGTGAGGGTGAAATCGACGCACGCCTCGATGTGGACCACCAAGACCTTCTGTGCGGTCTTGGCGTCGCGGCGGAGCGCGCATTCAAGAAGCTGCTGGTGCTCGCGCGCGGCGATCTCGCCCCGGAAGATGCCGGCGACCATCTGGTAGCGAAGATATTTGTCATAGACCGGCGCATGCGCTTCGAGCAGCGCATTCGAGCCGCACGCGGAAATCAGGGCGTGGTGGAACTCCCAGTCATAGCGCTTCCAGGTCTCGGGATCGGACGCGGTCGCCGGCGAGCAATCGCTTCTCGATCGCGGAGAGCTTGTGATGGGCCGAGACGACGTGCCCCTCCCAGTCCATGTCGCCGGCTTTGAATGACTGCTCCAGCGCGTGGGACTCGAGCAGCAGCCGCAGCGCCGCGATCTCGCGCAGGTTCTCGGCCGAGACCGGAGCGACCTCGAACCCGCGCTGCCCCTCGGCCAGGATGAGCCCTTCGGACGCGAGCCGATTGAGCAGCTCACGAAGGGTGCTGACGCTCGCGCCGTAGTCCTCGCGCAGCCGCTCGAGCTTCAGTCGCTCGGTCGGAGCGAGCTTGCCGAAAATGATGTCGGTGCGAATGCGCCGGTAGGCCTTCTCGCTGACCGAATCGTATTCCGCGGTTCTTGTCAGCATAGCATTGAAAAATCTCAGCTTTCCGCGGCATCGGGCGACGAGACTGCCGCCGGCGGCGCCATCCTAGCGTGCGAGCAGCGCCGCTGCCACGCCCTCGCTTATATCATATGAATTCTATAATCTCATATAAAATCTGATATTGCCTATTGATTTGACTTTCACCGGACGCAATAAATCGGCTCGGACGCATCTCGAACGAGGGCGCGGTTGGCACGGGAGGAGACGACATGGCCGCAATCACTCGCCGCACGTTGATGGCCGCGGGCGCGAGCGCGCTCGCTTTCGGGTCGACGCCAGCGAGCTACGCCCAGACCAAGCCGAAGCTGCGTTTCAGCTGCGCGTTCCCCGAAACCGATCTTCGCGCCGAAGGCTACAAGGCGTTCGCCGCCGCGATGAAGGACGACTTCGACCTCGAGCCGTACTGGAGCAACACCCTGTTCAAGCAGGGTACCGAGCTCGTCGCGCTGCAACGCGACAACCTCGAGCTCTGCAACCTGGCGCCCGCCGACATTTCCAAACAGATTCCGGCCTGGTCGCTGATGACGTCCGCCTATCTGTTCCGCGACTACGACCATCTCAAGAAGACCTTCACCAGCGACGTCGGCCAGGACTTCATCAAGATGGCGCGCGATCAACTGGGCATCGAGGTGATCCGTCCGGTCTACTTCGGTGCGCGGCAGGTCAACCTGAGGCCGACCAAGAAGATCAACACGCCTGCCGATCTCGCCGGCATCAAGCTGCGCATGCCGCCGGGCGAATTCTGGCAATTCCTCGGTGAATTGATCGGCGCCAATCCAACGCCGGTGGCTTTCGCGGAGCTCTATACGGCGTTGCAGTCCGGCACGGTCGACGGCCAGGACAATCCCCTCGTCACGGCCAAGGTCATGAAGTTCCACGAGGTGACGTCGCAGTTCGTCCTGACCGAGCCACGTGATCGGCTACGACATGCTGGCGGTGTCGAAGAAGGCCTGGGCGAGCTTGAAGCCTGCTCAGCAAGCCAAGCTCAGGGCCGAAGCCGACACGATTTTCGACGCGAACGCGGCGAAGTACGACGCGCAGGAAAAGGAAGCGATCGAGTTCTTCAAGAGCGAAGGCAAGCAGGTCTACACGCCCGACCAGAACGCATTCCGCGCCTTCGCGCAAAAGCGATATCTCGACAAGTATTCCAAGGAGTGGCCGCAAGGCGCGATCGAGCGCATCAACGCGGTCAAGTAAGACCGTTGGATCGCGCGAGCGGCGTCGCGAGTTCAGAACGCATCATTCAGGCACGGGAGTGATCGGTGAAGCCGGAGACGTGGTCACGGGCAACTGAAATCGCGCGCTGGCTGCGCCGGCGAGCGGAAAACGTCGCCGCTTTGCTGCTTCTGGCGATGTTTCTGTGCTTCATTCTTCAGATCGTGGCGCGGTACGTCTTCAATTATCCGCTCGGCTGGACCGACGAAGCCAGCGTGCTGTGCTGGATCTGGTGCACCTTGTGGGGCGCGGCCTTTGTCCTGCGCGAAAAGGACGAAGTGCGCTTCGACATCATCTACAGCACGGCCAGCAAAAAGACGCGTCGCGTCTTCACGGTGATTACCGGCATCGCGGCCATCGTGCTGTTCGCAATCGCGCTGCCGGCGGTGATCAGCTACGTGACCTTCCTGAAGGTCGAACGTTCTGCCTATCTCGGCATCCGCCTCGACTATCTCTATTCGATCTACATCGTGTTCTCGGTCGCCGTCATCGTTCGATATGCCGCGTTGACCTGGCGCGCCATTCGCGGGGAGCCGCCCGACATCCAGATCGGAAGCGGGTCGGCGCTATGACCAGTCCGTTTGGACTCTGCATTTGCGCCATCCTCGGACTTGGCCTGCTCGGATTGCCGATCGGCTATTCGATGATCGTCGGATCGATTCTCTATCTTCTGCTGGCGGGCCTCGATCTCGGAACCTCGGCCGAGCAGATACTGAACGGCCTTTACAACAGCTACGTCCTGCTCGCGGTGCCGCTCTTCCTGTTCTCGGCCGAGCTGATGAACGTCAGCAACATGACGGACCAGCTCCTGCGCTTTTGCGACATGCTGGTCGGCCGATTTCGCGGCGGTCTCGGCCACATCAACATCGTTCAGAGCATCATCTTTGCCGGCATGTCCGGCTCGGCGATCGCGGACCTCGCCGCGACCGGCCGCATCAGCATCGACATGATGACCCGCAACAACCGATACCCGGTCAGCTATGCGGCCGCGGTGACCGCGGCATCGGCGGTGATCGGCCCCATCATCCCGCCGTCGATTCCGATGGTGCTCTACTCGCTGATCTCGGATGCATCCGTCGGCTATCTCTTTCTCGGCGGTGTCATTCCGGGCCTGCTCATGGCGCTCGCCCAAATGGTGATCAACACCATTCAAGCGCACCGGCACGACTTTCCGGTCGAAGAGCCGATCCCGTTGCGCGAATGGCCGTGGATCACATGGACGGCGATGCCGGCGCTGCTGATGCCGGTCATCCTGCTCGGCGGAATCTACAGCGGCGTCATGACGCCGACCGAGGCCGCCGCGGTCGCCGCCGCCTACGCGTTTCTTGTCGCCGTTCTCTGGTACCGCAACATCACGATGCGCGACACCTATCTGGCGGTGCTCAACAGCGCGCGCTCGACCGCCTCGATCGGCATGCTGATCGCCGGCGCGCTCGTTTTCAACTACGTGGTGACGGTCGAGCAAATCCCGGAGACGGTCAAAGGCCTGCTGGCCGGATATGATCTCTCTCCGCTCGATGTTCCTGTTCTGGGTGAACGTCATCTTGCTGGTGCTCGGCTGCCTGCTCGAGGGCAGCACCATCATCCTCGTGATCCTGCCGATCTTCATTCCAACCGCCAAGGCGCTCGGCATCGACCTCGTGCATTTCGGCGTGGTCACGGTGTTCAACATCATGATCGGCCTGATTACGCCGCCTTACGGATTGCTCCTGTTCATCACCTCGGCGATCTCGGGCGCCCCGCTGCGCACCATCATCCGCGACACGATGCCGTTCGTCGTGGCGATGATCGTGGCGCTCGCGATCATCACCTTCATCCCCGAAACCGTTCTCTGGCTGCCGCGCCTGCATGGGCTACAAGGGCTGATGAGAGCGAAGATCATCTCGACACGACAGGAAAGGCCAGTCTCATGACCAAACCGATCTATGTCCTCAACGGCCCGAACCTCAATCGCCTCGGTACCCGCGAGCCGCATATCTACGGTACGACCACGCTGGCGGATATCGAAACGATGTGCCGCGCCGAGGCGGGCACGCAGGCGATCGAATTCCGCCAGACCAACAGCGAGACGCAACTGATCGAATGGGTGCACGAGGCGATCGACAAGGGAAGCGGGATCGTCATCAATCCCGCCGCCTATACCTTCACCTCGCTCGCGCTATTCGACGCGCTGAAGATGTTTCCGGGACCGATCATCGAGCTGCACATCACGAACGTGCACAAGCGCGAGGCGTACTATCACAATTCATATGTGTCGAAGGTCGCGACCGCGATCATCGCGGGGCTCGGCGCGAAAGGCTATCCCGCGGCGGTGCGCGCGATGCGCGACATGATTCAGTAGCCACCGCGGCACCGGAGCGTATCGCGGTGAGATGCAGTCAGTGCAAGCGGCCAACTCGGTGAACTCCCCTCCCCCTTGTGGGGAGGGGCCGACTTCCTTCTAAACCACTCGGGTAAACCGGCGGTGGGGGCCAGACCGAATTTGCGGGCGCGCTCCTCGCCGCGCGCACTAGCCGTCCTCAAACGATCAGAGGGAGGTCCGTGTCGCCGGTCTGCTCGCCGGCCGCGGTGATCATCGCGTGCGCCTGGCCGCGATGATGAGTTTGGTGATTGAAGAAATGGGCGACCAGAATGCCGCGCGGTGTGCGCATCTCGCGTCCGGCAGATACGCTGAACCACACTTGATCTTCCTGCAGCCAACTGTCGGAGACGCGTGCCGCCCAGTCGGAGATGCCGGCGTCGGCCGCACTAAACCATCGATTCCATGAAACCGATCATATCCAACGGTCGTCATTCCGGACGGCGCGTAAGCGCCGGGCCCGGAATCGATAACCACAGCCTGGGCTTATGGATTCCGGGCTCGCCGCTGCGCGGCGCCCCGGAATGACGCCGAGTACGAATTCCAACCAAGGAAACGCTGACCTAATTAGTCGAGCGTAAGCCCCAACGCCGAAATCACCCGCCTCCACCGCTCGCGCTCTTCGACCAATTCCCTTGTGAAATCGGCCGGTGAATTGGCGATCACCATCAGCCCCATCTTCTTGAGCGGCGCTCGCGCATCATCGTCCTTGAACGAGGCGGCGATATTGGAATGGAGCGAGCTGAGAATTGCCGGTGGCGTACCAGCCGGAGCCATCATGCCGATCCAGCCCAGCACCTGGTATCCGGGAAAACCCGACTCCGCGATCGTCGGCACATCCGGCAGCGCCGGATCGCGCATTGTGCCGGTGGTCGCGACTATTTTCATCGCACCGCCTTGCGCCAGCGGATAGATGATCGCGCCGGCATCAATCAGCATGTCCGCGTGGCCACCCGCGACGGCAGTGGCCGCTGCGGCGCCGCCCTGGAAGGGCACGGTCGTGAACTCAAGTCCGCCCATCTGCTTCAGGAGTGCCGCGCCGAGGTACTGAAAGCTGCCGATATTGGTGGTCGCCATGTTCAGCTTGCCGGGGCTCGCCTTGATCGCCGCCACAAGGTCGGCAAAAGAGTTGGCGAGCGACGGGCGCACCGCCAGTACGAAGTCCAAGCCCGTCAAGTTGGTAAGAGGCGTAAGACCCGAGATGATCGCGCTGCTGGTCTTGGGATAGAGGAACGGATTGGTGGCGATCACGGATGAGCCGGCCAACAGGAGCGTGTAGCCATCGGGCGTCGCACGGCTCACCGCCTCAGCAGCCAAGCTTCCGTTCGCGCCGACGCGGTTTTCAACGACGAAGGGCTGGCCGAGCCTTTGGGAAAGGCGATTGGCGACGAGGCGGGCAACAACGTCGGGCGATGAACCCGCTGCGTGCCCGACGACGATCCTGACGGCGCGGTCAGGATAGGTTTGCGCGGAGCTCGATCCTGCGGAAACCAAAACCAGAAGGGTTGCCGCGAGCAACCTTGTCAGCACCAGGCTCTTCATCTCGCGCTCCTCAAGCGAATTGCGAAGTAAGCCGACCGACAGTCATCTTTTCAGCGATCCGCGATCCTCTCGCCACAGACCGAGCTTTTCCTGTGCCGCCCGGTCCGAGGCGACAAAGAGCACGCAGCCATCCCTACCGGCCGTGAAACGCCGCCACGTCCAGTTGGGAATGACGAATATGTCCTTCGGGCCGAAGGTGAACAGGTCAAAGCCGGTGTCCACCGTGCCGCTGCCTTCGGCCACGCAAACGATCAGGGCGTCGGTCGATCGCATGGGCGCTGCGGCAAAATCCGACGGCAGGTAAGTCATCCAGGTCGCGATCGACGGCGTCGCCCACTCGCCGTTGAGCGGATTGGAAAAGCGGAGCGTGTGGCCCCAATGGTGATCCGGCGCCGTGCTGCGCGCCGCCGTATGGAGGGCCGATCGGGTGCGCTCGTACGGATAGTTGAAAACCGGCGACGTGAGGCCATATGGGCTTGCGGCATCAAGCGGCAGCAATCCCGCGCCGAACCGGGCGAGAGAGTCACCCTCCTGGCGGATGATCATCTGCTGCTTGTCATTGTGCAGATCGGAAAAGCCGGTTCCGAAAAACCGGTTGATCGGGCTGTCCACGACATCGAGAAACAGAAGCGGGTCGCTGCCGTTGTTGCCGTGGTCGTGAAACGCCCAGGACGGCGTGATGATGAAGTCGCCGGGCCGCATGGGCGTGCGCTCGCCGTCCACCGTCGTGAATCCGCCGTCACTCTCGAGCACGAAACGCACCGCAAGCTGCGTGTGCCGGTGCGCGGGGGCCACCTCATTCGGAAGCACGAGCTGCACGGCGCCCGTCAGCGTTTCCGTCGTCCTCGACTTGCCGGGCAGCGACGGGTTTTCGAGCAGCAGCGCGCGTCGCTCGGCCTCGTCGGCGGTCAGCAGAGCTCCGGCTTCGATCAGATATGGCCTCGTTTCGTCCCAAGCCCAGAGATGCGGCTTGAGCGTCGTAACCGGCTCGCGTGGTGCGATGCCCTTGAGGACTTCCCACAGCGGCGCAAACGACTTCTTCCCAATGCGGTCGTAGAATGCCTGCCGGTCACCGGCCTCGGATGCGTTGGCCGAGGTTCCTGAGATCGAGAGCGGTCATGTCGCGTATGCTCCACTGGCGAAAGCCTCGGTTTCACTTCAACATGCACCTTCAGCATTGCGAGATTCGGCCACCTGTCCCGCGTGAGCCGGTTTCGCGATACGGCGTGGTCATGATAGGCGAATGCCTTGATAGTTTGGCGCACTAAACAATTTAGGATGCTAAATGAATAATCGAAAACCGTCAACCGCACAACCATTAGGCAAATTGTCCTCGCGGGAAGAAGCCCACCGCGCGGGCCGCGAGCTGAGCGCGCGGAGCGTGATGTTCTACACGCTTGTCGCGGAGCGTCTGGGTCTCAGCGTCAGCGATCTGCGCGCCTGGGATCTGCTGGTGGGGCTTGGTCCATTATCGGCACGTGAGTTTGCCGATCTCACCGGTCTGACACCCGGAGCGGTCACCGGACTGATCGATCGGCTCGAGAAGGCCGGAGCGGTCAAACGGACACCCGATCCGCACGATCGCCGCAAGGTCATCATCACGGTGCTGTCGGAATTGCGAACCGGAAACGCGTCAGTCTATTTCGACTCGTTTCAGGCGGCGCTTGGCCGGCTGTACAAGCGATATTCAGATGACGAAATTCGAGTCATTCACCGCTACTCGATGGAAGTCGCAGACCTTCTTCAGCAAGAAGCGTTGCGGCTGCGAAAATCCAAACCCGGCAAAGTCAAAGTGAAGCAGCGTTGAGACCAGAGGGCCGCCCCCATCCTTCGAGTCAAACGATCAGAGTGAGGTCCGTGTCGCCGGTCTGCTCGCCGGCCGCGGTGATCATCGCGTGCGCCTGGCCGCGATGATGCGTTTGGTGATTGAAAAAATGGGCGACCAGAATGCCGCGCGGTGTGCGCATCTCGCGTCCGACCGATACGCTGAACCACGATTGATCTTCCTGCAGCCAACTGTCGGAGACGCGTGCCGCCCAGTCGGAGATGCCGGCGTCGGCTCGAGCTCGGGCCTCGCACAACTCGTCGAAGTTGCCGATCAGGTTTGCGCTGTCCTTTTGAGTGACGGACGGCTTGGCCCAGCCGTCAAATCGGGACATCCACATCTGGTCACCCCAGAGCAGATGGCAGAGCGTCCCGTGGATCGATCCCCAGAAGGCGCCGCGCTGCGCTCGTCGCTCCTGGTCGGTGAGACGGGCGGCGGCAGCGAAGATTCGCCGGTTCATCTCCGCGTTGTAGAGCGCCATCGTCCGAACAAAGCCGGTGCCGACCAACGTCCGTTGAAGAGGGCTGTGTCATCTTGACCTCCGCGGGAACTGCTCACTCAAAGACTCGCGCCAATCTCTCCGCCGTCATTCCGGGGCGCGCCGTAAGGCGCGAGCCCGGAATCCATAACCACTGCCTGGGAGTATGGATTCCGGGCTCCCTCGCTACGCTCGGGCCCCGGAATGACGACCGATGGATCACATTGAATCGTCAAATCACAAGCTAGACCTTCGCCACCACCTCGGCCCAGTCCTCGAGCATCGCCATCTCGTGACCGTTGCGGACGTGGAAGCCGAACTGGCGATAGCCGGCGGCCTTGATCGCCTTGAGCTGCTCGACCAGCTCCGCGCGCGTTCCGGTGAAGGTGAGGCCGCGGATGACCGGAGCGGTGATGAACTCCTGCTCCTCCGGCCGCAGGAACATCAGATGGCCGCGGTGGTTCTGCAGATAGCGGGCGTCGGCCGGCTGGTACTTGCGATAGACCTCGCGATAGGCGTCGAACCTCGCCTGCAGCGGCGGCGGCACCGGAAACAGCGCGCCGAGCTCGTCCGCCTCCGCGTAGGCGTGAAACGCGATCGCCGCCGCCGGCCCGGCCTGCGCCTTGGCGCGCGGGCTGTCGGCCGGCTCGCCGTCAGCCGAGCACGCAGCCGCCGCCGAACGCGGTGGCGTAGAGGTCCGTGGCGTCGCGCCCGGCCTCCTTCCAGGCCGCCTGCATGTCGGCAAGCGCGGCGTTGGCGGATTGCGCGTTGCGCATCGCCCCCATCCAGCCGGCGCCGAGCTTGGCGGTCAGCCGCCGCCCGCGCGGCCCGAAGGCCGAAACGTGCAGCGGGATCGGGTCGTCGAGCTTGATCAGCTCGAGCTCCGGATTGAGGAAGCGGATCTTGTGGGTGCCGCCCTCCTCCGACCAGTCGACGGTCTCGCCGGCGAGCAGGCCCTGCACCACGCGGATGTAGCTCTCCATCCGCTTGAGCGTGATCGCCCGCAGTCCCATGGTGCGGCGTCCGGTGAAGCCGGTGCCGACGGCGAAATCGATGCGGCCGGGCGCCAGCGCATTGAGCGAGCCGAGCGCGCTCGCGGTCACCGGCGCGATCCGGTTCGACGGGATCAGCACGCCGGTGCCGAGCCGGATGCGCGAGGTCTGCATCGCCGCCGCCCCCATGGCGACGAACAGCTCGGCGTTGAGAAGCTGGGTGTCGTAGAACCAGGCATGCGTGAAGCCCAGCTCCTCGGCGCGCTTCGCCACCTTCCAGGAATGCGCCGACGTCGCAAGCTGAATGCCGAAGTCCAAGTGCCCCTCCCCGATTGCGCCCGGTTCACCGCGGGCGACGCAACGTCATTGTATAGCGCATGCTGGGAGCGTGTCCCGGTGAGATGGAGTTAGCGCGAGCGGCAAACTCGGTGCGCTCCCTTCGCCCTGAAAGGGTCGGAGGGTTGGGGTGGGGCCGTCGTCCCGGCGTCAAAGATGACCCCTACCCGACAGCTTCGGCCCCGAAACCGGACATCGCAGCGACATGGTGGCATGTCGCAGATGTGCCAGGAGGAACATCGCGCCCCTTCCGTACACTCCGGCAAGCGGTGTAGTTTTATTCGAGAGCTGCCAACGGGACGTGCCGAAATCCCGATCATTGCAATGGGCAGAGCTGGTGCTGTCGGCGGGCGTCCCAACTGCATCGGTTTCATACTGGGCGCCCAAGCGCGAATTGCGCGACGACGCCAGGAGGACTCCATGAAACTTCCCCGCCGTCGCTTTCTGCACCTGGCCGCAGGCGCGGCCGCGCTGCCCGCCCTGCCACGAGCCGCCCGTGCGCAAGCCTATCCGACGCGGCCCGTCACGGTGATCGTGTTCGTCGGTGCCGGTGGCACACCCGACATCATCGCGCGCGCTTATCGGTCAGGCGCTGACGCAACGGCTTGGCCAGTCGATGCGTCGTCGACAACCGGCCGGGCGGCGGCGGCAATCTCGCCCTGCAGGCCGTCGCGCGCGCACCGGCCGACGGTTACACGCTCCTGCAGGTCGCCACGCCGCACGCCATCAACGTCACGCTCTATGAAAACAGCCCGGTCAATGTCATGCGCGACATCGTCCCGATCGCCGGCACCAATTACGATTCCTTCGTCATGCTGGTGCACCCGTCGTTCCCGGCGAAGACGGTTCCCGAGTTCATCGCCTATGCGAAGGCCAACCCCGGCAAGATCAACATGGCCTCGACCGGAACCGCCAATCTGACCCATCTCTCCGCCGAGCTGTTCCGGATGAAGACCGGCATCGAATGGGTTCATGTGCCCTTCCGGGGCACGCCAGCCGCGCACGCGGCACTGCTGGCCGGCGAGGTGCAAGTCATGTTCGATGCCGTCGCCTCGGCGCTGCCGCACATCCAGTCGGGCGCACTGCGCGCGCTCGGGGTGTCGGCCACGGCTCGTATGCAAGTGCTGCCGAACATTCCGCCGATCGGCGATTTCGTTCCGGGCTACGAGGTGACCGGATGGCTCGGCTACGGTGCGCCCAAGGGAACGCCGGCCGAAATCGTCGAGAAGCTCCACCGCGAGGTCAACGCGGTGCTCGCTGATCCGGCGATCAACGCGCGCCTGCTCGAGCTGGGCAGCATCCCGCGCCCCGGCTCCACCGCCGACTTTGCCAAGCTCATCGCCGATGAAACCGAGAAGTGGGGCAAGGTGGTAAATTCGCCGGCCTCAAGGCGGATTAGGCCGATCCGTTGCCGGTCGACATTCCTGCATCAGCGC
This sequence comes from uncultured Alphaproteobacteria bacterium, assembly GCA_963708765.1. Classification (GTDB taxonomy): domain Bacteria; phylum Pseudomonadota; class Alphaproteobacteria; order Rhizobiales; family Xanthobacteraceae; genus VAZQ01. Next base: position 63,225 of record CAVPTV010000025.1, on the reverse strand, counting down.
CTAGCCGAGACACGCGAGACGAAGACCGGGCCCATGAACGACAGATTTTTGAAGACAGGTGTTTTTCTTGCTCCCTTTCATGCCCTCGCCGAAAACCCGCTGCTGGCCCTCGATCGCGACATGGAGCTTTTGGTCCATCTCGATCGGCTGAACTATCACGAGGCCTGGGTCGGCGAGCACCACTCGGGCGGTTTCGAGATCATTGCCTGTCCCGAGCTGTTCATCGCGGCCGCCGCGGAGCGCACGCGCCACATCCGTCTCGGCACGGGCGTCGTCTCACTGCCATATCACAACCCGTTCACCGTCGCCGGGCGTCTGATGCAGCTCGACTACATGACGCGCGGCCGAGCCATGTTCGGCGTCGGGCCGGGTTCGCTCGTCTATGATGCGGTCAAGATGGGGCTCAAACCCGAGGAGCAGCGACGCAAGCTCGACGAAGTCGCTCGACGTCATCATGGACCTGATGCAGGGACGCGTGGTGACCAGGAAGACCGACTGGTTCAACCTGCAGGAGGCGCGCCTGCAGCTCAAGAGCTACTCGCAGCCGATGATGGAGATGGCAGTTGCATCAAACCGATCTCCGGTCGGCGCATTGGCGGCCGGCAAGCATGGCATCGGCATGCTCTCGATCGGTGGCACGTCGGATGAGGCCCTCAAGGCGCACGCGAGCAACTGGAGCGTCTACGAGGAAAGCGCCAGGGCAGCCGGCAAGACGCCCGACCGCCGAAAATGGCGTATCGTCACCTTCGCCCACGTGGCGGAAACGAGCGAACAGGCGCGGCAGGACGTCAAGTTCGGCCTCGAAGACTTCAAGCGCTATTTCAGTGAAGTGGCGACCTTCCCCATCATCCCGCCCGACATCACGACGGACCCGGCCGAGTACCTCGTGTCGTCAGGCCTCGCCTGCATCGGCACCCCGAGCGATTGCGTTCGCCATTTCGAGCGACTGTGGAAAGGCTCGAACGGTGGCTTCGGCGGCGTTCTGCTGCTGGCACACAACTGGGCGGACTGGCCGGCGACCAAGCGCAGCTACGAGCTCATGGCACGCTACGTTCACCCGCACTTCCAGTGCAACGCCAACGAGCTCCGCGACTGGAGCTATGCCGACGCCAAGTCCAAGTACGAGACGGCCGGCGTTGCGTCGAGAGCTGCGGTGCAGGCGGCAATCGACAAGCATCAGGGGGGCAAGGCCTGAACCGACGGCGATCGGTCCCGAGCGCCTCCCCAAGCGTCTCCATCGGCACCAACGTCGGCACGCCCGTGCGTACCGCAACGCCCCATGTCGATCAGAACAAGGTGCCAAACAATTTGCTCGTCAACGAACCATCGTTGTCGACCCAGGGGATCGGTGGCAGTTCCGGCAGGTGAGATGCATACGGCAGCACTTTCGAAAGCGTCACTCTGCCCGGAAACCGTGCGAGGAAAACCTTATTCATTCCGCCGTCCAGTCCGCTGTAGATTGGGGCGGCTGGCACGTTGTCTTCGAGCAATTGCGCGTATTCGAGCTCGTCGGTGCGTTGTTTCTCCAGCGCCCGCCGCGCGATTTTCGGATTCACGACAAAGGCGGGGCATTTATCGGTGGGATTGAACACAAGAGGATTCGGCGAATTCGGGGGAGGTTGCGCATCGAATACATAGAGGCGATTGCACACATCCACCTTGGGTTCGAGATGCGTCGTCTCGAAGTGATCGTTGCCGATCTTGAGCATCTTCCAGAAGGCCAAGTTCGGATTATTTCGATGCCGCGCCAGATTCGCCGGCGTCAAGCGGAACGGATAGGCCTGGACCTGGAATGACGGCCGGCCGCCGAGGAATGAGTCGCGCGCCAGCGAATAGATCTCGCTTATCTGTTCGTCGGTCATGGCATAGCAACCGCTCGACCAGCAGTCGCCGTGGATCATGAGCAAGCTGCCGTCGCGGTTGTTCGCTTTGTCGAAGCTGTTGGGGTAGCCGATGTTGATCGCAAGATAGAAGCTGGAGTTGGGATTCATCAACTCGGGCGTAACTGTATAGAACCCCTCTGGAGCCTGACGGTCGCCCTCCTGCAACTTCGGCCCAAGATCGCCCGACCACCGACAGATCGGATAGATCTTGAGGATCTGGAAACGGCCGGTGGTGTCCTGTTTCCAGACTTCGAGCTCCGCCTCTTCCTTGAAAATGCGCACAAGGATCGGTGAATGTTTTGGCATCTTCTTTTGTCGGAGCAGCGAGAGCAGCTCGGGCGGCAGCTCCTTTGTTGCCTTGGTCGGCAACCGATTGCTGTTTTCGCCAAGGCACGTGACCGGCGTCAACGCCGCGGCAAAAGCCGCCGTCAGCACAAGCGCACGGAGTACCGTGGCGCGGATCATTGCTGTACCCCCGACGTGGAACCCTTCCTGTCTGAATGCCTGTAGTCGGTGGCTTTCGTAGGGCAAACCCGGAGCAGGGTCCCCAAATGATGCCCGGATACGCTGACAAACGGAGTGCAGCGGCACGATGCCCCGCAGCGCATCGAGCGGCTACGGGTGCGCGGCGCCGAGCTGCTTGGCGGCCGCCTGAATCATACTGATATTGCTTCGCATGTGGCGCTGCAGGTTCGGCACGTTGAATTTCGTGGTCATTTTGTACCGGTTACCGCGAAGCTCGACGTAGCCGCGCTCGATCAGCTCGCCCAGCCGTTGCGTGACAACGTCGCGCGGGCGGCCGATCACACGGCTGATCTCGGTCGCCGTTGCCGGCTGGCTCCCCAATTGAGCGATCAGAACATGGGCCCCGGTGAGCAGCAACTCATGGGCGTCTGCGGGTTCGAGGTCGGGAAGGTAGGTCAGCCGGACGTTGGTCAGGAGGTTGATCAACATATTGGCGATGATCGTACGCTCGCTTGCGAACGCTATTTCGGTATGCATCATGACGCGCCTCCCCAATTCCATCCTGCCGTGGCCACCGGAGCACCGTAAGTCCGACATCACCCGCAACTTGTTCGATCATCGCGAGTGGCCAACTCGCCTCGCGATGTTCGCTCGCGAAATGAAGCCTGCGCGTCCGCCTAATCCAGCGGCGTGAATCCGGATGCCTTCACGATCGGCCCCCAGCGATCTGTGTCGGCCTTGATCTGACGAGCAAAGTCGGCCGGCGTGAGGCCGCCGACATCCACCGATTGATTGGCAAGACCGGCCTGCATTTCCTTGGTTTGCAGTGCCGCGCGCATGACGCTGTTGAGCGTCTCGACGGTCCCGCTGGGAGTCCGCGCCGGAACAAAAATGCCGAACCATTCGGCGAATTCGAGCGCCGGATATCCCGCCTCGGCAACGGTTGGCACATCGGGCAGCAACGGGCTGCGCTGTGCGCCCGTCGTTGCCAGCGCCCGCAGCGTCCCGGCCCGGACGTGCGGAACGAAGGAGCCGATCGGCGAGATGCAGGAGGCAATTTGACTGCCCAGCAGACTTTGGATGGACGGCGCCGTTCCCTGAAAGGGAACGTGGAGGTACTCAAAGTTCGCAGCCCGGGACAACATGACGCCGAGGAAATGAAGGGGCGAACCCGCGCCCGGCGATCCATAGGAGGACTGATTGGGATTGCTTCGGCACCAGGCAATGAAATCTGCAAGTGTCTTCACCGTGCTGGGGACCAGCGGGCCAATCGCGATCAGCATAGACGTGGTGGAGATGGTCGTAACCGGGGCGAAGTCCTGCTGCGGATTGTAACTGAGCGACTTGTAGACGTGCGGGTAAAGAGCCACCGCTACGGCAGGCGTCAGGACCATGACCGACCCGTCCGCCGCACTGTTCTTCAAGACATCCATCACGACGCGACCGCCCGCACCAGGACGGTTCTCGACGATCGTCGAACGACGCATACGCCTTCATCTGCTCCGCAAGGAGTCTCGCAATAACGTCGCTGGGGCCACCCGCGGGAAAGCCAACCATGATGCGTGCCGTCGAATGCAACGGCTGCGATAGAGTTGGCGAGAGACCCAGTGCGTACGACACGACACCGCCCGCACTCCCAAACAAGAAGCGCCGGCGATTGGGCCTGATCACGCGACGAACGTCAGTCATTGCTACCCCCTACAGTGATTCCTAGACGCTGCATTCCATCGAGGAAAAAGGGCCGACGGCACGATTGATGCCCATTTCCCGCGAAGATGTCGGCACGTTCTGCTTCAAAAGCGGCTGGAGAAGCCTAACCGATCTCGCGTCGCACAGAAATACGCTTCGAACTGCTTGGCGTGAGCAAATGTGGTCCGGAATGGCCCCGATAGCCGACATGGGCATGTCGCGCGCCCTGCCTTGGGACAGGCGAGCGCGATTTCGAGTGGGTCTCTTGTGCGCCACCCTACCGCGGCGGAATCTGGATGAACTCGGCGATCTGCTCCTTGGTGAGCGGCACGTCGAGAAACTTGTGCCTGACCGCGTCCGCCATGATGCCCTCGATGTCGAGGATGCGGTCGAATTGCTTGGCCTCCTTCGGCTGATACTTCTCGACCGCGGTCTTGGCGATCGCCACCGGGACCTTGATCGCATCGGCGTACATCTTGATCGCCTCGGGATCGGCGTACATCCAGTCGAGCGTCTCGCGGAAGGCGCGCACGAAGCGCAACGCCGCGTCCCTGCGATTCTTGAGCACGTTGGCGTTGGCGACCTCGACCCGGATGGTCTGGCTGCGCAGCGACGGCACGTCGTTGCCGCCGGCGACGACGCGGATCTTGCCGTCCTCGATCTCCCGCAGCCCGAACGGCGGCGAGCCCCAGCCGATGTCGATCTGGCCCGACATCACCGCGGTCAAGGTCGCCGGCATGCCGCCGGTCGAGGTCGGCACCGCCTTGATGCCGAGCTCCTTGCCGAGCCCGAGCACGATGTTGTGGGTGGTGGAGCCGCTGGTCGAATACGAGAGGGTGTGCTTCTCGGTCGTATCCTTGAGCGTCCTGATCGGCGAATCCGCGCGCACATAGAAGAAGATGTCGCCGGCGCCGGTGAAATTGGCGCCGATGATGCGGATCGGCGCACCCTTGGCGAAGGCGCGCAGCACGCCCTGGGTGCCGACATTGATGCCGAAATCGGAGCTGCCGGAGATCACCGCCTGCACGGTCTCGCCGGCGCCCGCGGTGCCGAAGATCTCGAGCGTGAGCCCGTGCTTCTTGAAGATGCCGGCCTTCTGGCCGAGGATCGGCGCCTGGCCGCTCCAGATCTCGAGCTGGCCGATCGCGACCTTGAACGCGTCTTGCGCCTTCGCCGGTCGCAGCCGGGAAAGTGAGCGGCGCAACAAGCGTGCAAGCCAGCACCGCAGCGTGCATCGGTTTCATCGCATGTCCTCCGACGCGGGCACCGCGCCTTGCAGGTCGCCCGCGTCGCCGCATGCGTAGCACGGCGGCGGCGGATCGCGCGAGACGCCGCGCGACGCACGCGACACCGCGCCGCATGCCGCCACTCAGTCTTCCCCGCTTGCGGAGCCGGAGACGCAGTGACCGCGTAAGCGGCGGAGCAGGAAACCGGCGGGCTTGTTCGCCTCAGCCGGCCGCCCGATTGGTGCCGAAGCCCTCCTGCACGCCGAGAACCGCGAGCGGCAGCTTGAGGCTCTCCTGCCACAGCAGGCTTTCCATGGCGATGTTGAGCGGCTGGTCCTGGACGGTCAGCTCGTAGACGAAATCATCGTAGGAAGCGTGGTTGTGCACCGCCCAGCCCGGGGCGGACAGCATGAGATCGCCGGCCTTCCACTCCAACACCTCGCCGCCGACGGTCGAGCGCCCGGTGCCGTGGAAGTAATAATTGATGGCGGCCGAGGTGTGACGGTGCGGCCGGTCGACGATCTTCGGCGGGCGGACCGTCATGGTCGCGAAGAACGACGGCGTGCACCCGTTGGTGCGGCCGGTCATCGGATTGTAGAGCATGTAGAGGCGCCGCCCGACATAGTCCTTGCCGAGCGCCTGCAACTTGTCGAGATGATGCTTGACCTGCTCCCACGGCCAATGCAGCGCCTTCGATTCCACCGCCGGCGGATTGATCAGCACCTCGTAGGGCATCAGATAGGCCCCTTCGTCGTCGAGCTTGATCGTGCCGTAGGGCGAAACCCGGCGCCGCTTATCGTCCTCGCTCAGCTCCTCGTGCTTTACCGGCTCGATCGGCGGGGGGTTCTCCTCGACGTAGTGGATGTTCATCTGCTCGAGCAGCGACGCGTTCGAATAGGTGAGCCTGACCTGCACCTCCTTGCTGTCGTTGCCGTGCCAGTAGATGTGCATGGAGGGCGTGTTCCAGACATCGTGCAGGCTCACCTCGAAGCGCTTGCCTCCCACGATCGAATGACCGCGGCCGCGGATGACGAAGTTCACCTGCGTCGAATTCTGCCGGTACGGAATGGTCCGCTCGCCCGGCAGCAGCACATCGAGCGCGACCTGAATGCCGGCGGCGAGGCCGTTGCCGTTGCCGGCACGCGGATGCGCGATGAGCGAGCGGCGGCGGCCGTTGGCCGGGCGCGGAAGGCTCGCCAGACGTTCGACCTCGGCATCGATCGTTTCCTTGGGGATGACGATCGCGGGCCAGAGATCCATTTCGCCGGGCTTGGCACCGGATTGATCGATGAAACGGACGGTCTCGTTCATTTGAGGTTTCATTTGGGGAGCCTCCTTCAGGCGAACAGTTTGGCAGGTTGCGGATGCGGAAATTCGCGGCCGAGGTGCTGCTCGGTCGCCCGGCGCAGGATTTCGATGCCGAGCGCGAGGTCCGAAATGCCCATGCCCATGGCCTTGAACAGCGTGAGGTCGGCGCCGGACGGACGGCCTTTGGCTTCGGCCACCACGGCGGACAGCGGGCGCACCGCGCGCCATCTCGATTCGTCCCGGCCGTAATATTGCATGAACTCGCTCGAAAGGTTCTTCACCTGCGGCACGCTGTCGGCGACCACGGCCGCGCAACGGGAGAGCAGCGCCGGCTCGAACTCGGTGCGCTCGGGCGAAATCGCGCCCACGGCGTTCACATGCGTGCCCGCGGCGACCATGCCGGACTCGAGGATGGGCGTGGTCGCGCGCGTCACCAAGGTGACGATGCCGGCGCCATCGACCGCCTGCGCGACCGAGGATGCCTCCTCGACGTTCAGTCCCAGCGCCTTCCTGGCGCGCCCGACGAACTCGGCCCGTGCGGCGCCGTCGCGGCTGAATGCACGGACCCGCCGCAGCGGCCGCACGGCCGCAACCGCGGCAAGCTGCGTCATGGCCTGCTTGCCGGTGCCGATCAGCGCCATATCGGAGGCGCCGTCGGCCGCGAGATATTTCGTCGCCAGCCCGCTGATCCCGCCGGTGCGCAGCTGTCCGAGCGCGAACGCCTCGATGATCGCCTTCAGCGACCCGTTGTGGCTGTCGAACAGAATGAGCAGGGGCGCCGCGCCGTTGGCATGCGCCCAGGTCTTGGTGCCGACGAAGCCCTCGTCGGGAAAGGTGGCGCCGATCGCATGCAGCGTATGGTGACCGCCCCAGACGGCGTGCGTCTTCACCATGTTCTCGGCCTTGCCGGCGGCTTCCAGCGCCAGAGCCCGCTCCAATGCCGCGATCGCCCCCTTCATGTCCATGAGGCGCACGACCTCGGCCTCGGTGATCCAGAGGCTCACTGCGCCATCTCCTCGCCTGCGGTCATGTCCTCTCCATGGACCTTCTTCGCAGCGCCGGCAAGACGCCGGCAAGCGACGTCGCCTCCTCGCAGCGCCGAAGCGGGCTTCGGGCGACGCCGCCTCGCCCACCCGACGCGCCGAAAATACTATAGCAATCAACGACCTTGGCAAACCATGGCGCGCTCGTTCAGCGCCGTGGTCCGGCCCCGGCCTGCTCGGCCCGCGCGGTCCAATAGTCCCAGGCGCGCGACAGCGGACCGGGCGACAGGTTGATGGCGGCGGCGAGCCTGGTCTCGCCCGGTGTCAACGGGCCGAAGCTCCCGAGCGCCAGCGCACGCATCTGGTATTCGGCGTTCTGGCACATGGCGATCGAGCGGAAAACAAGCTCGCGCACATTGTGGCCGACCACGGTCGCGCCGTGCCGCCGCATCAGCACCGCGGAATGGGCACCGAGCGAACGCGCGAGCGAGCGGCCCTCTTCCGGCTTGACCACCAGCAGATTGCTGTCGCCGAAATCGTCGCGCTGATCCCAGAACGGCACGGTGTCGCCCATGATCGCGGCCACGTGGATCACGGGAACGAGGGGCGCTCCGGTGATGCAGAACGGCATGACGGGCGGAGCATGGTGGTGGCACACCGCCATCACGTCGGGCCGCGCCTGATAGATGCAGCCGTGGATGACCCGCTCGGCATAGAGCTGCGCCGTCGGCGGCTCGACCGGCTCGGAATCGAGCGTGAACTCGAGGATGTCGTCCGCCTCGATCAGCGCCGGCGAGCGCGAGCGCGAGAGCAGATAGCGGCCGGGGTCGGCCGGGTGGCGCATGCTGACATGGCCGAAGGCGTCGAGCACGCCTTCGTTCGCCAGCATGCGGTTGGCGAGCGCGACCTGGTGGCGGACGTCGGTCAAATCGTCTGGCACGGGATATTTCCTGATTTGTGCTACGGCGGCGTCTTGTGCGAATAGTCTGCGGCCGCCTCGAGCGGAGCAAAGCCGAAATGTTCCGGATTGCCAAGCCGCACCGATGCAGCGCGATGGCCGCGCCTGCCGCACAGGCATGACAGCCCCTTGCCCGAGAGCCTTGCCAAGGCGCAACGATGGCAGCAGATTCGAGGCCTAGCCGGATTGGACACATGAATTGGAGCAATGACGCATGAATCCCGTCGTCGCAGTGATCGCACCTGGCATGATGGGCTCGGCCGTCGGCGGACGGCTGGTCGAGAACGGCCTCAAGGTGCTGACCTCGCTCACCGGCCGCAGCGCCGACACGGTGGCGCGCGCCAAGAAATACGGACTGACCTCGGCCTCCGACGAGGAGATCGCCGGCCACCGATTTCATCCTCTCGATCCTGCCGCCGGGCGACGCGGTGGGGCTGGCGCAGCGCTTCGCGCCGGCGCTGACGGCGAGCAACAGCAAGCCGGTCTACGTCGAATGCAACGCGGTGAGCCCGCCGACCACCGAGCGGGTCGCCGCCGTGATCGCGCCGACCGGCTCGCCGTTCGTCGACGCCGGCATCATCGGCTCGCCGCCGAAGACGGGCGACGCCGGACCGCGCTTCTACGCCTCCGGGCCGCATGCGCCGCGCTTTGCGACGCTTGCGGCAATACGGGCTCGACGTGCGGGTGCTCGAGGGGCCGCTGAGCGCGGCCTCGGCGGTGAAGATGTCGTATGCCGGCATCACCAAGGGCACGCAGGCGCTCGGCGCGGTGATGATGCTGGCGGCGAGCCGCGCCGGCTCCGCCGACGCGCTGTTCAAGGAGCTCGAAGTCAGCCAGCCGCAGATGCTGGCCTGGCTCAAGCGCGGCCTGGCGCTGATGCCGCCGAAGGCCTATCGCTGGATCGCCGAGATGCACGAGATCGCCGATTTCGTCGGCGAGGATCCGGCCGGCCACGAGCTCTATGTCGGCGCCGCGCATTTCTACGAGCAGATCGCGCGCGATTTCGAGGGCGACAAGAAAGAGGTGGCGGCGCTGGAGGCGTTCCTGAACAAGGGCGCGGCGAAATAAGCTGCTAGCCGATAGGGTGGGTGCCATCACAGCCGCTCCTTCAAGAAACGCATCAGCCGCGGCGCCATGAAGCCCGAATAGCTTCCCGGCTCGTCGATCGGGTCGCTCAGCCAATAGTGCGGCGCGCCCTGCACGATGCAGGGACGCACGAAGAAGTTCGCCTGCTTCAACCGCAGCAGGAACACGTCGTTCTGCTTGCGCCGGTCGACCAGATCGTCCTCGGTCCCCACCGCCAGGAACACGCCCATCTGATTGTTGGCGAAGGTCGCATAGTTGATCGGCGAGGCGTCGAAATAGAGCCGCGGGTCGTCCATCGGCGCGGCGCCCATGAAATTCTCGATATTGTTCTCGCGCGGGCTCTGCAGCAGATAGCGCTGCCACATCTCGGCGACGTCGTAGACGCCGTAGACGCCGACCAGCGCCTTCACCTTGGTGCTGACCGAGGCATGCGGATCCTTCGGATAGGCGCCCTTGAACACCGGGCTCGCGCCGCCGAGCGCCGCGAGCGAGGCGAGGTGCGCGCCGGCGGACGCCCCGAACAGCCCGATGCGTTCGGGATCGATCTTGAACTGGCCGGAGCTGGCGCGCACGAACTGCACCGCCGCCAGCACGTCGTTGACCGCCTGCGGAAACATCTTCTCGCCCTTCTTCGCCAGCCGATAGCTGATCGCGAACAGCGCATAGCCGCGCTCGGCGAGATAAGGACCCCAGTACTGAAAGGCGCTGCGGGCGCCGGCCTGCCAGCCGCCGCCGTGCACGGCGATCAGCGCCGGAAACCGCCCGGCGCCCGCCGGCGTGTAGAGGTCGCCGAGCAGCGAGACGCCGTCATGGTTGGCGTAGGCGATGCCGCCGCGGGTTTCGACCTGTTGTGACTCTGCCATTGCTCTCTCCTGCAATTTCCTTTGACTACCGATTTACCGCCTATTGATTACGGCGTCCTGTCACGGATGAGGTTTTCCCCGAGATGCTGGCCGGCATCCATGCGCAGGCATTCGCCGGTCATGACGGTCGCGTGCTCGATCAGGAACAGCGCCGCCCGCGCCACGTCGATCGGCCACACGCCGCGCTTGAGCGGAAATTCGGTCTCGGCCTCGCGCACGCGCGCCTGGTACTGCGCCTCGGTCATGATCTTGCGGGTCCAGCTGCCCAGGAGGCCGCCGGGGCAGAGCGCATTGACCCGCACCTGCGGCGCGAGCGCGCGCGCCATCGACAAGGTCATGGTATTGAGCGCGCCCTTGGAGGCCGCATAGGCGATCGAGCTGCCGGCGCCCTGGAAGGCGCCGATCGACGAGATGTTGACGATCGCCGCGTCGCCGGTGGCCTTGAGGTGCGGCGCCGCCGCCCGGCACATCTGGTAATTGCCGATCAGGTTGACCGCAAAGGTGCGTTCGAACTCCTCGGCGTCGAGCAGGTCGAACCGATCGTGCGGGATGGTCTTGGTGACGGCGGCGTTGTTGACGAGCACATCGAGCCGTCCCCATTTGCCGACTGCCGCATCGACCAGCCGCCGGCAGTCCTGGTCGTTCGAGACATCGCCCTGCACGGCAAAGGACTGGACGCCGGCCGCCGCGCATTCGGACACGACCTGCTCGGCGCCCTGCTTGTTGGTGGCGTAGTTCACCACGACGTTGCAACCACGCGAGGCGAGGATTTTCGCGCACTCGGCGCCGACGCCGCCATCCGAGCTCGCGCCGGTGACGACGGCGGCCTTGCCTTCGAGGTTCAACGTCCCCTCCCCTCCGCGCACGCTCCGATTGTACAGCGGCACCAATCAATGACCGTCATCCTGAGGCGCGACGCGAGCGCTTGCGAGCGAGCCTCGAAGGATGAACGGCCCCCGCCGGTGCCGCTTGCTCCCCGTGCGGCAACAGCCGGGCCGTCGCCCTTCGAGGCTCGCCCAAGAGCGCGAGCACCTCAGGGTGACGGGGAGAGTGAGTCATGTGCGGCCACCATCCATATCACGCCCGGGCGTATTGGCCGCGGTTGAAGAAGCGGTCCTTTTGATCGTCGGAGGCGGTCTCGCGGTTCGACTTGATGGCGCCGACCTTGGCGAGCGCGGCCTTCACCGCCGGCCGCTCGTTGATGGCGTTGAACCAGCGCGCGAGGTTCGGATTGTCCTCCCACTTGACGCCCTGGGCGTCGTGGTTGCGCGTCCACGGGAAGGTCGCGATGTCGGCGATGGAATATTCGTCGCCGCCGAGATACGGCACCTGGGCGAGCCGCTTCTCCAGCACCTCGTAGAGCCGCTTGATCTCCGAGGTGTAGCGGCCCATCGAATAGTCATTGCCGGTCTTCGGCGCGAACAGCTTGAAGTGCGTCCATTGGCCGAACATCGGCCCGACGCCGGTGAGCTGGATCATCAGCCACTGGATCACGTCGTATTTCTTGGCCATGTCCTTCGGCAGGAATTTTCCGGTCTTCTCGGCGAGGTACATCAGGATCGCGCCGGATTCGATCACCGTGTAGGGCTTGCCGCCCGGTCCCTCATGATCGACGATCGCCGGAATCTTGTTGTTGGGATTGATCTTGGAGAATTCGGCAGCGTACTGATCGCCCTTCCAGACATCGACGAAGTGCTCCTTGTAAGGGAGCCCGCATTCCTCGAGCATGATGTAGATTTTCTGCACGTTCGGGCTGGTGAGCGCGTAAAGATCGATCATGGGCGTTGGCCTTTTGTTGTCGCGAGAGGCCGCAACGGTAACGAGCGGCGCTGCCGGGGGCAAGCGCCCAACTGCCATGCAGCCGCGCATCGACACCCGTGCTTTGTTTACTGTCCGAGTTGGTTGTAGAGTCATGCGGCTTGCGCCAAGACCGCGCCATCGGGAGGAATTTCAGTGAACGCGCCAGACAAGAAGCGACTGACCGGCCGCATCGCGGCCGAGAACATCAAGCTGATGGCGGTGCCGCGCCCGCCGCAAGGCGCGGTCGAGCGCTTTCTCGCGCTCGGCGACCCGACCGGGATCATCTCGGACACCATGGACGAGCTCGGCATCCCGTCCGGCGTGATCGGCGCGTCGGTGCTGCGGCCGACGATCCCGGGCAAGACCATCGTCGGACCGGCGCTGACCGTGCGCAACATCCTCCAGCGCATCGACCCGCTCAAGGGCGCGCGCGACCACGTCAACCGCATGGCGGAGTTCGAGGCGCACAATCTGGCGCAGCAGGGCGACGTGCTGGTGATCCAGGGCGTCGCCAACCTCTCCAACATGGGCGGCATCTCGGCGCAGACCGGCAAGCGCCAGGGCGAGGTCGGCGCGATCGTGCAGGGCGGCGTGCGCGACATCGCGCATTCGCGCGCGGTCGGCTATCCGGTCTGGTCGACCGACATCACGCCGGTCACCGGCAAGTGGCGGCTCGAGACGGTGGAGATCAACGGCCCGATCCAGATCGGCGAGGTGCGGGTGTCGCCCGGCGATCTCGTGGTCGCCGACGACACCGGCGTCTGCTTCATCCCGCGCGACCTGGTGCTCGAGGTGCTCGAAGCCGCCGAGGAAAAGGCCAAGGCCGAGGACGCCCGCTGCAAGGCGATCGACGACGGCATCCCGGTGCCGGATATCTCGCGCTCGACGTATGGGGAGAAGTAGGGTGGGCAAAGTCGCCCGACGTGTCGCGATCCGTAGGGCGCCCCCAGCGCACGTGCCGCTGCGGAAAGCGCGTGGGCAGGCCGCGCGCGCCCCTCGTGGGCGCCCGCACGGCGCCACGAACAGGGCGACCACAAGGGTCGCCCCTACCAGCAGGCGCGGCGCCCGACATTGCGCGCCTTTGCCCACCCTACAGGCTCTCCGGCTGGAAATTCATCGCGACGCCGTTGATGCAATAGCGCAGATGGGTCGGCGGCGGGCCGTCGTCGAACACGTGGCCGAGATGGCTGCCGCAGCGGCTGCAATGCACCTCGGTGCGCACCATCCCGTAGGTTCGATCCTCGGTGGCCTCGACCGAGCCCGCCACCGGATCGTTGAAGCTCGGCCAGCCGGTGCCGCTCTCGAACTTGCGCTTCGATTCGAACAGCGGCTGGGCGCAGCCCGCGCACACGAAGGTGCCGTGCCGTTTCTCGAAGTTCAGCGCGCAACTGCCGGGCGCCTCGGTGGCGTGCCCGCGCAGCACCTCGTATTGCTCGGGCGTGAGCAGGCGCCGCCACTCGGCGTCGCTATGAGTCACCGCATATTGCTTGTCTTGTTGCTTGCCTTGCATTTTGCTCTCCGCTTGGCGCGGTCTTGCGACCTCAAGCCGGTTGGCGCTCGAGCAGCTCGATCGACACCCCTTCGGGCGCGCGGATGAAGCAGACGCGCACGCCCGGGCGGACCGTGGTCGGCTCGCGGGTGAACTCGACGCCCTTGGCCTTGAGGTCGGCCGCGATGGCGTCGATGCCGGTGACCGTCAGCCCGAAATGGTCGAGACCCTGGTAGGGCGTGCTCGGCGGCGGATTGACGCCGTCGCCGGCGACGACCGGCGCGATGAAGATATTGGCCCCGCCGAGCTTGAGGTCGATGCGCGGCTTGCCCTGTTGCATGGTGCGGATCACCTCGGCGCCGAGCTTGCTTTCGTACCACTGGGCGGTCGCTTCCGGATTCGTGGTTCGCAAATGGATGTGGTCCCAGGTGTACTTGGCCATGGTCGGTTCTCCCTGTTTCGCCGTGCCGAACAATTAGGACATGCTCGCCGCCGACGCCAGCCCATCACGTTCACGTGAGAGCGACACCGGCAAACCTTGGCGTGCCGCCTTTCGATCGCACAATAGGTGGGTCTGACGCGCAAGAGACACAGACGCGCAAGCGACACCAAGAGGCAGGAGGCCCACATGCCAAAATCCCACTCCGGTCCCGATCGCCGGCGCGCTGGTCCTCACCGGCACCGCGCTGCTCGGCCTGGCCGCCCTGCCCAACAAGGTCGCCGCGGCCGACGAGGCCGGGCTCGGCCCGGCCGCCGACCTCCTGGCCGGCACGCGCAAATTCCTGTCGGGCCTCGAGCCCGAGAAGCGCAGCGCCGCCTCGTTCGCCTGGAACGGGTCGGAGTGGAAGAGTTGGAATTATTTCGGCTTTCCGAGCTTCATCAAGCCGGGGCTGCGGCTGGAGCAGATGAGCGCTCCGCAGAAGGCCGCGGCCTGGGAGCTGCTGGCGACGCTGTGGTCGCCGGCCGGTCTCGCCAAGGCGAAGAACGTCATGACCTTGCAAGACGTGCTGGCGGCGAGCGGCAACGCCGCCGGCCAGCGCTCGGCCGAGCGGTTCTCGGTCTCGGTGTTCGGCACGCCGGCCGAGACCGGCGCATGGGGCCTTCGCCTCGAAGGCCACCACCTGACCCAGTCGGTCGCGGTGCGCGACGGCCGCATCGTCTCGGTCACGCCGTCCTCGTTCTCGGCCTATCCCAACCGGGTCGGGTCCGGGCCGCATGCCGGCCTCAACACGCTCAAGGACGAGGAGGCGCTGGCGCGGCGGCTGATCGGCGATCTCGCCCCGAAGCTGCAGGCCAGGGCGCGCCAGTCGGACCGGGCGCTGGGCAACATCATGTCCTCCGCGGGCCGCGAGCGCGCCAATGCGCAGAAGGTCGGGCTCGCGGCCGCCGAGCTGACCTCGGCGCAGCGCGACCTCGTGTGGCAGTTGGTCGAGACCTACGCGGTCGAGCACCTGTCGCCGACCGTTGCCGCCGCGCAGCGGCAGCGCGTGCGGTCCGGCGACCGCGAGGCGGTGCATTTCGCCTGGTACGGCCCGAACACGCCGGAGCAGGCGTTCGGCTACCGCGTGATCGGCGACGGCTTCGTCATCGAGATGGGCTCGGTCGACGCCGCCGCGCAGCACCTGCACACGGTCTACGTCGATCTCGCCAACGTGCTCGGACGCACGGGCTGAACCCATAAGCGAGAGTGCGGCGCGGCGCCGCACTCTAACCCTCCGAAGCCCCTTGGGAGCGAAGGAGGGCCCGGCTACGCTTGCGACCGGCCTCCAGCAGACAAGATGAAAGGACAACGCGTGCGAGCTTCTCTACGTGCGAGCTTCGTTGCCGCGCTTCGCCGCGGTCATCGGCATGGGCAGCCAAGCCGCGGCGCAGACGCCCGAAGAATTCTACAAAGGCAAGTCGATCGACCTCGTGATCGGATATCCGCCGGGCGGCAGCAACGACACGTGGGGGCGCATTCTCGCCCGTCACCTCGGCAGGCACGTTCCCGGAAAGCCCAATATCGTGCCGAAGAACATGCCCGGTGCGGGCAGCTTCCTGGCGGTGAACCAGGTCTTCAACATCTCTCCGAAGGACGGCAGCGTGATCGCCATCGGCGCGCCGACCATGCCGCTCGACGAGAAGCTCGGCTCCCAGGGCGTGCGCTTCAAGACCGCCGAGCTCAATTGGATCGGGCGCATCGATTCGCTCATCAACATGGTGTTCATGTGGAAGACGTCGCCGGTGAAGACGTTCGCCGACGCGCAGAAGATCGAATCGACGCTGTCGGGAACCGGTGCCGGCTCGACCGTCTCGATCTATCCCACCGTCATGAACAACGTGTTCGCGACCAGGTTCAAGCTGATCATGGGCTATCGCGGCTCGAACGAAGCCATGCTCGCGGTCGAGCGCGGCGAGGTCGAGGGCCACTCGACCTCCTGGACGGCGCTGAAGGTCGCCCATCCGGACTGGATCCGGGACAAGAACGTCGCGATCCTGGTGCAGTTCTCGCTCAAGCGGCACGCCGAGCTGCCCGACGTTCCGACCGCGGTCGACCTCGCCCGCAACGACGAGGAGCGGGCGATCCTCGCCGCGATCATGAACGCGGCCGAGGTCGGCACTGCGTTCTTCACGACGCCGGGCGTGCCGGCCGACCGGCTCACGGCGTTGCGCCGCGCCTTCGACGCGACCATGACGGACCCGGATTTCCTCGCCGACGCGCAGAAGACGAAGCTCGGGGTGTCGCCGTTGACCGGCGAAGAGCTGCAGAAGCTCGTGGTCGAGGTCAGCAACCTGTCGCCCGCGCTCCTGGAAAAAGTGCGCGCCGCCTACACCGCGTCGAAAGCGAATTGACAGGCGCGGCTCAGAACGGATCGGCGGTGTGCTTCTCGACCGGGAGGTCCTTGCCGTGCGTCACCATGATCTCGTAGGGCGAGATCGTCGCCGGCCGCTCGGTTGCCTCCACCGTGGTGACGATCTTCGTGCGGTCGAATGTGTCTTTCGCCCAAAAAGCGGCGATCGAGACCAAGATGACGAGCATCGCCAGAGTGATGATCCTGCGCATCGCGATTGACCTCCGTGTGTGATCAGCGTCGCGATGGCGAGTAGCATGGCGTGCGCGGCCCCTGCGTGAGCTGCTTCACACACGCGATTTCTTTGGTCCTGGCTGCGTTCCGGTGAATTTGAAGCGAACTCGATCTCGACAGGGCGAAGACCGGCGCCACAGCGTCCCCTCCCCCGCTTGCGGGGGAGGGATAGGGAGGGGGCAAGCGGCTTCGGTGTGCCTGTTTGCCCCTCCCCAACCCTCCCCCGTAACCGGGGGAGGGAGCGCACCGAGCTCGCCGCCAGTACTGACCTTACTCGCCGAGACGTGCTCTACGCGCCAGCGCCGCCCGACGCAGCCTTCGGTCGCCGGCCGCGGGCGAGCTCGTCGAGGATTTCCTCATTGTGCTGCCCGAGCGTGGGCGGCGGGGCGTCGATGCGCGGCCCGCCGTGGGCGAAGGTGAACGCCGCGAGCGGCACGCCGTAACCGCCCTCCATTCCGGCCACGGCATCGTGGCGGTGAATCACGCCGCGGGTCGCGATCTGCGGATCGGCGATCGCCTCCCCCATGGTGCGCACCCGCGCCGCCGGCACGTGGCGCGCCTGCAGGAATTCCTCCCATTCATCCGCCGTGCGCGTGCGCATGATCTCCTCGAGCACGGCGATCTCGCGGGCATGGTCGGCGTCGCGCTCGTCGTTGCTGCGCTTGATCATGTCGGGGCGCTCCAGCACGGTCCACAGCCGGCGCTGCTGGCGCAGGTTGCTGGCGCCCAGCATCACCAGCCCGTCCTTGGTGGCGAAGGCGCCGTTGGTGGCGTGCGGATGGCGATTGCCGTGCGGCTTGGGATGCACGCCGTTGCGCAGGTAGCCGGTGACATGCGAGCTCATCAGGATCATCGCCACGTCGAGCATCGCCATGTCGATGCGCTGGCCGCGCCCGGTCCGCTCGCGCTGGAACAGCGCCGCCGACAACGCGAAGGCGCCGGTCATGCCGGTGGCGTAGTCGATCGCCGGCGAGCCGAACTTCACCGGGTTCACCTCCGCCGTGCCGGTCATCGCCATGATGCCGGAGGTGGCCTGGATCACGTGGTCGTAGGCGGTCTGCCGGCCGCGCGGCCCGTGCTGGCCGAACGCGGAGAACGAGGCGTAGATCAGCCGCGGATTGATCGCCGAGAGCGCCTCGTAGCCGAGCCCGAGCGCATCGAAGGCGCCGGGCCGATAGTTCTCCACGAACACGTCGGCGGTGGCGACCAGCTCTTTCAGGATGTCGCGATCGGCCTCCTGCTTGAGGTCCAAGGCGAGCGAGCGCTTGTTGGAGGCCTGCGTGAGGAAGGCGGTGCCCATGTTGCGGCGGTTGAGCGCCTTGTCGGTGCCGGAGCCGCGGCTCTGGTCGGGATCGTCGGGATGCTCGACCTTGATCACGTCGGCGCCCAGCACGGCCAATTGATAGGCCGCAAACGGCCCGGCCAGAACGTGCGTGACGTCGATCACCCGGATGCCTTCGAACGGACGCGTCATCGTGGTCTCCTTGCCGGTGCGGCTGTCGATAGCTGCAGCATACAAGATTTGCTTCCGGTAGAGCAGCGCAGAAGCGCGCTGGGGTTCCTTCGTATTCACGTCATGAGGATGGCGCCGAGTGCCTGGGCAATCGCGCCCTGGGGATCGTCCACCATCGCCTTGGCGCGCCAGCCGACGAAGCCATCGGGACGAACGAGCGCGGCGCCGGTCGGAGAGAGGCCGTAGGCCTGCGCGAAGCGATCCTCCGGATCGCCGATGTCCACCCCGACGCAATGACAATCAAGGTCGAGGCCGGCCGCGCGCGGCTGCCGCGCACCAGGGCGCCCCCTGTGACCCGGCGAGCAGGACGAACGACGCGCCGAACAGATCGAGGGACGAGATGTGCAACCCGTTCCGCTGCAGCCAGAGATGCGGCGCCCGCGAGCCTGGCCTGCCGCAGGTCTGGTGCGGATCGTCGTGCACCTTGTCCTCGTCATCCTCGGACAGGATGGCGGGCGAGCGGTAGAGGTGGCCGAGCTCGATGTTGAAATCGGGCACGATCGGCTCAAAATCCTTGGCGCCCAGGTAAGTGGCGGTGCGGGTGACGTAGCGCGAATAAGCCTGCTCGACCGTGAGCTTGCCGACCGGTCGACGTTCCGCCTCATAGGTCGCGAGCAGCCTGGGGCCGGCCGCGCCCTCGAGCACGCAGGCGAGCTTCCACGCCAGATTGTGCGCGTCGTGAACGCCGGTATTGCCGCCGAATCCGCCGTTCGGCGGCATCAGATGCGCGGCGTCGCCGGCGAGAAACACGCGCCCGTCCTGGTATCGCCGCGCCACGTCCGAGGTCGCGCGCCAGCGCGCGAGCCCGGTGATCTTCACCGGCAGGTCCGGCACGCCGGCGCCGATGCGCACGAGCTCGATCAGGCACGCCTCGCTGGTGTCCCTCGCGGCGTTCGCCGCATCCGGGTTGCTCTTCGGATCGCCGACCGTGTTCACCACCAGAAAGCCGGATTGGCAATCCTTCTCGACGCGGAAGAAACCGCCGAAGGCGGGGTTGTTGATGTAGATCACGCTGAGCGGCTTGCCGCCGAGCTGCGGCGAAAGGTCGGCGTTGAAATAGATCGTGATGCTGTTCGAGAACACGCCGCGGCCGTCGAACGGTATCCCGAGCAGCTCGCGCACCTTGCTGTGGGCGCCGTCGGCGCCCACCAGATAGCGTCCGCGCAGCGTACGTTCCGCGCCGTTGTCGACGTCTTTCACCGTCACCGTGACGCCGGTCGCGTCCTGCCGGATGCCCACGATCTCGTGGCCTTCGAGCACTTGCGCGCCGGCGCCGCGCGCGCGCCGGCGCAGGATCGGCTCGAGCCCCGGCTGCGTGATGAACAGGCGGCGGCACGGACTGAGCGCTTCGACACCCGCATTGAGGCTGCCGATGATGTCCGCGAGCTTCCTGCCCGCGAGGTTGTCCATGGCGATGATCGCGCCCTCGGGAAGAAACTCTTCTTCCGACTGGCGCTTGACCTCCTCCTCGACGCCAGCAAGGCGAAACAGCTCGAGCGTGCGCAGGTGAAAGTGCGCCGCGCGCGGCACCGGCGAGCCGCCGCGCAGCCGCTCGATCGCGAGCGAGGCGACGCCATGCTGGGCGAGGAACATCGCGGTCGACAGGCCGACGAGACCGCCGCCGGCGATCAGCACCGGAACATCCGTGTCGCCGCTCCGCGCTCATGGCGCCTATTCCCGCAAGCAGGTGCGCAATGTCACACCGCGGCGATCGCCTCGACCTCCAGCAGGAAATTGGGATTGGCGAGCCCGCGCAGGATGCAGAGCGTGCTGCCGGGCGGATTGCCGGCGAAATAGGTCTGCAGCAGGCCGCGCGCCTTCGGCACGTCGTGCGGGCTGCAGATGTAGATGGTGATCTTGATGACGTCGGAGATCTTCGCGCCGCCGGCGGCGAGCGCCTTGGTGAGGTTCGCCATCACCATCTTGGCCTGGGCCTCGAAATCGTCGGGCGGCAGCACCTTGCCGTCGACGTCGGCGGCGACCTGGCCGGCGCAGAACACGAGCTTCTGCGCGCCCTCGGCCGTCACCACGTGCGAATAGTTGGAGAACGGCTTCGAGATGCCCTCGGGGTTGATCCTGGTGATCTTGGCCATCGTTTCTCTCCCTGTTGTCGTCATGCGATCGATTGATTTACGCTTCGCTTCGGCTCCATCGGCGAATGGCCGAGAGCTTGGCGAGCTCGCCCTGCCGTACGGTCTGGGCGCGCATGAACTCGGCGAATTTCTCCGGCGTGTTGTCGGTCGGGATGGTCATGCCGAGCGCCTCCATGCGCTGCCGGAACAGGTCGGAATTGATGGCGTCGTTGAGGTGCTTGTTGAGGAACGCGATGATCTGCGCCGGCGTCTTGGCGGGCGCCGCGAGGCCGACGAAGCCGCGGTGATCGAAACCCGGAAAGCCGAGCTCGCCCATGGTGGGGACCTCGGGCCAGGTCGCGATCCGCTGCGGGCTCGAGACCGCGAGCGCGCGCACCTTGCCGTCGTCCGCCAGCGGCTTGGCGCTGGAATAGAACGTGAAGGTGCCCTGGATGGCGCCGGTCACCACCGCGGCGGCGGCCTGGCCGGAGCCGCGATAGGGCACGTCCACGATCTTGGTGCCGGCGAGCGCATTGAGCTGCGTCAGCGCGATCACCGGCGAGCTGGCGGGACCGGAGGTTCCGAAGCTGATCTTGGTCGGGTTCGCCTTGGCGTCGGCGATCAGCTCGGCCAGCGATCTTGTACGGCAGCTTGGCATCGATGATGAGGACCAGCGGCGGCCCGTCGGTGACCTTGCCGATCAGGGCGAAATCGGTCACCGCGTTGTAGGGCACCGGGATGTAGTGCAGGTTCTGCACGTCGGCGAGCGCATTGACCAGGAGCGTGTAGCCGTCCGGCTCCGCCCGCCAGACATGGGTGGCGCCGATCACGCCCGACGCGCCGGTCTTGTTCTCGACCACGATCGAGGTGCCGATGCGCTCCTGCATGCATCGCGCCGAGCACGCGCGCCGGCACGTCGCTGAGCCCGCCCGGCGCGAACGGCACCACGAAGGTGATCGGCCGGTTGGGATAGGTCTGCGCCCAGGCGCCCGCGGCCAGCAGCGACGCTGGCGAGCAGCGCCCCGAACAGAGGCAGGACGAAGCGCGGGCGTATGGTCATGGGTCGGCTCCATCGGTGAGAGCGGCATCATGGCGCCTTGCGGCTGCACAGGTCGAGGGCCGTGGCGAGATAGATTTTCGCGGCGGCGACGCAGTCGTCGACCAGCACGTGCTCGCCGAAGGCATGCATGGAGGCGCCGCGCGCGTCCGGATGCATGCGCCCGCCCGGACCGAAGGCGACGCAGGGCACGCCATAGGCGGTGAGATGCACGGCGTCGGCGCCGGGCCGCCGGATGATCGTGGCCGGCCGCTCGCCGGTCACCGCCGCCTGCGCGGCGCCGAGCGCCTGGACGATCGGCAGCGTCTCGTCGAGCACGGTCGGCGGATCGCTGACATAGACATGCAGCGGCGGGCTCGGGCGTGCCGGTGCGCTTCACGAAGCCGCGCAGCACGCGCCGCAGCTCGCGCTTGACGTCGTCGACGGTCTGGCCGGGCACGGTGCGGATGTCGAGATAGAGGCTGCAGGAATGCGGGTTGCGCGACAGCCGCCAGGGCGCGCCGCCGCGGATCGCCGCGATGGTCACGTTCGGACGCTCGCCCATATAGACATGCGCGGCCTCGTAGTCGCGCGCCCATCGGGCGATGTCGTTCTGCAGCTCGTGCATGACCGCGATGGCGTTGACCACGTTCGGCCGATTGGCGAGCGCCGAATGCGCGACCGTGCCGCCGACCGTGATGCGCAGCCAGATGCAGCCCAGATTGGCGACCGAGATGCGCATGCCGGTGGGCTCGGCCAGCAGCGCGAAATCGGCCGTGATGCCGTGGGTCACGAGATGGCGCGTGCCGATGCCGTAGCCGGAATATTCGACGCCCCTGGAACTCCTCGATCGCGCTCTTCTCGATCTCGCCGACCACGCCGCCGAACGAGATATCGCCGGCAAGCTCGATGCCGGCCTTGACGATCGCCTCGATCGCGACCAGCGCGGCGGCCAACCCGCTCTTCATGTTGTTGGCGCCGAGGCCGAACACCCAGCCGTCGCGGTAGACCGCCTTGGGCTTGAAGCCGTCGCCCGCGAGATGCTCCTCGTCGCCCGAATACGACGTGTCCATATGGCCGGTGAACAGGAGATTGAGCCCGTCGCCGCGCCCGCGCAGATGGCCGACCGCGTTGGGCCGGCCCTGCGTCGACCAGCGGCAGATCGGTGTCGAGGCCCGCACTTGCGCATGCGCTCGACCAGATAGTGCGCGACGCCGATCTCGCTGCCGGTCGGGCTCGGGATGTTCACCAGATCGCTCAACAGCCCGCGGACATTGTCGGCGGTGACGTGGGCCGCGGCTTTGGCGAGGTCGGGATGGGTCATGGGCACTCCGGGCGGGTCCCGATCGTAACCGGCGTGGAGCGCGGTCCACAAGCCGAGGGCCACGATGGGCGCCCGTGTCGGAAAACCTCGCAGCGACCGTCATTCCGGGGCGCCGCGAAGCGGCGAGCCCGGAATCAATACTCACAAGCCGTGGTTATGGATTCCGGGCTCGCGCCTTCGGCGCGCCCCGGAATGACGATCGTGAGATAGGCGCCAATCAACTGAACGCGGTTCTGGCGGTGGATTTCGCCGTCACGCCGACCGCGCTACGCTCTTGCCAGTAGGAGCGTGGACATGACCCGGAACAGCGACCAGCATTCGAGCGCGCAGCCGGTCGGGCCGGTGATGGCTGCGCTCAGCGCCTATATGAGCGAGGCGCGCGATCGCGCGCTGCCCGCCGACGTGGTCGAGAAGACCAAGCATCACGTGCTCGACACGTTCGCGGCGATGATCTCCGGTGCCGAGCTCGCTCCGGGCCACGCCGCGATCCGCTTCGCGCGCGGCTATGGCGGCGCGCCGGTGGCGACGGTGGCGGGCTCGGACATGCTGTGCGGCCCGATCGAGGCGGCGCTCGCCAACGGCGTGCTGGCGCACGCCGACGAGACCGACGATTCGCACGCCCCTTCCCTCTCCCATCCCGGCTGCGCGGTGGTGCCGGCGGCGCTCGCGGTCGGCGAGCTCAACGGCATCGACGGCACGCATTTCGTGCGCGCCGTGGCGCTCGGATACGACATCGGCCCGCGCGTGACCATGTGTCTCGGCGTTCCGGCGCTCTCGCGCGAGGCGCACAAGAGCAGCCACAGCATCGCCGGCGTGTTCGGCGCAGCCGCCGCCGCCGGTTGCGCGGCCGGGCTCGACGTCCAGCAGATGCGCTGGCTCATCGACTACACCGCGCAGCAGTCCTCCGGCATTGCCGCCTGGCAACGCGATAGCGACCATATCGAGAAGGCCTTCGTGTTCGGCGGCATGCCGGCGCGCAGCGGGGTCACCTCCGCGCTGCTGGTCCGCTCCGGCTGGACCGGCATCGACGACATCCTGTCGGGGCCGGACAATTTCATCCTGGCCAATGCGCCCAACGCCGATCCGGCGCGGCTCATCGAGAAGCTCGGCGAGCGCTACGAGATCATCCGCACCAACATCAAGAAATGGTCGGTCGGCTCGCCGATCCAGGCGCCGCTCGATGCGCTGGAGATCCTGCTGAAACGACGGCCGTTCGACGCCGAGCAGGTGCGAGCGGTAAGCGTGCGGCTGGGAATCCGCGAGGCATCGGTGGTGAGCAATCGCGACATCCCGGACATCTGCCTGCAGCACATGGTGGCGGTGATGCTGATCGACGGCACCGTCTCGTTCCTGGCGGCCCATGACGTCGCGCGCATGCGCGACCCGGCGGTGCTGCGGCAGCGCGCCAAGGTCGAGCTGGTGCCCGACCAGGAGCTCGAGCGCCGGGTTCGCGAGGCCATCGTCAAGGTCACGCTGGCGGACGGCACTGTGCTGAACGAGCACGTGCGCGCCGTGCGCGGCACTGCCGACAACCCGATGCCGCGCGACGAGGTCGTGGCCAAGTGCCGCGACCTGCTGACGCCCGTGTTGGGTCGCACGCAGTCCGCGGAGCTGATCGATCGGGTGCTCGAGATCGAACGCGTGGGCAATGTTCGAGAGCTGCGGCCGTTGTTGCAGAAGCAGGCGTAGCCCAATGCCTGTAGGCGCTCGCATGAGCGGCCCATCCACCGACGGCCTCCACTGACGGTCTGTCCGCAGCGCGCGAAGATGTCGCGCGGGTCGACTGTCGCAACCGTGCGGAGCATGTTAGCCTCCCCGCAACAAGAACAAATCCGAGGGGAGGAACTGTGCGACGCGGGCGCCTCGTTGCATGCGTCTGCCTGCTGGGCATCTTCGCGGCTGCCCTGGTCACCTCGCTCGACTACTCGCTCATGGATGCTTTGGGTCCGGGACCGGGCTTCTTTCCGTTCTGGCTGAGCTTGCTCGGGGCCGCGTTGTCGGTCGCCATCGCTGGTCGAGACCGCGCGCAGCCACGACATGTCCACCGGGAGCATCCTGCCGAGCAGGCAAGCGGCGCTGCAGGCCGGCGGCGTGCTGCTCGCGGTGACCGCCGCGGCCGCACTCCTGGAGCCGCTGGGATTCCGCTTGACCATGCTGCTCTTCATCGCCGGCCTGTTGCTGGCGCTCGGTGCGCGCTCGCCGGCCGCGATCGTGCTGCACCGCGCTGGCGGGAAGCTTCGGCGTCTTTCACGTCTTCTTCTATTGGCTCAAGGTGCCGCTCCCGATCGGCGCGCTCGGACTTTGAGGTGCAAGGTGGACACCCTGCAGCATCTTCTGGCGGGCTTGACGGCGGCGATGACCCTGCAAAATCTCGCCTTCGCGCTGATCGGTTGCGTCCTGGGCACGCTGATCGGCGTGCTGCCCGGGCTCGGGCCGGCCGCCGGCACCGCCATCCTCATCCCGCTCACCTTCAAGCTCGACCCCACCGGCGCGCTCATCATGCTCAGCGCCATCTACTATGGCGCCATGTACGGCGGCACCATCACGTCGGTGCTGATCAACGTGCCGGGCGAAGCGGCCTCGGTCATCACCTGTTTCGACGGCTATCAGATGGCGAAGCAGGGCCGTGGCGGCACCGCGCTGGGGATTGCCGCCATCGGCTCGTTCATCGGCGGCATCGTCGCCACGATCGCGCTGATCGTGGTCGCCCCGCCGCTCGCGCGGCTGGCATTGAGCTTCGGTCCGCCCGAGTTCTTCGCGCTGATGCTGGTCGGCCTGTGCCTGATCACCGGTCTGGCCGGGCAGTCGCTGCTGGCCGGCCTGGTCATGGCGGTGCTCGGGCTGCTGATCGCGATGGTCGGCATCGACCCCGTGCGCGGCGCGCCGCGCTTCACCTTGGGCATCCCGAGCCTCTACGACGGCGTCGGCTTCATCCCGGTGGTGATGGGTCTGTTCGGCGTCGCCGAGATCCTGCTCACGGTCGAGGCGCCCTACCGCGAGGTGATCAAGACCAAGCTCACGTCGCTGCTGCCATCGCGCGAGGAATGGCGCCGCTCGCTTGGGGCGATCGCGCGCGGCACCGGCATCGGCTTTTTCCTGGGCCTGATCCCCGGCGTCGGCGCCATCATCCCGACCTTCGTGGCCTACGTGCGTCGAGAAACGCGTCTCGAAGACACCGGAGAAATTCGGCCAGGGCGCCATCGAGGGCGTGGCCGCACCCGAGACCGCCAACAATGCCTATGCCAACGCGGCGATGATCCCGTTGCTGACGCTCGGCATCCCGAGCTCGCCGACCATCGCGGTGCTGATGGGCGCCTTCATCATCAACGGCCTGACGCCGGGCCCGTTCCTGTTCAAGGAGCGCCCCGACCTGGTCTGGGCGGTGATCGCGAGCTTCATGATCGGCAACGTCATGCTGTTGATCCTGAACCTGCCGCTGGTCGGCCTGTGGGCGCGCCTGCTGCGCCTGCCCTATCAATATGTGTGCGTCGGGACGCTGCTGTTCTGCATCATCGGCGCCTATAGCCTGCAGCAGAGCGTGTTCGATGTCGGCGTCATGATCGTCTGCGGCGTCATCGGCTACGGCCTGCGCAAGATCGATCTTCCGATCGCGCCTTTCGTGCTCGGCTTGATCCTCGGGCCGTTCATCGAGAAATCGCTGCGCACCTCGCTCGAAATGTCGGGTGGCGATTTCTCGATCTTCTACACGCGGCCGCTCTGTCTCGGCCTGCTGCTGCTCGCGCTCGCCGTCCTCGTCGGCTCGCTGCTGCGCCTGCCGCCGCCCGAGGTGCGTGAATTGAGTGCCTGAACGCCAATCAACCGAGGAGGAACGTCAATGATGTCTCGCATCCTCAGAGCTACCCTCGGCGCCGCTCTGGCGTTCGCAGCGATGACCGGCTATTGCCGGCGCGCAACCAGCCTTCCCCAACCGGCCGGTGCAGCTCATGGTCGCGTTCCCGGCCGGCGGCGGAACCGACGTCGCCGCCCGCATCCTCGCGGCGATCGCCGAAAAGTCGCTCGGCCAGCCGATCGTCGTGGTGAACAAAGGCGGCGCCGGCGGCCAGGTGGGCTGGACCGAGCTGGTACGCCAGAAGCCGGACGGCTACTACATCGGCTTCATCAATCTGCCGGCCACCAACACCGTCATCCTCGACCCCGACCGCAAGGCGATCTTCACCGAGAAGGACTTCACCCCGATCATCAACCAGGTGCTCGACCCGGGTGTGATCTGGGTCCGGGCCGACAGCCCGTTCAAGACGCTGCAGGACTTGATCGATGCCGCCAAGAAATCCCCCAGCACCATCCGTGCCGCCACCACCGGCATCCTGTCGGATGATCACCTCGCCATCCTGATGACCGAGGAGGCGGCGCCTGGCGCCGTTTTCCGCATCGTGCACCTCGACGGCGGCGCCACCCAATTCAAGGAGATCATGGGCGGCAATATCGACGTCGCCTTCGACAATGTCGGCGGCATCGTGCAGCGCGTGGCGTCGGGCGAGGTACGCGCGCTCGCCGTGATGGACGACGTGCGCTCGAAATTCCTGCCCAACGTGCCGATCACGAAGGAGCTCGGCTATCCGACCGTCGTATCGAGCTCGACCCGCGGCATCGCCGGACCCAAGGGCATGCCCGAGCCGGTTCTGAGCAAGCTGCGCGAGGTCTTGAAAAAAGCCATGGACGATCCCGAGCACATCAACAAGCTCGAGACCCAGGGCCTCGCCATCAAGGTCATGGTGGGCGAGGAATACGCCAAGTATTTCGCCGACACCCACGCCAAGGCGAAGAAATACACCGAGTGGGCGAGGAGCCGCCCGCACCGGTAGTCGTGTCGTCCGCCAACCGGTCTCGTGTGCCGGATGCTTGCGCGTATTCGAGTGCCGATCTCGGGTAAACCCGAGATCGGTCTCTGCAGCGCGCCGGCGCAGACACAAGTCTGCCCCCGCGCTGCGCCCGGAACACGCGGTTACCTGTTGTTTGTCGCTCGCTGCACGTCGCGTGCGCCGCCTGTCCGACCGGTCTTGCCGGTGCAGCCCGAAAGGATCATGCTGACGATTAGAACATATCCAATCTGGGGACCGCTCGGGTTACCCGGAGTGAGGGAGGCGCACCATGAAAAAGCAGGGCTTCGGCCGGCGTGATTTTCTCAAAGGCGCAGTCGTCGGCGGCGCCGCAGCCGCGACCACGACGACCAACCTCGCTCTGCCGCAGAGCCGCACAGGCGCAACAGCCGGCCGCCGCGCCGGCCGCCGCCGGCTACGCGTTCCTGAACATCCAGGAAGCGGCTTTCGTCGAGGCGCTGGTCGACCACATGGTGCCCGCCGACGAGCTCAGCCCCAAAGGCACCGACATCGGCATCAACGTCTACATCGACCGCGCGCTCGCCGGCGCCTGGGGCAACGGCGATCGGCTCTACATGCAGGGGCCGTGGAAGAAAGGCCTGCCGAGCCAGGGCTACCAGGTGCCGCTCACCCCGGCGCAGCTCTACCGTGCCGGCATCGAGGCGACCAACGCGCATTGCCGCAAAGCCTACGGCAAGCCGTTCGACGGACTGACCGAGCCGCAGCGCGAGGAGGTGCTGCTCGCGTTGTCCACCGGCAAGCTGAGCTTCGAGAACGGGCTGCCCGCCAACCTGTTCTGGACCACGCTCTATCAGACCGTCATGCAGGGCATGTTCTCCGACCCGATCTACGGCGGCAATCGCAACAAGGCGGGCTGGCGGCTGATCGGCTTCCCCGGCGCGATCGCGGTGCATCGGGAGAACGTCGAGAAGTATCGCGGCAAGAAATTCACCGCCGATCCCGTCAGCATCGCCGACATGAGCTGAGGGAGGGCGACATGGTCACGAAACTCAAGGAAGTCGATGCCGTCATCGTCGGGCTCGGTTGGACCGGCGGCATCCTCGCCAAGGAATTGGCCGAGGCCGGGTTGAAGGTGGTCGCGCTCGAGCGCGGCGCCATGCGCTCGCCCGACAAGGACTTCGCGGTGCCGATCGTGCGCGACGAGCTGCGCTTCGTGGTGCGCCACGACCTGATGCAGAACACCGCGCGCGACACGCTCACGATCCGCAACAATCCTTCGCAGGAAGCGCTGCCGATGCGGCGGCTCGGCTCGTTCCTGCCCGGCGACGTGGTCGGCGGCTCGGCCGTGCACTGGAGCGGCCACACCTGGCGCTGGACCGACATGGAGTTCAAGGTGCGCTCCATGTACGAGGAGCGCTACGGCAAGAATTTCATTCCTGCCGACATGACGATCCAGGACTGGGGCATCACCTACGACGAGCTCGAGCCGTACTACGACAAGTTCGAGTACACGGCGGCGATCTCGGGCAAGGCGGGCAACCTGCGCGGTCAGATCCAGCCGGGCGGCAACCCGTTCGAGGCGCCGCGCGAGCGCGAATATCCGCTGCCGCCGCTCACCCCGATCCTGGCGAGCGAGATGTTCACCGAGGCTGCCAAGAACAACGGCTATCACCCGTTCCCGCGGCCGTCCGCCAATGCGTCGCGCGCCTACACCAATCCGGACGGATCGAAGTTCGGCGCCTGCCAGTATTGCGGCTATTGCCAGCGCTTCGGCTGCGAGGCCAACGCGAAAGGCAGCCCGCTGATCACGGTGATCCCGATCGCCATGCGCAACCCGAACTTCGAGCTGCGCACGGATTCCTGGGTGACCAAGGTGCTCAAGGATTCCGACGGCAAGCGCGTCACCGGCGTGACCTACACCAACCTGCTCAACGGCGAGGAGTTCGAGCAGCCCGCCGGCATGGTGCTGCTCTGCGCCTATGCCATCAACAACGTGCACCTGATGCTGCTGTCGGGGCTGGGCACGCCCTACGACCCGACCGCGCAGACCGGCGTCATCGGCAAGAACTACTGCTACCAGACCGGCGCCAGCGCGACGCTGTTCTTCGAAGGCAAATACTTCAACCCGTTCATCAACGCGGGCGGGTCGAACGCGACCATCGACGACTTCAACATCAACTGGCAGTTCGACCGTGCCCCGCACGGCTTCGTCGGCGGCTACAACGTCGCGGGCGGCTTCAATACGGTGCTGCCGATCGGCTATCGGCCGGTGCCGCGCGGGACGCCGCAATGGGGCAAGGCATGGAAAGCGGCGACCGCGAAATGGTACCAGACCGCGATGAATATCAACTCGAGCGGCAGCGTCATGTCGAACCGCTACAACTACTACGACCTCGATCCGACCTATCGCAATGCGTTCGGCCAGCCGTTGATGCGCATGACGTTCGACTACAAGGAGAACGAGCACAAGATCGGCCGGCACATGGTCGAGACCATCAACAGAGATCGCCAAGTCGATGAATCCGACGCGGCTCAACGAGGCCACGGCCCGCACCACCTGGTCGGCCGTGCCCTATCAGAGCACGCACAATACCGGCGGCACCATCATGGGCACCAATCCGCGCAACAGCGCCGTGAACAAGTACCTGCAGAGCTGGGATTGCCACAACCTGTTCACAGTCGGCGCCAACGTGTTCGCCCACAACGCGACCTACAATCCGACCGGGCCGGTGGGCGCCCTCGCCTACTGGACGGCGGACGTCATCAAGAACCGCTATCGCAAGAATCCCGGCCCGCTGGTGTCGGCATGACGGGACTTACGATGCTTGGAAGCCGGCTGATCGCGGCCATGGCGCTCGTCGCCATGGCCGGCGCGGCGCAGGCCGACGGCGATGCCGCGCGCGGCGAGAAGAAATACGAGGAGTGCGTTGTCGTGCCACACGACCGAGCGCGGCGTGCACGGCCTGGGGCCGAGCCTCTACGGCGTGCTCGATCGCAAGGCCGGCGAGCTGACGGACTTCCGCTATTCGCCGGCGCTCAAGCGCAGCGGCATCACCTGGACGGCGCAGACTCTCGACACCTTCATCGCCGATCCGCAGAAGACGGTGCCGGCCAACCGCATGCCCTATGCCGGCATGCCGGACGCGAGCGACCGCGCCGATCTGATCGCCTATATGCGCAAAGGCGTTCCCCGCCCGCGTGAGAGCGCGCGTTGTCGAACGCCCTTGACGCGGATTTGCATCTCAGTGTACTTTGCACTGTAAAGCTTGCAGCGGGTTGGGCATGCGAGACCTGGACAAGGCGTTGGCCGACATCACGGCGATCCGAAGTCAGATGGCGCGCGGCGCCGAGTTTCGCGGCTATGGTCCGATGACCGTTGCGGCGACCGGCGTGCTGGCGGTCGCCGCCGCCGGGGTGCAGGCGCTGTGGCTGCCCGACCCCGCGGCCGACGTCCTCGCCTACCTCGCCCTGTGGGTCGCGACCGCCGTCATCTGCGTCGTCCTGATCGGCATCGAGATGGTCGCGCGCACGCGGCGCATCCACTCCGGCCTGGCCGACGAGATGATCCATGCGGCGACCGAGCAGTTCATTCCGGCCGGCGTGGCGGGCGTGCTGCTCACGGTCGTGCTCTACCGATTTGCGCCGCAGAGCCTGTGGATGCTGCCGGGGCTTTGGCAGATCGTGTTCAGCCTCGGCATCTTCGCGTCCTGCCGTTCGCTGCCGCGCCCGATGTTCGGCGCCGGCGTGTGGTATCTCGCCGCCGGCCTCGCCAGCCTCGCCTTCGCCAACGACGCGCGCGCATTCTCGCCCTACGCGATGGCGGTGCCCTACGGTATCGGCCAGCTCTATCATCGCGATCGTTCTTTATCGCAGCATCGGAGAGCAAGATGCCGAAGCCTGATCCGAAGCAGCGGGCAGACCGGGCGCTTCGCCTATGACGGGGCTCGACCGCGTGATCCACGAGAAGGCCCGCCTGAGCGTGCTGACCTCGCTGGTGGCGCATCCGAAGGGGCTGGTGTTCGGCGACCTGAAGCAGATGTGCGGACTGACCGACGGCAATCTCAGCCGACATCTTGCGGTGCTCGAGGACGCCGGCCTGATCGACATCGAGAAGGGCTACGATCACAACCGCCCGCAGACGATCTGCCGGATCACGCCGGAAGGACGCCGCCGCTATCTCGACTATCTGAGCGTGCTCGAGCAGGTGGTGCGCGACGCGGCGAGCGCCGCCAAGGCAGGCGCGCCGCCGGCGGGCTTTCGTCGCCTGAAACCGGCCTGAGCCCATTTTTTTG
This sequence comes from uncultured Alphaproteobacteria bacterium, assembly GCA_963708765.1. Taxonomy (GTDB): domain Bacteria; phylum Pseudomonadota; class Alphaproteobacteria; order Rhizobiales; family Xanthobacteraceae; genus VAZQ01. The sequence continues at coordinate 31,374 of CAVPTV010000025.1, read as the reverse complement.
CGAGGAAACTTTGTAATGCAAAGTACTGTGAATGGACAAGCCGACCTGCAGGCTGCTTGCACGTCGCGATCATCATGGACGGCAACGGGCGCTGGGCGACGCGCCGCGGGCTGCCGCGTTCCGCCGGCCACCGCGCCGGCGTGCTCGCCGCCCGGCGGGTGGTGGAAGCGGCGCCCGACCTCGGCGTGAGCGCGCTCACGCTGTTCGCGTTCTCATCCGACAACTGGCGGCGCCCGCGCGACGAGGTGAGCGCGCTGATGTCGCTGCTGCGGGACTACCTGCGGGCCGAGCTTGCGCCGCCTGGTCGAGAACGGCGCGCGCCTCACGGTCATCGGCCGCCGCGACCGGCTGCCGGAGGACCTGCGCGAGGCGCATCGCCGAGGCCGAGCGGGCGTCGGCGTCCGGCGAGCGGCTCGATCTGCGGATCGCCCTCGACTACTCGTCGCGCGACGCGATCGCGGAAGCCGCCGCGCGCTGGCGCGGCGAGCACGCGCCCTCCCGCGCCGACTTCGGCCGGCTGCTCGCGTCGCCACGGCTGCGAACGCGCAACCGACGTCGATCTCCTGATCCGCTCGGGCGGCGAAAAAAGACTGTCCGATTTCCTGCTGTGGGAAGTCGGCCTACGCCGAGCTCTGCTTCGTCGACACCCTGTGGCCCGATTTCGGCGCCGACGACCTGCGCGCGGCGATCGCCGATTTCCATCGTCGCGAGCGGCGCTTCGGCGGCCTTGGCGAGGTCGCACCGCTGGTCGCGGCGGAATGAGCAAGTCGCCGCGATCATCTGACGACAGGAGGAAGGTGAATGAGCAACCGGCAATCCGAGATGATCGGCGTGACGTTCGAGCCCGTCCCCGAGCCCACGGTGCGCGTGCCGGGCGAATGGATCCTCGTCTTCGGCGTCATCTATCCCGCCGTCGTCATCGGGCTCGAGCTGATCTCGCACATGTGCGCCGACGCGTTCTTCGATCCGATGCCGACCTATTGGCACGTGGCGGCGGTCTCGCTCGTGCCGGCGAGCAACCTGCTGGTCTGGCACCATCTGCAGGACGAGACACGCGCGAACCACCAAATGGTTCGTGTTCGCCAATGGCGTGGCGATCGCCATTGCCGGCTTCTACGCGCTGCTGTTCCTTCCGCTGCTGCCGCTCGCGCTGGTCGGCATCATCGTCGGGATCGGGCTGCCGCCGCTGGCCCCGCTCGCCTCCTTCGTGTGCGCGCTGAAGCTCGCGCGCGGCCATCCATGACCGGCCGCGAGACCGGCCGCTCATCCGGCCGCTGATCGCCGGGCTCGGCGCCGGCCTCGCGCTGCTGCTCGCGCTCGACGTTCCGCCGGCGGCGACCCGGCTCGGCCTGCAATGGGCCGCGAGCAGCGAGCCGTCGGAGCGGGAGCGAGGACTTGGCGCTGCTGCGCACGCTCGGCGACGACGATCTGCTGCTGCGGCTCTGCTACGGCGTCGCCGGCCGGCCCACCGGGCTGCTGAGCGCGCTGGTCGCTGCTCGACGGCGACGCCTGGTTCGATCCGCGCTGGCGGCCGCGGCAGGTCGCGGCGTCTCCCGGCGGAGGCGCGCGAGATCTACTATCGCCTGCACGGCGTGCCGTTCAACGCCAGGCCCGCGCCGTTCGAGAAGGGCAAGCAGGCCCGCTTCGCCGACTTCCAGTTCGACGACGATCATGGCGGCACCCAGGTCGGCGGACGGCTGAAGGGGCTTCACCTCGTCTCCTCGCGCATCGACGGCTCGATCAGCGGCGACGACGCGGTCGCCTATCTCGAATGGACGGTCGAGTTCCGCAATTCCGAAGCGATCGCGCGCGAGGCCCGCCTGCAGCTCGCGCTGCCGCCGGGCGGCGTGGTGTCGCGCGCGACCCTGTGGGTCGACGGCGAGGAGCGCGAGGCGGCCTATGGCGGACGCGCGCGAGGTGCGCGAGGCCTATCAGCGGGTCGCCGTGCAGCAACGGCGCCACGCGCGATCCGCTGCTCGTCACCACCAAGGGCGCCGATCGCGTGCTGGCGCAGGCGTTCCCGGTTCCCGCCAGCGGCGGCACCATCAAGTTCAAGATCGGCATCAGCGCGCCGCTCGAGCTGATCGGTGCGTCCAAGGCGCGGCTGGTGCTGCCGGCGCTGGTCGATCGCAACTTCTCGTTTGCGGCCGACATGAGCCACGGCGTGTGGATCGAAGGCAAGCAGGCGCTGGCGGCTTCGGCGCCGGGGCTGACGGCAAGCCGCGTCGACGACCGGCTGTTCCGGATCACCGGCTCGGTCGGCGACCGCGACCTTGCCCGCACGCGTCAGACGATCACGGTCGAGCGCAATCCCGCGACCGGCAGCCTCGCGGCCCGCTTCGGCGACGGCGAGCTCATCGTGCAGGACATCGCACGCAGCGCACGCCGCAGGCGGATGCCGCGCTGATGCTGGTCATCGACGGCTCGGCGCGGCTGGCCGATACGACCGAAAGGCTCGATCGCGGCGCTCGAGGCGATCCCTCCCGGCATCAAGGTCGGCGCGATCGTCGCCTCCGAGCCGACGCGGAGCGTCGCCTTGGCGCCGTGGTCCGACGCGCAGAAGCGGGCCGTCGTGAAGCTGCTGCGCTCCACCTCCTTCGTCGGCGGACAGGACAATGCGCCGGCGCTCGCCGAGGCGCTGGCGATGCTCGAGGCCGAGCCGAACGCCACGCTGCTCTGGATTCACGGCCCGCAGCCGGTCAGCTTCCGCGCCAGCGCCGGCGCGTCTCGAGCAGGCCGGCGCGCGGCTGTCGCGGCTGCCGGATCTGGTGCTCTACAGCGTCGAGCCGGGCCCGAACGAGCTCCTGCCGGACGCGCCGTGGGCCTGGGCCGCCCGTTCGCTGCCGCAAACCGGCGCGCCCGCAGCCGATCTCGCCGGCTTCTTCGCCGCGCTTCTCGGACAAAGCGCAGACGCTCGCGATCCGCCGCGCGCCGGCGCAAGCCGCCGAAGGGCTCGCCAAGGGATCCGATCACATCGCCCGGCTGTGGGCGAAGCGACCGCGTGCTCGAGCTGATGCGGGCGAACCCGGCCGGCAACCGCGAAGCCGCGGTGGCGCTCGCGACCCAATACCGGCTGGTGACGCCGGTCAGCGGCGCCGTGGTGCTCGAAACCAAGCAGCAATACGACGAGAGCCGCCTCACGCCCGTGAGCCAGGCGACGGTGCCGACGGTTCCCGAGCCGCACGAATGGGCCTTGGCGTTGATCGCATGCGCGGCACTCATGTGGTTCGCCTGGCGCAATCGGCAGCGGTTCGCGGCGGCCGCGTGATGCATCCGCTGCTGGTCTCGGCACTGGTCATGGCGGCGACGTGGGACGCCTGGCGCTGGTATTGCGGGCGCGTGTGGGCGGCGCCCGAGGAGGCGGTGGCGCTCGCGCTGACGGTGGCGTTCCTCGGCCTGCTCGGTATCGCGCGCAGGTCGCTCCCCGCCGCGCCGCGTTCCTTGCCGCTCCTCGCGATCGCCGCCCTGCTGGCGCTCTACGCCGCCAGTCACGCGCTGCTGCCGCCGATCATGCGCGCCGCCGTCGCGATCGCGGCGACGCTGTTCTGTCTCTATGTCGCGCTGTTCAGGGAACGGCCGCCGGTCGCCTTCTGGGGCCTGGTGGCGCTGGCGCTGCCGGTGCTGCCGTCGTTGCAGTTCACGCTCGGCTATCCGATGCGCGTCGTGTCGGCCGCGCTCGCGGTCGTCTTGCTGCAGGCGCACGGTCTCATGGTCGCGCGGCAGGGGACGTTCCTGCTCTGGCGCGACGAGATGGTCCAGTTCGATGCGCCCTGCAGCGGCGTGAACATGCTGTGGGCGGGGCTGCTGCTGACGCTGATGGGCTGCGTGTGGCTGCGGCTCGGCGCGGTGAAGGTCGTGGTCGCGGTCGCGTTGCTCGGTCGTGCTCGCGATCGCCGGCAACGTGCTGCGGGCGTCGAGCCTGTTCTACGTCGAGACCGGGCTCGTCGCCGCAGGCGCCGGCGTGGTGGCACGACGGCATCGGCATCGCGGCCTTCATGCTCTCGGCCGCGGTGACGCTCTGGCTGCTCGGCCGCCTGCGCGACTGGAGGGCGGCCCCATGCCCGGGATGAGAATTGCAGCAAGCAAGCGTCTTGCGGGCACGATCGCGGCCTTTCTGCTCGCCGCCGCTTGCCGCGGCAGTGGCGCCGCTGCTCGCGCGCAGCAACGACGCCGGCGATCGCCGCCGACAGAGCATTTTCCCGGCTGGCCCACCCACTACGAGGGCCGCGAGCTCACCGAGCTGGCGCTCACGCAGCGCGAGCTCGCATTCGTGCGCGACTTTCCCGGCCGGGTCGGCCGGTTCTCGGACGGCAGCCGCGAGATCATCATCCGATGGATCGGCGCGCCGACCCGCCGCCTGCACCCCGCGGCCGACTGCTTCCGCGGCCTCGGCTACAGCGTGACGCCGCTGCCGGTCCGGAAGGATGCCGCCGGCGCCGCGATGGGCTGCTTCCGCGCCGGCCACGGCGCCGATCAGCTGACGGTGTGCGAGGTCATCCGCGACCAGCGCGGCGCGAGCTGGCCGGACGTATCGGCCTGGTACTGGGACGGCCTGCTCGGCGCCAGTGCGGCGCCGTGGTGGTCGTTCGTGGTGGCGGAGAGGGAGTGACGATGACCGCCGCGATCCGCGCCGGGCTGGGCCGCGGCGGCCTACTGCCACGGCATCAGCGAGGCGTGGATCACGTCCGGCACGCCCTGGCCGCCGACCGACTTGATGGCGAGATCGACGTCCTTGAGCCCGAACTTGTGGGTGGTGACCTTCTCGAGCGGGAAGCGCTTGGAGGCGAGCTGCGCGAGCGCGAGCTCGCAGGCCTTGAAGCTGTGACCGCGCGCGCTCTTGATGGTGATGAACTTCACCGTGACCTTCTCGAGCGGGAAGTTGGGGAATTCCTTCATCTCGCCCTGCACCACGATGGTGCCGCCCTTGCGCTTGAGCGCTTCGACGCCGAGCAGGATCGGGATGGTGCCGGCGCCGGCGGTGCAGTCGAGCGCGACGTCGACGCCCTTGCCGCCGGTGATCTCCATGATGCGCGCCAGCGGGTCCTCGGTCTCGACGTTGATCACGTGATCGGCGCCGAGCAGCCTTGGCGACCTGCCATGCGCGCCGCGTCCTTGGAGGTGCCGGTGACGATGATGAGCGAGGCGCCGGCCTGCTTGCAGATCACGGTCTGCGACAGCCCCTGCTGGCCCGGGCCCTGGATCAGCACCGTCGAGTTATAGCCGACGCCGCCGTCGAACAGCGACCATTCGACCCCGTTCGCCATCGGCGTCACCAGTCCGGCCAGCTCCGGCGTCACGCCTTGCGGCACCCGGTGCACGACCGCGTTCCACGGCAGGTAGACGTATTGGGCAAAGCCGCCCCACAGATGCGGCGCCTTCTCGGCCGAGGTGTAGCCGTAGCGGATGCCGTCGGGGTTGTGGCGCCAGTCGGTGTTCTCGCAGTGCCGGTATTGGCCGAGATGGCACCACTCGCATTTGCCGCACATGACGTAGTGCTCGACGAAGACGAGGTCGCCTTCCTTGAAGCCCTTGCGCCGGGTGAACTCGCGGCCGGCCTTGGCGATGAAGCCGATGTTCTCGTGGCCCATGATCACCGGGCTCTTGGTCGGCGGCGTCTTGTAGAGCTTGACGTCGGTGCCGCAGATGCCGGCGACCTCCATCTTCATCAAGGCGGCGTCGTCCGCGATGTCCGGCATCGGATATTCGCGGATCTCGGTCTTGCTCGGGCCGGTTCGCACCGCCGCCAGCACTTTTTCCACCACTGCGAAAGCCTCCTATAATCAGCACGATTTGGCGGGCACTCTAGGAGGGGGCATCGAGCGGTCAAGCGCGATTTTCCGTAGGTGCGAGAACGATGCTGCAGCTCGCTTTCATAAGCGTCCCGAGCACGTTGCGGCGCTCGACCGGGTGCGGGAGTGGACGCGCGCGCGCTTCAAGCTTCCCGAGGATGCCGCGATCCTGGTCGCCGAGGTGTCCTGCACGGTGCCCGGCTGTCCGCCGATCGAGACCGTGGTGGCGTTCTGGACCGAGAACGAGACGCGGCATCAGTTCAAGCTGTTCAAGCCGGTGGCGGCGGTGGTGCCGGACGATCTTCCGCCGACCTGGATGAAGAACGCGCTGATCGCGATCGAAGGGAGCGATCTGGATTGCTGCTGACGTAGGTGGACGAGTGCTTCGCGACATCGCAGCAATCGTGCGGCTTGCCGAAGCCGGCGCAAATCCCTATCCTGGTATTTGGAACTCGGTTCCGCATGGCGGAACGACGATCGCCAACAAAACAGTGGCCGCCCGCGCTATAAGGACACCTGATCGATCACGGATTGATGCGATGCTCAGGAAAGAACAGAACGACCTGTTGACGCAGACCGGCCCCGGCACGCCGATGGGCCAGCTGTTCCGCAGCTACTGGCTGCCGGCGCTGATGGCGGAAGAGCTGCCGGAGAACGACTGCCCGCCGGTGCGGGTGCAGATGCTCTCCGAGCGCCTGCTCGCGTTCCGCGACAGCGACGGCAGGTACGGCCTGATCGACGAGTTCTGCGCCCACCGCGGCGTGTCGCTGTGGTTCGGACGCAACGAGGAATCCGGCCTGCGCTGCTCCTATCACGGCTGGAAATACGACGTGACCGGCCAGTGCGTCGACGTTCCCTCGGAGCCGCGGGAAAGCGGCTTCTGCCAGAAGATCAAGCTGAAATCCTACCCGCTGGTGCAGCGCGGCCCGGTGCTGTGGACCTATCTGGGGCCACCCGACAAGCAGCCGCCGCTGCCGGAGTGGGAGTTCGCGACCGTCCCGCCCGAGCAGACCTTCATCTCCAAGCGGGTGCAGGAGAGCAACTGGCTGCAGGCCATGGAGGGCGGGATCGATTCGAGCCACGTCTCGTTCCTGCACCGCGGCGACCTCGGCTCCGACCCGCTGTTCAAGGGCGCCAAGGGCAACCAATACAACCTCTCCGACATGCAGCCGCATTTCGAGGTCGTGGAGCAGCCGGGCGGGCTCTTCATCGGCGCCCGCCGCAACGCCGAGAACGGCAACTACTACTGGCGCATCACGCCCTGGGTGATGCCCTGCTTCACCATGATCCCGCCGCGCGGCGATCATCCGATCCACGGCCACTTCTGGATCCCGATCGACGACGAGAATTGCTGGGCCTGGAGCTACGACTTCCATCCGGTGCGGGCGCTCACCCCGCGCGAGGTCGACGCCATGCGCGACGGCGCCGGCGTGCACTGCAAGTACATCCCGGGCACCTATCGGCCGCTCGCCAACAAGGACAACGACTATCTGATCGACCGCGCCGCCCAGAAGGCCGGCAAGACCTTCAGCGGCGTCGCCGGCTTTGCCATTCAAGACGCGTCGCTGCAGGAGAGCATGGGGCCGATCTGCGACCGCACCAAGGAGAACCTGGTCTCGACCGACAACGGCATCATCATGGCGCGCCATCGCCTGATGCGCGCCGCCAAGGCGCTGGTCGACAAAGGCGTCACGCCGCCCGGCGTCGATCCGGCGCACCACAAGGTGCGCTCGGCCTCGGTGGTGCTGCCGCCCGATCAGGCGTTCAAGGACGCCGCCAAGGAGGCGCTCACCGCGCGTCCGGGCGTGGCGCAGACGACGGTGTGACGAAGCGCGCCATGGCCGAGCTCAAGCTGAAAACCGTCACCCGCACGCAAGGCAACAACCAGGCCCTCAAGGACGGCACGGTGAAGCCGAAGACGCTTCGCGTTCGACTTCGAGGAGGTCGATCCGCTGATCGCCGCGTTCCGCCGCATGGTGCGCGGCAACGAGTTCGACATCTGCGAGATGGCGATCACCACCTATATCTGCGCCAAGGCGCACGGCAAGCCGCATGACCGCGATCCCGGTCTTCGTGGTGCGCGCGTTCCACCACGGCGCCATCCTGGTGAACACCAAGGCCGGCATCGCGCACGCCGAAGGACCTCGAAGGCAAGCGGGTCGGCGTCAACCGCGGCTACACGGTCACCACCGGCGTGTGGGCGCGCAGCATCCTGCAGGACGAGCACGGCGTCGATCTCGAGCAAGATCACCTGGGTGCTCTCCGGCGACGAGCACGTGGCCGAGTACCGCCCGCCCGACGAACGTCGTGCCGATCGAGCCGGGCAAGAAGATGGGCGACATGCTGGCGTCGGGCGAGCTCGCCGCCGCCATCGGCGTCGAGGTCGAACCACCCGGACGTGCAGCCGCTCATTCCCAATGCGCTGGAGGCGGGGCTCACGGCGCTGCGCCAGCGCGGCCACTATCCGATCAACCACGCGGTGGTGATCAAGGACGAGCTGCTCGCGGCACATCCGGGGCTCGCCGCCGACGTGTTCGACGCCTTCGCCGAGGCGAAGCGCGTCTACGTGGACCGCCTCAAGGCGGGCAAGATCGAGAAGCCGACCGAGGTCGACGAGGTGCACCGCCGCGTGATGGAGATCACCGGCGATCCCCTGCCCTACGGCATCGCGCCGAACCGGAAGGTCATCGAGGAGCTGATCGGGCACGCGCTGACGCAGGGCATCATCACCCGTCCGGTCGCCGTCGAGGAGCTGTTCGCGCGCGAGACGCGCGGCTTGGTGGCGTGATGTTGCGGGCTCGCGGCGGCGTTCACGCCCGCAAGGCCGCCAGCATCGCCTCGATGTAATCGTCGTTGTTGGCGATGACGAGCATCGACGCATGCGGCCGCAGACTAGCGAGCGTCTTCGACAGCTCCGCGTCGGTCTTGGTTTCGCTCTCGATGATCAGCGCCGTGGTCATCACCTTGCGCGCCCCGCAGGCCTCGGCGATGACCGCGGCGGCGGCCGCATTGGTGCCGGCGCTCGCCACCATGACGATGAGATCGGCGGAGGCGACCTCGTCGATCAGGTCCTTGGTGCGGCCGGCGAGGTCGCCGAGCCAGGCCTTCATCGACCAGCCCTCGCCGCCCCGCGGCGCGCCGTCGAACTTGACCGAGGTGAAGAAGGCGGCGCCTTGCCACGCGCCCTGCGCCAGCCGCTGGACCACCCGCTCGCTCGGCGGATCGAGCGCGATCACCTTGACGGCGCGCGGCCGCGAATTGGGGGCGTCGATCCGGAACCGGGCCGCGGCGGCGGTGGTCATGCGCGCGCTTTCGCTGGGCATCGTGGTTCCTCGTAGCTCGGATGGAGTAGCGTCGCTCCGCGTCATTCCTATATGGCACATTTCGGCTCACAAGCTCAGAGACCTGCCCGCCCCCAGGTCAACGAGGAGCCCAAGTCAACGCAATGTCACAACGCATCGATCTCTGCAGCACCGACGATGTCGCGCCCGGCAACGCCCTCAAGGTCGAATCCGGCGATCTCACGCTTGCGGTGTTCAACGTCGGCGGCGAGTTCTACGTGACCGACGACCACTGCACGCACGGGCCGGGCTCGCTGTCGGAGGGCTATCTCGAGGACGACGTGATCGAATGCAATTTCCACAACGGCCAGTTCAACGTGCGCACCGGCGAGGTGGTCTCGCCGCCCTGCATGGTGCCGATCAAGACCTACAAGACCCTGGTCGAGAACGGCCGGGTGTTGATCGAGGTGGAGTAGGTTGGGGTTAGTGCGAAACCCGCGCTCCGTCAGCTCCTGCTGGGCTCTCGGACCGCGCATGACAACATTCTCGGCGCCAATGTCGATGGGTCCCGCCCTCACGGATCAGGAAAGGTGTTGGGCGGAAGATCCCGATTCGCGATCCACTCGATGCTTTTCGGCAGCTGACCATCCGTCTCGATGAACTCCTTCACGGCCTTCCAGGCCTGCTCGAAAGGTATGAAGAGCCCCACCGGCAACGGAGTCATCATGGGTGCTGCGGACCCATTCGCGCAGCCGCCTCAAGTCGCCCTTTGAACTGTAGGTAAGCTTGAGCCCGCCGCCCCATTTCGAATAGATGAGAAGCACGCCGAGATCGGGGTGACCCCACATTTGCAGATCGATGTCGATGCGCCCCTTGTTCTCCTCCAGGTGCTCAGTTCCATCGACGCCTTCTGCCGTAAGGGATCCGCTGTCATTCCTGGTTTCAAAGAACCAGCGATGCCCTCGGGGCGCCAGAAAATAATGTTCCAGCTCTTTCGGGTCTGGCCATCCCTTGCTCGCGCGTGAAGCAAAGTATGTGCTCTTTCGCATAGGTTCCTCCTATTCAGGGTCCCACTTGCCATTTCGCATGGTTCGCCGCTGCCCCACATTATCGACAAAAGTCACGGTGGGATTGCCCAGCTCGAACCCAAGCTTGGGCAAGACCTTCTTGCAACTGCCACACATTGCACGGTCCGCGAACACTTCAAGTGTCTGGCCTGCGAGCGTACCGCCATTTTCCCTGGCCGCCCTCAACAGCACCGTCGCTTCCGCATGGAACACAGCGTCATTGGGCTTCTGCCCAATATTGTCGGTCTTCATCACATCTGGGTATTTCTGAATGAGGACGCGCCGCATGCCCTCCGCGAGGGCACGATCAGCGCGGGTATATGTAGGCGAATCGGAATTGGACCCGAAAATATGTTTTCCCGTTGAACGTCGTGACCGTGACCGTCCCGCGCCTTTGTCCAAACAAATCCCAGAGGCCGTTTTCCGAGCGATAGGCATCGATCAAGTCTCGGAAAAACTTGAGGGCAATCGTAAACAGGATGCCGGGGCCAGACCCACCTTTGTCCCGGGCCGCCAGTCGCGGGCCGCCTCCTCCAGCGCTCGTCCACTGCCCGCCATCCGGATTCCCGGCGGGCACGCGAGGCTGGTTGGGGTTGTAGTGCGAGCCTCCCAGACCGGTGCGCCGCAGGGCGCCAAGACGCGCGAACTCCCGCACAAATCGGAGCGCTTCCTGTGACCCGTGCAATAGACGTGCTATTCGCTCGTCGGATGAAGGGTCATCAGCGGTGCCGGGTTGAAAAGATTTGGGCGCGTCGGCGGGCGATCGAGTCATTGTTGATGCCTCGTGCTTGGAATGTTCGAATTGGCTCGTGGGCCCATCCCGCCGGAGCCGGCGACCTCGACGAGGTCGAGCGTCCTCCCGCGTCTGACCAGCGCGATGCGGCTCGCAATGCGCACGCGGCCGGCGCGCGAAAACGCCGCCACGCCAAGAGCGGTGGGAGACGGACCTATGGTTTGGGTGGCGGCGGGCCGGTCAGGAAGCGGAAGACAGGCGGCCGAGCGGCGCGCTTACGAGGACCGCGCGGTCGACGTGTCGCGGTGCGCGCGAATCAAAAAACCCGCGCGACAGATGCCGGCGGGCGCAGTGCGACGAATCGCATTTCGCCAAGTACGCGATCTGGCGATTCGTGTCAAGCCTGACTGTAGGATCGCGAAAACGAGGTCGAGTGCGGCGAATCCGAGGCCAATTCGAGACCGGAACGACGGCAATGAAGGGCGCAGCTCGTCGAGCGGAGTTAGCACAGCCGCCTCGTCTGGCTTCTTGCCCACCATTTGTAACCGGCCTCACGGCCGCAAGCCTCAGAGAGGAAGCAAACACCATGGCGGATGTCGTTGCCACCCATCGGCTCACCGAGGAGGCGAGCCTCAAGATGCTCGCCGCCGGCGTCGCCAAGGCGAACGAGCTCGGCTGCAAGGTCAGCCTCGCCGTGGTCGACCAGAGCTGCCGGCTGATCGCCTTCCTGATGATGGACGGGGCGCGGCACTTCTCGATCATCACCACGCAGCGGAAGGCGATCACCTCGGCCTCGCAGCGGATGCCGACCGGCTATGCGCCGGAGGAGAACGCGCTCAGCATGGCGGTGCGCATGGGCGACTTCACCAACGTGCCGGGCGGCTTCCCGATCACGGTCGCCGGCCAGGTCATCGGCGCGGTCGCCGCCGGCGGCGCCAAGATCGAGCAGGACGTCATGGTGGCGCAGGCGGCGCTGGCCGCGTTGGATGTGGTTACGAGCTGACCGTCTGACGACGCCTCGTAGCGCGTCGGATGCCGTCGATGATCGCGGTCGCCATGGCGCGCTCCGCTCAGCCCTTGATCTGGCGGCCGGCGCGCACGTCGGCGATCAGGGCGGTGAAGGCGTCGAGGCTGATCCTGGCGACATTGGCGTAGGTCTCGGTCTTCGACTCGAGCCATTTCTCGCCGTAGCCGATGGCGGTGTGGGCGAGCCGCACCCGCCCGTCGAGCCAGGGACCGCCGCCGAACCCGCCGATCACCGGGATCTTGACCGCCTTGCACCACCGCGGCGCCCGCCACCGGGCCGGAATTGGTGAAGTCGAGCAGCGACGCGCCGGCCTCCTCCAGGAGCTTCGCCTCCGCCACGAGCTTGGCGGTCGCCTCCGGCGTCGCCTGCGCGCCGGGCGCGCTCTGCGCGGCGTAGGGCACGCCGTATTTCAGCGCGGTCTGCGGGGTGAGCCCGAACTGCGCGAACACCGGGATGCCGGCGCGCTCGAGCGCGCGCACCGCGTCGGGAAAGTCGGCGGCGCCGTCGAGCTTGATCATGTCGGCGCCGCCTTCCTTGACCAGCCGGATGGCGGCGCTGCAGCGCGCTCGCGGTGCCCTCCTGCAGCGGGCCGAACGGGAAGTCGCAGCTCACCAGCGCGCGCTCGACGCCGCGGCGCACCGCCTTGCAGACCACCAGCATCTCGTCCATGGTGACTTCGAGCGGATTGGAGTGGCCCCACAGATTGACGCCGACCGAATCCCCCACCGAGACGATGTCGACGCCGGCGCGGTCCGCGATGCGCGCGAGCTGATAGTCCCAGGCGACCACGCCGACGCTCTTGCGGCCGTCGCGCTTCATCTGCTGGAGCGCCGGAATGGTGACCTTGGTCTCCACGATCCGGTTCTTTCGGCTCAGGTCCCGCTCTTGACCGCCGGGCTCGGGGGCGGCACCACGCTCGCGATCTTGGCCGCGGTCTGCATGTGCCCGTCCCAGCGCTTGGCGAACGGTGCCGGAATATCGAACTGGTCGAGCACGCGCGCGACGATGTGATTGACGATGTCGTCGACGCTCTGCGGGTGATTATAGAAGGCCGGCATCGGCGGCACGATCGAGACCCCCATGCGCGCGAGCTTGAGCATGTTCTCGAGGTGCACCTCGGACAGCGGAGTTTCCCGCACGACCAGCACCAGGCGCCGCCGCTCCTTGATGATGACGTCGGCGGCGCGGTGCACCAGATGCTCGCCGTAGCCGTTGGAGATGCCGGCGAGCGTGTGCACCGAGCAGGGGATCACCACCATGCCTTCGGTCTTGAACGAGCCCGACGAGATCGAGGCGCCCATGTCGCCCTGGCTGTGGACCACGGTCGCCAGCGCCCGCACCTGCTCGACGGTGTAGTTGGTCTCGTGCTCGAGCGTGCGCTGCGCCCACTTGCTGATGATCAGATGCGACTCGACGTCGGCGTGCTTGAGCGCCTCGAGCATGCGCACGCCGAAGATGGCGCCGGTCGAGCCGGTCATGCCGATGATGAGACGCCGCATTCCGCTTCCTCCGCCACGGCCGGTCGGATCGGCCAAGTCCCACAGCAAACGCACGAAAATCGCTTTCGTGCAAGCGCATCCCTCGCAGCCTACCGCGCCTGCCGGCAAGGTTCGAACGGGAAGGTTAAACCGTCCGGCCGGATCAGGTCTTGAACAGGTGGCCGAACTTCTCCTGCGCGATGCGGCGCTCCTCCGGCGAGGGCACGTTCACGCGCGGGAACTTGTCGCGCCAATGCCAGGGCCGGCAGGCGTCGATGATCGCGCGGCTGTTGGTGTAGTCGCCGACCGCCTTGCGCTCGGGCTCGATGCGCGGATCAAGCGGCGTCGACCAGGCGTTGCGGATGATGTCGATCGAGGTGGCGGGATCCGAGCGCGTCAGCAACGCCCAGACCAGCTCCTCGAGATTGGACACGTCGATGTCGTCGTCGACCACGATCACGTAGCGCCCGCAATAGGCGCCGACGTGGCACATGGCGGCGATATGGCCGGCCTGCTTGGCATGGCCGGGATAGCGCTGGTTGATCGCGACCGCGAGCAGGAGCCGCGCATTGCCGACCTCGTGCGCCCAGGCCGCCGTCACGCCCGGCACGCCGGCCTTGAGGATGTTCTCGCGCAGCAGGCCGGAGCGCACCACCGAGCGGAAGCGGCAGATCTCGTCGGGCGGACGCTGCGGCACGCAGCCGAGCAGGATCGGATCGTTGCGATGGTAGACCGCCTTGATGTCGAGCACCGGCTCGGGCCGCAGGTCGCTGGCGTAATAGCCGGTCCACTCGCCGAACGGCCCTTCGATGCGCTCGTTGCCGGGCTCGACGAAGCCCTCGACCACGATCTCGGCATTGGCCGGGATCGGCAGGCCGGTGACCGGCCCCTTGATCACCTCGACCGGCTTGCCGCGCACGCCGCCGACGATCTCGTATTCGCTGACGCCGTACGGCACCTCGCTGCAGGCCATCAGGAAGGTCATCGGATCGCCGCCGCAGACCACCGCCACCGGCATCGGCTCGCCGCGCGCCTGGTACTTGTCGCGCATCTGCCGGCCGTGCTTGCCGGGCGAGATGTAGAAGCCGGCGGTCCTGGCGTCGTGGATCATCACCCGGTAGGTGCCGCAATTGATCCAGCCCTCGTCCGGGTCGCGGGTGATGTTGAAGCTGCCGGTGCCGATGTAGCGGCCGCCGTCGCCGGCGTGCCAGATCGGCGCCGGAAAGCGGGTGACGTCGACCTCGTCGCCGCGCATGACGTTCTCGAAGATCGGACCGTCGGTGACATAGGTGGGCGGGATGCGCGTCATCGGCCCCATGAAATTGCTGCGGAAGCCTTCGCTCAGCTCGATCTTGGAGAGCTCGGTCGGGAAGCCGAGCGTCATGTTCTTGCGCTTGCCGCCGAAGAAGTTGACCAGCACGCGGCTGCCCTCGATGCGTGCCGGGCACCTGGTCGAACACGAAGCAGGGCGCGCTGTCCTCGTGCATCGCCACGCCCGAGACGAGGCCGATGTCCTGCTGCCAGGAGAGCCCGCTCACCTCTTTCACCTCGCCGAGCTTGCGCGCCTCGTCGAGCCATTGGCGCAGATCGTCGTAGGCGAGCCGCGGCGCGACGTTGGAGCGCGACGCGCCGGTGTTCGCGGGCGTTCCGATCGGACTGCTCATGAGGTCGGGTTGGCTCGACACGAATTCCTCCGGGATCTCGTGGGCCAAGCTTACATGGGCGGCCGTGCCCCGGCATCCACTAATTTTCGCTCCGCGGTCCGTCGTTCCGCGTGAAGGAACACGTAGGACGGACCAGATCGCGCCAGCTTGCACCACCGCCGAAATACTTATATTGCTAAGGAATTCCCGCCAAGGTTTGCGCAATGCCGTTCGCCGCAGGTCCGATGCTGTTGCGAGAGTGGATCGCCCGGGCGGCGCTGCGCGATCCGGAGAAGCCGTGGATCGTCTGCGCCGACGACGGGCGAACCATCTCCTATCGTGAGCTGCAGGAGGTCGCAGGGCGCATCGCCACGGTCCTGCGCGACCGCGGCATCGGCACCAACGACCGGGTGGCGCTGCTCGCCAACAACTCCGTCGAGCATCTGCTCTGCTATTTCGGCGTCATGGCCTACGGCGCCACCATCTGCACCGTTCACGTCGAGATGAACCGCAACCAGCTCGACAACATCTTCGCGCGGCTCGAGCCAAAGCTCGTGCTGCATCAGGACGGACTGGAGCTCGACGACCTCCTGGCCTCGCGTTTCAGCGCCGCGCATGCGGCTTGGAAGCTGGGACAAGCCGGAGCACGGGACGTTCTATGCCGAGGTCGCGCGCCGCGAGCCGAGCGACGCGCGGACCGCGGCCGGGCCGGACGACGACGCGGTGATCCTGTTCACCTCCGGCACGAGCGCGCGGCCCAAGGGCGTGGTGCTGACCTATCGCGAGCACCTGGCGAACATCGAGCCCGCCGCCGACGGCTTCGGCATCACGGCGGACGACCGGGTGTATGATTTCCGCTCCTTCAACTGGGCGTCGGCGCAGCTGCTGGGCGCCCTGGTGCCGGTCAACCGCGGCGCCACCCTGGTCATGGCGGCGAAATTCTCGGCCAGCCGCTTCTTCCAGCATGTCCGCGATCACCGCGTGACGGTGGCGGCCGGCAACCCGACCACCATCAACATCCTGCTCAACACCGAGGCGACTGCGCATCGCGACAATCTGCCGACCTTGCGCTTCCTCACCTCCAGCTCGGCGCCGCTCACGATCGAAGAATGGCGACGGTTCGAGGAGCGGTTCGGCATTCCGATTGCGCAGGGCTATGGCTCGAGCGAGACCGGCTGGATCGCGGCAATTCCCGGTGAGCGGCGGCGCCTGGGCACGGTCGGGCGGCCGCTGGCCTATCACCGCCTCGCGATCGTCGATGCCGACGGCCGGCAATTGCCGCCCGGCGAAATCGGCCAGATCGAGATCGGAGGCTTTGCCTCCCACGACTACCGCTATCTCGCCGACGACGGCAGCGTGAAGATCAACAGCCGCGGCCGCATCCGCACCGGCGATCTCGGGCTGCTCGACGCCGACGGCTTTCTCGGCCTCACCGGCCGCGAGAAGGACCTCATCATCCGCGGCGGCGTGAACATCTCGCCGGTCGAGATCGACAACTTCCTGATGCAGCGCCACGAGCTGATCGAGGTCGCCACCGTCGGCGTGCCGGATGCGATCTACGGCGAAGAGGTGGTGAGCTATGTGGTGGCGCGGCCGGGCGCGACGGTCGATGCCGGTGAGTTGCTGCGCTATTGCAGCGATGGGCTTCCGGCCTTCAAGGCGCCGAAGCAGATCGTTCTCAGCGCCTCGCTGCCGAAGACCGAGCGCGGCAAGCTCGACCGGCGTGCCCTGGCGGAACGGTGGAGCCGCGAGAGCGGACTGAGCGGCGCCACCATCACGAGTGTCATCCCCGCGCAAGCGGGGACTCGCATCGCGCCACACACGCCCGTCTCTGGGCATACTGGGTCCCCGCGCAAGCGCGGCGACGACAGCACGGATAACTGCCTCACCGCCCGGAGCGGGCGAGCGAGTTGACCCAGCCGACCATGCGCGACTTGGCGTTCTCGATGTCCTTCTTGGTGAAGAAGTCCTCAGGTCTCACCTGGTCGACCGGATAGACCGGCCGCAGGAAGTCGCTCTCGTAGCCGAACGGCACCGTGGCATCGATGCCCATGCCGCCCTCGAATTGCGTGTTCGACGCGGTCCACTGCTTGTCGCCCGCGGTCATGCGCTCGGCCGGCATGAAGGTCTGGCCGCGGCCGCCCGGGATCGGATTGAGGATGTCGGTGCGCGGATTGACGCGCGTGGTGAAGCACCACATGACGTCGTCCATCGAGTACGGATCGACGTCCTCGCTCACCGCGATCGCCAGCCGCATGCCCTGCGAGCAGGAGAGCGCCGCCGCCAGGAAGTTGCGCTGCCAGCCCTCGTCGAGCTGGTGGCGCTTCTTCACCTGGATGATGCAGCCGCCCCAGTCGGTCATGCAGTACGGGATCACGACGTTCTGCACGATGCCGGGCTGCAGCCGGTTGCACAGCTCGTAGATCGCGGCCTCGCGCACCGTGGTGTCGATATTGTGGTCGTCGAGCGTGTGCACGCCGAGCGCGAAGATGATCGGCTTCGACTGCGGCTTGCGCATGGTGATGCCGGTGACGTGGAAGGTCGGCGCCTTGTAGGCCTTGCCCATGTAGCCCGCCCACTCCGGATGGAAGTGGAAGCGGCCCTGCACGCCGGCGTCCTCCGACTCCTTGGTCTCGAAGCGGCGGTCGCGCGGATTGACGTAGCCTTCCAGCACCAGCTCGGAATCGGCGATCGCCATGGCGTTGACGGTGCGCGCCTTCACCAGCCGGATCGGCGTGCCCTGCACGGCGCCGGCGATGCCGATCTCGTCGCAGCCCATCGGCAAAATCGCATAGTCGAAGCCCGCGCCCGCCAGCAGCGTGCAGGCCGGCGGCACGCCGAAGCACATGGTGATCGGCACCGGCTGGTCCGATTTGTAATACTTGTTGACGACCTGCCACATGTGCGAGCCGGGCGAGATCTGGAACGTGCCCACATTGCCCCAGCGGAAATTCATGCGGTTGTAGCCGAGGTCCGATCCGCCATCGAATTCCGGCCCGGTGACGCAGCGGATGCCGGAGCCGACGGTGAGCTCGGGCTCGTAGGTGGTGTGCCGGATCGGCACCACCCACTTGTTCACGTCGTCGGGCTTCTCGATCACGTGCTCCTGGCAGGGCGCCGCGCTCTGCGGGATCTCCACCGGCTTGAGCGGATGGCTCAGCGCATAGGCGAGCTTCCTGACGCGCTCGGGGTCGTCCTTCCAGCCGAACATCTTGTTGATCACCTTCATGTCACCGAACAGGTTGGTGAGCACGCGGTGATTGGGCTTGCCCTTGACCTTGTTGAAGATCACCGGGCAGCCGCCGTCGAGGTGCTTCTGCAGGCCGGTCACCTGCAGATCCGGATCGACCTCCTTGTCGGTCTCGATCAGGTCGCCCTGCGCGCGCAGCCATTCGAGCGTGCTGCGAAGATCTTGCGCATGATGCTCCTTGCTGACCGCGGCCGGCTTTTCCTTGCGCAGTGCTTTTTGCATGGTGGTGACGCTCCATCACGAGGGCGGACGCGACGATCCGCCGGGTCTATGCCGAAATCTGGTCTGGACCGGCGCGCCGGGTTGTTTTCCTTCGCGGCGCCGAAACCTAAAGGTTCCATTGCATAGATTTCTAAGTATTATGTGCCGCGGAATTGGCACCTTGTCAACGCCGCGGCCGGCCGGGTTTCGCGCGGCAGGATAGCGCAACGCGCACGCAATGACATTGCATCTTTAGGGAGAACCACTGCGTGGCAGCGCGCCCGAAGACGAAGGTTCGCACGTCCGGCGACGGCGGCCGCAGGGACGTGTTCCCGCCGGCCGAAAGCTCGGGCTATCTGGTGCGCGACGCCCATCGGGCGTTTCAACGTTTGCTGGAGAAGCGCATTGCCCCCTACGGCCTCAAGCGCGGCCAGTGGTACTTCCTGCGCGTGCTGTGGACCGAGGACGGCCTCTCGCAGCGCGAGCTCTCCGCGCGCGTCGGCATGATGGAGCCGACCACGGTGATCGCGCTGCGCAGCATGGAGAAGTCCGGCCTCATCCGGCGGGTGCGCAGCGCCGACGACAAGCGCAAGGCGCAGGTGTGGCTGACCCCGAAGGCGAACCGGCTGCGCAACGAGCTCCTGTCGGTCGCGCGCGGCATCACCGCCGAGGCGGAGCAAGGACTGAGCCGCGACGACCTCGCGCAATTCCGCCGCGTGATCGCGCGCATGACGGCGAATCTGGACCGGATCACGAAGTAGGTTGGGTCGAGCGCTTGCGAGACCCAGCACCTCGGCCGCGGTCACGATGTTGGGTCTCGTGGAGAACTCGACCCAACCCACCCATCAAGGCTTGCGGTTCTGCGCGTTCCAGTAGCGCTCGAGGTTGGAGATCAATGCCGGGCTGAAATGACAGAACGCCTGCTCGCGCGCATAGACGGCGAAATAGGCGCGGCACATGTCCAGGGGCTCCTGGGTGATGCGAAACGCCCGCCGGTTGCTGGCGGCGCTGACGACGCCGGAGCTGGTGAGCCCCTGCACCACCCGCTCCACCGCCGCCTCCATCGCGCCGGTCTCGACGATCTCGTCGCAGATCAGCCGGCCCTCCGGGCTGTCGCATTCGAGCCGGCGCTCGTATTGGATGGCCTGGCGGGCGATCCGATCGCCGGTGAAGCGCGGCAGGCGCATATTGGCGGCGCCCGGGATGATCCCCTCCTTGCGCGCCGGCAAGGTCAGGAACGCGCTGCGCTCGGCGAGCACGTAATCCATCACCAGCAGGATCTGGCAGTGGCCGCCGATGGCGAAGGCCTCGACCGCCGCGATCCATGGCTTCTCGATGGTGCCGCCGCCGAACTCGTCGGGCGGCGCGTCGTCCGCGAAGGCGAGCCCGCGATAGATCTTGTTCACGTAGCCGAGGTCGCGCTGCAGATACCACACGAACGGAATCCGGCCGTGATAGAGGTGCGTGAGATTGATGCCGGCGCCGAACACGCGGCGGCCCTTGTATTTCGGATGCTCGACCACCGCGCCGCGCATCACCGCCACCTCGCTGGCGCGATCGAGCAGCGCCAGATCGACGCAGATCTCGGCGCCGTCGAGCGAGGTCTGATCCTCCGCGTTGAGGAAGCGCGGATTGTTCTGCGTCACCACCGCGGCCTTGCCGAGCCGCCGCACCGAGGCGCCGTCGAGCTCGACCACGCCGTCGCGCTCGAGCTTGGGCAGCAGCGCCTGCGCCTCCGGCCGCGGCAGCAGCATGGCGTGGCAGAGATGGCGTCCGGCGCGCTCGCTGCCGAGCACGGCGGAGAGAAAGAGGCCCTGATCGATCTCGAGACCGTCCTTGTCGCGTTGCAGGCATCCCTCCTCGGCGGCGATCTCCTGCGCGGTCGGCACCAGCCCCGGCACCACGCTGGCGGCCCGCGTCACCAGCTCCTCGACCCGCACGAAGCGCGACCGCCTGACCGTGAGCGCGTCGTAGACCGCGTCGGCATGCCGGCGCAGGAAGCGCACGCGGGCGTCCCGCGCCGTGTCCTGGATCAGCTGGGCGGCCGCCTGCTCCGGTCCCTTGCGATGGGCCTTCGGCGGCAGCTGCCCCAGCAGGCGCGCCGATTTGAGCCAGTAGCCGGCGTAACGGGTGCGGTCGGCGGAAAAGTCGGTGGTGCGGTCCGGCAGCGCCTGCAGCCAATCCCGCACGTCGTCGCCGGCCAAGCCGGCTGCCGTCAGGCAGTCCGCTGCGGTCGAAACGGTCTCGGCCATGGTCATCTTGGCGCTCCTCTGACCCTGCTCTTATAGGGAGACATCGGCGGGCGTTGAAGGCTCCTTGACGGCGTCATCATGGACGTCGGTCATGACGACCGGGTCATTAACGTGGCCGGGCGACATGACTTGCGCGATCGCCGGCAAGCGACTTGAATTGGTCACCCTGGTGCGCCATTGCCCAGGCCGGTCAACGATAACGACGCGTCGGCAGCGCTCCGGCAGGTCGGGCAGCAGGGAGAGACACGACCATGAAAGCAAGCCTCCGCCCCGGGGTGTCGCGGGTCAACCGCTTCGTCGTCAACCGCGAGCGCACGATCAGCTTCATGGGCGACGAGGCGCGCACCTATGCGACGCCATCGATGATCCTGGACATGGAGCACACCTGCCGCGAGCTCATCCTCGAGCACGCCGATGCGGGCGAGGATTCGGTCGGCATGGAGGTCGCGATCAAGCATCTCGCGCCCACCCTGATGGGCATGACGGTCGAGATCACCGTGAGCGTCGTAGCGGTCGAGGGCCGCAAGGTCACGTTCGAGGTCGCCGCCAAGGACGAGCTCGACGCCATCAGCGCCGGCACCCATACGCGCTTCGTCGTCGACAAGGCGAAGACCTTCGAGCGCATCAAGGCGAAGGCCGCGCGCTGGGCGGCGCGGCCGGGAGCCGGCTGATGACCACAGGACGATCGCGATGACGAGCGCGGCTGAAACCTTCATGTTCGATCGCGCCGCCGAGACCATGCCGCGCGCCGATCTCGCGGCGCTGCAGCTCGGGCGCCTGCGCGAGACCATCGAGCGCGCCTACGCCAAGGTCCCGCACGTGCGCGCCAAGCTCGACGGCGCCGGCGTTGCGCCCGGCCATCTCAAGACGCTCTCCGACATCGCGCGCTTTCCGTTCTCGGTGAAGACGGACCTGCGCGACAATTATCCGTTCGGCCTGTTCGCGGTGCCGCGCGAGCAGGTGTTGCGGCTGCACGCCTCCTCGGGCACCACCGGCCGGCCGACCGTGGTCGGCTACACCAAGGGCGATCTCGACCTGTGGTCGGACCTGATGGCGCGCTCGCTCGCCTGCATGGGAGCCAAGCCCGGCGATATCTTCCACAACGCCTACGGCTATGGGCTGTTCACCGGCGGGCTCGGCTTCCACTACGGCGCCGAGCGGCTCGGCTGCACCACCGTGCCGGTGTCGGGCGGCGCCACCGAGCGGCAGGTCGCGCTGATCCGCGATTTCGGCCCGCGCATCCTCGGCGCCACGCCCTCCTACGCGCTCAACATCGCCGAGGTCGCTGACGGCATGGGCATCGATCTGAGCAAGCTCTCGCTGCGCTACGGCTGCTTCGGCGCCGAGCCATGGAGCGACGCCATCCGGCGCGAGCTCGAGACCAAGCTCGGCATCAAGGCCATGGACACCTACGGCTTGTCGGAGATCATCGGGCCCGGCGTCGCCAGCGAATGCCACCAGGCGCAAAGCGGGCTGCACATCTGGGAGGATCATTTCCTCTGCGAGGTGATCGACCCGGACACCACGGAGGTCCTGCCGCCCGGCGAAGCCGGCGAGCTCGTGCTCACGACGCTCACCAAGGAGGCGCTGCCGATGATCCGCTACCGCACGCGCGACATCACGCGGCTCACCGACGAGCCGTGCGCGTGCGGGCGCACCCATCGCCGCATGCTGCGGGTGACCGGCCGCAGCGACGACATGCTGATCATCCGCGGCGTCAACGTCTATCCATCGCAGGTCGAGGCGCACCTGGTGGGGTTCCCGGGGATCGCGCCGCACTATCAGATCGTGCTCACCCGCGACGGGCCGATGGACGCGATGACGATCGAGGTGGAGCTCGCCACCCCTGCCCCGCCGCCGTCCGTCGCCAAGATCGCCGGCGACGTGCGCGATCACCTCAAGGCGATGGTGGGCGTGACCTGCGAGGTCGTGCTCAAGGCGGCGGGCGAGGTTCCGCGCTCGCAAGGCAAGGCGGTGCGCGTGAAAGATCTGCGGCAGGCGACCAAGCCATGAGCGACGAGCAGCTGATCCTGGTCGACGAAAGCAACCGCGCCACCGGCTCGGGCGGCAAGGCCGCCATTCACCGCGCGGGCCTGCTGCATCGCGCCTTCTCGATCTTCGTCGTCGACGACCGCGGCCGGATTCTCCTGCAGCAGCGCAATCCGAAAAAATATCACTCGGGCGGTCTGTGGGCGAATTCCTGTTGCGGGCATCCGCGTCCGGGCGAGCGAACCGTCACGGCGGCGCGGCGAAGGCTCAACGAGGAGCTCGGCGTCAGCAGCGATCTGACGTTCGGCTTCTTCTCGCGCTACCGGACCGAGCTCGACAACGGCATGCACGAGAACGAATTCGTCTACGTCTATTTCGGGCCGCTGGAATCCTCGCCGCGGCCGGACCCGGCCGAGGTTTCGGATGTCGAGCTGCTCTCGGTCGAGGAGATCAGCCGCCGGATCAAGCGGCAGCCGGACTCGTTCACGTTCTGGTTCAGGCACTATTTCAAGAACTCATCGCGCCGACATCGCGCGGCTCGCGAAGACCACCATCAGCAGTGCCACGAAACTCTTCGGATGCGAGCCGTACGCGCACGGGATCGGTCTCGTAGTCGGATTCCGGAGCGGGAGGGCCGCAGCTAACGTGGAGCAGTTGCGCGCGCTTGGCCGGGCGACACGGCCACGCTGGCAGCGCCAACCGACGCGTAGCGCATGGACAGCATCCACAGAATTGCCGCGCCATACATAACGAGCGCCGCCATATCGAGAACAAACGGCGATATCCACCAAACAACGGCGAATGGCGCCATGACCGACACTGAAACAACGAACCTCGACAGCCACCACGTCGGGAGCAGCACTGCAAATGCAAGGCTCCAAATCATGTACCACGGCCACAAATGGCTGACTGCCGTAAAGCATATCGACGCCAGGATGGCGATCGCCGCTTTAAGCAGGCCTTCGATGGTCGGGTACCTGAAGCAAACGAAGCAAAAATAGATGGCCAGCAAGGGAAACAACGCCGCGACTGCGAATGCCAATGGCGAGAGCGAGATGCCAGTCAGGTATTCGATAGCCGACACGGCATCCCTTGGCTGCAGAAAGCGCCACTCGCTGATGACGAGCAGGCCGTCGAAAAACTGCAGGCGACCTGAAGAACACGGCGAAAACCAGGAGCGCCAACAATGCCGGCGCTATGAGGCGGATCATGTAGTCGCGCCAATGAATGCGCTCCATGCGAAGGACATAGATCGCGTCGATCAGGAACAAAGGCGCGGTCGTATATTTGCACAGAGCGGATGAAATGAGAGCGATCGGCGCCGTCCGGCGTCCGCGCAGCAGAAGCGAAAGCCAGAGCAGCGCAAAAAACGTCATGACGATGTCATTGTGCCCCTCCGCGAGGGATTGCGTCACGCCCACCGGAGCCCATCCAAATAGTGCAACCGCGAGACATCGATCGAAACTCGATCTCTGCGCCATGACTTGTCGGACGAGCACCAGCGACCCGATCCATGCAGCCGCGAGCAGGCCCTTGGACACGATGGCGGTTGTCAGCACGCTGTCGCCCGCGATCGCCATGACAGCGCCCGAGAGCAGACCCCACAACGGGCCATATGACATGACCATTGGGAAATGATCGATCGGAAGACCTTCCAATGATTCCGGAGTGAAGAAATTATGATAGGGATTGACCCCCGCAACGATCATTCGCCCCCAAACGGCGGAGAGCCAAAGGTCCTGCGTAAAGAGCGGAAACGCAAATGAGCATGCAGCGGCAAATGCCACAGACCATCTGAAGAGCAGCCCGACAACCACTGCGTCGGTCAATTCGCGGTACCGCGCCAGTGACAACAGAAGGAGCATCATGGCAATGGTCGCGACAGCGAGCGGGATCCAATAGCTGACAATCACGGCGGTGTTGGTCGTCAATAGGCCGGATACCGCCTCCCGTATCGACGCATATGCCGGGATCGCGTGCCCGAGCTGCCTCAAAAAATGCAATGGCGCGAGGGGCCTCCGCCATCTCGCTCCGCCACAAGACGGGTGCCTGCACGTACGACAGCAAGGCCATGGAGACGTACGCCAGGAGCGCGGTCGCGCCGAGAAGATTGATTCGAAAGCGAAGTGACGAAGGTTCCGAGGACATTCGTTTAGAACGTCATCGTTTGCGTGGTCAGCTGCCACCATGGCGAGGTAGCAACGAAACTGCCGCTCCGAGTGCATGATGGGCACGATGCCTACTTGCGCGCCAAGACGACCCGAAGGATATTGGCTTGGAAGAGCTACGGTTCACTACCGGTCGGTCAAGGCCAGCGCAAGGCTGGCACCGATGCAAGATGGTACCGGCGTATCCGGCAGCGACCGAATTGGCGCAGCCCAGCGAGGCAGCGGGCCCGGCGCAAATTGGATCAATATGGTGTTGGTCGTCATTTCCATTCTGTTTTCGCTCGTGCTCATAGAGGTGGCCTATCGCCTCACCGCAGGACTGCCGGTTTTCAAGCTCACCAGCTGGCGGGTGGACCGGGTCCTTTTCAGCAGGATCGGCGCCCCCCGCGCCATCACCGACCCGCTCCTGGGGTGGACCCTGAAGGCGTGGCACAAGGACGAAGTCTACAGCACCATCGATCATGGCATCCGCACGAACTTCGGCGAGACGACGGTCCGGACCGGCGCAGTCCTCGCGGTCGGCGACTCGTTCACGGAGGGCTGGGACGTGGACGACGACGACAGTTGGCCGGCATGGCTCGAAAGATTTATCGGCACCCCCGTCGTCAATGGCGGCGTGTTCGGATATGGCACGGACCAAATCATACTGCGGGCAGAGCAGCTCTTGCCCATCGTGCAGCCAAAGATCTTGATCGTCGGGTTTCTCGAGTTCGACATCTTCAGAGCCGCTCATTCGGATTTCGGGGCGCCAAAGCCCTATTTTACGCTGGAGAAGGCGAGCTTGTATACCATCCACCGGACCCGATCGATCCGAGCCAACGCGGATGGCTGTCGACGGCAGGCGACGGATTGCGCGATGTGCTCGGGTATTCGGCCGCAGCAGACTTCGTGCTGGCGCGGGCTGGCTCCGAACTACTGGTACAGAGGATCAAAGATTCTCTATCGCAAAGTCGACATCGACGCGGCAGCGGTCACCTGCGCGCTTCTCGATCGGCTGAAAAAGCGGGTGGAACAGAGCGGAATCCGCATGCTGCTGTTCATGCAGCATAACGAGTATCTCATCCTCGGAGGAGACCGGCCATCCGAGAATGCACGGCGCGTCATCGCGTGCGCAGAGGCACGGGGCATCCAGGTGGTTGACCAGTTCGCCTCGCTGCGCGCCATCGCTGTTGCAAATCCGATCGAGTTTCGCAGCTACTACATCCCGGACAAGCAGGGCTTCGGGCACATGACGGAGAAGGGCAACGAGCATGCTGCCAGGCTGTTGGCTGAGGCGCTCGGCAAATAGCCGCCTGCGATCGTCGTGCCGGCGCTCCCGCCGCCTCGCAGCGTTGCATTCCAAATTGACATTCAATGGCAGTTGTTGCCTCGTAGGCTCTACTTCACCCTCGCCAAGGGAGCGCTCCATGCTGCGCAAATCATTGCTTGCCGTTGCCGCCCTTGCCGTCATGTCCGGTTCGAGCCGACGCGCAAGGCGTTCCCGCCAGTCTCTCCCCGCCAGCAGGGTACCTGTGGCGGCCGGAAGCTTTCCTGGGAAGGGGCGTCCAAATCTACGTCTGCACCCTGGTAGGATCGGCGCGTCAATGGACCTGGAAGGCGCCCGAAGCGATCACTCTACGATGCCGAAGACAATAAGTTCGCGGAATACTACTTTCGGCCCGACCTGGGAAGCGCCTGACGGCTCGAAAATCGTCGGCGCGGTTACCGCAACTGCGCCGGCTCCGCGGCCGGGCGCCATATTGTGGTACCTGGCGTCGGTATCCGAGTCGTCCGGCATCGGCGTACTCAACGGCATCCGCTTCGTACAGCAAATCAACACCGTCGGCGGCCTGCTGAGTGGCCCATGCCCGACCCCGGGCCAGGAGCGCCGCGTCGACTACACCGCTGATTACCTGTTTTGGAAATGATCGGCTCGCGGCCTCGCTACGCGCCGCCAATATCCGCGTGGCGGCGCGTCGGCGATGCTTGATCGTTGGCAGTCCGCGCTCACCTGTCGGCGGCGGCTCGAACCATGACAGGCGCGGTCGTCGGCGCGGACATACAGCAGCGCCAAGAGCACGAATGCACCGGCGAGCAAATAAGATTGAATGACGTTCAAGGGCGTCGCAGCCAACAGGTTGGCGGCCAGAATGAAGGTGCTGACCAGAACGTAGCTCACCATGAGCCAGAGCATGCGGCGGCGGTCCTCGATCACGCTCGGAAAGACGACCGCGAAGATGGGCAGCAGAATGCCGTAGTGGTGCTCCCAGGCGATCGGCGAGGCGACCGTGAGGCTCACGGCCATCCGGCAGAAATCGAAAGCTCGATCCTCTTCCTTGCTCCGCCGGGCAATGGCGGCAAGCAAGATCACCGCAGAGCTGACGACGGTTACGCCGTAGACCCATGGGTTGAACGGCGGAAATTCACTCATGTGAAACTCGAGATTGTTGTAGCGCACCGGATCGCTGATGCTCATCAGCCGGTTCAGCAATCCGTTGATGGATTGGTTCGGATAGTACGCCTCGCCGCGCTGCCCCATGTGCGAAACCACCCGCAGGTAATCGAGATGGTCGGCCCAGCCGAACGCCGCCACCGATGCCGCCAAGCCAATGAAGATCGTCGCACCGCAGCCGATGATGAAGCGCCACTCCGAGCGCACGAGGGCCCACACCAGGAACAAGCCGAAATGAGGTTTGACGAGGCAGATAAGCCCCATCAGGACCCCGCTTAGCGCCTTGCGTCCCATCACCCAGGCGAGCAGCAACAGCGAAAATAGCGAGTTGAGCCAGACTTGGATCTGGCCCAGCGTATAGGCCTTCATCACGGGATAGAACGTCAAGGTAAAGCCGGCCGCTATGACGGCACACGCGGCGAACGAGATGTGCGATTCCGAAGCGACATTGCTGCGCTTCAATTGGATATGGAGCAAAGCCGCGACCGATATGACCATCAAGAGTATGAACGCCCACCCCAGGATGTCGTTGATGGAAGGCCGCGGGCCGAAATACTCCTCACCGAGGCGCACGCGATCGATGCCGGCCATGCGCATCGCCGCAATGGCGAAGAGAGACGAGGGCGGATATTGGAACTTTACCCCTCGATTGAAGAACACTTCCGTGTACAGCGGCGTTTCATGCGGAGATCGGACATAGTCGTAGGCGACGAACATGTTGAGCCATGAATCGCCCCCGCTCTCGCCATGAAGGAAGTCCCAGGTATGTCGTAGAACGGTGTCCTTGAAGTCCGGCGGCGAGACCGCCCAAAGAACGCCGTTCAGCACGAACCCGCTCAGCGCGAGAAAGAGCACAATTCTGCGCGTCAACATTGCCGGGGCAAAGGCTTTCACGGTGTGATCCGCCAGAGACCACGCGCCATCGCAGCCAACATGCAAAGCCCGCCGAAGAGCCACGCGGAGACCGCGGTCCGTGAAATCACGCTGTCGATCCATCCCGATCCCAGCGGGAAAACCACCACCGGGAGCGACGCAAGCAGCAATCCGCCCAGCATGAGCCAACGGCTGGTCGTATCGTCGGGAAGACGCAATCGCCCACCCAGGTAGAGTCCCCACGGCAACAGCAATAGAAGGTAGTAATGCGTCCAGGAGATCGGGCTCATCACGATAGCCAGGTTGAGCACGAGCGCGTACTCCAGCAGATCGCGCGGACTCAAGGCGCCGTCTTCGGCAGGCACCGGCTCGTGGCGGTCGGCGCGCCGCAACAGCCAGAACGCACCGCCCAACATTGCCGCGAAGAGAACCGTGCGGCCGACCTTATGAACGATGGATGGTTCGAGCGGATCCCAATAGAGGAGGTAATCCCCTCCAGTCTTGAGCCGCAGCAGAAAGCTGTCGATCGACTGCACGTTGAATGCCGGAATGACCTTGCCCAGGAACGGTTCGACGCAATATCTGTACCAACCGATGTTGAGCTCGAGGCCGAACACCAAGAGCGACAGCATGACGGTCAGGCCGATGGTGGTGGCGCCGCCGGCCACGATGCGCCAGCGCCGCCGCAGCAGGAAATAGACGCCGTAGAGCAGCAGCGGAAGCTTGATGACCGCGCATAGACCCAGCAGCAAACCTGCCGAATAATCCCAGCGCCTGTTCCAAAGGAGCAACGCAACCACCAAGAAGAGCAATATGAAATGCGTCGTGTTGCCTTCGCGAAGGCTGTAGACCAGCGGACCGTTGACGAGAAAGACGAAGAGGAGCACCGCGCCGATTTTTGCCTCGGGCCGGGCCAGTCGAGTCAGAAGCGCCCATGCGCCGGCCGTTGCGGCAATACCCAGCGCCAGGAACGCCCAGCCCGCGCCTTTCTCACCCAGAAACACCAGTGGCACGAACAGCGCCGCGACGATCGGAATATTGACGAACCCTACTTCGGACGTTTCGTTGAGCCGCCACGTGGGGTGCGGCCCTTCGTGCCATAGGATTTCGGCCGTCCGATAATAGGCCTTGTAAAAATCGCCAAAGAGCCAGTCCGGCTCCGATACCAGCCACAGCACGGCCTGGATGGCGGCACCGGCCAGCAGCAGCCCGATCCACGCCGGAGCCCGGTCGCCGATCGGTCGCTGCATCGCTACCCCTACGTTCATTGCCAGGCTTCAACGATCAGAGCAGGATCAGAGCCGCCATGCGCTCACAAAGACCGCGATCATGGCGGCACCGAGGATCAGGCTGATGTTGTCCCTGACGGCGAACCGAAGCGGATCGTCATCGAGCTCGTCTCGACCGACCAACAGCCAAATTCGGCTCAGCCACAGAAACAGGATCGCCGGCAGCGCCCACAACAACGAGGGGCTCCTGTAGAACGTTGCGCCGAAGGCCTCATTGATGAGGTAGAGGATCATGATGAGGACAGCGCCGGCGGTGGTCGAAAGTCCCAATCCGAGCAAGACGGGGCCGTCCTTGTCGACATAGCCGCGCCCCGCCACCGACTTCCTGCCGAGAGCTCCGTTGCGTCGCACCTCCACGAGACGTTTTGCGACGGCCAACGACATGAAAATGAACATGGAAAAGACCAAGAGCCATGGCGAAGGACGGACATCGGCAAGGTGGATGCCGAAGCACAACCTGAACGTCATGAGAGCGGCCAACACGAAGACGTCGAGTATCGGCACTCGCTTCAGATAAAACGAGTACGCGAGGGTCGAGACGCCATATGAGAGAAGCATCAATACAGCAACGCCGTCGAGGCTCGCGGCTATGGCAAGACTGAGGAGAACGCCGACCGGCGCGACCACCAGCACGACATTGAGCGGCAGCGCGCCGCGGGCCAGCGGGCGCTCCCGCTTCGACCAGTGATCGCGGTCGAACGGAAGATCGCAAAAATCATTTATCAGATACATCGAAGACGTCAGAATTCCGAGGGCGACGAAGCCGATAAGGCACGCGGTCCAGGCCTCGACGCTGTCGATCTTGCCGCCGATCAGGAGGGGAACAAAAATAAGCAGGTTCTTTGCCCATTGATGGAGTCGCAGCGACTCGATCAGGACGCGGATCACACCTAATGGTCCGGTAAGACTTTCCTCAAATCGGCTAATGATACGCCCCCAATCCGTCCGCGTCCGGCCGCGGCGATTCAATAAGCTCGCATCAAAGAGCAAGAATCTTAACGGTGGGTGCAGACGCAAAGGAAGCCCCTGCAAGAGCGCATCCAAACGCCACGGTGGTACTTTGTTGCCGGCCACGCTTGCCAACAACGGCCGAATACCGCTCGAATTATCAGAAATTCTCCGTTTCACGGATGCAATATCGCATATTCCACTATCATCTCAATGACAAAAGAGCCGACCATTAACTACGTTCTCGGCGGCCGCATTGATTCTCGCGTTGGTCGGCTTGCGCGACCGCGGACGCCAGAATCCGAGGAGGCGGTCGCCCTCCTCAACGCGCGCTACGAGCTTGCCTTCACGCTGTTCGGCCAAGAAGCGAACAAGCAGGCGACGAAAGCAGATCTGCTCGAGGTCGGCCCCGACGGCTGCACCACGTTCGGGCTGTTGCCGGAGGCGACGGCCGATCGCCACACTTAGCTCGGCCAGAACTGGGATTGGCTCGAGGGGGTGCACGGGCGCACCTTCGTGCTGCGCGCACGCCGCACCGACAAACCGAGCTTCGTCTGCCTCGAACCATTTCCTGACCTCGGGACACGGCGAGTCGCTGCTGGAAAAGCTCTCACCCAACACGCTCCGCCGCGCCGATCGGATGCGGCGCCTGCTGCAAGGCAAGCGCGCCCCCCTCTCCTTCGACGACATGCGCGCCGCCGCCACCGATCACGACGGCGCGCCCTACGCGATCTGCCGGCATCCGGATCCGGCCCAACCGAGCGCCAAGCGCACCATGACGGTCGGCGCCGTGCTGATCGATGTCGACGCGCGCACGATGCACGTGGCGAACGGGCCGCCCGGCACGAACGGGTATGTGGCATTTGCCGTCGATGATGGGGATAGCTCGTAGCCCGCATGGAGCGAAGCGCAATGCGGGGACAGCGCCCCGGACTGCGCTTCGCTCCATCCGGGC
>CAVPTV010000024.1:0-197680 GCA_963708765.1 uncultured Alphaproteobacteria bacterium | reverse complement strand
CGTGACGCCTCGGGCAAGGTGCTCAACGTGCTTGCGCAGAACATCCCCTGGCTGCTGGGCGGATCGGCGGATCTCGCCCCGTCCAACAAGACGACCCTGACATTCGAGGGCGCCGGAGACCTCGAGCCTGGCACTCCCGGCGGCAGGAACCTGCATTTCGGCATCCGCGAGCACGCGATGGCGGCCGCGGTCAATGGAATGTCATTGTCGAAGCTGCGGGCCTTCGGCGCCACGTTCTTCATCTTCAGCGACTATGCGCGCCCGGCCATCCGGCTGTCGGCCTTGATGGAGCTGCCCACGATCTTCGTGTTCACCCACGATGCCATGGGTGACGGCGAGGACGGCCCGACCCACCAACCGGTGGAGCAGCTTGCGTCCTTCCGCGCCGAACCCGGCCTGGTGGTGCTGCGGCCCGGCGACGCCAATGAGGTCGTCGAGGCCTATCGCTACATCATTCAGCTGCGCCACCAGCCGGCCGTGCTGGCGCTGTCGCGTCAACCGCTGCCGACCTTGGACCGCGGCAAGTACGCGCCCGCCTCCGGGGTCGCGCGCGGCGCCTATGTGCTCGGCGACGCCCCGGGCGGCAAGCCGGAAGTGATCCTCATCGCGTCGGGCAGCGAGGTCGGCCTCTGCGTCAAGGCGCACGAGGAGCTGCTCGCCGAGGGCATCCGCTCGCGCGTGGTCTCGATGCCGTCCTGGGATATCTTCGAGCACCAGACCCAAGAGTACCGGGACAGCGTACTGCCGCCCGACGTGACGGCGCGCGTGGCGGTCGAGCAGGCCTCGACCTTCGGCTGGGAACGCTACGTCGGCTGGTCCGGCCGCGTCATCGGCATGAAGACATTCGGCGCGTCGGCTCCGCTCAAGGAGCTGCAACGAAAATTCGGGTTCGAGCCGGAGCGCGTGACGGAGATCGCGAAGGAGCTGCTCGGCAAGGGCAAGAAGAGCTGAAGGGCTCAAATATAGGGTGGAATGCGATGACCGATACGCCCGATGTCGTCTTCCTGTTCGACGTCGACAACACGCTCATCGATAACGATCGCGTGCAGGCGCATCTGAGGGAGCACCTGGAGCAGACATACGGGGCCGCCACGCGCGACCGGTACTGGGAAATTCTCGAGGACCTGAGGAACGAGCTCGGATACGTCGACTACCTGGGTGCGTTGGAGCGCTACCGGATCGAGGCGATGCATCGCCCGGAGGTGCTGCGGATGTCGAGCTGGTTGGTCGATTACCCGTTCGCCGACCGCCTTTATCCAGGTGCCCTGGACGCGGTGAAGCACGTGCAGCAGTGGGGGACCACCGTCATCCTCTCCGACGGGGATGCCGTATTCCAGCCGCGCAAGGTGGAACGATCCGGCCTCTGGCGCGCGTTCGACAACCGTATCCTCATCTACATCCACAAGGAGGAGGAGCTTGACGATGTCGAGCGTCTCTACCCTGCCGATCACTATGTGCTGATCGACGACAAATTGCGCATCCTGTCTGCGGTGAAGAAAATCTGGGGCGAACGCGTGACCACCGTGTTTCCCAAGCAGGGTCACTATGCGTTCAATTCCAGCATACTGGCCGAGTGTCCACCCGCGGATATCGAGCTTGCCAAAATTGCCGATCTACTCAATTACGATCTGTCGGCATTCCTCGAGAGGACCTAGGCAGAGATCACACCGCTGTGCCCACGAGGCTCTGGCGGGCCTACGGCACGACCTTGATATCGATCGAGCCCAGGTGTGTGAACCTGGCGCGGATCGCATCGCCGGCCTTGGGGCGCAGCAATTTTGTGATGCCGCCGGATATGACGATATCGCCGGGCTCGAGCGTCTGACCGCGCGCTGCCAGATGGTTGGCGAGCCAAGCGAGCGCGTTCAGGGGATTTCCCATCACCTCCGCCGCCGTGTAGGTCCCGACAATTTCACCGTTGTGCTCGAGCACAACCCCCTCCAGCGCCAGGTCAAGCCCCTGGAGCGGTGTAAGCGGACTCCCGAGCACGACGGCTTGGCCGTGGATGCTGTTGGCGATGTAATCGGCCGCGCGCGGCGTCCCGGAGTAGATGAAGTCCAGCAATTCGAACGCAGGCAGGGCGCCTTCCACCGCGGACAGAGCGCTGGCAGCGGTGACGCCGGGGCCGGCCAGCTTCGTGCGCATCCTGAACGCCACCTCGGCTTCCACCCGCAGATCGGCGAAGCCGCCGGCAGACACGTCGGCGCCGCTGGCGTACTGAGCCAGGCGTAAGGAAGCCACAGGCCGGCTCCTTCACTCCCATGATCGCTTGGCCGGTCGGCGCCGTGGCGGCGAGCTTCCAGCCGATCGTCCGCTCCCCACGCCGATCGAGCTCGGCTCGCAGGGCGTCCTGGATCGCGTAGGCGTCCGCAAGCCCGAGATCGCCATGTGTCTCCGACAGAGGTGCCACCAGGCGGTGGCTGGATCGAGCATCGATCAGGCGCCCAACAGCGGTCTGGATAGGGATGGTCATCTACGTTGCCTTCCCGCTCCCAAAAATCCGAGGCGTTGTCTGAAAGACGCTTGAACAACTGTTGTGCAAAATCCTACCCGATTTGGATGATTTAGTCTCGTTGAACGTAGGCAAGCCAATCGCCCCTTCTGTGACGGCCATCACGCCAGGCATCCCTGCCGTCGCCTAGACTGCCTCCATCGACAACACGCCGAATGCTTCGGCCAACAGCTCGTGGAGCTTGGCAATGCCCAGATGGTACGAAGGCGCGAACGAGGCTTCGTTCAAATCGGTCGAGGGCGGCTATGTGTTCCAGTCTCCGAGTCCATGGATCTTCGCCCGGCCCAGCTATTACTTGGTGAACGAAGCCAAGAAGGCGGAGATTTTGGTTCCCATGGGGCGCTGGCGGCTCCTGCTGCTATCGCTCCCGGCGATCATCGTCTCGATCATGCTGGTTCCGATCCTGTTGCCCGAGACATTCGGCCACTTGCTCCTGCCTGCGTTTCGTCTATTGGGCACCGGCCTCTTCAGCCTGCTTCTGTTTGTCGTCATGATCCTGCTGGTGGCGCCGCTTATCGCCGTGCCGCAGATCTATCTGGCCCACTCGCTGCGGCCGCTGCTTGCAGATGCGCCGCGCACCGAGCAGCGGATCAAGGTTGCCGAGCAGCTTCCGAAGATCGCCGCGTCCGTATCCGGCAAGGTGTTTGCAATCGGTCTGGTCAGCGCGTTGGGAATGATCGGCAGCGGCGGCCTCCTGCTGCTCGATGCGTTCCTGGAAGGCCGTCTTGCGGGCAGCGCGCTCTATACCGCGTCCTTCTTGGTGGTCGCGGGCATGCTGCTGACCTCATATTTTGTCTACCTCGTACGACTCAAAGCGAAAATGAAGCGCGCCGTATGACGCGACTTGAAGGCTGAAGGCACCCATGCCTACCCAGCACTTGGCTTGGGCAACGTCGGCGCGCGCCGAACGTATTCACTGCCGGGATAGCCGCGCGCGACAATGGCCGACCAGCTCTTCGATGAATTGCACGGCATAGGGCGCCAGGAAGCGCTGCGGATCCCAGGCGGCGACCGTCCATCGGCCGATCGGCACTCCGCGATGCACCACCACGGCCACGCGAACTCCCGTGCGCGGAATCCGCACCGGAGAAGGAACCACGGCGATACCGTGGCCGGCCTGGGCCAATGCGATCAGCGTCTGCGGAGCGACGCTTTCAAGCAGCACGCGCGGCCGGACGTGCGCAATCTGGCAGGCAGCCTCGAACCAGCCATGCGACGCGAAGCCTGGAGTGAGGCGCAGCAGCGGTTCGTCGGCAAGCTCCGCCACTTCGAGCACGGCGCGGCGGCTCAGGCGGTGTCTCTGCGGCAGCACGGCCAGGACATGCATTGGATAGAGCAGTCGGCCGCTGAAGCGATCCTCGCCGGCCGGCATGATGGCGACGTCGAGATCGCCGCGTTCAAGGCGGCCCGGCAGGCGGGCTCCGCCGTCCTCTACCAGAGGAACCTCGACGCCGGGGTGACGCTTGCGATAGCGGGGCAAGAACTCCGCAAGCAGAGTTCTCGATCGACCTGCGGGGTGCCGCCGACGCGGAGCACTCCGACCTCTCCGCCCTTGAGGGCGCTCGCCCGCGCCGCGAGCGCCTCCACGTCGGATAACAGGCGGCGACTGCGCTCCAACAGGTCCTCGCCTTCCGCCGTCAGCCGCGCGCTGCGGCCGATGCGCGCAAACAGCCGCAAGCCCAATTCATCCTCGAGCGCTTGGATTTGCCGCGACGCGGCCGACTGGGTCAGATTGAGCCGCGCGGCCGCGCGCGCGAAACCCGCATTGTCGGCGATCGCCACGAAGGTGCGCAGGAATCGCAGGTTCATCGCGTGATATTCTAATTTATCATCATTCATTAGAACATAAATGAATTGGACACATCAATAGGCCTGCGACTAGCCTGCCCGATGCACATCAGAAGCGAGGCTCGTCATGGCACGCTCTGCGATCGCACGGTTTGCTCGTCATCTCGGCGCTGATCGCGCCGCTCGATCAAACGGTTGTGCGCGCGACTGAGGAACGGTTGGGCGAGGTCAGCTTCCCGATCTCTTGCAGTCCGGCGGCGCAAACGCAATTCAACCGCGCCGTCGCAATGCAGCATTCCTTTTTCTTTCCCGAAACGGTGAAGGCATTCTCCGCCATCGCCGAAAAGGAACCCGTCGTGCGCGATGGCCTATTGGGGCATCGCGATCAGCCAACGGCCCAATCCGCTCGTTGGCCCATTTCCCGGCGATGTCCTCAAGCGTGGTTGGGAAGCAATCGAGAAGGCGCGCGCGGCTTCGCAAAAAACCGAGCGCGAGAGCGCATGGATCGAGGCGCTGGCCGCCTTCTACCAGGACTACGCAACCGTCCCGCAGCGCACGCGCACCGCCAATTACGAGGCCGCGATGGCGCGCTTGTCGGCACGCTATCCGAGCGATGCCGAGGCGGCGATCTTCTATGCGCTTGCGCTCAACGAGGCGGCCGACCCCGCCGACAAGACCTATGCCAAGCAGCTCAAGGCCGCCGATATTCTCGAGAAGCTGGAGCCGAGGTATCCAAATCACCCCGGCATCCCGCATTACATCATCCACAGCTATGATTACCCCGAGCTCGCGATGCGCGGCGCAATCGCGGCTGCGCGCTGCGCGCAGCTCGCACCCTCGGCGCCGCACGCGCTGCACATGCCCTCACACATCTTCTCGACGCTCGGCATGTGGCAGGAGGTGATCGGCTCGGATCGCGCGGCCGATGACGAGACGATCGCCTACACGGCCCGCGTCAATCCGCAGGCCGCCGCCGATCCTGCGAAAAATCCTGGGCGCTATCACTTCCTCGACTTTCTCACGAACGCCTATCTGCAACTGGGGCAGGACCAGCAGGCGAAACGCATTGTCGATGCGCGCAACAGCGTTGCGGAATATCCGGCGAGCTTCCGCTACAGCGGGCACACGGCCTTTGCGGCCATTCCCGTCCGCTACGCCCTCGAGCGCGCGGCTGGGCCGAGGCCGCGGCGCTCGCGATACCGAAAACCCCGTTCGCGCAGGCCGAGGCAATCACCTGGTTCGGCCGCGCGATCGGCGCCGCCCGCAGCGGGGAATTGCCGAAGGCCAAGGAAGCCGTCGATCAACTCGGTGCGCTCAAGGACAAGCTTGCCAAGGCGAACGACGCCTATTGGACCGGACAAGTGGCCATCCAGGAGCAGGCTGCCGGGGCTTGGCTCGCGCTTGCCGAGGGCCGCAAAGGGGAGGCCATTGCGGCGATGCGCCAGGCCGCCGACCTCGAAGATCGAAGCGGCAAGCATGTCGCGATGGAAAATCGCCTGTCGCCGATCCGGGAATTGCTCGGCGAACTGCTGCTCGAAGCGAATGAGCCGGCGCAGGCGCTGAAAGAATTCGAAACGTCGCTACGCAACAATCCGAACCGCTATCGCTCGTTTGCGGGCGCCGCAAAGGCCGCCGAACGGGCCGGCGACCGGGCGCAGGCCAAGACCTACTACGAGAAGCTCGTCTCGCTTGCGGGCAACGCCGATACCGCGCGGCCCGACCTCGTCGCGGCGAAGCAGTACCTCGCGAGCAGATGACCGGCATCCGCCCGTCAAGGCCGAGATGGACAAGTGGTCTTGAGGGATGCAAAGATCGCGATCGACGGCTGAAATGTGCCAGATGATCGCGATTGGGCAGCATCATGTTCGACCTCGACCAATTCGTCGCCGATTGCCGTGTCGCGCTCGCGGCCGACAAATCGCACAAGCATGTGCGCGACGTCGTCGCGCGGGCAGTCGCCGATCCGGCTTCGGTGCTGAAAGGTCTGGGCGAGCCGAAACGCGCCGGCCTCCACACGCTCTATCAATCCCATGACCTGACGGTCCTCAATGTCGTATGGGCGCCCATGATGACCGTCATGCCCCACAACCATTCAATGTGGGCGGTCATCGGCATCTATACGGGACGCGAGGACAACATTTTCTGGCGCCGCCTGCCGGGCGGCCCGGGGAAGGTCGAGGCTGCCGGCGCCAGGGCGCTGTGCGAGCGGGACGCGGAACCTCTTGGACACAACATCATTCACTCGGTCACCAATCCAATTCCACGCCTGACCGGCGCAATTCACGTGTACGGCGGTGATTTTTTTGATTCCACGCACAGGAGCGAATGGGACCCGGAAACCTTGCTGGAAAGGCCGTTCGACACCGAACGCGCGGTTCGCAGTTTTGAAGAGGCAAATGCAATTCTTGCGAACAGACAAGGGCATTGAGAGCAATAGCTGATTGCCTGCTTTGGCCCGGACTGACGTTTCAGAATGTCCGCGATCGGTCGCGATCGGGGGTGAAGTGGAAAACATATGCTCGTTCTGAGTGTCGCTCGTTTTGATACGAATGCATGAGTACCTGGTGATCACCGTCCTCGCCCTGACCGCCGCCGCCTTCCTCGGCGGCGCCCTCAACGCGCTCGCCGGCGGCGGAAGCCTGGTGACGTTTCCAGCGCTCTTGTTCGCCGGGCTCAACCCGATCGATGCGAATGCATCGAGCGTCGTCGCCCTGTTTCCCGGAACGTTCTCCAGCGTCTGGGCGTATCGCCGCAGCATCCTGGGCATCACCGAAGTCAGTGTGAAAGGTTTCTTCATCCTGAGCCTGATCGGCGGGTTGGTCGGGGCGCTCCTTCTCTTGTTCACCCCGAGCTCGGTCTTCGCCGGCCTGGTACCCTGGTTGGTTCTGTTCTCGACGATCGTCTTCGCCGTCGGCAATTTCGCGCCGCTGGAGGTCATCCAACGCCTCAAGCTTGGCCCGCGCGGCGCGTTGGTCGCGCATTTCATCATCTCGATCTACGGC
The DNA here is from genome assembly GCA_963708765.1 of uncultured Alphaproteobacteria bacterium. GTDB lineage: Bacteria > Pseudomonadota > Alphaproteobacteria > Rhizobiales > Xanthobacteraceae > VAZQ01. The sequence continues at coordinate 190,378 of CAVPTV010000024.1, read as the reverse complement.
GGCTACTTCGGGGGAGGCATCGGGTTCCTCATGCTGGCGGCGCTGACCCTGTTCGGGATGCGCGACATCAACGCGATGAACGGCCTCAAGATGGCGCTCGTGGGCGTGATGACGTTCACCTCGATCGTGGTGTTCGTGGTTGCGGACGTCGTGCGCTGGCCGGAGGTCCTGCCCATGATGGTGAGCTCGGTGGTCGGCGGCTATGTCGCCGCGCGCGGCGCGCGCAGCCTCGACCAACGGCTGGTCAAGTGGCTCATCGTCGTGATCGGCGCCGGGCTGACTGCTTATTTCTTCTGGCGCGGGGTGTAGATCGTCCTCTTGGCCACTCAGGAACGGTGTCGCGCACTCCGGCGGTCGCAACACTTCAACGATGTCCGCATCGCCGAATACGCCTCGGCGTTGCGCGGCCTGAAGCTAATCTGCCAAAGGAGTGCTCGTCTGGGAGGCGAGTGATCGGTCGGTGTCAGCGATGACAAGCGCATAGGCTCGCTCGTTTGAACGTGGGTCGGAATTGTCGGAGCTGGAAAAGAGAACCTCCTGCCCCCAATGGGAGAAACGCCCCGCGCCGTGTCGAACGATATTGTCATGAATGGAATGCGGATGACTAAGTTGTTGATTGCCTTCGAAGATGAACAACGGAGAAGTGTCGCCGCTTGTTGATGTATTATCGGCGATATGCGCCAATTCGGGAAAAGACGCTCCATACATGTGTCCTGAATAGTATCGCAATTCTTGCGCAATAGGCCGGAGCTGACCACGGATGATCTCGAGTTCGCGCGCGTTTAACCCTATCTCCCGGCCATTCCGGCGGCGCGACGACGATGGTATTGGGCTCATCATGCAGGTCTGGAGTCCCAACCAACTCTCCATCGCGGAACAATACCAGCGAGCCAGCGTCAACTCCGCGAAAGGCCGGCGGTATCGCTCCGATGTGTCCTGCGGGGCTTTGACGGAACGGGCCGGTCAGTCGTCGGCCAAATTGGCGCAGAATCCATCGGCTCTTGGGGATCGGATTGTCAATGAAGATGCCGAATCCGCGATACGCCTAAACACGAACTCGTTGCAGCCGGTCCCCGACGCACGCGATTCGAGGCGTTCGAGTGCGAAACCGTCTTTGCCAAAAAAATCTACGATCTCCTCAACGTTCGCACACTCGTAAGGGTATCCGCCGATCCAGTCGATCCAATCGTGCCAGCGGCTCATTCCGCGTGTGGACGTTTTTGAATAATCGGTCCAGGTGCGAAGATAAGCTTGCAAGTCTCCGCGCCGCAGGTGATTTAACATACTTGGGACTTCGCCGCGTGCTATAATCGACAATGCGAATGGCAAGCGTAGAGCCGCAGGCAGCTGGTTGTAGAGTTGTTTTGTCTTCAGCCAACGATCGGTGACTGCGCCAAGATCATTGTAGATAGCAATGTAAAGTTGGCCCTGTGGGCGCACAAGCGGCTTGATATTGGCCAGCGCATCCCACATCGAGCCGGTGTGATGGAGCACCCCCCAGGAATAGACGATGTCGAACGTTCCGAGCGACGCCAGATATTCGCGATCAAGGACGGATCCCTGCTCGATCAGCCAATTTCCATCGTTAGGAAAGAAACGCTGTCGCATCTGGGTCGTGCAGGCCACGGATTGGGGATCGTAATCGAACGAATGCACAGTGGCGCCGAGCCGTCGTGCGACCCCGCTGAACAATCCGCTGCCGCTGCCGATATCCAAGAAGGTCTTGCCGTCCAGACGTTCGACTGAAAGGAATTTCTTCAAAGATTGCTCTGCTAGAGCGATCCTCTCGTCATTTAGTGTAGACAGAAATCGTTGCCAGTTCTTGCCGAACGCGAAGCGTTCGCCCCTTTTTACTTCAGATTTGTGCTGCGTGGCGACCAACTCGGTCATGACCGGACTTTCTTGCCTCGTTGCGGGGGCCCCCAAGTCGCTAGAAGCGTCGAAAATGTGTTGAAGAAGGCTGGATTGAGTTCATCGACGAAAACGGCGGCGGTCGTTGTTCAGTAACGATGCCTGATCAGGCGGCCCCCCTCCTGAATGACGTAGATTTCAAGCTCGTGACTGGCGCCATCCCATATGCATCCCAAGTTTCTTCAATCATGCGGCCAACTCCGAAATCGGCTGCGAACGAACTCGAGCCCGCGATCTCTCGCGCGCTGTTGCAGATCTGGATTCGCATATAATTCGTACACGCAGTCCGCAAGCGCTTGGGGAGAAGCGTCGGCGACAATCCAGCCGGTGACGCCAGAGTCTACCGCCTCCACGGTGCCGCCGGCCTGAGTCGCCACAACGGGAGTTCCAACCCATTGAGCTTCGAGAACAACGTTCGGAGTGCCTTCACCGAAGGACGTTAGCATTAACACGTCCATAGTCGACATCGCAGATAGGACATCGCGCGTGACTCCGGCAATAGTGAACCGGTCTCCTAATCCAACCTCGACGACACGAGCTTCCATTTCAGCTTTCATGTGGCCTTGGCCGAAGACAAGGAAATGGGCTTGCGGAATTCGTTTTGCTACAAATGCGGCGGTATCAATCCATAGGAGAGGCCTTTTTTCGGCCGCGAACCGAAACATGCCACCCACGACAAAGGCGTGCTTAGGAATACCAAAAGCAAGTCGGATCGTGGCCACCTCGAGAGTCCTCAACACGAGCGCGTGATCCGAAGTCAATACCGTTTCGAATAACGGTTATTCGATCGCGTTGAATTCCGATCCAATCTGCATAATCGTGTGCGCCGGCCACGCTGTTGTTTAGAAAGATCACATTGGGACACCGGACAAGCGCCTTGTAGGCCGGGTCCATATATGTGTCGTAAAGCGAGAAATGGCTAGGATTCAAGTTGCGGCCAGAAATGAGAACTTTCGGAACGCCGGCAAGGACGGCTGCGAGACCCGCACGAATGTTGCTCCAGTCAAGCCACGCATGTACGACTTCGGGTCTCAACTTGACAAACTCCCAGTACAAATTGGCCACGTCGGCTACCAATCCGCTCGGGAGAGCCGGAGCCACCTCAATAAGTCTCGGCGGCAAACGTCGCCGTTCCCCCGGGTTCACACGCGTTGTGATCTGGCGGGCCTTCGCTCCAGCCGCTTCGACGACAGGCAGATAGAAATCATAGCGATTCGGATAACCAGGTGAGAGCCGATCACAAAGCAATTGTATGCTCTCGATTGGTTTTGACAACATGCCGACCACGGTGCATGCGGCTTGGCGCTCCGCGCCACCTGGCTGCAAATTTCCGCATACTAAGACGATCCTTCCAACCACTGGCTTATAGAGCAGCGGATGGGGCGGTAGCGGCTGCCTCAACATGTACCGGAAGACGCGATCCGGGCTCCAACCGACGAGGCGGAGCTCGCCCTTTACCTTGTTAGCCAGCCACGTGAAATTCGGCCCAAGATGCAGGATAGCGCGCGCCAGACGCCTACGTATGCGGTACGTCGAGATGGCATGGCGGGAGGCGCTTTTGTTAAGCCTTCGGAGAACTGGATCCGCTCTCGGGCTCATCACGCGCAGAAGCCTTATCTGTGCGCCCAGCCAGCAGTAAGCGCAGCGCGCTCTCAGGACCTGAACCTTTCCCCGCAATGCCTCGCGCAGCATCGGCAGCGTGAGCAGTCGCCACTGCCCGATGAGATAGACCCGCGCGCTCCCCGCCGGCAGCGACCACCCAACCGTCCAGTAGCGGCCAACTCGCACGTCGTTGAAAAGCCGCTCGGGAAGATAGCTCTCGTGCTGACCATCCTTGGTTACAACGCCAGACACCCGCACGTCCGACAGATAAGCCTCGATCTTCTCCGCCGGCAGGCTGTAGGCGAACGCCAGCGTGATCGGATGCGACGCATCCGCTCTGCTGTGCACCAGCGCCTGCTCCGCAATCACATCCGGATGGTTGTCAGGATAGCTCGACCAGATGAAACGCAGCCGAATTAACGTCCGCCACGACGCCCCCGCCATACGGCGCGGCAGTCGCGCAATCCCCTTGATGCCTCCGATATTCCTTCGTCCCGACGATTCCATCCAGAACTTTCTCATCGCCGTGCCCAAACGGCGTGCGGCCGCTTGCAGGCGCCAGCCAAATCGAACGTTTGAATGCACCGTAGGATCATTGGATAACGCAGCCGGCTTGGACGCACTGACGGCCGGATGTGTGCGAAGCCAACTTTCGAGGATGAACAGCGACCACGCCCGATAGGGATGAAATTCCCGGGTCAAATCGTCGACGAAAGCGTGTAAGCGATCCGGCGCGATCCATTCGTGAAGCCTGCTATCCCGTGCCAGAGCTAGCGATCGCAGTGCCGGCAACAAGATTTCGCTGGACCACAGGTTCATCGGAAGCCCGAAGCCACGCTTGGGGCGGCTCATCCAGTCTGGCGGCAGGTAGCGTGAGGCGACCCGCTTGAGCACCAGCTTACCCTGTCCGTCCGAATAGCAGTCATCCGCGGCAAGCTTCATGGCGAACTTCGCGATATCGATGCCGAGCAGGGGCGCCCGCACCTCGAGCGAATGCTGCATGCTCATGCGATCGACCTTGGCCAAGACGGCGCCGGGCATATAGGTTGCCGCATCGAACTCGCGCAGCACGTTCAGCAACGGCCTCGTGTCGGCCGCAATCGCCTTGCGGCTACGCTCCAGATATCCTGCGATCCCTCCGGGCAATGGTCGAAACAGCTTTTGAAGCTCCTCATCGGGAAACACCAGGATTCGATTCGACAAGTACACGTCACCGGCTCGCCACCAGTCGAGCGCCCGCGACCCATCGCGCTTGCGCTGCCACTCATCCACTGTCACGAAATATCGACCATAGCCGCCGAATAGCTCGTCACCGCCATCGCCGGACATGGCAACGGTCACGGATTCGCGTGCAAACTGACTTACAAGATATGTCGGGAGGCAAGAGGTGTCGGCGTTCGGCTCGTCAAGCACCTCGCCGATATGGTTGGCCAGCGAAAGCGCGTCTGGCGTCAGCACTTTTTCATGGTGATCGGTTCCAAGATGGTGTGCGATGGCGCGCGCATCGTGATGCTCGGAATCCGGCTGACCCTCGAAGCCGATCGAATAGGTCTTGAGATCGATACCGAGCTTTCTCGTTGCGATCGCCGCGATTGTCGCGGAGTCGACCCCGCCGGAAAGAAAGGCGCCGAGCGGCACGTCGCTGATCAGCCGCCGCCGCACCGAAGTGATGAGAAGGGATTCCAGCTCGTCGGCCAGATCATCGAGCGGGCGCCCGGAGGTCTGGTTCGGGCTGGTGCTGAATGAAAAATACGGTTCCATAACTATGGTTCCGGTCGCATCCAGCACTAGCCAATGACCGGGTGGAAGCTTGCGGCATGCGCGGTAGATCGATTGCGGGCAAGCGACATACTGAAGACTGAGATAGGTCCCGATCGCCTCATCGTCGATCGAGGGATCGAAATCGGGCAATCTCGTCAGGGCGTGAAGCTCGGACGCGAAGGCGAAGTAATCGGGCGTGTCGACGTAGTACAACGGCTTCTCGCCGAAAATGTCCCGCGCGAGCAACAGCTCGCGCTTGCCGACGTCGTAGAAACCGAAGGCGAACATGGCATCGAGCTTCGGCAGCAGTGCCTGCTCGTACCGCATCAGGCCCTTCAGCAGGACTTCGGTGTCGCTGCGGGAGCGGAAGGTCTCGCCTTGTGCTTCGAGCTCGAGCCGCAATTCGGAAAAGTTGTAGATTTCCCCGTTGAATGTCAGGACGTATTGCTCATCTGGGGAGATCATCGGTTGGTGACCTCCCGACGAGGTATCGATGATCGACAGTCGTCGGTGCGAGAGGGCGATGCGGCCGGAAGCGTCGGACCAAACGCCGTGATCATCCGGCCCGCGATACGCCATGCTGGTCGCCATGGCCGCAGCACAGGAATTGAGCTGTCGAGGGGCAAACTTCCCTCGCTTGCTCACGATCCCGGCGATCCCGCACATTCCGATTGCGCCCCGCGCCCGAGAGATATGGGTTCTTGATAGCGGATAGGCCTTCAGAATGACAGGTCAATTGGGTCTGTGCAATTCATGGCGCCCTTCGATGACGACGCCCGTGCGGCAGGCATGGGGAAGGACATCTACGTTGCTCGGCGGCGGAAAGAACAAGCACTTGCGCGAACGACATCACGAGGAAGCCGCCCTCGAACGCCGCGGCCTCATCGGTCGGCGCCGCGAAGCAATCGCGCTCGCGGCAGCACAGTTCAATCGATGAGTCATGGAGTGGTTTCGCGAGAACGACGTCACGTATCTGAATTGCGCACCTCGGATCCTGGGCACAAAGGGAGGCGACGGGGAGGGGTTGTTTGCAGCCAGCGGCCTTTGCTAAAAGACTCTTTCTGAGGTTCTGCCCCCGATGCTTCATGGCACTGAGTTCGAGGTCCTGGCTGCCGGCAATTGCTTCTTGCGCAAGTAAGATCAAGATCGGAGTCTTGAAGGAAGACTATGTCGATCGGCTCGAGCTTGACTGAGCTCTCTCGTCTCGCTTTTGGTCGAATTCGATCCGCACGAATCCGGCCCGCCGGTGTGCTGTGCGGCCTGCTTGTCGTTCTGACCGCCAGTACCCTGACGCACGCACTGCTGCCAGCTGTGCTGCGCACACAAATGCTGAGTCGTGTTGTTTCCGTTAGCGACATAAGACCGGAAATCGGTCTGGCGTACGTCGCAAAGTTGAGCGATCCCGAGCTCAGCGATGAGCAGAGGCCTACCCCGGCACTGCTGTATGCGGTGCAGGCTCGCCGGGGCGGCTTCATCCATCGTTTCAGCGACTATGTGGGCGAGACGCGTACGATCACTTGGCTGAAGCTTCTGTATGAAGCTCGATTTCCCGAGGTGACCTATGAAGCGAGCACGCTTCTCGGCCCAGCGAGCTCTCTTCACGCGGACATTCGAGAGAAGGGGGACGGGCGCTATTCGGTGTGGAAAGGTCACGTCTATTTCAGCCTCCCCCCAGGGCTGTCTTTTGCCGCGCTCAAACGCATGGAGTTGCGGGTGCCGGTTATTCCGGCGCTCAGCGCATTTGGTGCTGTCGAACGATTGCAGTCTGCGTTGCAATCTGTGGCTGTCGCATCGGCCCTGGCCGTACTGCTTTGGATCGTCGGGATGGCACTGGTTCGTCTCAACCGCAAGAGTGCGATGCTCCAGAACGTTATTCCGGGTGTTGCAATCACATTGTTGCTTGCGATTGGAAGTTTCGCGGGCATGGAGATTTATCTGCGCGCGACCGGCTTCTTTGGCAAAGATCAAAACTCCTGGCCTGCAAGCTATGTTCCTGGTATCGGGATGCTGTTTCAGCCCGGTGAGGAGCTCCGGCACACCAACGGACTCGAATTTGCAGTCAGTCAAAGGGCTAATTCGTTGGGCTTCCTTGATTGGGAGCCAAAGATCCCAAAACCTCCAGGAACTTTCCGAATATTGCTTGTTGGCGACAGCATGATCGAAGCAGTGCAGGTCGCGATGGAGCAAAAGGTCCAATCGCAACTCGCGAAAATATTGGGCAAACGTTACCCTCGTCAGAAGGTTGATGTTGTGGCGATGGGATTTTCCGGAACCGGGCAGTCGAATCAACTGCCCTATTTTCAATTCTACAAGGAGAGGGTTCAAGCCGATCTCATCGTACTCTTTTTCGCCGCGAACGATTTTTCCAACAACTCTATTTTGCTCGAAAGCATTCGTTATGGATGGCCTGCCCACAACATTCCCTTTCTATTCCTTGAAAAGGATCATGCTGAAACTTGCAAGCGGCTGCCGTTGCCGAGCAGTTTCACGACGGAACGGACTCTCGGCGGAACATATTCCGAGCGCGTCAAGCTCTTGCGTCGGACAAGCTCGGCAATCGATGTCAAATTGGGGGATTGGGACCCCGACAAGATGCACATTGACTCCGTTTTCTTCGAAGACGTAATGCCTCCGGCCTTCGAGGAAGCAGTCGAGCTCACGAAATGCTCATTCCAAATGTGGAAACAGGAGGCGGATGGGATCGGCGTACCAATCCTGGTCGTGGCCACTCAACATGTGACTGGGTACGGGCTTGTCAAGCGGCCGCCGAAAACTGGTCAGATCGATCGGTTGCGCACCATGCTGAGCCAGTTGCAGATACCGCTGCTCGATCTCTATCAGGCAACGGCCGCGTCGGGGGATTGGCTCGAGGCCCGGTGGAAATACGATGGACACTGGAATCCGGTAGGTCACCGTTGGGCTGCGAATGCCCTATCGGACTATTTGAGTGAACAAGGTTATCTCGAGCGCCCTGACAAGCGTGCCGCGAGCGCTCCCTGAAGCAGTCCCCGGTCGTTCGGGAGGGGGCGTTCCTCGGCACGCCCTGCGCGTGCTCGACATCGCGTCCGTTTGAACGATTGCCCGCTCATGGCTCTTACGCAAATTCATGTTAGCATGTACATCGGCGTCAATGCAGTCGGGTCGCTCGTCGTCTGGCTCGATCGGCGTTTCGTAGTGTGCAGCGGAGACGAGTATGCCGGACCCCAAATACACTTCGGTCGACATGAAACGTGACCCGTCCATTCTGCTCGACACGACCGCTGGGCTGCTCCAGGAGGGCTATGCTTGGGTCGTCAAGGTTCCTTCGCAATTCGGCCCCGGGAGATTCGGCTGATGCGCCAACGGCGTCCAGACTGGTCCTTTATGAAGATGACCGGGAGCTTGGACCAGCGCACACGCAGCACGAAACCATCCGACAGATCGGCCATGGTGCGTTCTCGCACTGGGGCGACAATCTCTACTTCTCCACATCCGATCGCAGCGACCCGAGAGAAAATCTCCGAAAATATCGACTTGCACTCACCTCGTTGAGGGTCGCTGTCATCGGGCTGGACGGCACCGACCCGCAGACGCTGAGGCGATACATCGCAGAAGGTCGTCTGCCCACGATCGCCAAGATCATCGAGCAATCCCGCGAGGTTGAGCTTCGGACCGACTGTGAATTCTTCAACAGTGGCGTCTGGCCGTGCTTTGCCAGCGGACTGTCGATTGGGTCGCACGGTGTTCATACATTCCGGCCGCTGCGCTCGGGGACCATGCAACTCGTCGAGGGCTCGCAGTACCGGGTAGCCACCCCATTCTGGGAGATGGCCGCCCGCTCGGGCATCCGAACGTGCGTCCTGGATGTGCCGCACTATGGACCTCCCGCGGCCGAGAGCGGAGTCGAAACCCTCTCCTACGTGGAATGGGGAGCACATCCGCGGCCGCGGCCACCTGGCTCGTTGCCTCCGAACCTCATCCAGCGCCTGCTGAGCCGTCACGGTCCTCACCCGTGTCCCATCGATCTGGAGGCTGCTCTTACGCCTGAGGATTCGGCGGACATGACAGCGCTGCTGTGCATCGGCGCGCGCAAACGCGCCACCATCATCAACGATCTGATCCGGATGACCAACCCGGAACTGCTTGTTGCCGTATTTCCCGAGTTGCACACGGCAGGTCACCAGTGGCTGCATCAGGAGACGCCGGGACACCGCCGCTACAATGCGACCTTGGCCGACACCGTCGGCTCGCCCATTCAACAGGTGTACGAAGCCGTCGACCGGGCGGTCGGCACGGTGATCGAGCGACTGCCGGCCGAGACCACCGTCCTGCTGACTTGCCTCGAGGGGATGCGTGTCACCCATGGCGGATCCTACCTGCTCTACGATCTTCTCGTACGGCTCGGCTTCACGGTCTATCCGACGCACGGTCAACGCCCGGTCCGGAGAACCGTTCAACGCACCGACGAGATCTTTGGGAGCCAGTCCGTGCCTGCGTGGCGGCGATATCGCGACACTTGGGTCGGCCAGCAACGGTTCCAGAGTCCGCCCGGCTTGCTCTTCGACTGGTCGAAAACGCGCGCCTTTGCTTTGCCTTGGGCATACGATGGATACCTGCGGATCAATCAGCTCGGGCGTGAACCAAGCGGGATCGTCGCACCGGGAGCCGAACGCGAGCAGTTGCTTGTCGAGATCGATCGGGTCGTGCGTTCGCTGCGGCTGGCCGGCACCGATGAGCCAGCCGCCAGAAGCTATCGTCCGCGCTCAGGACGAATTTCCCGGTGCGGCCTCCACCGAGCTGCCGGATCTGATGGTCTTGTGGAACAACGGGCGCTCCTTCGACGCGATCGAGTTCGGAATCGATCGGCCGCATCGAAAACCGGGATCCCGCCGTTCGCTCCGCGCACTCACCGGACGGTGGCGTGTTTGCCTACGGGCCCCTCATCGCCGCCGGCCCCACGGTTCGTGGCCGCGACTTTGATATCGCGCCTACCGTGCTCGAGCTGCTCGGACTAGACGTTCCCGCCTCTCTGGACGGCCACGCCCTCTCCGAGCTGATTGCGTCCACGCCATCGGACCTCCTTGCAACATTGCTTCAAGATCAAGACCAAATGCGCAGCCTTGATTCAAAAGCTCACGAGGCTGCCCAAATCGGTCGGGCAGACGCCCGGGGCGCGACCATGAGACCCATTCGCCGCCCCCACGCGATCGAATAGGCTCTCGGGGGCGTAAGGCGGTGTTGGGAGGCCCTTGCGGCGGCGGTTGCCGGATTCATGCGCGCGTCGATAGGGCAAGCGACCCGGTGATCGCTGCCGTCATCACCGATGCGCGTACGAATCGTCAGAGGGCAACATGAAAACAGATTGGCGCTGTCACATGCTGGCGTGGTTGCTGGCGGCATCGACCGTTCCCGCAGCCGACGCACAGACCGGGCCCTACCCGAGCAGGCCGGTGCAGATCCTCGCGGATTCGTCCGCCGGCAGCACCCCGGACGTGGCCTTGCGGTTCGTTGCCGATCGGCTGACCCAGGTCTGGGGCCAGCAGATCCTGGTGGTCAACCGCCCGGGCGGCGGCGGCAGCGTTGCGGCCCGCGCGGCGGCGGAAGCCGCGCCGGATGGATACACGCTCTACCAGCCGGTGCTGTCGACCTTCGTGTCGCTGCACCCCGCGGCGCCGAACGTTCCCCTGCACGTGCCGAAGGACTTTCTGCCGATCGCGTTCGTATCGGAGAACCCGATGTTCATCGCGGTCTCTCCGACTCTCGGCATCTCGACCCTGCCGGAGCTGATCGCGCTCGCCAAGAAGCGTCCCGGCGAAATCTCCTATGCCACGACCGGGGTGGGGCGCCTGACCCACCTGACCGGGGAGTTGCTGCAGCACCAGGCGGGGATCAAGCTGCTGCTGGTGCCCTATACCGGCGGTCCGGCCCATGCCTTCGGCGACGTCACGACCGGGCGTGTTGCCATGATCATCGAAGGCTATTCAGGCATCGCGGGAGCGGCGCGCTCGGGCTCGGTGAAGTTGATCGCAGTCGCATCGGCGAAACGCTTGGCGGAGTTCCCCGACGTCCCTACCGTGGCGGAGACGATTCCGGGCTTCCAAGCCACCGGCTGGGCCGTCCTGGTGGCGCCCCTCGGCACGCCCGAGGCGATCATCGGCAAGGTCAGCGAAGACGTGCGCAAGGTCGTCGTCCAACCGGAGCTGGAGAAGAAGCTTGCGACGCTTGGCAGCTACACGAGGCCGATGTCGGCCGCCGAAGCCACGGCCTTCATCCACAAGCAGCAGCAGATGTGGCAGCCGGTCCTGGACGAGATTGCCAAGAAGCAGAAATGAAGGCGGCGTCATTTTGACGGATCGCGGCGGCCAGATCGGCAGTCCGTAACCGAAGCGGTGATCAAGCCGCAGAGCCGCCCGACGTTGGACGAGATTGCGAAGCTTGCGCGCTCCATCGCACCGCCCGAATGGCGGCGATTGGCGCGGAGCAATGCTCGCCTTGAAACCCGTAGCGAGGAATGGCGGACGTATTCAAACGATTGCCGCAATGAGTTGCTCCCAGCCCGGCGGCCTGAGCGTGTTGCCCCGTTCGGAAAAATAGCGCTGCTGGGCGCATTGGGGTGTCAAGTGGAATATGTCGCTAAATCCCAAAGAAGTAAGTTGTTCGATCAGGCCGCTTGGGCGCAACCGGCTTTTCCAGGGTTCGCCAAACGTCGCCGTCCGCCTAGCCGAATGAATCATCGCGTTGACGCCCTCCCCATCCAATTCATCGTCGGGAGGAGCAAACGAGAACACGATCTCGCTGCCCGATTTCAGCGTTGACGCGAAGCCAAGCAATGAATCAATCGCATCGCGATCAAGATATTGAGTCACGCCGAGTACCGAGCAGAAGTTTGCCGTCCTGGCGTCAAATCCACACGCCGCCAATTGCTCCGGGAGCCGCCGCTCTTCGAGGTCTACCGGCACGTAGGTCAGGTTGGCAGGCTTGGACAGCCCGCGCTCGCGAAGCCGTTCCTGGGTCCAGGCCAAGCTTGCGGGATGGTCGGCAGCGAAGATTTGCATTTCTCGGGCGAATTCGGGCTGACGCCAGGGGAAGGTATCGAGGCCGGCGCCCACCATCACATATTGACGTACGCCGCGTGCAGCCGCCTGCGCCAGACGATCCTCGGCGAACCTGCTCCTCATGGCAAACAAAACTCGGAACAGTTTCGGCTCCGGCGCGCCAGGATCGTCGAGGGTGTCGACGATCGCCGGGTCGAAGGCTTCGGGCACCAGGCCGACGACGATCGGATCATTGAAGATCCGGGGATCGTCGAGGAGCTGATGCGCGGCCCTCCTGATGGCGGCGCGCAGCAGCGTTCGGCTTGGTTGTCCGGGAAACATGATGTTCAGTTCGCTTCGGATTGTGTCAGCGTGAAAGTGACGCCTGAAGGCGTGTCATTGCGCGACGACGAGAAGCCGCCTAACCACCGGCGTCCACAATTGCTGTTCGCTGCGGATGAAAGCGGCGGTCTCTGCCGGCGACGTCGGGCGTACGTAGGCGCCGAGCTTGCGGATTTTCTCTTGCACCTCCGGCTGACCAAGCACCACGCGCAAATCGCGACTGACCTTTTGCACGATCTCATCCGGCGTGCCGGTCGGAGCCATCAAGGCATACCAACCCGATGCAGCAAAACCAGGGATCACTTCTGCGACAGTCGCAAGGTCCGGGAAATCGGGCAATCGCTCGGCCGACGTTACCGCCAGCACCTTGACCGTGCCGCCATCGATTGCGCCTCGCAAGCCTGCAAAGCTGTCGACAATCACCGAAATCCGTCCACCCATGATGTCGCCAAGGGCCTGGGCCGTGCTGGGATACGGAACATAGGTCAGATCGATTGCCGCTTCGGTCCGAAATCGCTCGCCAGCGAGGTTCGGCATCGAGCCGCGAACCGTCGCCGAATACATGAGCTCACCCGGGCGTTTCTTCGCCAGCGCGATCAACTCCGATAGCGTACTCACCCCGAGCGACGGGGCGACGGCGATCACGAATGGCTCCTGACCCACCAAGCCAATTGGTGTGAAGTTGCGCGACAGGTCGAACGGCAGTTTTTGCGTCACCGGCAATATTACCATGCTCGAGGCGTTCGGTTGGTAGAGCGTGTAGCCGTCGCGCTCGGCGCTGACGGCCGCCTGAGCCGCAAGCAATCCGCCAGCGCCAGGACGGTTGATGACCAGGACTTGCTGTTCCCAGGCCTGAGTCAGACGATCGGCAATGATGCGGCCAGTCACATCTGGTCCGTTTCCAGCGGGCGCCGGATTGATGATCTTCACCGGCTTCGTCGGATAGGATTCGGCTTGCCCCGGCAATCCCATGGCAACCAACAGCGCGGTGCAGCAGACCGAAGCACGTGCAATCAGTTTGAAATGCGAGCGCATAGTCGCTCCCTGTTTGTTTGCGGCAATCCCGTCAGCGAAGGCCACTCCAGCCTGGTGTGCCCCACTGCGATCGGTCCGATTGGCCAGTGCGGTTCAATCGATGCCGCAGTGGACAGAGATGACCATAGTCGCGCTCCAGCCATGACGGGTAGTGCTAACTTATGCTATCCATATGACCTTCAGTCATATGGAGCGATTCATGGACCTGCACGCCCGCGTCAGCCAGCGGCTCAAGCTGCGCGATCTGCGTCTGCTGCTATCGGTGGCGCAATGGGGCAGCATGGCGAAAGCGGCCGCGCAGCTCAATCTTACGCAATCGGGCGTATCGCGAGCGATCGCCGACATGGAGCATACGCTCGGAGTGCGTCTCTTTGATCGTACATCCCAGGGCGTCGAGCCGACCATTTACGGCCACGCGTTGCGCAAGTGGGGCAATGCAATTTTCGACGATCTGCGGCAGGGCGTGAAGGAGATCGAGTTTCTCGCCGACCCGGCCGCCGGCGAGGTGCGAATCGGATGCGCGGAGCCCATGCTCAGCGGTCTGCTGCCGGCCATCATTGGCCCGATCTATCGGCAATATCCGCGCATCGACTTTCAAGTGACGGGGCTGTCGACGAGTCCGCAGCAATACCGCGAACTGCGCGAACGAAATGTGGATCTCATTCTCGGCCGAATGTTGCAGCCATTGGACGAAGACCTGGAAGCGCAGATTCTGTATGAAGAACGCACCTTTGTCGTGGCGGGGCTGCAGAATCGATGGAGCCGGCGCCGCAAGATCGAGCTTTCCGAGCTGATTGACGAACCTTGGAGTATCCCAAGTCCCAGTGCCGTGGTCGGCTCCCTCTTCGTGGACGTGTTTCGTCGGATGAATCTGAAGGTGCCGCGGATTGCCGTAACCAGCACATCGATTCAGTTACATGTTGCCATGGTCGAAACCGGTCCCTTCCTCTCGATGTTTCCCGGCTCGCTGTTGCGGTTCGGTGCCAAACGCCTCGCGGTCAAGGTCCTGCCGGTCAATCTGCCCACCGTGCCATCGCCCGTCGGTATCGTGACCTTGAAAAACCGGACGTTGAGTCCGGTCACGCAGCTCTTTATCGAAAGCGCCCGCAAGGCCGCGAGGCCGCTGGCTCGACAGGCAAGGCCGCTCCACCTCTGACCACCTGCTGATGTCGCCCTGGCTCCGGGCGGTCTAAATCTGCCTGCCTCTTGACAGCATTCCTAAGAGAACATATCATGAACAATACTTCGCCTCTGGCGATTCGTCGATCGTCTGAAGCGAAGCGCGGAACGGCGCAGTCGGCGCGGGGAGAACGTGGCCCCGGCCGAGGCGCCGCAGGTGGAGCGCCGGGAGGCGCCGCACCCCTACGTCACTGGGGTGCGCGCGCCGGATCGCAACGGCGCGCGGCGGACCCTCGCAAGGTTCGCCAGGGGTGCCTCGCAAGCACCCCGGCGCCTCCCGGCGCTCCATTTCCCTCGTCCGCGAGGGAGAAGGAAAATGGGAAAGGGCGACGCCCGGCGCCCGAAAATCAAAGTGCCCGGGCGGCGTAAGCGTTGGCTAGCGCGCCTTCCGCTAAAGCTTCGGCGGGCGAGGTGTTAAGTCCGTCGAAGCCCGACTATCGGGCGAAGACGGAGGGCTGTTTGACAAGTGAATCTGATCTGGCCGGTGCATCCGCGCTTGACCGTTCGCGTGAAAAAGGTCAATGAGCTATCTCTTCGGCTTTTAGCGGCACCAACAGCGAATTGCGGGCATCCCGGGCGAAGGAGGAGATCGGTGCGGCACGTCCGGATGTGGCCCGGGATTTTGCTCGCGCTCGCGGCGACGAGCGCCCCCGCCGCGGCCGCCGATTATCCGACGCGCCCGATCCGCCTCGTGGTGCCGTACGCGGCCGGCGGCCCGACCGACGTCGCCGGACGGCTGATCGCGCAGGCCTTGCGCGCGCCGCTCGGGCAAAGCGTGTTCGTCGAGAACCGCGGCGGTGGCGGCGGAATCGCCGGAACCGAGCTCGCCATCAACGCGCAGCCCGACGGTTACACGCTGCTCCTCGGCGCGCCGGGGCCGCTCGTCATCAGTCCGGCGATCGGCGCCGCGCGCTACGACATCGAGAAGGCGCTGGCGACCATCGGCCTGGTCTGGCGTTCGCCGCAGGTGCTGGCCGTGCATCCCAAGCTCGGCGTCAAGACCATGGCGGAATTCGTCGCGCTGGCGAAGACGAAGCCCGGCAAGCTCAATGTCGGATCGGCGGGCAACGGCACCACCACGCATCTGTCGCTCGAGCTGCTCAAGCGCGAGGCCGGCATCGATCTCGTTCACGTGCCCTACCGCAGCACGGGCGCGGGCCTGCCCGATCTGCTCAGCGGCCAGGTCGACGCGGCGTTCGGCGACCTCTCGGTGATGACGCCGCAGGTGGCGGCCAAGAGCCTCGTCGGTCTCGCCACCACCGCGCAGGAGCGATCCGCGCTGTTGCCGGACCTGGTCACCACCGCGGAGGCCGGTTATCCGACCCTGGTGGTGGAAAACATCTACGGCCTCGTCACGCGCGCCGGCGTGCCGGGCGATATCCTCAAGCGTCTCGAAGCGGCCGTGCAGGCGGCGATTGCCGATCCGGACTACCGTGCCAGCCTGGCCAAGCACGGCGCCGTGGTGTCCGAGACCTCGGCCGAGAAATACCGTGAGCTCCTGCGCAGCGAGGCCGAGCGCTGGGGACCGATCGCGCGCGCCGCCGGCCTCAAGATCGAATAGGAGCCGCGATGCCCGCGCGCGCCAGCACCGGCCCGAAAGTCGACTTCAGCCGCACCGCGGTCGCGCGCTACATCCAGCTCGCCAGCCTGTTCCGGCGCCGCATCGAGTCGGGTCAGTGGGCGCAAGGCCAGCAGATCTCGACCGTCGACGAGCTCGCGGCCGAATGCGGCGTCGCCCGCGCCACCATCCGGCAGGCGCTCGGCATCCTCGAGGACGAGCACCTGATCGCGCGCTACCGCGCCAAGGGCACGTTCGTGCTCGAGCGTCCGCAGGGCCAGCTCTGGTGCGAGGTGGCGACCGATTGGAGCGGGCTCCTGCTCTCGCGCAAGGACGCGCTGATCGAGGTGCTCGCGGACGAGCGCGGCCGGCAGCCGCCGCACGTTCCCCATCCGATCGGCGAGCTGGCGCCGTCCTATCGCCGGCTGCGCCGCCGCCACTCGCGCCTCGGCGCGCCGTTCCTGCTCGCCGAGCTTTACATCGACGAGCGGCTGTCCCGCCGCATCCCGAAGAAGGACCTGACCAGCAAGACCGCGTTGCGCCTCGTCTCCGAAATCCCCGGTCTGCAGATCAAGGATGCGCGCCAGACCCTCACCATCGCCACCGCCGACGTCGAGACCGCCGAATATCTCGACCTCCCGCTCAACGCCCCGGTCGCCATCCTGCATCGCTCGGTGGTCGACCGCGCCGGCTGTCTCGTCTTCACCGGCGAGGGCATCTACCGGGGCGACGCGGTGCGCATCGACATGAAGCTCAAGTAGCCTACCGCTCACGCATTCGCGGATCGATCATCATGGCCGGACCGCTGTCGCATATCCGCATTCTCGATCTCAGCCGCATCATGGCGGGGCCGTGGGCCGGCCAGATCCTGGCCGATCTCGGCGCCGACGTCGTCAAGGTCGAGCGGCCCGGCGCCGGCGACGACACCCGCGGCTGGGGCCCGCCGTTCCTCAAGGACCGCTCCGGCGCGGAGACGCGCGAGGCCGGCTACTATCTGTCGGTCAATCGCGGCAAGCGCTCGATCACGCTCGATCTCGACAAGCCGGAAGGCCAGCGCGTGGTGCGCGCGCTCGCCGAGCGCTCCGACATCGTGCTGGAGAACTTCAAGGTCGGCACGCTCGCGCGCTTCGGCCTCGGCTACGAGCAGCTCAAGGCGGTCAATCCGAAGCTGATCTATTGCTCGATCACCGGCTTCGGGCAGACCGGGCCGCGCCGCGACGCCGCCGCCTACGATTTCATGATCCAGGCCATGTGCGGGCTGATGAGCGTCACCGGCGAGCCCGACGACAAGCCGGGCGGCTGTCCCGAGAAGGTCGGCGTGCCGATCGTCGACATCATGTCGGGCATGTACGCGGCGATCTCGGTGCTGGCGGCGCTGGCGCGCCGCAACGAGACCGGCCGCGGCGACTATATCGACATCGGCATGCTCGACGTCGGCGTGTCGTTTCTCGCCAACCAGGCGATGAACTATCTGGTCTCCGGCAAGGCGCCGCGGCGCACCGGCAACGCCCATCCCAACATCCAGCCGCAGGACGTGTTCGCCTCGCGCGACGGCTACATGGTGCTGGTGGTCGGCAACGACGGGCAATTCGCCAAGTGCTGCGAGGTGCTCGGGCGGCCGCAATGGGCGACCGACGAGCGTTTCGCCAAGAATGCCGGTCGGGTGCGCAACCGCGCGGTGCTCAACGCCGCTGATCGCCGAAATCCTGCGCGCAGCGCGACACCGCCGACTGGATCGCGCGGCTCGAGGCCGCCGGCGTGCCCTGCGGTCCGATCAACACCGTGCCGCAGGTGTTCGAGGAGGAGCAGGTGCGCCACCGCGGCATGCTGGTCGACATCGCGCATCCGCTCGCCGGGACGGTGCCGCAGGTGGTGAGCCCGATGCGCTTTGCCGAGGCGCCGCTCGCCTTCGAGCGCGCGCCGCCGCTGCTCGGCGAGCACACCGCCGAGATTCTGCGCGAGCTCGGCATCGAGGACGCCCGCCAGGGCGCCGCTTGATGATCGTGATCGGGCCGCTCGACATGCCACGAACAGGAGACGAAGGTGCCGCGCATACCATTCGTAACGCCGGACACGGCGATGACCCCGGAGCAGCGCAAGGTCTACGACGCGGTCGCCTCCGGTCCGCGCGGCAAGGTGCAGGGACCGATCCTCGCCGCGCTGCACCGGCCCGAGCTGGCCGACAAGTGGCAGCAGCTCGGCGAGCTGTTGCGCTATCGCACCACCCTGCCGGCGCGGCTGAGCGAGATCGCGATCCTGGTCACCGCGCAGCGCTGGCGCTGCCAGCTCGAATGGCACCTGCACGAGGGCTTTGCGCTCCAGGCCGGCGTGCCGCGCGCCGTGATCGACGACATCCATGCCGGCCGCCGCCAACGACCGCCGATGCCGAGGCGCTCGCGGTCTACGACTATGCGGCCGAGCTGCAGGACCGCCGGGTCGTGTCCGAGGAGACCTATCGGCGCGCGCTCGCGCTCTGGGGCGTGGTCGGCGTGGTCGAGCTCACCGCGCTGATCGGCTACTACACGATGGTGGCGATGACGCTCAACGCCCACGAGTTCCCGCTGCCGGCCGGGGTCGAGCCGCCGTTCGCGCCGTTGGCCGCGTAGGTGAGCGAAGCGTAGCGAACCGCGCGGTCCCATGGCGAGCCCGCATGCGCTTCGCTCATGCGGGCTACGAATCGTTAGGGGAGAGCATGAGCGAGATCATCGTCGAGAAGGCCGGCAAGGTGGTGTCGGTGGTGCTCGACCGCCCGCCGGTCAACGCGCTCACCATGGCGCTCTACCAGCGCATCGCCGAGGTGTTCGAGGACATCGGCAGCTGGACCGACGTCAATTGCGCGGTGCTGTCGGCAAGCGGCTCGCGCGCGTTCTGCGCCGGCCTCGATCTGCGCGAGTTCCTGGCCGCCAAGGTCGAGGACGATCCGGGACGCGCGGTGATCGTGCGGCGCATGTTCCGTTCGGTGCGCCACTGCGCCATTCCGGTGATCGCGGCGGTGAACGGCCCGGCGCTCGGCGCCGGCTGCGTGCTCGCCTCGGTGTGCGACATCCGCATCGCCTCGGAGAACGCGACCTTCGGGCTGCCCGAGATCAATGTCGGGCGCTGCGGCGGCACCGCGCATATGGCGCGCCACGTCCCGCAGGGGCTGTTGCGCCGCATGTTCTTCACCGGCGATGCCGATCAGCGCGCAGGAGGCCTATCGCGTCGGCTTCGTCGATCAGGTGGTGCCGCTCGACCGCCTGCTGCCGGCCGCGAATGAGCTTGCCGGCGTGATCGCCGGCAAGGCGCCGCTCGGGCTGCGGATGGGCAAGGAAGCAATCAACCGCGTCGAGTTCATGCCGGTCGAGGAGGGCTACGCGCTCGAGCAGGAGTACAGCACCAGGCTGCTGCACACCGAGGACGCGCGCGAGGCGACCCGCGCGGTGCTGGAAAAACGCGCGCCCGTGTTCAAGGGACGCTGAATGTTGCTACCCTTCCGACCGGCGGAAGGGCAGGGAGGAGAAACGTGGAGGCCCTCGAGGATCGCGCCGAGCGCATCCGCATGATCCGCGACAGCGCCGGCGCGATCGTGCCGGCCGGCGACCTCAAGCGCGTCCGCGCGCTGCGCTACGCCGAGCCCGGCTTCGACCGCGCGGTCTGGCGCGAGATGTGCGCGCTCGGCTGGCTCGGGCTGCGCGTCGCCGAGGCGGCCGGCGGTTCCGGCCTCGGCATGCGGGAATATTGTGCGCTGGCCGAGGAATGCGGCGCCGGCCTGGTGCCGGAGCCGCTGATCGCCTGCTCGATGGCGGCGCGCGTGCTCGGCAGCGGTGGCGCGAGCTCGAGCGGCTCATGGCGGGCGACACGATCATCATCCCGGCCTGGCAGGAACGGCCGAACACGCTGACGCCGGGCGGCGACACCGTGCTGCGCGACGGGCGCTTATCGGGGCGCAAGGTGTTCGTGCCGATGGCGGCCGGCGCTGATTCATTTCTGGTTGCGGCCGACGGCGAGCCTCGCGCTGGTCGCGCGCGACGCGGCGGGCGTTTCGCTCACGATCGATCGGACCCAGGACGGCGGGCATTACGGCACGCTCACGCTCGACAACGCGCCGGCGCAGCCGATCGCCGGCGACCTCGCCGAGGCGATCGAGGAGGCGACGCTCGCCACCGCCGCCTATCTGCTCGGCGTCACCGAGCGCGCCTTCGCGATGACGCTCGCCTATCTCAAGACCCGCCAGCAGTTCGGCAAGCCGATCGGCAGCTTTCAGGCGCTGGCGCATCGCGCCGCCGATCTCAAGATCCAGGTCGCGCTGACCCGCGCCAGCGTCGAGGCGGCGGCGCTCACGCTCGATAGCTCTGTCCGTGCAGGCGATCCGGCGCGCCGCGGTCTCGCGCGCCAAGGCGCGCGCCTCGGACGCCGCCATGCTGGTCACCCGCGAGGCGATCCAGATGCACGGCGGCATCGGCTATACCGACGAGTACGACGTCGGCCTCTATCTGCGCAAAGCCATGGTGCTGGCGAACCTGTTCGGCTCGGCGGCGCTGCACCGTGCCCGCTATGCCGAGGTGGCCGCGGAGGACGACGATGACGAATAGAGCCGGCGCCAGCGAGGACTTCAACGCGCTCTCCGACGACGAATTCCGCGTGGTGGCGCGCCGCTTCGTCGAGCAGCACTATCCGCCGGAGCTGCGCAATCCGCTGCGGCGCCTGCACTGGCGCGACAATCGTCCCTGGTACATGACGCTCGCCGAGCACGGCTGGCTGGCGCCCGGCTGGCCGCGCGAGCACGGCGGCATGGGGCTCTCGGCCAGCAAATATCTGATCCTGATCGAGGAGTTCGAGCGGCACGGCTGCGCGCGGGTCAGCGACATGGGCGTGATCATGCTCGGCCCGCTGCTGATCCGCTACGGCACGCCGGAGCAGAAGGATATCTTCCTGCCGAAGATCCTCGCCGGCGAGCACATCTGGTGCCAGGGCTACAGCGAGCCCAATGCCGGCTCCGACCTGGCGTCGCTGCGCACCGAAGCGGTGCTCGACGGCGATCATTGGGTGGTCAACGGCCAGAAGATCTGGACCACGTTCGCCAACGACGCCAACTGGATCTTCATGCTGGTGCGCACCGACAAGACCGCCAAGAAGCAGGAAGGCATCAGCTTTCTGTTGGTGCCGATGGACAGCCCCGGCATCACGGTGCGGCCGATCGTCAACCTCGATCTGCACGACGAGTTCTGCGAGGTGTTCTTCGACAATGTGCGGGTGCCGAAGGCGAACCTGGTCGGCGAGGTCAACAAGGGCTGGACCATGGCGAAGGCGCTGCTCGACTTCGAGCGCGTCGCGATCGGCTCGCCCAAGCTGTCGTCCTACGCGCTCGGCCGCCTCAAGCTGCTGGCCGAGCGCATGGGCGTCGACGACGATCCGCTGTTCCGCGACCGCTACACCGCGTTGCGGCTCGATCTCGCCGATCTCAAGGCGCTCTACGAGACCTTCGTCGAGAAGCTGCGGCGCGGCGAGCCGCTCGGCGCCGACGTCTCGATGCTCAAGGTGTTCCAGAGCGAGCTGTTCCAGCGCATCACCGAGACGATGCTCGAGGTCGCCGGCGAGAACGCAGGGCTGCTCGATCCGCTCGACGGCAATCGCGCGCTGCACGCCTCCGGCCTCTACCTGCAGGCGCGCCCGACCACGATCTACGGCGGATCGAACGAGATCCAGCGCGGCATCCTGGCGAAGAACGTGCTGGGCTTGCCGGGGTGATCCCGCGGATGTCGTCCCCGCGAAAGCGGGGACCCATCGGCAACGCGTGTCCGCTGCACCATCGGTCGCCGTGAAAGCGGCGGCCCATCGGGCAACACGTCCCGCTTCGCGATGGGTCCCCGCTTTCGCGGGGATGACAGCGGATGGTGTTGCAACAGCTCGCTGATCGATCACGAAATCACCTTCTCCCGCTCGAGCGCGGCGATCTCCTCCTCGCTCATCGCCAGCATGTCGCGCAGCACCTCGCGCGTGTGCTCGCCGAGGAGCGGCGGCCAGCGGCCGTATTCGATCGGTGTCTCGGAGAAGCGCACCGGATTGGCCACGATGCGCAGCGTGCCCGAGAGCGGGTGCGGAATCTCCCGGAGCATCTCGCGGTGCTGCACCTGCGGGTCGGCAAGCACCTGGCCGAGATCGTTGATCGGGCCGCTCGCGACGCCGACCGCGTTGAGCGCCTCCATCCATTCGCGCGCGCTGCGCGTCTTGAAGCGCTCGGCCAGCATGGGGATGAGCACGCTCTTGTGCTCCATGCGCTTGCGGTTGGTGACGAAGCGCGCATCCGTGGCGAGCTCGGGCAGGCCCAGCGTCTCGCACAATCGCGAAAACTGCTGGTCGGTGCCGACCGCGAGCATCAGCGGCATGTCGGCGCAGTCGAACGCCTG
Organism: uncultured Alphaproteobacteria bacterium; assembly: GCA_963708765.1. Lineage (GTDB taxonomy): Bacteria > Pseudomonadota > Alphaproteobacteria > Rhizobiales > Xanthobacteraceae > VAZQ01. Next base: position 167,591 of record CAVPTV010000024.1, on the reverse strand, counting down.
CCACGGGCAGGTGATCTGCGAGGCCGCTCCGGCGCGCACCGGCATCTTGCCCGAGAGCCAGGTAGTTCATGGCGATATGCGAGACCGCGTGCACCTGCGCGTCGAGCAGCGCGAGGTCGATGTGCTGGCCCTGGCCGGAAACCCGGTCGCGGTGGTTGAGCGCGGCGAGGATCGCGATGGTCGCGTAATAGCCGGCCGTGATGTCGGAGACGCTGTAGCCGACGAGATTGGGTCCGGCGCCCGGCTGACCGTCCGGCACGCCGGTGATGCTCATCAGGCCGCTCATGGCCTGGAAGATCGGGTCATAGCCGGGAAGCTCGCTGTAGGGCCCGGATTGCCCGAAGCCGGTGATCGAGCAGTAGACGAGCCGCGGATTGATCGTCCGCAGCGCCGCGTAGTCGAGGCCGTAGCGCGCGAGGTTGCCGGTCTTGAAGTTCTCGATCAGCACGTCGCTGGTCGCGACCAGCCGCTGCACCAGCGCCTGGCCGGAGGGCTTGCTGATATCGATGCCGATCGAGCGCTTGCCGCGATTCATCGCCAGATAAGACGAGGTCTCGCCGCTGTCGCGGCCCTGCGCGTCCTTGTGGGCGACGCCCATGCGGCGCACGTCGTCGCCATGGACCGGATGCTCGACCTTGATCACGTCGGCGCCGAAATCCGCCAGCATCTGGCCGGCCCACGGACCGGCGAACACGCGGCTGAGATCGAGAACGCGCACGTGCGACAGGCAGCCGGCCATGGCGGAGGTCCCTTCGGTGGGTGACAACGCGGCGGCGACGCCCGCGGCGTTACGGCAGCGATCGGGTCCAGGCGACGAGCGCGTCCACCACCGCCTTCGGCTGCTCCGGGATGAGCGCGTGGCTGGCGTTCGGAATCACCACGACGGTGACGCGGTCGCCGAACTCGTCCTTCATCTCGTTGCGCTTCTCGGGCGGCTTGAACGGGTCTTTCTCGGCCTGCAGATCGAGCAGCGGCACGGTGCCGCCCGACCACCATTCCTCTGCCTGGTGGCGGCCGCGGCGGCGCGCTGGCTGGCGCGGATCTGCGGGTACCAGCCGGTGAGCCAGACCGTCGGATCGTTGCCGGGCGCGAAGAAGCCGAAACGCAGCGCCTCGAGCCGCTCCTCGTCGCTCAGCGCAAGGTCGCCGGCCTGGGTGACCGCGGTGGTCAATTCCGGCGGATAGCTCTTCGCCGCGGCGGCGGCGATCACCACGCCGCGCACGTGCTGCGGATAGTCGGCCGCGGTCATGCGCGCCACCCAGTTTCCGTAGGCATGCCCGACCACCACCGCGCGGCCGTCGCCGAACGCCTTGATCACCTCGGCGATGTCGCGCGCGAAATCGTGCAACGTCAGCCCGGTCATCGGACCGGTGCTGCGGCCGATGCCGCGCGGCTGCGGCCGCAGCACGCGGAAACCGGCGGCCGCGAGCCCCTCGGCGACGTCGTCATAGTCCTCCGAGTCGCGCGCGAGCGAGGGCAGCAGCACGATCGCGGGTCCTTGGCCCTCCACGATCACGTCGATCATGACGTGGTCATAGCGTAGCAGCTCGCGCGATCGGCCGATTGCGTTGCTCAAGAGCATTCTCCCTGTGGATCGATCACGCGCGCGCCGCCGCGTCGTAGAACGGGCGCCCTGCGACGAACGCCTCGATGTCGCCGAGCAGCCGCGCCAGCATCGCGGCCCTGGTCTCGTGCGTGATCGAGGCCGAGTGCGGCGCCAGCACCACGTTGTCGAGTGCAAGAAAGCGCGGATCGAGGTTCGGCTCGGAGGCGAACACGTCGAGCGCCGCGCCGGCGATCTTCTTGTCCTGCAAGCGCGGCGATCAGCGCGGCCTCGTCGACCACCGAGCCGCGCGCGACGTTGACCAGATATCCGTCGGGACCAAGCCGCTCCAACACGTCGCGATCGACCAGGTTGCGGGTTGCCTCGCCGCCCGGGCACGACAGGATCAGCACGTCGGCTTCGGCGGCAAGCTGCAGGATGTCGGCGACGAACGGGTAGGGCGCATCGGGTTTGGGCCGCCGCCCAAGATAGCGCACCCGCATGCCGATGGCCTCTGCCCGCATCGCTACGAGCGTGCCGATCCGGCCGAGGCCGACGATGCCGACAGTCTTGCCGGCGAGCCGCCGCGACGGGGCGATGCGCTCCTTCGCCCAGCGGCCGGCGCGCACGAACCGGTCCGCCTCGACCACGCGGCGCATGATCGCATAGGTGAGCGCGATGGCGCCGTCGGCGACGTCCTCGGCGAGCTCGTCCGGCGTGTGGCAGACCGCGATGCCGCGCCGTTTCGCCTCGGCGAGATCGATGCGCTCGAGGCCGGCGCCGTTGCAGGCGATCAGCTGGAGGTCCGGCAGCTTGTCCATGAGCGCGGCGTTCGCGCCGTAGACGCCCATGGTCACCGCGATATTGAAACCGGGTGCGATCGGCGCCTCCCCGGACGCTCCCTTCAGGTCGTCGTAGTTGGCAAGCTCATACCGCTGCGCGAGCGCGGCGCGCAGATCCGGCGGGATCTGGCTGACCGCGAGCAGGCGCGGCGTCGTCCGGGTTGTCATCGACCTTTGTTGCCTCTATTGCGAACAAGCGGCCATCGCGGGAAACATCTATACAGGTTGTCTCGTTCGGTCGAGAAGAGCGCGGGTAAGCGGCCTGATCGGACCGCGACGCAGGCCTGGAGATCGCCGGTGGCCATTACCTACGAGATCGTCAAATCGGTTTCGGCGCAGCTCTACGAAAGCTCGCTGAAGAAAATCCCGGAGGACACCAAGGACGCGCTGCGCAGCGCCTACCAGGCGGAGACGCAACGAGGGCGCGCGCAAGATCCTCGCCATGATGCTCAAGAGCGCCCATGCGGCGGAAACCACCGATCGCCACGTCTGCTCCGACGCCGGCATCCCGGTCTACTTCGTCAAGATCGGCACCGCCGCGCGGCTCGAAGGCAACATCAAGCAGGCGATCTCCGACGGGTTCGACCATCTGGTCGCGACCATCAACCCGCCGATCCTCAAGCACGTCACCAATCCCTTGACCAACGAGCGCGGCTACAAGGGCAAGGACATGCCGATCGTCAGCTACGATCTGGTCGACGGCGCCGACTACGTAGAGATCACCTGTGCGCCCAAGGCGCTCGGGTCCGGGCGCTGGGCGGCGCTCGAAATCTTCAGCTTCCCGACCCTCGACGTGATCGAGAAATACGTCATGGAGTGCGTGCTCAAGGCCGGCTCGCAGCATTGCCCGCCGGTGGTGGTCGGGGTCGGCATCGGCGGCAGCTTCGACCATTGCACCAAGCTGGCGAAGACCGCGACCCTGCGCCCGTTCGGGCAGACCAATCCCGAGCCGATCCTCGCCGCCATGGAGGAGCGCCTGCTCAAGGCGGTCAACAAGACCGGCTTCGGGCCGATGGGCACCGGCGGCGACACCACCGCGCTGGCGGTGCACGTCGAATACGGCTCCGGCCACGGCTTCACGCCGGTCGCCGTGTGCTTCAACTGCTGGATCAACCGGCGCGCCGGCGCGCGCATCTACAACAGCGGCGAGATCGTCCGCTTCGAATAGAGGCTCGAGGCCACCGATGAGCGCGACCGTGAAGCTCACCCTGCCGCTGACCGAGGCCAAGGTCCGCACCCTCACGGCCGGCGATTTCGTGACGCTCGACGGCGAGATCGTCATCACCGCCGGCCTGCCGACGCACCATCGCATCATCGAGCACATCGAGGCCGGCCGGCCGCTGCCGATCGACATCACCGGCGGCACGTTCTTCCATCTCGGCAGCTACAGCCGCGACCGCGACGGCGCGTTCGAGGTGCTCTACATGAACCCGACCACCAGCACGCGGTTCAACCCGCTGATGCCGAGGATCATCCGGCATTTCGATCTGCGCGCGGTCGGCGGCAAGGGCGGCCTCGACCGCGCCTGCGCGGACGCCATGAAGGAGGTCGGCTGCGTCTATCTGTCGTTCCTGGGCGGCGGCAGCCCGCTGCTCTCGGACGCCATCAAGGAGGTGGTCGCGGTGGCCTGGGAGGACCTGGTCGCGCACTACCGCCTGGTCAAGCTCAAGCGTCGAGGACCTGGGCCCGCTGGTGGTCGCGATCGACAGCAAGGGCAACAGCCTGTTCGAGCAGCTGCAGGAGTCGGCGCGCGACCGCCTGGGCACGATCCTCGCACGAGCTCGATGCCGATCGCGCCGCCGCGCAGTCGCGCTGACCAAGCCATCAACTATCGTCGATCGGATCGGTGGCGCGCACCGAGGGACGCGCCGCGAAGGTCGCGTGCCAGGCGGCGATGCGCGGATGGCCGCCGCGCCAATCGTCCGCGGCGAAGCGGAAGTCGAGATAGGAGAGCGCGCAGCCGATCGCGATGTGCCCGACCGAAAACGGCGTCGCCGCGAGGTCGTCGGCCTCCTTGTCCAGGGCGGGCAGGATGGCGTTTCGCTTCTCCGCATAGCTCGACAGATGGACGTCGGACGGATGCTCGCCCGTTCCCGCTCGTTTCGCCACAGCAGCAGGAAGTCGAGGAAGCCGTCGCCGAGCGCCTGCCGGCGCAGCGCCGTCATCCGCTCGGGGAGCGCGGTCGGGATGAGCTTCGGCCCGTCGTGCAGCCGATCGAGATATTCGCATGATCACCGGAGAATCGTAGATCACGGTGCCGTCGTCCAGCACCAGCGTCGGAATCTTGGAGAGCGGATTCTCCTCCATCAGCAGCGGCGTGCGGCTTGGTGGTGGCGACCACGGTGCGCACGCAGTCGAGACGGTCGGCGAGCCCGAGCTCGTGGGCGGCGATCATGACCTTGCGCACGAACGGCGAGCGCGGCGACCAATGCAGTTTCATCCGATCTTGCCTGCCTGTCCGCAGCCGCGTTCCGGCGTGCGCGACGCGCGCGATCCATTTGCAAAACGCAAAAAGTCAGCTTATTGACATTAAGGGACGCCAGCAAGGGTTCCGCGCAGCCAGTGACGGAACGCATCGACAAGGAGAGCGCAGGCATGGGCGGTGTGAGGATTTGGCTGGCATCGCTCGCGATCGGCATGATCGCGACCGCCGCAAGCGGGCAGGACTATCCCGTCGAAGCCGATCACGCTGGTCAATCCGTATGCCGCCGGCGGACCGGCCGACCTGCTGGCGCGCACGGTCGCGGCCGGCATGAGCGATCTGCTGGGGCAGCAGATCGTGATCCTCAACAAGCCGGGCGGCGCCACCGCGATCGGCGCCGCGCATGTGGCGAGCTCGCCGCCCGACGGCTACACGCTGCTGATCGCCGGCGCCTCCTCGCACATCGTGACGCCGGCGCTGAGCCAAGCTCACCTACGACGGGATCAAGGATTTCGCGCCGGTCGCGATGGTCGCCAACGTGCCGAACGTGCTGGTGGTTCGTGCCCTCGCTGGCGGTGAAGAGCGTGCCGGAGCTGATCGCCTTGGCGAAATCGAAGCCGGCCGCGCTCAACTACGGCTCGGTCGGCAACGGCAGCCAGCCGCATCTCGCCGCCGAGATGTTCAAGCAGATGACCGGCGTCGACTTCACGCATATTCCCTACAAGGGCGCGGCGCCGGCGATCACCGACCTGCTGGCGGGGCAGATCGATCTCGCCTTCCTCAACGCGCCGCCGCTGCTGCCGCACATCCAGTCGGGCAAGCTCAACGCGCTCGCGGTCACCACGATGAAGCGCGCGCGGCAGCTTCCCGATCTGCCGACGCTCGACGAGCTCGGCCTCGCCGGGCTTCGATGTCGCCACCTGGTACGGCATCACGGCGCCGGCCGCGACGCCGAAGCCGGTGGTCGAGAAGCTCACCGCGGTCATCAGCAAGGTGCTCACCTCGCCGGACGTCAGCCGCGAAGCTCACCTCGCAGGGCGCGGAGATTTTCCTGCTGCCGGGCGAAGGAATTCGCCGACTATCTGCAGCAGGATGCCGCCCGGCTCACCAAGCTGATCAAGAGCGCGAACATCCAGGCGGAGTGAGCGCCGCCCGACCGAGCGTGGCCAACCGAGCGCGCCCGGAAGGAGCTGCCGTGAAGAAGAGCATCATCGCCGGCCTGCTTGCGGCCGTCGTCGGCTCTGGCGGCGGCGCCGCTGTCCGCCCAGGACTATCCGTCGAAGCCGATCCGGCTGATCGTGCCGTTCGCGGCCGGCGGCCCGGCCGACTCGCTGGCGCGTGCCATCGGGCCGCCGATGAGCGCCATCCTCAAGCAGCCGGTCGTGATCGAGAACAAGGCCGGCGCCGGCGGGGCGCTGGGCGTCGACACCGTCGCCAAGGCGGCGCCCGACGGCTACACCATCGGCATCAGCGGCGGCGGGGCGCTGGTGATCATCCCGTTCATGACGCGATCTGCCCTACGACGTCGCGCGCGACATCCAGCCGATCACGACGGTCGGGCGGGTCGGCGAGCGTGATGGTGGCGAGCCCGCAGAGCGGCTTCAAGTCGGTCGCCGATCTCATCGCCTACGCAAGGCCAATCCGGGCAAGGTCAACTTCGCCTCCGCCGGCGCCGGCACGACCATCCACCTGACCGGCGAGCTGTTCAACATCGAGGCCAACATCAAGATGGTGCACGTGCCGTATCGCGGCGCCGCGCCGGCGGTGGCCGACCTGCTCGGCGGGCACGTGCAGATCATGCTGCCCGACCTGCCGGCGGTGCTCGAGCACATCCGCGCCGGCAAGCTCACGGCGCTCGCCGTGGTCGGCAAGCAGCGCTCGCCGTCGCTGCCCGACACGCCGACCATGGTGGAGAGCGGCTTCCCGCGGGTCGTCTCCGACAGCTGGTACGGGTTGATCGCGCCGGCCGGCATGCCGCCGCCGGTGCTGAAGCAAGATCCACGACGCCGCGGTCGAGGCGCTCAGGTTGCCCGAGGTGGCGAGCCAGATCGACAAGCTGGGCGCGACGGCGGCGCCGACCTCGCCGGAGGAGTTCCGCAGCCTGATCGACGAAGAACAGAAGAAATGGAAGCAGGTGATTCAAGCGAGCGGCGTCAAGCTGGAATAGCCTTGCAGGACACAGGCAAGACCGGAGCATCCGTGGGCCAGACCGTCGCGCAGAAGATCGTGGCGCGCGCCGCCGGACGCTCGCGCCGTCGAGGTCGGCGAATACGTCACCGTGTCGCCCGACTACACCTGCTGCCAGGAGCTCGCCTGGCAGGCGCGCAAGCGCATGATGCAGGAGATCGGCGTCGACCGGGTCGCGCGCCCCGACAAGGTCATCATGGTGGTCGACCACACCACCTCGGCCGCGATGGGCTCGCCGTATTACCTCAGCCACCGCGAGATGAAGGATTTCGCGTGCACGCAACGGGGTCGAGAATTTCTTCGGCGCCGGCATCGGGCCTGCGCCACCTCGTGCTGACCGAGAACGGGTTTCGCGCGGCCGGGCACTGCTGGTGTTTTCCGACGAGCCCAACATCGCCAGCATCGGCGCGCTCGGCGCGCTCAACATCTCGGTCTCGTCCGAGGTGATCGTCACCCAGATCACCGACGAGAACTGGATGATGGTGCCGCGATCCGCCCGCATCGAGCTCACCGGCCGGCTGCCGTTCGGCGTCCTGCTGCGCGACCTCGCGCAGATCCTGATCCGCGACTTCGCCACCGGCGATCGCGCTGTCGCAGTGCTGCATCGAGTTCGTCGGCGCAGGCGATCGCGCATCTGAGCCTCGACGAGCGCCAGTCGCTGCTCGCCTGCGCCTACCACACCGGCGCCGATACCGCGCTGATGCCGGTCGACGACAAGGCGCTCGCCTATGTGCAGCGAGCGCGCGCAGGGGCGGCCCTATCACCTGTTTGACCGCCGATGCCGACGCCGGCTATGTGCTCGAGACGAGCTACGATCTCTCGGCGCTGTCGCCGATGGTGACGGTGCCGCCCGATCTGCACGGCGCCGTCAGGCTCGAGCAGGTCGCCGGGCTGCGCGTCGATCAGGCGGCGATCGGCTCCTGCGCCGGCAACCGGCTCGACGACCTGCGCGCCGCCGCCGCCGATCCTGCGCGGCCGCCAGATCGACCGCGCGGTCACGATGTACATCACGCCCGGCAGCCGCGAGGTCTACGCGCCAGGCCGCGCGCGAGGGCCTGCTCGAAACCTTCGTCGCGGCGGGCGCGACCGTGCTGGCGCCCGGCTGCACCACCTGCTGGGGCTACGAAGGCGTGCTGTGCGACGATGAAGTGTCGATCTCGACCCACCAGATGAACTATCACGGCCGCAACGGCAGCCGCTCGTCGCGCTCCTACCTGGCGAGCCCTTACGTGGTGGCGGCGTCGGCGGTCGCCGGCCGCATCGCCGATCCGCGCGTCATGCTCGCCGACCAAACGGTCGGTGCATCGAGGGCCAGTGCATGACGACGCGTCATCCGCGGCCGCGTCTGGAAGTTCGGCGACAATATCAGCGCCGACGACGGCATCATCCAGTACTCGCAAGGTGCCGGATCTCGCGACCTTCGACATCCCGGCGCTGAAGGCGATGTGCTTCGCCGAGCTGCAGCCCGAGTTCCGCGAGCAGGTGCGGCCGGGCGATCTCGTGGTCGCGGGGCGGAACTTCGGCCACCACAGCCATCCGCATGCCTGCGTGGCGATGAAGGAGTCCGGGATCGCCGCCGCGGTCGTCGAATCCTGCGACTCCGCGTTCATCCGCAAGGCGCTCAATGTCGGGCTGCCGATGGTGGTTTGTCCGGGTGTCACGGGCATCGTCGCACAGGGAGAAGAGCTGGAGCTCGACCTCGCGACCGGCGAAGTGCGCAATGTCGGCTCCGGCGCGCGGCGGCAGGCGCGGCCGTTCTCCGATCGCATGATCGAGATCTGGCAGGCCGGCAGCCTCACGCGCGCGATGCGCCAGCGGCTCGCCGGGCCGCCGCAGATAGCGCCGGCTCGTTCGCAAGACCTCGCCGCCGGGTGGACTCAGGAACCGCATCGCATGGACTACGATCCCCGCACCGAGCCACACAATCTGGCGCGCGACCCGGTGACCTCGCTGGTGGTGCCGCGGCCGATCGGCTGGATCACCACGATCACCCCGAGCGGGCTGGTCAATCTCGCGCCCTACAGCTTTTTCAACCTGGTGGCCGGGCGCAAGCAGCCGTTCGTGATGTTCTCGAGCGCCGGGCGCAAGCACACCCAGCGCAATGCCGAGATCGCCGGCGAATTCGTGTTCAATCTCGCCACCTTCGATCTGCGCACCGAGATGAACCAGACCTCCGCCGAGCTCGATGAAGGCGTCAGCGAGCCCGAGGTGGCGGGCCTCGCCATGGTGCCGTCGCGCTTCGTGAAGCCGCCGCGGGTCGCGCTGTCGCCGATCGCGCTCGAGTGCAAGTACAATCAGACCGTCGCGCTGGTGGGCTCGAACGGCAAGACCGCCGACAGCTCGATCGTCATCGGCGAGGTCGTCAACATCCACGTCGACGACAGCGTGATCGTCGACGGCATGCTCGATATCCGCCGCATGCGCCCGATCGCGCGGCTCGGCTACATGGATTATTGCGTGGTCGACGATTTCTTCACGATGCTGAGACCAGTCGTCAGCAATCAGTAGTCGGGATCGAGCAAGCGCGATTGGCCTTCCGATTGCCGTCTACTGGCGTCTGGCTCCTGTCACGGCAGACCGCAATCGCGTTGATCTCGATCAGGTAGTCGGGCGACGTCATCTTGCACACCTCCACCATGGTGGAGGCGGGCGCCGGCGCCTTGAAGTATTCGCGCCGCACTTTGTGGATCAGGTCGAAGTGCTCCATGTTGCGGACATAGACGTCGACGCGGCAGACGTCGTCGAGCGTGCCGCCGGCCTCCTCGACGGCCGCCTTGAGATTCTCGCACACCTGCCGGGTCTGCGCTTCCACGTCGCCGATGCCCGCGATCGTGCCGTCGGCGCGACGCGACGTCATGCCCGAGATGAAGACCAGGGTGCCGCGCGCCGCGATCGCGGTGGCGTGCGAGAAGTGTCCGCTGGGCTGGCGGATCTTGCTGGAGACGATCTGCTTCTTGGGCATGGCTTTCCTCGTGACTGGGTCTGGATGAGGTCGAGACGGCGCAATGTAGCAGCGAGCGCCCGCAGAAAAACCGGCGTCACGAGCGAAAATTGGATGAATCAGTGGAACGGCGGCCCGGAGAGTCGGTCCGATATCGATGGATCAGGCGAACCGCGCCAGGGGCTCGGGCGGAAACAGATCGCTCGGGAACGACTCTGAGGCCGAGCACTCGATAACCGAGCGACCAATCGCCTCTTATCGGCTTGTGGGCCCGGGGATGAAAGCCGCTATCGGCACAGCCAGGCGATCGGTCCTCGGTTCTGGAAGCTAACCGGTCGAGGATGCATTTTGGCGAAGGATCGTCCTGAACTCGTCCTCGAGCGCCGCCAAGGCCTCGAGCAACGCGGCGGAATTGAGCAGGCGAGGGGCCTCCACGTAGCCCGTAAGATCGGCATCCGGGTCGTCCGGAAAATGCGCTCTGAAGGCTTTTCCATCAAGCATCGCACCGCTCCATCGCAGGACATTGGCCGTGCGTCGTACATCGCTTGACCACGGTTAACGACTGGTTAACGGGCAGCGCCAGGAGATGCCCGAGCCCGCAGGATTGCGACATGCGTTGCAATTGCGCCACGCTAGCGTGCGATCGGCGAGGTATCAGAGTCCCTTGATCCAGCCGGCCGCGCGGGTTTCGGCGAGGACGCGCTCGACGATGGCCGGAGCCAGACCGACATAGGTCGTCGGATCGAGCAGCGACCGCAGCTCCTCGGTTCCGAGCGCCTGCGCGACCCGCGGGTTCTCCATGAGCGCGTGCTCGAAGGTGATGCCCTTGTCGTAGCCGTGCATCGAAGCCTCGTAGACCACTTCGTGCGCGGTCTGCTTTCCGATCTTGTCCGCGAGCGCGAACATGACCCGCTCCGACAGCAGGAAGCCGCCGAGCGCGTCGAGGTTGCGGCGCATCCTGTCGGCGTGCACCTCGAGGCCTGCCAGCACCTGCTTCATCTGTGCCAGGATCGCCCCGGTCATCAGGCACGCCTCCGGCAGCGCCTTCCATTCGAGCCGCCACAGCGAGGCGTCGCGCTCGTGCTCCTGCATGAGCGCCTCGTGCATGAGCGCGACCGTGTAGCGCAGCGTGCGGCCGACCGCGACGACGGCTTCGGTGGTCGACGGATTGCGCTTGTGCGGCATGGTCGAGGAGCCGACCTTGCCTTCGTTGAACGGCTCGGCCAGCTCGTCGATCTCGGTATGCGCCAGCGTGATGATCTCGTTGGCGATCTTGGCGAGGCCTCCGCCGATCAGCCCGAGCACGCCGACATATTCGACCAGGCGGTCGCGCGCCGGCTGCCACGAAATGTCGGCGACGCCGAGGCCGAGCCGCGCCATCACCATCTTGTCGAGCTCGAAGGCACGCTCGCCGAATGACGCTTGCGTGCCGACCGCGCCGACCAGGCTGCCGACGAACACGCGGTCCTGCAACTGCGTCAGGCGCTGATGGTTGCGGCCGGTCTCGGCGAGCCAGATCGCGCATTTGTGGCCGAAGGTGATCGGCAGCGCCTGCACCGCGTGGGTGCGGCCGGCCATCGGCGTGTCCTTGTGCCGCTCGGCCAGCCGATAAAGCTCGCGCCCGATGTCCTCGAGATCGCGCAGGAACACCGCATGCGCGTCCTTGATCTGCAGCATGGTGCCGGTGTCGAGCACGTCCTGCGTGGTCGGACCGAAGTGGAGATATTCGCCGTGGTCGCCGTCGCAGATCGCCTGCAGCGCGCGCAGCGCCGGCACCAGCGGGTGCTTGATGCGACGCACCTCCGCGGCGATCGCCTCGAGGTCGACATTGCCGACCTTGGCCTTGCGGGCGATCTCGGCGGCGGCGGCCTGCGGGACGATGCCGAGCTCGGCCTGCGCCAGCGCCAGCGCCGCCTCGTAGTCGTACCATTTCTGAACGCGGTTCTCGTCGTTGAAGATGGCCCGCAGCTCGTCGGTGCCCCACAGATGCTTGAGCAGGGTCGAATTGAAGACGCCGGACGGCATGGAGGCCTCTACGCTGTGCTTATTCAGGCAGCACTTCTTGAATTTCTTGCCGCTGCCGCAAGGGCACGGGTCGTTGCGGCCGACGCCTTTGAACGGATTGACCGCCGGGACATTCGGCGGCGTTGGTCGTCCCAAACACCGGCTTCGTCGCTCGCTGTCCTCTTCGTCGTCCGGATCGAAGCAAGCCCAGCCCGACAGTTCCTCGATGGTGTCGCCGAACAAGCTCGAACTCGTTTGCGGGTCCATGGCGCCGGAGCGGCCCCCTCGACGGCCCGTTGCAGGTCTCCTTCGAAGTCCTCGAGGCTCAACCAGCCCGGGCTGATATAGCCGCGCCGGAAGGCCTCCTCGACGAGCGGCTTCAGCTCGACGAGGCCGAGCATCGCGATGGCGCTTTGCCAGCCGTGCCAGACGAAGCAGTCGTTCCGCGGCTTGAGGTCGGAATAGCACGCCCGCAGAAACCGCGCGGCCTCTGCGCGCGGCAGCTCATCGCGCAAGCGTCAGCATCGCGAGCGTCTCGCACATCCGCGACCGGACGAACTCGTCTGCCTCAGGTTCCAGGATCACGTCGTAGAGCGGCTGCGGATCGCCGTCGAACACCGCGGCCATGACCCGATGGCTGGTCTCCGTGGTGGCGCCGCCGAAGATGGCGTCGATTTCATCCGCCGGTCGACGCAGCAGCTTTGCGAGCGGCCGATAGGCCGACTTTTCGCGCCACTCGCCGAGCAGGTGAAAGATGAAAAACAGTGCATTCTGAACTGTCGGGCTTACGCTCGGCCTGCCGGTAGTTGGTCGATCGCTTCCACGAAATACCGGCGTCATGATGTTCGCGGTGCGCCCGGGCGGCGTGGATCGCCTCGACCGGCAATGGGCGCGAAAGCGGCCAATCCGTCGAGAATTCGCATCGGCCTCCGTAGGCTCTTCGTCCTGCTCGTCCGCCGAGCGCCGCCAGCCTTCCGCCGTGAGTCGCTCGAGCGCGTCGTAGTAAGGCTGATTCGGATCGGCGCCGGCTTCGCCCTTGCGGACAAGATCGTTCATGTGCACCGCGAGCTCCATGCCGATGGCGTGGAGCGCGTCGTGCCGGTCGAGGCCTTCGGCCATGAGACGCCGGAGCGTGCGCTCGACCGGCAACTCGTCCCCGAGCGCGATCTGGTTCTCGACTACCGCGTGGATCGTCGCGTGCGCTCTTCAGATTGGGAAGACGAATGCCGGCGTCGCGGTGGTAGTCCTCGACAAGGTCGATGCGCTCGGATTCGTCGAGCGCGAGCCACTGTTGCGGGTCGGGCGCCTCGAGCGGATCGTACCGCTCGATGGCGGTGTTGAGCGCTGATGCGCGGAACTTGGACCATGCGAGTCTCTCTCGGGGCGACGCTCTCGACGAGGTGGTCGAACCGTCGCGTCTCGGCCTCACGACCGGAATTGCGCGAAATTGGTCGTGCCGTCGCGCTCGATGCGCGCGAGCAGGTCGACCTCCCACGACAGATATTCGTTCATCGCCGTGGTCGTGTCATTCGGCCGCTCGTAGGGCTTGAGCCACATATCCACAGGCTCGTCCGCCATCTTGGGGTCGTCGGCGGTCAGCGAATGTCCGGCGGCCTGCCAGGCGGCGTTGCCGCCGTCGAGATAGCGGACGGGACTATCGACGAGCGCTGCGCGCTTCGCGCGCCGCGAGCCCGGCGAGAACTCCGTCCTCCGACGTCAGCACGAGCGTGCCGCGCAGCGGTATTTTTGCGAGCGCCGCGCGCCAGTCGCGAGCGGATCGCGAACCAGGCGCCCGGAATATGCGCCTTGCGGTAGTCGCGGCTGAGCGAAAGATCGACGATCGTGGCCTCGTTGCGGGCGATGAGCGCGGCGAGGCCGGCGCAATCGATGCGCAGCTCCGCGCGCGGCGCGGAGCCGAGGACCGGCGGCGCCGGCCAGCCGGTCTCGTCGCCCGCCTCGGCCAGCACGAACACGTCCTTCCAGCCCATCTGCCGCAGCCAGGACGCCGTCATCAGGGCGCGCACCTCGGCGTCGTCGATGAGCACGATGCGCGCGCCGAGCGTGCCGACATATTGGTCGGTCGCCTGCACCAGCTGTCCGCCGGGCGCGGAGACGGCGCCGGCAACGTGGCCGGCCGCGTATTCGGCCGGATCGCGCACGTCGAGCAGGTAGAGCGAGCGCTCCTCGTCCGCGCGCCAACGCTCGAGCGTCGCGCGATCGATGCGCTCGACGCCGGTGCGCTTTGCAACCTCGGCGGCGGCGGACTTGGCCCAGGCCAATCCGTCGCGGGACGGCTGCGGCGCGCGCGCAGCTCTTTCCGCTGTCGCAGGTGAGCCCGGCGAGCGTCCAGCCCATGGTGCCGTTGCGCAGCGCCACCACCTTGTTGGGCACGCCGGCGTTGATCAGCGACTGCGCCCCGATGATGCTGCGCGTGCGCCCGGCGCAATTGACCACCACCATGGTGTCGGGCGAGGGCGCGATGTCGCGCACGCGCAGCACCAGCTCCGCGCCCGGCACGTTGACCGAGGTCGGGATCGAGACGCGGTGGTATTCGTCGAACGGACGGCTGTCGAGCACCACCATGTCGGTGCCGTCGCGGATCAGCCGGTCGAGCTCGTCGGCGCTGATGCTCGGGGTCCCGCTGGCATGCTCGACGAACTCGCCGAACGCCTTGCTCGGGACGTTGACGCCGGAGAACAGCACCAGGCCGGCCGCGGCCCAGGCCGCCACGCCGCCGTCGAGATAGAAGAGATTGCTGTAGCCGGAGCGCTGCAGGATTTCGGCGGCGCGCTCGACCAGGCCGTCGGCGTCGTCGCACAGCACGATGCGGGTCGAGAGCCGCGGCACCAGGCGGGCGAATTTCAGCTCCAGCCGGCTCAGCGGCACCGAGCGCGCGAACAGCAGGTGCCCCTGCGAGAAGATCAGCTCCTCGCGCAGGTCGATGAGCGCCAGCTCCTCGCCGTCGGCGAGCATGGCCTTGACGGCAGCCGGCTGCGAGCGGCTGCACCGTGACGCCCGATGGCAGAGGTCGCGCGGCGAGCGGGCTCACGTCGCCTGCTGCGGCGTCATCTGGTGCACCTTGCCGGACGCGAGATCGAAACGCACGCGATCGATGTTGTCGAGGTTGGTGCCGGTCACCCGGATGAAGCGCGCGTAATCGGGATAGTCGATCGAATGGATCTTGCCGTCCTGATAGATGCCGGCATGGCCGGGCAGCAGCCGGTACTTCTTGGCCGGCTTGAGCTTGGCCTTGCCGTCGGCGCCGTCGTCCTCGCGATCCCACTCGATCATGTCGGTCCAATGGGTGGCCTGGCCGTAGATCGCCCAGGACGCGCCGTGATCGTGCGGCGGCGACACCCGCGCCTTGTCGTTGATGTGGGCGAGGACCTGGAAGCCGAGGTCGGGATCCTCGTACAGCACCTTCAACCCGCGCGGCACCTGGTCGCCGCAATATTCGCTGCACGAACTCCGGATTGGCGAGCAGGCGCTCGAGCTGGACGCGCACCTCCTCGCGGCCGGCGGGCCCGGGATCGCGCTTGAGGATGGCGCGGCAATCCGAGACGAATTGATCGAGGTCGTATGACATTGCGGTCCTCCGTATGAAAACGCGGGGGTTCACGGCCTAGCTTCGCTCATCGCACGACGAAGCGCCAGAGCTATGAGACAGCTATGAGACTTGCGGCGCTGCGGCGGTGGCACGGCTGGTCGTCGGCGCCGGCATGCCGTCGAGCTCGGCAATGGCCTTGTCCAGCGCCTGGCCGCCTTCGTCGGCGAGCGCGGCCTTGATCAAGCCTTCGAGCAGTGGGGCGGAATCGCTGCGCTCGCGCAGCCGAGGCAGCAGCGCCACCAGCTTGTCGAACTTGGCGCGCCCGCGTTCGTGGGTATCGCCGTAGCCTTTGACCAGGTTGCGCATGTGCGCCACCTGCAAGGCGAGCGCGTAATCGGTCCGCGCGGTCTCCGCCACCAGGTCGAGCCACGCCGCCAAGCGCGGCCTGCTCGGCGGCGAAGCGCAGCGAGCGGCGGCGCCAGGGCTTGAGCTTCGAGAGCAGGTAGAGCAGCGCGAAGCCGCCGACCGACGTGGTCTTGACGACCTTGCCCTTGCGGGTGAGCGCGATCGACCAGCGCGCGCGCCCAGCCGGTGCGCATCAGCCAGCGTCCGAGCCCGGCCGGCAGCGTGTCGGCGATCTCCTGCGTGCGCGGATGAAAGAACTCGGCGATCTCGAGGATCTGGCCGTCCTCGACCTGCGCCTCGGCGCGCACCCGCGCGAAGCGGCTCGGCGCGGATCTTGAGGTCGGCGACGCGGACGGTGTCCTCGTAGGTCATGCCGAGCGCGAGCTGCCGCGCGGTTTCCTCCAGCAGCCGGCCCGACCCGTCGCCGTATTGCCGCTCGATCTCCTGCAAGCGCTCGAGCCGCGCCAGATAGTCCTTGGCGTAGTCGGCATCCTGATAGTCGACCAGCCGTTCGACGCGCCGCGACCACCGACCGCCCGCGCGTCGCCTGAAAAATCGCGCTCGGCCGCGCGCAGCAATTCGCGCAATGCAGGCAGGCGCGTCACGCTCGGCGCGATCGACAGGGGCGGTGACCGCGCTGGTCGCGTCACCGGCGCGCGCCGCCTCGAAGCCGGCGCCGAACGCCGCCAGGCTGCTGTTGACGCCGACCTGCCCGCGGCGGATCGCCGCCTCGAAGGCCGCGCGCGGGAAGGGGAGCGCGCCCGAGCCGGCGAGCGCGCCGAACAGCACCGCGCTCACCACGCTGCCGGTCGCCTCCGCGAGCGCCGCCATGTCGAAGGCGACCAGCTGCCGCGCCGCCGCGCGGCAGGCGGCGAACAGCGCCGCCGAGTCCGCCCGGCCGTCGGCGAGCGCGATCCTTCTCGGTCATCGCGAACACGCGATGGGTCGAGGCGACCAGCAGCGTCTTGTCCGGCGTGACGAAGCCGCGCTCGACCGCGCGCGCCGCCTCCATCAGCTCGGAGGCGAGCACCACGTCGACGTCGCCCGGCATCGGCAGCAGCGCCAGCACCGGCTCGCGCCCGGCCGCCTGCGCGGCGATCTTGGGAAACAGCTCGACATAGTAGATGGTCGCGCCGGTGCGCTGCGCGACCCCCGGCACCGACGTCGTCTGCGCCAGATAGCCGCCATGCTGCGCGAGGTCGACGATCCAGTCGGCGAGCACGCCGCCGCCTTCGCCGCCGAGCGCGAGCACGGCGATGGTGATCGGGCGGACCTTGGGAACGGCGGCGTCCATCTTGTCGTCTTCAGGCGGCGGCGAGGCGGCGGTCGATCCGCCGCTGCAGCCAGCCGATCACCGCGCTGCGCACGCTGTGCTTCAGGTGGTCCCAGCGCGTCGGATTGGCGATGATCGAGGCGCGGTAGAACGACGGGCACAGCACCGCGGCATGCGCGACCTCGCCGCACAGCCCGCAGCCGACGCAGGAATTGATCACCTTGGTGACCGGCTCGCGCCGCAGCGGGTCCGGATTGGGCGCCAGCGTGAGCGACGGGCAGCCCGAGAGCCGGATGCAGGAATGGTCGCCGGTGCAGGTGTCGGCGTCGACGCCGAAGCGCTCGCGCACCACGCGCTCGCCGCCCTGCATGCGCTTGCGCATGAGCGGGCGCTCGCGCCGCTGCTTGTTCAGCATGCACTCGGACTGCGCGATGATCACCTTCGGGCCCTTCACCGCCGTGGTGAGCGCCTCCTTCAGCGTGTCGCGCATCTTCGCCACGTCGTAGGTGCGCGTGAGCGTGCGCACCCAGTGTGACGCCGACCCCGCGCACCGCCTTCTCGATCGGGTTCTTGGTCGAGCGCATGCGTGTTGTCGGCGGCCGAGGAGAGCACGTCCTGTCCGCCGGTCGCGGCCGCATAGCCGTTGTCGACCACGATCATGACGTTGTCGCTCTTGTTGAAGACCGCGTTGCCGACGCTCGAGGCCAGGCCGTTGTGCCAGAAGCCGCCGTCGCCGATGAGCGCGATCGCGCGCTTGCCCGCTCGCGCGCATTGAACGCGGCGGCGCCGGCGCCGCCCAGCCCGTAGCCCATCGTGGCATTGCCGATGTTGAACGGCGGCAGCACCGAGAACAGGTGGCAGCCGATGTCGCAGCTCACGTGATGGGCGCCGAGCTCGCGCTCGACCAGCTTCATGGCGGCGAAGATCGGCCGCTCCGGACAGCCGGTGCAGAACGACGGCGGCCGGCCGTGCACCTTGCCGGCGATCGCCTGCTGCGCCGTGGCGAGGCGGTCGGACGTGGCCGGCAGGGACGGCGCCGTTTGCGAACGGCCGTCCTCGAGCAAGATCCGGCCGATAGGCCGCGATGAACTTGCGCACGCCCTCCTTCATGACGCCGCCGGTATATTCGCCGGCCATCGGCAGCATGCCCTTGCCTTCGATCCGGGTCTGGATGTCGGCGCGCCGCAGGATCGTGTTGACCGCCTGCTCGATGAATTCCGGCTGGCCCTCCTCGATGATCAGGATCGCCTTCTTGCCGGCGCAGAAGCGCACGAACTCGGCGTCGATCAGCGGATAGGTGACGTTGAGCACGTAGAGCGGGATGCGGCTCTCGCCGAACACGTCGGCGAGCCCCAAGACCTCGAGCGCGCGCAGCGCGGTGTTGTACATGCCGCCCTGCATGACGATGCCGATGTCGTCGGCGTCGCCGTCGAAGAACTCGTTGAGCTTGTGCTCGGTGACGAAGCGCACGGCGGCGGGCCAGCGCTTCTCGATCTTCTCCCGTCTCGTGCAGGTAGCTCGCCGGCGGCAGCACGATGCGGTTGGTGTCGCGCACCGGCTTTTCCAGCGCGTCCTTGAGGGTGAAGCCCGGCCGCACATTGTCGCGCGTGGTGAAGCTGCCGTAGACGTGGCAGGCGCGGATGCGCAGCTCCAGCATCACCGGCGTGTTGGAGGCTTCCGACAGCTCGAAGCCCTTCTCCACCGCCTGCACGATCGAGGGCAGGTTGGGGCGCGGGTCGAGCAGCCAGATCTGCGACTTCATCGCGAAGGCGTGGCTGCGCTCCTGCATGATCGAGGAGCCTTCGCCGTAATCCTCGCCGACGATGATGAGCGCGCCGCCGGTGACGCCGCTGGACGCCAGGTTGGCGAGCGCGTCGGAGGCGACGTTGGTGCCGACCGTCGACTTGAAGGTGGCGGCGCCGCGCAGCGGATAGTTGACCGAGGCGGCGAGCGTCGCGGCGGCGGCGGCCTCGTTGGCGCTCGCCTCGAAGCGGACGCCGAGCTCCTGCAGGATGTCGTTGGCGTCGGCCAGCACGTCGACCAGATGCGAGATCGGCGCGCCCTGGTAGCCGGAGACGTAGGAGACGCCCGACTGCAGCAGCGCCTTGGTGACCGCCAGGATGCCTTCGCCGCGGAATTCCTCGCCGGCGCCGAGCTTGAGCTTGGCGACCTCCTGCTTGAACGACCGTTCTGCCATCGGCGTCCTCTCTCCGGCACCCGACCGTCTCGCGCGCCACAATTGACTTAGGGCGCTACGGCCGCGATTGTATTCAAAAGTATATATGTCCGACAGGCTCTTAGTTCATCCGGAGGGACCATCATGCGTTCGGTATCGATCGCCGCTCTCGCCGCCGTGCTGGCGGCGTCCGCCGCCCCGGCCCCGGCAACGGCCCAGGAAATCACCTTGCGGGCGGTCTCGTCGTTCGCGGAAGGCACGGAATTCTCGAAGAATTTCGAGCGTTTCATCGAGAAAGTGAACGCCGACGGCAAGGGGGTGCTCAAGATCAACTATATCGGCGGCCCGCGCGCGGTGCCGCCGTTCGAGGTCGGCAATGCGGTGCGCACGCGCGTCGTCGACATCGCCAACGTGACCGGCGCCTTCTACACCAACCTGATGCCCGAGGCGGACGGCTTCAAGCTCAACGGCAAGCCGATGAGCGAGCAGCGCAAGAACGGCACCTGGGACTACATCAACCAGCTGCACAACCAGAAGCTCAATTCGCAATATCTCGCCCGCCAGTTCCACAACGTGCCGTTCCACATCTATCTCAACAAGAAGATCGACAAGATCGATTTCACCGGCCTCAAGATCCGGGTCACGCCGGTCTATCGCGACGTGGTCGAGGCGTTCGGCGGCACGCCGATCACCACGGCGCCGGGCGAGGTCTACACCGCGCTCGAGCGCGGCGTGGTCGACGGCTACGGCTGGCCGGTGACCGGCATTTTCGATCTCGGCTGGGACAAGGTGACCAAGTTCCGCATGGAGCCGCCGTTCTACTCGGTCGAGGTCAACGTGCTGGTCAACCAGGACGTCTGGAAGGGCCTCAACGACGCGCAGCGCAAGGTGCTGAACGATGCGGCGCTGTGGCTCGAAGGGCTCGACAGCGAGAAGGTCGCCGAGATCAAGGCGCAGCGCGAGCGCCAGGCCGCCGCCGGCATCGCGGCGCTCGACTTCGGCGCGGGCGCCGTCGAAGGCGTTCCTCGACCGCGCCTACGAGGTGGCCTGGCAGTCGGTGATCAAGCGCGCGCCGGAGAGCGGACCCAAGCTGCGGCAATTGGCGGGGAATTGACGACGTCCGCGCGCGAATCCTCTAGCCCGTCATCCTGAGGCGCTCGCGCGCGGGCCGAGCCCGGACGGCTGCACAGGCACGGTTCGCTGCGATGCGTCTCGAAGCATAGCCGCACGCCGGGGCCGCCTCGTCCTTCGAGACGCAGCGGTGCACCTCAGGATGACGGGCATGGATGCGCTCGCCCAGACGAAGAGTCGCCATGACCCGTCTCTCCACCGCCTTCGGCCGGCTGTTCGACGCGCTCGCCGTGCGTCGCGGCGCTGATCCTGCTGGCCATGGTCATCGTCGTCACCGCCGACATCGTGCTGCGCAACACCGTGGGCGGCGGCTTCATGCTGGGCGAACGAAGTCTCCGAGTACGCGCTCTATGTCATGACCTTGCTGACGGCGCCCTGGCTGTTGCGGCGCGGCCAGCACGTGCGGCTCGACCTCATCCTGACGCTGGTGCCGCCGCGCGTGGCCTGGCTGATGGAGGCGGTCGGCGACCTGCTCGGCTTTGCGGTCTGCGTCGTGCTCGTCCGCTACGGCTTCGCGATGACCCATGACAGCTGGCGGCTCGGCGCCATCACCATCAAGAACCTCGTGTTCCCGGAATGGTGGCTGCTGGCGCCGCTGCCGGCGACGTTCGTGCTGCTGGCGATCGAATTCGTGTTCCGCTTCGATCGCCTGCTCAAGGGCGCGCGGACGCGCCGCATCGAGGCGACGTCGGTGAGCTGACCGCATGACCTGGATCGAGGGGAGCCTGCTGCTGTTCGGCGGCCTGGTCGCCGTGATGGGGCTCGGGCTCCCGGTCGCCTTCGCGTTCCTGCTGCTCAACGTCGTCGGCGCCATGCTCTTCCTCGGCGGCGAGCCGGGCCTTTCCCAGCTCGCCCGCAATGCCGTGCAGTCGATCACCAGCTTCTCGCTCACGCCGATCCCGTTCTTCGTGCTGATGGGCGAGGTGCTGTTCCACACCGGCGTCGCGCTCAAGGCGATCGACGCCTTCGCGCTCTTGATCCGCCGCGTGCCGGCGCGGCTGTCGGTCATCGCCATCGTGGCCGGCACGGTGTTCTCGGCGATCTCGGGCTCGACCATCGCCACCACCGCGCTGCTCGGCAGCCTGATGCTGCCGACCATGCTGGCGCGCGGCTACGAGCCGCGCATGGCCATGGGACCGATCATGGGCATCGGCGGCGTCGACATGCTGATCCCGCCGTCGGCGCTCACCGTGCTGCTCGGCAGCCTCGCCGGCATCTCGATCGCCGGCCTCCTGATCGGCGGCATCGTGCCGGGGCTGATCCTGAGCGCGATGTATGTCGCCTACATCATCACGCGCGCGAGCATGCGGCCCGAGCTGGCGCCGGACGCAGCCGGTGCGCGGAGGGGCCGCCGGGACTGGCGCGCTGGGTGCCGTTCGTCACCCACGTGCGTGCCGCTCGTTTTGATCTTCGGCCTGGTGATCGGCGCCATGACGGGCGGCTGGGCGACGCCGACCGAGGCCGCCGCGCATCGGCGCCGCCGGCACCATCGTGGCCGCCGCGCTCTACCGCAGCCTCACCTTCGCCAACCTGATGAAGGCGCTCACCGGCACGGTCGCGGTCTCCGGCACCATCCTGTTCATCATCGTCGGCGCCACCACGTTCTCGCAGGTGCTGAGCTTCTCCGGCGTCGTCAACGGCCTGCATCGGGCTGGTGACCGGGATGGAGCTGTCGGTCACCACGCTGGTGATCGCGATGCTGCTGATCCTGCTGTTCCTCGGCTGCTTCGTCGACCAGGTGAGCATGATGCTGATCACCTTGCCGTTCTTCATGCCGCTGGTGCAGCGCTACGACATCGACCTGATCTGGTTCGGCGTGCTGTTCCTGATCTGCATGCAGCTCGGCCTGCTGACCCCGCCGTTCGGCCTGCTGCTGTTCACGATGAAAGGCGTGGCGCCGCCCACGATCACCATGAGCCAGATCTATATGGCGGCCATGCCCTATATCGCGATGAGCCTGTTGATGCTGGTCCTGATCTTCTTCTTCCCGCTGGTCGCCACCTGGCTGCCTGCCGCTGCTGAGCCGCTGATGTCCCTCAGCGCGTCAATTTCGGATCGGCGAGGATCACCTCGCGCAGCGCCGCGTAGTAGCGGACATAGCCGGTGCAGCGGCAGATATGGCCGTCCATGGCGGCGAGAATGCGCGCCTCCACCTCGGCCTTCGGCACCGGCGCGCGGGCGAGGCTCTCGACCAGCACCTGCGCCTGGTTGACGAAGCCCGGCGTGCAGTAGCCGCACTGGAAGGCGAAATGGTCGAGGAAGGCGGTCTGCACCGCCGTCAGCTCGCCCTCGCTTGGCGATGCCCTCGATGGTGCGAACCGACTTGCCGGCGAAGAAATCGACGCGGCGTGATGCAGGTGTGGACCGTGCTCGAGGTGCCGTCCGGCGTTGTCGAGGATGACGACGCAGGCGCTGCAGGCGCCGATGCCGCAGCCGAACTTGGTGCCGGTCAGATTGAGATATTCGCGCAGATAATCGTTCATCGAGAGCCCTTCCGGGACCTCGTGCGGGCCGACGCTCGACCCCGTTCACCGTCATGCTGATGGAGAGCGTCTTCATGCGAGCGCCGCCTTGATCTTCTCGGCGCGTCACCGGCAGCGCGTCGAAGCGCTTGCCGATCGCGTCGGCGATGGCGTTGAGAATGGCCGGGGCGACCGGGATCATGACGAGCTCGGCGATGCCCTTCGGCACGTCGGTCGGCCCGAGCGGCGGCAGCACGTCGATCGCGAGCTTCCAGACCGGAAGGTCGGAGGCGCGCGGCACGCGATAGCGATCGAGATTCCAGGTGCCGTCGCCGGGGCCGTCCTCGTAGAGCGGCAGATATTCGTGCAGCGCGTAGCCGGCGCCCATGGCGAAGCCGCCTTCCGCCTGGCCGGCGACCTGTTGCGGCACCAGCGCGCGCCCGCATTCGAGCACGGTCACGGCATCGAGAATCGCCACCGCGCCGGTCGCCTTGTCGATCTCGATCGGCGACGACGCTGCCGCTCGCCGACGTGTAGCCGACGCCGATGCGCTCGAAGAGCGTCGGCGGGAACGTCACCGCGACGCGATCGAAGCGCTGATAGCCCTGCGTCGTCATCAGCGCCTTGCGTGCCGGCGATGCGCCGCCGCCGTATTTGACGGCGAGCGCGTCGATCGCGCCCTCGTAGCGCCCATCGGGAAGATCGAAGCTGGCATGCGCCCAGGACCAGCGATTGTAGCCGTGCACCATCGCGGCGACGACGAGGCCCAGCTCGTGCGCCTTGGCGGCGAGGCGGGGAAGCGCCAGCGGCTCCATGCCGTCGGCGGTCAAGCGGCCGTCGACGAAACGCACGTCCTCGAAGCGGACGAACTCGCCGGCCGCCTGGCCGCCGAACGGCCCGGCCGACCAGATCGCCTTGCGCGGCCGGCCAGAGGCCGAAGCGGAGGATCACGTTCGCCGCCTCGGCGGCGACCGCGGTGTGGACATGGGCCGAGATCGACGCGGTGGTGTCCTGCGCGACGTCGGGAACCCAGCGCGGATTCTTCGCCGCCGCGTCCTGCTGCTCGCGGGTGATGGTGAACGGATCGTCCGGCGTGACCAGCCCGAGCACGTCCCAGCCGTCGAGCACGCCGAGCTTCACCTCGTCGGCGGCGGCCCCGAGCTTGTCGGCCACGTCGCACCGCGAGCGCGGTCGCGATCCCGGTGCCGATCTCGACCGCCTGCGAGGTGAGGGTGACGCGGCCGGCGGGATCGATCTCGACCAGCGCGAAGGCCGGATCGGAGCCGCTGCCGAACACGGTGCTGACGCAGGCGAGACCGACGCCATAGGCCTTGCTCGGTGCGGCGGCGGCCCGGCGGGCCTTTTCGGCCGCGCGGCCGGTCCAGAGCGGCTTCGACGCCAGGCGGTCGAGCACCTCGCCGCTGCGCAGCGCGCCCGAGACCACGTTGCCGACCATGGTCTTGCCGCCGGTCTTGAGCAGGTTGGCCTTGCGGAAGGCGACCGGATCCCGGCCGAGGCGCGCCGCGGCCTCGTCGATCATCACCTCGAGCGCCGTCATGGTCTGCAACGCGCCGAAGCCGCGCATCGAGCCGGCGGTGACGGCGCGCGAGTGCCGCGCCACCGTCGTGACGTCGACCTTGGGCACGTCGTAGATGCCGATCGAGGCGGTGGCGCCGACGAAGGCGACCGCGGCCGAGAGATTGGCGAGGCCGCCGCCGTCGAGATCCTGGTCGGCGGCGAACGCGGTGATCCGGCCGCTCGTCGCGGTCGACCGCCATCCGGCTGCGCGTGCGCGACGGCGTGGCGCTTGATGCCGAACTGGAACTGGTCGAAGCGATCGTTGGCGAGACGCACCGGGCGGTCGGGCGAGAACAGGCCGGCCAAGGCGACGTAGAGCTGGATAGATGGTGTGGTCCTTGCCGCCGAAGGCGCCGCCGACATAGGCGCAATGCGCGACGATCGTGCCGACCGCCTGGTCGGCGGCATTCTTCGACACGAGCGTCGCCACGCTGGCGGCCGCCTGCTGCGGCGACTGCACGCCGATCACGAGCTCGAGCTTGCGCGCGCCGCTGTCGTACCAGGCGAGGCCGGCCTCCGGCTCCATGAACACCTGGTCGATCGACTGGGTCTGGAAACGTGCGATCGAGCACGAGACGGTCGGGACCGGCCGCGTCGATCTCGGCACGGATCTGGTCGCCGTAGATAGGACGCGCGGCTCGCGTCGGAGCCGGTCGCCGACGGCACCGCCCATTGCGGTCGATCATCCTTCTGGTAGAGGACCGGAAAGGTCCATCCGGCGAGCATCGGCGAATAGACGTCCTCGGCCTCCGGGGTCGGGCCGGCAACGCGCACGAAGCGCGCGGCCGCGTAAGGTTTCTCGGCGACCGGGCCGGTTTGCGCGCCGAAGCGCAGCACGCCGCTTGCGCGAACTGGAGCGCCCGCTTGGCGAGCGCGAAGCGGGCGAAATCGTTCCAGATCAGCAGCGCGACCGGCTGACCGAGATAGAGCGGCGTCTTGCCGGCCGGGCAGAGCAGATCGCCGGCGTAGAAGCTCGGCACGGTGATCGCCGGCTTTGGCGAGGTCCTCGGCGAGCACGACCCGGTCGGGCGTCAGCTCGCGGTCGAGCGTGGCGAGGTCGATCCCCTCGAACACGTGGGTCGCGTCGGGCGTCTTGAGCAGCAGCGCGTGGGCGGTCTGCGCGCGGCCAGCCGGGCATGTCCTGCGCGCGGAAATCGGCGGCGTAGAGCTTGGCGCCGGTCACCTTGGGCCGGCCGTCGATGCGGCGCGCGGCCGTCGCCGCGCCCCGTCGCCAGCCGGAGTCGGACGCGGTCATTCGCGCGTCGAAGCTCGCCGGCTGCGCGGCGGCCGCGAGCGGCCGCACGACGACGGCAACTCCGGCGACCAGCGAAGCCTTCAGGAAGGTCCGGCGATCGACCGCGCCGGCCAATGCGATGTCCATGCGCCTGCCGCGATTTGGAATCGACTTCAGGCGTAGCATGAAAACGATGCGGACGGGCTCGACGTCGCAAGCGGCGATTACGCGAAACGTAATTCGCCGCGTCAACGTGCATTGATCTCGAGAGGCCGTATCCGCGGCCATCACGCCGGCAGCACCGCCGTCGCCTCGATCTCGAGCCGCGCCTTGGGCTCGACCAGCCGGGTGACCTCGACCACCGCCATGGCGGGGAAATGCCGGCCCATCACCTCGCGATAGGCGGCGCCGAGCGCCGGCAGGTCGGCGAGATACTCGTCGATGTCGCGGACGTACCAGGTCAGCCGCACGATGTGCTCGCGGCTTGGCGCCGGCTTCCGTCAGCACCGCGGCGATGTTCTCGAGCGCGAGCTTCATCTGCGCGACGAAGCCTTCGGCGAAGCGGCCCTGGCTGTCCTGGCCGATCATGCCGCCGACGAACACCATCTCGCCGCGCGCGAGAATGCCGTTGGCGAAGCCCTTCGGCCGCGGCCAGCCGGCCGGGTTCAGCACCGTGTGCAGGGCATCTGTTTCGGGCACTTTGTGTCTCCTGACGATTCTAGATCGTGGTAGGGGCGCCCCTTGTGGGCGCCCGCGACGGCCACGAACAGGGCGACCACAAGGGTCGCCCCTACGGGACGGCGGTTAGGACGCAAGCTTGCGGGACGCGCCGTCGGACGCCATGCGGCGCAGCTCGAAGCGCTGCAGCTTGCCGGTCTGGGTGCGCGGCAACGCGGTCACGTATTCGATCGCGCGCGGATATTTGTAGGGCGCGATCGTCGCCTTGACGTATTCCTGCAGCACCTTGGTGGACGCCTGGTCGCCGGCATAGCCCGGCCGCAGCACCACATAGGCCTTCACGATCTGGCCGCGCTCGTCGTCGGGCGCGCCGACCACGCCGCATTCGGCGACCGCCGGATGCGCCAGCAGGGCGGCCTCGACCTCGGGACCGGCGATGTTGTAGCCGGACGAGACGATCATGTCGTCGGAGCGCGCCTGGTACCAGAAGTAGCCGTCGGCATCCATCAGGTAGGTGTCGCCGGTGATGTTCCAGCCGTTCTGCACGTATTGGCGCTGGCGCTTGTCGGCGAGATAGCGGCAGCCGGTCGGACCGCGCACCGCGAGGCGGCCGATGGTGCCGGGCGGCACCTCGTTGCCGTTGTCGTCGACCACGCGCGCCTCGTAGCCGGGCACCGGCTTGCCGGTCGCGCCCGGCCGGATCGCGTCCTCGGGCGAGCCGATGAAGATGTGCAGCATCTCGGTGGCGCCGATGCCGTCGAGGATCTTGATGCCGGTGGCGGCGAGCCAGGCGTCGAACGTGGCCTTGGGCAGCGCCTCGCCGGCCGACACGCATTTGCGCAGCGACGAGATGTCGTGCTCGCCGAGCTTGCCCAGCATCGCCCGATAGGCGGTCGGCGCCGTGAAGCAGATGGTGGCGCCGATATTTGCCGATGGCGGCGAGCAGATCGTCGGGCGCGGCCTTTTCGAGCAGGATGGTCGAGGCGCCGATGCGCAGCGGAAACAGCACCAGGCCGCCGAGCCCGAACGTGAAGGCGAGCGGCGGCGAGCCGATGAAGCGGTCGGAGGCTTGCGCGCGCAGCACGTGGCGGCCGTAGCTGTCGCAGGTCGCCAGCATGTCGCGGTGGAAATGCATGGTGCCCTTGGGCTCGCCGGTGGTGCCCGAGGTGAAGCCGATCAGGCAGACGTCGTCGCTCGCGGTGTCGCAGGCGGTGAAGTACTCGTAGCCGGGCTTCGCCATCAGCGCTTCGAGCGCGTCGGGCGTGCCGCCGCCCCAATAGACGACGCGGTCGAGATCGGGGCTGAGCGGACGCGCCTTCTCCATCTCGTCGGCGAGCCGATGGTCGCAGAGCGCGAGCCGGATCCTGGCCTTGGCGATCGGATAGGCGATTTCCTTGGCGCGCAGCAGCGGCATGGTCGCCACCACCACGCCGCCGGCCTTGATCACCGCCAGATAGGCGGCGACCATCATCGGGCTGTTGGGGCCGCGCAGCAGCACGCGATGGCCCGGCAACCATGCCGAGATCGCGGGTGAGCGCATTGGCGATGCGGTTCACCCGCTCGGCCAGCTGCGCGTAGGTGAGGGTCTCGGTCGGCGAGATCAGGCAGGGCCGATCGCCGTCGTCCGGAAGCGATCCAGCGGTCGAGCAGCTCGACCACGCAGTTCATCCGCTCCGGATAGTTGAGCTCCGGCAGGTCGAACAAGAAGTCCGGCCATTCGGTGCGCGCGGGCAGGTTGTCGCGCGCGAATGTGTCGAGATGCGCTGACGGGGTCATGGCTGTCGCTCCTCGCCAAAGTCCATCATGACTACGCAACACTCCTCGCGTTTCCTCGTCGTAGTCGCGTTACTCCGCCGCGAGCGCCGGCTTCGCCGGCCGGTTCTTCAACAGCTCGCGCGCGATCACCACCTTCTGCACCTCGGTCGCGCCCTCGTAGATGCGCAGCGCCCGGATCTCCCGGTAGAGCTCCTCGACCTTGACGCCCTTGGTGACGCCGGCGCCGCCATGCAGCTGCACGGCGCGATCGATCACGCGCTGCGCCGCCTCGGTGGCGACCATCTTGGCCATCGCGGCCTCGCGGGTCACGCGCGCGGCGCCCTGGTCCTTGGTCCAGGCGGCGCGGTAGACCAGGAGCGCGGAGGCATCGACGTCGGCGGCGCTGTCGGCGATGGCGCCTTGCGTCAGCTGCAGGTCGCCGAGCGGCGCGCCGAACAGCTTGCGCGTGGCGGCGCGCTCGATCGTCTCGAACAGCGCGCGGCGGGCGAAGCCGAGCGCGGCGGCGCCGACGGTCGAGCGGAAGATGTCGAGCGTGGCCATCGCCACCTTGAAGCCGTCGCCCGGCTGGCCGAGGCGATGCGACAGCGGCACCCGCACGCCGTCGAAGCGCAGGGTCGCGAGCGGATGCGGCGCGATCACCTCGATGCGCTCGGCCACCTGCAGGCCCGGCGTATCGGCATCGACCACGAAGGCCGACAGCCCCTTGGCGCCGGCGCCTTCGCCGCTGCGCACGAACACCACGTAATGGTCGGCGATGCCGCCGTTCGAGATCCAGGTCTTGCTGCCGTCGATGCGGACATGCGACGGGCCGTCCGGCGTGGCGGTGGTCGCCATGGCGGCGACGTCGGAGCCGGCCTCCGGCTCGGACAGCGCGAAGGCCGCGATCGCGCGGCCCTCGCGCACCGGCGGCAGATAGCGCGCCTTGAGCTCGGCCGAGCCGTAGAGCGAGATCGAGCCGGTGCCGAGCCCCTGCATCGCGAAGGCGAAATCGGCGAGGCCGTCGCGGAACGCCAGGATCTCGCGCGCAAGGCACAGCGTGCGCACGTCGAGCCGCGGATGCAGCCCGCCGTGCTCGGCCGGCACCGCCGCCTTGAGGAAGCCCGCCTCGCCGAGCGCCTTCACGCGCGCCCGGCACGCCGCATCGACGTCGTCGTGCGGCAGCGAGGGCAGGGTCGCGTCGGCCCAGCGTGTCGAGCGCCGCGGCGAAGCCGCGATGGCCGTCGTCGAAGAAGGGCCAGCTCAGGGTTTCGTCGAGGCCCATCTCAGTTGCCCTCGAACACCGGCTTCTGCTTCGCCGCGAACGCGCGGAATGCGCGCGCGAAGTCCTCGGTCTCCATGCACAGCGCCTGCGCCACCGCCTCGGCCTCGATCGCGGTCTCGACCGACATCGCCCATTCCATCTCGAGCATGCGCTTGGTCATGGCGTTGCCGAAGGTCGGCCCGGCGGCGAGCTCGGCGGCCAATGCGTGCGCCTGCGCCAGCACCGCGTCGGGCGCGGCCAGCCGATTGAAGAAGCCGCAGCGCTCGGCCTCCTCGCCGCCGAGCACGCGGCCGGTATAGAGCAGCTCCGCCGCGCGGCCGTGGCCGATGATGCGCGGCAGGATCGCGCAGGCGCCCATGTCGCAGCCGGCGAGCCCGACCCGGTTGAACAGGAACGCCACCTTGGCGGTCGGCGTTCCGATGCGGATGTCGGACGCCATGGCGAGGATGGCGCCGGCGCCGGCGCACACGCCGTCGACCGCCGCGACGATCGGCTGCGGGGCGGCGCGCATCGCCTTGACCACCTCGCCGGTCATGCGGGTGAAATCGAGCAGCTCCGCGGTCGCCATCTCGACCAGCGGCTTGATGATCTCGAACACGTCGCCGCCGGAGCAGAAATTGCCGCCGGCGCCGGTGACGACGATCGCCTTGAGGCTCTTGTCCTTGGCGGCCGCGCGAAACAGATCGGCGAGCTCGGCGTAGCTCTCGAAGGTCAGCGGGTTCTTTTTCTCGGGGCGATCGAGCGTGATGGTGGCGACCTTGCCGTCGACCGCGAGCCGAACGTGCCGGGCCTGGTAGCCGGCGAGCGGCAAGGTGACCGGGTTGGCGGCGCTCATCGCGCGCCTCCGTTGCCGATCGCCTTGCGCGCCGACGCCTTGGTCTTGGCCAGGAGCCGCATCAGGGTTTCGATCTCGTCGGCCGTGACAGCTCGGCGAACATGTCTCCGATCCAGTCGCCGTTGGCGCGCGCCATGGCGCGGAAGAAGCGACGCCCCTCGGCGGTGAGGCTCACGATCTGGGCGCGGCGGTCCTTCGGCGACGGCCGGCGATTGATCAGGCCCTGCTCGACCAGGCGGTCGACCACGGCCGGTGACGTTGCCGTTCGTGACCATCATGCGCTGCGAGAGCTCGCCCAGCGTCATGCCGTTGGGCGCGCGTTCGAGCTGCGCCAACAGATCGAAGCGCGGCAGCGTGACCTCGAAGCTGTCGCGCAGCCGCCGGCGCACCTCGCTCTCGATCATCTCCTTGCAGGTGAACAGGCGCAGCCACAGGCGCAGCTCGTCCTTGTGGTCGTGCGGCCGCTCGGTGACCTTGGTCTCGGCATCGAGGGGGATCGTGCGCGTCTTCCATCACGCTCACATCTCTCCTCCCGCGACGGCGAGCGTCGTGCCGGTGACCGCGGCCGCCGCCGGCGAGCACAGATAGAGCACCGCGGCGGCGACCTCCTCGGGCCGGATCAGGCGTCCGATCGGGGTGTCGTGCAGGTATTCGGCGAGCACGTCGGCGCGGGCGCGCCCGGTCTTTTCGACGACGCGATCGATGCTGTCGCGCACCAGGTCGGTGTCGGTGTAGCCCGGGCAGACCGCGTTGACGGTGACGCCGCGCGTGGCGGTCTCGGCCGCGAGCGCGCGGGTGAGGCCGACGAGCGCGTGCTTCGCCGCGCAATAGGCGCTCACATAGGGATAGCCCTTGAGGCCGGCGGTCGAGGCGACGTTGACGATGCGGCCGAAGCCGCGCTCGACCATCCCCGGCAGCACCGCCTGGCTCGCATGCACCGCGCCCATGAGGTGCACGTTCCACATGTTCTGGAAAACCTGTGGATCGGCCTTGGCGAACGGGCCGGTCTCGACCGAGCCGGCATTGTTGACCAGGATCGTCACCGGTCCGCGGTCCTTCTCGGCGCTCTCGATCGTCTTGCCGACCTGCGCGGCGTCGGTCACGTCGGCGACCCCGTAAGCCGGCGGCATCGCCGGCATCGACCGCGTCCTGCAGCGGTTTCTCGCTGCGGCCGATCACCGTGACCGCGGCGCCGGCGCCGGTCAGCGCGGCGGCGACCGCGCGGCCGATGCCGCGTCCGCCGCCGGTGACGAAAGCATGCCTGCCTGCGAGCGCCATCGCCTGCCTCCGCCGGCCGGGAATCGGCCCGGCCAGCCGATATACTTTAAGCTTAAAATTTCGAGGCTTCAAGCTTGTCGGTGGATATTTTAAGCTTAAAGTAATTGCCGATCGTCATGGCCGGTTGTCCCGGCATGCGCCTGTTTCGCCAGCCACGTGGATGCGCGGCGCCCGGGCATGACGGGAGGACCCGCGATCGGAGGTGCGCATGAAGGTTCACGTCATCGGTGGCGGACCGGCCGGCCTCTATTTCGCGATCCTGATGAAGAAGGCGTGGCCGCAGGCGCGCATCACCATCTTCGAGCGCAACCGGCCGGACGACACCTTCGGCTTCGGCGTGGTCTTTTCCGACCAGACGCTCGACACCTTCGAGGCCTACGACCGCGAGAGCTATCGCGCCATCATCGGCCACTTCGCCTATTGGGACGACATCGAGATCCATTTCCGCGGCACCACGCACCGGGTCGGCGGCAACGGCTTCTGCGGCTGCTCGCGCGGGACGCTGCTGAAGATTCTGGGCCGGCGCGCCCGCTCGCTCGGCGTGCACACCAAGTACCAGACCGAGATTTCGCCCGACGATCCGGCGATCCTCGACGCCGATCTGGTGGTCGCGGCCGACGGCATCAATTCGCGCCTGCGCGAGGCCTTCGCGGACAAGTTCCAGCCGAGCGTCGATCTGCGGCCGAATTTCTTTTCCTGGATGGGCTCGACCCGGCCGTTCGACGCCTTCACGTTCTTCTTCCGCGAGACCGCGCACGGCATTTTCATCGCCCATTGCTACCAATACGAGCCGGGGCGCTCGACCTGGATCATCGAGGCCGATCCGGCGACCTACGCCCGCGCCGGGCTCGACAAGCTCGACGAGAAAGCCTCGGCGCGGTTCGTCGAGGGCATCTTCGCCGACGAGCTCAAGGGCCACCGCCTGATCACCAACCGCTCGATCTGGCGCAATTTCCCGACCATCCGCTGCGAGCGCTGGACCGCCGGCAACGTCGTGCTGATCGGCGACGCCAAGGCGACCGCGCATTTCTCGATCGGCTCCGGCACCAAGCTCGCCATGGAGGACGGCATCGCGCTCTACGAGGCGTTCCGCGCGACCGGCGGCAGCGACGTGGCGGCGGCGCTCACGCACTTCGAGACGCAGCGGCGCGAGGAGGTCGAGAAGACGCAGCACTCCGCCGACGTCTCGCTGGTGTGGTTCGAGCACGTCAAGCGCTTCTGGGACATGGACCCGACCCGCTTCGCCTTCGGGCTGATGACGCGCTCGAAGGCGATCACCTACGACAACCTCGCGCTGCGCGCGCCCGAATTCGTGCAGGAGGCCGACCGCCTGGTCGCGCGCGACGCGCGGGCGCTCGGCTTTGACGCCGACACCGCCAAGCCGGTCGCGCCGATGTTCCAGCCGTTCCGGCTGCGCAACATGACGCTCGAGAACCGCGTCGTGGTGTCGCCGATGTGCCAGTACTCGTCGGAGGACGGCATGCCGGCCGACTGGCATCTCGTGCATTACGGCTCGCGCGCGATCGGCGGCGCCGGCCTGATGTTCACCGAGATGACCGATGTGTCGGCGCAGGCGCGCATCTCGCTCGGCTGCGCCGGCATGTACAACGACGCCCACGAGGCGGCCTGGAAGCGCATCGTCGATTTCGTGCACGCGCAATCGAAGACCAAGTTCTGCATGCAGCTCGGCCACGCCGGCCGCAAGGGCGCGACCAAGCTGATGTGGGAAGGTATCGACGAGCCGCTGGAGCAGGGCGCCTGGCCGATCATCTCGGCGTCGCCGCTGCCCTACTTCCCGCACAGCGTGGTCCCGCGCGAGATGACCCGCGCCGACATGGAGCAGACGATCGCCGACTACGTGGCGGCGACGAAGCGCGCCGACCGCGCCGGCTTCGACATGGTCGAGCTGCACGCGGCGCACGGCTACCTGCTGTCGAGCTTCATCTCGCCGCTGACCAACCATCGCACCGACCAATACGGCGGCGCGCTCGAGAACCGCCTGCGCTTCCCGCTCGAAGTGTTTCGCGCCATGCGCGCCGCCTGGCCCGACGAGAAGCCGATGTCGGTGCGGATTTCCGCTACGGACTGGGTGGACGGCGGGCTCACCGGCGACGACGCGGTCGAGGTGGCGCGGGCGTTCGCGGAGGCCGGCTGCGATCTCATCGACGTGTCGACCGGCCAGACCGTGGCGGACGCGCAGCCGGTGTTCGGCCGCATGTTCCAGACCCCGTTCTCCGACCAGATCCGCAACGATGCCGGGCTCGCCACCATGTGCGTCGGCGCCATCACCACCGCCGATCAGGTCAACACCATCATCGCGGCCGGCCGCGCCGACCTGGTGGCGCTCGCGCGCCCGCACCTGGTCGATCCGTATTTCGCGATGCGCGCGGCCGCCTGGTACGGCGCGCCCGCGATCCACTGCCCGCCGCAATATCTCGCCGGCAAGGAGCAGATTTTCCGCAACAGCGTCCGCGACCGCGAGGAGCTCAAGGAATTGCGGCTCAAGGCCAAGCCCAAGGGCCATGGCCGCATCTGGAAGGAGGCGGCGGAATAGCGCCGGCTCTTGCGTAAGTCGTGTTCGGCGTCATGCTGAGCGCTGTAGGGTGGGCAAAGGCGCGGTCCACGAACTCGGCTCTCGCCGACGACGGGTGCACGCCGTGCACGCGCGCTGCGCCGCGGGCGAGGTGGGCACGGCGCGCAAGAGCGCGCCTTTGCCCACCCTACGAATCGGAGATCGGCAGGAGTCAGCCCATGCACGAAGCGTTGAACCACGCCAAGCTGGCGATGCTCTTCCGCAAGGAATTCGAGCTCTGCAACGTCCAAAAGGGCGAGACCATCGTGCTGCTGAGCGATCTCGGCGCGCGCCGCGACTACGTCTCCGCCGCCTTCGCGGCGGCGGAGGATTTCGGCGCCGATGCCTACGAGATGTGCGTCAACGCCATGCCGTCGTGGACCAAGGTCGGGGTCGAGACCGTCGGCCGCTGCAAGGGCACGCTCGAGGCGATCAAGTCGGCCGACATGCTGGTCTGCCTGCACATCCCGCTGTTCACGCGCTGGCTCAAGGAGGCGCGCGACGCCGGCACCCGCGTGCTGATGGTGATCGACGCGCCCGACGAGCTCGAGACGCTGATGTCGCCGCCCGGCCTCAAGGAGGCCGTGGCCTATGCGGGCTCGCGGCTCGAGCGCGCCAAGACCATGCGCATCACGCGGCCGGGCGGCACCGACCTCACGGTGAAGCTCGGCGAATACCCGACCATGATCCAGTACGGCTACGCGGAAGCGCCGGGCCGCTTCGATCACTGGGGCGCCGGCCACGTGCACACCTTCCCGAACGAAGGCTCGGCCAACGGCACCGTGGTGCTCGCGCCCGGCGACATCGTCGTGCTGCCCTATTGCCGCTACGTGCAGGACGAGGTGCGGCTCGACATCCGCGACGGCTTCATCCGCTCGATCGAGGGCGGTCTCGACGCCAAGCTGATGCGCGACTGGCTCGACGGCAACAAGGCGCGGCCCGACGACATGGACGGCCACGCCATCTCGCATCTCGGCTGGGGGCTCAATCCGCAGGGGCGCTGGGACGCGATCGCGCTCAACGGCGCCGACCCGACGCGCCACCACGCCGGCGCGCGCTGCTTCGCCGGCAATTTCCTGTTCTCCACCGGTCCCAACTCGCAGGGCGGCGGCAAGCGCACCACCAAGGGCCATTACGACGTGCCGATGCGCGACTGCACGGTCGCGCTCGACAACGACGTGATCATCGAGCGCGGCAAGTTCACCGACGAGAAGATGCAGGTCGCCTTCGTGCCGCGTTGATGCGATGAGCCATCCTGCCGCACGCGCCGAGGCCATCGGCAAGCAATTCGGCGCGACGGTCGCGCTCGACGGCGTCGATTTCGACGTCGGCCTTCGGCGAAATCCACGCCATCGTCGGCGAGAACGGCGCCGGCAAGTCGACGCTGATCCGCATCCTCGGCGGCGTGCATCGCCCCGACCGCGGCGACATCTTCGGTCGACGGCCGGCTCTGCCATTTCGCCAGCCCGCACGACGCCATCGCGGCCGGCATCGTGACCATCCCGCAGGAGCTGCGCCTGGTGCCGGCGCTGTCGGTCGCCGAGAACATCGCGCTCGGCGACCTGCCGGTGCGCCGCCTCGGCCCGTTCGCGATGGTCGATCGACGCCGCATGCGCGACGAAGCGCGCGCCGTGCTGGCGCAGCTCGACTTCGAGCCCGACCCCGATCGGCCGGTCGCGTCGCTGAGCTTCGCCGAGCGGCAGCTGGTGGCGATCGCCAAGGCGCTGCGGCGGCAGTGCCGCATCTTCATCCTCGACGAGCCGACCGCGGCGCTCGAGAAGCGCGAGATCGAGCGGCTGTTCGCGGTGCTGGCGCGCCTGCAAGGCGCAGGGCACCGCCATCGTCTATATCTCGCATCGGCTCGACGAGGTGGTGGCGATCGCCGACCGCTGCACGGTGCTGCGCGACGGGCGGGTCGCGGCCGTGAGCAGGCGCGGCGCGTTTGCCGTGGACGATCTGGTGAGCGCGATGACCGGACGCCTGACCGAGGACGTGGTCGCGGTCCCGGTGGCGGCGAGCGAGGTGCTGCTCGCGGCCGAGCCCGATGGCGCCCGCGCGGTCGAGTTGCGCGCCGGCGAGGTGATCGGCCTCGCCGGTCTCCTCGGCAGCGGCACCGACCGCGATGCTGCGCCGGCTGTTCGGCGTCGCCGAGCCGACCGAGGTTGCGATCCGCAACGAGAAGCGCCGGCTCAAGAGCCCCGCCGACGCCATCGCGGCCGGCATCGGCATGGTGCCGGGCGAGCGGCGGCTCGGCCTGGTGATGAACCAGTCGGTCCGCGACAACATCCTGCTGCCCAGTCTCGACCGGCTGTCCCGCGTCGTCTGGCTCGACCGCCGGGCCGGCGACCGCATCGTCGCCGAGCTCATGGAGCTCCTCGATATCCGGCCGCGCCGGCCGCAGCTCGAGGCGCGCGCGCTCTCCGGCGGCAATCAGCAGAAGGTGATCCTGGCGAAGTGGCTCGCGCGCCGCGTCGGCGTGCTGCTGCTGGAGGAGCCGACGCAAGGCATCGACGTCGCCGCCAAGGCGCAGATCCATGCGCTGATCCGCGATTTCGTCGCGCGCGGCGGCGGCGCGCTGATCAATTCGAGCGACCTCGGCGAGCTGGCGCGGCTCTGCGACTGCGTGCTCGCGGTGCGGCAGGGCCGGATCGCGGCCGCGCTCGATCGCGCCCAAGGCCTCGACGAGCCGCAAGCTGCGCGCGGCGATCGGCGGCTGACATGGCGCGAACGCGGCTACCGACTGAACCTCGCCGGCCAGATGCCGCTGATCTCGCTCGATCGTGCTGTGCGCGGTGACGGCGCTGCTGACCGACCGCTTCCTCTCGCCGCTCAATCTCACCAACATCCTGGTGCAGTCCTCGATCATGGCGGTGATCGCGCATCGGCATGACCTTCGTGATCGTCGGCGGCGGCTTCGATCTCTCGGTCGGCTCGACCGCCGCGCTGTCGGGCTGCGTCGCCAGCATGGTGATGCTGGAGGCCGGCATCGCGGCCGGCGTGGTCGCCGGCATCGTCGCCGGCGCGCTGGTCGGGCTCGTCAACGGCGTCATCATCGCCTGGCTCAACGTCAATCCGTTCATCACCACGCTCGGCACCATGGTGCTGGTGCGCGGCGTCGTCTTCCTCATCACCGGCGGCGCGCCGGTCAGCGGCGAGACCGGGCTGCCCGGCCGAGTTCGTCGCCTTCGGCTCCGATCGCTTCCTCGGCATCCACTATCTGGTCTGGGTGCCGGCCATCCTGCTCGTCGTGCTCTCCTGGGTGATGCACGCGACGCCCTATGGCCGGCGCATCTACGCCACCGGCGGCGGGCGCGAGGCGGCCTATCTGTCGGGCATTTCGGTGCGCCGTGTGATAGCCTCGACCTATATCTGGTGCGGCGCGCTCGCCGGCGTCGCCGGCGTGATGCTGGCGGCGCGGCTGCAGTCCGGCCAGCCGACCGCCGGCGAGTTCTACGAGCTGACCGCCATCGCCGCGGTGGTGCTCGGCGGGGCGGCGCTGCACGGCGGCGAGGGCACTCTCTATAAGAGCGTGATCGGGGTGTTCATCATGATCGTGCTCGGCAACGCGCTCAACCTGCTCAACGTCGATTCCTACTGGCAGCGGGTGGCGGTGGGCGCCGTGATCATTGCGGCCGCCGCCGCCGAAAGGCTACGCTCGACCAGGGATCGGTAGTCGGTCATCAGTCGTCAGTCATCAGAGGGAGCATTCGCATGTTGAAATTTCGTCGGGCCGCGCTCGCCGCGGCGCTCGTGCTTCCGGCGTCGCTCGCGCTCGCGCCGCCCGCGATCGCGCAGCAGAAGACCACCATCGGCGTCTCGCTGGCGCAGGACGACAACCCGTTCTACATCGCGATGCTGCGCGGCATCCGCGCCCGCGCCCAGGAGCTCGGCTGGGAGGTGGCGACGGTCTCGGCCAACGAGGACAAGCTCAAGCAGATCAACGGCGTGCAGGACCTGGTGGCGCGCGGCGTGAAGGGCATCCTGATTTCGCCGATCGACGCGGTCGGCGTGAACGCCGCCTATGACGCGGCGGCGGCCGCGAAGGTCCCGATCGTCTCGGTGGCGCGCGGCTCGGCGTCGCCGAACCAGACCATCCACGTCGCCATGGACGAGAAGCAGATCGGCCGCGACATCGCCGAATGGACCGCCAAGAAGCTCGGCGGCAAGGGCAAGGTCGCCCTGCTGATGGGGCCGAGCGGGGCGCCGACCTTCCGCAATCTCGGCGACGGCTATGCCGAGGTGATGGCGAAGCATCCCGGCATCCAGATCGTGATCAAGCACGACGGCCCGCTCACCCGCGAGCGCGGCGTCAAGCAGGCCGAGGACGCGCTGGTGGCGCATCCCGACCTCGCCGCCATCTACACCGCCAACGACGACGTCGCGCTCGGCGCCATGCAGGCGGTGAACGCCGCCAACCGCAAGGGCAAGACGCTGGTCACCGGCATGAACGGCGTGCCGCCGGCGCTGCGCGCCGTGAAGGAGGAGAACCTGGCGATGACGGTCGAGCTCAACCCGGTGCGAGTGGGGCCAGCTCGGCGTCGACGTGCTCGCCACCTATCTCAAGGGCGACAAGGTCGAGCCGCGCGTGTTCATCAAGCACGTCATCATCGACTCGGCGAACATCGACGCCAAGCTGCCGAAGACGTGAGGACTCGGCACCACATGCAGGTGTCATCGCCCGCGTACGCGGGCGATCCAGTAATCGCCGCTCGTCGTGTGAGGCACCGCGCTCCATCGCCGAGTCCGGCGGTTACTGGATGCCCGCTGAAGCGCGGGCATGACAGCGGAGAGGCGGGAGGGAAAGGAGGCAGGCCATGGCTGACACTGCAACCGCGCAACACAAGCCTTCCTTCGTCTCCGAGCTCGAGGCGAAAAACCTCCATCCGCTCTGGGACCGCTACCAGCGCATCACCCCGATCAAGCCGCAGCCGCGCGACGCGCCGTTCATCTGGCGCTGGCGCGACATCGAGCCGTTCCTGCACCGCTCGGTCGGCGAGGTGTCGATCAACGACATCGAGCGGCGCGCGCTGATCATGGCGCATCCGGCCTTCGGCGCCGAAACGACCACCACCAGCACCATGCTCGCCGCCTTCACGGTGCTGGAGCCGGGCGACCGCGCCCGCCCGCACCGCCACACCGGCGCGGCGATCCGCTTCGCCACCCGCGCCGACGGCGCCGCCACCATCGTCAACGGCCGGCGCTGCGAGATGAAGGAAGGCGACCTGATCCTGACGCCGCCGATGTGCTGGCACGGCCACATCAACGAGAGCGACCATCGCATCATCTGGTTCGACGCCGCCAACATGCCGCTCATCCGCGCGGTCGACGCGCATTTCTTCGAGCCGGGCGATCCGCGCAACAACGAGTTCTGGCAGGTCGACGAGGGCGACGAGAAGCTGTGGACCGAGTCGGGCCTGCTCGCCGAGGGCGCCACCGCGAGCGCGGTCAATTCGCCGAAATATCGCTATCCGGGCGAAGCCACGCGCCGGCTGCTGGCGTCCGCGCCGGCCGGCGCCGACGGCGCCCGCATGATCCGCTACGTCAATCCGGCGACCGGCGGCGCCGTCATGCCGACGCTCGATTGCTACGCCGCGCGCCTGAGCAAGGGCGCGCCGACCCGCACCAAGCGCGCGACCTACAACGTGATCTGTCTCGTGGTCGCCGGCGAGGGCCGCTCGACCATCGGCGACGCAGACCTTCGAATGGTCGCAGCACGACGTGTTCACCATCCCGCACTGGACCTTCGCGCGCCACGAGGCCAAGGGCGGCGACGCCGACCTGTTCATGGTCACCGACAAGTCGGCGTTCGAGCGGCTCGACCTGGTGCGCGAGGAATTGCAGTAACGTGCGCAACCACCAGGGCATCGGCGCTTCGCTGCGCCGGGTCGAGGATCGGCGCTTCCTGCTCGGGCGCGGAAACTTCGTCGCCGACATCGAGCTGTCCGGCGCGCTCGCACTGCGTGCTCGTGCGTTCGCCCCATGCCCATGCGCGCATCCGCGCGATCGATGTGTCGGCGGCGGCCGCCGCGCCCGGCGTCGTCGCCGTGTTCACCGGCGCCGACATGGCGGCGGACGGCATACAGCCCGATGCGGCCGCTCTGGATCATCCGTTCGCGTGACGGAAACCCCATGGCGCAGCCGCCGCGCTACGCGCTTGCGCGCGGCACCGTACGCCATGTGGGCGAGCCGGTGGTGGCGGTGATCGCCGAGACGCGCGATGCGGCGGCCGACGCCGCCGAGCGTGTCGCCATCGACTACGAGGCGCTCCCTGCGGTCACCGACGCGCGCGCCGCGCAGGCGCGAGGCGCGCCGCAGCTGCACGAGGCCGCGCCCGGCAACGTCTGCTTCCGCTGGGCGCGCGGCGACGAGGCGGCGGTGCGCGCCGCGTTCCAGACGGCGCCGCACAAGGTCACCATCGATCTCGTCAACAATCGCCTCATCGGCGCGGCGATCGAGCCGCGGGCGATGTTCGCGACGGTCGAGCCCGGCACCGACAGGCTCACGCTGGTGAGCGCGACGCAGGCGCCGCACCATATCCGCAAGCAGGTGACCGAGCAGCTCGGCATGCCCGAGAGCGCGCTGCGCGTGATCTCGCCCGATGTGGGCGGCGGCTTCGGTTACAAGGGCAAGATCTATCCCGAGGAGGCGCTCGTCACCTGGGCGGCGCGGCGGCTCGGCCGTCCGGTGCGCTGGGTGGCGACCCGGGCGGAAAGCTTTTTGGCCGACAACCAGGCACGCGACCATCTCACCCACGCGGAGCTCGCGCTCGACGCCGAGGGTCATTTCCTTGCGCTGCATGTGCAGACCTTCGCGGCGCTCGGCGCCTACCTCTCGACCTTCGGAGCGAACATTCCGAGCGCGATCTATACCGGGTTGTTTGCCGGCGGCTACCGCACGCCCGCGATCTTCGTGGAGGTGACCGGCGTGTTCACCAACACGACGCAGACCGATGCCTATCGCGGGGCGGGGCGACCCGAGGCCTGCTATGTGCTCGAACGGTTGGCCGACCGCGCGGCCGCCAAGCTTGGTCTCGACCGAGCCGAAATTCGGCGGCGCAATTTCATCCCGCCCGCCGCCATGCCGTACAAGACGCCGATCGGTCCGACCTACGATTGCGGCGACTTCCCGAAAATTTTCGCGCGCGTGCTGGAGGTTTCGGACTACGCCGGCTTCGCCAAACGCCGCGCCGAGGCGGCGCGCCGCGGCAAGCTGCGCGGCATCGGAATGGCCTGCTACGTCGAGTCATCGGGCGTCGCGCCCTCGCGCTTTGCCGGCATGCTCGGCGCCCGCATCGGCTTCTACGAGGCCGCGTCCATCCGCATCGGGCCCGACGGCGCGGTGCGCGCGGCGCTCGGCACCCACAATCACGGCCAGGGCCATGCCACCACCTTCGCGCAGATCATCGCGTCGCGGCTCGGCGTGCCGGTCGAGAACATCGACATCGTGGAGGGCGATACCGGCGAAGTACCGCAGGGCACCGGCACCTTCGGCTCGCGCTCGATCGCGATCGGCGGCTCGGCGCTCGACCGCGCCGCCGACAAGATCGTCGCCAAGGCCAAGCTGATCGCCGCCCATCTGCTCGAGGCCGCGGCCGGCGATATCGATTTTACCGACGGAATGTTCACGGTCGCCGGCACCGACCGGCGTGTCGCTTTTGCGGACGTTGCGCAGGCCGCCTACGCCGCCCACAACCTCCCGCCCGATACGGAGCCGGGTCTGCAGGACACCGCGGTCTACGATCCGCCGAATTTCGCCTTCAGCAACGGGGCCCACGTCTGCGAGATCGAGATCGATCCGGACACCGGCAAGATCGAGCTCGTCGGTTTCTGGGCGGTCGACGACATCGGCACCGTCATCAATCCGATGATCGTCGAGGGCCAGATCCATGGCGGGCATCGCCCAGGGCATCGGCCAGGCGATGCTCGAGCACTGTGCCTATGACGAGGGCGGCCAGCTCGTGTCCGGCTCGTTCATGGACTACGCGATCGCGCGCGCCGACGATCTGCCGTTGTTCGTCACCGAGTGCGACGAGAGCCAGCCCTGCACGCACAATCCGCTCGGCGCCAAGGGTTGCGGCGAGGCCGGCTCGATCGGCTCGCCGGCCGCGCTGGTGGGCGCGGCGCTCGATGCGCTCGGCCATCTCGGCGTCACCGACCTCGAAATGCCGCTGACGCCCGAGCGGGTGTGGCAGGCAATCAAGAGCGCGCCGAACAAGCCGCCTTTTGTGTTCGGCTGAGGCTTGCTACAAGTCTTGCCGGCCACGCTATTGCACGTGGACGAGCGCGGGAGAGAGCAGATGTCGGATCGAATTGGTCGTTTCAGCCGTCGCAAGTTCCTGACCACATCTGCCATCGGGGTCGCGACCGCGGCGACCGGCGTGCTCGCGGCGCCCGCCGTCATCCGCGCGCAGGGCGCCGGCGTGAAGCTCGGCGTGCTGCATCCGGTGAGCGGCGCCTTGTCGTATTCGGGCCAGCAGGGCCGGCTCGGCGCCCAGCTCGCGATCGACGAGATCAACGCCGCCGGCGGCATCAAGCCGCTCAATGGCGCCAAGATCGAGCCGGTGCTGGGCGACGCGCAGTCGACGCCCGAGGGCGGCACCGCCGAGGTCGAGAAGATGAATTCCGCCGGCGTCGCCGCCATCGTCGGCGGCTACGGCAGCTCGATCTGCCTGGCGGCGAGCCAGGCGGCCGCGCGCTACGACCTTCCCTACATGGTCGACGTCGGCGTCGCCGACGGCATCGTCACCCGCGGCCTCAAGAACACCTTCCGCTTCGGTCCGGGCTTCGGCGTCATCGCCAAGACCGCGCTCGACAACCTCACCACCATCAACGATGCCGCCGGCAAGCCGGCCAAGACCGTGATGATCGTGCACGAGGATTCGCTGTTCGGATCGGGCCTCGCCAAGCTGCTCAACGAGCAACTGCCGCAGCGCGGCTTCCAGGTGCTGGAGACGATCCCGCATCCGACCCCGACCCGCGACTTCAACAACGTCGTGCTCAAGATCAAGGCGCAGAATCCCG
Source organism: uncultured Alphaproteobacteria bacterium (assembly GCA_963708765.1). Taxonomy (GTDB): domain Bacteria; phylum Pseudomonadota; class Alphaproteobacteria; order Rhizobiales; family Xanthobacteraceae; genus VAZQ01. The sequence goes on along the minus strand of CAVPTV010000024.1, from coordinate 124,426 downwards.
ACATCGTGATTCCGGCCGACTACTACAACGAATATGTCCTGCTCGCCCGCACCATGCAGCAGCAGCGCGTGCGGCCGAAGGCGATCTATTCGGTGCTCGGCGGCGCCGCCTCGTCCTACAAGTTCGTCAAGGAATTTCCGGACGCCGCGCGCTACATCATGGACTGCAATCACTGGTTCGACCCGCGCAACGCCAAGGCGCTGGAGCTCAAGAAGAAGGTCGAGGCGCAGGGCCAGTTCTACACCTACGAGGTGTTCATGAACTACAGCTGCGTGCTGCTGGTCGCGGACGCGATCGGCCGCGCCGGCGCCGCCGACCGCGCCAAGATCATCGACGCGCTCGCAAGCTCGACCTTCGCGGGCCACGTCATGCCCTATGGGCCGACCAAGTTCGTCAACGGCCAGAACCAGGGCGCCGCGCCGGTGAACACGCAGGTGCTCGACAACGACATCCAGGTGATCTTCCCGGCCGCTTTCGCCTCCGCGAAGCCGGTGTTCCCGATGCCGCCGGCGTAGCCCGCATGGAGCCGGAAGCGCGCAATGCGGGAGCCCGGGATCTCGCCATAGCGCGGCGAAGGCGCCGCGTGATCGCGCTGCAGGCTCCATCCGGGCTACAAGCGCCGGACACGCCCAGGGCGCACCGTGCTCTCGACCACCATCCTCATTCCCGCGATCCTCAACGGCCTGCTCACCGGCGCCGTCTACGCGCTGGTGGCGCTCGGCCTCACGCTGATCTACGGCGTCCTCCACATCATCAATTTCGCCCATGGCGCGCTGCTCACGGCCGCGCTCTATGCGGCGTTCTTCGCGTACCGGCTGCTCGGCCTCGATCCCTATCTCGCCGCCTTCGCGCTCACGCCCGCCTTCTTCGCGATCGGCTACGCGCTGCAGCGCTTCGTCATCGGGCCGGCGTCCGCCGGCGATGACCGCAACATCCTGCTGGTCACGTTGGGGCTCGCGGTGGTCATCGAGAATGGCCTTCTCTACGCATTTCGCGCCGACACGCGGACGATCAATCTGCCCTATGCGTTCGAGACCGTCGATCTCGGCGTTGCCTTCCTGTCCGTTCCGCGCGTCGTCGGCTTCCTGGTGGTGCTCGTGGCCGCGCTGCTGCTGTGGCTCCTCCTCACCGCGACCGATCTCGGCAAGGCCATGCGCGCGGTCGCCAAGGAGCGATTGGGCGCGCAGCTCGCCGGCATCGACGTCGCCCACATCTATGCGATGACCTTCGGCATCGGCACCGCCTGCCTCGCGCTGGCGGCGTGCCTGCTGATCCCGACCTATTACGTCAACCCGCATGTCGGCAACGCCTACGTGCTGGTCGCCTTCACCATCGTGGTGCTCGGCGGCATGGGCTCGGCGCCCGGCGCGCTCATCGGCGGCCTGCTGATCGGCGTGGTCGAGAGCCTGTGCGGGCTCTATCTCGGCGAATCGCTCGGACAGCTCGGCATCTTCCTCCTGTTCATCCTCGTGCTGCTGTTCCGTCCGCGCGGACTGTTCGGGGAGGCCGCATGAGCAACGGCCTGCTGCGGATCGTGCTGGTCGTCGCCGCGCTCGCCGTGGTGCCGCTGGTCGTCACCTCGAACACGGTGCTCAACTTCCTGATCGTCGCGCTCATGATCGCGCTGGTCGGGCAGGGCTGGAACGTGCTCGGCGGCTACGGCGGGCAATATTCCTTCGGGCACGCCGCGTTCTTCGGCACCGGCGCCTATGCGACCGCGATCCTGCAGGCGCGCTACGGCGTCAATGCCTGGTTCGCCTTCGCGCTCGGCATCGCGGCCGGCGCGCTGGTCGGCGCCGTGATCGGCTTCCTGACGTTCCGCTCGGGCCTCAAGGGCTCGTACTTCGCGCTGGTGACGCTCGCCTTCGCCGAGGTGCTGCGCATCATCGCCAGCGTCGCGCCGGTCACCGGCGCCGGCGTCGGCACCCTGATCAAGCTCGACCTGCGGCCGGAAGTGTTCCAGTTCCAGAGCCGCGCCGTCTTCTATTGGCTGCTGCTGGCGCTGGTCGCGGTCTCGCTGCTGATCGTGCAGGCGATCGCGCAATCGCGCTTCGGCGCCTGGCTCGTGGCGGTGCGCGAGAACGAGGAGGCGGCGTCGGCGCTCGGCGTCGACGCCACCGCGGTGAAGCTTGCCGCCATGACGGTCTCGGCCGCGATCACGGCGGCCGGCGGCTGCTTCTACGCGCAGTATTTCCTGTTCGTCGATGCCGGCATCGCCTATGGCCCGTGGATTTCGGTCGAGGCGCTGCTCACGCCGATCATCGGCGGCGTCGGCACGGTGTTCGGGCCGCTGCTCGGCGCGCTGGTGGTGAAATCGCTGGGCGAGCTCGCCAAGCTCGTGACCGGCGACGCCCCCGGCCTCGATCTCGTCATCTACGGCGTCGTGCTGATTCTGGTGGTGAGGCTTCGCGCCGCGCGGCATCGCCGGCGCCTTGGCCGACGTGCGCGCGTGGATCGTCAACCGCTTCCGCCCGCGCCAACCGCTGGCAGGTCAGGCCCAATGACCATGACGGAGACCGAGCCCCTGCTGGCGGTCGAGCGGGTGTCGAAGCGCTTCGGCGGGCTGCTGGCGCTCGATGCCGCGTCGCTCGCGGCGCCCGCCGGCCGCATCACCGGGCTGATCGGGCCGAACGGCGCCGGCAAGACCACGCTGTTCGCGATCATCAGCGGCTTCCTGCGGCCGAGCACGGGCTCGATCCGCTATGGCGGCGAGGAGGTCACCGGCGCGGCGCCGCATCGGCTGGCGCGACGCGGGGTCGCGCGCACGTTCCAGATCGTGCAGCCGTTTGCCGCGCTTACGGTGCGCGACAACATCGCGGTCGGCGCCCATCTGCGCCATCGCGCGCGTCGCGACGCGCTGGCGGCGGCCGAGCAGGTGGCGAGCGAGGTCGGGCTCGCCGATCTGCTCGATCGCCCCGCCAACAGCCTCACGGTGGCGGCCGGCAAGCGCCTCGAGCTCGCGCGCGCGCTGGCGACCGAGCCGAAGCTCCTGCTGCTCGACGAGGTCCTCGCCGGGCTCAATCCGTCCGAGATCCGCGACTTCGTCCCGGCCGTGCGCGCCATCCGCGACCGCGGCGTCACCATCGTGATGGTCGAGCACGTCATGCAGGCGGTGATGATGCTGGCCGAGCACGTCTATGTGCTGGCCGAGGGCCGCGTCATCGCCGACGGCGCGCCGGCCGAGATCACCGCCGATCCGAAGGTGATCGAGGCCTATCTCGGGCGCGGCGCGGCGGCGAAACTCAGCGGAGGCGCGCGTGCCTGAGCGCCCGCTCCTTGAAGTGCGCGACCTCGTCGCCGGCTACGGCGCCGCCGACGTGCTGCGCGGGATCGATCTTGCGGTCGCGGCCGGCGAGATCGTCGCGGTGCTGGGCGGCAACGGCGCCGGCAAGTCGACGCTCAACCGCACGATCTCCGGCGTCCTGCGCGCGCGCGCCGGCACGATCCGCTTCGACGGCGCGGCCATCGAGGGCGCGGCGCCGGCGACAATCGTGGCGCGCGGCCTCATCCACGTGCCGGAAGGCCGCCGCATCTTTCCCAACCTCTCGGTCAAGGACAACCTCGACCTCGGCAGCTATCGACGCGCCCGCGCCCGCCGCGCCGCCAATCGCGAGCGGGTGTTCGCGATCTTCCCGCGCCTGCGCGAGCGCCTGCACCAGCGCGCCGGCACGCTCTCCGGCGGCGAGCAGCAGATGCTCGCCATCGGCCGCGGCCTGATGGCCGAGCCGCGGCTGCTCATCCTCGACGAGCCGTCGCTCGGGCTGTCGCCGATCCTGGTCGAGGAGCTGTTCGGGCTGATCGGGCGCATTGGGCGCGAGGGGCTCGCCGTGCTACTGGTCGAGCAGAACGTGGTCGAGAGCCTCGAGGTCGCGCACCGCGCCTATATTCTCGAGCAGGGCCAGTTCGCGCTTTCGGGCACCGCCGCCGAGATCGCCGCCGATCCCGCGCTCAAACGCGCTTATCTTGGGATGTGATGGACACGACCATGCCCGCCGAACCCCCGCTGCGCGTCCGCCTCTCGCGGCCGCCGATCGTGGTCGCGCCCGGCGTCTACGACGCGCTCACCGCGCTGATCGCCGAGCAGGCGGGCTTTGGCACGCTCTACGTCTCGGGCGCCGCCATCGCCTACAGCAAGCTCGGGCGGCCGGACATCGGGCTCGTCAGCATGAGCGAGGTGGTCGACACCGTCGCGCTCATCCGCGACCGCGTCGGCGCCGACCTGATCGTCGACGCCGACACCGGCTACGGCAACGCGCTCAACGTGCGGCGCACGGTGCGGCTGATGGAGCGCGCCGGCGCCAACGCCATCCAGCTCGAGGACCAGGACTTCCCGAAGCGCTGCGGCCACCTCGACGGCAAGACGCTCGTTTCCGCCGGCGAGATGGTGGGCAAGATCAAGGCCGCGGTCGATGCGCGCCATTCCGCCGACACGCTGATCGTCGCGCGCACCGACGCGGTCGCGGTCGAGGGCTTCGAGGCCGCGCTCGCCCGCGCCCGGCTTTACCGCGAGGCCGGCGCCGACGTCCTGTTCGTCGAGGCGCCGAAGGAGAAGGAGCAGCTCGCGCGCATCGCCCAGGCGCTGAGCAACCAGGCGCCGCTCCTGGCCAACATGGTCGAGGGCGGCAAGACCCCGCCGATGTCGGCGCCGGAGCTGCAATCGCTCGGCTTCGCGCTCGTCATCTTTCCGGGCGCGATCGCGCGCGTGTTGGCGAAAGCGGCAAGCGAATTCTACGCCTCGCTCGCCGCCCACGGCACCAGCGAGCCCTATCGCGCGCGCATGCTCGACTTCGACGCGCTGAACGAGCTCATCGGCACCCCGGAGATGCTCGCGCTCGGCGAGCGCTATTCCGGGGAAGCCGCGCCCAGGCGCGGGGCGGACCGCAAGCGATGAGCGTGCTCGATTCGGTCACGCTCGCGGTGCTCAACGGCCGTCTCATCCAGATCGCCGACGAGATGGACGCCACGCTCTACCGCTCGGCGTTCAATCCGATCATCGCCGAGGCGCACGACGCCTGCCACGGCCTCTACCACGCCGAGACCGGCGCCACCCTGGTGCAGGGCACGTCCGGCCTGCCGATCTTCGTCGGCGCCATGGCGTTCGCCGTCAAGGCCGTGATCGACACGGTCGCGCGCGACGGCGCCCTCGAGCCGGGCGACACCTATATCTTCAACGATCCCTATGACGGCGGCACCCACCTCAACGACTTCCGGCTGGTGCGGCCGCTCATCCGCGACGGCAAAGTGTTCGCCTGGCTCGCCTCGGTCGGTCACTGGCTCGACGTCGGCGGCGTCGTGCCCGGCAATTTCAACGCCAAGGCGACCGAGAGCTATCAAGAAGGCATCCGCGTGCCGCCGGTCAAGCTCATCCGCGCGGGCGTGCTGCAGCACGACATCGTCGACATCCTCGCCGCCAATTCGCGCGTCCCGCAGTCGAATTTCGGCGACCTCGTCGGCCAGCTCAACGCGCTCGACCTCGGCGAGCGGCGGCTGCACCAGCTGCTCGACGAATACGGCGACGCCACCGTCGCGGCGGCGATCACGGCGCTCACCGCCCGCGCCGAAGCGCTGATGCGCGCCAATATCGCCGCGCTGCCGGACGGCACCTACTCGTACGACGATTTCCTCGACAATGACGGCATCACCGACGAGCCGCTGCGGATCGCGCTCGACCTCACCATCCAGCGGCGACCGCATGCGGCTCGACTTCTCCCGCTCCGCGCCGCCGTGCCGCGGTCCGCTCAATATCGCGCGCTCGACCGCGGTGGCCTGCTGCTACGTGGCGCTCAAGCACCTGTTCACCGACGTGCCGGCCAATGCCGGCTGCCTCGCGCCGATCGAGTTCGTCATTCCGGACACGACCTTGCTCGGCGTGTCGGCGCCGAAGCCGGTCGGCGGCTACACCGAGACCATCCTGCGCGTCATCGACACGGTGTTCGGCGCCTTCGCGCAGGTCGCGCCCGAGCGCGCGCAGGGCAGCCCGTTCGCCACCATCAACGCGCTCTCGCTCGCCGGCTGGCGGGCGGATGGCCGGCGCTGGGTGATGTTCTGCTTCTTCGGCGGCGGGCTCGGCGGCAACCCGGAAGGCGACGGCCTCAACCACGGCAACAACCCGATCTCGACCGCCACCATCCCGCCGCTGGAAATCCTCGAGTCGCTCTATCCCGTGATGTTCACCCAATGGGCGCTGCGGCCGGATTCGGGCGGTGCCGGCGAGCATCGCGGCGGGCTCGGCGCGATCTACGAGATCGAGGCGCTCGCCGAGGGCGACACCGAGGTGTTCCTGCTCGGCGAGCGCGGAAAGTTCCCGCCGTTCGGCGTCAACGGCGGCGGCCCGGCGGCGTTGAACCGCTTTTTCTATGAGACCAACGAGGGCGAGCGGCAGCCGCCGCTCGTCTCCAAGGTCACCGACGTGTTGATCGCGCGCGGGCAGCGCGTTCGTCTGGAGACGCCGGGCGGCGGCGGCTTCGGCGATCCGCGCCGGCGCGACCCTGCGCGTGTCGCGCGCGACCTCGCCATGGGCTACGTGTCGCCCGCGGCGGCGCGAGCGCGACTACGGGGCCGCCTGATGCGCGGCAAGCTCGTCGATGAGTGAAAAGCCTTGCGTCGTCGGTGTCGATGTCGGCGGCACCTTCACCGACCTGTTCCTGTTCGACGAGGCGACCAAGAGCTTCCGCACCGCCAAGGTCTCGTCCAGCCGCGGCGACGAGGCGGCCGGCCTGGTGCACGGCCTGCGCGCGCTCGGCGACGCCGAGGCGATCGGCTCGATCGTGCACGGCACCACCGTCGGCACCAATGCGCTGCTCGAGCGCCGCGGGCCCAAGATCGGCGTCATCACCACGCGCGGCTTCCGCGACGTGCTGGAGATGCGCCGGCGCGACCGGCGCCGGACCTGGGGCCTGTGGGGCGACTTCACGCCGATCGCCGACCGCGACCTGCGCCTCGAGGTCGACGAGCGCACCCTTGCCGACGGCAGCGTGCGCGGCCGGTCGACGAGGCGGCCGTGCGCGCCGCCGCGCTGACCTTGCGCGAGCGCGGCGCGCAGGCGCTCGCCATCATCTTCATCAACGCCTATGCCAATCCCGAGAACGAGGCGCGCGCGCTCGCCGCCGCCCGCGCGGTGTGGCCGAACGAGCATGTCTGCGTCTCGCACCAGGTGCTGCCCGAGATCCGCGAGTTCGAGCGCGCCTCGACCACCGCGCTCAACGCCTATCTGCAGCCGGTGGTCGGCGCCTATCTGGCGCGTCTCGACGGCGCGCTCGCCGAGCAACGCTTCGCCGGGCAATTCCACATCGTGCAGTCGAACGGCGGCGTGATGTCGACCGCAACCGCGCGTCGGCTGCCGGTGCGCACCGCGCTGTCGGGTCCGGCGGCCGGCGTCATCGCCGGCGCTGCGATCGCGCGCGCCGCCGGCTACCACAACGTCATCACCTGCGATCTCGGCGGCACCTCGTTCGACGTCTCGGTCGTGGCCGGCGGCAGGACCGCGCTCGCCGCCCAGACCACGGTCGATTTCGGCCTCGTGATCCGCACCCCGATGGTGGAGATCACCACCATCGGCGCCGGCGGCGGCTCGATCGCCGCGGTCGATCGCGGCGGCCTCTTGCAGGTCGGGCCGGAAAGCGCCGGCTCGGTGCCGGGACCGGCCTGCTACGGCCGCGGCAATTCGCGGCCGACCCTGACCGACGCCCAGGTCGTGCTCGGCCGCATCAATGCCGAGCGGCCGATCGGCGAGACGCGGCTCGATGTCGCGGCGGCGCAGCGCGGCGATCGCCGCGCATGTCGGAGCGCCGCTCGGCCTCGACGTCATGCAGGCGGCGGAGGCGATCGTGCGCGTCGCCGAGGCGCGCATGGCCGGCGCCATCCGGCTCGTCTCGATCGAGCGCGGGCACGATCCGGCGAAATTCGCCGCCATGCCGTTCGGCGGAGGGGGCGCGCTGCATGCGAGCGCGCTGATCAAGGAGATCGGATTGCAATGCGCGGTGATCCCGCGCTTCCCCGGCATCACCTCGGCGCTCGGCTGCGTGATCGCCGATCTCCGCCACGATCAGGTGCAGACCGTCAATCTTGCGGTCGACGGCCTCGACGCGGCGGCGCTCGACCGGCGCATGGTGGCGGCCGGCGAAGCCGCGCGGGCGGTCGTGGCGCAAGCCGGCATGGCGGTCGAGCGCATCGACGTCGTCTACGAGCTCGACATGCACTATCTCGGGCAGACCCACACGGTGGCGGTGCCGCTGCCGGTCACCCTGCAAGACAGCACGACCGGCGTCAGCGCGCCGATCGTGCGCGCCGCCTTCGAGACGGCGTATGCGGCGGCGTTCAGCCGCCTGCTGCCGGGCATTCCGGTGCGCATCGTGTCGCTGCGCACGGCCGCGATCGGCCGCCGGCCGGCCTTCGATCTCGCCGTGCTCGCGCCGGCGCCGAACGCATCGCTGGCGGCGGCGTCGCGCGGCACCCGCCCGGTCTGGTTCGACGGCGGCTGGCACGACGCGCAGGTCTGGCAGCGGCTCGAGCTTCCGGTGGGCGCCGTGATCGCGGCGCCGGCCGTGCTCGAGCAACCGGACGCCACCGCCTTCATCGAGCCCGGCCTGCGCGGCCGCGTCGACGCGCTTGGGCAATCTCATCGTCGAGCGGAGCGGGTGATGCCACGTGTCGGATGCCCTCCGAGCGCATGCCTTGTTTCCAGTGTAGCACTTTGCACGAACAAACCTTCGGGAGGAACGCCATGAAAGCCATGCGAATGCTCGCCACCACCCTCGTGCTCGGTGTCTGCGCGAGCGCGGCGGTCGCGCAACCGGCCAAGACGCTGCGCGAGCAGTTGGTCGGAACGTGGTCGTTCGTCATCGCCGAAATCACCACCGCCGACGGCAAGAAGACGCTTCCCTTCGGCGACAAGCCCAAGGGCATGATCATCTTCACCGCCGACGGTCATTTCTCCCAGGTGCACGTCGCCGGCGACCTGCCGAAGATCGCGGGAGCAAGCCGTCTCGCCGGCACGGCCGAGGACAACCAGGCGATCGTGCACGGCAGCCTGGCGATGTTCGGGACCTACACGGTCGATGAAGCCAAGAAATCGCTGACGTTCAATATCGAGGGCAGCACCTATCCCAACCTGGCCGGCCGGGCGCAGACGCGCACGATCGATCTGCTCACCGCCGACGAGTTTCGCAACACCAACCCGGCTGCGTCGCGCGATGTCCCCGCCGTCGCGACGAACATCTACAAGCGCGCGAAGTAGTCGGGTCGGGCTGCGCGGTACATTGGCCGCTCAGCCCACCTCGACGTCCTCCCAGAATCCCAGGCGGCGGTCGATCTGCTGCTTCGATGCGCGCGGCGCCTCGTAGGACCAGGCGGCGCGCGGGTGGCGGGTGCCGTCGATCACCACGTCGTAGAACTGGACGCCGTGCGGGCATTCGAGGTCCGACGCCGTCTTCGGCGAGGTCTCGAGCCACTCCATGCGCACCGCGGAGCGCGGGAAGTACTGGTAGCCGTCGTTCTCGATGATGTCGTTGCTCTCGGCGACTACATGGCCTTCGAGGGTTGCTTTCATGCTCGGTTCCTCCATGAACGAGGGGCCGATGGTCACGCCCCACAAGCGCACAAGAACGTATGAGCGCATCCGATGCCGACAAGGGGATGAAACTCAGGAATTCGCCGGCGTCATCCACGCGATGACGGCGCCGCCCGGCTCCCGCACGACCGCGATCCGTCCGACCGTGGGCACGTCGAACGGGTCATCAGCTCGTTCCAATAGAAGTGTCCATGCGACGCCATGACGAGCTCCTGACTGCCGATCGGCCTATCCCTTCTCCGCACAGCACGCGGAGTCCGAACTCGCAGGCGGCTGGTGCGGTTCCGTCCGCTCGGCCCCATGGCCGTCATCGTAGCGGTCGTGGTGGCGAACCCACGCCATCGTGAACGGCAAGGCGTCCTCGTCGCGGCCTTTCGGCACGAGGTCGAGGTAGTTGTAGGCGCCGACCAGCATGTCGAGCCCGCGCGCATAAGCCGAATAGGTGTGGAAGACGTAGCCGTCGGCGTCCTTGTAGAACACGCTGGCGCCGGGGGCTTCCTCGCTCGGGAATTCGCCGTTGGCGTAGTTGTAGTAGACCCTGCCCTTGTCCATTTCCTCCTTGCTGAACGACACGTGATAGTCGCGATTGAAGTCGTTCCCGAACGACGACACCCACTTGAAGCGCCAGCCCATGCGCCGCTTGAAAGCGTCGATCTGCGGCAGCGGCGCGCGTGACACCGCCAGCAAGGTCACGTCACGATGCGCAAGATGCACGGCGGCGCCGTCGAAATGATCGGCCAGCAGCGAGCAGCTCTTGCAGCCTTCCTCCCAGTCGGGACCGAACATGAAGTGATAGACGAGCAATTGGCTGCGGCCGTCGAACAGCTGGGCGAGCGTCTCCTTGCCGCGCGGCCCGTCGAAGACGTAGCTCTTGTCGACCTTGACCCAGGGCAATTCACGGCGTTGTCGGCTGAGCTCGTCACGGACCCGGGTGAATTCCTTTTCCTTTGCCAGATGCGCCTTGCGCGCAGCCAGCCATTCGGTCTCGGAGACGACTTTATGCGGTTGCATGTGCGGCTCCTTTGATTGTCATGCGACGTATTTTTCGAGCTTGTCGAGCGCCCCGCTCCAGCCGGAGTGGTGGCGGTCGCGTGCGGGCTTCGTCGAAGAATTGCTCGTGCATCAAGGTCAGCAGCGTGCCGCCGCCGTCGCTCTTGAGCATGACCGTGACCAGCGATTCCCGTTCCGGCGTGCTGCGCCAAGCCCAGGTGAAGACCAGCTTTTCGTTCGGCACCACCTCGCGGTAGCTGCCGCTGACGTCGTGCTCCTCGCCGTCGGACGTGCGCATGACGATGCGGTAGCGGCCGCCGACGCGCGCGTCGGCTTCCGCGTGCAGCATCTCGGCCTGCCCCGGTCCGAACCAGCGCGCTATTTTCGCCGGGTCCGTCCAGGCGCCGTAGACTTTCGCCGGCGGCGCATTGAGCCGGCGCTTGATGGTGAGACTGGGTTTGGTGGCGAGAGCGGGGTTGGTGGACATGGTTCCTCCTCGACAAAAGCGGCCAGGCGATCGAGCTGCGCGGACCAGAAACGCTGATACCGGTTGAGCCACTCCATCGCCTGCTCCATGGGCGCCGCCGTCAACCGGCATGCCACGGTGCGCCCGGTTTTCGTTCGCCTGATCAGTCCGGCATCGGAGAGCACGTCGAGGTGCTTCATGATCGCCGGCAACGACATCGCAAACGGCTGCGCCAGCTCGCTGACCGACAGGCTCGGCTGGTCTCCGAGCCGGGCCAGCAGCGCCCGGCGCGTCGGATCGGCGAGCGCCGCGAAGGTGCGATCGAGCCTGTGGTCTCTGATACTTAACCATAGAGTTAAGTATTAAGCCCTCGATCCGGAGATGTCAACCCGCCGGTTCGGTTGCTCGCACTCCTTAATCGGAAGACTTTTCAACAAATCGCCGAGCCGGCGGGCGACGGCCGGTATCCAAAGCCCCGCCGCTGCACGCGTGCGCTCTTGGCAGCGAAGCTGAAAACAAGCATTCTTCCGGCGAAAGATCGAAGGCGAATATCGTTTGACCACGCCGCGCAAGACGTCAGCTGATGGGTGCGGCGTCCCTGCCGATCGACATGTCGCACAATCCGTGGAGCAACCCATGAGCGCTTCAAAGCCGGTGCTGGCGTCCGGCATTATCCTCGCTGTCGCGCTGGCGTGGTCGATGACGGCCGCGGCGCAAAGTCCCGCGGGTCGAGGCGACGCCGCGCAGGACGATCCTGCACAGGATCGCCCCGTCATGGTCGGCGGCCGGCCGGTCGCGGAGGCTCAGGGCGTCTGGCGCTCACGCGGTTACGGCTATCTCGTCAAGATCGACGAGAGCGGAGCCAAGCTGTTTCACGTTGCCGGCAGCTTTTGCTACGCGGGTCCTGGCGGCTCGGACGGTGGCGCGAGCGACCTGATCGGGGTTTTCCGGCCATACGGGACGGGTGCGATCGCGCTTTCAAGCGACCGCGGCGGGACCCGCGTCGTCTTCGACCGGCTGCCGGGCGTGCCGGAGGCCTGCAACGATCGCACGCCGTGGTCCGCGCCGCGGGTCGCGGCGCTGGTCGCCGCGACCTTCGCCGACCTCTATCCGTCGTTTCAACGGCGCAAGATCGACTGGGCGGCGCGCACGGAGGCGGCCGCGCGCGCGCTCGACGAGCAATCCGATGACGACACCCTGTTCAAGACGCTGAAGACCATGCTGGCGGGTATCGAGGATCCGCACGTCGAGGTCCATGCCAAGGTGAAGGGCAAGGATGCCGAGTTCATGCCCGGCGAGGGCACCACGCTCAGGCGCATGCGCCAGGCGTTCGGCGACGACGCAGTGGACACCGCCGAATGGCTGCCGGCCTATCGCAAGGGCATCACCTCCATCGTGCTCACGGGCAAGGCTCATTCGAAAGGCAAACAACGGCTCTATTGGGGGCGCGTCGGAGACGTCGGCTATCTCAACATCCTGAGCATGGAAGGCTTGTCGGCGCGGGACGAGAGCGGCGACAAGGCCGTGATCGACGCCGCCATGGACGAAGCCGTCGCCGCCTTCGACGGCACGAGCGCAGTCATCGTCGACGTCACCTACAATCTCGGCGGGTTCGACGGCGTCTCGCGGAAGATCGCCGGACGCTTCGCCGGAAATCGAAAGCTCGCCTACACCAAGGTGGCGCACGGCGCGCACGACGTCGCGCCGCAGCCCTTCCATGTCGAGCCTTCCGAGCGGCCGCGCTATCTCGGTCCCGTGGTTCTGGTCACCAGCGACGTCACCGTCAGCGCCGGCGAAATCTTCACCTTGCTCCTGCGCGCGCTGCCGACCGTCCGTCACGTCGGCAAGACCACGCGCGGCGCGCTCTCCGACATGACCGAGAAGCCGTTGCCGAACGGTTGGTCGCTGTCGTTGCCGGCCGAGATCTACCTCGACGCCGGCGGACTATGGTACGAAGTGGTCGGGATACCGCCGCAGCTCGAGGGCGACGTGTTTCCGGCCGACGATCTGAGCAGCGGACACGCGCGGCGCGTGAGCGTACCTGATCGACAAGGTGCAAGGCTGGTTCCCGAAGGTGGACACCGCCGCCGGCGCGCCTTGAGCCGCGGCGCGACCCTCCACAACTTGAGTATTTGCAACGGCTGGTATGAGCGCAGTCGCAATTGCGCCTTCGCGGAGGAGGCGTCTGCGCGGTTGCGCGGCGCACCTGTCTGCTGGCAACCTTCGACGCCCCGCCTCGCCCCTGCGGCTGAACCATCCGGGAGTTTCAGGATGCCCTTCGACGGTCTGCGCCCCTACCTGGAAACTCTCGAAAAGAAGAACCTGCTGAAGTGGGTGGACCGCGAGGTCGACCGCGATTGGGAGATCGGCACCGTCACGCGCATGATGTTCCGCGCCATGCCGGAGGAGCGCCGCGTCGGCATCGGCTTCCGCAACATCAAGGGCTTTCCCGGCGGCCGCGTGGTGACCGGCGTGGTCGCCGCCTCGACCGACATGATCGCGACCGCGCTCGAATGCGAGCCGAACGCGAAGGCGATCAATGCGCGCGTCCATCGCGGCATCAAGACGCCGATCCCGACCGTCATGGTCAAGGATGGGCCGTGCAAGGAGGTCAAGCTCGGTCCCGGCGAGCTCGATCTCACCAAAATCCCGACGCCGGTGTGGACGCCGGGCAAGGACGCGGGCCCGTATTTCACGCCGCTGTGGGTGACGCGCGATCCCGACACCGGGCGCCGCAATCTCGGCATCCGCCGCTGCCAGGTGAAGGGGCCGGACAAGACCGGCATCCTGTTCGGCGCGCCCGACCGCGGCGGCGCCATCCACCACACCAAGTGGAAGATGCGCGGCCAGGCGATGCCGGCGGCGTTCTACGTCGGCGCCGATCCGGTGCACTATCTGGTCGCGCCCTCGCGCTACGGCGAGGACGAGCTGGCGGTCGCCGGCGGCATCCGCGGCGCGCCGGTGGAGATGGTGAAATGCGAGACCGTCGATCTCGAGGTCCCGGCCACGGCCGAGTTCGTGGTCGAGGGCGAGGTGTCGATGGACCAGACCGAGCCCGAGGGTCCGTTCGGCGAGTTCACCGGCTACATGGCGGGAGGCCGCGCCGGGCCGGTGTTCAACGTCAAGTGCATCACCCACCGCAAGAACCCGATCGTGATGGGCGTGGTCAGCCAGTTCCCGCCGAGCGAATCGTCGATGATCAAGAAGGTGCTGCTGGAGGCCGGGCTGATCCGGCATCTCACCGAAACGCTCAATATTCCCGGCATCGCCGATGCGCACGTGCTCGAGGCCGGCGGCGGCACCGCGGTGCTCTGGGTCAGCTTGCGCAAGACCTATACCGGGCAGGTCGACCAGGTGATGTTCGGCGCGCTCGGCCATTTCGGCACCAGCTATTTCAAGTGGCTGGTGGTGACCGACGACGACGTCGACATCCGCGATCCGTTCATGCGCGACTGGATCCTGTCGTGGCGCGTGCAGCCCGACCGCGACCTGCGCATCATCCCGAACTCGGGCGCGGTCGAGCTCGATCCGTCGGTGCATCCGCCGAATGTGATCCTGGCGGAACGGCTGGGCGCCAAGGTGCTGATCGACGCCACCAAGAAATTCGAGTATCCGGCGATCTCATTGCCGCCGATGCAGTTCCTGCATCGCGTCTACTCGAACTGGTCGGACTACGGTCTGCCCGCGCTCGACACGCTGCGGCTGCCGAAGGGGCTGTAGGTTGGGTCGAGCGCTCTTCGCGCGAGACCCAACACCTTCGAGCGCGTGGTGAGATGTTGGGTCTCGTGCAGAACTCGACCCAACCTACGTTATCGCTTGTCACTGCACCGTCGCGGCGCCGGCCTTGATCTTGTTGTAGAATTCCTTCAGCGGGGCGCTCTTGTCGAGAACCGGCAGGATCGCCGCGGACACGCGCCGCTCGGCTTCCTGCTGCTCCGCCGGCGACAGCGTGACGATCTTGCCGCCCTTTTCCTTCCAGGTATTGGTGTCCTGAACCAAGCGGCCGGCAACCCACTTGTGCGCCTCGGGCTCGACCTTGGCGCCGGCGTCCATCACCGCCTTTTTCAGGTCGGCCGGCAGCCGGTCGTACCAGACCTTGCTGACCAGGTTCACCGTCACGATCGCCCACAGATGGGTGTCGAGCAGGTTGGTGGCGCCGTCGTAGTATTTGAACGCGACGAACACCGGGATGCCGGAGTTGACGCCGTCGATCGTGCCCTGGTGCAGGGCGGGCAGCACCTCGCCGAGCGACATCGGCACCGCCGCGCCGCCCAACGCAATGACCTGGGCCTGCTCGCCCTCGCTCGCCAGCACGCGGATGCGCTTGCCGGCAAAGTCCGCAAGCTTGCTGACCGGCGCCTTGAAGACGAACGATTGGGTGTCGTACACGATGATGCCGAGCAGCACGAGACCGCGCGAAGCGGCCACCTCGCTGACGGCTTGGCGCACCTGCGGCACCAGGATGGCGCGCCGCACGTGCTCGAGGTCCTTGAACAGGCCGGCCATGGCCAGGCCCTGGAAACGCGGATCGGCGCCGACGAACAGCTCCGCCGGTCCGGATGCCGCCTCGATCGTCCCCAGCCGCAGGCCTTCGGCCTGCCGTGGCGCGCCGCCGAGCTGGCCGGCCGGATAGATCGTCGACCTTGATGCGATTGTTCGTCGCCTTCTCCAACTCCGCCTTGTACATCTTGATGAATTCGTGCTGGACGTCGTTGATGGTCAGCGTGGCGAACTTCATCGTGAAGTCCTGCGCCCGCGACGGACCCGTCGAGAGCGTGACGCCCGTCGCGACGGCGAGCGCTGCGACGAATGCTCGCCCGAGCGGCCGCGCGCGGCGGACCGATCACGTCGACATGCCATTTGAAAATCTCCCGTGTGCTTGGACGATCGAATGCTAGACGCTTTGGGCGCTTGAATTCAACCACGGATTCCGGGGCGCCATGCGTCGCTTGCGCGCGGCCTCGCCGGCGCATGGTCGCGGACAGCCATGGCCACGAGGTGAAGCCGTCAGCGCGCAATGTGGCGATCCAGGCTCCTCCGATCAGGCGATCGGCCGGCGGGTCTGGAAATATCGCAGGATCGCGAAGCAGGCGGCGGCTGCCAGGAGATGCTTGAGCGTATGCCCGCTCATGATGGATCCGGCGGAATAGATCGTGCGATCCTGGTATTCCGCCAGCTTGGCGAGCACGTAGAGCGCGGCGGCGATGATCCAATATGAGGTGCCGGTGTATTTCGCAGGAAACAGCAGGAACAGCACCGGCAGCGCGATGCAGGGAAAGAATTGCACCCAGGCGTAGAGCCGCAGATCGTCGGTCCAGCGCCATACCAACAGGCCCGAGCACGCCGACGCGCGAGCAGCGGCCACAACAGGACGGCGCCTGCCGTCGCATTCACGCGCTCCTCGATCGCATAGGCGAATATCGCCATGAAGGCAGAGCGTGATCGGCAGTCGGTCCCACAGCAAGGTGTCGTCGTTCGGATTCCAGTGATAGTAGGACGAGCCGACGCCGGTCAGCAGGATCCCGGCGAACAGCACGAAGGTCGTTGCGATCGCGATGGAAGCGCCACAGTCCCACCGCGCCGATGACGATGAAGGGAAGATTTGAGACGACGTTCCAGAAGTTCGGTATTCCGAGCAAGGTGCGCTGGTCGGCGAACTGGTGATAGCTCTGATCCTGCGGGATCGGCGGCAGCAGCAGCCAGTCCGACGAGTGACACGAGCCATCAAACCGAGCAGGACGATGACGGGCCGGTTCCCCATTCGCATGACCGATCATGCTGACTCCGCCGCCCGCTTTGCCTTGAACCGCTTTTCCAGATGCGGCACCAGGCCGCCGTCCGCCAGCATGTCGAGCAGAAAGTCCGGCAGCGGCTGCGCCTGCAGGCGCTCGCCCGTGGTCTCGTCGACGATCACGCCGGTGCGCGGATCGACCGTCACCCGGTCGCCGTCGCGGATGCGATCGGTGTCGGCGCAGACGATCACCGGCAGCCCGAGATTGAGCGCGTTGCGATAGAAGATGCCGCCGAACGATTTCGCCACCACGCAGGCGGCGCCGAGATGCTTGAGCGCCTCCGCCGCCTGCTCGCGCGAGGAGCCGGTGCCGAAATTCCTGCCCGCGACCACCACGTCGCCCGGCTTGATGCGCGCGGCGAAGCTCGGGTCGACCGCTTCGAGGCAATGCGCGGCGATCACCTCGATCGGGCTTTTCATGTACATGCCCGGCGCCAGCGCGTCGGTATTGACGTCGTCGCCGAAGACGAAGGCGCGGCCCGCCGTCATGCGCGGCCTCGCTCGGCCGTGACGGCGCGCGGATCGGCGATGCGGCCGGCGACCGCCGAGGCCGCCACCGTATAGGGCGATCCGAGATAGACCTGCGCGCTCGGCGGCCCCATGCGGCCCTTGAAGTTGCGCGCGGTCGACGAGATGCAGGTGACGTTTTCGCCGAGCTTGTCGCCGTAGCCGGCGCACATCCCGCAGGCATTGGGGAGGAGCTTGGCGCCCGCGTCCTGCAAGATGCCGAGCGTGCCGTCGCGCGCGGCCGCCTCCTGGTCGCGGCGCGAGGCCGGCGCCACCAGCAAGGTCGTGCCGGCCGCCACCTTGCGGCCCTCGAGCACGCGCGCCGCCATGCGCAGGTCGACGAGCTTGGCGCCGGTGCAGGCGCCGATATAGGCCACGTCGATCGGCGTCGGCGGGTAGCTCGTCACCGGCGCCGCATTGGCGGGGCTGTGCGGCGCGGCGACCTGCGGCTCCAAGGCCGAAGCGTCGAAGCGGTGATGCTCGGCGGGCGAGGCGTCGGGATCGCCGCGCCAGCGGGACGTGTCGCCGGGCTCGGCGCCGGCGTTGCGGATGAAGTCGGCCGTGATGTCATCGGGCGCAATGAGCCCGGTCTGGCCGCCGATCTCGGCGGTCATGTTGGCGAGCGTCATGCGCTCCTGCATCGGCAGCTGCCCGATCGCCTCGCCGGTGAACTGCGACCGCCTGCGAGCGGCCGCCGTCGAGGCCGAGCCGGCCGCAGAGAAACAGCATCACGTCCTTGGCGACCACCTGATCGCCGAACTTTCCGCTCCATTCGATCTCGATGGTGTCGGGCACGCGCAGCCAGATCTCGCCGGTCGCCAGCACGCCGGCCATCTCGGTCGCGCCGATCCCGAACATGTAGGCGCCGAAGGCGCCGCCGGTCGGCGAGTGGCTGTCGCCGCCGACCACGAACATGCCGGGCTTGAGATGCCCGCGCTCCGGCAGCACCACGTGGCAGATGCCCTCGCTGTCGTAGAAATTGCGCGAGCTTGTGCTCGGCGACGAAGTTGCGCGTGATCTCGGCGATGCGGCGGGTCTCGTCGTCGACCGCCGGCACGTAGTGGTCGGTGATGAGCACGACCTTGCTGGCGTCCCACAGCCCGACGCCGAGCCGGTCGAGGATCGGCTTGGCGCGGCGCGGCCCGCCGGAATCGTGGATCATCGCGAGATCGACCGCGCAGGTGACGATGTCGCCCGGCGTCACCTGATCGCGCCCGCAGGCGCGCGCGATGATCTTTTCCGCCAATGTCATTGCCATGGTTGCTTACCGCTACCGCAGTCCGCACTCCTTGACGAACTCCTCGACCAGTCGGGCGCACTCCGCAGGCTTCTCGATCTGCAGCAGGTGGCCGGTTCCTTCGACGAAGCAGTAATTGTAGCCGTTCTCGGTGCCGAGCGCATGGTTGGTCGGCCCCGTCGCCGGGCCGCCCTTGAGGTTGGGATCGGCGCCGATGAGCTTGACCGGGCCGCCGAACTCGCCGGCGCGCGGCCACAGATTGAGCGTCAGCGCCTCGGCATAGATCGCCGGCCTCGTTCTCGGGCGCGCAGACCAGTGCATAACCGTCGCCGTCCCTGCGCAGCACCGAGCGCGCCATCAATTCGTGCGCGCCCGCGCACCCAGCCCTTGGTGGCGCGCGAGGCGAGATATTCGCTCGCGAGCTCGTCGACCGATGCGAAGCGGCGGCGGCGGCCGAGCGCCCATTCGGTCAGCCTGTTCTCGAACACGCGCATCAGCTCGTATTTGGGATGGCTCGGCGGCGGCACGTTGGGCGGATCGAACAGCATCAGCGCGTCCCAGCGCCAGCCGATCTCGATCGCGTGCTTCATGGCGGCGCGGCCCGACATGGAATGGAAGACGCCGACCGTCGGCTTCTTGCCGAGGCGCGCATCGACCGCCTGCAGGACGCGCTCGAGGTCGCGGCGCGAGCTGCGCATAGGTGTGGTTGGCGGGCTCGACCGGCACGTTCTGGCCGTGATTGCGGAAATCGAACACCAGCACGTCGTAGCTCGGCGTCAGCTGCTGCCAGAACGGCAAATAGGCGTCGGCCGCAAAGCCGTTGCCGTGCGTGACCATCAGGCGCACGCCGTCGGGATTGCCGTGGCGCCGCACGCGGATTTTCGCGCCGTCCTCGAGAGCGACATCGATGGTCTCGCTCGGCACCGGAACGACGAAATTCATTCTCTAGTCTCCACCAATTCCGATAGCCAGCCAACGGCGTTACGCATGGGTCGCGGTTTGCCTGCGCGTGCGATCACCTATACTACCGATTCCCTGTGTGCATGAGGTGAGTGATGTCCCAATCGCTGGGAGCTTCGATCCTTCGCAAGGAAGATCCCGCCCTGCTGTCGGGGCGCGGCCGCTATGCCGACGACCTGCCGGTGCCGACCGGAACGCTGCACGCTCACGTCATCCGCTCGCCGCACGCGCACGCCAAGATTGTCGGCATCGACGCGGCCGCGGCGCTGGCGCAGGACGGCGTCTGGGCGGTGATCACCGGCGAGGACGTGCGCAAGCTCTCCGACCCGTTCCTGATCGCGCTCAAGGCCTCGGTCAATCAATGGTCGCTCGCGGTCGAGCGCGTGCGCTATGTCGGCGAGCCGGTCGCGCTGGTGGTGGCCGAGAGCCGCTACCTGGCGGAGGACGCCGCCGAGCTGGTGAGCATCGACTACGAGCCGCTCGAAGCGGTGATCGACCCGCAGGCCGCGCGCGACGAAGTCGGCGCCGATCCTGCATGCCGCAAGCGAAGACCAACGAGATTTCGGTCCGGAAATTCACCTACGGCGATCCGAAGCGCGCGTTCGAGCAGGCCGCACGCCCGCGTCGCGCTCACGTGCGACTATCCGCGCAACTCCTTCACCCCGATGGAGTGCTACGTGGTCGTCGCCGAATACCGGCCGACCGACGACAGCTACGACGTGCTGGCGAATTTCCAGGGTCCGTTCAGCACCCATCCGGTGATGGCGCGCGCGCTGCGCGTGCCCGGCCCGAAGCTGCGCTTGCGCATCCCGCCCGACTCGGGCGGCAGCTTCGGCATCAAGCTCTCGGTGTTTCCCTATATCGTGCTCGCCGCGCGTCGCCGCCCGCATCACCGGCCGGCCGGTCAAATGGGTCGAGGACCGGCTCGAGCATCTCCTCGCCGCCAGCTCCGGCCCGAACCGGGTCACCGAGATCGAAGCCGCCGTCACCAAGGACGGCCGCATCCTGGCGCTGCGGCTCGACCAGCTCGAGGACTACGGCGCCTATCTGCGCGCGCCGATGCCCGGGCCGCTCTACCGCATGCACGGCGCGATCACCGGCGCCTACGACATCCGCCAATGTCGAGGTGACCAACCGCGTGGTGCTGACCAACAAGATGCCGGCGAGCCTCATCCGCGGCTTCGGCGGGCCGCAGCTCTATCTCGCGCTGGAGCGGCTGGTGCAGCGCATCGCGATCGAGCTCGAGCTCGACCATCTCGACGTGATCAAGCGCAACCTGGTTCCGAAGGAGAAGTTTCCCTACCGGGCCGCCGCCGGCGCGCTCTACGATTCCGGCGACTATCTGCGCGCGGTCGAGACCGCGACCGGCGACGGGCGTCTCGCCGATCTCGAGCGCCGGCGCGACGCCGCGCGCGCCGCCGGCCGCCATTACGGCATCGGCTTCGCGGTCGTCATCGAGCCCGGCATGTCGAACATGGGCTATCTCTCGACCTTGCTGACGCCCGAGGCGCGCGACAAGGCCGGCCCCAAGAACGGCGCGGTCTCGATGGCCACCGTCAACGTCGATCCGCTCGGCGCGGTGTCGGTGACCGCCGACGTCACCGTGCAAGGGCAGGGCCATGCCACCGTGCTGTCGCAGATCGTCGCGGATCGGCTCGGCCTCTGCGCCCGACGACGTCAACGTGGTGCTCGAGATGGACACCGCCAAGGACCAATGGTCGATCGCCGCCGGCACCTATTCGTGCCGGTTCACGCCCGGCACCGCGGTGGCGGCGCATCTCGCGGGCGAGCGGATGGCCGACAAGCTCAAGGCCATCGCGGCGAAGCAGCTCAACGTGCTGCCGGAGGACATCGAGCTCGTCGGCGGCAAGATCCGCAGCCGCAGCAACCCGGACAATGCCCTGCCGTTCGGCCGCGTCGCCGGCACCTCGCACTGGTCGCCGGTGATGCTGCCGGAAGGCATGGCGCCGGCCTTGCGCGAGACCGCGGTGTGGTCGCCGCCCGAGCTCGAGCCGCCGTCGAGCGACGACCGCATCAACACCTCGCTCACCTACGGCTTCGTGTTCGACATGTGCGGGATCGAGATCGATCCGCTGAGCTATCAGGTGCGCGTCGACCGCTACGTCTCGATGCACGACGCCGGCCGCATCCTCAATCCGATGATCGCCGACGGCCAGATGCGCGGCGCCTTCGTGCAAGGGCATCGCGGCAGCGCTCTACGAGGAGTTCGTCTACGACGACGCCGGCCAGTTCCTGACCGGGACCTTCGCGGACTACCTGGTCCCGACCGTGGCCGAGATTCCGGCGGTCGAGATGCTGCATCAGGAAACGCCGTCGCCGTTCACGCCGCTCGGCGCCAAGGGCCTCGCCGAAGGCAACTGCATGAGCGTGCCGGCCTGCATCGCCAACGCGATCGCCGACGCGCTCGGCGTCAAGGACGTGCGGCTGCCGGCGACGCCGCGGCGCATCCACGCCCTGATGGCGGGCGACGGAAGCCGGCCGCGCCCGCGCGACCTTGCCGCGCCGCCGGAGGCGGCCGATGAAGCCGCGGCCCTTCGACTATGCGCGGCCCGACACGGTCGACGAGGCGCTCGCGATTCTCGCCGAGCACGGCGATGACGCGCGCGTGCTTGCGGGCGGCCAGACGCTCATGGCCATGCTCAATCTGCGGCTGGTGGCGCCGGAGGTCGTGGTCGATATCACGCGCATTCCCGAGCTCGACGTGATCCGCGAGGTCGACGGCAAGATCGAGGTCGGCGCCGCGGTCACGCAGAATCGGTTGCTGGCCTGGCCGGCGCTTGCCGAAAAGCTTCCGCTGCTCGCCGCCGCGCTGCCCTTCGTCGGCCACTTCCAGACCCGCAACAAGGGCACGGTCTGCGGCTCGATCGCGCACGCCGATCCGGCTTCGGAAATTCCGCTGTCGCTCGCGGTGCTGGAAGGCGAGGTGGTGCTGCGCTCGCGCAAGGGCACGCGCGTGCTCCCAGCAGGCGAGTTCCAGCAGGGCATGCTGGCGACCGCGCGCGCGCCGGATGAGCTGATCACCGCGGTGCGCTTCCCGGTCGCCAACGGCAAGCGCGGCGTCGCGTTTCGCGAAGTCGCGCGCCGGCACGGCGATTTCGCCATCGTGGCGGTCGCGGCCGCGGTCGAGAGCGCAAACAGCATACGGATTGGCGTCGGCGGCATGACCGGCAGTCCGGCCGTGCGCCGCATCAAGGCCGATGGCGCCGCCGCCATCAAGGACGCGGTCGAGCGGCTCGCCTGGGAGCTCGAAGGCTACGACGACATCCACGCCTCGGCGCGCATGCGGCGCGATCTCCTGCGCCGGATCGGCCCGGTCGTCATCGAGGAGGCGATCCGATGCGCCGCGTGAGCAAGGACGAGCGCGCGCGGATCGCGCTCACCCTCAACGGCCGCAAGCTGTCGGGCGAGGCCGAGCCGCGCATGCTGCTGAGCGATTTCCTCCGCCACGTGCTCGGCGCCACCGGCACCCATGTCGGCTGCGAGCACGGCGTCTGCGGCTGCTGCACGGTGCTGATCGACGGGACCGCGGTGCGCTCGTGCCTGACGCTGGCCGTGCAGGCCGAGGGCCGCGCGGTGACGACGGTGGAATCGCTGGCTGATGGGAACGGCAAGCTCAATGCGCTGCAGCAGGCGTTCCAGAACAATCACGCGCTGCAATGCGGGTTCTGCACGCCCGGCATCCTGATGTCGTTCACCGATTTCCTGCGCGCAATCCCCGTCCGACCGAAGCCGAGGTGGTCGAGGTGCTCAGCGGGCATCTCTGCCGCTGCACCGGCTATGCCGGCATCGTCGCGGCCGTGCTCGAAGCCGCCGGCGGCGGCGTCACGCATGCCGGGGACAACAAGTAGGCGGAGCCGGTGGTGCAGGCGATCGATCTTCTCATCACCGACATCGACTGGCTGATCACCGTCGATGCCGAGCGCCGCATCATCCGCGACGGCGGCGATCGCGGTGAACGAGGGCAAGATCGTCGCCGTCGGCAAGTCGGCCGAGATCGCCGGGCAGTTTTCCGGAAGGCGCAGCGTCGACGGCCGCCGCACGGTGGCGACGCCGGGCTTCATCGACTGCCATCTGCATTCCTCGTTCCAGCTCTCGCGCGGGCTCGCCGACGAGGCCAATGCGCAGTCGTTCCTGTTCGACCGCATGTACCCCTACGAGGCGGCGCTCGAGGCCGACGACGTGCGGATTTCGGCGACCTTGGCGGCGGCCGAGCTGCTCAAGCACGGCGTCACCTGCTTCATCGATCCCGGCAACTACCATCCGGAAGCCTCGGTCGAGGGGATCATGTCGACCGGCATCCGCGCGATCGTGTCGCGCTCGTCGTTCGACCTGACCAAGTCGGTGCTCGGCATCCTGCCCGAGCGGATGATCGAATCGACCAGCGTGGCGCTCGAGCGCGCCGAGGCGGTGCTCGAGCGCTACGCCAAGTCCGGCCATCCGCGGCTCGGCGCCAGCGCCTCGTTCCGCGGGCTCAACAACGCGTCCGACGAATTGATCCTCGGGCTCGACAAGCTGGCGCGCCAATACGGCACGCTGCTGCAGACCCACGCCTGCTTCAGCTATTCGACCCACGACTCGAGCGTGGCGCGCACCGGCAAGGCCGAGATCGAGCGGCTCGAAGCGCTCGGCGTCATCGACGAGCGCATGCTGATCGTGCACTCCGGCTGGCTGGAGCCGGAGGAGGTGGCGATCCTGGCGAGGCGCAAGCCGTCGCTGGTCTGCGCGCCGAGCTCGAGCCTGCACAACGGCTACGGCAATTTCCTGTTCGGCAAGCTGCCGGAGCTGATCGCGCTCGGCGTCAACGTGGCGATCGGCTCCGATCACGCCAGCTCCGGCATCGTCGACATGGCGCAGGAAATCCGGCTCGCCTGCTGCTGCTACAAGGAGACGCGCATCAATCCGCGCGTGATGCCGCCGGAGACCGGGCTCGAAATGGCCACCCGCAACGGCGCCAAGGCGGCGCTGGCGGACGACCGCATCGGCTCGATCGAGATCGGCAAGGAGGCCGACATCGTGCTGTTCGACACCAACCGCCCGGAATGGCAGCCGCTGATCAACCCGGTCTCCAACCTGGTCTACAGCGCCACCGGCGATTCGGTGCGCGACGTGTTCGTCGCCGGCGAGCAGGTGGTCGCGGGCGGGCGGCTGACCAGGATCGACGAAGCCAAGCTCTACGAGGAGATTCCGGTCGCGGTGGCGCGCTTCGGCAAGCACCTGAAGCTCGACCAGATGGTGCAGTTGCGCTGGCCGGTCTCTTGAGGTGAACTGGCTGCAGCGCAGCGCGCGAGCAACAAAAAACGCAACGGGAAGACGACGCCATGGCGGATGTGTTCGGCAAGCATGCGCCGAAGATTCCGTATCAGCCGATCGCCGATCTGCTCGCGCAATATCGCGCGGCGCGATCCGGACAAGCTCGCGATCGTCGATCTCGACCAGGAAACGTCGATCAGCTTCGGCGCGCTCGAGCGGGCGGTCACCGACATCGCGGCGGCGCTCAAGCAGCGGGGCGTCCGCAAAGGCAGCCGCGTGCTGCTGCTCGCCGACGAGACCCTCGAGAAGCTTCTGGTCTGGCTCGCGTGCCTGGCGGCTCGGCGCGGTGGTCGCTCCGCTCAATATCGAGCTCAACGCAAAGTTCATCGCCGAGCTGGCGACCGCCATCGATCCGGCGCTCACGCTGGTGCACAAGGAGCTCGACGGCGAGGCGCTGCTTGCCGGCAAGCCGTTCATCCGCTTCGGCAGCTACACGGCGAACGCGGCCGAGGCCGATCCGCAGGACGATCTCTTCCGCGCCATGGCGCGCGGGATCGCGCCCGCGAGCCTGCCGGAGCGCAACGAGGCCGCCGACCTCGCCTGCATCTTCTGCACCTCCGGCACCACCAGCCGGCCGAAGATCGTGGTCTACGACCACTGCGCCTATTGGCTCAACGGGCTCTCGACCCTGGAATGCCTCGGGCTCACCGAGGACGACCGCACCTTGGAATACCGCTCGTTCGGCTGGAACTCGGCGCAGGTGCTGAGCCTGATGCCGTTCCTCGAGACGGGCCTGACCCTGCACATGGCCAGGCGCTTCTCGCACAGCCGCTTCTTCGAGTGGATCCGGCGCTACGGCATCACCTTCGCGGCCGGCGTGCCGACCGTGCTCAACATGCTGCTCAACAAGCCGCTCGGCACCACCGCGAAAGACGTGCCGACCTTGCGGCTGATGACCTGCAGCACCGCGCCGCTCACGCTCGAGCAATGGCTGCGGTTCGAGGAGATGTACGGCGTCAAGCTCTTGCAGATGTACGGCATGTCGGAGGCCGGCTGGATGTGCGGCAACCGGCATTACAGCCGCAAGATGGGCACGGTCGGGCTGCCGGCGCTGCACCAGGAGCTGGAAATCGTCGACCACGCAAGGCAATCCGTGCCCGCCCAATGTCGAGGGCGAGGTGACGGCCGGCGGGCCGCACTGCGCCGTCGGCTATCTCCACGACGACGGCACGATCGAGCCGATCCGCGGCAAGCGCATCAAGTCCGGCGATCTCGCGATCATGGACGAGGACGGGTTCATCCGGGTCAGCGGCCGCACCAAGGACCTCATCATCCGCGGCGGCCTCAACATCGCGCCGCTCGAGATCGACGAGGTGCTGCTCAGGCATCCCGACGTGCTCGATGCCGCCGCGGTCGGCGTGCCCGACCCGATCTACGGCGAGGAGATCGTGTGCTATGTGGTGCCAAAGCCCGGCCTGAGCCTGACCGAAGCCGCCGTGACGGAGCATTGCCGGGCCAGCCTGCCCGGCGCCGAAAGTGCCGAAGCAGGTCTTCATCGTCGCGGAGCTGCCGAAGAGCGACCGCGGCAAGGTCCTGCGCGACAAGTTGAAGGACGACTGGAATCGAAGCGCATGGCCAGCCGGCAAGGCGAGAGGAGGACTGCGATGACGAAGAGCGCATCCGCGAGCTGACCAAGGGCATGCTGCGCAAGAAGCTCTACGTCGTGCTCTCCAAGGGAGGCGCGGCCCCCGAGCAGATCGCCAAGCACCTGCCGCAGCATCTCGAATACATGATCGGACTGGAAAAGCAGGGCATCCTGTTCGCGTCCGGCCCGCTTGGCGAAGCCGACGGCAAGACCCGCGGTGACGGGCTCACCATCCTGCGCGCAGCGAGCGCCGAGGCGGCGCGCGCGATCGCCGAGGCCGATCCGTTCGTGGTCAATCGGCTGCGCAGCTTCGAGCTGCGGGAATGGACCGTGATGGAAGGCTCGTTCGGCATCAAGGTGAACTATTCCGATCAGTCGTTCGAGCTGACGTGAGCGGCGAGTAGGGAGTGGAGCATGGAAACGATCGGCTTCGTCGGGGTCGGCAAGATCGGACTGCCGATCTGCCGAAAACCTGATCAAGAGCGGCTACCGGGTGCTCGGCTATCGCCGCGAGCTCGCTCGCCGACTTCGAGAAGATCGGCGGCGTCGCCGGCGCGGTCGCCGGCCGACATCGGCGCGCAGGCGGAGATCGTGTTCTCGTGCCTGCCCTCCAGCGAGGCGCTCGACGAGGCGATGCAAGGCCCGAACGGGCTCGCCAAGTCGGCGCGGCCCGGTCAAATCATCGTCGAGCTCGGCTCGCATCCGGTGCCCGACAAGGAGCGGCACGTGGCCCCGCTCGCCGCCAAGGGCGCGGCCTTCCTCGACGGCGAGGTGAGCGGGACGCCCGGCATGGTGGCGGCGCGCAAGGCCGTGATCTATCTCGCCGGCGACCCGGAGGCCTGCAAGAAGGCCGAGCGCGTGGTCGCGGGCTTTGCCAATTCGTGCCTCTATTTCGGCAAGTTCGGCGCCGCCAGCCGGGTCAAGCTCGTCAACAACCTCCTGGTCGCCATCAATATCGCCGCCACCGCCGAAGCGATGGCGCTCGGCCTCAAGGCCGGCGTCGACGTCGATCTGATGATCAAGGCGATCGCCACCGGCAGCGGCGGCTCGACCCAGTTCGGCATCCGCGCGCCCTGGATGGCGCAGCGCCGGTTCCTGCCGGCGCAGGGCACGGTGCCGGCGTTGCAGCACTACTTCGACATGATCGGCGACTTCGCCGACAGCGTCGGCGTCGCGACCCCGATGCTCGACCGCGCCGCCGAGCTCTACGAGAAGTTCATCGAGATGGGCTTCGCCGAGAAGGACGTCGCCGCCATGGTCGACGTCATCGGCGCGCTGCCGCGCGCGAAGCACGAACAAAGCATGGCAAGTGAGGAGGATCGCATGATCCGCGTCAAGAAGATCGCGCACGCCGTCTACGAGATGCCGGACGTCGAGAAGCAGACCGAGTACTACACCGAGATTCTGGGCCTGACCGTCACCGGCAAGGACAAGGACGCGGTCTATCTCGCCTCCACGGTCGACCATCACTCGGTGGTGCTGCGCAAGGGCGTCGCAGGCGCAATGCACGCGCGTCGGCTTCCAGATCGGCCCGGACGACGATCTCGACGCGTTCGAGCGCCAGGTGCAGGGCCACGGCGTCAAGACCGCGCGCCAGAAGGACCCCGAGCCGTCGATCTCCGACCTGCTCACGTTCGAGGACCCGAAGGGCACCGTCATGGAGGTGTTCAAGCGCGAAGCCTTCTCCGGGCCAGCGCTTCCCGACCAAGGGCATCGTGCCGCACAAGCTCGGCCACGTCGCCTTTCACGTCACCGACGTCAAGCACGTGACCAAGTTCTATTGCGACGTGCTCGGCTTCCGCGAGTCCGACTGGATGGCGGATTTCTTCTCGTTCCTGCGCTGCGGGCCCGACCACCACACCATCAACCTGATGGAGACCGGCTCGAACCGGCACTTCCACACCGCCTTCGAGCTGCGCGACTGGGCGCACCTGCAGACCGCCTGCGACTATCTGAGCCTCAACGGCTACAAGCTCATCTGGGGGCCCGGCCGGCACGGCATCGGCCATAACCTGTTCGCCTATCACCGCAGCCCGGCCGGGCTGATCACCGAGACTGTTCGCCGAGCTCGACCGCATGAACGAGGACCTCGGCTATTTCGAGCCGCGGCCGTGGCACCGCGACAACCCGCAGAAGCCGAAGGTGTGGGCCAAGGATCCGGGGGCGTCGAATCTGTGGGGCATCATGCCGACCGACGAGATGCACAAATAACGCGCCACCGCACGCATGCAGGGATCGATCACCATGAGGCTTCCTCGCCGCCGTTTTCTCCATCTGGCGGGCGCCGCTGTTGCGCTGCCGGCGCTGCCGCACCCCGCAACCGCGCAAGCCTATCCGAGCCGGCCGGTGCGCTTCGTCGTCAGCTTTCCGGCCGGCGGTCCGAACGACATCCTCGGGCGTCTGATGGCGCAGTGGTTGTCGGAGCGGCTCGGCCAGCCGTTCGTGGTCGAGAACCGGCCGGGCGCCTCCGGCAATATCGGCACCGAGGCGGTCGTGCGCGCGCCGGCCGACGGCTACACGCTCCTGCTGGTCGGGCCGGCGAATGCGATCAGCACGTCGCTCTATCCGAACCTCGGCTTCGATTTCCTGCGCGACATCGCGCTGGTCGCCGGTATCACCCGCGAGCCGCTCGTCATGGTGGTCCATCCGTCGGTCACGGCCAAGACCGTTCCCGAGCTGATCGCCGACGCCAAGGCCAATCCCGGCAAGATCAAGCTCGCCTCGACCGGCAACGGCAGCTCGCCGCACGTCACCGGCGAGTTGTTCAAGATGATGACCGGCGTCGACGTGATCGTCGTGCATTATGCGGGCGGCGGGCCGGCCCTGAAGGCGATGATCGAGGGCCAGGCGGAAATGATGTTCGAGCCGATGTCGGCGGCGATCGAGCCGATCAGGACCGGCAAGCTGCGCGCGCTGGCGGTGACCACGGCGACGCGCTCGCAGGCGCTGCCGGATGTCCCCGTCATGGGCGATTTCGTGCCGGGCTACGAGGCGAGCGCGGTCACCGGCATCGGCGTTCCCAAGGCGACGCCCGCCGAGATCGTCGATCGGCTCAACAAGGAGATCAACGCGGCTTTCGCCGATCCCAAGATGCAGGCGCGCCTTGCCGACACCGGCGGCGCCGTGCTGCCCGGCTCGCCCGCCGACTTCGAAAAGCTCATCGCCGGAGAAATCGAGAAGTGGGGCAAGGTGATCAAGTTCTCCGGCACCAAGCCGAACTGAGTGAGCGGGCGACAGCCCGCGCGTGCCTGATCAGCCGTACAGCGCCTTCGGCAGCCAGAGCGCCAGGCCGGGGAACAGGAACAGCAGCACGATCAGGATCAGCGGGGCGATGAGGAACGGAATGATCCCGCGGTAGATGCTGGTGATCTTGACGTCCGGCGCCTGCGCCTGGATCACGAACAGGTTCATCCCGACCGGCGGATGAATGAGCCCGACCTCGACCATCACCACCACGATGATGGCGAACCAGATCGGATCGTAGCCGAACTTGGTGACGATCGGCTGGAACACCGGCACCGTGATCAGCACCATGCCGATACCTTCGAGGAAACATCCGAGCACGATGTAGCCGAGAATGATGAGCACGATCACCGTCAGGCCGGACAGCTCGAACGCGCGCGCGCCCTCGAGCAGGAGCTCCGGCAAGTGGGTCTGCACCATGAAGGACGAGAACAGGTTCGCGCCCATGATGATCACGAACAACAGCCCGCTGACCACCACCGAGCTCTCGATCGCGCGCAACAGGTCGCGCATGGTCATGCGGCGGCCGAGCATGCCCAGCAGAATGGCGCCGAAGGCGCCGATCGAGGCCGCCTCGGTCGGGCTGAAGACGCCCGCGTAGATGCCGCCGATGGTCACGATGAACAGCGCGACGAACTGCCAGGGTTCGCGCAAGGCGGCGATGCGCTCGCGCAGCGAGTGGTTCTCGGAGTCCGGCGCGTAGTCCGGCCGGACATGGACGACCGCCAGCGCGACTGCGATGTAGAGGCCGGTGAGCACGAGGCCGGGAATCAGGCCGGCGGCGAGCAGCTTGGGGACCGACAGCTCGGCGATGGCGGCGTAGATCACCAAAATGATCGAGGGCGGAATGAGAATGTCGGTCGAGCCGCCGGCCGCGATGCAGCCGGTGGCGAGCCCATCGTCGTAGCCCGCCTTGCGCAGCTCCGGCAGCGCCATGCGGGTCATGGTGGCGGCGTTGGCGAGCGACGATCCGGAAACCGCGCCGAACAGGGCCGAGGCCGAGAGCGTCGCGACCGCAAGCCCGCCGCGGAAGCCCGACAGGATCACGCGCGCGGCCTTGAACAGCTCGCCCGACAGCTTCGATTCCGATGCCACCTCGCCCATCAGGATGAACAGCGGCACGACCGACAGCGTGTAGGACGAGGCGACGTCGAACGGCACCGTGCCGGCGAGCGCGAACGCGCCCGGCCAGCCGAGCACGATGACGTTGCCGAAGAATCCGACCAGCACCAGCGCGATCCAGACCGGCACGCGCAGGAACAAGAGCGCGAACAGAATCGAAGACGCCGGCTGCGCCGATCAGCGATGGGGTCATTCGGTCCGCCCGGTATCGGCGGTCGCCGGTTTGGCGACCAGCGTCACCAGCGCGCAGAAGATCGTTCCGGCGAGGCTCGCGAGCGCGACGATCCAGAGGACGTAGATCGGAAGACGCAGCTCCATCTTGATGTCGCCGTACGCATAGGCCTGCCCGGCCGGCAGCAACATCGCCCAGGCGAGCAATCCCAGGCACAGCACCGACAGCAGGTCGGCGATGCGGATCAGCACGACGGTCGCGCGTTCGCCGACGAAGCTGTCGAGCAGATCGATGACGATGTTGCGCCGGCCGAAGAATGCGGCCGCCATCCCGTTGAAGACGAAGACCAGCAGCATGCTTTCGACGAGATCATAGGAGCCGCGGACCGGCCGATTGAAAAGGTAGCGCAGAAACACGTCCGCGACCGTCACCGTCATCAGGGCGACGAGCGCGGCCGCGGCGAGCCAAAGCTGCAGCCGTTGCAAATGGTCGGCGAGCCAGAGCAACCGATCGCGCAAGGCGCGTTACTTCGTGTATTCGTCGAAGAACTTCCGCGCCGGCTTGCCGTCTTTCTCGAGCGCGGCGATCGCCGTCTCGATGTGCGGCGCCATCAGGGTCTTCATCCGCGCCAGGTCGCCGTCCGAGAGCGTCTGGATCTGCACGCCTTGCGCGACCAGCTGAGCGCGTCCGTGCGTCTCGGCCGCCTCCCAGGCCTTGCCGAAACTCTCCGCCGCCGCCGACCCGGTCGACTTGTCGATCAGCGCCTTGAGGTCGGCCGGCAGCGATTCGTACTTCGCCGGGTTCATGACCATCGCGAAGGTCGCGGTGGAGACGCCCGGCACGGTGGCAAACTTGGCGACCGAGCCGAGATCGTATGCGAGCGACGCCTCGAACGGGAACATCGCGCATTCGACGATGCCCTTGGCGAGCGCGTCCTGCGACTCCGGCGGCGGCACCAGCAGCGGCACCGCCCCGAGCGCGTCGATCAGGTACTTGTTCTGCACCCCCGCGTAACGGATCTTCACGCCCTTGAACTGGTCGAGCGTGCGGATCGCCGATTTGCAATTGAACACCACCGGATTGGCCACCGCCATGTAGAGCACGCGCAGGCCCTGGTGCTCTTTCTCGAGATAGGTCGGGGCGAGCTCGCTCATGCGGCGCGACGTGGTGGCGCTGCCCGAGCCGGCCTTCGGCCACGAGAACGGCAGGTTGGCAAGCTCGGTCATCGCATAGCGGCCGGGCGTCACGCCGTGCAGCGTGAACGCAATGTCCACCACGGCGTTGCGCGCGGCGTCGAACTGCCGGTTCGGCGGTCCCACCAATTGGCCGTTGGGATAGATCGTGGTCTTCAGGCGCCCGCCGGAATCCTTGCCGAGCTGCTCGGCCCACGCGGTTGCCCACTTATGATAGGCGTGGTTGGGCGGAACGAAATGGGAGAGCTTCAACTCGATCGTTTGCGCCTGCGCGCCGGCCGCGCCGACGCCGAGCGCCAATGCGGCCGAAAGGACGCAGACCTTGCCGGCCTGACCCACACCCATGGAAGTCCTCCCATTTCGTTTCTCGACGGCATCTTTCCATCTTGGGTTTGCGTTGAAAAGACCTTTCTCCGCAATCGGATGCGTCACCTCGACGGCCTACGCAACCGAAACGGTATCGCAGCTGCGGCGTCCGCAGTAGACTTGGTCTCAGCGGCCGGACGCGTCGGGGACGTCAACCGGTCGATGCCGTCCTACCGAGACGGCGGGAGGAGATCAGCCATGTTCGCCACCGCAAGACGGGTGTTTTCGCTCGCATCGTTCGCTGTCCTGTTCGCCGCGATCGCGCTGCCGTGGGCCACGGCCCCGGCGCGCGCGGCCGACCCGATCAAGATCGGGCTCAGCATGGCGCTGACCGGAGGGGTGGCGCCGAACGGCAAGCAGCTGCTGCTCGGGCTCGAGATCTGGCGCGACGACGTCAACGCCAAGGGCGGCATCATGGGCCGCCCGGTCGAGCTCATCTATTACGACGACCAGAGCAACGGCAACAACGTGCCGGCCATCTACACCAAGCTGCTCAGCGTCGACAAAGTCGATCTGCTGCTGGGGCCCTATGCCACCAACATGATCGCGCCGGCGATGCCGGTCATCATGGCGCAGAACAAGATGACGATCGGCATGCTCGGCGTGAACATCAATCGGCAGTTCAACTATTCGAGATATTTCTCGATGATCCCCGGCGGCAACGAAGGCACGCTCGCCTTCTCGCGCGGCTGGTTCGAGGTCGCGATGGCGCAGAACCCGCGGCCGAAGAGCGTCGCGCTCGTGGCCGCCGACGCGGAATTCGGCCGCACCGCCTGCGACGGCGCCCGCGACAACGCCAAGACCTCCGAGCTCAACATCGTCTACGACAAGAGCTATCCGCCGTTCAGCACCGACCTCATGCCGGTGGTGCGCGCGGTCGCGGCCACCAATCCGGACCTCATCTTCGTGTGCGCCTATCCGCCCGACACCGTGGCGTTCATCCGCGCCGCCGCCGAGATCAACCTGAACGCCAAGATGTGGGGCGGCGCCATGGTTGGGCTCCTGTCCACGCCGATCAAGATGCAGCTCGGGCCGCTGTTGAACGGCGTGGTGATCATGGAGAGCTTCATCCCGTCGCCGAAGCTCGACTTTCCCGGCCTCAAGGAGCTGCTCGCCAAATACCAGGCCAAGGCGCCGTCACTCGGCATCGATCCCTTGGGCTACGCCTACGTTCCCTTCGCCTACGCGGCCGGCCAGGTGCTCGCCAAAGCGGTCGAGGACACCAAGAGCCTCGATCACAGCAAGCTCGCCGACTACATCCATGCCCACAGCTTCCCGACGGTCGCGGGCGATATCGCGTTCGGGAAAGACGGCGAATGGTTGAAGTCGCGCCAGTTCTTCACCCAGTTCCAGAACGTCACCGGCAACGATCTCGCGCAGTTTCGCGACACCACCCGCCAGGTGATCCTGTGGCCGACCGAGTACAAGACCGGCGACGTGATCTACCCGTATCAGGACGCGAAGAAGAAGTAGCGAGGCGGGGTAGGGTGGGCAAAGGCGCACGCGCCGGTGCGCGTGGGCATCGCATGCGCGCGCGCTACCGGCGCGCACGCGCAGGCGCTTGCCCACCCTACGGCAGGTCCGGCATCGTGCGCACGAGCCCGCCCGGCCATCGCTCGTGCGTCAGCGGAACGACCAGTCGGGTCTGCAGGCCTTCGGGCGCGAAGGTCTGCTCCACCTGGCCGTTGAGCTGGCGCTCGATCACCATGTTGATCAGCCGGGAGCCGAAACCCGACCGTCTTTGCCGCTTGGGCGCGGGCCCCTGACTTTCCTTCCAATCGAGCATCAGGGTGAGCCCCTGCTGAGTGCGCGCCACCGACCATCTCAGGTCGACGTGCCCGCCCGGCTCCGACAGGCTGCCGTGCTTGCTCGCGTTGGTCACCAGCTCGTGCACCGCCATGCTCAGGCCGAAGGTCGGATCGGGCTCGAGGAAGACGTTCGGCCCCTTGAACGAGATCCGGTCGAGGAACGGCGCCAGCAGGATATTGAGCAGCTCGTTGAGCGACGTCGATTTCCAGCCGCCCTCGGTGATCAGGCGATGCGCATTGGCGAGCGCCAGCACGCGCGCTTCGTATTTGGTCACCAGATCGGAAACGTTGCGCGAATTCTTCGCGGTCTGTGAGAACAAGGCGAGCAGTTGCGAAAACAAGTTTCCGGAACGGTGACGCAGCTCGCGGATCATCAGCTCCTGGCGCTGGTCCAGCTGCCGGCGCTGGATCGCCCCTGCCACCACGTTCGAGACCGCGGCCAGGAACGAGACGTCATAATCGTTGAACTTCCGCCGCTTGACCGAGTGCGCGCAGAGCACGCCGTAGGCGCGGCCGTCGCGTCCGGCGATCGGCGCAGAGATGCCGCTGACGATCGCCTGGTCGCGCAGCAATTGAGTTCCCGGGAACCGGGTCTCGGTTGTGAGATCCTCCATGACGACCGGGCGGCCGGAGGCGAGCGTGTAGCCGGCATGCGATTCCCGTCCGGTCGAGACATGCGCGGTCCCGATCATGGCGGCCGGCCATCCGACGCCGGCGCGCAACAGCAGCTCGGCGTCGCCCGGCACCAGCTCGAGGATCTTCACCAGCTCGACGTCCAGGATATCGGCCACCGTTCGGACCAGCTCGTCGAAGAATTTGGGCAAGTCGGTTTCGGCCAGCGCCCTTTCGCCGAGCCGCGCCACCGCCTCCTGCTGGCGCGCGCGCACGCCGACCTCGCGATTGATCCGCAGGCGCTCGGTCACGTCCCGGCACATCGCGAGCACTTGCACGGGCGC
Source organism: uncultured Alphaproteobacteria bacterium (assembly GCA_963708765.1). Classification (GTDB taxonomy): domain Bacteria; phylum Pseudomonadota; class Alphaproteobacteria; order Rhizobiales; family Xanthobacteraceae; genus VAZQ01. Next base: position 89,131 of record CAVPTV010000024.1, on the reverse strand, counting down.
GCCGTCCTTGACGACGACGGTCGCCGAGACCTCGAACCAGCGTTCCTCGCGTCCCGCCGGCGAGGGCAGGCGATATTCGAGGCGGCATGGCGCGAGCGTGCGCACGCATTCCTGGATCGCCGCAACGACGCCCGGCTGTCGTCCTGCGGATGCAGGTCGTCGGCGCTGAAGGAAAACGTGCCGTCGAGGCTGTTGTCCGGACGACCATGCCAGCCTTCGAGGTTGGTCGACCAGGTCATGCGGCTGCTCGGGATGTCCCACGACAAGATGCCGAGCTGGCCGGCTTCGAGCGCGGCGCAAAACGCGTCCAAGCGTTGTGCGAGCGAGGCGGCGCCGTCATTCTCACGCGCGGTGGTGCCGGCCCTGTTTTCGGCGCTCTGCTGGTCTTGCATTCCGGGCACGGCCGCATCCATGGGGCGATACTTCCGGTTGATCTTGCCGTGGGCAGCTCCAGGCCGACCGAACCTCAGCCCGGCGGACGGATTTGCCGGCAAGACCGCGCCGGAATCATGCGAATTGTTCTTTGCCGTCCTGTCGAGTCAAGCGTGCAACGAGCGTCGGCGTTCGGGTGCCGCGTCCCGGCGCGGAGCAATGGGGCGACGGATCGGCACGGCCGAGTCATTCTCTTAGTTGCTCCAGCGGCGGCTTGGTTCGATGCCGGCGAGGACGGGTCGTTGGCGGCAAGATCGGAGGCTTCCGGGGCGAAGCGAACGCGCGTCGTTTAAGAACTACAAGCGCGTAGACAATTCAAAGGTTCCGCGTGGCCGGCGACGGCCGTGCGAACGCGCTTTCGCGCCGCCCGTTTGTCTGCGCGGGCGGCGCGATCGGAAGAGCGGCTGTTGTTCGGACGGGGACTTCGCGCGCCTGCCTCAAATCCGGGCCAGGGCTAGGCTCCGCTCGGCCGCTACGAGACGCAGCGGCCGGGGACCTGCGACAACGGCGACTGGGCGATCTGGCTCACGATCAACTCGCAGCCATCCAGCAGCTCCTGCCTGACCGGGGCGCGCGGCGCCAGGATCTCGATCGGGCCATTCACGGCGTTCTTGCGGGCCTTCTCCGGAATGAGCGGCAAACGGTCGCCCTTGAGCGTCCGGACGACCTGGTTCGGAGCTCGATCGGCTCCCGACCCGACGGTCGAAGCCGACACTTCAAGCCCGATGACAAAGAAGCTAAGCGCGACCACTACGCCTAAGCCACTGATAACATATTGAGAATTGCGCCGCATGGGTTATTTGCTCCCACGATCCCTGTCACCATTAGTCGCGTTAAGGGTCTGTTAGGTTCATTCGCCGGGAGCGAATTTCCGCGGCGGTCATTCCGGCGGCGCCAAGGTCCGTTCGCGATCGGGGCGGGGGGCCGGGGAGGGCTCGACGCCCGGCGGCACCTGCGGATGTCGACCGCCGGTTTCTCGGAGCCGGAGGCGGTCGCCGACGTCTGTCGTTCGGCCGGCGGGGGGAACGAAACACTCAGGACGGCGTTGTCATGGCGACCGGCCGCCCATTTCCCCCTCCCCGTGCTCGGCCGGTAAATCTCGGACGTAGTCGGCGAATGTCGGCTACGTCCGTGTTTTTTGGGGCTCCGCGTGCGCCGGAACCTAATTCGCCGCGCTGGGTTCTCCCGACATCTCCAGAGAGAGAAACAACAGGAGTGAACGATGAACTGGGACCGCATTGAAGGAAACTGGAAGGAGTTCAAAGGCAAGGTTCAGCAGAAGTGGGGCAAGCTCACCGATGACGATCTCGACGTGATCGAGGGCAAGCGCACCGAGCTCGCCGGCCGCCTGCAGCAGCGCTACGGCGTTGCCAAGGACGAGGCCGAGCGCGAGATCGACACCTGGCTCAAGAGCACCCACTGACGAGCGATGCCATGGCGACGGACATCGTGATCGTCGTCGCCGGCTCGTTCGAAGAACGATGCGCCGGTGCGTGTTCTGTTGAACGCGCGCCGGCGCTCCTTTTCCGGGTTGCCGAGCGTGAAGAACGCGCCGGTCCACTCGTCCTCTAGGAGGCCAGCGATGTTTCGCCAATCAGGTTACTCTCGCGCGATTTCGGCGGACCTCACCGAAATCGAGCGCCGGCTGCGGTCGCTCGAGAAGCAGCTCGAGCGGGTGGGCGGCCGGACCTCCGCGACCGCGGTGCAGGCTGCCGACCGCGTTGGTGACGCGGTCGCCTCGGCGTTGAGCGAGATCGGCGATCGATTTCGCGGCGGGACGCGCTCGGTCGGCGGCGAGGCAATCAAGTTCGGCAACGAAGCGGCGAAGCTCGGGAACGACGCGCTGCGGCGGCTCGCCGATGAAGTCGAGCACCGCCCGCTCGTCACCTTGGCGGTCGCCGCCGGCGTCGGATTTCTCGTCGGCCTCGCCGCGCACCGTCATTGACGGAGACGAAGACAGCGAACGGACGACGGAGCATCTGCATCCGTCGTCCGTTCCTCTTTGCGTGCGATTACGCCATCAGGCCTTCGGGCGCGATTACGCCATCAGGCGCCGTTCGCGGCGCTTCGCGCTGCGCTCGAAGAACAGGGCTTGGCTGGCGATCGCCGAAACCGTGGCCGGCTGGAACGGCTTGGCGATCAGGAAGGCGGGTTCGGGCCGCTCGCCGGTGAGGAAGCGCTCCGGATAGGCGGTGATGAAGATCACCGGCACCTCGAAGGTCTTCAGCAGGTCGTTGACCGCGTCGAGCCCGGAGCTGCCGTCGGCGAGCTGGATGTCGGCGAGGATCAGCCCGGGCTTCTTCTTCTTCGTCAGGGCGATCGCCTCGGCATGGGTGCGGGCGACGCCGAGAACACGATGCCCGAGACTTTCGACCAGCGTCTCCAGCTCCATCGCGATGAAAGTGTCGTCCTCGATGATCAGCACGTCGGTGGCGATCTCGGCGGCAAGCTCGCGGCCGGATTCCTCGACCAGGCCGCGCAAAGTCATGACGTCGATGTCGAGAATGCGGGCCGCATCCGGCTCGGCGAACCCCTCGAGCGCGACCAGGAGGAAGGCCTGCCGGGGCAGGGGGGTGATGCTGGCCAGCTTCTGCTCGCCCGGCAGCGTGGTCTCCCCGGCACCTTGATTGCCGTTGACCGAAATCGAATTCCATATCTTGGTGAACAGGCGATAGAGCGCGACCCGCGGGCCCTTGGGCTCCTCCAGCACGGCGGGGTCGGCGATCAGCGCTTCCAGGGTGGCGGCCACGTAGGCGTCACCTGACGCCTGGTTGCCGGTCAGGGCGCGGGCGTAGCGTCGCAGGAATGGAAGGTACTGAGCTACCGCTTTGGCGTTTGGCACGATACCCTCCGGCTTGGTTCCTGTAAGATTACCGTGCGGGAACGCCACTGCGGAAAAAAAGTTCCATCCGGCCGGAACGAACCGTTTCGCCTGACGTTATGACCCGATGAGCGGTAAGGGGCCCTGCGCACCGGGATTCCTGGGGGTGAACCTGATGAAAGAGCAGAAGTCGGAGAGGCCGGGGTTGGGGCGGGAGGGTCGTTTTCCCTCGCAAGCGCAAGGACAGCCGCAAAGGTCAGGTTCGATGATGCAGACCGACGTTCAAATGCGAAAATCACGCGGCCGGCTCAGCCGACACGTGCAAAACAAGCTAGGCGAGACCTTGCACGCGATGTTCGATGAGATCGTCAAGGAGGGAGTGCCGGATCGGTTCTCGCAGCTGCTGGAAAAAATCAATGGCGGCAAGGCTCACGGCAGCCACGCTGATGACACAGGCGACCAATTCAGCAAATCCGGTCATCTTGAAGCAAGCGGGAGCGAGACTGAGCCGGTGGTGCGTGCCAGAGTTACCGACCGACCGTTTCGAAAGCCCGAGGACGACAAGGGGTCGAGCTGATGACGCTTCAGCCATCCGTGCGCGAAGCCATGCTCGCGGCTGTTCCGAGCTTGCGCGCATTCGCCATCTCGCTCAGCGGCAACGTCGATCGCGCCGACGATCTGGTGCAGGAGACGCTCCTGCGCGCCATGGCCAACATCAATTCGTTCCAGCCGGGGACGAACATGTCCGCCTGGCTGTTCACGATCCTGCGCAACCTGTTCCGGTCGGAGTATCGCAAGCGCCGCCGCGAGGTCGAGGACGCTGACGGAAGCTATGCCGAGAGCCTGAAGTCGCATCCCGAGCAGCACAGTCGCGTTGAATTCGAGGAGTTCCGCGTGGCGCTTGCCAAGCTGCCGCCGGATCAGCGCGAGGCGCTGTTGCTGGTGGGTGCGTCGGGGTTCTCCTACGAGGAGGCGGCCGCGATCTGCGACTGCGCGGTGGGAACCATCAAGAGCCGCGTCAACCGCGCGCGCACGCGGCTTTCGGAGCTGCTTGTCGATCGACAGCGCCGACGAGTTCGGCCCGGACCACACCACCCGCGCCATTCTGACCGCGGGTGGACGCGGCTGATCCAGGCCGGCGTCGCCGCCCATCGCGCGCTTCGAAATCCACCGAACCAGTCAGACAAAAAAGTTCTCGCCCGGCCGTAGCCGAGCGAGAACGACGCGCGCGCCCTGAAAAACCGCGAAAGCGAAAACCTATCGTCAACGAATAGAACGCGGGAATGTTCCACGCTGAGCCTTCGTGCTCGGAAGGCTGGAACTGTCGGCCGAAGCCCGCATTGACGAATGCCGAGCGGGCGACGTCGAACCGCGGCGCTCCTTGGCTCGGCAAGGATCGACCATGGCCCGCAAGCGCTCGAAGACGTCGCCCGCGGCCGCGCGCTCGGCGGACGCCCGCAACGCGGCTGCGCTCCAACGGTGCAGCCAACGCGGCCGGCAAGCCTGGTAACCGCAACAATCGGCCGAAGACCTGGTCGGCGCTATTCTCGCAGGTCGCGGGCGCGACCGCCCGCTACGCGGGCCATCCGCTGACGTTCCTTACGGCCGTTACTCTCGTCGTCCTCTGGGCGCTGACCGGTCCATGGTTCGGCTACAGCGACACCTGGCAGCTCGTGATCAACACCACGACCACGATCGTGACGTTCCTCATGGTGTTTCTGATCCAGCACACCCAGAACCGCGACACGTTGGCGGTGCAGCTCAAGCTTGCCGAATTGATCATTGCCGCCCGGCAGGCAGAGAACCGGGTGGCCACGATCGAAGACCTCTCGGAAGAGGAGCTGGAAGAGCTGCACGAGCAATATCGCATTCGCGCCGAAAGCGCTCTCGACCAACTGAACCGACGCCGGGCGCAGCTCAAGAAGGCGAGTTGAGCGAGTAGCGAGTGCGAGCTCGATCGCGATTTCCTATTCGCTACTGCCGCTATTCGCTATTCGCCCCTTACTTCAAACCAATCGTCTCCACCACTCGCTTCCAGGTCACCTGCTCCTGGCGCAGCAGCGCGGCGAATTCCGCCGGCGTATTCGCCACCGGGCGATAGAAGGTGCCTTCGATCCGCTTGCGGACCTCGGGGATTTGCTCGATCGCCCGCACCTCCTGGGCGATCTTGTCGATGATCGCCGCCGGCGTCTTGGCGGGAGCGAACAGGCCGAACCAGGCGTCGACCGGCATGTCGGTAATGCCCGCTTCCGCGATGGTCGGAATGTCCGGCAGCGTCGGCCAACGTCGCGCCGAGGTGATGGCGATGCCGGTGACCTTGTCGGTGAGGATCGCCTGCTCGGTGAGGTTCACCGTCAGCGTGGCCATGTCGACCTCGCCGGTCATGACGGCCTGCAGTGCTTCGGGCGTGCTCTTGTAGGGGACGTGCACCATCTTGGTGCCGCTCTTGAGCGCGATCAGCTCCACCGACAGGTGCCCGGTGGTCCCGATCCCGACCGAGGAGAACGTGTACTTGCCGGGATCCCGCCTGAGCATCGCGATGAAGTCCTGCATCGACCTGGCGCCGCTCTTCTTGCTGGCGATCACGACGCTCGGAATGGTGCCGAGCACGGTGACCGGCGCCAGCTCCTTGAGCGGCTCGATGCTGAGCTTCATGAACATCGGATTGGTGACGATCGGGGCGGCGATCGCGCCGCCGAGCACCGATCCGTCGGCAACGGACCGCGCCACGTGCTCGACCGCGATGTTGCCGCCGGCGCCGACGCGGTAGTCCAGGACGAAATTGGTGCCGAGCTTGGTCTGCAACGCGTCGACGATCACGCGGGCGAACAGGTCGAGCCCCGATCCGGGGCCGAGCCCGAGCACGATGCTCGTCGTTCGCGGCGGCCATTCCTGTGCCGAAGCGGGCGAGGCGAAGGTGGCGGCCACAAGAGCCGCGGTGAGGAAACTTGCGGTTCGTAAGGTCGGTGACATCTCCGGCACCTCATCGGTCCAAGGGTCATGGTTGTCGCCGATTGCCGCCCAATTCGCGTCCCACAGGGTGGCGGTGCGATGATAGCCGCGGATGCGGTCGTGGTCACCGAATCGCTTGCCCGGTCGCGGCCGGAAGTGGTGGCGGAAGTCTACCGCCTGCTCGCACAGGCCAAGCAAGCCGCCGGGTTGCCGAAGGCCGGCAGCTTCGACTTCCTGCTCGTTTGGGTTCGGAGGCCTTGCCGCCGGGGTCGAGCACGATCGTTAACTATGCGTTGCAGCAAAACCTCATCCCGCGAAAAATCGACGTCGCGGAGTTGCTCGACGGCGCCACCGCGCGCGCCTGCGGCCGTCAACCATCGGCCCCGATCGCGCCATCGGATCGCGCCAATTTAGCCTTTAACCTCAACGAGATGATTCGATGGCGCGGGCAATGCGGCGGCTCTAGGTTTCGCTGCCGAATCAGTGGAACGGCCGCCCTGCTGGCGCGAGTTTGATGTCGATAAGTCGGTCGACTTTACGCACGTGCAACGCTTATCTTGTAAGAGAATCACACCAGTCGCTGTTCCGTCGAACAATCCTGAAGAAGCATTGGGAGAGTGTCTTGGCTGAACTTCTGGGGGAAGTCCCCGTCATGTCCGCTTGCGGTAGTCCCGGGACCAAGGCTTTGCGCAGCGCGCTGGTAGCCAGCGTCGCCATCGCGTTCCTCGCCGGCATGGCGACCTCGGCCGATGCCTATCCCTACTACCGCGCACAGTACCGGAGTTACTACCAACCTCCGGCGACAATCCGCAGCTTCAAGAAACCGAGGGCAGTCAGGACAGACAACCCGCAGAAAGCGGCTAAGGCACCCAATCCGGAGAAGGACGGCTTCGCCGACGTGCCGAAAGGCGGCGTCCTCCAGATCGCCGTCTCGATCGGCAGCCAGCGTCTTTCGCTCTACCGCGACGGCGTCCGCGTCGCCGAGTCGCCGGTCTCGACCGGCACCGCCAGCAACCCGACGCCGATGGGCGTGTTCAGCGTCATCGAGAAGGATCGTTTCCACCGCTCGAATCTCTACGGCAACGCGCCGATGTTCTTCATGCAGCGCGTCACCTGGTCGGGCATTGCGATGCACGAAGGGATGTTGCCGGGCTACGCAGCCTCGCACGGCTGCATCCGGCTGCCGCGTGACTTCGCGGCGCGGCTGTGGCCGACCACCAAGCTCGGCGTGCGCGTCGTCATCACCCGCGGCGAGGTCGCGCCGGTCGACTTCAAGCACCCCACCCTGTTCGCGCCGATGCCGAAGCCGGCGGAGCCGAAGGTGGCGATGATCGAGCCTTCCGACGGCGCCAAGCCGGGTCGGCTGATTCGCATGGCCGAGACCACGACCACCACCGCCAACGACGCGGTGGCGGAATTGCCGGACCGTGCGCCTGAGGCGCCGCGGGTCAAACCTGCTGCGCCCGCGATCGATGCGCCCAAGCCGAGCGATCCCGAGGCCGCCCCGGTCGAGCTGAAGGCGGCGGATGACGTCAAACCGGTGTCGCCGCAAACCGCCGAGGCCGCCCCCGAGGACAGCGTGAAGGCGACCGGGACGGTCGATCCGGCCCGGCCCGACGGGGCGCCGCCGATCGTACTCCCTGAGCTGCGCAAGGCGGTCGAGGCGCCACAGGCGCCGGAGCCGCACCAAGCCCGCGCAGGCCATGCCCGCCACGCCGCCGCGCCCACGCCGGCCGGAGCCGCTCCCGCGGCACCGACCCGGTGAAGCCCGGGCCGAGCCTCACCGATCCGCCCAAGCCGACGGCGCCCAGGATCAAGTCTGCCGATCAGCCGATCAAGCGCACCGGACAGGTCGCGGTGTTCGTCAGCCGCAAGGAGAAGAAGATCTTCGTGCGGCAGGGCTTCGTGCCGCTGTTCGAGATGCCGATCACCATCGAGCAGCCGGATCAGCCGCTCGGCACCCATGTGTTCACCGCCATGGGCGCTCACCGGCGACGGCGCCGGCATGCGCTGGAACCTGATCACGATCCCGACCGACGGTCGACCGGTGGAGCACAAGGACCACCAGGTCGCGGTCCGGCGACAGCAAGAGGAAATCCAAGGAGCTGCCGCCGCCGGTCGTGGAAGCGAAGGCGCCGTCGAGCGCGACCGAGGCGCTCAACCGCATCCAGATGCCCAAGGAGGCGGTCGAGCGCATCAGCGAGACTCCTGATCCCCGGCTCCTCGCTGGTGGTATCCGACGAGGGTCTCGGCCGCGAAACCGGCCGCTATACCGAATTCATCGTCGAAACGCGCTGACGCGCGTTTCGCGGCATCCGTTCGCTGACATGGCTCAGCCGCCCCCTCGGGCGGCTGAAGCTTTTGGGCAGCGACACTGCGTGCACTGCCTTGGCGGTGGTGGTGCGAAAACCGATCGGTTAGGCTGACGCGGCCTGCCGTCGGTGACATCGCAGCACCCGCGCGGCAGGCCGGAGGACGACAGTATGCTCAACTCGTTGAATGCGCGCCGGGCGCGCGCGTGCGCCGCTGTCGCGATGACGGCGGCGGCCGGGGCGATCCTCGCGCTGGCGGCGACCGCCGGCGCAGACGCAGGCGATTTGGCCGACCAAGACCGTGCGGGTGATCGTGCCGTTCGCTCCCGGCAGCGCCACCGATCTGCTGCCGCGTGCGCTGTTCGAGCACGTCTCCAGCAAGGTCGGCCAGAGCTTCATCATCGAGAACCGGCCGGGCGGCGGCGGCGCCATGGGGGTCAGTGCCGTCGCCAAGGCGGATGCGGACGGCCACACCGTGCTGGTCCACTCCAACGCGCTGGTGACCGCGCCCGCGATCCAGGCCATGCCCTACGACCCGGTGCAGGATTTTGCCGGCATCACGCCGCTCGGCAACGTGCCGCTGGTGCTGGTGATCTCGCCCGACAAGAAGATCACCACGCTCAAGGACCTCGTCGCCGCCGCCAAGGCGAAGCCGGGCTCGCTCAACTACGCGCGCCGCCGGCATCGGCACGCCGCCGCATCTGACCATGGAGCGCTTTCGCCTGGCCGCCGGCTTCGAGGGCCAGCTCGTTCCGTTCGGGGGCGCGCCAGCGGCGCTGACCGAAATCCTGGCCGGTCGGGTGGACGTCTATTTCTGCCCGATCACGCCGGCGCTGCCGTTCGTGCGCGAGGGCAAGCTGCTGGCGCTGGCGGTGAGCAGCAGCAAGCGCGCCACCGCGCTGCCGGACGTGCCGACGACCGTCGAGGCCGGCTTTCCCGATTCCGACTTCGATTTCTGGATCGGCATGACGGTGCCGAAGAAGACCCCGCGCGACGTCGTCGCCCGCATCCACCAGGAGACCGTGAAGGGGCTGGAAGACCCCACCGTGAAGGACCGGCTCGACAAGCTCGGCGTCGAGTCCATGATCATGACTCCGGAGGCGTTCGACCAGCGGATCGCCAAGGAGACGCCGATCGCCGTGGCGCTGGCGAAGGCCGTCGGCCTCGGCGTGAAGTGAGCGAGCCGCAGGCCGACTTCAAGTATTGGGCGTTCATCAGCTACAGCCATTCGGATCAGGCGAGCGCCGATCAGCTGCATGAGGCGCTGGAGCGCTATCGCGTTCCGCGCCGGCTGGTCGGCCGGCCCGGCCGCGACGGCCCGGTGCCGTCCCGGATCGCGCCGATCTTCCGCGACCGCGAGGAGCTGCCGACCTCGTCCGATCTGGGCCACGCCATCCGCGAGGCGCTGCGCGCGTCGCGCTACCTGATCGTCGTCTGCTCGCCGAGCTCCGCCGGCTCGATCTGGGTCAACGAGGAGGTGCTGACCTTCAAGCGGCTGGGCGGCGCCAATCGTATTCTGTGCCTCATCCTCGACGGCGAGCCGAACGCGTCGGACAAATCCGGCACCGCGCCGGAGTGCTTCTGCCCCGCCCTGCGGTTTGCCCTCGATGCCGGCGGCGCGTTGAGCGCGCAGCGCGTCGAGCCGCTGGCCGCCGACCTTCGTCCCGGCCGCGACGGCAAGTCCGACGCGCGGCTCAAGCTGGTCGCCGGGCTGATCGGCATCGATTTCGACGACCTCAAGCAGCGCGAGCAGGTGCGCCGGCGCTGGCGGCGCGCGCAGGTCGCGGCCGCCGCGCTCGCGCTCGCGCTCGGCATCGGCGTGTCATGGATGGTGATCAGCGACTATCGGCAGGAAGCCGGCCGCCAGCAGCTCATTGCCGCCACCAACGAGGCGACCAAGCTGTCGCGCGAGAGCTTGTTCGTCGACGTGATCAGGATCGCGCTGGCGCGACTGCCGGCGAAGGTGACGGGGTCCGAGCAGAGCCTGCCGCACGAGCTGATCGCGCTCCTCGAGGTGGCGCTCGATCGCAACCGGTTCGCGGCGCTGCTGCAAGGCCATCAGCAGGAGGCCGACAGCCTCGCCTTCGATACCGCCGGCGGCCGCCTGGTGACGGCGTCGCTCGACGGCAGCGTTCGCATCTGGGACCTCGCACGCCGCGCCCGCCGCGCGGACGCTGAGCACCGCGCCGCGCGCCCGCCACGCCATCTTCAGTCCGGCCGGCGATCGCGTGGCGGTCGCCGGCGACGACGGCCGCATCCGGCTGTTCGACCCGAGTTCGGGCGCGCTGCGTGCGCCAGCTCGAGGGCCACGCGCCCGGGCGGATCGTGCGGCGGCTCGTGTTCGATCCGTCCGGCGATCTGCTCATGAGCGCGTCCGACGACGGCACCGGCCGCATCTGGGATGCCCGCGCCGGCGTGGAGCGGTTCGTGCTCGACGGCCATCGCGATCGTGACGGCCGTCCCGACCGCGTCATGTCCGTGCTCTACAGCCCGGACAAGCGCATCGTCATGACGCTCGCCGCCACCGGCGCGGTGCTGTGGTCGGTCGACGACGGCCGCCGGCTGGCGACGCTCGCGAGCGACGGAGCGCCCTTGCGCGCCGGCGACATCAACCGTCCCGGCACCCGCGTCGCGCTCGCGAGCAATCGGCAGATCGCGCTCTGGGACATCGCCGATCCAGCGGCGCCGCGCCTGATCGAGACCTTGGCGCATGACGGCCCGGTCAACGCGCTGGTGTTCGATCCGCTCGGCGAGCGGCTCGCCTCGGCGTCGGAGGATCGCAGCGCGCGCCTGTGGGATGCGGCGAGCGGCCGGCTGATCGAGAAGATGCCGCACACCGACAGCGTGCGCGCGGTGGCGTTCAGCCCGTCCGGCGATCGCGTCGCCAGCGCCGGCAACGACTTCACCGCGCGGGTGTGGGACGGCCGCACCGGCGCGCCGATCCCCGACCTGGTGCTGCGCGGCCATACCCAATTCGTGTTCGCGCTGGCGTTCGCGCCCTCCGGCGATCGGCTGGTCACCTCGGCCGGCATCAACCAGACCGGCGATCCGGCGATCCGCCTGTGGGACATCGCCCCGCGGCCGGCGCACACGCTCACCGGCCACGGCGAGCCGGTTCGCCGCGCGGCGTTCTCGCCCGACGGCACGCGGATCGTGAGCGCCGGCCTCGACGGGCGCGCGCGCTTCTGGGATGCCGACCGCATGCGCGCGATCGCGGACATGGACTTCATTCGTCACGACGGCGCGGTCTACAGCGCGGCCTTCGACACCGCCGGCACGCGCGTGGTGACGGCCTCGCAGGATCGCACCGCGCGCATCTGGGACCTGGCGACGCGCCGGAGCGTGGCGCTGCCGGCGCAGGACCAGCGCGTGACCTTCGCGGCCTTCGATCGCTCCGGCCGGCGCGTGGTGATCACGTCGGGCACCAGCGCGCAAGTGTTCGACGCCGCCACCGGCCAGCCGCTCGACGTCGTGCTGCGGCACTCCAAGGAGGTGTTCTCCGCCGCGTTCAGCCCGTCGGACGACTTGATCCTGACCGCCGAGCACGACGAGCGGGCGGTGATCTGGGACGCGGCGAGCGGCCGCCAGCTGCGCGTGCTGGGCGGCAGGCCCTTCGGCCACCGCAAGAGCGTCAATTGGGCGTCATTCAGTCCCGCGGGCGACCGGGTCGTCACCGTGTCCGACGACGAGACCGCCCGCATCTGGAACGTCGCCGACGGCAAGCCGGTCGGCCAGCCGTTCGTGCACGAGAAGGACGAATGGGTCCTGGGCGCGGCGTTCCACCCGAAGCGTCCGCTGCTGGTGACCTCGACGATCAGGGGCCGGCTCTATTTCTGGGACCTGCGCGACGGGCGTCTGCTCGCCATCCGCCACGTGCACGACGGCAACTATGTGTTCTCGGTCGCGTTCGATCCCTCAGGCGAGCGCATCGTCACCGCGTCGCGCGATCAGAGCGTCGGCGTCTATTCGACGCGCATCGACCATCAGGCGATCATCGATCGCGCACGTGCGCTCGCCGCGCGGATCGGATTGACGAGATAGCAGCGGCTTCCGCCCAGCGGCGAAGCTCGGTACAACAAGCCGCGTAGATCGCAGTCGAACGAGGGGTCCCGCATGCTCGAAGGCTTCACCCGCACCGAGATCAAGACCTCGGGCGCGCGCATCGTCACCGCGCACGGCGGCAACGGGCCGCCGCTGCTGCTCATGCACGGCAATCCGTTCACGCATCTCTCCTGGCACAAGTTCGCGCCGCGGCTGGCGCAGGACTTCACCGTGGTCGCCACCGACCTGCGCGGCTACGGCGATTCCGAGAAGCCGCCGGGCGGCGAGGATCACAGCGGCTATTCGTTCCGCGCCATGGCGCAGGACCAGGTCGAGGTGATGGCGGCGCTCGGCTTTTCGCGCTTCTATGCCGCCGGCCACGACCGCGGCGCCCGCGTGCTGCACCGCATGTGCCTCGATCATCCGCAGAAGGTCGCGCGCGCCGCCATCCTCGACATCATCCCGCAGCATCATCTGTTCACCCAGCCCACGCGCGAATGGGCGAAGGGCGCGTATCACTGGTTCTTCATGATCCAGCCCTACGACCTGCCGGAGCGGCTGATGGGCGCCGATCCCGACTACTTCATCCGCACCAAGCTCGCCAAGACCGAGCAGGGGCTGAGCTTCTTCGGCAAGGAGGCGCTCGAAGAATACATCCGCTGCTTCCGCAACCCGGCCACCATCCACGCCATGTGCGAGGACTATCGCGCGACCTACGGCGGTCGATTTCGAGATGGACAAGATCGACGTCGCCGCCGGCCGCAAGATCGCCTGTCCGGCGTTGATCCTGTGGGGCGCGACCGGCGCAGTCGGGCGCAACCACGCGCCCGCCGAGATCTGGCCGCACTACGCGGCCGACATTCGCGGCGCCAAGGCGCTGCCGTGCGGGCACTATCTGTCCGAGGAGGCGCCGGAGGAGACCTATGCGGAGCTGCGCGCCTTTTTCCGCGAGGGCGAGCTTCGTTAGCGCGCCGGGCAGAAAGACCTTCAGCCGCTCTCGGCCGAACGCTGCTCGACGAAGCGACCATCACGCATGAGCAGCGTGCGAGCCGGCACCTTCAGCTCGCTCAGATAGCGATCGTCCTGGGTCACCGCCACTACGGTCGCGCCGGTCCGGATCAACTCCGGCAACAACTCGTCGTAGAACTTGCGTCGAAATTCCGCATCCTGATCGGCGGCCCATTCGTCCAGCAAGAGGATCGGACGCTGCTCCAGCAGGCTCACGATGAGCGCGAGGCGCTTGCGCTGGCCGCCCGACAAGTCGATGGTGCGAAACTTGCCGTCGGTGAGGCGCGTCTTGTTCAGCAGCCGGAATTGCGCCAGCAGCCGATCGACCTCGGCGGGGTCCGCGGAAATCCCGTAGAGCCGCTGGAAAAGATGATAGTCCGAGAAGATCGCGGAGATCAACGCGCGATAGGTTTCGCGCGTGCCGTCGTTGACGCGCGCCCGGTCGAGCATGATCTCGCCTGAATCGGGCTTGTACAAGCCGGCAAGCAACTTCAGGAAAGTCGACTTGCCCGAACCGTTACCCCCCGTTATGAAGACGAGGTCTCCGGACCGCAAGCTGAAGTCGAGGGGCCCGACTTGAAAGCCCGCCTCGGACGACTTGTCGGCATAACGAAACACGATATCGCGCATCTCGATATGGTCGAAACGCTTGGGTAGGTCGGCGGCGTTCACCTCTCTTGCGACGACGATGGCGCGCTCCAGCCTGGCTTCCAACCGTTCGATGCTGTCCGCCGCGGCGTTCGCGGCCGCCAAGTTGGGCGCCAATAGGATGAGGCCGAAGACCGCCGCGATGACGAACACGATCGCCGTGGTAATCTCCGCGATGACGCCCTTCTCCGTGGCGCCGAAGGCGGGAACCACGAACACCGTCAAGCCCAGCAATGCCCACACCGTGCTCCGCGCGAACAGTATCCGCTTCAAGGTTTCGCTCTCGGTACGTATTTCGATGTTGGCTGCGGTTCTCGAAACGTCGACGATGTCGTCGAACAGATCATCGCGACGCGCGCGGTTGAGCCTCACCTCCTTGAAGCCGTCCAGGAGGTCGATGAGACGGTCGAGCAGCCGGTTCTCCCATGCGCCGGCCGCGCGTTTGCCTTCGGCGAGCTGACGGCCCATGGCACGGTACAGGGCGGCTGCGATGCAGATGATCGCGGCACTCAACCCAAAGGCCACGAGCGACAAATACGCGACATAGATGGCGACGAAGAACAGGAGGCTCAATGCGTGCCCCGCCCAAGCAAGCCGTCTCGTTCCCTGCGTGAGCGCTGCGGTGTCCTTGGTGATGGCGGCGATGATTTCCGAGCTGCCGAATCGCCTCCAGCGGAAGAAGCTCGGAGCGCCGCACCAAATCCAACAAGCGCACGCGCAATTTGTGGATCATGGCTTCGATCTCGACCGCCACGGTGATCAGAGTGAAGCGCTGCGCCTTGATGAATAGCAGCAGCGCGATGACGAATGCCGCCGCGGCCCAGTAGCTGACCTTTCCGCTATCCGCAGCTTGTGCGCCGGCATTGAGCGTGGCCAGCATTGCGGCGCTGCTGGCACCTCCGAGGCCGGACATGATGACCAGCCGGTGCAGGGGGCCCTGCGCTTCGCGGCGAAAGAGCTGGAAGAAAGACATCAGCTGGAACGTCGAGGGCGCGGGCTCGGCGATGCTTTGGTCTGTCTGGAGCCGTGACCTCAAGCATATTGGCGCGCCAACTTTATCGCGTCGGAGCCTTGTAGCTTACTCTCCAAGATCGCCAGAGAACGGTCCATGTCGTCGTGCGTCACGCACAGGCAGAGCTCCCTCATCAGTCTGATCAAATGCTTGGTCAGAAAAGGGGAGGGGTCTTCGATCGCGGTTTTCATCATGACGGAAACACGTTCTGAAAAGGTCAGCTGATGTCGAATGATGAGATACAGCGACTTCATCGCCGCATATTGCCTCTCATGCGTCGTTGCGGTCCGATCGAATAGCGGATTGATGTCCAGGGTCCTGTCGGCCAGGTGTTGGCTTATTCCGAGCGGGTCGCACAGCTTCTGCTCTTGTACCGACCAGGCTATCGAATCGAGATCATGACTGTATCGGGCCAATTCGCCGGCCATGCCATGTTTCGTATCCAGCGCCCAGACATCGACCTTGAGTCCGCCGTGCAAGACAGCTTTCGGGCTGCCGTACATATTGAGCGAGAATGGAATGCACGAATCGTTCAGATGCCGGAATATTTGCTCATGCGTACAGCTCACGACGACGTCGATGTCGTCCCAGTATTTGATTTGACCCAATAGAGCGGATCGCACGCAACCTCTGACGAGCCACGCCTCGGCGCCGTTGGGCAGGCAAGGCAGCAAGGCTTCACATCTGCGCGCCAGAATTTCGGCCGGGTCTCGGCACCTTTCGCTCGTCAGATAGCTCTGAACGAGTGTCTTGAGCGACAACGTAAGCGGTGTATCGACGCTGCGAAGTCGATAGTACTTCTCGAAAATCTCGAAGTCCCGCGACAGGACGACCTGGTGACGTCCAATGTCATACCCGTCGTTGACGCGAAAGGAGGCGCGGTCGGCGTCCTCGACATTATGCTTGGTCCGCAGGAGCTCATCAGTCGCGTGGTTTATGGCAATCGAATTGGCGGAAAAATTGAAGCCTGCGAGCGTATGCAGGACTGCGTCGGACTCCGACTTGCCGGATGCCGGGATGATATCCAAGTGGTTCCTGTCGGGCAGCATGATCCGCAGGCAGCCGAGAGGCGCCCTTTGCAAGGCAAATCGCGATGCCTTCAGAATGTCGGCGAATTTCTCCTCGTTCCCGAACACGATGCAGTCGATGTCGCCCGCATAATTGCGCGGCGAAATGGTTGCGCGAGCCCATCCGCCGGTTATCCAGAGCCGGTTGCCGAAGCGGGTCTCGAGGTCGTCGAGTATTGGCGAATAGCGCTTGAGCTGCGACCGGATGCGGCTATTTGCGCTCATTCGAGCTTCAATCCGATCGCCTTGATGACCGGCGTCCAGCGCGCAATTTCGTCGTCGACGAAGCGCCGCGCCTTCTCGGGGCTCGAATCGACGAACGGGCTCGAACCCCGACGCGATGAAGCTCTGCTGGAACTCACGGTCGGCCATGGCGTCACGCGTCGCCTGGGCGATCCGCTCGATGATCGCTTTCGGCGTGCCCGCCGGCGCGAACAGGCCGATGAAATTCTGCGCGACCATGCCCGGCAGCCCGGCTTCGACCGCGGTCGGGATCGTGGGCGCGGCGATCAGACGCGCGGGGCTCGTCACCGCCAGCATCCGCACCTTCCCGGTCTGATGCAACTCGATCACATGGCCGGTCACGCTTTGCGCGATCATCGGGATTTGCCCGCTGACGAGATCCGAGATCAATGCGCCGCCGCCCCGATAGGGCACGTGCACGATGTCGGGCGCTCCGATCAGCGATTTGAACAGCTCGCCGGTCAGGTGGGTCATCGCGCCCACGCCGGACGACCCGTACGACAGTTTGCCGGGGTTGGCCTTGGCGTAGTCGATGAGCTCCCGCAGCGTCGAAGCCGGTAGCGCCGGATGGACCGCGATCGTGAGGCCGGTTGTTGCCAGCATCGCAATCGGCTCGAAGTCCTTGACCGGATCATACGGCGGGCGGGCGGCAACCGGGTTGATGACGTGGGAGCCGCGCGCCGCCCAGGAGGATCGTGTAGCCGTCGGGCTGGGCGCGCGCGACCGCGGCTGCGCCCAGCGAGCCGCCGGCGCCGCCGATGTTCTCGACCGTCACCGTGCCGAGCAGCGATTTCATCTTGTTCGCCCACGGGCGGCCGATGGCGTCGTTGACCCCGCCCGGGGTGAAGGGAATGACCAGCCTTATCGGACGCTCCGGATATTTCGACTGCGCGCGCGCCGGACGCAGCATCGACGCCGGCACGGACAGAGCCGCCAATCCGAATGCCAGCACCGCGCGTCGTTGCATGGCGGTTCTCCGCTCACGCCCGCACCGCCAAGCCGCGGGACACCTGCGCGAGGGCAAATTGCGCCGCGCTTTTTCCCGCCAGCCGGCCGAAGGTCGCGCCCGACATCAAGCCGGTTCCGCTGGCATAGTTGTGGAAGGCGCCGCCGGTGAAGTGCGAATTGCCGCCGCGCTCCTCGAACGGCGCGGCTTCGAGCATCAGCACGCGGGCGCCGCTCTCGTGCGCCGAGATCGCCGCGCACAAGGCGGCGTTGCCGGCCCCGACCACGAGCACGTCCGGCCGCTCGGTCGACAAATCGACAGTCTGCATGGCTTGCTGCGCTGGGCTGATGCGCCGACTGTAGACAGGGTCGTATGCGCTGTCTAAATTCTTGCCCGAAGGGCGACGACCGCTCGCATCCATTCCTTCCCCATTGCTAGATCGGAGCCCGAGGACATGGCCGAGCATTCCGGCAGCAACAACATCCACACCCGCAGGATTGCCGATTTCGTCTCGCAGCTGCGCTACGAGCAGATTCCGGCGGACGTTCGCGAGCGCATCAAGCTGCTCATCCTCGACGCGCTCGGCTGCGGCATCTATGGCGCTCGACCTGCAATGGTGCCGGATCCTGCAGGATACGTTCGGCGATCTGGACCAGACGCGCACCACGTCGATCTGGGGCACCGCCAGGCGGCTCTCGTCGACCAACGCCGCGCTCGTCAACGGCACGCAGGTCCAGGGCTTCGAGCTCGACGACGTCCATCGCGTCGGCGTGCTGCACGTCGGCGCCGTCACGCTGCCGGCGCTTGATCGCGATCGCCGAAAGCCATGCCGATCTGAGCGGCCGCGAATTCCTCACCGCCGCGGTTGCCGGCTACGAGATCGGCCCGCGGGTCGGAAAGTGCATGGGACAGGAGCACATCGGGCAGGGCTGGCACTCGGGCGCGACGCTCGGCGTGTTCTCGGCGGCCGCCGGCGCCGCGCGCGGCCTCCGCTTGAGCGCGGAGCAGACCGTGCACGCGCTCGGCATCGCCGGCACCCAATCGGCCGGGCTGATGGCGGCGCAATACGGCGCCATGGTCAAACGCATGCACGCCGGCCGCTCGTCGCAGAGCGGCCTCTACGGCGCGCTGCTGGCGCAGGCCGGCTTCACCGGCATCGTCGATGTCTTCGAGGCGCCCTATGGCGGCTTCTGCACCACGTTCTCGCGCTCGCAGGACCGCTTCAATCTCGACGCGCTCAGCGCCGGGCTCGGTGCCGACTGGGAGACGATGGGCATCGCGCTCAAATTCTATTCCTGCGTCGGCAGCAATCATACGACGCTCGACGCCATCCGCGACATGCGCGGGCGACGCCCGTTCGCCATCGACGAGCTCGACCGCATCGTCGTGCACGGCTCGCGGGTGACCGCCGACCATGTCGGCTGGCCCTACCGGCCCGAAGGGCTGACCGCGGCGCAACTCAACCTGCCGTTCTGCGTCGCGACGCTGTTGCTCGAAGGCGACGTGTTCGTCGACCAGTTCGACGAGGCGGCGGTGCACGATCGCGCGCGCATCGAGCTGTCGCGGAAAATCGAGGTGCTGGAGGATCCGGCGATTACCGCGCGCGGCGCGAAGTTCCGCCACCAGGTCCGGGTCGAGATCCATTTGCGCGACGGCTCCGTGCTCGGCGAAACCCGCGAGGCGCCGCGCGGGAGCGAACAATCGTTTGCACCCGCTGCCGATATCGTCGAGAAATTCCGCAAGCTCACCGAGCGCGCGATGCCGCGCGACCAGCAGGACGCGTTGGTCGAAGCCGTGCTCGACGTCGAGAAGCTTGCGGACAGCAAGGAGCTCATCCGGTTGCTGCATGTCGGCGAGCCCTTGCCGCAGCGCGCCCATGACGCGCGCCGCTCGCCAGGTGATCGTGAGGGAGAGGCGGATGCCAGATCGCAGCGGACGGCTCGCCGCGCGGAGTGACGCGCGATCGCGTCCGGGCGAAAGGGGGGAAGCCACGATGACGATGCTGATGCTGACCGGCGACGTGAACCTGATGAACGTCACCGATGCGGCCGTGCCGTTTGCCCGCGTCGCCGACGAGCTTCGCCGGGCCGACGTGATCTTCGGCAATCTCGAATGCTGCCTTTACCAGACGCCGCCCAAACACTCGGTCAGCAACGAAGGCTTCTTCGCCGATCCCGCGGTCGGCGGCGAGGCGCTCAAGCGCGCCGGCATCCACGCGGTCGGCATCGCCAACAACGTGCACTACGGCGAGGCGGCCATCATGGCGTCGATCGCGCGATTGGACGAGATCGGGATCCTGCATGCGGGCGCCGGCGCCAACCTCGCGGCCGCGCGCGCGCCCGCCATTCTGGAGCGCAACGGCGCCCGCTTCGGCTTTCTGCAGCGCAGCTCGGTCTATTGGCCGACCAATCACGAAGCCCACGATGACGCCGCCGGCATCGCGGTGATCCGCGGCCACACCGCCTATCACGTGCCGATGTGCCGGCTGCGGGCCGGGATTCCGCCGCCCAACCGGCCCGGCGTTCCGCCCGAGATCATCACCTGGGCCGACAAGGCCTACCTGCGCGCCTTCGCGGAGGACATCGCGGCGCTGCGCCCGCGCGTTGATGTCCTGGTCGCGTCGTGCCATTGGGGACTGGGCAAGGAGGTGCTGCAATACATGACCGAGATCGCGCATGCGGCGATCGACGCCGGCGCCGACATCGTGGTCGGTCATGGGCCGCACTACTCCCTGCCGGTCGAGGTCTACCGGGCAAACCGATCTTCTACGGGCTGGGCAACCTCTCCTTCCACACCGGCCATGGCGGGCGCGCGCATGGCGACTGGGTCGGCATGCTGGTGCGGCTGACGGTGGGCCGCGGAGGGGTAGAGCGCACGACGTTCCAGTTCGTGCGGCACAACGAGCGCAACGAGACCCTGCTCTGCAAGCTCGATAACGAGGCGGAGGCGCTGGCCGAGATCGTGGCGGCGAGCGCTTCATTCGGCGCCCGGCTCGCCGCCGACGGCGATCAGGTTCAGCGTCGAGCTCAAGCCCTGATCCGGGAATCCGGGGAAATGTCGGTCGGAAGGAACAACACAATGTGTCGAATGAAATGCTGGGCCGTCGCGGCCGTTGCGCTCATGCTCGTCGGTCCCGTCGGGTCCGCGAAGGCACAGAGCGACTATCCCAACCGCCCGGTGCGGATCATCGCCGGCTTCGTCCCGGCCTCATCGACCGACATCATCGCGCGTCTGATGGCCAGCCAGTGGAGCCGCCTGCTCGGCCAGCAATTCGTGGTCGAGAACCGGCCCGGCGCAGCCTCGGCCATCGCCGCCGATCTGGTGGCGCGGTCTCCGAAGGACGGCCACACGTTGCTGATCGGCGGCACCGTGAACCTGAGCACGGGCTTGATCAACCCACAGCAGTCGTTCGACATCGTGCGGGACTTCACGCCCGTCATCCTGATCGCCGGCCAGCCGATGATCCTCACGGTGCATCCTTCGATCGGCGTTTCGAGCGTGAGCGAATTGATCGCGCTCGCCAAATCCAAGCCCGGAACATTGTCGTACGGCTCCACCGGCGTCGGCGCCTCGCCGCATCTCCTGACCGAGCTGTTCCAGGTGCGGACCGGCACCAAGATGGTGCATGTGCCCTACCAGGGCAGCCCGCAGGCGGTGACCGATCTGCTCGCAGGCCGCATCCACCTGATGTTCTCGCCCGCCGCGGCCGTGCTGCCCCACATCCAGGCCGGCACGCTCAAAGCGCTCGCCTCGACACCGGCGAAGCGTCCCAGTGCCGCGCCCAACCTGCCGACCATGACGGAAGCGGGCGTCGACCTGGACGCCAGCCTGTGGTTCGCGATCTGGGCGCCGTCCGGCACGTCGCGCGACGTGATCGACAAGCTGTCGCGCACCGGCAACGAAGCGATCAAGACCGAGGAAGCGCAGACCATCTTCAAGACGCAAGGCTTCGACGCGATCGGCGGCACGCCGGAGGATTTCGCCGCCGTCCAGGCCAAAGAGCTGACGAAATGGAAAGGCGCGGTCGACGCCGCGGGGCTGAGGAAATGATGGTTCTACGCGAGCAGGATGTGCTCTGGACGGTCTCGAGTAGTCAAAACGAGACTTGCACAACCTCGAGCCATCCCATAACATGAGCGCTGTCAAAGGGCCTGATCGAGCGGTCCACGCACTAAGAAAACCGGTCCACGCACCACAGAAAAACGTGCCGGCTCGATCCCGGCCGATGGTTGATGAAATGGGGAGGTGACCATGACGCCCGTCGCGGCCAATGTTCAGAGCATGAAGCCCGGCATCAGCCCGGAAGAATGGAAAACCAGGGTCAATCTCGCTGCGGCGTTTCGGCTGGCGGCGATGCAGGGGTGGGACGAGCTGCTGTTCGCTCACCTGTCCGCCCGCGTTCCCGGCGAAGCAAATCATTTTCTCATGCACCCGGCGCACATGCTGTTCGAGGAGGTCACCGCCTCGAACCTCCACAAGCTCGACGAGAACTGCAATCACGTCGTGCCGAGCGACGAGATACCGCACAAGTTCGCATTCCCTTTCCACAAGGGCATCTACGACGCGTTTCCGGCCGCCCAGTGCGTCATGCATCTGCATACCAAGGTGGTGACCGCCGTCGCCATGCAGGATCAGGGCCTGATCCCGGGCAATCAATACGCGATGTGGCTCGGCCCGATCGGCTATCACAACTACGAGGGCCTGGTCTCGACGCCGGAGGAAGGCGAGCGGCTGGCGAAGAATTTCGGCGAGAGCCAGGTCGTGCTGCAGAAGGGGCATGGCTTCGTGCTGTGGGGGCACTCGGTGGCGGAAGCCTACATGCTGGCATTCCTCGTGATCCGTGCCTGCGAGGTGCAGATCGCGTCGGGCGCCGGCGGCATCAAGCCCTACGTGCCGCCGCAATCGGTGCTCGACATCACCGTCCAGCAGGCCAAGATCATCACCGCTCGGCGAAGCGCCGTTCAATCAGGTGACGTGGCAGACGCTGCTGCGCAAGCTCGATCGCGACGATCCGTCCTACAAGACCTGATGGTCGACCCGCACGCGTGCGCGCCGCGCTCGCACGAGCGGCGCGCACGCGCGATGCATTCGGCCGCGAACTTCTGCAATGCCCGCATACTGAGATCAAGATGAACGTCATCGACACCCAGCAGCCCGTCTCCACGCTTCCGACCTATCACCGCTCGATCGATTGGGACGCGCTCTACAAGCGCTATCCGGTCCCCGACGTGTTCGCGAACACGCGCTGGAAGTGGTCGGCCGACCAGATCCGCGCGTTCCAGAACGAGCAGTTCCTCGACCTGATGAAGACCGGCTGGCAGAACGGCTTCTACCAGCGCCGCTGGAAGGCCGCCGGCATCGAGCCGGGCGACATCCGCAGCATCGACGACATCACCAAGCTGCCGACGTTCGATTCCGACGACATCAAGAAGGACCAGCAGGAGAACCCGCCGTTCGGCCTCATCAACGGTCCGGTGCGCGAGCGCCTGAAATCGATGCCGACCAAGGTCCAGACCAGCGGCGGCACCACCGGCAAGCCGCGGCCGACCATGTACGGCCCGGTCGAATGGGAGATGAACGGGCTGACCATGGCCCGCGTGCTCTATATCTGCGGCCTGCGGCCGGGCGACGTCATCCAGATTCCCCACACCTGCTCGCTCGGCAACGCCGGCTGGTGCTGCTACAAGGCCGCGCACGACTATCTCGGCGCGCTGCCGCTGACGACCGGCACCGGCGTGGTGACGAGCTCGCGGCGGCAGATCGAGATCGCCCAGGAATGGGGCACCAACGTCTGGTACGTGCGGCCGGAATACTCGACGCAGCTCGCCAAGGTGGCGCGCGACGAGTTGAAGTTCGACCTGCGCGATCTCAAGACCAAGTTCCTCGGCTGCGGCCTCGGGCCCGACACCGACGGCACATTCGCCAAGCAGATCGAGGAATTGTGGGGCTGTCCGGTCTACGACATGTACGGCACGCACGAGATGGGCATGGGCTCGTTCGAGTGCCAGGCCAAGGCCGGCATGCACTTCATGGAGGACTGCACCTTCTTCGAGATCGTCGACACCGAAACCGAGGCGCCGGTTCCGAACGGCACGATCGGCAACATGGTGTGCACCATCCTGCATCGCCGCGTGATGCCGATGATCCGCTTCAATCTGCGCGACCTGACCAAGATCGTCGCGACCGACCGCTGCTCCTGCGGCAGCTGCTTCCGCCGCATGCAGAAGATGCTGGGCCGCAGCGACACCATGGTGCGCATCCGCGGCGTCAGCATCTGGCCGCAGGCCTGCCTGCCGGCGATCAAGAGCGATCCTCGCACCACCGGCGAGTGGCTGTGCATCGCCGAGCGCAACGTGCGCGACGGCGTGGTGCGCGACGAGATGACCGTGAAGGTGGAAGTGCGCGACGACGCCGGCGGCTGGGACGGGCTCAAGGAGCACATCGAGAAGCGGCTGCACTCCGATCTCGGCCTGCGGCTCGCGGTCGAGCTGGTGCCGGAAGACGCGCTGATCGAATATTCCAACCGCGGCCGCGAGGGCAAGCCCAAGCGCATCGTCGATCGTCGCTACGAGAAGAAATAGCCTGCTCGCCTGCTCTTGCAGCGACGGCCGAGCAACCGACATTCAGGACGACAGCATCGACATGCGCTATTTCGATTGCCATTCCCATTTCTCGACGCGCGCGGGCCTGCATCACCGCACCATGGAGGAGTACGAGAACGCGCAACGCGTCTTCAAGCGCAAGCGCGAGTTCGAGACCGAAGAGCAGATGGCGGAGACGTTTCGTTCGCGCAACGTCCGCACCATCCTCGACATCTATCGCACCTGGCGCATGACGGACGAGGACGAGATCCGCGCCTCCAACGACTACGCCGCCGCCTTCGCGAGAAAAAATCCCGACATCGTCTACGGCAACTGGCTCGCCATCAATCCGACCATGAAGGACTTCTGGATCGGCGAGTTCAAGCGGCTTGCCGGCAGCGGCGCGGGCTTCTTCGGCTTCTGCCAGAGCCAGAACAGCCTGGGCTATCCGCCCAGCGACCCGGTCTGGGACCCGTTCTACAAGCTCTCGATCGAGGCCGACGTTCCGGTCCTGCTGATGACCGGCCTGACCGGCATCGGCCAGGGCATGCCCGGCGGCATGGGCGTCGTGCTCGACGACGGCCACCCGCGTCATGTCGATCGGGTCGCGGCGCGCTATCCGGAGCTGAAAATCCTCGCCGGCCGGCCGGCCTGGCCGTGGCAGGACGACATGATCGCGGTGCTGCTGCACAAGGGAAACATCAGATACGAGCTGCACGGCTGGTCGCCGAAATATTTCACGCCCGCCTTGAAGAAGGAGATCGGCCGCCGCCTGCAGGACCGCATCATGTTCGGCTGGGACTGGCCGACCCTGACGCTTGGAGCGGCTGACCAACGACTGGCGCGAGCTCGGCTATCCGGAGGAGGTCTACGAGAAGATCTTCCACCGCAACGCCGAAGCCTTCTTTCCCGGCGCGGCGCCGGCGTAGCCGATAGATCGGTCTGACGCACATGGAGACCTTGATGGCGACGAACGCCGCCCAACTCGTCCAGAGGCTGCGGGCCGCCGCCGGCAGCGAGCGCATCTCGGCCGAGGATTTCACCGCGCTGGTCGGCGACACGTTCCGCCACGCCGGCCTGTCCGCCGCGGATGCCGATATCGCCGCCGAGGTCGCGGCCTATGGCACGCTGCACGGCTCGGACGCCCACGGCGCGGTGCAGATGCCGCTCTACGTCACCGGGTTGCTCGACGGCACGATCAAGAGCGCGCCCGACATCAAGACCACCAACAACCTGCCGTGCTGCATGGTGATGGACGCCGACAATGCGCTCGGCCTCGTGGTCAGCCGGCATGCGATCGACGCCGCGATCGATCTCGCCAGGAAATACGGTCTTGGCGCCGTCGCGGTGCGCAACAGCAGCCATTTCGGCGGCGCCGGCTACTACTCGGAGCGCGCCGCGCGGCAGGGGCTGATCGGCTTCGCCTTCACCAATGCCTCGCCCGCCATCGCGCCGACCGGCTCGAAAGAGGCGCTGCTCGGCACCAATCCGATCGGCGCCGCGTTCCCGCTGCCCGATGCCGATCCGATCGTCGTCGACATGGCGACCAGCGTGGTCGCGCGCTCGCGCATCCGCTACATGCTGGCGCTCGGGCAGAAGACGCTGCCCGACGGCTGGGCGCTCGACCCGGACGGCAAGCCGACCACCGATCCCGGCCGTGGCGGTGAAAGGCTCGGTGCTGCCGATCGGCGGGCCCAAGGGCTATGCGCTGTCGCTCATCGTCGAGCTGCTGTGCAGCGCGCTGTCCGACTGCGAGCCGGGCTTCCAGGTCACCTACGAGAACGTGGTCAAGCGGCCGAGCACGATCAGCCAGTTCTTCTTCGCGATGAACCCGGAAGGCTTTGTCGGCCTCGATCGTTACGGCAAGCGCGCCGCGCATATTGCCGACAAGGTCAGGAATGCAAAGCCGATCGACGGCGCGGCGCCGCCGCGCCTGCCCGGCGCGCGCAGCGCCGAGATCGACCGCAAGAACCGGGCCGAGGGCCTCGTCATGTTCGACAATCTGCGGCACGCGCTGAAGCTGGTCGCCGACCTGATCGAGAAGCGCAGCGCCTGAGTACCGACCTGAGCGATTGGGGATTGCCGTGAAAGCCTACGAAGTTCGAGAACCCACCGGCCTCGACGGCCTCGTGCTCAATGCCGATCGCCGCCAGCCGGAGCCGGCGCACGACCAGATCCTGATCCGCGTGCGCGCAGCCGTCGCTCAACTACCGCGACCAGGGCGTCATCAAGGGCGCCTACGGCTATACGAAATTTCCGGTGATCCCGATGTGCGACGGCGCCGGCGAGGTCGTGGCGGTGGGTCCGGGCGTGACGCAGTTCAAGGTCGGCGACCGCGTCGCCAGCACGTTCTTCCAGACCTGGACCGGCGGACGGATTCCGCCCGACGCGTCGAAGAATTCGCTCGGCGGCCAACTCGACGGCGTGCTGGCGGAGCACATCGTGTTGTCGCAGAACGGCGCGATCCGCATTCCCGACCACCTGAGCTTCGAGGAAGCCGCGACGCTGCCCTGTGCGGCGCTGACGGCGTGGAACGCGCTGATCGAGACCGGCGGCATCAAGTCCGGCGAGACCGTCGCGATCCTCGGCACCGGCGGCGTGTCGTGCTTCGGCATCGCCTTCGCCAAGATGCACGGCGCCTACGTTTTCCTCACGTCGAGCAGCGACGCCAAGCTCGAGCGCGGCAAGGGCTCGGCGCCGACGTGCTGATCAACTACAAGTCGGTGCCGGACTGGGACAAGGAGATCCTCGAAGCGCACCGACGGCGCTCGGCGTCGACCATGTGCGTCGAGGTCGGCGGCGCCAACACGCTCGAGAAGTCGATGAACGCGGTGCGGCCGGGCGGATCGATCTACATCATCGGCTCGCTCGCCGGCGCCGGGCAGCATCAACCCGCGCATCATCAACCGCAAGGAGCTGCACCTTCACGGCGTTCACGTCGGCTCGCGCGAGATGTTCGCCGCGATGAACCGCGCCGTCAGCCTTGCCAGGCTGCGACCGCCGATCGACCGCGTGTTTTCGTTTGCGGAGGCGAAGCAGGCTTACGCCTACCAGGCGACCAGCGGACATTTCGGGAAGATCGTGATCAAGGTGGAGTAGACGGCCGGTCATTCCGGGCCGTGCCCTGGAACGACGAGACGCCATCAAATGCCCTGCGGAATCACCGGCACCAGCAGATGCGAGTCGTACTTGCCGCCCGCATGGATGACATGCCGGCCGCGATTGACCGTCTGCGCGTGGCCGACCGGGATGCGCCCGTGCTTGACCGGCAGCGGGTTTGATTTGGTGTAGCTGAAATCCCCGCCCTGCACGGTCAACCGCAGGGTCTCGCCCTGGCGGAACAGCGTGCTCGACGGCCAGATCTCGATCTCGACCGGCACGATCTCGCCGGGCGCGAGCTTGAGCGCGCGCTGATGCTTGAGCCACGGCTGATAGGGCGTCGAGCGCTGTTCGTCGAGCTCGCGGTGCGAGACGCGCAGCCAGCCGCTGGCGACGAGGCCATGCTCGATGTGGTTGAAGTCGGGGAAATGCAGCTCGTTGCCGCGCCGGTCGAATTTCCGGATGCCGACGAACAGGTCGAGGTCGTCGCCGGCGTCGCACGACACCCAGAGCCTGAGCTTCATGTAGCCGGTCAGCTCGGTGTCCTCGTCGAAGCGCAATGCGAACGCCGCGCTGCCGTCGGGCGTGTTGGGCGCCGTCGAATCGTAGGACGCGGACGTCTTCCCGCGCTCGGCGCCGTGCGCTGCAAGCGTGCGGCTCGCGGCATCGAGATGGAACGGCACGTAGCGCGTGCCCGGCAGCGGCCAGGCGTCGGCGAACCTGGTGCGGCCGTCGTAGAAACGATCGCGCAGCTCGTAGCGCACGCGCGGCGTATCGAGCCAGTCGTTGTCGATGCCCTTGAGGAAATGGTCGCAGAAGCGCAATTGCCGCTCCAGCGCCTCGCGGCTGAAATAGGTCTCCCATTCCTTGCGGCCGTGAATCTCGATCCACTTGTGCGGCGACGACGCCTGCCGGAAGCCCTCGATGGTGCCGCGGTTGTGCAGCCCTTGCGTCGACCAGCTGGCGCAGACGTAGAGCGGCACCTCGATGTCGGCGAGGTTGCCGTGCCGCGCCTGCCAATAGGCGTCGAGGAACGGGTGCTCCTTCTGGCCGACCGCGAGCTCGTCGAGCTCGCAGCCCGGCCAGGTCTTCTTGATCAGAAAATCGAGGAACGGGCAGAAGCTCGTCTCCGGGATGCCGCCGTGGAACGCCCATTCGCGGTAGAGGTCGCTCACGCCTTCCCACGGGATCATCGCCTTGAGATGCGGCGGCTTGAGCTGCCCGACCCGCCATTGCGTCATGGCGAGATAGGAGACGCCGTTGGTCACGACCGCGCCGCTGCTCCAGGGCTGCGTGCCGCACCATTCGATGACGTCGTGGAAGTCCTCGGCCTCCATCTGCGACATCGGCGAGATGCGGCCCTTGGAGCCGGAGGTGCCGCGCGCCGCGGCCTTGACCACGACGTAGCCGTTCGGAACCCAGAAGCCGGGATCGGGCGCCTCCCAGGCCGCATAGAGCGAGGCATCGTACTGGCCGAGCGTATAGGCGCCGCCGGCCGGCATCGCGGCGGCGACGTGGATCGAGTCCTTGCCGTAGACGTCGAACGAGACGACGACCGGAAAGCGGCCGTCCTGCGGCGGGCGGAAGACGTTGGCGTAGAGCACCGTGCCGTCGCGCACCGCAATGGCGACGTCCTTCTCGAAGATCATCCGCTTGTGGCCGTAGTGCATCGTCGCGACGACGATGTCGTTACGGCCGGGCTTCGCCTCGTTCGGATGCGACGGCGTCAGGAGATTGGGGTCCTGCTCCGATGCGGCGCTCATGTCACAGCAGGTATTTCAGGATCCACAGCGATATGCGCCGGGATATAGGTCACCATCAGCAGCGCAATGACGGCGAGCGCGACGAACGGGATGAGCCCCATGTAGAGCGTCGCGGACGGCGTCTTGAACAACGCCTGGCAGACGAAGATGTTGAGCCCGAACGGCGGATGGAAGGTGCCGATGGTCAGGTTCATCACGACGATGACGCCGAAATGGACCGGATTGACGCCGATCGACGCGGCGATCGGCGCCAGCAGCGGCGTCAGCATGATGAGCGCCGACGGCCGGATCGAGGAAGCAGCCGACGAACAGCAGGAACACATTGATGGTGAGCAGCACCATCCAGGGCTCGGCATGCATGCCGGTGATGAAGGCCGCGGCCTGCTGAGCGATGCCGCTGATGGTCAGCAGCCAGGCATAGAGTCCCGCGACCGACGACGATGATGAAGATCAGCCCCGTCAGGTACATCGAGCGCGCGGCGGTCTCGAACAGCTCCGCCGAGCGTGACCTCGCGATAGATGAAATAGCTGACGATGATCGCGTAGATGCAGGCGACGCCGGCCGCCTCGGTCGGCGAGAACACGCCCGAATAGATGCCGCCGAAGATGATGCCGATCGCGCCGAGCGCCCAGACGCCGTTGCGGGTCGCCAGCAGGAACTCCCGTATCGAGAAGCGTCCCGACTCCGCGATGCCGGCCCGCACGGAATGAAAATAGATGTAGATCGCGAACAGGCCGGCCAGCAGCAGTCCCGGACCGATGCCGGCGGCGAACAGGGCGACGATCGACGTATCGGAGGCGATGCCGTAGATGATCATCGCGATCGACGGCGGGATCAGATTGTCGAGCGCGCCGCCGGCGGTGATCAGCGCCGATGCGAACCGCTCGCTGTAGCCGGCCTCGCGCATGCGCGGATAGGTGAGCGTGCCGATCGCGGCGGTTGCGGCCGTGGTCACGCCGGAAATCGCGCCGAACAGCGCCGCAAATCCGAGCGAGGTCAGCGGAATGCTGCCGCGGAACGCCTCCGATGATCGACGCCACCCATCGCAGCAGGCGGGTCGAGATGCCGCCGCGCGACATCAGATCGCCGGCGAAGATGAAGAACGGCACCGCGAGCAGGGCGTACTTGTTGAGGCTGTTGAAGATGATCTGGTGGATCGCGGTCAGCGGAACAGGAAAGAAGAAGATCATCACGACGAACGACGTCGCCAGCAGCAGCAGGAAGATGGGAAAGCCCAGCAGCAGCAGAGCCGAACGGGAGCAGCGCCATCGTCCAGTACATGATCGTCGCCCCGCCTACTCGAACGTTCCGTTGAGGTAGGCCTTGAAGCGACAGATCACCGCCAGCGCCATGAGGCTGAAGCCGACGAGCAGCGCGGCGTGCGGGATGTACAAGGGGATTTCGGCGGCGGTGCTGACGTTGCCGTTGCCGATGTAAAGCATCACGACGGTGTAGGATTGCAGCGCCGCGAACAAGGTGCAGACGAGGAACACGGCGACGATCAGCCCGTTGACGATCAGCTTCCACGGCCGCCTGAGCTTGGCGTAGAACAGATCCATCGACAGGTGACCGCCGCTGAAGGTGATCGATATCGCCGAAAGGAACACCGCCCAGATCACCATGAAGACCAGCACTTCCTCGGCCCAGAAGATCGGAGCCGAGAACACGTAGCGGCCGATGACGTTGGCGATGTTGATGAATGCGGCGGCGAGGAAAATCACGCCGGTGATCAGGTAGGGCAGCCTGACGAAGCAGAATTGAAGGATCGGATTTGGCTTCGGTGGGGGCGCTTGCTTCCGCCATGCGCACCTCAGGCTTTCAGATCGACGCCCCGAGATCGCGGTCGATCCGGGGCGTCACGAGCTTCGGCATGCGGCAGGCGCGTCAGTACTTCGCGGCCGTCGCCAGCACCTTTTCGTAGAAAGCCTTGAGGTTCGGATCGGACTTGGTGATCTCCGCGCCGATCGGCTTCAGGCGCTTCTGCAGCTCGACCATGTCCTCGGCCGGCAGCGTGATGATCTCGCCGCCGCGCTCGATCCACTTCGCCCGCAGCGCGACCTTCTCGTCGTCGGACTGCTTGATCGCCCAGGCCTGCAGGCCGCGCGCCTCGTCGACCACGATCTTGCGCAGGTCGGCCGGCAGCTTGTCGAGCCACGGCTTGCTCATCGCGCCGAACGACACGAGCAGCGTGTCGTTGGTCTCGGTGATGGTCTTGCTCACGGTCTGCAGGTTGAAGTTCACGTAGATCGAGATGCCGCTCATGGTGCCGTCGATCACGCCGCTCTGCAGCGAGGTGATCATCTCGGCGAGGCCCATCGGCACCGCGGTGGCGCCGAACGCCTGCATGCGCGCGCGCTCCGCCGCGGTGGCGTTCACGCGCAGCTTCTTGCCGTTGAAATCGGCGAGCTTGCGGATCGGGTTCCTGGCGAAATAGTGCGACTCCGCCTGCGCGGCGATGTTGACGCCGACGATGCCCTTGGCCTCGACCATGTCGAGGATGAGGCGCGCTAGCTCCGGATCGCGCAGCGTGCGGTTGGCGTGGTCGCGATCCTTGAACAGGTACGGAATGCTGAACGTGCCGAACCGCGAGTCGACGCCGGCGAAGAAGTCCGCCGGGTTCGAATAGCCCTCGATCGTCCCGAGCTGCAGTCCCTCGATATGCGCGGCGGCGTGCCGAGCTGCCCGCCGGGGAAGACCTTGACCTCGACCCGGCCGTTGGTGGCCTTCTCGATCGCTTCCTTCAGCTTGAGGCCGTACAGGTGCTGCATGTCGCCTTGCGTCACGACGCCGTATTTCAGCGTGAAATCGGCGGCCGCTGCCGGCGTGGTCGCGAGCCCGGGCGCGCCAGCAGCGCAGCGGCGAGCAACGCCGTCGTCGGAAAAATGTGTCGCGGTTGCATCGTGATACTCCCTCCCTGATGTCCCGCAGCCTGACGTCGTTTTTGATTGTCGAGTGCGCGCCGGCTGTTGCCGTGCAAACTATCCCGGACCGGGAACACACTGTCAATTGCCATGGCCCGAGCTGCGCATGCGACGCCGAGCCAACGCGCTCGCGCCAGGATTGTCGGGCCGTGGCCTCGCCCGGGAACGACGGTCGCGGCACAACGGCGTGTCGCGATCGCCGCAGTGGAGCAACCGCGATCGACCGAATAGAATGCAGCCGAATGACCGGCTTTCCCCTCATCGACGTCCATCAGCACGTGATCCCCGACGTCTACCGCAGCGCGCTGGCGCGCATCGGCGTCATGGGCAGCGGCGAGAATCCCTGGCCGCAATGGAGCATGGCGCGCACGCTCGAGCTGATGGACGAGAACGACATCGCCGGCGTCGATGCTCTCGATCGCGTCGCCGGGGACGTATTTCGGCGACGTCGAATTCACCAGGGGGCTGGTGCGGGACTGCAACGAGGCGCTGGCGCGCATGGTCGGCGACCGGCCGGCGAAGCTCGGCGCGATGGGCTTCGTCCCGCTGCCGGACGTCGCCGCGGCGGTGCGCGAGGTGGACTACGCCCTCGACGTGCTCGAGCTCGACGGCATCAACCTGCTGACCCATACCGGCGACCGCTATCTCGGGCATCCCGAGGAGGACGAGCTCTATGCCGCGCTCGACCGTCGCCGCGCCGTCGTGTTCGTCCATCCGGTGCGGCCGCGAGGCGCTGCCGCCGGTCGATTATCCCGCCGGCTATACCGAGCTGGTGTTCGACACCACGCGCGCCATCGCCAATCTGCTGTGCACCGGAACGCTGGCGAAGTATCCCAACATCCGCTTCATCATGTCGCACATGGGCGGCGTGACGCCGTTCCTGCTGTTCCGGCTGAGCGGCCTCGACGACGAGCCGAAGCTGCGCGCACGCTTCCCGGACGGCGTCGCGGCCTATCTCAGGCGTCTCTATTACGACGTCGCGCAGTCGGCCGCGCCGCTGTCGTTTCGCGCGCTGCTCGAGATCGCGGACCCTTCGCGCATCCTGTTCGGCACCGACTATCCGTTCGCGCGCAATGCGGAGAAGGTCATGACGGATACGATCGCGGCGCTTGCGCGCTTCGACGGCTTCGACGCGACGCTGCGAGCGCAAGATCGCGCTCGACAACGCGCGCGCCCTGTTTCCACGCTTCGCCAATCCGGCCACTTGACCGTCGTTGACCCCAACCCCGCGGAACGAAGCAGAGGAACGCATTCATGAAAATCGGGCTGATCGGGCTGGGCCGCATGGGCAGCGCCATCGCGCAACGCCTCACCGAGCAGGGCTGCGAGATCGTCGCCTGGGATCACGCCGAGAAGGCGACGCAGGCGGCGGCGAAACGCGGCGTGCGGATCGCCGCGAACCCGAAGGCCGTCGCCGCCGAGGCCGAGATGGTGATCTCGATCATCACCGAGGACAACGGCGTGCGGAAGGTCTTCACCGGCCCGAACGGGCTGCTCGAAGCCGACGTCAACGGCAAGCTGTTCATCGAGATGAGCACGCTGCAGCCGATGACCGGCCGCGAGCTTGCGCCGATCGTCGAGGCGAAGGGCGCGCGGCTGATCGAGTCGCCGGTGCTCGGCACCATCCCGAGCGTCCGCGAAGGCAAGCTGTTCTCGCTCGCCGGCGGGCGCGCCGAGGATATCGAGCGGGCGCGCGTGGTGCTCGACAAGCTGACGCGGCGCATCGCCCATATGGGCCCCAACGGCGCCGGCTACGCCATGAAGCTCGCGGTCAATCTCGGGCTCGGCGCGCTATATCCAGGCGCTGTCGGAATTGCTCGCGCTCGGCATCAAGCAGGGCCTCACGCTCGAGCAGATGCTCGACGTGCTCAAGGAAGCGCCGACCGCGACCGGCTGGCTGCACAGCAAGATCCCGGTGCTTCTCGGCGCGCCGGCCGACGTGACGCTCGATATCCGCACGATGCGCAAGGACCTCATGTCGGCGGTCGCGACCGGCGCGCGGTCCGGCGTGCCGATGCCGCTGTCGGCCGGCACCCTGGCGTCGTTCTCCGCGGCGGTCGCGGGCGGGGCCGGCGATGGCGATCTCGCGGATCTCGCCAAGTTCGTGCGCGAAAAGATGCTGCAGAATTTCGATTAGCAGGCGTAGCGCGGAAGGAGGCGGAGCGCATTGTCGCGTTCGATCGCGCGCACGTCGATCTCGCTCAGTCCGCAGGTGCCGAGCCCGCGCACGTGCTCCGCTCCGGTCCGGAACGGAAAGTCCGTTCCGAACAGGATCTGGGACGCCGGCACCAGCGTCAACAGCGACGAGAACGCATGCGGATTGGCTGAAAACGCGGTGTCGTAGAAAAATCTGCGCAGCTCGTGCAGCGGTCCGTTCGGCATTCGCGCCGCAAGATCCTTGCGCACCTCGGCCCACCAGGTCATCCGCTCGACCAGGAAGGGCATCGTTCCTCCGGCATGCGAGAAGATGAAGCTGATGTCGGGACAGCGGGCAGCCGTTCCGCTCAGCAGCAGGCTCGCGATGGCGCGCGTCGTATCGGTCGCGAATTCGATCAGGTGATCGGCCACGTCCGGCTATGAGGTTTCGGCACGGCGGCGGAATGGTCGGATGGGTGTAGACCACGGCCTTGCGTCGATTGAGCTCATCCATCACCGGCGCAAATGCCGGATCGCCGAGCCATTTGTCGGCATAGCTGGTGATCAAGCCGACGCCGTCGGCGTGCAGCACGTCGAAGGCGAATTCGATCTCGCGCAGGCTGCCTTCGACGTCGGGGAGGGGCAAGGTGGCGAACATCCCGAAGCGGCCGCGATGGTCCGCGGCAAGGCGGGCCGAATATTCGTTGCAGCTTCGCGCAAGCCGGCGCGCAGTGTGATCGTCGCCGAACCACACGCCCGGGTGACCGACCGAGGTGATCGCGAGCGCGATGCCGGCGCGATCCATATCCTCGATCGAGCGCGCCGGCGTCCAGTCGATCAGCGGTTGTTGCCCGGTTTGCAGCCGTTCGATCACGG
This sequence comes from uncultured Alphaproteobacteria bacterium, assembly GCA_963708765.1. GTDB lineage: Bacteria > Pseudomonadota > Alphaproteobacteria > Rhizobiales > Xanthobacteraceae > VAZQ01. The sequence continues at coordinate 54,272 of CAVPTV010000024.1, read as the reverse complement.
CGCTGAACTCGGGTGGAGCATGATGGTGGTGGATATCTATTCGGTGTGACATGAGGTGATCGCCCGTCGGCTCCGGAATGGCGAGTTGGTACCCGCCGCATCAATATGACCGATCCGCCTCGCGCACGCTCGCCTTGCGCATGCAGATCCGGATAGAATGCCCGCATATTTCGAGATGGAGGCATCATGGATCCCGTCGTTGTCACCATTCCCCATCGTCATGGCAAGGCAGAAGCGACACGCCGGATCAAGGCCGGGATCGAGGACGCACGCGTGCGCTACCCGGCGCAGCTCAAGATCGCCGAGGAGAGCTGGGACGGCGATCGCCTGCGCTTTCGCGCCGCCGTGCTCGGCCAGACGGTCACCGGGGCCATCGACGTCGCCGACGACGAGGTCCGGACCGAGGTGACGCTGACCTGGCTCATGGGACATCTCGTCAAGCCGGCCGAGGCGCTCATCAGGCGTGAGGGCGAGCTCATCCTGGAAGGTCCATAAGTCAGTGGGCTGCGCCCTCGTCAGCAGGCGCGTGGCGATCGTCGGCACTGTGAAAAAGGACGTTGATCATGACCAAGACCATAGCCAAACGAGTCCTTGAAGATATGTCTTGCGATGGCCGCGCTGTCGCCGTTCGCCGCGGCCGGCTTGCGCGCCGAGACGCTCGATCAGCTTTACGAAAAGGCCAAGCTCGAAAAGACCGTGGTGTTCTATTCCGGCGGTCCGGCCGCGCCGCACGAGAACCGGGCCAAGGAATTCATGCAGAAATATCCCGGCGTCACCGTGTCGGTGACCGGCGGCTTCAGCAACGTGCTGAACGAACGAATCGAAAAGCAGATGGCGGAGGGCAAGCTCGAGGTCGACATGGCGTTCTTCCAGACCGTGCAGGACTTCGTCACCTGGAAGAAGCAAGGCAAGCTGCTCGCGTTCAAGCCCGATGGCTTCGATCAGATCATGCCGAATTTCCGCGACGCGGACGGCGCCTACATGGCGCTGAGCGCCAACGCGCTCACTTATGCCTACAACACCTCCAAGGTCCGCGCGGAGGATGCGCCGAAATCGGCGCAGGATTTCCTCAAGCCGATGTTTGCCGGAAAGGTGATCACCGTCTATCCGGCCGATGACGACGCCGCGCTCTATCTGTTTCACCTCATCGTGCAGAAGTACGGCTGGGGCTGGATGGACAAGTACATGGCCACCAAGCCGAACTTCATCCAGGGCCATCTTCCGGTCGCGCGCAGTGTCGCCTCCGGCGAGAACATCGCCACCTTCGATGCGTCTTCGTCGGTCTGGCCGTTCAAGCGCGAGGGCAAGCTGGAGATCGTGTGGTCGCCGGTCGACGAGACGCCGGTATTCACGCTCACCGGCGGCATCTTCAAGGATGCGCCGCATCCCAACGCGGCGAAGCTCTATCTCACCTGGTTCCTCGCCAAGGAGCAGCAGACCCGCCTCGGCTCGTTCTCGTCGCGCGTCGACGTGCCGCCGCCGCCAAGGCCTGCAGCCGCTCGCGTCCTACAAGATCGCCAACAACTATCGGGAGTTCATGACCGACGACAAGCTGGTCGCCGATCTGCGCAAGCGCTTCGAGGGCTACACCGGCCCGCCGGTCAACAAGGGCGGGGTGAGATGAGCAACCCGCGTCCGGGTCAGGGCCGGGCTCCCTTCGGTTGAGCGGAAGCACGGCGCAAGACCCTCGGCTGATGATTCGAGTGGAGGCTGCAGAGCGGCGACTGACGTTCGTCGCCAACGGCAATTCACGTCGAGCCCACCGCCTGAGCTCCATGAGCGGCTGCCCTGTCCTCCGCAGAAGGCCGCAAGGCTGCGGAGCATGCAGCAATCCCGCACAAGTCGCCGACGCCCTTCAAGCCTATCTGGGGGTTGTCAGTTGCGTGCTTTCAGGCGACGCGGCCGCCGGCCGCCGAGCGAGCGCGCTCACTCGGAGCAATAGGAGACCACAATGAAGAATATCATGTGCATCGCTGCCATCGTCATGTCGCTGGTCGGCAGCGCGACCCTCGCCGTGGCGCAGCCGGACAAGGGTGTCGTCACCGGCAGTGAATTCGAACGCCGCAGCGCACGCCCACGGCGGCGAATACACCCGTTGACGCGGCAGGCCACGCGTCCGACCTCGCGTCGTGACGCGAATCCAGTGGGTCGGTGGCGGCACCTCATCGTGGCGAATTTGCTCGCCGATGGGGGCCGAAGCCGGCCGACTGCCGTACGCGATGTCCGGGGATTAGAACCCCGTCGATCTGGTCGGACTTCGTGGTGACCGCAAGCCCCGATCGCGGTGCCGGATGGCAGACATCACCTTCATCTGCGCGGTGCCGATGGCCGCCATCGCCGTTGCTCGCATGCAGCAACGTGATGTAGTCTGATCACAGAGCTGCTGGCGGGACGTGCCGAATCCCTCTCGCATTTTCATCCGCAGCGCTGATGCCATCGGCCGGCGAGCACCTGGAACGTTGATCTGAAATGCGTTCGCTGCGGGGACGTGCTCCCGCATGTTCGAAAGTCCTGAATTTTCGTGAGGGAGAACGCAATGAAGCTTCCGCGCCGGCGATTTCTGCATCTGGCAGCGGGCGCTGCCGCGCTGCCGGCCGTGTCGCGCATCGCGAGGGCGCAAGCCTATCCGACGCGGCCGGTGCGCATGATCGTACCCTATGCGGTCGGCGGTCCGACCGACGTGTTCGCCCGCCTGATCGCACAAAAGCTGTCGGAGCATCTCGGGCGGCAATTCTACGTCGAGAACATCGGCGGCGCCGGCGGCAATATCGGCATGGGCCGAGGAGCAAAAGCCGATCGCGACGGCCACACCATCGTCCTCGTCCCCACGCCCTTGGTCATCAATCCGAGCCTCTACGACACGGTCCCCTATGATCCGATCAAGGACTTCGACCCGGTCACGCTCGCGGTTTCCACGACGACCGTCCTCGCGGTCCACCCGTCGGTGCCGGCGCAAACGACCGGTGACCTGGTCGCGCTCATCAGAGCCAATCCCGGCAAATACAGCTATGCTTCGCCGGGAACCGGCACTCCGTCGCATCTTTTGGGTGAATTGTTCCGGCTGTCGCTCAAGCTCGACCTTGTGCACGTCCCGTTCAACAGCGGAGGCTTGGCGATCGGCTCGGCGCTCGCGGGCCACACGCCGCTTTCGTTCGGCACGCCGCCGCCGGCCTTGCCGCACCTCAAGGACGGCAAGCTGCGCGCGCTCGCGGTCACCAGCAAGGAGCGGGCGCCGACGCTGCCCGATGTGCCCACAATGGCGGAAGCCGGCTATCCGGACGTCGAGGGCGTATCGTGGTTCGGCGTTGCCGTCCCGGCCGGGACGCCCAAGGAGATCGTCGTCCTGCTCAATCGCGAGATCGTGAAAATCATGTCGCTGCCCGACATCAAGCAGCGCCTGGCGACGCTCGGCTTCGATTCGATCGCGTCCAGTCCGGAGGAATTCGGCGCGCAGATCAAAGCCGATGCCGAGAAGTGGGGCAGGGTGATTCGGGCGGCCAACATCAAAGCGGAATAGGTGCGCACCCGGGCGGCCGACCATTCCATAGGCTTGTCATGGCAAATCGACCGAGGCATGTCGCCTTCGACGCGCCGGCACTTCGCGTTTTGCGCCTGTCGCTTCAGCCTTTCACGCCGCCCGAGCCCCAGCCGGCGACCAGAAATTTCTGGATGAAGACGAAAACGACCGCCACCGGCGCAATCACCAGAAGGCCGGCGGCCATGATCATCCCCCAATCGACCACGCTGGCGTTGTAGAGATCCGCGATGCCGACCGGCAGCGTTTTCAATTCATCGGCGCTCAGCAGCACGCGCGCGAAAATGTAGTCGTTCCAGGCCAGGATGAACGTGAAAATGCCGGTCGCGACGATGCCCGGCAATGCCAGCGGCAGGACGACGTAGACGACCGCCTGCAGGCGGCTGCCGTCGATCAGCGCCGCCTCCTCGAGCTCCAGCGGGATGCTCTGAAAGAAGGTGCGCAGCAGCCATAGATTGAACGGCAGGCAGAAGGCCGTATAGGCGAGGATCAATCCGAGATGCGTGTTGGTCAGCCCGAGGAAGCGCATGGCCACGAAGAACGGAATGATGATCATGATCGGCGCGAACATGTAGGTGAAGAGGATCAGCCCCGCGAGCTGCTCGCGCGCGGGGAAGCGAAAGCGCGTGAGGCTGTAGGCGGCGGGCACCGAAACCAGCAAGGTCAATCCGACGGTGGCGGACGACACCGCCAGGCTGTTGCGGAAATACGTCAGAAAGCGCGTCTCCTCGAACAGCCGGCTGAGATTGTCGAGGGTGAAGTGCGCGGGCCAGAGCGTCGGCGGCGTGACGAAAATCTCCCGCGAAGGCTTCAACGCGGTCGAGGCCATCCAGGCGAACGGGAAGGCCGTGAAGACGAGCAGCGCCAATGCTGCCCACATCACCGCCTGGCCGCGCGCGCTCAGCAGGCCGTAGGAGCGGCTCATAGATTTTCCTCGCGCCGCCAGATGCGAAAGTAGAGCATGGCCGCGCCTGCGAGCGCGAGGAACATGACCACTGCCATGGCCGATCCGAGACCGGCCTCGTAATAGGCGAAGGTGCGCATGTAGGTGTAGATCGGCAGCGTGCGGATATAGGTCTCGGCGCCGCCGCCCTGGATCATCAGCCATGGCGTATCGAATTTCGTGAACATCCAGATCGAGCGCAGCAGCACGATGACGAACAGCACGCTCGCGAGCTGCGGCAGCGTGACATAGAAGAAGCGCTGCCAGGCATTGGCGCCGTCGACCTTGGCGGCGTCGTAAAGCTCCTCCGGAATGGTCTGCAGCCGCGCCAGCACGCCGATCACGACGAAGGGAAAGAACTGCCACACGCTGACGATGATCAGCGACACCATGATCCAGTCCTTGCCCATGAAGCTGATCGGCTGGTCGACGAGACCGGTTGCCTCGATAAGGTAGTTGATCAGACCGAACTGGCTGTTGAGCAGCCATTTCCAGATGATCACCGCGACCACCGTCGGCACGATATAGGGAAAGATCACGATCGCGCGCAGGATGTTGCGGCCCGGAAACAGCTCGTTGAGCAGCAGCGCCGCGGCCATGCCCAGTATGATCTGCAGCACGATCGTCGAAACCGCATAGACGGTGCCGCGCCATACCGCCGCCCAGAATTCCGGATCGCGCAGGAGAAAAAGATAGTTGTCGAGCCCGATGAAGGTCTGCTGCGGAAAGAACGAGTGCTTGTTGAAGAAGCTGATCCAGATGCCGTAGAGCAGCGGATAGAGCGTGAGCAGGAGCAGCAGGAGAATGGCGGGCAGCATCAGCAGCATTCCGACCGCCGCCTCCGGCAATCGGAATGGAGCCGAGGGCGTGCGCGGCGAGGGCTCGCTCAACGCACGCCCGCCACTCGCGCTACTCCCGGCTTGCGCAACAGCTCAGCCCTTCAGATAGCCCTTGCTGCGCAGCAGGTCCTCGAGCCGCTTCTGCGCCTTCTCGGCGGCCTTCTGCGGCTCCCACTTCTCCAGCACCACGTCCATGACCATGTCGCGCAGGATGCCGGAGCCGAGCACCTCGAGCAGATAGGGCTTCTCGGTCATGTCCGACCAATCGACCACCAGGGTGGGTTTGCCCTGGTCCTTGTCGAGATAGCCCTGTTGCACCTCGATCCAGCCTTTCCAGCGCTGGATCATCTCGAGGTTCTGATATTTCGGCGACGCGCGCAGCGACTTGGTGATCGGGAACAGGTGGATGGGGACGGTCGCGACATATTCGAGGTAGTTGTCGTCCTGATAGAAGAACTTCAGGAACTCGACCGCCTCCTTCTGATGCTTGGCGTCCTTGAACAGCATCCAGGGCTCTTCATCGACCTGCACGCCCGGCTCCTTGCCGCTGGGCCCGGTGGGCTTCGACCAGACGTCGAACGTCCTGTCGTTCGCCATCTCCTTCGGGGCGAATTTCTCGATCAGCCCGGCGCCGCGCCCATAGCCCTGGAACATCATCGCGGCCTTCTGGCCGTAGAGGTTCTGGAACGTCTGCAGATAGCCATGCCCTTCCCAGCCGGGCGGGGCGTACTTGACCAGCTCGCGCCAGAACTCCAGCACCTCGATCATCTTCTTGTCGGTGAGCAGCGGCTTGTTGCTCTTGTCGAACAAGGCGCCGCCGTTCGACTTGATCAGCTCGCCCATCAGGATGTTGATGAACAGGTTGTCGCCCGGCAGGGTGATCCCGTAGATGTCGATCTTGCCGTCGCCCTTGCTCGATTGCGTCAGCGCCTTGGCGTTGGCGAGGAGATCGCTCCAGGTCTTCGGCGGCTTCAAGCCCGCCTTGTCGGCCATGTCCTTGCGATAGATCAGCAGCGACGTTCCCGCCGCATGCACCAGGCCGAATTGCTTGCCGCCGACATTGCAGACGCGCCTGACCTGCTCCCAGATATTGCTCTCGCCGATCGCCTTCACGACCTCGTCGAGCGGGTTGAGCAGGCCTTTCGATTGCAGCGCCGTGCAGGTGATCGGCTGGCCGTGCGACAATTCCGGCGGCGCTCCGGCGGCCAGCGAGGCCATGATCTTGCCTTCCAGATCGGTCCAGGCGAGCCCCTCGGCGGCGATCTTGACGCCCGGGTTCCTCGCCTCGAAGCGGCGGGCGATGTCGTTGAACGCCTTGATCGTTTGCGGCTCGGTCTCGGTGTGCCAGACGCGCACGACCTTGTCCTGCGCGAGCGCCGGAGCGGCGAGCCCGACGGTCAGTCCGATCGCGAGCGCGATCATCCGCGATGTGTGCATGGATGTCCTCCCCAGAGCGCTTGTTTACGTTTTCAATCGGCGCGTCGTTGCGCGCCCGCGTGCATCTTGCGTCCGCGCCCGGCGCGGCGGCCTTGCGACCATAACCGACCGCGGCCGGCGTCTTTGGTCGGATGCCTCATCACGGTATAAAGGGGTGGAAAAGCTGTCAATCAACGAGCGGCCATGGGAGATGACGGAATGCACTATGACGTGACGATCATCACGGTGCGGCCCGGCACCGAGCACAAGGCGCTGGCGCGCCTCGCGGAGACGCTTCCGGCCCTGCTGGCCGGCGAGCTGCTGGCCTGCTGGCGCTCCGATATCGGGGCGCTCAATCGGATCCTGCTGATCCGCGCCGCGCCCGACGTCGCGCGCATCCACGCCGATCGGGAAAGGCTGCTGCGGACCGACAATCCGCTCGGCATCGGTGAATACATCGAGGCCATGAGCATGGACACCTATGCCTCGTTCCCGTTCATGCCACCCATGCAGGCCGGACAATACGGTCCGATCTTCGAGGTGCGCACCTACGTGCTCAAGCCGGACGGCGTGGCGGCGACCATCGAGCTGTGGCGCAAGTGGGTGCCGGGCCGCACGACCGTGTCGCCGCTGCTCGCCGCCATGCATTCGATCACCGGCACGGTGACGCGTTTCATGCACATCTGGCCCTATGCCAGCGTCGATGAGCGGTCGCGGCTGCGCGCAAAAGCGCTCGCGGACAAGCTTTGGCCGCCGCCCGGCGGCCCGGATCATCTGCAGACGATGCAGTCCGACATCTACGTCCCCGCGAATTTTTCCCCGATCCGCTGACGGCGCGCGACGCTACTGCAACTCCCTCGCGGCGCGCGCGGCTTCGCCGTAGCGCTCCTGCCGCTACGGCTTCAGCAACAGCTTTCCGATCACCTGCCGCGCCTCCATCATCTCGTGCGCCTTGCGCGCCTGCGAGAGATGCAGGCGGCCGTGGATGAGCGGCCGGATTGCGCCTTCCTGGAGCTTGCCGATCAGATAGCTCATCGACTCTGCCCGCAGCCACGGCTTGTCGTCCATCGTATGCATGGTGAAGAAGCGCACCGCCGGGCTCGCCTCGAAATAGCGGCCGCCGAGGTTCTCGACCAGGTTCTCCTCCGGCAGCCCCTGCAGCCTGCCGTAGGAGACGATCAGCCCGAACGCGCCGACCATCGCGAATTTTTGCGCGAAGCCCTTGCCGCCGACGCCGTCGAGCACCAGGTCGGCACCCTTGCCGGCCGTGATCTCGGCGACTCGCGACGCTGCATCCTCGCCGCGCATGGTCGATCGCGTGATCGGCGCCGAATGTCCGCAGCGCCTCGATTTTCTCCTGGCCGCCGGCAATCGCGATGACGCGCATGCCGGCGATCTTGGCGAGTTGCACGAGCGCGCTGCCGGTGCCGCCGGCGGCGGAATCGATCACCGCCGTGCCGCCCGGCACCACGCGTCCCGCCGTGTGGATGATGTGATAGGCCACCTGGTAGTTCGAAAGGCACGCCGCCGCCTCCAGGTCGACGTCGTCCGGCAGGCGGAACGGCGCGCGCGCCGGCACCGCGATGTACTCGGCGTAGCAGCCGGCGCGCTCGGGCAGCTCGCGCGCGCTGACCAGCACCTTCTGGCCGACCGCCAGCTCGGTGACGTCGCGGCCGCGCGCCGCCACGGTGCCGGTCATCTCGATGCCGGGGATGGCGGGCAGTTTCGGCATCCATGGATAGATGCCCTTGCGCACCATTATTTCCGGGCGGCTGACGCCGATCGTGTCGGCCTTGACCAGCACCTCGTCGTCGCGCGGACGCGGAGTCGGCACCTCCACATAGTCGAGCACGGACGGATCGCCGGTGCGCGTGAGCAGGATCGCCTTCATGGTTGCTTCCACTATATGATCGTCCGAGCCAACAAGGGAGCCTGCACTTGGAACGCCCGCTTTCGCCGGTCATCGACCGCACCTACCGCAAGCCGAAGCTGAAGCTGCCGCCCGGCGCCTGCGACACGCATTTTCATTTCATCGGGCCGCAGACGCAGTTCCCGCTCAAGCCCAAGCACGTGTTCAGCCACCTCGAATTCGAGGACACGCCGATCGAGGATTGGCTCAGGATGCAGGATGCGCTCGGCCTCTCGCGCGGCCTGCACGTGCAATCGATGATGTACGAGAACAACTACGAGATCGTGCTGCACGGCCAGTGCCGCTTCCCCGATCGCATTCGCGCGGTCTGCATCCCCTGGCCGCAGATCACCGATACCGAGCTCGACATCCTCACCAAGTCCGGCGTGGTCGGCTACCGCGTCACCAACCGGCTCGAGAAGACCATCGACGCGCGCATGGTCGCGCGCGTGCACGAGCACGGCTGGTCGATCCACTATCTCGTGCGCTCGCAGGAGGCGCCCGACGACTGGCGCCGCCAGATCCTCGCCTCTCCGGGCCGCTTCGTGCTCGAGCACACCGGCGGCATCGAGACGGACAAGGGGCTCGACAGCGTCGGCTTCAAATTCGTGCTCGCCTGCCTCGATACCGGGCGATGCTGGGTGAAGCTGTCGCCGCGCGTCTCCAAGCAGGACAACTTCCCCTTCGACGACGTGCTGCCCTATGTGCGCAAGCTGGTGGAGCAATATCCGAGCCGTCTGCTGTGGGGCTCGGACTGGCCGCATCCGCAGTACTTCAAGCCGATGCCCAACGACGTCGACCTGCTCGACCAGATGCTCGATTGGGTGCCCGACGAAGCGGCCCGCAACCGGATCTTCGTCGACAATCCGGCCGAGCTCTTCAATTTTTGAGACGGGCACGAGCCCGGCCTTGAATGTCACCGATGCGGCCGCGCCGTTGGCCCGCGTCGGCGACGAGGATGCCGTCAATTTCTGCCGTCCGGCGGCGCCGCGGCCGCCCCTCCGGCCGCATCGGCGCGCCCGTGCGGCCCGCATCCGGGACACACGGACCAAAAACCCGCAGGTCCCCTGACACATTCTGCACCCTCCCGCCGCGTTCCCGACTATGATGGGGCGCCGTCCGGCCGTTCCGACATCGGCCGCGTTTCGCAGTTGGGACATCGGCAGTCATGAGCGAACCTCAGTCCGCCCCGTCGGTGCGCAAGATCGGGCGCGAGGCCCCCGATCCGGGCGGCCCCGCCTCCGAGGCGCAGCTGCGGCAGGCGGCAACCTCGCAACGAGAATTGCGACCGCGCCATGGCGCTGGCGCACAAGCTGACCGCCCAGTTGCGCGAGGCCCACGACCGGATCAATCAGCTCGAGATCGAGGCCGACGGGCTGGTCGACGGGCTGCGCGTGGAGACCGAAGCCGCCGTCGCCAAGCTGCAGGCCGACGCCGACGCCCGCGTCGAGCGGATCAGGCGCGAGGCGGACGAGCGCGTTGCCCGCCTGGAGGGCGAGGCCGAGAGTCGCGTTGGTCGCGTGCAGGGCGAGCTCGCGCAGGCCAAGCAGCACGCCGACCAGGCGAAGACCGAGGCCGATGCGCTGATCGAGCGGATCAAGGCCGAGGCGGACCAGCGCGCGGCGCGCGCCGAGGCCGAGGCCAGGGATCGCGGCGCTCGCCTCGAGGCCGAGCTGACGCAGGCCAGGCAGCACGCCGACCGGGTGAAGGCCGAGGCCGATGCGCGCGTCGAGGGGATCAAGACCGAGGCGGACGCGCGCGTCGCGCGCGCGGGGCCGAGGCGAGGGAGCACGGCGCTCGCCTCGAGGCCGAGCCTGACGCAGGCCAGGCAGCAGGCCGACCGGGTGAAGGCCGAGGCCGATGCGCGCGTCGAGGGGATCAAGACCGAGGCGGACGCGCGCATCGCGCGCGCTGGGGCCGAAGCCGACGAGCTGCTCGGTCGCGCGCGGGCCGAGATCGAAGGTCAGGTGAGCCGCCTCCAGGACGACCTCGCGCAGGCCGAGCTCCGCGCCGAGCGCGCCGAGCAGTGGCTCGTCGCGATCCGCCAGGAGATCGAGGGCCATCTCATGCCCACGTTCGCGGCCATGCACGACCGGCTGACGCCGCCGAAGGCGGATTGAGCGCTCCGCCATCCCGCGAGAGCCGCGGCGAGCCTGGCACGCGCCAATGGCTTTCCAGGATATCGGTTTCTCCCGCCGAGGGAGACACGCCGGACTTGCTATCGTAACGGACCTTCAAGACCCTGAGCTCCCGCACAAACTGCTTGACGATCCGGAACATCGCGAAGGACTATCCGCAGACCCCGTTGGACTGCGCGCAACAAGCGGTCATCCAGATCATTCGGTTCAAGCCACGGAGCGATCGGCCGATGCCGACGAGGGTCCAATTCCGAAGTTTGCAAACGACACGCGGCACACTCTTGTGCGAATTTCGGAATCAAAGGGACCCTAGGCTTTTCGAGGTTCGCAACCGCCCTCGCAGCACGATGTGCGCGAACTTCGGGTTCGGGGCACTAGAGTGAGCACCGGCGGGCAGATCGGCCGTTCGCTGCCGCGGCTCGAAGCCCGCGAGAAGGTCACCGGACGCGCCGAATACACGCACACCATGCGGCTGCCGGGAATGCTGCACGGAAAGATCTTCCGCAGCACGGTGGCGCATGGCCGGATCAAGTCGATCGACACCAGCGCCGCGAAGAAGATTCCCGGCGTTCATGGCGTCTTCACCGCCGACGACATCCGCAAGGTGATCCCCGATCCCTACTACGGCCCCGCGTTCCACGATCAGCCCATCCTGGCGATCGACAAGGTGCGCTTCGTCGGCGAGCCGGTCGCGGTGGTGGTGGCCTCCGATCCCCACGTCGCCGAAGCCGCGGTCCACGAGATCGTGGCGGAATACGAGGAACTGCCCGCGGTCTACGACGAGGTGGAGGCCATGACCTCCCCGGTCTACGTTCACGAGCAGCTGCGGCCGGCCGGCAGCTTTGCCGATCTCAAGCATCTCAAGGGACGCAAGGCGACCAATCTCGCGGTGGACGCCAGGCTGCGGCGCGGCGACGTCGACAAGGCCTTCGCCTCGGCCGCCCATGTTTTCGAGCACAGCTTCCGCACCCAGAAATGCCTCCATCTCGCGTTCGAGCCGTTTGCATCGATCGCCGATGCGCGCGACGCGAGCGTCACCATCCACACCAGCTCGCAAGGACCGTCATTCGTCCGCGCCGAGATCGCGCGGCTGCTCGGCTGGTCGCAGAATCAGGTCCGCATCAAGGTGCCGTTCCTCGGCGGCGGGCTATGGTTCGAAGCTCTACATCAAGCTCGAGGCGCTGGTGACCGCGCTCTCGCTGCTCATCCGGCGGCCGATCAAGATCGCCCTCACGATGGAGGAGCAGTTCTACCAGATCACGAAGCATCCCAGCACGCTCCGGATCAAGACCGGCGTCGACGAGGATGGCCGCATCACGGCGCGCAAGTGCGAGGTGTTCTGGAACGGCGGCGCCTACGCCGACGTCGGGCCGCGCGTCACGCACAAGTCGGGCTTCGTGGCGGCGGGTCCCTACGACATCGAGAATGTCTGGACCGATTCCTACGCGCTCTACACCAACATGACGCCGGCGGGCGCGTTGCGCGGATTCGGCATCCCGCAGCTCGCCTGGGCCTATGAGAGCCACACCGACATGATCGCGCGCGCGCTCGAGCTCGATCCGGTCGAGTTCCGGCGCCGCAACCTGCTGCGTGACGGCCGCCCGCAGGCGAGCGGCACGATCCTCAAGGACGCCCCGCTGGAGGCCGTGCTCGATCGGTTGTGCGACCGGTTGCATTGGAGCGCGCCGTTCGAGCGCGGCACCGGCCTGGTGCGGCGCGGCCGCGGTCTCGCCATCGCGCTCAAGGCCGCGATTTCGCCCACGACATCGGTGGCGATGATCAACGTCAATTCCGACGGCAGCGTGACCCTCTATTGCGGCACGGTGGACATGGGCCAGGGCTCCGACACCGGCATGGCGCAGATCGTGGGCGAAGCCCTCAACATTCCAGCCGAGCAGGTGAGGGTGGTGCCGCGCGATACCGACGTGACGCCTTACGACATGGGCACGCTGGGTTCGCGCTCGCTGTTCCACATGGGAAATGCCACCCGGCTTGCTGCGGAGGAGGTGCGCGGCAAGCTCGCGGCGCTCGCCCGCGAGGTCGGCGAGCCGGAGGGCAGCAACATCTCCATCGCCGAGCTGCTCAAGAAGAAATACGGCATGCAGGCCGGCAACATCATCGGCACCGGCGCCTACAAGCCCGACTACATGCCGGCCGAGCACGAAACCGGCCAGACCACCAACATCACTCCGTTCTGGATGATCGGCGGCGCCGGCGTGGAGGTCGAGGTCGACACCGAGACCGGGCACGTGCGGATCGTCAAGCTCGTCAACGTCATCGATTGCGGCACGCCGATCAATCCGCGGATCGTGGAAACGCAGATTTCCGGGGCGGCGCTGATGCAGCTCGGTTTCACGATGTTCGAGAAGATGCATCTCGACGGCGGGCAGGTGACGAATGCCTCGCTCGCCGATTACAAAATTCCGGGCATCCTCGACGTGCCGGCGGTGATGGTGAACGAGGCGGTCGACGCCTATCAGCACAACGGACCGTTCGGCGCCAAGGGGGCCGGAGAATCCGCGACCCTGTGCGTGTCGCCGGCGGTCGCGAACGCCATCGACGATGCGGTCGGCGTGCGGCTGATGGAATTGCCGCTCAACCCCGAAGCGGTGCTTCGCGGTCTGCGCAGCAAGGCCGGCGCCCCGCTGGAGGAAGGGTGACAAAGTCGATCGGATGGCATCTGAACTGGCATCTGATCATGATCTGCCGGATGATCTGCCGGGCCACTCGAACGTGAGGAGATGGTGATGCGACTTCGGCATATTGGCCTTTGTGGGCGCCTTGCTTGCGGTTCTTACCGCATCCGTCGTGAGCTCCTACGCGCAAGCGCCGGCATGGCCGACGCGGCCGGTCAGGTTCATCGTGCCGCTCGGACCGGGCGCTGCCGCCGACATCGGCGCGCGCCTGTTCGCCGACAAGCTGTCGCAGCGCTGGGGCCAGCCGGTCGTGGTCGAGAACCGGCCCGGCGGCGACAGCATCATTGCCATCACGGCGTTCCTGAGCGCGAACGACGATCACATATTGCTGTACATGCCGTCCGGCAATTTCACCGTGCATCCGTTCCTGCACAGCAAGCTTCCCTACGATCCCTACGACCTCAATCCGATCGTGCGGACGTCGAACACCATTCTGGCCGTCGCATTGGCGAAAAACTCGCCCTACAACACCATCCGCGAGTTCACCGAGGCCGCACGCGCCAATCCCGGCAAATTCAATTCCGGCCTCGTGCCCGGCCTGACCGAGTTCACGTTCTGGGCCTATACCCATCACGAAGAGCCTGAACATCACGCAGGTCCCCTACCGCGACATCAACATGGCGCCCGACCGACCTCGCCGAGGGCCGCATCCAGGTGGTGATGGCGTCGCTTGCGATCGTGCAGCCGCAATGGCGCGCCGACCGGATCAAGCTGATCGCGCTCAACAACAAGGAGCGCACGCCGCTGGTGCCGGGTGTTCCGACCGCCGTGGAGGAGGGCTATCCGTCCCTGATCTTCGAAGGCCTGCACGGCTTGATCGGGCTCAAGACCATGTCGAAGGAGCTCAGGCAGAAGATCGCGGCGGATTTCAAGGAGGCGGCGGCCGACGGCTCGATCGCGGCGAGGATGGCGGCCACGGGCTCGGTGATCAATGTCGGAGGCCCGGATGAATTCGCGGCCGCGATCGAGGAGCAGCGCGCCACCATCGCCGCCACCGTCAAGGCGATCAACTTCAAACCGAGGAATTGAGCAAGTCCTGTTTCTTGCGGCGGAGCGTCCATGCCCGGCAGGCAACGACTACTCGGAAGTGGTTCAGCGCGGCGCGCGGTTGCGCGTCAATCGGTCGAGAAGCCGATCGCGCGGGTCATCTTGCCCCAGAGCGCAACCTCGTTGCGCGCGTACTCCGCCGACTCGGCGGTCGTCTTGAGCATCGGGTCGAAGCCGATCGATTTGAGCTTCTGCTGCGACTCGGGCGACTTGAGGACTTCGTTGATTTCCGCATTGAGTTTTTCCACCACCGCGTCGGGGGTTTTGGCCGGAACGAAAAATCCGACCCAGGTGGCGGAGTAGAAGTTCGGGAAGCCCGCTTCGCCATAGGTGGGGACATTCGGCAGCGCCGAACTGCGCTGCGGGCTGGGGATGCCGAGACCGCGCAGCGCGCCCTGCTCGATCTGCGCTCTGCGCCGTCGGCAGCGACACATTGATGACGTCGACATGGTTGCCGATGGCGGCGGCGACCGCCGGCGCGCCGCCCGAGAACGGCACGTGCACCGCCTTGAGCTTGGCGACCTCCTGATAGAAGTAGGCGGCCGCGATATAGGGCCCGGTCCCGAGGCCGGGGGTGCCGAAGGTGATCCCCTTGTCGCCGGCGTTCCCGATGAGCTCCTGCATCGTCTTGGCGCTGCTGCTGGGATGAACGGCCATCACGTCCGACGCCAAGGCCGCGATGGCGACCGCCCGCAGATCTTCCGTTGCGTAGCCTTTGTTTCGCGACGCGGTCGCATTGATGGCAAGCGCGGTGGTGGTCGCCAGCACGGTGTATCCGTCCGCCGCCGCGGTGCTCACCACCCGCGCCGCCAGGTTGCCGCCGGCGCCGCCGCGGTTTTCCACCACGAACTTGCCGGCGCCACGCTCGCCGAGCTTTTGCGCCACCAGGCGGGCGATCACGTCGGCGACGCCGCCGGCGGCGAACGAGACGACGAACGTCACCGGCTGCGACGGATAGGGTTGCGCCGCGCAGGGTTGGGCGATCGCACCAGCGAGGAGGGCGATCACGCAGGCGCAGCGAGCCTTACGAACGTCGAGCATGGAAAGTCCTTTCGAGCATTCGCGAACACATGCAAGGCAGGAGCGGTAGATCTTGCGGACGCTGCGCTCCGGAACCGGGCTGCGCGCGCCTCAGCGCGGCGTCGCGGCGGCCTTCTCGACGAAGCTGTTGTCGAACGTCTCCTTGAGGTCGACCTTGGCGTTCTTGAGCACCTCCTCGTGCGCGGCCAGCGCCCGATAGGTGTTCTCGGCCGCCTTGAGGTCGACGCGCCCGTCCTTCGAGAAGGCGCCGCGGTTGAGCTCGACCATCCTGGCGTAGATCGCCCGGTCGCCGCCGGAATAGTATTCGGGCGGCACCGCCGCCACGATCTCGTCGACCGACGCGCGCTCGAGCCAGCGCAGCGCCTTCACGATGGCGTTGGCGAAGGCCTGCGCGGTGCGCGGGTTGCGCTTGATGAAGTCGTCGCTGACGTAGAACGAGGAGCCGGCGATCGGCCCGCCGTAAAGCTCGTCGAGCCCCTTGCGCGTGCGTGAATCCACGATCGGCACGAGCGTCCCGTCGCGCTCGAGCATCAGGATCGCCGGATCGAAGTTCGACATGCCGTCGATCTGGCCGGACTTCATGGCGGCGACCGCGCTCGCGCCGGTGCCGACCCCGATGATCGAGACCTTGTCGACCGTCACGCCCTCCTTGGCGAGCAGGAGCGCGATGCCGAGATAGGACGCCGAGCCCGGCGAGGTGACGCCGAGCTTGAGCCCCGCCAAGTCCTTCGGCGAGCGATAGCTCCTGGCTTTCTCTTTCGACAGCCCGATGACGGTGCCGAGCGAGTCGTTCTGCAGCGCGATCGCCTTGATGCCGACGCCCTTGGCGCGGGTGAGGATGGTGTGCTCGTAGGAACCGCACACCACGTCGGCGCTGCCGCCCACCAGCGACTGCAGCGCGCGCGAGCCGCCCTGGAAATCGTTGATCTCGACCCGCAGCCCTTCCTGCTCGAACAGGCGCAGCCGTTCCGCGATGGTGAGCGGCAGGAAGGCGACCAGGGTCTTGCCGCCGACCGCGAGCGTGATCGCCGGCTTCTCGAGCGCGGCGGTTTGCGCCGGCGCCGGCTGCGCCCACGCGCACGCGATGAGCAGGGCGCGACGACGATGCGGCGAGCATGAGCTGCGGCGGCGAGCTCGGTCTGCTCCCTCCCCCCTTGCGGGGGAGGGTTGGGGAGGGGGGTGATGCGATGAGGCGCCGCATTGCCACGCTGCGCGACCCCCACCCCAACCCCTCCCCACAGGGGGAGGGAGTTCACCGAGTCGCGGCGACGTTGTGCATCGATCTCACCGGACGGCGCCCTACGACGCCGCAATCGGCGCCGGCGCGGCCAGGAAGTTGCGCACCGCGTACCAGAGCAGGTGCCGGTTGTTGCTGTAGCCCGGGCTGTGCGCGGTATGCGGCAGGATCACGAACTGGCGGTCGCCGTTCGGCAGCTGCTGATAGAAGTCGAGCAGGTCCTCGTTGGTCGAGTTGCCGTCGTGGATGCCGCGCAGCATCAGCACCGGGCGACTGCACCTTCTTCGGATCGACCAGCGGCAGATGCGCCGCCATGTCGAGATAGGTCCCGGTCGGGACCTCCTCGCCGAATTTCATCTCGGCGGCGATGATCGCCTCCGCCACCGCCGGGTCGTAGCTCGAGGCGTGCCCGTCGCGGGTGAAGATCGAGCGGATCATCGCCGCGTCGCGCTTGCGCCGGTTGTTGGCGCGCAGCTGCTCGACCCGCGCCGCGCGTCGCCCGATCTCCGGCGCGCCGGTGCCCTTGTAGGTGAAGGCGACCAGCACCAGCCGGTCGACGCGCTCGGGCTGCTCCTGCGCGTAGGCGCCGGCGCGGATCGCGCCCGAGGAGGTGCCGTAGAAATGCATCTTGGCCTGTCCGGTCTCCTGCAGCACGACCGGGATGGCGGCCTTGAGGTCGAGCACGCTGCTGGCGATGTCGGAATTGTTGCCCGAGCTGCCGGAACGGCCGTAGCCGTCGTGGTCCATGGTCCAGACGTCGTAGCCGTAACGCGCGAACACGTTCATGAGCGAATATTCGCCCTTGCCCGGCACGGCGAGGTCATAGGAGGAGCGCGTCGAGTTCGAGGAGCCGTGCACCAGGAACAGGATCGGCAGCGGCTGCTCGCCGGCGCGCGGCGCGCCGACGCGCTTGCGCCACAGGTTGAGCTTCACGTTGCCCTTGTTGGCCCAGTATTCGGCGCTCCAGACCGCGCGCATCGGCCGCCTGCGCGACGGCCGCCCCGGTGGTCTGCGCCTGCGCCGAGGCGAGGGAGGAGACGAGCCCGGCCCCGATCCCGGCGCCGGCGCCCTGCAGGATGCTGCGGCGCGCGACCCCGTCGGCGGCCGGCTTGGAGCTCTCGGTCATGGCGTCCTCCTTCATTCCGCCGGTGTGCCCGGCTGTCGGGGGCGACCTTACCAGATCGCCGCGGCGGCCAGATAGGGCGCCCGGCAATCTCCGGTGGACCGCCCAGAGCCGCGGCAAGCGGCAAGCGCCTGGCACCTTGCGCGCCGGGGTCTTGCCCTCGCACCCGATCGCGATTTTGCTACTCGTTGGCGACCATCGGTCCCATGCTCGCTCCATATTTTCGGCTCCGTCTTGCAGCACCAGGATCGTAAACCCGCATGGCACCCACGATATGAGTGGAATGCCTGGACCCTTCCTCCCGACCGGATCGCCCGACTGATCGACCGATGGAGCCGAAATCAACCGCGCGCGAGCGCAAGCTGCTCGAGACGCTGAACGCGGCCGCGCGGTTCTGCGATCAGAGGATCGGCTGGAACCGGATCGGCTTCCTGCTGAGCGTCGCCATCATCGCGATTGCCGCGGTGGTGCTCTATCGCATCCTGCGCAACATCGACGTCCAGGAGGTGATCGACTCGCTCAAGGCGAGCAATCCGCGCAACATCGCGCTGGCGGCGCTGTTCGTCGCCGCCGGCTATTTCACGCTGACCTTCTACGACCTGTTCGCGTTGCGCACGATCGGCCGCACCGACGTGCCCTATCGGGTCGCGGCGCTCGCCGGCTTCACCAGCTATTCGGTCGGCCACAATATCGGGGCCAGCGTGTTCACCGGCGGCGCGGTGCGCTACCGCGTCTATTCGGCCTGGGGCCTCAGCGCCATCGACGTCGCGAAAATCTGCTTCGTCGCCGGGCTGACGTTCTGGCTCGGCAATGCCACCGTGCTCGGGCTCGGCATCGCCTATCAGCCGCTCGCCGCCAGCGCCATCGACCAGTTGCCGGCCTGGCTCAACCGCGCCGGTGCGATCGTCGATCCTGGTGGTGCTGACGCTCTACGTCATCTGGGTGTGGTGGCGCCCGCGCGTCGTCGGCCGCGACGGTTGGAGCGTCACCTTGCCGGGCGGCCCGCTCACCTTGCTGCAGATCGGCATCGGCATCGTCGACCTCGGTTTCTGCGCGCTGGCGATGTACATGCTGGTGCCGGACGAGCCCAATACCGGCTTCGTGACGGTGGCGGTGATCTTCGTCGCCGCCACGCTGCTCGGCTTCGCGAGCCACGCGCCCGGCGGCCTCGGCGTGTTCGACGCCGCCATGATGGTGGCGCTCTGGCAATTCGACAAGGAAGAATTGCTCGCCGGGCTGTTGCTGTTTCGTCTGCTCTACTACATCGTTCCGTTCGCGCTCTCGCTGCTCATCCTCGGCGGCCGCGAGGTCGTCCTGGCGATGCGCGGGACCCCGCCGCCGCCGCGCCGCGGCGATACCCTCGATCGCGCCGAACATCGTCATTGCGGATCAGACGTCGGAGACCGGCAAATCAGTGATCAGCAATCAGTAATCAGCAGCAATACCTATTTTGGCCACCGACTGCTGATTACTGACTACTGAAGACGCAGACACCTGATATGATACGAGAGCAGCAGAAACGCTCGCTGGGACGGTTGGCTGAGCCGGCTCAAGCGCGCGCGCCTGGCGCTGGCGGTCGCGGCGCTCGCGTTCGCCGGGCTTTGGCTGGCCGGCGTGCTCGGCCTGCTGCCGGCGCTGATCGCCTTTGCGGCCGTGGTCGCGGTCGCGGTCGTGATGGCGGCAAGCGGCGACGCCGCCCCCGGCGCGGTCTCTCCCGATGCGGTCGCGGTGGCGCGGGTCGGCGAACCGCTGATCGAGGCGGTGCTCGCCGGGCTGCCCGATCCGGTGGTCGCGCTCAACCGCAACGGCGACGTCGTGGCGCTCAACGCGCGGGCGAGCGCGATCGCGCCCGCGCTGCGCCGCGGCGAGCCGGTGTCGCTGGGGCTGCGCGTGCCCGAGGTGCTGGACACGATCCGCCGCGCGCGCGCCAACGGCCGCACCGAGCGGGTCGAGTTCTTCGAGCGGGTGCCGGTCGACCGCTGGTACGAGGCCATCGTGACGCCGATCGCGCATGTCCCGGAAACAGCCGGCCCCGGACGTGATCCGGGGTGGGAACCGGCTTTCCGGGAAGGACATGCGCAAACCAGGGACGCCGCCGCCGAGCCGTCGCGCGGCCTCGTGCTCATGACCTTCCACGATCTCACCCCGCTGCGGCGCGTCGAGGAGATGCGCGCCGACTTCATCGCCAATGCCAGCCACGAGCTGCGCACGCCGCTCGCTTCGCTCTCCGGCTTCATCGAGACCCTGCAGGGCCCGGCGCGCGCCGATGTCGCGGCGCGCGAGCGCTTTCTCGGCATCATGCAGGCGCAGGCAAACCGGATGGCCCGCCTCATCGACGACCTGCTCTCGCTCTCGCGCATCGAGCTCAGCGCGCATCTGCGGCCGGACAAGCAGGCCGATCTGGTCGCCATCATCCGCCAGGTCGCCGACGGGCTGCAGACGCTCGCCCGCGACCGCGGCGTGGAGGTCAAGCTGGCGTTGCCCCCGGGTCCGCTGCTGGTGCACGGCGACCACGACGAGCTGCTCCGGGTGTTCGAGAATCTGCTCGAGAACGCGCTGAAATACGGCGCCTCCGAGCAGGGGATCGAGGTCGCGCTCAGCTCGGGCCAGGGCGCCAATGGCGCGCGCGAGGCGCGCATCGCGGTGCGCGACCATGGTCCCGGCATCGCGCCCGAGCACCTGCCGCGGCTGACCGAGCGTTTCTACCGGGTCGACGTCAGCGAGAGCCGCGCGCAGGGCGGGACCGGCCTCGGGCTCGCGCTGGTCAAGCACATCCTCAACCGCCACGGCGGCCGCCTGACCATCGAAAGCGTGCTCGGGCAGGGGGCCACCTTCACGGCCCACCTGCCGCTGGCCGACGTCGCGGTCGGCCCGGCGCTCAAGCCTCCACCATGATCATCCAGCCCACGCCGAAGCGGTCGGCGACCATGCCGAAGCGCTTGGCGAAGAACGTCTTGCCGAGCGGCATGCGCACCTGCCCGCCGTCGGCGAGCGCCGCGAACGTGCGGTCGGCCTCGGCTTCGTCCTTGGCATTGATGGAGAGCGAGAAGCCCTCGAATTTCGGTTTGCCCTGCGCGCAGCCGTCGGACGCCATCACCTCGGCGCCGTTGATGCGAAGGCACGCGTGCATGATCTTGTTCTCGCTGCCGGGCGCAACCTGGCCGGGCGGCGGCGGCTCCGGGCTTTCCTTGAAGCGCATCATCATCCCGACCTCGGCGCCGAGCGCCTTCTTGTAGAACTCGATCGCCTCCTCGCAGCGGCCGTCGAAGAACAGATACGGTGTCATGGCATGGTGCTTCCTTTTCGAGGTTGTTGCGCTTGACACAATAGGTTGATATCAACATGATTGTGGCGTGTCAAAGGCAGCCGAAGTTCCCTTCGAGACCACGCGCCTGGTTCGGGACACGTGCCTGTGCCTTCACCTGCAGCGCGCGGCGAGGGCGCTGGCGCGGCGTTTCGACGACGCGCTGCGGCCGCTCGGCCTGACCAGCGGGCAATACTCGACGATGATGTCGCTGAACCGGCCCGAGCCGCCCGCCATCGGGTCGGTCGCGTCGCTGCTGTCCATGGACCGCACGACCCTCACCGCCGCGCTCAAGCCGCTTGAGCGGCGCGGCCTCGTCGCGGTCATGGTCGACGCCGACGACCGGCGCAGTCGCCGCCTGAAGCTGACGCCCGCGGGTCGGGCGCTGCTCGCGCGCGCGGTGCCGGTCTGGCGCCGCACCCATGCCGAGATCGACCGCCTGCTTCCGCGTGCCGGCGCCGACCGCTTGCGGCGAGACCTGCGCGCGCTGACCTGAATAGATGTGCGCTGCGCGCATGGGTCTCCCTCGGTGCCTCTCCCCGTGGGGGTCTCGTGCAGGCGCAGCTGTAGGTTGGGTCGAGTTCTTCACGACGACCCAACAATCGCGAGCCGTATCGCTGCAAGGTCGTTGGGTCTCGCAAGCGCACAGCGCCATCAGGCTCCATTCGCCGCGCACCTTGTCGAAGCCGCGCAGCAGGAAGTGGCGATAGCCGGCGCGGCATTTGAGCGTGCCGAAGGGATGCTCGGCGAGGGCGGCGCGGCGGCGCATCAGCGCGTCGGCATCCTGCCATCCGCGCCCGATGCCGGTCGATCACGTCCTCATGCTCCCAGCGATAGACGTCGCGCCGTCGGCGCCTTGGCGGTGAGGCAGCGCGCGCGCAAGCGGACACGCATTGCAGACCGACTTGCGGCTCGCATAGCGGATCTCGCGTCTGCCGCCGGTGTCTGGCTTGCAGCCCTTCGATCGGCCGCAGCAGCTGCGCCCGCCGGACAGCGGTAGACGTTCTGCCCGGCGTCGTAGACGAAGTCTTCATGGCTGAAGCGGCCTTGCGCTTCGCCAGACGACCTGTTCGCTTGGCTTGCGGCACATAGGCGACGATCGCGTCCGCCTCGCACGCCTTCAGCGTCTCGCCATTGTAGTAGCCGACATCGGCCGCCGCCTGCAGCGTCTCGACGCCGAGCGCCTCCTTCGCCGCCTTGGCCATCGCGTGAAGCTGGCCCGCTGTCGTTGCCGTCGTTGACCACCTCGCTCGCCACGATCAGCTTGTGCTTGTCGTCGACCGCGATCTGCACGTTGTATCCCGCAACGCGTCTGCCCGTTCTTCGACAGCAGCCGGGCGTCCGCGTCCGTCCTCGACAGCTTGCGTCTCGCCGCTCTCCTCCAGCCGGTCGAGATCGGCCTTGGCCTTCGCGCGTTTCGCCATCAGCGCCGCCAGCTTCTGTCCGCGTCATCGCCGTCGCCGCCGTCGCCGCCCGGCCGACGGATGCGTCGCCTCCGCCGCGTCGTTCGCCTCCAGCGCGCCGCCATAGGCCTCGATATCGCGCTCCAGCGCCGCAAGCTGCTTCGGCAAGCCGCTTGCGCGTCACGATGCTCGCCTTGCTCGCGTCGCCGTGGAAGAACGCGCCGTCGATCGCCACCAGCTCGCCGCCCACCAGGCCGAGCTCGCGCGCCAGCAGCACGAAGTCCCGGTTCGCCGCCTTCAGCGCCGCCCAATTGTCCTTGCGGAAGTTCCCGATCGTCCGGTAGCCGGGCGTCAGCCCCTTGAGCAGCCAGATCAGCTCCAGATTGCGCTGCGCCTCGCGCTCCAGACGGCGCGAGGAGCGCACCTGGTTGAGATAGCCGTACAGATAGAGCTTCAGCAGGTCCGCCGGATCGTACGGCGGCTGGCCCGCCCCGCCGCCGCCCCGGCATGCCGGAACCCGAGCTTCTCAAGGTCGAGCGCGCAAACGTACGCCTCGATCGCCCGCACCGGATTGTCCGCTCCGACATAATCCTCGATCCGCGGCGGCAGAAAACTCGCCTGCTCCCGGCATGCGCCGGTCTTGAAGGTGCGATTCGTCATGACACGAATCGTACACTCAATCGGCCAAACCGTCCTATAAATTCTTGCCCACTCGACCCAACCACCTACGCCCTTGAGGACGCGATCGACGGCGTCGCGCGCGCGACAACCCTAAGCGTGCTCGAGCAGAGCCTTCTTGAGCGCCGCCGTGGGCTTGAGGAAGAACACCAGCATGGTGCAGCCCTTGGGCGCCGTCGGCGCGTGGCGGCTGCCCTTGGCGCGGATGACGAAATTGCCGGCGGTGCATTCGCCTTCCTGATCGACCAGCGAGCCTTCGAGAACGAATGTCTGCTCCAGATCCTCGTGCACGTGCGGCGGAATGCCGGCGCCCGGCTCGAGTTCTCGCCAGAATGGTCAGCATGTCGGTGGCCGGATCGTGATAGATCACCTTCATCTTGTTTCCCGGCGCGGTCTCGATCCACGGTACCGTTTCGGTCTCGATGAAGCGTGAAGCGAGCGCGCCGAGCGATGATGCTTCAGCCATGGTTTTCTCCTCCAGCACGGTCTTGTTGCCTCAGCTTACGCGGACCCGACGAGGCGGTCCACGGGATCGTCATGACGTTGGGATCGGATCATGCAGGTTCCGGCGTGCTTTTTTCGCATGTCGTCGCCTGGTGCGTGCGGATATGCTGTGGTCGGGCGTTGCCATCGCTTCGGAGGCGGCCATGAAAATGCGTTGCGCGAGTTTGGGATTGGCAATGCTGGCGGGCGCCGTGCTCGGCGCCGCCGCACCCGCATCCGCGCAGGACAGTTTCCCCTCGCGCACCATCCGCCTCGTCGTCAGCTTCCCGCCCGGCGGCGGCGTCGATGCGGTGGCGCGGCTGTTCGCCGACAAGCTCGCCCCCATGCTCGGCCAGCCGGTGGTGGTCGAGAACCGCGGCGGCGCCTCCGGCACCATCGCCGGCAACCAGGTCGCGGCCGCCGCTCCCGACGGCTACACCGTGCTGGTCGCGTCCAACTCGATGCTGGTCGCCCAGGTGATGAACCCGCGCACCGGCCTCGACATCGTGCGCGATCTGCAGGCGATCGCCAGCACGGCGCCGCAGGCGGTCATCGTGGTCACCCGCCCGGATATTCCCGCCGCCTCGCTCGGCGAGCTGATCGCGCTCGCGCGCACGCGCCAGCTCAACTACGGCTCGCCCGGCGCGGGCTCGGTGCCGCACCTCGTGATCGAGCATCTGTTCACCGCCATCTCCAACGCCCGCATGGAGCACATCCCGTTCCCGGGCGCGGCCCAGGCACTGACCGGGGCGCTGTCGAGCCAGGTCGAGGCGGCGGTGGTGACGCTGCCGCCGGCGGTGGCGCTGGTCGCGTCCGGCAAGCTCAAGGGCATCGCGGTGACGACGCCCGCGCGCGCGGCGGCGCTGCCGGACGTGCCGACCACGACCGAGGCCGGCTACCCGAACGTGGTGGTGACGGTGTGGAACGGCTTCTTCGTGCCGGCGAAGACCCCGAAGGCGATCGCCGACAAGCTCGGCGCGGCGATCCTGGCGGTCGCCGCCATGCCGGACATCAAGCAGAAGCTCGGCCAGCTCGGCTTCGAGCCCACCAGCATCGCGGGCGAGCAGTTCCAGCGCGACGTCGCCAAGGAGTTGACGACCTGGACCGAGATCGTCGAGAAGGCCGGCATCAAGCCGCAGTAGGGCGAAATGGGAGAAACCATGCTGACACGGCGAAGCGTCATCGCAGGCTTGAGCCTCGCGTCCATTTCGGCTGGCGCACATCGGGCGGCGGCCCGCCTCCCGACCACCAGGCCTATCCGACGCAGACGATCCGGATCATTGCCGGCTTTCCCGCCGGCGGCGGCATCGACCTGGTCGCGCGCCTCATAGCCGAGCCATTCAAGGCCATGGGCCAGCCGGTGATCGTGGAGAACCGCACCGGCGCAGCCGGCATGCTCGCGGCCCAGACGGTCGCCAAGGCGCCGCCCGACGGTCATATGCTGCTGATGGCGACGTCGGGCGAGATCGCCATCAGTCATCACCTCTACAAGGAGAAGATGACCTACGACCCGGCGCGCGAGCTGGCGCCGGTCGCGCTGGTCGGCATCGTGCCCTGTGTGGTCGTGGTGGCCGAAACCACGCCGGTCAAGACGCCGCAGGAGCTGATCGCCTACGCCAAGGCCAATCCGAAGAAGCTGTCGTTCTCGTCATCCGGGGTCGGCAATCCGCAGCAGCTTGCCGGCGAGCTGATGAACATGATGGCCGGCACCGATGTGCTGCACGTGCCTTATCGGGGCGCGGCGCCGGCGGTGACCGACGTCGCAACCGGCGCCGTCACCATGAGCTTCACCAGCCTCGCCGCGGCGCTGCCGCTGATCCAGGCCGGCAAGCTGCGCGCGGTGGCGGTGACGTCGCTCGAGCGCATGCCGCAACTGCCGGACGTCGCGCCGCTGCAGGACGGGTCGCCGGGGCTCAAAGGCTATGAGCTGCTCAACTGGTTCGGCCTGTTCGCGACCGGCGGCACGCCGGCGCCGATCCTGACGCAGTTGAACGGCATCGCGAACAAGCTGTTGCAGGAGGCCAAGACCGCCGAGCTGCTGATGAAGCAGGGCATCATCCCGCGTCCGCTGACGACGGCCGAATACAAGAGCTTCGTCGCCGCGGAGTCCGAGAAGTTCGGCAGGGTGATCGATCAGGCGAAGATCAAGCCGGAAGGATAGGCACAGTGATTTTGACTGGTTGAGCCACACGAGCGAGGTGATTGAGCAATCGTGCCACGCACTCGGTGCGCTCCCTCCCCCTGAAAGGGGGAGGGTCGGGGTGGGGGTCAGCGACAAGCGGCCCTAGTTCACCAGTCCCTGCTTCACGATCCAATCATGGATCAGCTTGGCGACCTCGTCGGAGTTGCGATCCATCATCAGCATGTGGGTGTTGCCCTTGACGCCCATGACCGGGAGGTCGAACACGTCGGCCTTGCCGCCGGCCGCCACGATGCGCCTCGCCGATATTTGGTCGGAGCGATCGGCAGGCGCTGCCAGACCGCGACCTTGTCGCGGAAGTCGCCCCACACGATGAGATGCGGCACGCCCTTGAGCTTGCCGACATCGACCTTGCGTCGGGTCGGGCGCGCCCGAGGGCTCGATCGCCACCAGCGCCTTGATCTTGTCGGGCGCGGCCAGCGCGGCGTTGAATCCGAAGCTGCCGCCCTGGCTGTGCACCACCACGATGCAGGGACAGATCTTGTCCACCAGCGCGTCGTAGGCGCTCTGCGTGGTCGCGTCGTTGGTCACCCAGCGCGGCACGCCCTGCTTGGCGAACTGGTCGAACGCCTCGATCGGAAACTGCTGGCCTTCGAACGCGACGCGCTCCCCGCCGATCTCGTAGCTCGGCCCGATGCGGAACAGCTCCCAGGCTTCCTTCTTGGTGCGGAACATCGGCTCGGACTTGAAGATTTCCGGGTAGCGCGCCCACGACGCGCGCCCGCGCTCGACCGCGTCCGAGACATAGACGTCGTAGCCGGCGTTGAGGAAGAAGTGCTGCCAGCCGGGCTTGCCGTCGGGCTTGGTCTCCCAGGTGACGCCGGTGAGGCCGCCGCCGTGCCACAGCAGGATCGGGACCTTTGCTTTCGGTTGCGCCAGCTTGACGAACTGCACGTACATCTGCTCGACCGCGAACTCGCCGTTCGGATCGACCTTGATCGGCGGCGCCCCGGGGCTGAACACGACGTCGCGGGTCGGCATCCCGCTCAGCGCCGCGGTTCGGCCGCCCACGTGGAAGCTGCCCACTTCCTTGACCATGTAGTCGGCCAGCGTGGGCAACGACGTCGCCGCCATGGCGACCGCCGCCATCAGGCTCATCTTGATTGAACGCATTGCTGCCTCCTTGTCGTTACCTCCCGGGCGATCTCTTGATAAGAGTTGTACGTCGAATCCGGCGTCGCACAAGGCGGGTGGCGTTGCCCGCCATTGTGGTAGCCCGAGACCAGTGCCGACCCTTCGAGTAAGTCTTTCATTAGATGTAAAACTTGAATGGTAGTGGTGCCTTCATCTCCATTGGACCTGCCGTCAGAATTTCTCCAACGAGATCGGCAAACCGTAACGTCACAGGTAGGCCGTCCGAGAACGTCGCACTGTTGAAATTCAATTTGGTGAGGGCCATGAGATCAGCTAGGACCACCTCAAGATCCGCATCTCCTCGGACGATGTCGACCGTGATCGGATTGGGCACCTCGCGGCCGGGATAGGTTTCAAGGCGAGGCGTGAACCCTACGGTCCAGAGATACGCCGATCGGTCAGAGGTTATAATCGCTGTCCCGCGTAAGACCGGCTTTTTGCCGTAGCGGAAGAGTTTGACCTCGTTCTGGCGACGAATCTGGACACCGACAAGCTTGGTCGCGGCAGGAACGGTGCTCGCGAAGCCAGCCCATTCCTCTCTGTCGAATCGTATCTGTCCGTGGATGAAAAGCTCATTCGGGGGCTTCCCATGTTTTCCCACATAGGCGTCAACAACCAAAGTCATCAATTCAGCGGCTTTTTCTTTGCTGAGGTGAAATGAATTGTCGGTCTCTGAGTACCAGGGTCCCACAGCGCCCTTGAATACGACGCCCTCGCCGGAGCCGAGGAACATCTGGGCGCCGCAGCAGGCATTGTCACGTCTCTTCATATTCTCAAGGCGCTTGAACACGAGGCCGACGTAGCAGACGCCCTCACGCACCTCGGCGAGGCGCCATGGCCTCCCATCGGCCTTGTAGAAGCTGGTCGTCGAGAGATTCCAGGCAACCGAGGCAGGATCTTGCAGCGACCGTCGCGCACCATCGTCTTCGGGCGTTAATGTCGACTCGCGCACGACCTGAATGACCTGGCGCGTGTCGAGGAGCCGTGCCTTGAGCTGGTTGTGGAAGTTGAGCTCGTATTCGTAGATGGTGATCGCGTCCATCTCTTCCGCGAAGAGCGAGCCTTTCTCACGCACCGACATCGCGCCCTTTTTTCCCAAGAGGGCGGTCGATGGTTCGCGAAGGTCCTTTGGCACGATCGAGTTCGGCCTGCCGTACCGAAAAACCTCCTCGGGGACGATGGCGAACCATAATTTCGGGCGGGCTTCCTCTTCGTCCAGATACCTCCGCAGCGTCTCCTCATAGAGCTGCACCGCGTTGAAGATCGCTTCGTGGCGGTTCTCGATCCGAATGCGACGGCTCAATTCGCCGCCATGGATAAAACAGCTCGTATAGGGCTTCACAGGCCAAGGAATGCCAAAGACGGCCTCGAAGCCTGGCCACATCATCTTGTTTTCTTCTTTGCCTTTATCAGGAGCGGCGATCGTGGCGCCGATCGATCTTACCCATTGTTCGTACCGTTCGATCCCTTCTGTTGTACCAATGACCCCTACGTCCATGCGCGCGGGGTTCTGGTTCGACGCGGGCGGCCCGAAGAGGAACAGCCCATCCTTTGGGTGCTCGGCAGATTGCCCGAAACCGAATGCGAGCGCCGGCTCAGGGATGTGCGTGAGACGCCAGTCGCTCATGCGTCGTCCTCAATATTGGGATCGTCTTCGACGTAGCATCGTCATCGTCGGATTCGATTGGATCTTCGGGTTCATCGAGGATGATCAGGTCATCCGGCATTCTGCGCGTTGCCAGTAATTCAAGAGGCCGCGCCGCGAGAACAAGCGCTTCCGGACCAGCAAGTCCGATCTCGACCGTCTCCTTGCCATCTGCCAGAAAGGTGCAGAATGCCTCCAAAAGCTGACGCCAGTGAGGATTTCCACCAGTTCTTGCAGAAACGTCTGCGGATCGCAGACGTGCGCTTCGCGTCGTCAAGCGCCGTCTGTCCCGTCCTCGGAGAAGCAGATGTAGGGCTTGCAGGCGGACGATCGGTGGCGGGCCAAGGACGATGTTGATCTTCATGGCCAGGTGCCAATGGACCTTGTTCCGTTCGCTGCGGCCGACGACATTCTTATGCGTTCTGCGGCCGGAAGCGGCGAGGTATGGGACTTTGTCGTTCGGGACGAGGTCGCTCGGGAAATAGAAGGCCGAGGCCGTTGATGTCTTGAACTCCCTGAGTCCTCGCTGTTGCAGGTGCGACTCGACGTGCTGGCGAAGGAGGGATGTCACCATCTTTCGTGCAGCATCTTTGATCGGCGACGACGGGTCGGTGACCGATCCCGCCAGGAATGCGTCCAAGGCGACATGCGCGCGCACGGCCAGTGTAAAAGATGGCGGCAGGCGCTCTTGCAGCTCGGGCGTTGCCGCAAACGAAATGATGTGGCGATTGAACATGCCGTGCGGAACGCCAGTCTCATTCATCGCCGCCGCGACCTTCGTGTTGTCGCCTTCGTATTCGTAGAACGTGATTGATTTCGGCATGCTGGTGATTGGTAGAAGGTTCGTGAGCACCTTTTCGGAGGTCGCCTCGACGATCGTCGAGGTGCGCACCATTGTAGCGCGCCACCGTTCGAACTCGGCACGCTGATCTCCGTCTACTTTCGGTACGCCTGCGCCTTCAAGGGTGTCTAGAAGCCTCAACCAGCTTCGCTCCCCAGCCGGCGGAAAAGTCAATAGCGTTCAAACGGTGAATTTGGATTGGGAATTCGCTGAAGGGTCGTCGCATCGATCTTCACAGGAATGATGAAGCTGTCGTCTTTGAGCTGCTTCTTGAGCGCATCGGCAACCGACAGCTCGTTGAGCGTGCCGGTGCGGTCCGGGTCCACGCTCGCCTTCGACACCACGAAGATCATCTTGCAGGCGTGGTGCCGGAGGGCCTCCTCGATCGTGCTCCAGAAGGGGTTCCCGCCCCTCAGGTCAAACAGGTCGGCCCAAATCTTGTACCCGTGACCGGTGAGTTTCGTGCCCAGCCAGCGAACAAAGTTGTTGTCATGCGGGGTGGCGTGGCTAATGAACACCGTGTCGCGCGTCATGGTGATCGTCCATCTTGCGGAGGGTGTCCGCCACGCCCCTGTTCACCGGCCGCCTGCCTGACTTATGCGGCCCGGCTCGGCAGACGGAAAGCGGTCCAAAGGCGGCTTCGAAATTAGCAGCAATCGCGGCGGGTCAGTCGTTCGATTGAAAGGCGCTCGCCCCCTGAGATAGCTCGGATAGGCGCAACTACTTACTCGATGAGGGGCGATGGAGAGGTCGTTATTTTATCCGTCTGATTGCGGCGATAATAATCACGCTTATCTCCGCCGCAGTCGCCGAGATCAAAGCAATTACTACCGTCCTGTCGACTATCCTTTCCAGGGCGGACATTTTTCCAGTAAGGATGGCGTAACAGTCAAAAGCGAAGAGGGTGATGAGTGCGCCCAACAGGAACAAATTTGCGGTGCGAAATAAAGGCAACAAATCAGCGATCACTTGACGAAGTGTTTCATTGCCAGTGTTGACGCTGGGTTCGAACTGGCTGATCGGAGTGCGCGCTTTGCGGGATTTGGCCGCCATCGGCATACGCTCAAAAAGAGCGCCCTCTGCAGGGGCAGTGGGCGCTCTTGCTTGCCGGATTAGCCAGCAAGGTTGAAAGTCTCGCCTTCCCTGGTATTACCCGGCCTGACGATCCGAACTGTCTTGCCAGGATCAGCGTATTTTTTCGCCGCTCGCGCCACTGCGAGTGCACGCCGAATGACAGCTGTTTTCGTCTTCACGCCGAAGAATTTCTTAAGCTCTTCGAAGACGGCCTCCGTCTCGTCGTCATACTCCAACGTCATCTGAGGCATCCCACTTCTCCCAGGTTTCAAGGATCGGCCGCATACTGATCCATCCTCTAAAGTAAAGGGTTCCCATTAAAAAAGCAACAAGAACACCACAAAAAACGTTGACAATACCACCAGAACAGCCATTATTTGTCCGGAGTGTGACCAACGCCTCGGCGTGGTCATGTTGGAGGAATTCGTCATGCCAAAGTATGCACGTGATATCCCGACAGTAAATACAAGTATAAATGAATTACCGCGGTGCTTTTGTAAAATAGAGTCTTGTTCTGGCCAAAGAAATAGCGTTGGATATGTACGATTCGTTGCGCTCCATCGCAAAATTGCTTCCGGAAATCTCCCGCAAGTCTATTGAATGCCCCGCCGATATGCTCGGTGAAAGAAGGGCGAATTTTATCATCCAGGGAGATTCTGGCTGGGCGCCATTTCAGGGCTTTGCAACTCTACGATACTGAAAAAGTAAAGTTTGTGGGTAGCGCGGCGGGGGTGCTCGAAGCGGTACGTCTTGGCGCCCTGAACCGCGTATTGAAGCACATCTTCCATATTCGCTTGAAAAAGCTGGTCTCCACCTTGGATAGTCCGCGAATGGCGATCGTTGGAGGACGGAGGATCAACCCGCGGTTGATTGCCCGTATTCAGCGTGGTTCAACTGACGGGATAGGCCGAGCTAGCATGGAAAAGTGCCACAGCATTTGGGTCGGCATAGATCGAAAAGAAGAAATTACCCGTATTGTAACGTTGCGCGTCATCGACGTCGATTTCCACCCTACAGCGTACGATCAGTTTTATGAATCCAGCGAACAGTACATCGAATATTCCAGACGGCCGGCATGTGAACGTGAGCCGCGCGGCTATCGAAACTGCACAACGCGGATGAGCGAGACTATGCTAGGCTGATGCCGGGCGAGTGCACGCACCGCCCGCGCCTTTGCCAACTCGTCGACGGGAAATGGGTGAGCGGCGAGGCCCTGCGCCAGCACGACGAGAAGGGGCTCTTTTTCAAGCACGACGCGGTGTTCCGGGAGTGCATCACGGCGGACGGCTCGTCCGGATTTTCCGGCCGCGTCGGGCCGCTACCGTCTCTAATCCGCAGTCGCTTGCCTGTGGGCCCACCGCGCCGTGCTGTTTCACTTGCTCAAAAAGCTCGCGACGCACGTCATCCTGTAGAACACCTTCCAGGAGGAGAAGCTGGTTGTTCGCTCGGGCAGAGGGCCGGTCGGCTGGACGGGATCAGGCTCGATTGGGTCGCGGGCATTGGCCGAGGCGATCTCCGCCGCGTCATGCAGGAGGTCGAGCGCGAGCGGGAACGGCTGATCGAGATGTGGAGGAGAATTCATGGGCGATGATCTGGCCGCGATGGTCGCGGAGGCGGAGCGGCGCGGCCAGCGCTCGCTGCGCAGCGAGCCGCGCGCCCGCGCCGCTCGCTACGATCGCAAGACCGGTCGAGTCCAGGTCGATCTGACCAACGGGTGCAGCTTCGCCTTTCCGGCACGCAAGGCGCAGGGCTTGGAAAGGGCCGGCGGTGAGGACTTGGCGCAGATCGAAATCCTCGGCCTCGGGCTTGGGCTGCACTGGGAGCGTCTGGATGTCGATCTTAGCGTTCCCGGCCTGCTGGCGGGACTGTTCGGCACCAAGGCGTACATGGACCGCCAGCGCGCAGCGCGGGCAGGTGCGGCTACATCGGCCGCGAAGGCGGCGGCGGCCCGGCGAAACGGTGCGAAGGGCGGTCGTCCGCGCAAGCCGGCAGCGGCGCGGAAGCGGTGACGACATAGTGCTTGCCTGCGGTATCGCGCCGCGCTCCGCGGCTCGACGTCGCGCGGCCCTCAGCCCCGCCGATGCCGTCGGCGTTTCCGTCCAGCCGGCCCTGCGCAACGGGACCTCGCATCGCCTGGTTCGCCGTTGGAGCGGCTTGGTGCCCCTGGGTCATCGTGGCTGACGCACAAGCCTGGCACAAACAGTGCGTGGAGAAGCGCCGGCCTCGCTGTAGCAATAGTCCAGCGTGTTCTGGTCGACGAGACTGAACATGTAGGTTCCTTCCTCATCCAATCCCATCATCAGACGATAGTCCGGCGTGAAGGCAACCCAAAGCGGCTCCTCCTCGTCGCCGGTCGGGTTTGCGCGCTTTAAGCGTCCCGCGAAGGTATTGCCCTGCTGCTCCGTGATGACGAGCGTCGCGAGGCCGCCGCGTCGTCCTTCGGTCTTGGCGATCCGGTCCCTCTTGCCCGGTCCATGTACCGACCAGCGACGGCGCCTCGGCGCTGAATGCCGGCATGGACAGGGCAGTGGCGACGATCAACGAGCAGATCCGCCGCACGTCGCGCTGTTGAACACCATCCAGGAGGAGAGCGGCGAGCGCTACAGTAGTCGTTCGGCTCGCAGGGGCAGAATGACCCGAGGGAAGATTTTGCAGGAGCACTCGAGTCGCGCTGCGTGAAGCGGGGCGAGGAAGTGCACCGCTCCCATTTCGCAAGCGCGGCGGCGTCAACTGAGGCGGCATGGCGAGCGTCACGTTGATGATCGCTCGCGAGCTGAAAGGACATCAGCGCGAATTGGCCCCTTTGTGCAATCGACCCGATCCGTGCAAAGGGCTCACGATCTACCGAGCCCTCCAAGCTGTTCGTCCAGATCGAAAGGATCGTCTCTGCGTGGCGGACCTTAAGCTCATGCGATCCGGCGGGGAGCTCGATTTTCGAGCGTCAGGCCGAGGCAGTCGCGTCCACGATCACTCCTCACGCGCCCTTCTCGGCCCGCGCTTCCGCCGCGTCTTCCCGCTGCTTCGCCAGCTCGAAATACGTGGCTGCAATGAACGCCAATTGCGCGGCATCTTTTTGGTCCGAGCAGGCGCGCGATCTGGCCAAGCATTCGGACGCTTGCTTTCGGTAGTGCTCGATTCGCACCATGGGGCCAATCCCGTGCACGAAGGATTATCGCTCCCGCGCCTAAACAATGCGTAACTGGCGTAGACGTTCCGAGCCTCAGTCACCGTCTGATGAGGGGACCTCGCTGCTCTCCGCGCGTAGCGCGCAGTCGCGCCAAGCCTTCGCAATCGCCAGTAGCACCTCCCTGTGCTCGGGGGGGCCCTCGCGGGCCAACCGTTCGCATTCTTCGGCGTATCGCCGATATTCCGTTGGGCTGTCCATTGCACGTCACCTATCAACAGTCCCTTCCTATCGTGACCGCGGCAACGCCCGGCGTGGAACCAGAGTTCCCTCGCCAAAATTGCTGAACCGCACGTGGAACCTTGTCCTCTCTCGTGCGTTTCGGGGGGTCAGCCGATCGGTTGGGGGCAGAAGAGAAAAAATGTCTCGTGCTGAAGAGTACAGGTGGTACGCAGTCGAGTGCGTTCGCGTAGCCCAGCAGACCCAAAATCCTAATGACAAGGCCATGCTGCTAGACATGGCCCGCAAGTGGCAGGAGCTCGCTGACAAGGCTGATCGCGAGCAACGAGCGCCCTGAGCGGCGCTTGGCGATGGCGGACCGGTCCCGCTTTTTGATCCGCACACGCCCCGAAGCTAGGCCGCTTGAATCAGCTGCCCAGTCTTGACCTCAAATCGATGCATCCGTGCGCAGTGTGGACACCGTACCTGGAGCCTCACCTCTTGCACGTCCGAAAGACTTTCAGGGTCCGTGTTGATTCCACTGTCGACCGCGCTGCCGGTTCGTGGACAAGTGAAGATGAGAGCTCCCACAAATGGCCTCCGTTCATGATTGCCATTCGTCCAATCGTTGTCGCGGTCGGTTAAGAATCGGTTAACAAATCGTAAACGCGGGGCAGCCACTTTGCTCTGGCGATGCGGCCTGCTCGCAGCCGCTAGCGCGCCCACCTCGGCCCGCCTGCACGCGTCGGCCGCGTAATCGAAAAAGGCGCGGCGAGTCCATGCTCCAGTCAGGCAATCGATCATGGCGAACCTCGGCCCGCATGGTCGTAACGCGATCAGCGGCCCGGACCGCATCACCTGGTTCGCCGTTGGAGCGGCCTGGTGCCCCGGGTCATCGCGGCTGACGGACAAGCCTCGCACAAACAGTGCGCGGAGAAGCGCCGGTCTCGCTATAGCAATAGTCCAGCGTGTTCTGGTCGACGAGACTGAACATGTAGGTCCCTTCGTCGTCCGATCCCATCATCAGACGAAAGTCCGGCGTGAAGGCGCCCCAAAGCGGCTCCTCCTCGTCGCCGGTCTGGTTTGAGCGCTTCAAGCGTCCTGCGAAGGTATTGCCCTGCTGCTCCGTGATGACGAGCGTCGCGAGGCCGCCGCGTCGTCCTTCGACCTTGGCGATCCGGTCTCGTTGCCCGGTCCACGTCCCAACGAGCGACTGCGCTTCGGCGCTGAACGCCGGCATGGACAGGGCAGTGGCGACGATCAACGAACAGAGCAGGGATTTCATCTCGGAGCCTCCACGTTGCGAACCCTCATGGGGATGGCACATCAGATGTGAGCAACAGCTTACCACGAGGCGAGAATTTGTACGTTCCGCGCCCGGCCGACACAAACGCGACCAGGTCGCCTTAGATCCCCCGATCCTTCTTCAGCTGATCGATAAACGCCATCGTCTCCGGCGGCAGCGACCGCAGCCCCAGCTCCCCGGCCATCGACAGGGTCGGGCGCAGGCGTGAGCCGCGCAGGAAATCGGGCTCGCGGCCGGGCGGGATGAGCCGGTCGAAGATGAGCACCAGCACGACGGCGACGAGGGCGACGCGGATGGCGCCGAGGGCAGAGCCGGCCAGGCGATCGGGGGATGCGGTACCGATGCGCGCGCCCACGTGCTCGTTGAGGGCCGTGCGCAGCAGCGCGCCGAGCACGACACCGATCACCAGGAAGACCCCGAAGAACAATAACGAATTGCGCGTCCAGGGCGCCGATAAGGACGTCAGCGCCGCGTCGGATGGGCTCCCCAGCAGCGGCGCCAGCAACGGCGTCGCCGCCACCGCGAGCGGCATGGCGACCACGTAGGCGAAGATGGTGATGGCGCTGCGCACGAATCCGGCATGGAAACCGGTGACGACGGCCACGAACATGACAAGGTAGACCGCGACGTCGAAGATCATGGATATGACGGTCCCGCCAAGGCCGGCGATCTGCGCTCCCGGTGACGGCTTAGCGGGTGGCGATTACCGAAAGATTGATGCGCGGCTGCCGGGCCCCACCGGTGCCCATCGGGCCACGCCCAAGCGCGCCTCGCGTCTACTGCTTCGGCGGCGCGAGCTTCTGTCCCGTCAGCTCCGCCAGCACGCCCTGCCGCGCGATCTCGTCGCGCATGAACTTGTCGAACTTCTCGGGCGTGTTATCGGCGGCCGGCGGCGGTGCCATGCCGAGCTCCGCCATCGGTTTCTTGAACGTGTCGGTCTGCAGCACCTCGTTGAGGTGCTTGTTGAGATAGGCGACGATCGGCTTCGGCGTCCTGGCCGGCGCCCCAAGCCCGACGAAACCGCGCGTATCGATCTTGAAGCCCAGCTCAGGCAAGGTCGGAACGTCCGGCCAGGCCTCCATGCGCTTGGGGCCTGCGATCGCGAGTGCACGGAGCTTGCCGGTGTCCACCAGCGCCTTGCCCTGCGAGAAGAACGTGAAGGCGCCCTGGATTGCGCTGGTGGCAACGGCGGTCGCCGCCTCGCCGGAACCGCGGTAAGGCACCGCCTGGATCTTGATCCCCGCGGCGGCATTGAATTGCATCAGCGTCGAGTTCGGAGATGACGCCGGGCCGGAGGTGCCGAAGCTGTACTTGTCCGGATGGGCCTTGGCATCCGCGATCAGCTCGGCAACCGTCTTGATCGGCAGCTTGGCGTCGATGGCCAGGATCAGCGGCGGCCCGTCGACGATCCAGCCGATCATCGCGAAGTCATCCACCGGATGGTAGGGCAGCGGCATGTAATGGATGTTCTGCGCATCGCCGAGAGAATTGGCATGCAGCGTGTAGCCGTCCGGCGTGGCGCGCGCGACATAGGCTGCGCCGATCGTGCCGGAACCGCCGGTGCGGTTTTCGATGACAACCGGCTGACCAATCTTGTCCTGCAGCAGGGACGCGGCGAGGCGCGTCGGCACGTCGGTCAGGCCGCCCGCCGGGAACGGCACCACCACGGTGATGGTGCGGCTCGGATAGTTCTCCGCTTGGGCCCAGGCGGTGACGCTCGCGGCAAGAAATATCCCAATCCAGCTCAACCATCGCAGCGCAACTCTCATCAGTCGCTCCCGCTGAATTTAGACCTGTGATTGACCGTGCACGAGGCCCGAACCCGAAGTTGCGCACATCGCCGGCAAGACGATCGCGAACTTCGGTCAAAGGGGCGTCGATCTAGAGTTGCTAGTGGTCCTGGTCCGAAGTTCGCATCGATCTGCGCAAGCTGTGGCGAACTTCGGAATCGGACCCTAGCATGCCGAGGCTGCGATAATGTGTCGAACGCTGCCGAGTCAAAAATCCGGCGTATCTTCCGCTTGCGCGGCTGCAATGCGATGCTGCTGACGACTGAAGGGACGGTGTTGAATGACTAACAAGAATGCAGAGCCGCTGCTTCCCGTCGAGCTCGGGTCGGGCAAGGTCAAATTCGCGCAGGGCATCAAGGCCGGTCGCTGGGTGTTTGCCACTGGCGTCATGGCGCAGGATTTCAAGAACGGCATCGCACCGGACGTGCTGTCGGAGCGCGCCCCACACGCCGGCCTGCCCAAGCGCGAAAAGGAGGCCCTTCGCATCTGGGAGAACATCGACGCGGTGTTGCGCGCGGCCGGCACCGACCGCACCAACCTCGTACGCACCGACCAATACTACGCGACGGTCAAGGCCGTGCCGGCCTATCAGCAGGTGCGGCGCGAATTCCTGGCGGGCCGGGTCGCGCCATCGACCTCGATCACGCAGCAAGGCTTGCTGCTGCCGGGCGCCGACATGAACATCCAGGCGCTCGGCATCGTGCCGGCCCCCGGATTCGAAGTCACCCATCTCAAGAACCAGCATCTCGCCGGCCGGCCGACCGCGGGCTTTTCGCCGGCGCTGACCGTTGGAGACTTCATCTTCGTTCCCGGCGTCACAGCGAGCGCGAAAGGCGACGAGCCGCATCGCAACGGCGTTGCCGCGGCGGCATTGCTGGCCGAAGGCCAGCAATGGGCCGGCCAGCCGATCAAGCTGGAGACCGAGTTCATCATCACGCAGCGGCTCGTACCGTCGCTCGCGCTGGCCGGCGCCACCATCGACGACATCATCCATGCCCAGGTTTATCTGACCGACCGGGAGGACTATTCGGCCTTCAACGAAACCTGGTCCCGGTACTTCGCGAAAACGCGGCCGACGCTGTCGATCATCCCCTGCATCGAGCACGGGCTAGCGTCCTACGACGGCACGATCGAGATCAACGTGCTCGCGGCGAAGCCCGGCAGCGCCGCGCAGAAGCGCCACGTCGACGCCGGCGTTCCGACTGCATTTCGTCACCAGCCGCAAGCGGTGAAGGCCGGCGACCTCTTGTTCATGTCGGCGCAGATGGCGATCGACGGCGACGGCCTGATTGCCGCGGTGGACGATGCGCGGCAACCCCGGTTCGGCTCGCGGGCGCAAATCCAGGCCGAACACATCATCGACAACATCGAGAAGCTTTGCCAAGCCGCCGGCACGTCGCTGCATAACATCGTTCGCGTGCTGCAATTCCACACCGACCTCGACGAATTCTATCCGGTCTACCAGGTCTGGGAGCGCCGCCTCGGCGGCCGGCCGCTGCCGTTCTCTGCGGTGGAGGTGCCCGCCCCCCTGCCGGTTCCGGGCGCGACCGTGATGATCGAAGTCTGGGCCTACGCGCCGTAATCCGCGAGCACTGGGCGGCCGTGACCCTCGTCGCCTTCCGCGAGCAGGTCGGCATGGACGACTAACTACTGAGTGTCCTGCAACGCAAGGAACGTTTATCGATGGAACATGCCGATATCCTGATCGTCGGCGCAGGCTCGGCCGGCGCCGCGCTCGCCGCGCGGCTTTCCGAAGACCCGACGCTGCGCGTCCTGCTCGTCGAGGCCGGCCGCGACACGGCGCCCGGCGAGGTGCCCGACGACATCCAGGACATTTTCCCGCGATCGTTCCTCAATCGCGACTACTTCTGGCCCGGCCTCACCGCCAGCATGACCGACGGCGATCCGCCGCGACCCTTTCCGCAGGCGCGCGTGATGGGCGGCGGCTCGAGCGTCATGGGCATGATCGCGCTGCGCGGGCTTGCCGTCGGACTACGACGGCTGGGAGGCGAGCGGCGCGCGCAACTGGGGCTGGCGCGACGTCCTGCCCTATTTCCGCGGATTGACCTGCGACCTCGACCGGCCGGCGCCGGAGCGGAACACGAGCGGCCCCAACATCATCCATCGCCTGCCGCGGGAGAAATGGCCGCTCTACATGCAGCGCATCGAGGCCGCGGTTCTCGCGCGCGGCATGAAATCGCACGCCGACATCAACGAGACGGCGGAGGACGGCTTCTTCGCCACGCCGCTGAGCCAGGACAGCGAGCGCGCCACCAGCGCGCGCTGCTATCTGACGCCCGAGGTCCGCGCGCGGCCGAATCTCGAAATCATGACGAACACGCGCGTGCTCACGCCTGCGAATCGAGGGCGATCGCGTCTGCGGCGTCGTCGCCGAGCGCGGCGGCGAAACCGTGTTGCTGTCGGCGTCCGAGGTCGTGCTGTGCGCCGGCGCGATCAATTCGGCGGCGCTGCTGCTGCGCTCCGGAATCGGTCCGGCGGAAGAGCTGCAGCCGCTCGGTATCGCGCCAGTCGCGGATCGTCCCGGCGTCGGCCGGAACTATCAGAACCACTCGCTCCTGCATTTCGCCATGACGCTCAATCCGCAATCGCGTCTCGCGCACGGCGACCGGCACTACACGATGACGAGCCTGCGATTTTCGTCCGGCCTCGAAGGATGTCCGGCCGGCGATCTGTTCCTCTATTTCGTCGGCCGCGTCAGCGGCCGCACGTTCGGGACCGGCATGGGCATGATCGCGGCCGCGCTCTACGCTCCGTTCTCGCGCGGCTCCGTGACGCTGCGCTCGCGCGATCCCGACGTGCCGCCCGAGGTTTCGCAGCGCCTGCTGACCGATCCGCGCGACGCGAAGCGCATGATCATCGCGACGCGCTTCGCCGAGGAGCTGATCGACGATAGCACCGTGCGGGACTGCTTCCGGGAGGCCTATCTGCTGCCGCGCGATCCGCCGCTGCGCCTGATCAACGGCACCGGCGCGCTCGGCACGATCAAGGCGCTTGCGGCCGCCGCCGTGCTCGGTCGCCCGCGCCGCTGCGCCGCGCCGTCATCGATCGCGCCATCCGGCCCGGCCGCCTGATCGCGGACGGGCACGGCCACGCGCCGCTGTCGGACGCCGAAATCCTCGCCGCGTCCGGCACCATGTTCCATCCGAGCTGCACCTGCGCGATCGGACGCGAGGACGATCCGATGGCGGTGGTCGATCCGGAATGCCGGGTCTACGGCGTGCACGGACTGCGCGTGGCCGATGCCTCGGTCATGCCGTCGGTTCCGAGCGCCAACACCAATTTTCCGACCATCATGATCGCCGAGCGCGTCGCCGACTTCATCCGCCGCAAGGTGCCGCGCGAGCCTTGAGTCGAACGGCCCGCCGCTGCCCGGCCGCGCCGCGGCCCTATGATCCGTTGTCGGATGGCCAAGTCCGGACTAGCATCGGTCCGGACTATCCCTTTGAGGCCGGTCGGCTGCGGCGGTGCCTCGCTCGATTGGGGCCATGCGGGCTCGAGTTCAGATCCGCGAAGCCGCATGACGGCGACAGACCGTCGCTCGCAACAAGAACAGCAGTCGACGATCGGGGAGGACAACATGCAAAGACTTCTCTGGGCGTTGCTCGCCCTCGTTTTCTGGAGCTCCGCAGGCGCTCGCGCAGGATCCGGTCGCCGACCGGGCCGTCGCCGCCGCCAAGGAATACGTCAAGGCCAAGAACCTGAAGGACCCGAAGCTCACGATCCTGCTGAGCTCGCTCTACAACAACTCGTTTCCCGACTTCGCCAAGAAGTGGGAGGAGCTGACCGGCATCAAGTTCGAGATCGTTCCGCTCGGCTATACCGACATCCCGGCCAAGATCATGCAGGAGGGGGTGGCCAAGACCGGCGTCTACGACATCTTCAACGACTTCCCCTACACCGCGCCCGACGCCGCCGGCGCCAAGGTCATCATCCCGCTCGACGACTACGCCGCGAAGTACAAGCCCGACTTCTCCGGCGTCGCCGACGGCCTGAAGTTCCAGCAGTACTACGACGGCAAGCTCTACATCATGGTCAATGACGGCGACCATCTGCTGCTGGCGCTGCGCAAGGACCTGGTCGAGAACCCGCAGGCGAGGGCCGAGTACAAGGCCAAGTTCAACAAGGACCTCGGCTGCCCGGACACGGTGGCCGAGTGGGCGCAGCAGGCCGCCTTCTTCCAGACCAAGGAGGGCGACACGCGCTGGGGCGTGAAGTTCGAGAAGCCGCTCTACGGCGCGCTCGGCTACCGCTCGGTCAACTTCTCCTACCGCCACTTCCCGGTCTACATGAAGGGCCTTCTGTTCGACAAGGACATGAAGCCGCGCATCAACACGCCCGACGGCATCGCCGCCATCAAGGCGTTCGCCGCGAGCGTCGAGCACATGCCCAAGGACATCCAGGGCTGGGGCACGCCGCAGATCTATCCGTTCTGGGCGAGCGGCCAGGCCTATTCGGCGATGTCGTTTCCCTCGATCATCGGCTTTGCGGAGAGCAATCCGAACAGCGTGATCAAGGGCAAGCAGATCACCTGCCTCATCCCGGGCAACATGATCGACGGCAAGCTGGTGCGCCGCTCGCCGCAGGCGGCCGGCACCGGCTACATGGTGAGCGCCTACGCCAAGAACCCGGAGCTCGCCTACCTGTTCATCCAGTGGTTCACGAGCCCGAGCGTCAGCGACGAGGCGGTCGCGCATCCGAAGGGCTTCTGGGATCCCTTCCGCGACGCGCACGTGACCAACAAGGCGATCCTCGACCGCTTCGGCGCCGACATGGTCAAGACCACGATCGAGAACTCGAAGTACGCCGCCTCGCTGCTGCTGATCGAGGGGAACTACGAGTACTTCAAGATCCTCGACAACAACCTCGCCGACGTCATGAACAAGAACATCACCGCCGAGGAGGCCGCCAAGCGCATCGAGGCCGGCTGGAACAAGGTGACGAACGACGTCGGCCGCGACACGCAGATCCGGATCTGGCGCAAGGGTGTCGAGCTCGGCATCTACCTCGACAAGTTCTGATCGCGCCGCAACGATCCTGAGCCACCCCGAGCGCTCGTCGCGGCGCTCGGGGTGGCGGTCTCGATGTCGCGACGCCCGATCCCCGATGGCGGAAGTCAGCGCACGCATTTCGGACGTGCCGGCCGGAGCGCAGGTCTCCGGCGGCGCTGCGCGCCGCTTCGGAAAATGGCTCGCCTCCGACCGCGTATTTCCGAAAATCCCGTTCGTGCTGGTCGAGAGCCTGTTCTTCCTCGTCATCCTCATTCCGTTCATCCTGACGATCTACATCAGCCTGCTGAAATGGCGCGCCAACCGGCCGTTCGAGACGGCGCTCTTCGCGGGCCTGGAGAACTACGAGGACGTGCTGACCAGCGACCTGTTCTGGTTCTCGCTCGGGCGCACGTTCTATTTCGCCGGCGCTGCGGTCGCGGTCGAGCTGGTGGTCGGCTTCGTCCTGGCCATGCTGGTGAGCCAGTGCACGCGATCGAAGAAGCTCTACACCACGATCTTCCTGGTGCCGATGATGATCGTGCCGATCGTCGTCGGCTACAACTTCTCGATGATCTACATCGACAGCGGCCCGCTCAACCAGATCCTGGCGCCGGTCCTCGAGCCCTTCGGCATCGATCCGCGCATCCGCTGGCTGTCCCATCCGGTCGCCGCGCAGTGGGCCATCATCATCGCCGACATCTGGCAGTGGACCTCGCTGACCTTCCTGATCTTCCTGTCCGGGTTCTCGGCGCTTCCCAAGCAGCTCGTCAACGCGGCGCGCGTCATGGGCGCGACGCCCTGGCAGATCTTCTGGCGCGTGCAGTTTCCGCTGCTCAAGCCGGCCATCGTGATCGCGGTCATCATCCGCTCGATGGAGGCGCTGAAGATGTTCGATCCGGTCGTGCTGCTGACATTCGGCGGACCGGGCACCTCGACGCAGACCGTCGCCTACTTCCTGTGGGAGCAGGTGTGGGTGTTCAACAAGTTCAGCTTCGGCGCCGCCGCTTCGATCCTGCTGCTGATCATGTTCTCGGTCCTCATCTACGTCGGCATCTACATGCTGATCAGGCAGCGCAGCGTCGTCGCAGGAGGGCCGCGTGATGGCGGCCCGCTCGACCATGAGCCCGGAGCAGGCGCGCGCGCGCAGGCTGCGCCGCGAGCGCCGCAACCGAATCGTGCGGCACGCCATCCTGCTGGCCTGGACCGGCTTCATCGTGTTCCCGATCTTCTGGATGGTGTCGACGTCGTTCAAGGACTCGGGCGAATGGGTGGCCTGGCCGCCGCACTGGCTGCCGCACGCGCCGACGCTGCACAACTACGCGCAGATCTTCGCGTTCGCCAACATCGATACCTCGCTGAGCCGGCAGGCGGCGGAGCAGGCGTTCTCGATCTGGAAGGGGCTCGGCGACGCCGTCCTGGTCTGCACCACCGCGGCGCTGCTGGCGCTGCTGCTCGGCACCTTCCTCGCCTACTCGATCTCGCGCTTCAACGTCGGCGGCAAATATTTCCGCCACACGATCCTGACCATCCGCATGATCCCGCCGATCGTGGTGGCGATCTCGATCCTGATCTACTACGCGATCCTGATTCCGTACGCGACGAGCGCGGTGTTCGGCGTGCGCATCAGCCTGTTCGACACCTACATCGGGCTGATCCTGATCTACACCGTCACGACGCTGCCGTTCGTCATCTGGATGATGCTGACCTTCATCGACGAGGTGCCGTACACGCTCGAGCACGCCGCCCGCCTGATGGGCGCCGGCCGCATCACGGTGATCCGGCGGGTGGTCCTGCCGCTGGTCGCGTCCGGCATGGTCGTCACGTTCCTGTTCGTGTTCATCCTCAACTGGGCCGAGTTCCTGCTGGCGCTGACGCTCACGCATCCCGAGGTGACGACGCTGACGGTGCTGCTCAACAAGTTCCAGAGCGCGTCCGAGGGGCGGCTCTACGGTCCGCAGGCGGCGATCGGCACGATGATCACGATCCCGGTGGTGATCCTCGGCATCCTGATCCAGAAGCACCTGGTCAAGGGCTTCAGCTTCGGCACCATCCGCAAGTAGGCGGACTCGAGAGATGGCGCGTGATTCTGATCAAGGATCTGGTCAAGACCTTCGGCGGCTACACCGCCGTCAACGGCATCAGCCTCGACATCCGCGACGGCGAGTTCCTGATCATGGTCGGGCCGTCCGGCTGCGGCAAGACCACGACGCTCAACATGATCTCCGGGCTCGAGACGCCGACCAGCGGCCAGATCGTCATCGGCGACACGGTGGTCAACGACCTCGAGCCGGGCGAGCGCGGGCTCGGCATGGTGTTCCAGGATCTGGCGCTGTTCCCGCACATGACGGTGTTCGAGAACATCGCGTTCGGGC
Organism: uncultured Alphaproteobacteria bacterium; assembly: GCA_963708765.1. Taxonomy (GTDB): domain Bacteria; phylum Pseudomonadota; class Alphaproteobacteria; order Rhizobiales; family Xanthobacteraceae; genus VAZQ01. Next base: position 9,766 of record CAVPTV010000024.1, on the reverse strand, counting down.
TGCGCGTGAAGAAGATCCCGGACGAGGAGGTCCGCGAGCGCGTGACCGCCGCGGCGGCGGCCGTGCACATCGAGCCGCTGCTCGACAAGCTGCCGCGCCAGTGCTCCGGCGGCGAGAGCCAGCGCGTCGCGCTCGCCCGCACCATCGTCACCGACCCGGCGGTGTTCCTGATGGACGAGCCGCTGTCGAGCCTCGACGCCAAGCTGCGGGTCGACATGCGCACCGAGCTGAAGAGCCTGCACAAGCGTCTCGGCGCCACCTTCGTCTACGTCACGCACGACCAGGCCGAGGCCATGACCATGGCCGACCGGATCGTCGTCATGAGCCGGGGCCGCATCGAGCAGGTCGGCACGCCGCTCGACATCTACAACCGGCCGGCGACGCGGTTCGTCGCCGGCTTTTTCGGCACGCCGACGATGAACTTCCTGGAAGGCACGGTCGAGCTGAACGGCAGCGGGCGGCACTTCCGCGCGCCCGGCCTCGAGCATCCGCTGCCCGATGCGGTGCCGGCCGAACTCGCCGGCCGCAAGGTCGTGCTCGGCGTGCGCTCCGAGCACGTGCTGGTCGGCGACGGCGCCGCGCTCGAGGGCACCGCGCAGCTGACCGAGCCGCTGGGCGACGCGACCCTGGTCCATTTCGACGACGGCCAGGGCCATCCCGCTGGTCGCGAAGGTCGGGCCGACGACGACGATCCAGCCGGGCAGCTCGCTGTCGTTCCGGTTTGCGGCCGACTACTGCCACCTGTTCGGCGCCGATGGGGCGCGGCTGTATTGAGCGTGCGGCTGCACGCGCCCGTAAGAGGAATAGCGGTGACGGGTTCCGAAACCTTCGACTTCATCATCGTCGGCGCCGGCAGCGCCGGCTGCGTGCTGGCCAACCGGCTGTCCGCGTCCGGCCGGCACCGGGTCCTGCTGCTGGAGGCCGGCCCGCAATACGGCATCCGTGGCTGCATATCCCACTCGGCTACGGCAAGCTTTTCACCGATCGCCGCTTCAACTGGTGCTACGCGACCGAGCCGCAGCCGGAGTGTCACGACCGTGACGTCATCGCACCGCGCGGCAAGGTCGTGGGCGGCTCGAGCTCGATCAACGGCCTGATCTACATCCGCGGCCAGGCCGAGGACTTCGACCATTGGCGGCAACTCGGCAACGCCGGCTGGAGCTTCGACGACGTGTTGCCCTATTTCCGCAAGTCCGAGGACAACGAGCGCGGCGCGGACGAGTTCCACGGCATCGGCGGGCCGCTCGCGGTTTCGAACGCGCGCGACGTGCATCCGCTCGCCCTCGCCTATGTCGAGGCGGCGCAGCAATGCGGCTATCCGCGCAACGACGATTTCAACGGCGCGTCCCAGGAAGGCGCGGGCCTGTACCAGACCACCATGCGCAACGGCGTGCGCTGCTCGACGGCGGCCGCCTATCTCAAGCCCGCGCGCCGCCGCGCAAATCTGAAGATCGTTCCGGACGCGCTCGCCACGCGGATCCTGTTCGAGGGGCGCCGCGCCATCGGCGTCGAATACCTCGTCGGCAACGACAAGCGGCGCGCGAACGCATCCGCCGAGGTGATCGTCTCGTCCGGCACCTTCAACTCGCCGCAGCTTCTGCAGCTCTCCGGACTTGGGCCGGCGTCGCTGCTGCAATCGCTCGGCATCCCGTCGTCGCCGACATGCCGGGCGTCGGCGACGGGCTCAACGATCATTACGCCGGCCGCATCATGCTGCGCTGCAAGGAGCCGATCACGCTCAACGACGCGGTGCGCAGCTGGAGAGGCAAGATCGAGGCCGGCCTGCGCTACGCGTTCACGCGCCGCGGCTCTCTCACCGTGACGGCGATCTCCGCCGGCTGCTTCGTGCGCGCGCATCCGACGTCGGAGACGCCGGATGCGCAGTGCTCGATGGCGCTGTATTCGGCCGACAGCATCGGCGGAGAGCTGCATCCGTTCCCCGGCGTAACCGGTGTATGCACGCTGCTGCGCCCGGAGAGCCGCGGCTTTGTACGCATCAGGTCCGCCGATCCGCGCCAGGCCCCGGCGATCCATCCGAACTATCTGGCGACGCAGAAGGACCGCGAGACGGTCGTGGCCGGCGTGAAAGTTTTGCGCCGCATCTTTCAGGCGCCCGCTATGGCGTGCCATATCGCCGAAGAGATCGAGCCGGGCCAGCTATGCGACAACGACGATGATCTGCTCGACTTCATCCGCCGCCGCGGATCCACCACCTACCATCCGGTCGGCACCTGCCGCATGGGCCAGGACCGCAATGCCGTGGTCGACGAACGGCTGCGCGTGCGCGGTTGCGCGGGCCTGCGCGTGGTCGACGCCTCGATCATGCCGGCCGTCGTTTCCGGCAATACCAACGCGGCGACGATCATGATCGGCGAGAAGGGCGCAGACATGATACTTGAGGACGCGAAGGCCGGAGTATCGACGGCGACAATGGCATGACCACCGGCTGATGCCGATCTAATTGCTCGCACAGCCGCTTTTGACCCGAAGCAGACCTAGTGCGGCGAATTTGAAGTTCCTATCATATCGCGGCACATTCGTTTAGGAACTTCAAATTCAAAGCCGCACTAGAATCATAGAGTTGCTAGTGCTCCTTTGATTCCGAAGTTCGCAATCGAACTCGCCGCGATATGATGCGAACTTCGGAATTGGAGCACTGGCTCGACTAAATCCGGCGCCGCGGTAAGCCCCTGACATGATCATCCCGAAGCGAGCTTCAATATCCTGATATTGAGCTAAATCAAGGAGCGCTCCCCCTACGGGGAGTAGCCGATCCGGTGTACTGTACGGCGGCATTACGAGGAGGCGGACCATTCGCAAGGTAGCTCTTCTGGTGTTCATTGCCGCGTTCGCGCCACAAGCTGCGTGCGCCAGGGGCGGGATAAAGGTGCTCGGCTCGATCCCCGACGCTTTTTGGGGAACGTGGGCGCAGAGCGTAGAGGGCTGCAAGGCCGGGAGCACTGAAGCCATCGTCCTGTCGGCGAAGGCATATGCGGGTCCCTTGGGGAAGTGCGACGTCGCCTCGGTGAGCGAGGCACCTAGCCCGAAGGGCGCTACCTACTCTGCCCGGTTGCAGTGCGCCGACCCAGGGCAAGCACGGAAGAAAACGCCCGCCAACCTCATCATCCGGCCGGGCGATGCCGACCGGATTTCTGTCGGCCCCGGATTCAAGGCGCTCAGGGTCTACCAGCGCTGTTCAGAAAGCACGCCGGCCGCGAAGTAACGATGTCGCCGCTTTTCAACCGACGACAGCGCGGCGAACTCGGTGTCACCCTCCCCTGGAGGGGGAGGGTCGGCGCGCAGGCGACAAACCATCCACGAACTCGGTGCTGCGCGCGCCGGGGTGGGGTGAATCGCAGGACGTGCGCGTGCGGCTTGATCACCCCACCCGCTCGCCGCCTGCGCGGAGCGCTCGGCGGTCTCGCGACCCTCCCCCTCCAGGGGGAGGGTAAGATCACGGCTTGACCCGCAACAGCGTTCATCAGAGCGGTGAGCCAACCTGTCAAAATCACTGTGCAGCGGTACTAGCCGACGTTCTCACACAAGCGCGGCATTGCCCTGCGGAAAAGCCTTGCTCATCGCGGTCTCGGCTCCGCAAGCGTAGTGGCCAGGCGCAAGCGGTGATTTCGCGATCCATCATCAGCATGTGCGTGTTGCCTTTGATGCCCATGGCCGGGAGGTCGAGCACATCGGCCTTTGCCGGGCCCCGCATTCCGCCGCATGACCCCTTTTCAGACTGGATGCCCCGCTTGCGAGGCGCATGACGACCATTAATCCTTTCTTCACCCGTTTGGCACGCGCCACTTAACTTCAAAAAAACCGTTCGGAGCTAGGTTCCGTTCCCGACCGGGACGCCGAACGATGCTGAGAGCTCACATCTCGCTGGCGATCAGGCATGGCTGGCTGCTCGTCATCATGGCGGGCATGATTTGCCTCGGGGCAAGCCTCGCGATCCTGAGCGCCACCAACGCCAATCTCTTGTCTTTCGTGCCGGCGCTGCCGCCTTGGGGCGCCGACAGCGTGATGCTGAGCTTGCTCGGGCTGAGCACTGCCGGCGCGTTCGTGATCCATCGCTTGCGCCGGCAAAATCGGCTGTTGACGGCGGCGCTCGACAACATGCCGCAAGGCCTGTGCATGCTGGATTCCTCGGCGCGGCTGATGCTGTGTAATGAACGCTATCTTGAAATCTATGGGTTGACGCCCAAGCAGGTCATGCCCGGTTGCTCGCTGCGCGATCTGCTCGAGCACTGCCGGGCGGCGGGAGCTTTCTCCGGCAACTCGGATCGATACGCAACCGAGTACGTGGCCCGGATCGCGCAAGGGAAGATCACCAGCACCGCGCACGAGATGAAGGACGGACGCATCATCGCCCTCGCGAATTGGCCGATGCACGGCGGCGGGTGGGTCGACACGCACGAGGACATCACCGAGCGGCGCCGCGCCGCGCTGCAACGCAGCTCCATACAGGAGCACGAGCAGCGCCGCACGGCGCTGGAAGAGGCGATCGGGGTGTTTCGGCCGCGGGCCGAGAATCTTCTGAAATCCACCACCGACAGCGCGGTGACGATGCGGACTATGGCAAGCGCCCTGGTGGGCGCCTCCGGAGAGACGTCGCAGCGCGCCGAGAGCGCGGCGCAGACCTCACACGAGGCGTCCGCAAACGTCGAGATCGCGGCGACCGCGGCGGAGGAAATGTCGAAGTCGATCGCCGAGATCAGCCGGCGGCTGGTGCGCACGACCGGCATCGTGCGCATTGCGGTGAGCGAAGCGCAGAGCACCAACGGCCAGATCGCCGGTTTGGCGCAGGCCGCGCGGAAGATCGGCGACGTCGTCAAGCTCATCCGCGACATCGCCGGCCACACCAATCTGCTCGCGCTCAATGCGACGATCGAAGCGGCGCGCGCCGGCGAGGCCGGCAAGGGCTTCGCCGTGGTCGCGTCCGAGGTCAAATCGCTCGCGGTGCAGACCGCGAAGGCCACCGAGGACGTCGCCGGCCAGATCGCCGCCGTACAGGAATTGACGGCCGCCGCGGTCGCTGCCATCGGCCGTATTGCCGAGCGCATGGAGGAGATCAACGAGGACACCTCGTCGGTTGCCGCGTCGGTGCATCAGCAGGACGCCGCCACCGGAGAAATCTCGCACAACGTGGGGAGCGCCGCCGAAGGCACCAAGGTGATCGCATCCGTGCTCGGCGACGTCGCCGGCGCAGCGAGCGAGGCGCGCACGTCGGCGCAGACGCTGCTCGAAGCGTCGGAGGCGGTCGCCAGCGTCGCCGCCGATCTGCGTGGCGAGGTCGAGAGGTTCCTTGGCAAGGTGGCGGTTTGACGGCGACTGCCGTCATCATCCGCGAAGGCGGATGATCCAGGACCCACGGTACTTGCGAAACATCTCCAGGTAGCGGCTACTGGATGCACTGCTCGGGACATGGCGACTTCCTTCCTGTGGCCTGCTGCCGGGATTGTGTCCATGGCCGCTTTCGTTTCACTCAATACGGTGACAGTGCACTCAACTCCCTCGCGCTCTGAATCAAATGCACTGTCACCGTAACGGCTCGGGCAGAGAGGGCCTGCCGGCCGAACCGGCCCACGCCGCCCTGCTGTGAGCTCGTCCTTGAAAACCCAACTTTGATGGGTTATTTTGATGGTGACGGTGCACCGCGCCCATGGCTTCCGGTTCGTGATTTTTCCGAACGATCACGACCCGCCCCACGTGCACGTGTTCGGCCAGGGCGGCGAAGCGAAGATCGTCTTGGAAGGCCCGGGCGGGACCAGGCTCGATTGGGTCGCCGGCATCAGCCGAGGCGATCTGCGCCGCGTGATGCAGGAGGTCCAGCGCGAACGGGAGCGGCTGATCGAAATGTGGAGGAGAATTCATGGGCGATGATCTGGCCACGATGATCGCGGAGGCGGAGCGGCGCGGTGAGCGCTCGCTGCGCACCGAGCCGCGCGCCCGCGCCGCCCGCTACGATCGCAGGACCGGGCGCGTCCTTGTCGATCTGACCAACGGGTGCAGCTTCGCCTTTCCGGCGCGCAAGGCGCAGGGGTTGGAACGGGCCAGCGACGCGGAGTTGGCGCAAGTCGAAATCCTCGGGCTCGGGCTTGGGCTGCACTGGGAGCGCCTGGATGTCGATCTCAGCGTGCCGGGCCTGCTCGCCGGACTGTTCGGCACCAAGGCGTACATGGACCGCCAGCGCGCGGCGCGCGCGGGCGCGGCGACATCGGCCGCGAAGGCGGCGGCTGCCCGGCGAAACGGCGCGAAGGGCGGTCGTCCGCGCAAGCCGGAAGCGGCGCGGAAGCGGTGACGACATAGCGCTTACCGCGAGGACCTGCTCGATACCTCGATCAGCCTGCGGCGCCCGAGCGACTACAGCCCGGCCGAAGGCGCGCGGTTCGAGGTCCACGTCGCCAAGGGTCGCGGGCTGCGCGGCGCGCCGGCGCTGCCTCCTAACACGGCGAAAAGTCTCAACGACTTTGCCGTGCTGCTGCGCGATGCGGGGCACTTGGACGAAGCAGAGCAGGCTTTTCGTCGCGCGATCGCCATCGGCGACCTCACGGGATGTCTCGCGCCTGTCTTCGCAGTGCAGGACCGCCTGAACGACGTCGTTGATGTGAAGGCGCGGCCATGGTGGGAGATGCTAACGGAGCCGACAAAGCCGTGCAGGCTCTTGTCGGAGTCAATCGGTCAGTTCGTACGTAAACTCGTCGGCGTCCTCGGTATCGACCTGCATGAACCGCTTGGTCACGTAGCCGAACTTCTTGCAATTGAGCTTGTTGTCTTCGTCCGTGAGCGTCACGTCATTGAGCTTGAAGACCTGGCCCGGCCGGACGCAAAAATCGGAGCCGTCTTTCTCGTCATCCCCATTCAGGTGGTGCTCTGCCGCCTTCGGCATAGAGGTAATAGTAACGATCGCGTAGCGCCCGGGCGACCAGCGTCTCGCATCGTCCACGGCGAATATTGAACCACCCCTCGAACTTCCCATCCGGTACGCCCGCGGTGTCGTCCGAACGCCGCGTCGACCACGTCAACCGAGGATTTGTTGCAGACCCGCAGTTGAGCTTGGCTGGCCGATCGCATCGCCATGATCGCGGCGGCCATTACCGCCAAAGCGAGCTGCAATCGTTGCAGCATCACGTCCTCTCCCACGCCCCCGATCGAGGCCACATGCAGCAATATAGCAGTTCTCACCGTCAGGCAACCGGACCGTGTTGGCGCCGCTGGTCCGACCGAAAGACCCGAACTCCTGCACCCGCTGGTGCGAGCACAACGAGACGTGGCCCGGCAGTGGACGCGTTTCGCGGGATTGAGCAATTTTGCTCAAGCCGCGCGATTTTCAATCGGCATAGTCGTCGGTAGTCCACACAACCAATTGAGAGCGACATGATGAGATTGCGTAGTTTCAGACGTGCGCGAGCAGCGGCAGCCAGCCTGCTTGGCACGTTGATTGGCGTAGCGAGCACGGCAGCATTTCGTTGGCCGATCGGCCACGAAGTAAAGATAAGGGCCTGACCGTCCTACGGTATGGCGGCTACCGAGCCACCAGCGCGCCCGTATCGAACTTTGCGATTGGAGATCAAATCTCCATCACAACAGGTTGTAACATCTGTTGGGCCCGGCGGTGATCGAGCACTTCGGGCCGCTCTGGCGAGCTCCGAACAGGCAATCGCACCAGATCGAAGGGAAAAGTTACGAAGTCAAAGGCGTCGATGACGACAAAACATTGACCCTCATGGTTATCGTGACCGGGAGACACGGGGGTGGGGGGCGCGCGCTGGAATGCACGCCCGCCGGCGCGAAATAGTTTGACCCACATGCGGCCATCAATCGAGCCGGCTTGAGCTATCCCCGGACTTTTACCACTCAATCATGGCGTGAGAGGGATGACCGTGCAGCGCTATGGGCCTTCTCGCGGCGTGCGTTCGCTTGTCGGCAGCACGTTCGCAGGCTACCAGTCTGTCCCAAGTTCGCCCTTCGCAAATCCGCTGTTGGGATAATGAAAAAGCGCTTGCGCCCGCAACCACGGAGCCACCTCTTCCCGGTGGGAACCTCTATCTTGTGCCACAAACGCAGTACCAATGCAAGATGCGCGACTCTTCAGACGACTTCTGCGTGGTGTGCCAGGACGTCATCCGCGAGGTCATGGCGGACTACGCACAGCCCGCGACCACCGGCGCGGTCACGCTGGACACACCGTTCGTCACGTTCGACGACATACCCGAGGACACCTCGACCGTGCGGCCGGTGGTCTTCACTGTCGACACCTGCCTGCCGGTCACATTCGAAGTGACCGTGCCTCCCGTGGCGCCCTTCTCGGTCGCATACGGGCCGGTCGTGGTCTCCACACCCGATCCCGACAGCGTACGACTGGCCCGGGTCTGGATCCGCTATGACTGCGGCAACGCCGGCACCGCGTCGAACAGCGCCGTCTCCATCCGGCTGGTGGAGACGGACTTCACGTGGGCGATTCCCATCTCGGGAAACTGCGTGCCGCGAGAAACGGCCGTCGTGCAGCTCGTCTTCGATCGATCGGCCAGCATGCTGGACCTCACCTCGGAAGGCCGGCTGAAGAAGGATGTGCTCAAAGACAGCGCACGGGTAATGGCGGACGTGGCATACGAGGACACCGGGCTCGGCGCAAACACATACGACCACGACGCCCACCCCCTGATGGATATCCAGGTGGCAGGAGCAGTCGGCGGGGGTGCAGGACGCGATGCCTTGCGCGCCGCCATCGACACCTACGAGCCGAATCCAGCAGGTAATACCGCCACCGGGGATGGCATCGAATTCGCCAAGGCCGAGCTTGATGCGGCGGCCGGCTACGACAATCACGCAATGATTGTCCTGACCGACGGTAAGGACACCGCGTCGAAAGCCGTGGGTGAAGTCGCCGACGGCGTGATCAACCAGACCGTCTTCGCGATCGGCATGGGAACCGGTGAGCAGATCAACCCGGAGACGCTCGAAACGCTGGCCGGTGCCACGGGCGGCTACATGCTGACGACCGGGCTTCTCACCGAGGACGACACGTTCCTGCTCGAGAAGTTCTATCTGCAGATCCTGGCGGGCATCATCAACAACGACATCATCGTCGATCCCGAGGGCCGGTTGTCCCCGGCCGCACCCAGGGTGCGAATTCCGTTCGACGTTGCGGAGAGCGACATCGAGATCACCGCGGTCACGGTTGCGACGATGACCGGAGCCATAGACGTGGCGTTGGAGACACCGGACGGCAGCATCTTCGGTGCTGCGGAGGCCATCGCCAACCCGTTGATGGAATATGCGAAATCACCGGCTTCGATCTGGTGATCGCCTGGAGGCATCCGACGGCTTGCTCCACGCAGCACCCAGGCACCCGGTCCTCACCCTTGACGACAAGATTTTCCACAGGCTCCTGCGCCTGCTTCATCGGCACGTTGGCACCAAAGCTCATCGCTGGTCGAGGCCTACATCAAGCGGATCGAGGACCTTCGCATGCATGGGGTTAAGTACTCCGCGATGGTGCAGACGTACTCGAATCTGAACATGAAGGTGCTGCTGACCCAGTCGAGCTACGAGCCGGGCGCGATCATGTCGGCATCGGCCACGCTCACCGAGTACGGCGGTCCATTCCGCGGGTCGGCCCACGTGGCAGCGGACGTCACGCTGCCGGGCGGCGCGGTGGTAAAGGTGCAGTTCGCGAATCAGGGCGAGGGCCTGTTTACTGCCGAGCTGGCCGCGGGAATTCCCGGGCTTTATGCCTGGCGCGTCAGGGCGAACGGCACCACCC
>CAVPTV010000023.1:0-144540 GCA_963708765.1 uncultured Alphaproteobacteria bacterium | reverse complement strand
GGCTGGCTCATCGGCCGGCTGCACCGACCGTTCTGACCCCTGAAATTCATCGCCCGGATCGAGGAGCGCGGTCATTCTCGCCTTCGGGGGCCTCGGAGCTGCCGTGGCCTGGTTCGCGGCCTGCGGCGGTGAACGCATTCGCGATGGCGCCGATACGACGCCCCGTCGATGCAGTGGGACCGGGACGACCAACTTCGGCGAATGTAGCTTCAATAACGGGCTGCCGGCGGTGCCCTCAATTGTACCAGGTTGTAGGGGGACGCTACTTCAACGCGGCATCATGTAAACGAAGAGGGCGCCCTTATCGCCGCCGCCGTGCAGGCAAATGAAGGACCGGCTGCGCATTTCGCGCCGATTTGTGTAGGTCGCGCGACCGCGCCAGATCGCCTCGACATGTTGCGAGCCGATCTTATCATCGAATCGCTCCTCCTCGACTGTGCTGCGATCGATGACGAAGCTCTTGAAATCTGCGTGACGGCTAAAGAACGCCTTCGCGTGACGCTCGCAATCGGCGATGCCGTCATAGGACTGCGCAGCCGCGTTGCCGGCAACCATCGCCGCGCCCACAGCCAAGGCCATAGCTTTCACGCACATTGCTATTTCCGCTTCGTTGATCCGCTCGCCGGAAAAGATCAACGCTAAATGGAAGGCTCGCCCGAACTGTGAGCGCGACTAGGGCTCATCGCACGCGTCTAAACTGGTCATGGAGAATTTAGTTCCGTGATTGTGAGCAACAGTGCGAAGGAACGAAGGTGAAGATCGTTCGTTCGAATATCGCGGGGACCAACAGAAGAGGCAATGCAAATGCGTTCACTGATCCTATCCTCGGGTCTCCTCGCGGTGGCGTTGATCGGAGCCCCGCAGGTGTCTATCGCCCAGACATCGGGTGACAAGCCGTTCTGCCTGCGTCACGAAAGCGGGTCGCTGCAGTGCAACTACGACACCATGGCGCAGTGCCAACAGGGCCGGGAAGGCCGTTCGGTCGGTGGTGGCTGCGTCCCTAATCCCGGGAAGGGCACCACTGGCGGCGGCGGAATGTCCCCGCAGCCCGGTGGAGAGCCCCGACGGTAACTCGGTGGCTTGGTCGTCTATCCGATGGACGCAATCGCTGCGCTTCGCTCCAAGGGTAGAGACCTCGCAAGAGCCCGGCCACGTCAGGAACCCGAGCGTCGGCGCCACGTTGCCATGTCGGGCGGCGGCAAGAGGAAACGCCTAGAGGGTAGTTGGGCAACCGAGCAGCTGTCCAACATGACCCCAAGGAGGGGGCGGCGCGTGAGCGTCGCCCTTCTCTTCGTGGCGGATGGGAGCCTTGCCCAATGCTGGACTGTCTAATTGTAGGAGGCGGGCCTGCCGGTCTGACCGCCGCCATCTACCTGGCGCGCTATCGGCGCGCGGCGGTCATCGTCGACGAGGGCGCGAGCCGGGCTGCCCTGATACCGGCAAGCCACAACTATCCGGGCTTCAAGGGCATCGCCGGGCCTGATCTGCTGGCCCGGCTCCGTGACCAGGCCCTCTTGTATGGCGCCGCCATGGAGCATGGCCGCGTCACCACACTGCAGCGAACGTCGCGGCGCGGTTTCCTCGCGCACTGGCAAAGCGGGGAGGTTGCGGCGCGGACCGTGCTGCTCGCGACCGGTCTGGTCGATGAAAGCCCGAACATCGCGGGTCTCGATACGGCCGTCTACGACGGAGCAATTCGCTTCTGTCCGATCTGCGATGGCTTCGAAGCGATGGACCGCCGCATCGGGGTGTTGGGGGCGGCCCAGGAGGCAGGCCATAAGGCGCTCTTCTTGAGAACCTATTCGCAGCACGTCATGCTCTTCGAAACCGGGCTCAAGCCCGCCGGTGCGAAGCTGCGACAGACGCTGACACGAGCCGGCATAGAGCTCGGCGGCAGATCCGTGCGCGCGGAATGCTTTGAAGATGGCGTGAGGGTGACGGTCGAGGGTGGCGCTCGCTTCGACCTCGATGTCTTGTATCCGGCACTCGGGTGCGAAGTCCGCTCCGAGCTCGCCACCAGGCTGGGCGCCGATTGCACGAAGATGGGTAACCTGTAAGGTCGACGCGCACCAGGAGACAACGGTGGAAGGCCTCTACGCCGCCGGAGACATCGTCAGCGATCTTCACCAACTCGCTGTTGCTACCGGTCATTCGGCAGTCGCTGCGACCGCCATCCATAACCGACTCGGGCGAAACCTCCGCTAACCAGCGACGCCCCAGGCGTCGCAAAAAAATTCCCCCGATGGGAATTAAGTCGATATTTGAGCGAAGCTCTTACCGGTTTTGCTGCCCACCCTGCCGTCCAGGTTCCTGTTGTTGTTGACCTGGCTTCTCACCGCCGCCTTGCTGGTGGCCGCCCTTTCCGGGCTCCTGCCGCTGAGCTCTGCATATGTTGAAGCCAACCGAATCGTGATTTTGCTGCCGATAACTCCATGTCGTTTTCCACGGATGCGGTCGGTACGCTACCCGACGGATGAATTGCCTTGGTCGGCTCGCATCGGAACTCCCCTCTTTCACTGGAAGCTTCGAAAGACCGAATTCGATTGCGATCAACGAGTTGCCCGCTGCTATGCAAGGGGAAACAGCAGCTCGCTCCTGGAGCCGCCCTCGACGTGTACGTATCCGATTTTGCCGGACAGTTGCCGTGTGCGAACCCCTCTGCGCTGCTGCACGATGGCGGATGCGCTGCTGCACGATGGGGGAATGATGCAGCTTCTGCGCCAGATTTCTCACGGAGTGCGGTAGCCGGACATGTCATAATGCTCGATCCGCTGTGCCGCACCGATGAGCACGAGGTCGACGGCAGCATCGTCCTTCTTCTTGCTTTCCGCGATGACGTCCTCGCCTTCCTCGACCAGAGTTGCTTTCCCGCGTGCAGGATATCGCGAAGCTGATCGACCAGAAGCGCCTAGAAAATTGTGCGCGGGCCGAACGTCAGCCGCAACATCGACGACGGCTTCTCGCGGCGGCTGAAGGCTGGCTCGTTCTGACCGGTCACATCAGCCAGCTCGAATGACCCTGGCTGGCCGACAACGCGCTCGAAGCCGGGAAGTAGGTGGCCTCGATCATTCACTTCTTCCGTCGCATGCCGTGGAGCTCCCTTTCTCCTTTTGCTTTTGGTTCCGGATGAAACCGGGCGGCTTGCTGCGCTTGGTCAACTTCTTCCGCCCCATCGTCTCTATCTGGAGCTGACTGCGTTTGCGCGCGTCGGCCTTGCGGGCATTCTCACCTGCGATTCCGTTAGTTGCCCTCTCCACCAACTCCGAAGGCTGCGCACATGACTCGTTGGAGTCGACGGCACTCCGCCCGCTCGAGGGTCGTGTCCTCCCTCCGATGAGACTTCCCGTCGTGATCGTTCTGCCCCGAAAGCCAAGCGAAGGAAAAGGCGTTGCGCTTGCACCGATGCTTCCCACGGGGAGATGAACCATGAAAACATATTGTTGCCTTTCGCAGCGACCGAGGTGCGGCTTGGCACCGTCCTGCGTCCTGCCTCTGGAACAATAGCTCCCGCTGGATATCGTTCCCCCCACCGAGCGTGCCAATCGGATCGTCGCACAACAACGAGGTCGCATGGAAAGAGCCCGGCGCTCCACAGCAGCCGGGCTCTTGGAAGCGACCAACGTTTCGGCGCTTAGACTACGCCGCCACCCGGCGCCATTGCCAACGCAGCGGCGGGGAGATCGAGTGGTCGCGGTGCCGCCCGCCGATGCCGGCCGCCATCCAGGCGGCGACGGCGCCTGCGGCGAGCGAGGCCGCCGTCATGAATCCGATGATGATCGCACTCACCCGTGCCCGCCGCGCGGCCTGCTTTGCTTCGGCGACAATCTGCGTCACTCGACCATCAGCGTCCGCCGCTGCGAGGCCGGTCCGCGACGAGACCAGCCGCACGAGATGTGCGCGATCGGCAGGGGCGATGTCAGAGTGGCCGAGCCCCGTCATGATGATGCGCCCAGCCTCGGCGCGCGCATCGGGATCGGCCCGTTCGGGACGCCGGTCAGACCGAAACAGGCGGTCAATTTCCAACGCGAGGAACGCCGGCTCTGCGGCGGCGGGGCGATCCACCGTGGTGGTCGACCCGCCAACCGACGAGATCGCGGCGGTGGCCGCCGAGGCAAGCCCGACGCCGATGACGATTGCGAGCGCCCAGACCAGCAATCCATGAGCACCGTCCCGAAACTCGATCTCATCGGGGTTGGTGGACCAAGTTGATCGCACTCGGCCGGCAAGATAGCCCCCCAAGGCCATGCTAGCCACCGCAACGACCAGCACCCAAAAGCCCGAGAGCACCATCAGGGCGACGGACGTGTCTCGCCAAGTCGGCGACGGGGATGCAATCGCAAGTCCAAGTCCCGCTGCGAAGGTCATCAGGACGAAGGACGTAGCGGCGGCAACCAATGCGCCGCCGATGACCGGTCCCCAATGGACATATGACAGCGGCCCACCCGGTATCGGTTGTGCGCCCTCGCCCGCGCCGCCAATGGCGGCCGGAGCCGTTCCATAGGTCTGTGACATGGCAAAATCCTCTGCGCGTGAGCGCTCAACGCAAACCGAAAAACGACAGGACAGCCAAGATCACGACGATCAGACCGACCAGATAGATGATCCCATGCATAGTTGCCTCCATGGGTAAGACCGGCCATTCCAGCGGGCGGGTCGCTCCCCAAACGTGCGCGGAACCCAAAGGTTCCGGTGAGACGCAAAAGAGCGTCGAGCTTGTCGATCTCGGCAAGAGGCACGCCAGCGATGCCCCAATCACGAAACGGAAAAAAGCTTACCGTCGCTGATGCCGAGCGAGCGACGAGGCAGCCCGCCCGCGAGACCTGTCATTCGCCCGTACGATTCGAGCAGACCTACGGGACCTTCGACCGCGTGACATTTGATTGGCCCAAGGCGGGTCGTGCAGATCATCGGGCACGGTATGAGTAGTCGGCCAGTCGGTCGAGCGCGCGACACAAAAGGGCGGGTTAACCGCCGAAGAGGCGGCTCAACATCGACATTTTTTTCTTCTTCGCCCTTCTGGGCTTCTGATCACCACGATCGCCCTCGCCTTTCTTGGCGACCGTCTTCGCCTTCTTGCGACGGTCTGTCGCAAGGGAGCGGCCGACGTTGTCCTGCGACGTGGTGAATTTGCCCTTTTTCGCCGGACCTGCACCATCCGTCCTACAAGGGACTTCGGGAAGACTTGTGACTACGCGGACTTCTCCCGGCGGACGCCCTTGAATTTTTTCTTGCTCTTCTTCACGTCCATGAAGCGCCCGCTCTCCTTGCTGCGCTTCGTCCACGCGGTCTTGCCCATCAGGGCACCCTTGCGTTGGGTGCGCTTTCGGACCGCACCCTTGCGAGCGTTGTCGCCGACAGGTTTGTTTACAGCCATTCTGGCCTCCTCGCTATGGTCCGCTGCACGCGTAGACCAGCAGGAGCGTCAACAGGAGCGAGATGACGATCGATCCGACAACGCCCACTCCGTTTGAAAAGAACACGAACATGTGCCGCTAACGCGAGGGAGTAGCCGAAGTTCCCAAGCAGCTCAGCCTGCCACAATTCTTCAGCGAGAAAAGGCGGAGCCGTAACGCCGCTCGATCCATTCGACCTGCTCTGCCAGCGCAAGCCATTCACGACCAGTAGTTGCCATCCGTCCTTAATCGCCAGAGCTTGGCGAACGACAGTAGTGTACGGCTCAATTTGGAGCGCGGAGCGAATGATGCGATGGCCCCTGAGCTCACGCGACCGCCTGGGAGGCCATCGAGATCCGATCAGAACTCCGCCGGCCCATAAATGCACCCCAGATCAGCAGGACGATTATGGCTCCGACGACCGCGCCGATCAGACCGGCTCCTTCACCAGGACGGTACCAACCTAAGGCTTGACCCAGCCAAGAAGCAACGAAGGCACCCACAATTCCAAGGATGGTTGTCAAGATGAAGCCAGAAGGCTCGTTGCTCCCGGGCGTTACGAGCTTCGCGATCACGCCCGCGACGAAGCCAATGACGATGGTCCAGATTATGCCCACGGCACCCTCCCGCTCAGACCGAAGCGGTCCCGGTCCGACTTAGGGCCGCTGAGATTTCCACCAGCGTGGCCTTCTCCGCCTCGCTCACGGCAACACCTCCGAAACCTAAGAATCCGCCTTCCTTACCAGCCTCCGCAGCCTTTTGGGCCACGTTCTGCAGCCAAGCCTTAAAAGGAGCAGCGTCGTCTGGAGCCTTAGCATCGAGAATGCCTGAGATACTCTTCAATTCGGCAAGAGCCTTGTCTTTGAGACCGTCAAGCTTGGCGTCCGTGAAATCTTGCATCGACCGCCGCTCGCGCGGCAGTACGCCCTTCAGCCGTTGAGAAGTCCTCCGCAACAGCTTTCACCAGTGGATTCGCCTGATTGCTCTGGCGCGCTTCGACCAGAGCCCAGCCTCCGGCCATGCCTTCTTTCAATAGACCCCAGAGCCCACTCGGGTCGGCCGCAGTGATGGCCATCCCTGCTATCATCGGGCTAGCGAGGAGTTTGCCCCATTCCTCCGATGTGAAGTTTGCCTTGGTCGCCATTGCAGCCTCTTTTAGGTACGCGAAAACTCCGCTTCCGTCGGAAGTCGGCCATGCGGCGTGTATTTATCGACAGCGGCGGGAAGCTCGCGCGACAGGCGCGCGAGCAACTCGTCCCGCGACAATCCTGTTTGTTTTGACAAGGTAGCCAGCACCTCAGGCCCAATGGCCTGCTCGAGCTGGGCCGGCGTGACCTGTTTGTTGGGTCCCGTACCTACCCATGATTCTGCGGTTTCGCCTTGGCCACTCTTCTTGAAGCGGTCCACGATTTCAGCCAGCCCACCGCTAAGGACCCCGCCTGCTCCAGCCCCGCCAAGACTGCTTTTCAGCTGGCCGAGCAAGCCGCCCAGGCCGCTTTCGCCCGCAACTCCAGACGTGCTCTTTCCGAGTCCACCGAGCATTTCAGCGATCTTGTCCCTGTTCTGATAGCCCGCGATCGCGAGCAGTCCCAGGAGTGCAGTCATCGATGGAAAACCACGGCTCATTAGACGCTCCTCATACGACCAGGAACAACAGTGGATTCATGTATAAGTTCCAGGCGCATCGGCGACCTTTGACAGTTGCGAACTCCGGTCGACGGTAAAGGTGATGCGTTTGCGCCGACCGGGCGTCCCCGCCCGAGTTCTCCGTCCGAATTTCGGCCATCTCGTTCTCATCCCAAGTGATCGCGCGCGCGATGGCACAGCGACGCACAATCAAGATCGGCGGCCTCCGCCTCCTGCGCCATGAGCACCCCAATGCTCGGCGATCCTCAAGCCAGCATTTTGTTCAAGTGGTTGATTGCTGCTCGGCCTGCTGGAGCACTCGTCGGCATTCTTACGGTATGCGTCTGCGCGGCTCGTCGGGGTTGAACTCGCAATGCAGCTCTCCTCGCCCGTGCTAAAATGATAAAAATTCTGCCAATTTGGCAAGAACGACAACACCTTGGCGCCGTGGCCGCCAACGTGCCCATGGGCAGGGGGTTCGAAAGTCTTGCGATGCGCGGGGGCATCGAGCCCCGTCCAGGCAACTTTCCTTTGTGCCGAATGTTAGGTCGGCATGTTCGGACATCGTGAAACGGGAGACCGCTGTGGCAATCTCTCGTCTACCGGATATCCCATTCCGGAGGCGCCAGGGCATACGTATCGCGCTGCACCGAGGCGAGCTTTGCCAATCCTTCGTTGGTTCAGGAATGGGTGATGTCCGATCGCCGCACATCCAAGCCCCGCGCCGAGCCTGCAAAACCCGACCGGCGCGCCCCACTGCCCTCGAACCCCCAAGCTCGGATGGTCGCGCGGACGGCGCTGACGATTGCGCTCGTTGCCCTGGCGCTGTGGGTCGCCGCTGATTTTCTCCCTGCGGTGGGATGGGCCGCTATCATCGCCATCACGGCGTGGCCGCTCTACGTCCGTTGCATGCCGTACCTCGGGGAGACCCGGTCACCGATATTGGCTCCGTTAATCTTCACGATGCTGATCGCTGGAGTTGTCTTCATGCCGCTGGCGCTTGCGGCTCATCAGATCGCCCGCCAGGGCGATGCGACTTTCGCTTGGATCACGCAATCGCGCGAAAGTGGGATCGCCATCCCGCCATGGGTTGTACAGTTGCCGATCGCCGCAGAGATGGTGCGCCAGTGGTGGGAACAGAACTTGACCGATCCAGCGGCTGCAGCGAGTTGGTTCAAAAGTGTCAACGCCGAGAAAGCGGCCGAATGGACCACTGCGCTTGGCAGTCAACTCCTTCACCGCGGCTTCATGTTCTTTCTGTGCCTGATCGCTTTGTTCGGCTTTCTGCGGCACGGGGCGTGGATCGCCGATCGCCTCCTGGACACGGCCGATCGCATCTTGGGTGACCCCGGAGAGCGTCTGGCCAGCAGGATGGTCGGCGCGGTACGTGGCACCGTGAACGGCACGGTGCTGGTTGCCGTCGCCGAAGGCCTGTTGATCGGCGTTGGTTACCTGGTCGCCGGCGTGCCGAGCCCCGTGCTGTTCACGATGCTCACGATCGCATTCGCAATGGTGCCGTTCGGAGCCTGGGCGGCTTTCGCGGTCGCGTCGTTGGTCCTTCTCATTGGCGGCGGCAACCTCTGGCCGGCACTGGCGGTGTTTGGATGGGGCGCGGCAGTCATGCTCGCGGGTGACCACTTCGTATGGCCGACGTTG
Organism: uncultured Alphaproteobacteria bacterium; assembly: GCA_963708765.1. Taxonomy (GTDB): domain Bacteria; phylum Pseudomonadota; class Alphaproteobacteria; order Rhizobiales; family Xanthobacteraceae; genus VAZQ01. The sequence goes on along the minus strand of CAVPTV010000023.1, from coordinate 135,865 downwards.
GTCGGCAACGCCGCGCGTTTGCCGTTCTTGGTTGCACTGATCGGCATTTTCGGTGGCCTGCAGGTGTTCGGGCTGATCGGTCTCTTCTTAGGACCCGTCATCATGGCAGCGCTGCTCACGGTCTGGCGGGAATGGTTGGTGCGTGCCGACGATGCCGATCGGGCAACGCGGTGACAGCAGCGAGCATGACCGCAGGGGGCGTGATTGTCAGAATGGTGGGTCAACGCCGTCACGCACTCGGACCGGGAATGATGAGCGCGGGTCGAGCTGACCGCAAGCGCATGTGCATCTTGAGCGCCTCGAAATAGTCGCGGGCGCGGCGCGCCGCCTCGGGCCCGGCGAAGATCGTCACGTAGCAGGCGCCGTCGTCGTCCTGGTACTCCACGCGCCATTTCCCATCGTCGTCCCGATCCTCCTGCAGCACGACGCCAGCGTGAAAGTCATTTTCGATGGCGGGTCACGGTGAAGCTCGGCCCCCTCGATCCGCTCGCGCAGGGCCGGGTCCTGCGCCGCGACGACTTCGGCGAAGGTGCGCGGCTTGTCGGTCATTGTCGGGACTTGGCGGCACAATCGCGCACCGCATCGCTGCTGTAGGTCAGCCGACAACTTCCTCGAGGGTGCGAATGATCGGCCAGTCATCCGCTTCAATCGGATGCGCGGTGTGCTTCCCGTCCGGGAAGTCGTAGGCGACGCCGAGGGTGTCGCCGGCCCAGAGGATGATGCGTGCGGCGATCGCGTTGGTCTTGGGCGGCCAGGGTTTTGCGGCTGCGCTGTCACCCATTCCAGTCCTCCTCGAGTTCACGATCGTCGCAGCGTCGCCTCCAGCGCGCGGGCATCGTCGTCGCGGTAGGTGAGACGGCCGACCACCTTCAACACGTCGATCAACCGGAACTGGCTTGGTCGTGGTCTCCGGGCGCGGGTCAGCGTCTGCTTCCTGGGCCATTTGCAACCAATGCTCGGCGATCTTTAGCCAGCGCTCCTTGTCGCGGCACTCGTCCGCATTTCTTGCGGAATTCATCGGCGCGGCTCATCGGTTGGCTCCCAACAAAAGCTCTCCCACGCTTGGATAAAAAATTTGGCGAAATTGGCAAGACCCTTCAGGTCGGCGGGCGGGAACCCGACGCATTGATCGGCATTATTCGGGCGAAAGGAATCTCGTGGGAGGCACACCATGTCGTCCGCAGAGCAGTTTGAACTTTACGCTCGGGATTGTGTGAGGCTCGCGGAGCAGGCTGATACGCCCCTGCTTCGGGAGAAGCTTCTTCAAATGGCCCGCGAATGGATGCAAGCGGTAATGGACGAGGAGGACGCCGGCGTAGAGGCCGGCACCTGAGGTAGCCCTAGCTCATTTCATTTGGAACTGGTTCGCTCACGCAGTGTTGGTACATGCTGCGTAAGGGGGCGCGAATGGCAGTCGTGCTGGTTGTCGAGGACGAGGTGCAGGTTCTCGTCCTGGCGGAATCCGTGCTTCAACATGCGGGATACGAAACGTTGTCTGCCAGTACGCTGGCCGAAGCGGACGCTATCGTTCACTCCGAAAACAAGATCGATCTCATTTTCACTGACTTGGGACTCCGAGACCAGGCCGAGGGTGGATTAGAGCTCGGGCAATCGGCTAGTCAGACACGTCCAGGGATACCGATACTTTATACGAGTGGACGCAACCTGACCGATGGAATGCAGTCGCTTTTCAGTGAACCCTCCGCCTTCCTACCCAAGCCTTATACGGATCACGATCTCATTCACGCGGTAGCCGAGCTGCTGCGGCCGGCACAAGGGAAATCGAACTGAGCGGGTAGAAGCGGCTGGCGTGGCCGCCAATCGTCTTGCATGCGGTCAAGATCGGAATTCACCCGATCACCGATATGACCCTGACCGGCGGTTAAGAGCTCGCGGGCTTCTGGGATCGCCGTTCTCACGCACTTGATTTTGCGCGAGAAATTTTTTTGATGGCGTGGCCTCGGCAAACTCTTGAAATCACGAAGCGCCCGCCTAGGTTTTTTGCCGCCAAGTGCCCTTCGGGGCTTGGTGCGGGCGTCGGCGGATGTCCGGCGCGCTGCTCAGGGCAAGTTGCGCCTTCATGGACCGTGTGATGGTGTACCTAGTCAAAACTGACCGTAGCTACGAATCCGAAACAGTTGCCGTCATCGCTGACAAGCGCTCTATCGCGCCATCGGACGGTCGCGCGTTCGCATGCGTGCGCCCCTACAATGAACGGGACAAGCGACTTCTTGGTCCTTCCCAAACGGATGGGGCCTCGGTTGCCTATGTCGGCTACTGGACCGACGGATAACATTCGCCGGGTAATCGTCCGGAATCGTAGTAATCAGTTGGCGCTCAGAATTCGGCCAATGTATGGGCTGATTGGTGTCCACCAGAGAGGGTAGCCTATGTCACACGTGGAAGCAGTGACGCAGCGCAACGAGGATTTTGAATTGTTGGGGCGGCAGTTCAATTTCGCCCTGGACGCGGAAGGTGAAAAGCGGCTGCATGAGTTGCTTAACGCGCTGCCCGCCGCTGTTTACACGACCGATGCCGACGGGCGCATCACATTCTATAATGAAGTCGCCGCCGCCTTGTGGGGCCGCTATCCAAGGCTGAACATCGACCGGTGGTGCGGTTCATGGCGCATGTACTGGCCCGACGGCACGCCGCTGCCGCACGACGAGTGTCCGATGGCGGTCGTGTTGAAGGAAGGACGCGCCGTCGCCGGACAGGAGGCCGTCGTCGAGCGGCCCGACGGCACGCGCATGCCCTTCATGGCGTTCCCATCACCCCTACGCGATAGGACGGGCAAGATCGTGGGCGCGGTGAACATGTTCGTGGACATCACCGAGCGCAAGCGAAATGAGGAGATCGCGCAGCGGCTCGCCTCCATTATCGAGTCGAGTGACGACGCAATCATCAGCAAGGATCTCGATGGCACGATCACAAGCTGGAACAAGAGCGCAGAGCGGATTTTTGGCTACACGGCCGGCGAGGTCATCGGCAAGCCCATCACAATTCTGATACCGCCGGATCGTCTAGAAGAGGAAGACGTGATCATTGCGCGCATCCGAAGCGGCCAGCGCGTCGAACATTATGAAACCGTTCGCCTATGCAAGCATGGCAACTCGATCGAGATTTCGCTGACCATCTCCCCTGTCAGAAATGCCCAAGGAACAATCATTGGCGCATCAAAAATAGCCCGAGACATCACTGATCGCAAACGTGCCGAAGAAGCAGCGCGACGTGCTGAGCAAGAATTACGCGACTTCGTGGAAAACGCCAACGTGGGCATGCACTGGGTCGGCCCGGATGGAATCATTCTCTGGGCCAATCGCACCGAAATGGACATGCTCGGTTTCACGCGCGAAGAATACATCGGGCGTCACATCGCGGAATTTCATGCGGACCAGCCGGTGATTGAGAGCATTCTTCGACGGCTGACCAATCGAGAAACGCTACACAATTGCGAGGCGCGTCTCCGGTGCAAAGATGGCTCGATCCGCGACGTGCTCATCAATTCGAACGTTTTGTGGGATGGCGACAAGTTCGTTCACACCCGCTGCTTCACGCGAGATATCACCGAGCGAAAGCAGCGCGAGGAGCAAATTGCTATTCTCGCCCGCGAAGCCGAGCACCGAGCCAAGAACGTATTGGCGACCGTGCAGGCGACCGTGCACCTTTCCAACTCCGACACGCCCGAAGGTCTCAAGCAAGCAATAGAGGGACGCATCCAGGCGCTCGCGAACGTCCACAGGCTGTTCGTGGAAACTCGCTGGACTGGCGCCGAGCTTCACACTCTGGTCAAGGATGAGCTTGCCGCCTACTGCCGAGACGGGGAGGATCGCGCGCGTATTGACGGTCCTGAACTACTGATGCGGCCGGAAATAGCCCAGGCAGTCGCGGTTGCGCTGCACGAGCTTGCGACCAACGCGGCCAAGCACGGGGCTCTGTCTGTAACCGCAGGACATGTTCAGGTCGAATGGTCGTGTGCGTCAGACGGACGCCTCATCCTCCGCTGGACCGAGACGGGCGGCCCGCCCGTCAAGCCGCCCACGCGTCGGGGCTTCGGTACGAGAGTGATGGACGGCATCATTCGAGGCCAGCTGAAGGGTGAGATGCGTTTCGACTGGCACGCAGAAGGACTGGCTTGCGAGATCGTCCTGCCGGTGTGAGATAGAAGCCCTTCGGCTTCGAAGCCGGACCACAAAAACGCGCGAACGAGTGGGGCGAGCGAGGGGCGCATGTCTGGACTACGCCGAAAGCTGCCCAAAGTCCGGCTGCGAGCCCGTCCGTAGGGCCTGAAGGCGGGTTCAGGCCCCTCGGGAATTGAACACGCGCGAAGGCACGCGTTATCCCTCCGTCTACTCTTGAACTCGCTGGCTACGCTGGGCTACCTGGAGAACGTTGGATCCCAGTTCCTCTCCCTCCGCCAGTCCTTCCGCGACCAACATTCTCCGCTGGCTTCCGAGCGCGCATAGAAGCCCAATAACCACGGGCCTTCGCGCGCAAACCTCCGCACTGCGCTACGCCGGCCGAGAGCCGAAATTCTCTCTCTCGGCCCGTTTGTCTCCAAACCTCCCGACTGCGCGGATTTAGTACGGAACTCGTAAGCGACTGATTTTGAGCCGCTTTTCGCGAGCCGAGCCTCCGCACTTTCGCAAGATTAGTTGGAGTGCCGGAAGCGACGGGGAACCAACGGAGCTATTGATTAATATCGCTTTTCACCTGCCTTCGTCGGATTGTTCGTGCTCCACAACGCGAAGCGGTCGCGCCGGGTATTTATGCCGAAACGCACGTAACGCCGAAACGCACGTAACGCCGAAACGCACGTAACGATGTCGCCCACGGACGAGCTGTCGGCACGGTATGTCTTCGCCAACTGGAGCACGAGTGAAGACGTGCTCCAGAAAGTCGTCGTGCTCGCGTATCCAGACCCGCGGGCCAATGGATTTCAACTCACGGCACACGCGGGGGAAATCAATGCCCAGATCGAGAACGCGCGATGGAGAAGTTGTTTCTTTTTCAAGTTATCCATCACCTAGATCAGCCGGCAGTACGGTTCTCGACTACAAGGGACTTATGGTGGTCGTATAGAGCACTTGGAAAAGCTTCCAAATATGAGGACGGCCATTTTTTCCATACGGCCGCTCTCCCTGACCGTCTTCGAAGCTTTACGGCCAAGGACGTCTAGACTGGCCGCGCGGCGCCGGCGAGTCCGTTGGAAATCTTGGGATCGGCATGGCTTTGGTCAGCCTGTTCGACAACAGGCCTAGATTCCGGGCTGACTTCGACACTCGTACCACATCACGATGTCCCGGCATGGCTCTACGGAAAGGACAAGAATGAGCGCGAGATCCAGTTGCACAGCTGCTCAACGATCCTCGCTTCAGGGGCCAGCCAATCTCCTGGGGAGTCACGTCAGAGGGCTGGATACCACCTTCGGCCGCCCCATTGTAAGATGAGCGTGCTCGATCGCGCGAACGTCTAACACCCTGGAAACCTACGACATCGTACTTGCGGCGGTAAAGACGTGGATGGCCGGGCCAAGCCCGGCCATGACGACGCGGATAGACCGCGCTCAACCGACTTCAATCCTCCATCTGCAACGGCAGCCGCACCGAATGCCCCGACGCCACCGCGCGCTCGATCGCGATGGTCGTCTCCAGGTTGATGCGCGCCTGCTCGGGCGTGGTGTGGACGGTCGGCGCGCCGGTGGCGAGATGATCGAGCCAGGCGCGGGTCTCGTTGCCGAGCGGGCCCCAGAAATCGCCGACCGCCCAGTCGCCCGCCGTATTGCTGCCGAGAAAACGCCATCTCGACGTAGCGCAGCCGGCCACCCCGCTGGCCCCGAAGGGGACAATTTTGCCCGAATTCTTTGCCGCAATCTTCTGCTCTCTGCGGCTGGAAATCGGGGAACGCGGTGTGCCGGCGACCGCCGGACAAGGGGACCGCGCTAGGGTAGACGGGGGATTCTTGGTTAACGTCGGGATGCGCTTGATCCCCGCGGGGATTGCGGCGCTGGTTGCGGGGTTTGCGTTTGGGCTTGCCCTCCCATCGGGCGATGTCCCGGCTTCCCTCGGGTCGCAGATGTCAGAAGGCTTGCGCTTGCGCGTGGCGAGCCTGAGCACGGATGCTTTCGTGTCGGCGATCCAGGAGACGGCAAGGCGGTCCGAGCCACCGGTAAGCCTGTGGCGACCCGCTATCCTTCGATGAGCGTTTTCTGTTCGACCAGCCTGCGGATTCCTTCGACCAGCGTTTTGCGGTCGCGGCGGTTTCGACCGCCCGCGCGCCAGCCACGACCACGGAGACGGAGGAGCGCACGAGCAGCGTGCAGAGCGTCGTGCGCTTGCCAGCGCCGCGGATCCGGAGCAGCGTGTCGTGGGACATCCTGCCGTCGGTCGGTCCGCGCAGAGCGCTGCGTCGCCCGCCTCGCCGCCGCCCGCCGGCTCCGCAAAGAAAATCCGGCTTGCCGCCTTGGAAATGCCGAAAGGCTCGAGCGTAACCGTCGATGCCGACAGCCGCACCGCGATCTATGATATCACCGCGCGTACCGTCTACATGCCGGACGGACGCAGGATGGAAGCACATTCCGGCTTTGGCAGGCGCATGGACGATCCTCGCTATGTCAACGTGAAGCGCGAGGGGCCGACGCCGCCGAATGTCTATGACCTCAGTTTGCGAGAGAACCTTTTTCACGGCGATCGCGCCATTCGCCTCACTCCGGTCGGCGACGGCAAGATGTATGGACGCGACGGCATCCTTGCGCATTCGTACCTGCTCGGTCCCAGCGGCCAGTCGAACGGATGCGTGTCCTTCAGCCGACTACGACGCGTTCCTGAACGCCTTCTTGCGGGGTGAGGTCACCCGCCTCGTGGTGGTCGAGCGTCTTGCGAACCCGCCCAGCTCCCAGGTCGCCTTCATGGTTTCCAAAGTCTCTCAAAGACCTTTTCAGCGGCCCTGAGCGCACGGCTGCCGCTCAGCCCGAACGTGCCATCGGGTATGCCGCGTCCAGCAAGTAGTGCTGCAATTCCAAAATCCGAATCCTATGGGCATCATTCCGGGGCGCGCCTTACCTAAGGCGCGAGCCCGGAATCCATAACCCACAGCCTGGGAGTATGGATTCCGGGCCCGGCGCTTACGCGCCGTCCCGGAATGACGACCGTTGGATGTGATCGGTTTCATGGAATCGAGGACAAGAATGAGCGCAGATCCAGTTGCACAGCTGCTCAACGATCCTCGCTTCAGGGGCCTGCCAATCACCTGGGGAGTCACGTCAGAGAGCTACGATGCCGTTCGGCGAGCCTGGCTGACCCACGTTCACGCCGAAGAAGTCCTGTTCAAGCCGTTCACGGAGGATGAGTTCAAGACGCAGATGGAGGTCATGCTCAGCGTCTTCACCGATGATTGCGTGATGGAGCTGGCGACCGCGGGGCAGCGCTGGGAGGGCCATGCGCAGGCCACTGAGTTCTACCGCTTGTTCCTGAGCTCGTTGGAAGGAATGAAGTGGGTTCCGCAGGCGCTGGTCATCGGCCCCCAGGGTGTCCTCGACGTGGTGAACATGACCGGGAAGCTCGTCAAGGAGTTCGCCGGTCTCAAGCAAGTCGGCGCGCAGGTGCATCTCCAATGGGTGATCTACTTCCCGTGGGTGCCGGATGAGGGGAAGTTCAAGGGCGAGGTGATCTATTCGATCCGCCCATTGTAGAACGGGCGTGCCGGATCGCACGAACGTCCAACACCCTGGAATGGGCACGGGCACGTTCCCGACTTCAGATCCGGCGGATGGCGATTCTGGCAAAGGCATGCCATTTCGATTTCTCGGTGTAGACGCGAAGGTAGATCTTGTCCGGGGCGTGGCCCATCTGGTGTTCCAGAATGATCTGAGCTTCCTTTTCCGTCGTGTAGTACGCCTCGAACAGGCTTGGGGTCATGTTCGGCGTGCACGGACTTCCGACACAGAAGACGCTGGGATCCTCATTGGGAATGGACCGCATATTGGATGGGTCCACAGTCGCCTTCGGGTCGTAGGTTCGCAGCCGGCAATAGCCGGCCGCGGCGGGTGATCGCACGGTGGTCATCTCGGGCGGCTCACCGCCGGAATTGTACGTCGACATGGAGAACCCCGTGATGTGATACGAGCCCGGCGCGAGCGTGATCGCGCCGGTTTTGAAGTCGCACCGGATACTGTTGCCCCGTTGCGAGTCGACGTCGGTAAACACACGGGTGTTGAAGCCCGGGGTCATCGTCTTGCTGTCGGGCGAGAGCTCGGTGAATACGGCATACTCCGGTCCCTGCATCGTCAGTCTCCCTTTCCGTGGAACAACCACAATCGATGTGCCGGCGGTCACCGAGCAGTCCAGCCCGCTCAGGCCCTCACCTCGAGTTCGAAACCTCGTCGACCAAAGCGGATTCCGTCGAATTAATCCACAACGGGGCAACAAACTCGGTGTGTTCCCCTCCCCCATGTGGGGAGGGGTTAGGGTGGGGGGCCGAATTGATCTTGCTCAGAATATCCTCAAGTACCCCGTCAATATTCGTCAACACATCGTTATTCCAATATCGCAGGACCTGATAGCCATTCGCCGCAAGGGCCTTCGTGCGTTCCTCATCGGCAGCTGACCTGGTGCATGCTGGCTTCCATCGACCTCCACGATGAGGCGTTTCGCGTGACAAGCAAAATCGGCGATGTATCGGCCGATACGAACTTGGCGACGGAAATGAGTGCCCGGCGTGGGAAGCCGATGACGCAGGTGCCACCATAGCTTCCGTTCTGCTTCGGTCGGCGCGGCGCGCATGTCACGCGCGAGCTGACGTTGCGGCGGCGCCTTCGTGCGATCCCGCTTGGCCCAACTTCGCGGCTCGTCAGGTTTGGACATGTCTCGGTTTCCCAACTCGGACCCCCACCCCTAACCCCTCCCCACAAGGGGGAGGGGAACACACCGAGTTTGTTGCGCCGTTGTGCATCAACTTCGCCGCGACATGCTCTAGCTGCGAGCGGTCACCCAGGCGGCGGCAGCGACAACCCGGGCGATGTCGGCCGCGTATTCCGGATCCACGAAGGTGTCGGTCTTCTTGTGATAATCGGGATTGCGTTCGGGAGCCGGCGAGTTCCGGGTGCGGCCCAGCGAAGAAATCTTCCGACGTCACGCAGGCGGCGTAGCCATGCTCGTGGAATGGCGAGTGGTCGCTGCGGCCCTCGGCAGGATCGCGCTCCGACGGCAGCGGGCGCAAGCTGAGATAGATCTGCGCCGCGGTCAGCTCGGAGAAACGGCCGGGACGCAATTTCTCCAGCAGCTCCGCCAGCTCGCGGCTAGCTTTGCACATCCGCTGACGGCAAGAAGCCGGCGTGCACCTCCCAGGATCGCGGCGGCTCCCGGTTGAACCCGACCATGTCCATCTGGAGGACGGCGGCGATGCGCGCGCCGATCGCAGCCTGACCCATCGCATAGGCCTTGCTGCCGGCCAGCCCGTGCTCCTCGGCATTGAACAGCACGAACCGGATGCTCGGCGCGGCCGCCTCGCGGAGGCAAGCTTGAGCAGCGTCTCCGCCGCCGTCAGCACGGCGGCCACGCCGCTGCCGTCGTCGTCGGCTCCCGGCGCCGGATCGCGCACCGGATCGTAGGGCAGACTGGATGCCGCGGTCGAATCGAGGTGAGCCGTCACCAGGACGACGCTCGCGTCGTCACCCTGCAAATGAGCCACGACATTGAACAGCTCCCGACCCTCGTGGGTAAACGGATGCAGCGTGACCTCGAGCCTGCCGGACGCGGAGAGATCGCGTGCCAGCTCGGCAACCGCGCGCGCATTGTCATTGCTCTGGATATGCCGGCTGCCGAGCCGCGCGCCGTCGCTCAGGGGCTCGGTCCCGGCATATTTGGCAAGCGAACGCTCGATCCTCGCCTTGGTGATCTCGTTGAGGATCGCGAGCTCGGCAGGATCGAGCGCGGTGTCGACGACCGCGCGCGCAAGCCACGGCGCCGCGGGTGGAGGCGTGTCAAAATTCTCCAGCAGGCCCGGATCCGGCACGAGCTTCGAATTATGGCCGTGCTGGGCTTCCTCCATGTGCAGCTCTTCGACCGAGCGGCCGGCGGGCAACGCCACGACCAGGCCTTCGGACGATCCCGACAGCACGCTTTCGGCATCGAGGTCACCCGCCACGATCGGCTCCGACTGTCCCTCATTGGACAGGAACCCGGTGCGGGCGGCGCGATCGTCGCGCAGCAGATAGACGTCGGTGACCAGCGGGTCGCCTTCGCGCCCGAGCGGCTGGAACGGGAATTGCGCATTGGCGATCAGAACGCGCGCCCGGCGTGAGGCGATCGCATAGACGACCTTCTCCTGCGCGCCGGAAACCTGCACCGGCAACACGGGATATCGCAACGCCCCGCGCCAGTCGGTGCCCGCGCTCTCGGCCGGAACGACGATCCGCACGAAGCGAAAGGTGTCCCCGCGAAGGGCATCGTCGATCAGCAACGGATGGGGACAGACCTGCATTCCGGCCGCCGCCGCATGCATGCGCTCCGCGCTCGCCTCCCCGACGAACATGCAGTACGCGGCCGGTTGCTGCGCGATCTGCGCCGCGCGCAGGAAAATCTCCGGCGAGCTCTTCTCCAGTCCCAGCACCGAGCTGTAGAGGAGCAGCGTCTGGTCGAAGTATTCGACGATTCCCGCTTCGCGCAGCAGCGCGTCGATCTCCGATCGTGGACAGCCCCGGTGTTCGAGATGACGCCGAGCCGCAGCCCTTTGTCGCGCAGCGTGGCCAAGATCCGCCTGACGTGGTGGTAGAGGTCCAGACGCAACGGCCGTCCGTCGGGACTGATCGAGAGCTGCCCGAGCGTTTCCCCGATATCGAAGAAGACCACCCGCACGGTCATTGTCGCCTCCCTGTCCGACTACACTTTCGTGTCGAGATGATACATGCGCTTCGTCGAATGAGATGTGAGCGAACTCACACTCCGCTTGAAAAATCGCAAACCGACACGAGCGGAAGACGACGCGGATAGACCGCGCTCAACCGACTTCATTCCTCCGACTGCAACGGCAGCCGCACCGAGTGGCCGGACGCCACCGCGCGCTCGATCGCGATGGTGGTCTCGAGGTTGATGCGGGCCTGCTCGGGCGTGGTGTGGACGGTCGGCGCGCCGGTCGCGAGATGGTCGAGCCAGGCGCGCGTCTCGTTGCCGAGCGGGCCCCAGAAATCGCCGACCGCCCAGTCGCCCGCCGTGTTGCTGCCGAGAAACGCCATCTCGACGGCGTGGTCGGGCACATAGGCGTGCGGAATGCCTTTTTCCGAGAACAGCAGGTGGTCCATGTGGTCGTCGTCGATGATCATGGTGCCCTCGCGGCCGAGCAGCTCGACGCGGTCGGACTGCCCGAGCGTCGGATAGCGCGTCGGCAGCGCGTAGCTCACGCCGAGATTGACCACCGCGCCGTCCGCGAACGTCACGATCGCCCAGGTCACGTCGTGGGCGCCGTAGCCGGCCTCCTTGAAGATGCCGTGCTGGCCGCGCGCCACCACCTCGACCGGCCGGTTGCCCTCCAGGAACCAGCACATCAGGTCGACGTAATAGGTCAGCACGTCGAGCACCGGCGTGGCGTGCGGATCGCGCTTGAGGATCGCGAACGCCTGCGCGCGCGAATTGTAGACGCGCGCGGTGCCGCCGATGACCTTGCCGAGGCGGCCGTGCAGCATCTGCTCCTTGGCGCGCAGGAAGCACTCCTTGTAGCGGCGGCTGTAGCCGACCCGCAGATTGCCCTTGGTCTCGCGCAGCGTCTCGAGAATGCGGTCGGCGTCGGCGAGCGAGAACCCGATCGGCTTCTCGACCAGCACCGGCTTGCCGAGCTTCAAGCGCCCGCAGGATCGGCGCGGTATGCTCCTGCTCGGGCGTCGAGACGATCACGGCGGTGACCTTGGGGTCGTCGATCACCTCCTCGTTGCTGCCGCTGTGGCGATCGGCGCCGGCCTCGCGGCGAGCGCGCGGGCGCGCGCCGGATCGCGGTCGGAAATCGCCAGATAGCTCACCGCCGGATGCTTGGCGGCGAGCCGCGCGCGCAAGGTGCCGATGCGTCCGGCGCCGATCGACGCCGATGCCGATATTGGTTTGCGTCTTGGCTCATGCCGCGACGCGTTTGCTCAGCGCCACCTGCCGCGTCATGCCGCACGTCGCGCCGATAGCGGCGGACGCGGTCCTCGTCGACGTCGATGCCGAGCCCGGGACGATCGGACACCTCCACGTGGCCGCGCTCGGCCCGGATCGGGCGCGCGGTCGCGTCGTCGGACAAGCCTTCGTTGGAGAGCGTCAGCCCCCATTCGATCTGCGGCAGCGCCGCGGCGATATGCACGCCGGCCGCGCAGGCGATGCTCGACTCGCCGGTCTTGCAGGAGACGTTGACCGCCATGCCGAGCTGCTCGCACAGCGCGCCTGCCGCCATCACGCCGCGCATGCCGCCGAGCTTGATGGTCTTGAGGCTCACGCCGCGCGCCGCCTTGCGCTCGTGGTGGCGGCGGATGTCCTCGAGGCCGTGGATGCTCTCGTCGGCGCCGATCGCGCAATCGGCCGCCGCCGCGACCGCCGCCATGCCGGCGATGTCGTCCGCCAGCACCGGCTGCTCGAAGAAATCGAGCCCGCTGCCGGCGACCGCGCGGGCATATTGCACGGCCTCCTCGGCGCTCCAGCCCTGGTTGGCGTCGGACGAGATCAGCAGGCCCGGGCCGAGCAGCTCGCAGACCCGGCGCGTGCGCTCGCCGTCGACCATCGGCTTGTCGATGCCGACCTTGATCTTGAACGCCCGGAAGCCCTCGGCCTTCTTGCTCGCCGGCGTCGCGCAGGTCGGCGGCGAGCTCGCCGTTGCTGATGACGCCGAGCAGCGCGATGCGGCTCCTCCGCTTGCCGCCGAGCAGCGCGTGGGCCGGCCGATTGGTGGCGCGGCCGACCAGATCGTGCAGCGCGATCTCGATCGCGCCCTTGGCGGCGTTGTTGCCGTACATGCGGCCGGTCATCGCCGTCACCGCGCCGGCGATGTCCTCGGCCGGCCGGCCGAGGAGCGCCGGCGCCAGATAGGAGACGGCCGCCGTCATGCTCTCGACCGTCTCGCCGGTCATGGTCGGGGCGGAGGCCGCCTCGCCCCAGCCGACCATGCCGTTGTCGGCTTCGAGCCGCACCAGCACGTTGTCGGCCTGCCTGATCTCGACGCCCGCCATGAACACCGGCTTCTTCATCGGGAAGCTCACGGGGATGGGCTCGATGCGTTTGATCTTCATGGGCCTCGATCTCCTCAGTCCGTTGCGCGGTGTTGCTCGAGCTCGACCAGGGCGCCGAGAAAATCACCCGGATGGATGAAGGCGATGCGCTCGCCGGCGACGTTGTGCTGCGGCTTGCCGTCGCCGAGCACGCGGACGCCGTTCCGCGCGAAACCGCGCGCGGCCTCCTCGACGTCGTCGACGCCGAGACAGAAATGATGAATGCCGCCCTTGGGATTGCGCTCGAGGAACTTGGCGACCGGCGAATCCGGCCGCGACGGCTCCATCAGCTCGATCCTGGCGCCGCCGAGCTCGACATAGGCGAGACGCACGCCCTGCTCGGCGTTGAGCACGCGCTCGCCGACGCGCAGCCCGTATTTCTCGCCGAGCTGCCGCGCCGCCGCCTCGATGTCCGGCACGACGATCGACACATGGGTCAATGCGTTGATCATGGCGATGCTCCGCAGGAGCGAAGGCTCGGCGCCACGCGTCCCCTCTCCCGCTTGCGGGAGAGGGGTAGGGCGAGGGGCACACGCGTCGATGTCGCGCTTCGCCACCCCTCCCCCAACCCTCTCCCGCAAGCGGGAGAGGGAGCGCACCGAGCTTGCGGTCGACGTTGCTCCATGCGCATGCCCTAAATGACCTTTGCCTGCCGCAACTCGGCGATCGATTTCTCGTCGAGGCCGAGCTCCTGCGTCAGGATCTCGTCATTGTGCTGGCCGAGCGTCGGCGGCGCGCGCCGCACCGAGCAGGCGGTGTCGGAAAACTTGAACGGAATGCCGAGCACCTTCAAGGCGCCGTGCACCGGATGCTCGACCGTCTCGACCATGCGGCGGGCCTGCGTGTGCGGATCGGTGAGCGCCTGCGCGACCGAGTTGATCTTGCCGCACGGCACCCCGACCGCCATGAGCTTCGCCAGCCAGGCGTCGGCCTTGTCGGATGCCAGCGCCGCGTTGAACAGGCCGTCGATCGCGTCGCGGTTCTCGACCCGCGCCCGGTTGCTGTTGAAGCGCGCATCCTGCGCCCATTCGGGATGGCCGAGCACCTCCGAGCAGCGCGCGAACTGGCGCTCGTTGCCGATCCCGACCGCGATCATCCCGTCGGCGGCCTGATAGGTGGTGTACGGCACGATGCTCGGGTGCCCGTTGCCGAAACGGCCGCCGTCCTTGCCGACCGAGAGATAGTTCTGCGCGATGTTGACCAGCATGGCGAGCGAGGTCTCGTAGAGCGACAGCTCGACCTTCTGGCCCTTGCCGGTGCGGTGGCGCGCGTTGAGCGCGGCCTGGACGGCATTGCAGGCGAGCATGCCGGTGCAGACGTCGACGATCGCGACGCCGTATTTGGTCGGCGCCGCCGTCGGCCTCGCCGCAGATGCTCATGAGACCGGACTGCGCCTGCAGGATGAAGTCGTAGCCGGGCAGCGCCGCCTTCGGGCCGCTCGAGCCGTAGCCGGTGATCGAGCAGCGCACGAGCCGCGGCGCATGCTGCTCGAACCAGGCGTCGGTGAAGCCCCACTTCTCCAAGGTGCCGATCCTGAAATTGTCGATCAGCACGTCGGCCTTCTCGACCAGGCCGGCGAGAACCTTCTGGCCGGCCGGCACCGCCATGTTGAGCGTCAGCGAGCGCTTGTTGCGGTTGATGCTGAGGAAATAGGCGGCCTCGGCGCCGACGAAGGGCGGGCCCCAGACGCGGGTGTCGTCGCCCTTGTCGGGCGGCTCGACCTTGATCACGTCGGCGCCCATGTCGCCGAGCATCATGGTGCAAAGCGGTCCCGCCAGGATGCGGGTCAGGTCGACCACGCGGATCCCGGCGAGCGGGCCATCGGCTGATTGAGTCATGCGGTGAGCTACTTCCTGCGCATCGACGGCGGCGCGTTGAGGTCCTTGGCGCAACCGTCGAGATAGTCCTCGAGCTCGCGCTTGTTGCGCATGCGGAATTTCTGGAAATCGGGCTTGCGCCCTTCCAGGAAGGCGTCCATGCCCTCGAGGCTTTCCTCCGAGCCCCAGACATGGGCGAGCAGCTCCATGCCGTGCTGCCAGGAGGCATAGAGCAGATCGGACTCGAAATTGAGACTCTTCTTGGTCATCCGCAAGGTCTGCGGGCTGTGACCCTTGATGGTCTCGCACCAGACCAGCGTTTCCGCGAGCAGGTCCTGGCGCGGCACGCATTTGTTGATGAGGCCGATCTGCGCGGCCTCCTGCGCGGTGAAACGCCGCGCGCAGAAGATCATCTCGCGCGCCAGGCGCTCGCCGATGATGCGCGGCAGGTATTGGGTCGCGCCCACGGTCGGGCAGGCGCCGACCTTGGCGCCGGTCTGCCCGAGCACGGCGTTCTCGGACGCGATGACCAGGTCGCACCACAATGCGAGCTCGTGGCCGCCGCCCATGCACCAGCCGTTGACCATGGCGATGACCGGGATCGGCAGGCCGCGGATGGTCATCGCGAGAGCCTGCATGCGGTCGTTCCACATCGCGCCGTTGATCCAGTTCAGGCGCTTCATGGCGTAGAAGTCGCCGCCGGCCGAGAACGCCTTGTCGCCGGCGCCGGTCACCACCGCGCAGGCGATCGAGGGATCGTCGCGGGTCGATTTGAGCGCGTCGGTCAGCTCATCGAGCGTCTGCTCGCGGAACGCATTCAGGACGCGCGGGCGGTTGATGGTCACCCAGGCGACCTGATCCTTCACCTCGTAGAGGATGTCGCCGTAGCGGCTCCCGTTCGTGCTGCGCTTGTTGTTGGCTGCGGGCTTTTTCGCCATCTCTTTTCACCAGTATGTCTTTCTCACCAGCGGAACGCGAAGCGAGCAGTTGCGTCTATTGAGCAAGCTTGAGGTCGACCTCTTCGGCGAGCTTCTTGTGCAGCTCGAGCTGCTCGCGGACGAAGACCGCAAATGCCTGCGGGCGGCTGCTCGCCGGCTCGATCCCCTGCACGCGCAATCCGGTGATGACCTCCGGGCTCTTCACGGCCTCGGCGACGGCATCGCTCAACCGCGCCACGATGGGAGCCGGCGTCCCGGCCGGCGCCAACAGCCCGAACCAGCCGATCGCCTTGTATTTCGGTTGTCCGGCCTCGCTCATGGTCGGGATATTGGGCAGCGACGGCGACCGCGCGTCGCCGCTCACCGCCAAGGCCTTCACCGATCCGGCTTCGACGAACGGCACCATCCCGGCCATCGGCCCGAAATAGAACTGGGTGTCGTTCGCCATGGTGGCGGTCATCGCCCCTGCCCCGCCCTTGTACGGCACATGGACGGTGTGATCCTGGATGCCGGCGAGCGCCACGAACATGGCGACGGCGAAATGGCTGGTCGAGCCGG
The DNA here is from genome assembly GCA_963708765.1 of uncultured Alphaproteobacteria bacterium. GTDB lineage: Bacteria > Pseudomonadota > Alphaproteobacteria > Rhizobiales > Xanthobacteraceae > VAZQ01. Next base: position 119,327 of record CAVPTV010000023.1, on the reverse strand, counting down.
GACCGCCGGACGCATAGTTGAGCTTGCCCGGCTGCGCCTTGGCGAGCGCGATCAGCTCGGCGACATTGGCGACCGGCAGCGTGGGGGTCACCACCAGCACGTTCTGCACCAGCGCGAACAGCGAGATCGGCTCGAAGTCCTTGATCGGATCGTAGCCGGGCTTGGGCGGCATCAGCGGCGCGAACGAGTGCGTGGAGACCGAGCCCGCGAGCAGCGTGTAGCCGTCGGGCGCCGCGCGCGCCACCGCTTCGGCGCCGATCTTGCCGCCGGCGCCGCCGCGGTTGTCGACCACGATCGAGCCGCCGAGGATGGTGGACATTTTCGCCGCGATGATGCGGACGATGGTGTCGTTGGCGCCGCCGGCCGGGTTCGGCGAGACCAGCCGGATCGGACGATCCGGATAGGTCTGTGCTGCGGCCGCCGGCGCGAATAACGTGAGACCGAACAGAAAGACAATTCCAACTCGTCGCGCCATTCGATGCTCTCGTTTCCGCGCCCTTCGTGGCATCATAGGCGCGGCGCGTCGGGGCGAGCAAGGTCGCGCCATGAGCCAATCATGCAGAGCACAGAGGGAGATGAGCGCCAATGCAAGAGCTGATACGACGCGCCGAGAAGGCCGCGCATCTCCTGAAGGCGCGCAGCGAAACGATCGTGGTGGCCGAGTCCTCGACCGGCGGCCTGATCTCGGCGGCGCTGCTGGCGTTGCCGGGCGCGTCCGCCTTACTTCCTCGGCGGCGCCGTGGTCTACACCCAGGTGGCGCGGCGGGCGCTGCTCGACCTCGGCGACATATCGGCGCTCGGCATGCGCGCCTCGACCGAGCCCTATGCGCGGCTGCTGGCGCAAACCGCGCGGCAACGCTTCTCGGCGACCTGGGCCTTGGCGGAAAGCGGAGCCACCGGTCCGACCGGCAACCGCTATGGCGACGCCGCCGGCCACAGCTGCATCGCGGTTGCGGGCGCAGCCGAGCGCGCCATCACGCTCGAGACCGGCAGCGGCGACCGCGTCGCCAACATGCATGCGTTCTCCGCGGCCGCACTCGATCTGCTGGCGGAGGCGCTGGCCGCGTAGGGGCGCCCCTCGTGGGCGCCCGCAACGGCGCCACGAACAGGGCGACCACAAGGGTCGCCCCTACCAGCAGGCGCGGCGCCCCGACATTGCACGATCCCCGGTCGGAGCCGGGGACAGGTTTTGCCCACCCTACGAAGAAGCCATCCCTACGCGCCGGCCGGCAACGTCACGGTGAACGCGCTTCCGCGCGCAGGATCGTAGCCGGCGTCCCCGCCGTGCCGGCGCGCGATCTGGCGCACGAGCGCCAGGCCGAGCCCGGTGCCCTGCGGGCCGCGCTGTCCCGGAACGCGGTAGAAGGTGGAAAACAGCCGTTCGCGTGCATCCTCGGCGATCACCGGTCCACGATCGGCAACCCGCAGCACGGCCTGGTCGTCCCGCCGCTCGACCGTCACCTCGATAGGCGGCTTGCCATGGAGCTCGGCATTTTCGATGAGGTTGCGGATCATGCGACGCAACAAGGTCGGGTCCCCGCGCACCATCACCGGCTGTCCTGCGACGCTGCAGTCCTCGTAGCGCGCGCATTCCTCGGCCGCGAGCGCGGCCAGGTCGACGACCTCGCGCACATCGAGACGCTCGGTCGCGTCGAGGCGGCTGAGCAGCAGGAGCTCGTCGATGAGCTGGTCGAGCTCGGCGATATCTTTCGCGAGCTCCTGCCTGCGCTCGGGCTGCGTCTCGACCAGCTCGAGACCGAGCCTGATGCGGGTGAGCGGCGTTCGCAGCTCATGGGACGCATTGGCGAGCAGCAGCTTGTGCGCGTCGACCAGGCTCTCGATCCGCGCGGCGGCCTGATTGAAGCTTTCGGCCAGGCGGGCGACCTCGTCGCGGCCTTCGACCTTGACACGCGCGCGCAGATCGCCGGCGCCGAGCGACTCGACGCCGCGCTGCAATCGCTCGAGCCGTCCGGTGAGCCGCCGCACGATCGGCAGCGCGCCGAACGCGACCGCAAGCGCAATGGCCCCCAGGAAAGCCACCAGCAGGAGCGCGCTGGGACGTTGCCGATGCGGCATGCGCGCGACCAGCCAGCGTCCGTCGGGGAGCAGCATCACAATCGCGGGGCCGGCGGGCGTTCGCAGCCACCCGCCGGCACGGCTACGTTGGCCGGGCGCCGGGAGCGGGCGACCGGCGGCGGCCAACGGCTGTCTGTCGGCGCTAAACAGCGCCAGATCGCCTCCGAGACGCTGCGCCAACCGGTCGATGGTTTCCTGCTGAACCCGTGCAGGCGCGTCCGGCGGGGGAATGAGCTCGGCAATGAGCTCGCGCGCGAGCTCGAACGGCTGGCCGAACGGCGGAACGCCCGCGACGAAGTGCCAAAGCAGGCCCGCCGTGAGCACGACCAGGACCAGGCTCGCCACGATCGTGAGGTAGACCTGAAGATAAAGCCGTCGCATGCCACCTGGCTCCGGCAACCGCTGCAAGTGCGAGCGCGCGCTCAGTCCTGCGCTTTGGCGAACACGTAGCCCGACCCGCGGACCGTGATGACGCGGCGCGGCTTTCTCGGATCGTCCTCGATCGCCGAGCGGATGCGCGAGACATGCACGTCGATCGAGCGGTCGAATGCCTCGAACTGCTCACCCTTGACCAGGTCCATCAAGGCGTCACGCGACATGACCCGGCCGGCATGCTCGGCGAGGGCCAGCAGCAGCGCGAACTGATAGCCGGTGAGCGGACGCGGCGCGCCGTCGAGCCGCACCTCGCGCGATCCGCGGTCGATCTCGAGCCGCCCGAAGCGCAGCACGTCGGGCTGCGGCCCGGCCCGGCTCCGGCGCAGGATCGCGCGCAGCCGGGCCAGCAGCTCGCGCGGCTCGAACGGCTTCGGCAGGTAATCGTCCGCGCCCATCTCGAGCCCGACGACGCGGTCCATCGGATCGCCGCGCGCCGTCAGCATCAGGATCGGACTGTCGGAGCGAGCGCGAATCTGCCGGCAGACGTCCAGTCCGTCGGTGTCCGGCAGCATCAGGTCGAGGATCACCACGTCGACCGGTTGGCGCTCATGCAGCGCGAGGCCGCGCGCGCCGTTCTCGGCATGAATGACGTGGAAACCCGCCTTGCCGAGGTACTCGCTGACCATGCCGGCAAGACGGGAGTCGTCTTCGATCAAGAGGACGCTTGCGGTCACAACAACCCGTGTCCATCAGCCGCGGTGCCAGCGTGACCACGGACCACCGAACGCCATCCAGTCCGCGACCTTCCGGCGCTGTTCGGGGCTCAGCACCTCGGTGGTGTCGGCCAGCGCCTGCGCGATGCGCTTGCTCGCCGTTTCCGCGAGCCCGATCTGCTCCGCGCGCAGCCGCTCGACCGCAGTACGATCGATGGTGGATGCGGTCAAGAGCGCGACCGCCTGGCTGCGCGCGGCCTGCGCCTTCTCCCGCAGCGGGCGCAGATCGGCGACCGCGGCCTTGGCGATGCCGGCGATCTTGGCCTGCTGGTCCGCCGTGGCGTCGAGCTCGATCGCCATATGCTTGGTCATGCGGTCGATGCGATCGTCGATCTGTGCCGGCGTGAGCGACCCGCCCATGACGCCGCCGCCATGCCAGCTCATCCGGTGCATGCCGAAGCCGTGGCCGAACGCCGTGGACAACATGTTCCCGGCGACGCCGCCCAACAGCGCGACGACGAGCAACGCGATCACGAACGTGCCGCGGCGGCCGCCTCGGCTGCTCCGAGACGGCTCCGCCTCAGAAGCCTTGGTATTGCTCTGATCAACCATCCTGAACTCCTATCGTGGTGTCAGGCGGTAGTGCCTGCGCCCGGGACGCTAGCGGGCGGCGTTTTCCCGCCCGTGTCGCGCAGGTAAAGTTTTGTAAAGCCGCGGGCTGCGGCGTTGGCAGTCTGCCGCTTGCAATTAACACCCTCCGCTGTCATTCCGGGGCGCCGCGAAGCGGCGAGCCCGGAATCCATAACCACGGCCTGGGAGTATGGATTCCGGGCTCGCGCCACCAAACGGTGGCGCGCCCCGGAATGACGGCGGATGGGTTCTAATCCACCTGAATACGGGCCGAGCTCGCCACCGCCGCCCATTTGTCGAGCTCCGCCTTGATGAAGGCGGCCGACTGCGCGGGATTCAAGGCGAACTGCTCGAGCCCGAGCTTCTCGAGCCGGGCCTGGTAGCCCTGCGCGCAAAGACCTGTCGCGACGCGTAGGCTCTGTCGGCATGGCATCCCCGCTATGGTACGGTCTTGTTCAAGTGGCCCCGCCTTGTCCAGACATCGTCTCGAAGTCACCGATGCGCCGACACCAGGCCCAACTCGACCAGCCGACGGTTTCGCAAGGCGCATGCCTTGAGCGCATGCGATGACCGAGACGTTCAAGTACCGGGCCTTCATCAGCTACAGTCACGCGGACCGGGCGTGGGGAGACTGGCTGCACCGGGCGCTGGAGACCTATCGCGTCCCCAAGCGGCTGGTCGGTACGCACGGCCGGCGCGAGCTCGTCCCGAGCAAGCTGTTCCCGATTTTCCGTGATCGGGAAGAGCTTTCGTCCTCTCCGAACCTGAACGATCAGATTCGTCAGGCGCTGGAGCAGTCGGCCTATCTCGTCATCATCTGTTCGCCGAGAAGCGCGACCTCGCGTTGGGTCAATGAGGAAATCCTCACCTTCAAGCGGCTCGGCCGCGAAGACCGCATCCTGGCGCTGATCGCCGACGGCGAGCCCAATGCCGCCGACACCGCCGGCCGTGATCCGTCGCTCGAATGCTTCCCGCCGGCGCTCAAGTTCCAGCTCGGCGCCGATGGCGAGCTCGGTCGATCCCGCATCGAGCCGGTCGCGGCGGATGCGCGCGCGCAGGGCGACGGCCGCGACAACGCCAAGCTGAAGCTGATCGCCGGCCTGCTCGGCGTCGATTTCGACGCGCTCAAGCAACGCGAGCTCGAGGTCGCTCGCCGGCGGTTGCGCGTTGCGTACGGCATCGCCGCCGCAATGCTCATGCTTGCGATCGCGGCCGGCGGCGCCGGCTGGCTCGCCTACGTGAACGAGCGCAAGGCCGAGCGCCAGCTCGACGAGGCGCTGTCACAACGCGCGCGCTTTCTGGTCACCAAGGCCGAGGACGCGCGCCGGGGCGGCGCGGCCGATCAGGCATTGCTGTACCTGGTCGAAGCCACAAAGGCGGCGGACAAGCGTTCGCGCGCGCTGCTGCCGTGGTTTGCGCGCCTCACCTTGGCGCGGAGCGTCAGCGCCGTGACCGCGCAGGTCCTTCTGTTGCACGGCGAATCGATCCGCACCGCCGCCTTCAGTCCGGACGGCCGCCAGGTGTTGACCGCATCCCAGGACAAGACCGCGCGCCTGTGGGATGCGGCCACCGGCCGGCTCGTCCTGACGCTCGAAGGCCATCGCGGTACCGTCCTGTCGGTCGCGTTCAGTCCCGACGGCCGTTCGGCGCTGACGGCATCGATCGACCGCACGGCACGGCTCTGGCGCCTGCCGGATGGAAAGCTGCAATACGTGCTCGAAGGTCATTCGGACGACGTCACCGCCGCAAGCTTCAGTCCGTCCGGTGACCAGGTGTTGACCGGCTCCCAGGACGGCAGCGCCCGTCTCTGGGACGCCCGCACCGGCGCGCTGCTCAAGGCGATGCCCGACCAGGGTCCGCTCACGTCGGTGGTGTTCAGTCACGACGGCCACAAGGTGCTGGCCGCATCGGCCGACAACGTGGCGCACCTCTGGGACGCACAGTCCGGCGAGCTGCTGCAAACCTTCCGCGGCCACGCCGACGACGTGATGTCCGCGCGGTTCAGCCCCGATGGCCGGCGCGTCGTGACCGCGTCGCAGGACGGGACCGCGCGCGTCTGGGACGGCGATACCGGAGCGCTGCTGCACACTTTGAGCCACAACGGACAGGTCCACGCGGCCGAGGTAAGTCCGGACGGAAGGTTCATCGCGACGGCGTCGTCCGACAAGGTCGGGCGCTTGTGGGAGGCGAAAACCGGGCGGCTCGTCCATGTCCTCGAAGGACACCAGGACAATGTTCGGGCGACCTCGTTCAGCCCCGACGGCCGGCGCCTGCTGACGGCATCATCCGACAACACCGCCCGCTTGTGGGACGTGGAAACCGGCATGTTCCTGCACGTGCTGAACGGGCACCACGGTTATGTTCACGATGCGGTGTTCAGCCCGGATGGTCGGACCGTGCTGACATCCTCGGCCGACAAGACCGCGCGGCTCTGGAATATCGAGCGGGGCACGCACGTGCGCATGTTTCGCGGACACGGCGCAACCGTGAACACGGCGGTGCTCAGCGCCGACGAGACCCGCGTGCTCACCGCGTCGTACGACGAGACCGCCCAGCTCTGGGACGCGGCGACCGCGACGCTCCTGCAGACCTTCCGAGGGCACACGAAATCGGTGACCGCGGCCGCGATCAGCCCGGATATGCGGCGCGTTCTGACCGCATCGATCGACCGCACGGCGCGGCTGTGGGATGCGGCGAGCGGCACAGCTGGTCACGACCTTCCAGGACCATCAGAGCAACGTCAATTCGGTCGCCTTCAGCCCCGACGGGCGATTGCTGCTGACCGCCTCCGACGACAAGACCGTACAGGTGCGGGACGCCAACACATTCGTCCTCGTTCACACCCTCGAGGGCCACACCGGCGACGTCAACTTTGCGCGCTTCAGCCCGGACGGGCGGCGCATTGCGTCCGCTTCATTGGACGGCGCCCGCGTCTGGGATACCGAGACCGGCAAGCTCCTGCGCAAGCTCGAAGGCCACCAAGCCTATCTCAATTCCGTGACGTTCAGCCCCGACGGCCGGCTGGTGTTGACGACGTCCGATGACAGGACTGCACGCATTTGGGATACGGCGACCGGAACGACCGAACGGGTGCTGCTGGGTCACCAGGCGCGGGTGTACGCCGGCTCTTTCAGCCCCGACGGCCGGCGCATCGTGACGTCGTCGGAGGACCGCACGGTGCGCTTGTGGGATGCGGAAAAAGCGATTCTCATCGCGACGATCGAAGGCCATCGCGACGTCGTCAACGACGCCAGCTTCAGCCGCGACGGGCGACACGTGCTCACGGCCTCCAACGACAAGACCGCTCGCCTATGGGAGGCGCCCGACGTCCTCACGCTCGGCTCGGACGACGCGTGGGATTGGACCCGCATGATTCCGTTGCGACCGCTGACCTGGGAAGAGCGACGCGAGGCCTCGCTGTTGGTCGGCGCGCCCGACCTGCAGGCAGGCATTGCGAAAACCGAGACCGCGTGGCTCGACCACGCGAGCTCGGTCGACCCGGCGGCGCTCAAAGCCGCGGCGGAGCGCGGCTCATGGGGCGCAAACCTGCGTCTCGGTGAGCTCCATGAGCGCGCCGGCGATAGTGAGCGCGCCTTGCGCGCCTATGCCATGGCGGCCGAACGGCTCGATTCCGAGCTTTCGAAGAGCGAGACGAGCGACCAGCTGCTGCGCAGCTACGCCGAGCGGGCCTTCGCCCGCAGGGGCGCGCTCGCGCAGTATTTCACCCTGCGGGGCGAGACCGCCAAGGTGGTGGCGACGAGCCGTGAGGTCCAAGCCTGGTCACGCAAGTTCGAAGAGTGACAATCCCGCATGTCGGGATTGCGCGGACAGGTCTCGACTGAGGCCGGATGATCTGCGGTGATTGGTGGGCACGTAGCGAACGCGAGACGAACCAAGATGCCGAATGTCGGGCTGCGCCTTCATGGTGGGATCGATCCGCATCGATGCGTCGAATTGGCCGAGGCCGCGGAAGCCAATCATTTTGCATCGGTCTGGTTTGCGGAGAATCCGTTCGAGCGCGGCGTTCTGCCGATCGCGGCGGCCTGCGCGGTCGCAACGCAACGCATTCGCATCGGCATCGGCGTGTGGAATCCGTACAATCGTCATCCGAGCCTGATCGCCATGGAGATCGGGGCGCTCGACGCGCTGGCGCGGGGGCGTGCCGCGCTCGGGATCGGCTCGGGACTGGCGGCGGCGATCCAGAAGCTCGGCGTCGACAACAAGAAGCCGCTCGGCGCGCTGCGCGATACCTTCCACATCGTGCGCGCCCTGCTGCGCGGCGAGGACGTCACCTATTCGGGGCCGGTGTTCTCGGTCGCAGGCGTCAAGCTCGGCTACACGCCGCCGCGTCCCGATCTGCCGCTGTTCATGGCGGCGCGCGGCGACAAGGCCTTGCAGCTCGCCGGCGAGATCGCCGATGGCCTCGTCGTCTCCAACATGTGCCCGCCCGGTTTCACCGCGCACGCCGTCGACATCGTGCACAAGGCGGCGGTGGCCGCCGGCCGTGCGGTTCCGGCGAACGTCGTCCAGTACGTGCCGTGCATGGCGCGCGCCGACGGCACCGAGGCGCGCCAAGCCGTCAAGCCCGCGCTCGCCCCGATGCTCAAGCAGTACTGGGCGTTGGGCCGCAAGGTCGCCTCGGCGAAAGACGGCATCCGCCACAGCGGGATTGCGGAGGCCGACGTCGAAACCGCGGTCGCGCGGATCGAGGCCGGAGATCGGCCGCAGGACGTTCTGGATGATCGCTTCGTCGACGCCTTCACGATCGCCGGCACGGCCGACCAATGCCTCGAGCGGATCGACGCCTACGCCCGCGCCGGCGTCTCGGAGCTGGTGCTGACGTTCGTCGGTGCAGAGCCGATCGCGGAGATCGAATATCTCGGGCGTGCTCTCAAAAAGGCTGACGTTCCAAGCATTCATCCATGTTCGGCGCGGCCGTCCGCTTGACGGCGCAAACGAATTCCTGCCACCATATATTGCCGGTAACATGTCACGTGCTTGTCATTGCGAGGATTTGTCGATGGGTCGGTCCATGGCGCGAATCTGCGGGGCGCTGCTGGCAATCGCCGTCGCGATGGCGGTTGCGTCGCCGAGCCGGGCGGCCGAATGGCCGACGCGGCTGGTCCGCTTCGTGGTGCCGTTCCCGGCCGGCGGGGCGACCGACGTGCTGACGCGCCTGCTGTGCCAGCGGCTCGCGACCGAGCTCAACGCGCCGTTCATCGTGGAGAACCGCGGCGGCGCCGGCGGCAATGTCGGCGGCGCGGCGGTCGCCGGCGCGCCCAACGACGGCTACACGTTCCTGATGGGAGGGCCGGGCGTCCTCTCCTACAACAAGGCGCTCTACAAGGAGATGCGGTTCGATCCCGACCGGGATCTGGATCCGGTCTCGCTCTACGCCCGCATCCCCAACGTGCTGGTGGTGACCCCGTCGGTTCCGGCGCAGAACGTCGCCGAGCTGATCGCCTATGCCAAGGCCAATCCCAACAAGCTCAATTACGGCGCCATCGGCGTCGGCGCGACCTCGTTCCTGTCGGCCGAGCTGTTCAAGGCGATGGCCGGCGTCGACATTCAGTTCGTGTCCTACAGCGCCACCACGCTGTCGTTGACCGACCTCATCACCGGACGCATCCAGCTGGTGATCGACAACCTCACCTCGTTCCTGCCGGTCATCAAGGACGGCCGCGTGCGCGCGCTCGGCATCAGCACCGCGGCGCGGTCGCCGCTGATTCCCGAGCTCCCCACCATCAGCGAAGCGGGCGTGCCGGGATACGAGGCGTCGTCCTGGATCATGGTGGCGGCGCCCGCCGGCACTCCGCCGGCCGTCACCAATGCGCTGGCGGCGGCGATGAAGAAGATCACGGATGCGCCGGATTTCCGCGCGCGGATCGCCGAGCTCGGCGCCGAGCCGGCGGTCGGCACGCCGGCGCAGGCCCGCGCCTTCATCAAGGAAGAAACGGCCAAATGGCAAAGCGTGATCACCAAGACCGGCGCGCGCCTGGAATAGCTGCGCGAAAGGATCATTCGATGAAACGCATCGGCATTATTCTTCTTGCGATCGTTGCCGCGACCGCGATGGCTTCGCCTGGTCACGCCGACGAATGGCCATCGAAACCGATCCGCTTCGTCGTTCCGTTCGCGGCCGGCGGCGCCACCGACGTGCTGACGCGCTTGTTGTGCCAACAGCTCTCCACGCGCCTCAACACGACCTTCGTCGTCGACAACCGCGGCGGGGCGGGCGGCAATATCGGCGCCGCCGCGGTGGCCGCGTCACCGCCTGACGGCTACACGTTCCTGATGTCGCCGCCGGGCGTGCTCGCCTACAACAAGAGCCTCTATCGGGAAATGTCGTTCGACCCGGACCGTGACCTCGAATCGGTTTCCTTGTTTGCGCTCCTGCCCAATGTCCTGGTCGTGCATCCGGCGGTCCCGGCGCAAAGCGCCAAGGAGCTGATCGCATACGCCAAGGCCAATCCGGGCAAGCTGAATTACGGCTCGGCCGGCGTCGGGTCCACCTCGCACATCGCCACCGAGCTGTTCAAATCGATGGCGGAGGTGAACATCCAGCACGTCGCCTATCGCGGCACCGGCCCGTCCCTGATCGATCTGGTCGCCGGGCAGGTTCAGATGGTGATCGACAACCTGCCGCCGATCGTCCAGCTCATTCGGTCCAATCAGGTGCGGGCGCTTGCGATCAGCACCGCGACCCGGTCTCCGCTGCTGCCGGAGCTGCCGACCATCAGTGAAGCCGGGCTCCCCGGCTTCGCGGCGTATTCGTGGCAAATGGTCGCTGCGCCGACCGGCACGCCGCAGACCGTCACCGACAAGCTCGCCGCCACCATCAAGCAGGTCGTGGCAAACCCGGAATTCCGCGCGCGTGTGGCCGAGCTGGGCGCCGAGACGGTCGGCAACACGCCGGCGGAAGCACGCGAATTCGTCAAGCAGGAAGCGATCAAGTGGCGGGCCGTGGTCGCCAAGTCCGGCGCGCGCGCCGACTAGGCGGCTGCGGCGATAACGATCGGCAATAGCGCATGAGCGCCCGCAACGCCTATATCGGCAGCCCGGTCGAGCGTATCGAGGACCTTCGGTTCCTGCGCGGCCGGGGCGAGTTCGTCGACGACGTGACGCGCGGCGCCCTGCTGCACGCCGCCATTCTGCGCAGCTCGGTCGCACACGGGCGTATCCGTTCGATCGACGTCACCGCCGCGCGCGCCAGGCGGGGCGTGCATGCCGTGATCACGGCGTCCGACATCGGTCGGCCGCTGCCGACGATCCCGCTGCGCACCTTCCATTTCAAGGTATCGCCCGAGATCGAGCGCTATCTGCAGCCGGTCATCGCCGACCGCAAGGTTCGCTATGTCGGCGAGCCGCTCGCCGTCGTGATCGCCGACAGCGCGGCGCTGGCCGAGGACGCGCTCGACACCATCGCGGTCGACATCGAGCCGCTGCCGGCGCGGGCGGAGCGGCAGCTGGCGCAGGCGGACGACGTGCTCCTGTTCGAGGAAAGCCCGACCAACGTGGCGGCCACCGTGACCTGCATTCGCGGCGACGCGGATGCGGCCTTTCGCGATGCGCCTTACGTTCGCCGGGAACGGTTCGCGGTGCAGCGGCACACCGCCGTGACCATGGAGCTGCGCGGGCTTCTGGCCGAATGGGACGCGGACCAGCGTCGGCTGACCGTCTCGGGCGCCGCCAAGCTGCCGTTCTTCACCCGCCGCGTGCTGGCGAAGATGATGGGCTTGCCGGAAGACGCGGTCGTGATGGTGGAGAACGACGTCGGCGGCGGGTTCGGCGTACGGGGCGAATTCTATCCCGAGGATTTCCTCATCCCGTTCGCGGCGCGTCGCCTGGGACGGCCAGTCAAATGGATCGAGGATCGCCGCGAGCACCTCCTGGCCACCAACCACGCCCGTGAAGTGGATTGCGACGTTGAGATCGCGTGCCGGCGTGACGGCAAGATCCTGGGCCTGCGCGGCACCGCCTATGTGAATGCCGGCGCCTACCTTCGTCCCTCCGGCATGGGCGCGCCGCATAACGTCGTCCAGTTCATGTCCGGCCCCTACAGCATCCCTCACATCCATCTCGAATCGAAGACCGTGGTGACCAACAAATCGCCGGCCGGAACCTATCGGGGCCCCGGCCGCTTCGAGTCGAATTTCATCTGCGAACGGCTCGTCGACCTGGCCGCCCGCGATCTCGGCATCGATGCCGTCGAGATGCGGCGGCGCAATCTCATTGCCGAAGCCGAGATGCCTTATGCGATCGGCCAGTTCACGTCCGATGGCCCCAACGCGCATCCGGAGTGCTGCGACAGCGGCGACTACCAGATCACCCTCGACCGCTGCCTGCAGGAATTCAACTGGAGCGAAAAGGAGCATCTGCAGGGGCGGCTGGTCGACGGCCGCTACCACGGGATCGGGATCGCGTGCTTCATCGAAGGCGGCGCCGGCGGCTTCCGCGAGGACGCGCGGATCGTGCTCGAGACCGACGGCTCGGTGTCGGTCTTCGTCGGCTGCTCGGCGCTCGGGCAGGGACTCGAAACCGTGTTCGCGCAGATCGCCGCCGATGCGCTCGAAGTACCGATCGACGCCATCCGCGGCGTGTTCCACGGCACCACCACCTTTGTGCGCGAGGGCGGCGGGTCGTGGCACTCGCGCGCCGTGGTGATGGGCGGCTCGGCGATCCTGCTCGCCGCCGGCAATCTCAAGGACGCGATCCGCAAGGCGGCGGCAACGCGTTTCGACTGCCGGCCGGCCGAGGTGGCGATCGCCGAGGGCAAGGCGACCACGTCCGGCGGCAGATCGGTCGCCTGGAGCGAGCTCGCGGCCGCCGGCCTGTGCGGGGAAGCAACCTTCCACAACGCCAAGCACACCTACACCTACGGCTCGCATGCCGCGCATGTCGCGGTCGATCCCAAGACCGGCCAGGTGGACCTGGTCGATTATGTGGCCGTGCAGGACGTCGGGCGCATCATCAATCCCGACACGCTGCGCGGCCAGGTCATCGGATCGCTCGTGCAGGGCCTGGGCGGTACGCTGCTCGAGCACCTGGTCTACGATCAGCAAGGTCAGCTTCTGAGCGGCTCGCTGGCCGACTATCTGCTGCCCACTGCGAGCGACTTCACCAACATCCGATCGGTCGAGCTGGAAATGCGGCCGTCGCCGGTCAACCCGCTGGGGGCGAAGGGCGCCGGCGAGAGCGGCAATATCCCGACCGGCGCCGTCATCGCCAACGCGGTGGCGGCGGCGCTTTCATCGCTCGGCGTGCAACCCAACGAGCTGCCGCTGAGCCCTCCGCGCGTCTGGGATCTCATCCAGGCGGCTCGCCTCTCGCGCCGAACGAGCATTGTCCGATGAGCAAGCGCCACAAGGAGCTCGGTCGCGACAAGGCCTATGAGCGCATCCTCGCCGGCATCATCTTCGGCGAATTGCCGGCCGGCGGATCGGTCGACGAAAAGGGATTGGCGCTGCGTTACGGCATCGGGCTCGCCAGCGTGCGCGAGGCGCTGCATCGGCTGTCGCTGGAAGGGCTGATCGAGCGCATCTCGCGGCGCGGCACGCGCATCGCCGCCCTCGATCTGTCCGGGCTGCATGCCGTGTTCGAGGCGCGGGTGGTGATCGAGGAACGCTGCGCCGCATTGGCCGCCGAGCGCGCCGATGCGGCCGACATCCGCGCCATGAAGGACGCCTTTGCCGGCTACGATGCGGTGATCCGCAACCGAGAATTCCGCACCCTGGTGCAGATGGACATCGCCTTCCACCACGCGCTGGCCGCGGCCGCGAAGAACCCGCCGCTCGCCAAGATGCTCATCTGCCTGCACAAGGACGCCATGCGGTTCTGGTATTTCGGTCTGCTGCGCCTGCCGGCCAACGAGGTGCGCGCCGACATCGCCTCGCATCTGGCGATCGTTGCGGCGATCGAGCGCCGCGATCCGGCTGCGGCGGCGGCGGCCATGCGCGAGGTGCTCGGGCACTTTCCCGACATGGTGCGCAGCTTCATGTCCGGCGTCATGTTGAACCAGCAAGAGAGACCTGCGAATGAGCGAGGCAAAACCGAGCGAGGCAAAACTGCTTGGCGGCTCCGAAAGCGATCGGAAAAAGCTCCTGCAACTGCTTGACGACTACATCGTGGCCAATTGGCACATCGAATGGGAGGAGTTGAAGCCCATCTGGAGCGAGCTTCCCGAGGCCACCTTCTATAATCTCAACGGCCACACCTATAACGGCGCCGATCACTGGCGCCGCCTGTGGGCGTTCTACAAGCAGAACGTGAAGGGATCCTATTGGACCCCGTTCGACATCGGCGGCGTGATCACCGACCAGATGGCCGTCATCTGGTGCCACCGGAATTCGCACCGCAACTGGGTCGGCAAGGACCGGCCGCCGCGCGAGATTCACTACGAGGGCGACAAGTTCCTCTCGCGCTCGACCATGGTCTTCCATAAGGAAGGCGGCGACTGGCGCGTGGTGCACGCACACTTCTCGGTCGGAGATTCGGGCGCGCGGCCAGGCGGCATTTGAAGGGAGTTCTCCATGTCGTGGTCGCTGCTGATCAAGAACGGGACGGTGATCGACGGTTCGGGCGCGGCCCGCGGCAAGGCCGACGTGGCGATCGCCGGCGACCGGATCGTGGCGGTGGCGCCGCAGCTTGCGGGCAACGCCGACCGCGTCATCGATGCCACCGCGCTGGTCGTGGCGCCGGGCTTCATCGACATCCATTCGCATTCCGATTTCTTCTACGAGCAGTGTCCGTCGGCGGAATCGAAAATCCGTCAGGGCGTCACCACCGAGGTCGTCGGGATGTGCAGCTTCTCCCCTGCCCCCTGCACGCGCGAAAGCCGGCATCAGGTCGAGCTGGCGGCGAATTCGCTGGGCGCCACCCTCGAGGTGCGCTGGAGCACCTTCGGCGAATATCTCGATGCGCTCGAGCAGGCGCATCCGTCGATCAACGTCGTGCATTTCGTCGGACACGGGCCGATCCGCTATGCGGCCATGGGCGCCGAGAACCGCGCGCCCAGCGCGATCGAGCTCGACAGCATGAAAGGCCTGCTGGCGGAAGCCATGGACGCCGGAGCATACGGGTTGTCCTCGGGGCTGGTCTACGCGCCGAGCGCATTCGCCAAGACCGAGGAGCTGATCGCGCTGTGCCAATCGATGGCGAGCCGCGGCGGCCAGTATTTCACCCACATGCGCGGCGAGGCCCACACGCTGCTGGACTCGGTTGCCGAAGCACTCCGGATCTCCGATGGAAGGCGAGGTTCCGCTGCAGATCGCGCATCTCAAATCGCTCGGCCGGGAGAATTGGCCGCTGTTCGACCGGGCGCTCGAGCTGATCGACGCGGCGCGCCAGCGCGGGCTCAATGCCACCGCCGACGTCTATCCCTACGCGGCGAGCAGCACCTTCATGAGCGCGATCCTCCCGCCATGGGTGCATGACGGCGGCAGCGCCAAGTTCCTCGCGCGCATCTCGGATCCGACGACGCGCGAACGCATCATCGCCGAGAATGTGAGCGCCGACGGGCGCTGGCGCACCGCGCAGGGCACGCTCGCCTGGAGCGAGATCGTCATCGCCACCTGTCCCAGCCGCTCGGATGAAGGGTCGAGCCTGGCCGAGCTCGCGACCAGGCGGCGCAAGCCGGCCGCCGAGGCCATGCTGGACCTTCTGATCGAGCACGAAGCCGCGGTGTCGATCGTGATGTTCTCGCAAGCCGAGACCAACGTGCAGAAGGCGCTGCGGCAGCCTTACGTGATGATCGGCTCCGACTCGTTGGGCTTGGCGAGCGGGCACGGTCCGCACGCGGGGCGCCCGCATCCGCGCATGTACGGCACGTTCCCCCGCGTTCTCGGCAAATACGTGCGCGAGGCCAAGCTGTTCTCGCATGAGGAAGCGGTCGCCAAGATGACCGGGCAGCCGGCCGTCGAAGCTCGATCTGCGCCAGCGCGGGCTCGTCCGTCAGGACTACTTCGCCGATCTCACCCTGTTCGACCCGGAGACCGTGCGCGACGAAGCGACCTTCGAGGATCCGCACCGCTATCCGAGCGGAATCCCGTACGTGATCGTGAACGGCAACGTGGTGGTCGACGACGGGCGGTTCAATTCCCATTCGGCCGGGCGGATTCTCGGGCGCGCCTGACGGTCGCAATTCTCCGCACCGCAAGATCGAGGATCGGGAATAGGATACGGATCGGCGCTGCTCCGGCCGCCGCGCCGTACAAAAGGGAGTGTCATGGCGTTATCGATCAAGAAAATCATCGACATCAGTCTCGAGCTCGACGACTCGAAGTTCACCATGCGGACGCCCGCCGGTTTCAAGAAGGACATGCAGTTTCAGATCGAGGTCCTCAAGGAGCATGACTCCGCGGAGGGAGCGGGCCAGATCGTGCGCGGCGTGCATATGCGTTTGCACGCCGGCAGTCACATCGACGCGCCCGAGCACAACGTCAAGGGCGGAAAGCAGGTGCAGGACCTGCCGCTCGACACATTCACCGGCGACGCCGTGATCGCCGACCTGCGGCATCTGGTTCCGGGCGGGGCGATTACCGCCGAGGAGCTCGAGAAGGCCGTGGGAGCGGTAATCCGCCGCGGCGACCGCCTGCTGCTGCGCACCGACGTCAACAAGACCTACATGATCAACGACTGGATGAAGCGTGCGCCCTACCTGAGGTCGGACGGCACGCGTTGGTGCATCGACAAGGGCGTGGTGCTGGTCGGCTACGACTTCTATCATGGCGTCGACGAACCGAACGCCCCGCGCGTGTTCAATGCCTCGCGCACGTTCAGCGAAGCCGGCATCGTGACCTTGCCGTATCTCAACAACCTGGATCAGGTCACCGAGCAGCGCGTGACCCTGGTGGCGTTGCCGCTGAAGCTGGTGGGCGCCGAGGCGTCACCGGTGCGTGCCGTCATTCTCGCCTGACAAGATCGACGCGGCTCCGAAGCAGGCGCAACGCGGCCGCCGTTGATCAAGCTATCGGGAGGTAACGCCATGAAGCTCGCTCATCTGGGCGCGGCCGTGCTCGCAGCAGCGATCGCGACCTGCGTGCCCGCCCGCGCGCAAGACCAGTATCCATCCAGGTTGATCACGGTGGTGGTTCCTTTGACCCCGGGAACGACCATCGACATTCTGGCGCGGCTATTCGGCGAACGGCTGTCCAAGCGCTTCGGTCAGCAGGTCATCGTCTCGAACCGTCCGGGCGCCGGCGGTCTCATTGCAGCCCAGGCGGTGGCGACCTCGCCGGCCGACGGCTACACCGTGCTGCTCGCCAATTCAGGACACGCGATCCTCGGAACATTGAACAAGAGCCTGCCGTTCGATCCGATCAAGGATTTTGCCGGCGTTTCATTGATCGGAGATGCGCCGAGCCTGGTCACGGTGGCTCCGTCGCTCGGCGTCCGCGGCTTGCGAGAATTCGTCGATCTCGCCAAGGCGAAGCCCGGCACCATCAACTACGGCTCTGCCGGGATCGGCACCGCGACGCATCTTGCCGGCGCGTATTTTGCGCTGCAGACCGGCACCGAGCTCGTGCATGTGCCCTACACGGTGAGCTCGACGATCATCGCCGATCTGCTCGGCGGACGCATTCAAGCCACGTTCGCGCCGGCCGCCTTTACGCTTCCACTGCTGCAGGATGGTCGATTGCTGGCGCTCGCGGTTTCGGCCGCTGACCCGATCCGCGAACCGATCCAAGTGCCGACGGCGCTGTCAGCGGGCATCAACTACCAAAATGCGACCTGGTACGGCTTTCTGGCGCCGGCGAAAACGCCCAGGGCGGTGCTGCAGGTGCTGCATGACGCGATTGCCGAGGTCGCCCAGGACCCCGAGCTCAAGGCCAAGATTCGCGTGCAAGGGATCACGCCGCAGAGCGTCGGACTTGTCGACTTCGACGCGCATATCCGCAAGGACATGGAGCGGCTCGCGCCGCTGTTGAAGACGATTGGCGGATCGAAGTAGGTGAGCCGCGATTGTCTGCCGAATGGAGCGGCGCCGTGCACCGAGCCGTGCCGCGAGGCTCGGTGCACTCTGCGCGCCGTGGGCAGCGGGTTCGCGGGCTGAGGCGCGGGCCCGGACTTGCCACCGACGCCGAGACGCTCCACGCATCACTGCATGAACCAGCCGTGGCTCACGACCAGCGATTGCCCGGTCAGCGCGTTGCTGTTGAAGCTCGCAAAGAACAGCGCCGTCTCGGCGACGTCCTCGACGGTGGTGAACTCGCCGTCGACCGTCTCCTTCAGCATCACGTTCTTGATCACTTCCGCTTCCGAGATCCCGAGCTCCTTGGCCTGCTCGGGGATCTGCTTGTCGACCAGCGGGGTGCGCACGAAGCCGGGGCAGATGACGTTGGCGCGCACGCCGTGCTTGGCGCCTTCCTTGGCGACCACCTTGGCGAGCCCGATCAGCCCGTGCTTGGCGGTCACGTAGGGCGCCTTCAAGACCGAGGCCTCCTTCGAGTGCACCGACCCCATATAGATGATGCTGCCGCCGGAGCCCTGCTTGTACATCTCGCGAAGCACGGCGCGCGTGGTCAGAAACGCGCCGTCGAGATGGATGCTGAGCAGCTTCTTCCAGTCGGCGAATTTGAACTCGTCCATCGGCGCGACGATCTGGATGCCGGCATTGCTCACCAGCACGTCGACCTTGCCGAACTGCTCCACCGTGCGCGCGACACCGGCGTCGACCTGCTGCTCGTTGGTCACGTCCATGACCACGCCGAGCGCCTTGCCGGCGCCGCCGAGCTCCGCCGCGGTCGCATCGGCGGCTTTCTGGTTGAGATCGGCGATCACGACGCGGGCGCCCTCGCGCACGAAGACAATGGCGATTTCCTTGCCGATGCCGCTGGCGGCACCGGTCACGATGGCAACCTTGTCCTTGAGACGCATGTCACGACGCCTCTGCGGTTGCGGGGGCGAGCGATGGCGCGGGCTTGCGCTTCAACGCGGGTGACTGCAGGTAGTCATGCGCCACCTTGCCGAGCCCGAGCGTGAGATCGCAAACCATGTGCACCGCCGACACCACCTCGAGCACCGGCAGCTCGGCGACCGGCGCGAGCGCATGCGGGGTGAGCGAAAGCGCCGCCGGGCCCGTCCAAGCCCCCCTCAGCGTGACCGCTTCGAGGTAATATTCGACGAGCTCGCAGATACGCGGTGTTCCGTCGACGTGCGGAATGATCTTGAGCAGGAAGTTCGGCGCAGCCAGCGAGGCCAGGATCGCGTCCATGTCCGCGGGTCTGTGCTTGTATCCCATGGTGCCGGTCGCGACCCGGACCGGACCATAGTCGAGCGTGCCGACCAGGGTATCGATCTCGATGCGCAGCGTCGGGTTCGCGAGCTTCTTCGGAAAGCCCCAGAGCTCGCGGCCGCCCGCGATCGGCGGCTCGTCGTTCAGGAACATGCAGTGGGTGTATCCGCCCTTGCGTCCCTGGAACTTGACCGGGATGACTTGTCCGGTTTCGGTGTAGTCGCCGAAGCCGGTGGAATCCGGCATGCGGATGAACTCGTATTTCACCAGCGGCTCGTCCACCTCGAGCGGCTCCGGTACCAGCGCCCGCAGCTTCTCCGGGTCGGTTCGATAGGTGATGATCATGAACTCTCGATTGACGAAGCGATAAGGTCCCGGCGGATAGGCGGGACTCGTCAACGGCATGGCGAATGCGCGCTTCTTGACTTCGTCTTCCTTCATGCTGGCCTCCTTCGGAGCGTTCGGTAATCCGTTTCGCCTCGACTAGTGTCCCGGTTCCGACGTCCGCATCATTCTCGCGGCGACGTCACGAATATGCGAACGTCGGAACCAAAGCCACACTAGCTCTATGACTTGCTAGTGCCGCTTCGGATTTCGACGTTCGCTATGACGAGGCTCGCCGCAGATACTGATGCGAACTTCGAATCGGCACACTACCCGCGGCCATCGACCGCGACGTCGAACGTGGCGACCCCGGTGGGATCGGCGGGACGTTGCAGCGCTTCCGGATGGCGCAACGTGTGGACCGCGTCGTTGTATCCCGCGTTCCAATGATCGCGCATGCTGACGCGGGAAAAATCGTAGTCCTTGGACTGGAACTCGTAGTTCTGGGAGCGGTAGATCAGGTGAACGATCTGATAGACCCGGTGATCCGCCACGGACCGCAGGAGCTTGCCGTCCTCGCTGTCGAGGATGTCCTGCGGAACCTTGTCCAGGACGTTCGCCAGCGCGCCGCGGACGCTTTGAATCGCCTTGAACTGGTCGGTGTTGGCGCGCGTCCTGCTCGAATATTGAATTTCCTTCTGTCTCACCAGGACGCTGCCGAGGTCGCTCGGCACCTCGCCGCGCGCGCTCCACAGGTCGACTTGGAATGCCAGCGTGTCCTGGCGGGTGTCGCCCGACACCACCCATTGCAGCGGAGAATTGGAAACGAGCCCGCCGTCCCAATAGAGCTCGCCCTCGACCTCGACCGGGGGAAAGCCGGGCGGCAGCGCCCCGCTGGCGATCACGTGCTCGGGCCTGATCGTATGCGTGGTCGAATTGAAGCAGATGAAATTGCCGCTGCGAATGTT
Source organism: uncultured Alphaproteobacteria bacterium (assembly GCA_963708765.1). GTDB lineage: Bacteria > Pseudomonadota > Alphaproteobacteria > Rhizobiales > Xanthobacteraceae > VAZQ01. The sequence continues at coordinate 99,009 of CAVPTV010000023.1, read as the reverse complement.
GACGGCGCCGACGCTGAAACGCATTTCACCGTGATTGATGCGGTCGAAGTCGACGAGGTTCTCCAGCGTGCTCCGCAACGGCTTGGTGTCGTACCAGCTCGTGGCCTCGACCGTGCCCGGCGGATGCAGATAGGGCGGCGGCAGTCTCGGCGTGAAAAAGCCGGGCGCGCCCTTGAGCACGGTCCCTCCGGCGTTGAGCCGATTGAGGAAGCCGCGGGCGAGGTCGCCGCGCAGCCAGTGGTCCGCAATTCCAAAATAGTCGGGAACCTGGGGCGCGGTGACCTGGTCCCAGAAGGCATGCAGCTTGTCGAGACGCGCTTCGGGCGCGTTGCCGGCGATCAACGCCGCGTTGATCGCGCCGATCGATATTCCCGCAACCCAGTCCGGCTGCAGATCGGCCTCCGCCAGGGCCTGATAAACCCCGGCCTGGAACGCCCCCAGCGCGCCGCCGCCCTGCAACAGCAGCGCCACGCACTCGAACGGCGGGCGCTCGATCCCGCGATGGCTCTTGCGCAGCGGCGGCATCACGATTTGGCGTCCGTCCTTGGTCGAACGCGACGCCCGCGACTTGACGTCAATGGGTGAAGCGCCACCCTCGGCGACAGGGTCCACCAATCGTGCTGCAGCGTCAGTGGGGATCATCGGCGGGCAAGTCCGTGCTTCAGGTCTGGATGCTCTTGGACTTCCGAGCGGGCTGAGCGATCCTCGCCGGACGCCAACGACCTGCACAACGACAGTTCGCGCACGATGGACCGCCCGGATGACAACGCGATGATCGCTAGGTCCGCTACGTCGTACTCGACCCACCCGTACGCGGCAAGGTCGACGTCTCTCAAGCCTTAGTGTTCCGTTCGTGAACTGTAGACAATCGCGAATACATCGAGAATTTGTCTTTTTATGTCGCTACCGCGACCAAGGGCCTGCTTTTAGGCGGCTTTGCCTCAATATGGCCCGAACCGGCTTAAAGCCTCGTTCGGGGGAACACGTGTAGCAAGCGCCAATAAAATAACCAAGGAGGAGGCGTGAAAATGGGCAGGCTGATGATCAGGTGTCCGGTCACCGGACGAGAAATCTCGGCGGGGCTTGAAATGGACGATTCTCGCTTTCGTTCGAGCCCGGTATTCTTTTCCCGCTCCTACTGCGCGTTCTGTCGAACCGAGCACGAATGGTTCGCCAAGGATGCATGGGTGTGCGAGTCGGCATCAATGGCGACCGCCAAGGCGGTATGACGGCTCACGACGCGAGCTCCAACCGGCGGCCGGCAAGCCGTCGGTCGCCCGCACGCTAGTTAGTTGCCTTCGCGTCGACCGGTTGAAGACTTCTCCATCTCAGCCGCGTCACGCCCCATCTGCATGCATACGAGAACCTCCACGTAGCTCGGGCTTCCGCCCGACCGCGTGGTCGCAAGACAGCGCTCGCGCAGGGCCAGGGCATACTGCGTCCAGTCCTGCTCCAGCTCGGCGCGCGCGTCGGTCTCGTCCGCCATGCACTGTCGAAGCGCTGAATCCAAACTGTCGCCCATCTTTGCCGCCGCCCGACAGCCGGGCTCGACATCGAGGGTCGGAACCTGGTCGGCCACGGCCACCAGCAGCGCGGCACCGAGCGCAAAAGATGCGAGCGATGGAAACATCCCGACCTCCTGTCGCGTCGCCGGTCCTCTATTGCACGCTCGCCGACGACGGCGGCGCAAGCTTGCAGCTGTTGAGCACCGCGTAGTAGCCCTTCTCGCCGCGTTCGAAGCTCACGACCGCCGTGAACACGTAGGAGCCGCGCTTGGGCTGCTTGAGCTCATACACCCACCAATTCGCGACCTTGCCGGGATGATTGGAATACTCCGCGCAGGTGCCATCGGACCCGGCCGATGATCGGAACGGTCTGCACCTCGTAGCGATAGTCCTTTGAATTGGGCCACGCGACGCCGATCCCGATCTTCGGCTTCTCATAGGCCAGCGGAAACGCCGCCGACAGATTGTTGGGCTCTCCGCAGTTCGGATAAACCGTGGCGTAATCCGGTCCGCCGGTGCAGATCATGATCGGCGCGCCATTGCTCCAATCGATCCCGCCGGGCAACGCGCCCCAATCGGTCTTGCAGCAGGGCTCGACCGGCACGGCCGGCCATCCCGGCGGAGTCTGGACGGATATCGGCTGGCTTCGGATGCAGTAGTTGGTGGTGCAGGCGGATTGCGCCAGTGCCGGCGAGGTCGCGGACAGCATGAAGTCCTCCGAGCACCACCAGCAGGCAAGGGACCCTGTTCATGGCCGCATTCCTGACAGACATCCTCTCGCCCTCGCCCTGTCGGCCCGCTTGCTCGAATAGGCCCGCGGGCGCACATCGTCGCATTGAATACGCAAAGGATTGACGACGGTTATCTACGATCACTCAATAAATTCAACCGAAATTAGCGCTCTCACAGGGATGATCGAGAAGGAAGCTGCTACAGTTCGCATCCCGCATGGTCATGTGCGCGCGCGGGTGCTCGGCGTCCGAAGAGGATGGATGGGGGCCATTTTCGAAGCAAAAAGCTAACCACGAATCAGTCAAGACGGCGAGACAAAGCGTTGCGTGGAGATTGAGGTGATATCGTTGGTTGGCGTAGTGATAGCCTGTCGCTCCAATTCCGGCAAGCCGAACATGGATGTCAGGTATCTCCTCGCGGGCCTTCTCGGCGTCGGTCTCCTGATCGGGGACAGCCTGCGCCAGCCGGCGGCGGCCGAGGCGGCGCCCGATCCGAGCATGGTCGAGCGGGGCAGCTATCTCGCCAAGGCCGCCGACTGCATGCCCTGCCACACGTCCGCGCGCGACAAGCCGTTTGCGGGCGGACTGCGGATGAACACGCCGTTCGGCGCGATCTACTCGCCCAACATCACCCCGGACCGCGAGACCGGCATCGGCGCGTGGAGCTTCGACGCGTTTCGCAGCGCCGTTCACTCCGGCATCCGTGCCGACGGGAAGTACCTCTACCCCGCGATGCCGTTCGACGCTTTCACGATGATCAGCGAGGACGATCTCAAGGCACTGTGGGCCTATTTCCGCAGCGTGACGCCGGTCAAGCAGCCGAACCGGGAGAATGAGCTGACCTTCCCGTTCAGCATCCGTTACGGCATGCTGGCGTGGCGATTGCTGTTTTTCCGCGAGCGCGCCTTCGCGCCCGACGCGACCAAGAGCGCGCAATGGAACCGCGGGGCCTATCTGGTCGAGGCGCTCGGCCATTGCGGCGACTGCCACACGCCGCGCAACTTCATGGGCGCAACCGTCGCCGGCAAGCGCTTTCAGGGCGCCCAGATCGACCAATGGTACGCGCCCGACATCACCGCCGAAGCTCTCTCCAAGGCCAACCGTTGGGGCAAGTCCCAGCTCATCGCTTTTCTGGCGAAGGGCAGCGCGAGCAACTCGAGCGCGCTGGGGCCGATGCGGGAGGTCGTGCACGACAGTCTCTCGTTCCTGACCGCGAGCGATCTCGACGCCATGGCCAGCTACCTGCTCGATCTATCGAGCGAGAAAGACCCGCCGAAGCCGAAGCCGGCGCCGGTCGCAAGGAAGCTTGCCCCCGAGGTCGAAAAGCACGCGGCGAAGCTCTACGCGGACAATTGCGCGAGCTGCCATCAGGCCGATGGCCAGGGCATTGCGGGCTCGATCCCGCCGGTGGCCGGCAATCCCGCCGTGGCGGCGGCCAAGCCGTTCGATGTTCTTGCGGTGGTGCTGCAGGGCATCCCGGCCCGCGCGGATTTCCCGGCCATGCCGAGCTTTGCCGGCTCGCTCAACGACAGCGACGTTGCCGACCTCACCAACTATCTGCGCACGAGCTTCGGGAACCAGGCGGCGCCGAATGCCACGCCCGCGATGGTGGCGACCTGGCGCGCGACGCTGTCGCTGCCGGTTTACGCGAGCGATGCCGCGCGGCGCTTCGATTGCCCGAGCGTCGGCCAGGGAGCGAGTGCCGATCTCGACCCCGGCCTCATTGCCGCGCTGGGCGCGGAGCTGGCACAGCGATCGGTCGCCTACGCGACGCTCGTCCAGAAATACAAGGCACAGTTTCCGGATGCCGGCATGGCGGACATCGTCAACAATCTGGTCGCCGCCTATTGCCCGGTCGTCGCCAAGAGCGGCATGTCGGACCAGGCGAAGAGCCTGGCGGTCAAGCGCTTCGCGCTCAACATCACCTCCTACCTCTCCAGTCAAAGCGCCACCGAAGCCGAGCCCGACGTCGGCATCATCTGGGCGGTGCCGCTCGGCCATTCGCTCGCCGAGCGTGATCCGGCTTGGCAGCCCGCGCTGGCGTGCCCGGCCAACGACAATTCACGGGTGCCGCAGGCCCTGGTCGCCGCCGCGGCGAAAATCACAGGCAAACCCGATCCGAATTTCCCAGCCACCGACGCGATCGCTCAGGCCGACAAGATGCTCGCGGCCAACCCGAAGGCGAAGCTCGCCGATCTCGCCAATGCCCTGATCCTGGCATTTTGCGAGGGCGTGGCCGGGCTCTCGAGTGCGCGCGACGTCGAGAAGACGGGAGCGCTCATGCGCTACGGCGAAGAGGTGATCCAGCGGCTGCAGCTCAAGGCCGAGCTGGCCGAGCGGCCGCCCGCCGCACGAGCGGCGCAATAGCTTCGCGTCCGCGGCGCATCCGGACACCATTTTCCGTCTTCCGTCGGCTCCTTCTTCCATTGCGCTTCGCGCCGCAAATATCAGAGCATCCTCAATTTTTGATCGGACTTTAGCCAACTATTAGCTAGCGCAAAAATATCCACAGGTTCATAACCTGTGCACACCCGGCTTCGAGGAAAATCGATATCTTCGGTCACATGATCGGGCTTTGGCCTGCGTATTGCTCGGGCAGCGGTGGCCGCCAGCGGCACCGGGAGGATGAAAGAAATGGAAGTAAGATTGCCCCTGCTCGCCTGCGCGGCAATTCTCGGCCTGCTCAGCGCGTGCGGCGACCCGAACAAGCTCGTTGCGCCGCCGCCGCCGAAGGTGACGGTGCAACTGCCCGTGCAGCAGACGGTCACGCCGTATCTGGAGGCGACCGGCAATACCGCCTCGGTGAACAACGTCAAGCTGGTGGCGCGCGTGCAAGGATACATCCAGGAGATCAAGTATCAGGACGGCGCCAGGGTGAAGAAAGGCACGCCGTTGTTCGTGATCGAGCCGGAGCCCTACAAGGTCAAGCTGCAGCAGGCGCAGGCCGCGGAGACCGGTGCGAAAGCCGCGCTGGTCAATGCCGAAGCCGAATTCGCCCGCCAGGAGGATCTGCAGTCGAAGCAGGTCTCGACCCAGGCCAACCTCGACAAGGCCCGCGCCAATCGCGACACCGCCCGCGCCAACCTGCTGGAGGCGCAGGCCAACGTGCAGACCGCGGAGATCAACCTCGGCTACACCACCGTTTCGGCGCCGTTCGACGGCGTCGTGACGGCGCGCAAGGTGTCGATCGGCGAGCTGGTCGGAGGCGACCAGCCGAACCAGCTTGCGACCATCGTCCAGCTGCAGCCGATCTGGGTGTGGTTCAATCCGAGCGAACGTGACGTGCAGCGCGTGCGCGCCGACCTGGCGGGACACGGCGAGAGCGCCGCCGAGCTCGTCGGCAAGGTGGCAGTCGAGGTCGGCCTGCAGACCGAGACCGGGTACCCGCACAAGGGCGTGCTCGACTACGCGGATCCGAGCGTCAATCAGTCGACCGGCACGCTGCAGGTCCGCGGCATCTTCGAGAACGCCGACCGCTCCCTGCTGCCGGGCTATTTCGTTCGGGTGCGCGTGCCGATGCGCGCGCAGCAGGCGCTGCTGGTGCCGGCGGTGGCGGTGGGCAGCGACCAGGGCGGCCGCTACGTGCTTGCGCTCAACGCCGACAACGTCGTCGAGCAGCGCAGGGTGCAGCTCGGCCAGACCGTCGGTGAAATGCGCGTCGTCGAGAGCGGCCTGAAGCCGGACGAGCGCGTCGTCGTGGCCGGCATCCTCGACGCCATCCCGGGTCAGAAGGTCGATCCGCAGCTGCAGGCGCCCAAGTCCGCGGCGATAGCGCCCGCGGCGCGCTCCGACCGGATCGAAGTAGCGGCCGGTCATGATCTCGAAATTCTTCATCGAGCGTCCGGTTCTGGCGAACGTCCTCGCCGTCCTGATGATCGTGATCGGCGCGCGTGGCGCTGTTCTCGCTGCCGGTGGCGCAATATCCCAACGTGGTGCCGCCGACCATCTCGGTGACGACGCGCTATCCCGGCGCCAGCGCCCGCAACGTCGTCGATACCGTCGCGCTCCCGATCGAGCAGCAGGTCAACGGCGTCGACGGCATGATCTACATGCAGTCGTACAGCGCGTCAGACGGCAGCTATTCGCTGACCGTGACGTTCAAGATCGGCATGGACATCAATTTCGCGCAGGTGCTGGTGCAGAACCGGGTGTCGAGCGCGCTCGCCCAGCTGCCGCAGGCCGTGCAGGCGCAGGGCGTGACGGTGCAGCAGAAGTCGACCGCCGTCCTGATGTTCGTGACCCTGACGTCGCCGAATTCCAGCTACGACGGCCTCTACCTGGCCAACTACGCGACCATCAATCTCAAGGACCAGCTCGCCCGCCTGCCCGGCGTCGGCAACGTCAATGTGTTCGGCGCCGGCCAATATTCGATGCGGGTGTGGCTCGACCCCAACAAGCTGCAGGCGCGCTCGCTCACCACGCAGGACGTCATCAACGCGCTCAAGGGCCAGAACCGGCAGGTCGCCGCCGGTCAGCTCGGCATGCCGCCCTCGCCGGTGACGCAGCCCTTCCAGTACACCATCGACATCGCGGGCCGCCTCGACGAGGTCGCGCAGTTCGAGAACATCGTCGTCAAGACGGCGTCCGACGGGCAGATGACGCATCTTCGCGACGTCGCCCGGGTCGAGCTCGGCGCCCAGACCTACAGCCAGGTGTTCACGCTCAACGGCAAGCCGGCCGCCGGCATCGGCATCTATCAGACGCTCGAGGCAAACGCGCTTGACCGTTGCGGGCGAGGTGACCGCCCAGATGGCCAAAGCCGCGAAGACCTTTCCGCCCGGGCCTGACCTACACCATCCCGTTCAATACCACGACCTTCGTCAAGGCTTCGATCGACGAGGTCTACAAGACCCTGTTCGAGGCCGGGATCCTGGTGCTGATCGTGATCCTGGTGTTCCTGCAGGACTGGCGCGCCATGCTGGTGCCGGCGACCACGGTGCCGGTCACCATCATCGGCGCTTTTGCCGGCATGGCGGCGCTCGGCTTCACCGTCAACCTGTCGACGCTGTTCGCGATCGTGCTGGCGATCGGCATCGTGGTGGACGACGCCATCGTGGTGGTCGAAGGCGCGGCGCACCACATCGAGCGTGGAATGCCGGGCAAGGAAGCGGCGATCCAGGCCATGAACGAGCTGTTCGGCCCGATCATCGGCATCACGCTGGTGCTGATGTCGGTATTCCTGCCGGCCGCGTTCATCCCCGGCCTGACCGGCAAGATGTTCGCGCAGTTCGCGCTGGTGATCGCCGCCACCGCGCTGCTCAGCGCCGTCAATGCGGCGACCTTGAAGCCGACGCAGTGCGCGCTGTGGCTGCGGCCGCCGGTTCCGCCGGAGCAGCGCAACATCTTCTATCGCGGGTTCAACGCCGTCTATGGACGCTTCGAGAACGCCTATGCCTGGCTGATCGGCCACATGGTGGCGCGCAGCGGCCTGATGTGCGTGATCGCCCTCGTCATCATCGGCGGCGCCGGTTACGGCCTCTCCCGCGTGCCGACCGGCTTTCTGCCGATCGAGGACCAGGGCTACGTGCTGGCGACGGTGCAGTTGCCGGACGGCGCTTCGCTGCAACGCACCAAGCGCGTCCTCGATCAGGTCAGCGAGATCGCCGGCAAGATTTCCGGCGTCGACCAGGTGATCGCGATCTCCGGCGTGTCGGCGCTCGACAGCAATTCGACGCTGGCCAATGCCGGGGTCGCCTATATCGTGCTCAAGGATTGGAGCCTGCGCGGCAAGGGCGAGGACTTGCGCTCGCTGTTCCAGACATTCAACCGCGAGTTCGCGGTGATCAGGGAAGCGCGCGTCATCGTGTTTCCGCCGCCGCCGATCCAGGGCATCGGCAACGCCGGCGGCTTTGCCATGCAGGTGCAGTTGCGCGACGGCAGCTTCGATCTGGTGAAGCTGCAGAGCATCACCAACACGCTGGTGAAGGAGGCGCAGACGCAGAGCGGATTGCAGCGGGTGACGAGCTCGTTCCGCTCCTCCGTGCCGCAGATGAAGGTGGACGTCGACCGCGCCAAGGCGGAGACCCTGCAGGTCTCGATCGACGACGTGTTCTCGACCTTGGCCGCCTATCTCGGCTCGGCCTATGTCGACCAGTTCAACAAGTTCGGCCGCACGTTCCAGGTCTACGTGCAGGCGGATTCGCAGTTCCGCCTGCGGCCCGAGGACATCGAGCTGCTGCCGGTCCGCAACAAGCAAGGCAGCATGATTCCGCTCGGCACGATGGTCAAGATCGAACCGTCGGTCGGGCCATCGCTGCTCAGCCTCTACAACCTCTACCCGTCCTCGACGGTGCTGGGCCTGCCGGCGACCGGCTTCAGCTCGGGCGAGGCGATGGCGCTGATGGAGCAGCTGGCGGCGAAGGTGTTGCCGGCCGGGACGAGCTACGAATGGACCGCGATGTCCTACCAGGAGAAGCTCGTCGGCAAGCAAATCTACTACATCTTCGCGCTCGCGATGCTGTTGGTGTACCTGGTGCTGGCCGGCCAATACGAGAGCTGGTTGATGCCGGTCGCGGTGCTGCTGGCCGTGCCGCTGTCGCTATTGGGGCCGGTCGCGGCGCTCAAGGGGCTGGGCATCGACAACAACCTCTACACCCAGATCGGCCTCGTCCTGCTGATTGCGCTCTCGGCCAAGAACGCCATCCTGATCGTGGAGGTGGCGCGCGAGCGGCGCGTGTTCGAGGGCAAGCCCCTGCTCGAGTCGGCGATCGAGGCGGCCCGCGTCCGCTTCCGTCCGATCCTCATGACCTCGTTCGCCTTCATCCTGGGCGTGGTGCCGCTGGTGCTGGCGACCGGCGCCGGCGCCAGCGCGCGCAAGTCGATCGGCATCGCGGTGTTCAGCGGCATGCTCGCGTCGACCTGCCTGGCGGTGCTGTTCGTGCCGTCGTTCTTCGTGATCGTGCGACGCTTCGAGGAATGGCGCGCGGCGCGCAAGGGCAAGACCGTGGCGACGACGACTGCCGCCCCGGCCGAGTGAACAGTTTTCGAGGCCGAGCCTAGGCCGGCCGGCGCAGCCGATAAGGACGATATGTCGGCGTCCACATCTTGGCGGCGATAGCGCGGTCGATGGCATCGTCGTCGAGCGGCTCGCACAGGCCCTCGTCGCGGGCGGCGCGTGCGACGGCCTGCGCGACCGACACGGCGACCTTGCGAAGGTCGGCGACCGGCGGAAGCAGATTGGCGGCCGGATCGAGCCTCGCCGGCGACAGGTCGGCGAGCGCCTTGGCCGCCGCCTTGAACATGCCATCGCTCACGCGATGGGCGTCGACCGCGAGCACGCCCAGGCCGACGCCCGGGAAAACATAGGCGTTGTTGGTCTGGTCGACGGTGAAAGGCTTGCCGTTGCGCTTGACCGGCGCAAACGGGCTGCCGGTGCCGATCACGGCGCGGCCTTCGCTCCAGGTTTCCAGATCCTGCGGCGTCGCTTCGCTGCGGGACACCGGATTGGACAGCGGGAAAATCACCGGCCGCGCAGTGCCGCCGGCCATCGTGCGCACGATCTTTTCGGTGAAGATGCCGGGCTGGCCGGAGACGCCGATCAGCGCGGTCGGCTTGGCGTTCGCCACCACGTCGAAGCAGGCCGATCCGGTCCGGATGCTCGCGGCGCCAATCGGCAACCGCCGCGACCGGCTGGGCGAAGGGCGCCTGGAAACCCAGCAGGTCGGGGCTTCCCTGCACGAGCAGGCCGTCGCGATCGACCGCGAAAAAGCGCGCCCTCGCCTCCGCGTCGGGCACGCCGGCATCGATCATCTCGCGCAGGATAAGCGCGCCGATGCCGCAACCGGCGGAGCCGGCGCCGACGATGACGATGCGCTGGTCGCGCAACGGGAGGCCGGTGACCCGCAGCGCGGCGAGCAGGGTTCCGGCCGCGACCGCCGCGGTCCCCTGGATGTCGTCGTTGAAGGTGCAGAGGCGATCGCGGTAGCGCGCCAGCAGACGCCCGGCATTGGCGCGGGCGAAGTCCTCCCATTGCAGCAACACGTGCGGCCAGCGCGCGTCGACCGCCTCGACGAAGGCGTCGACGAAATCATCGTAGTGCTGGCCGCGAACGCGCTCATGGCACCAGCCGATATAGAGCGGATCGGCGAGGCGCTCGGGATTGTCGGTGCCGGTGTCGAGCAGGATCGGCAAGGTCGTCGCCGGATGCAAACCGGCGCAGGCGGTGTAGAGCGACGAGCTTGCCGATGGGAATGCCCATGCCGCCCGCGCCCTGGTCGCCGAGACCGAGAATGCGCTCGCCGTCGCTGACCACGATCGCCTCGATCTTGTCGAAGCGCGGATGGGCGAGAATCTCCTTGATCCGACCGCGGTGCGGCCAGCTCAGGAAAACGCCGCGCGGTTTCGACCAGATATGGCTGAAGCGCTGGCAGCTTTCGCCGACGGTGGGCGTATAGACGATCGGCAGCGTCTCCTGCAGATGCTGCGTGACCAGCCCGTAGAACAGCGTCTCGTTGGCATCCTGCAGCCCGCGCAGGAAGACGTAGCGCTCGCCATCGGTTTCGCAGCGCACGCAGAGCCTCCATGCGGCGGCTGATCTGCACATCGAGCGTGCCGATTTGGGGCGGCAGAAAGCCGTGCAGCCCGAACGCGTCGCGCTCGCTCTCGCTGAACGCCGTTCCCTTGTTGAGCAGCGGATTGGCCAGAAGGTCCGGGCCGGTGAGATCGACTTCGATCGCGTCTTCGTCCGCCATTTGCGTCCCACTCGGCGAGCCTTTCGCTTCCGTCGCCCGCATACGATTTCCTCGCCCGACACATATCACAGACCTGTCATTGATCTTCGCTAAATCGAGCGCGTCATGAGCATCACCCAGGAGCACTTCGCGGCGGCGTCTGTCGAGCGCTTTGCGCCCGCTTCGGTCGCGGTGCGCGGCGCCGCGGATCGTCGGCTGAGAAGCGGCCTCGACGTCTATCGCGACAATGTGATCGCCGCCCTCGTCAATGCGCTTGCCGCGCGCTATCCGGTCGTCCGCCGGATGGCCGGCGACGAATCGTTTCGGGCGGTGGCGCATCAATTCGTGATGGCCGAACCGCCGCCGCACTCGCTTGTTCTCCTGCATTATGGCGAAAGGTTCCCGCGGTTTCTGCGCAGCCTCGGCCACGGTGCCTCGTTCGAATATCTTGCCGACATCGCCGAGCTCGAGATGGCACGAGAGAAGGCTTACCGCGCCGCCGACGGCTGCCCGCTCGGAGCGCAGGCGCTTTCGGTGGTATCGAGGGATCGGCTCGACGCCCTGCGGGTGACGCTGCATCCGTCGGTGTCGCTGGTCGCGTCACGCTTCCCCATTGTCACGATCTGGGAAGCCAATCAGTCGGATGACGGCGACGGCATGATCGAGCGCTGGAGCGCCGAGGCCGCCCTGGTCGCCAGGCCATTTGCCGCGGTCGTCGTCCATCGCCTGCCGCACGGCGGCCATGCCTTCATTGCGGCCTTGCTCGAAGGCAGGACGATGGCGGAGGCGGTCGAAGCAGGAGACGGCTGCGGCGCCCGCATTCGATCCGACCGCGAATCTGGCCATGCTCGTTTCGACCAACATTGTGGTCGGCCTCTCTGGCTGAGCGCGATTGCCGCGGCGCGCAGGCGCCGCAAACATCATGCAGATCGCGCATCGATGCCATAGGGACATGGCATTTCATCGCGGCGATCACCACCTGTAACAAGGAAGGCGAAGGAACCATCAAATTCCGGAGAGCCCGATGAACGACCCCACCGTCAGCCCGCGTCCCCGCGTCGTCATCATCGGAGCCGGCTTCGGCGGGCTTACAGCCGCGAAGCAACTCGCCGGCGCGCCGTTCGACGTGACCGTCGTCGACCAGCACAACTACCACCTGTTCCAGCCGCTGCTCTATCAGGTGGCGACGGCGGCTCTCTCGCCCGCGGACATCGCCTCGCCGATTCGCGGAATCCTTCGCCGCCAGGACAACGTCAACGTCATTCTCGCCAAGGTCTCCGGCATCGACACCGCCCGCCGGGAGGTGATCGCGGAAGGTCGCCGTCTTCCGTTCGACTATCTCATCGTCGCGACCGGCGCGGAGCACGCCTATTTCGGTCACGACTGGGGATCCTACGCGCCGGGCCTGAAGACGATCGACGACGCCACCTATCTGCGCCGGCGCATCCTGCTCGCCTTCGAGCGCGCCGAGACCGAGACCGATCCGGACGAGCGGCGCCGGCTCTTGAACTTCGTGGTCGTCGGCGGCGGGCCGACCGGCGTGGAGATGGCCGGCGCCATCGCCGAACTGGCCAAGCGGGCGCTGGCCTCCGACTTCCGTTCCATCGACCCGCGCTCGGCGCGCATCATTCTGATCGAGGCCGCCCCGCGGCTGCTCACGCCGTTCGACGCGTCGCTGTCGGAGAAGGCGCGCCATGCGCTCGAACAACTCGGCGTCGAAGTGCGTCTCGGCGCCGGCGTCACGGATTGCGACGGCGCCGGCGTGACGCTGGGCCATGAGCGCATCGAGACGCGCACGATCATGTGGGCCGCCGGCGTGCAGGCATCGCCGGCGGCCGAGTGGCTCGGCGTCGAAGCCGATCGCGCCGGTCGAGTCAAAGTTCAAGCGGACCTTTCGGTCCCCGGCCACGCGAACATCTTCGTCATCGGCGACGTCGCACTGGCGACCGGCCAGGACGGCAAGCCGTTGCCCGGCATCGCGCCGGTCGCCAAGCAGCAAGGCAAGTACGTGGCCAACGCGCTGATCGCGCGCGCCGAGGGCAAGACCCTGCCGCCGTTCCACTACCGCGACTTCGGCATGCTGGCGACGGTCGGCCGCAAGCAGGCGGTGGCGCACTTCGGCAAGGTCAGGCTGTCCGGTTTCCTCGCCTGGCTGATCTGGAGCGTCGCGCACATCTATTTCCTGATCGGCTTCCGCAACCGGCTGATCGTCGCCATGAACTGGACCTGGAACTATCTGACGTTCCAGCGCGGAACCCGCCTGATCACCGGGATCACCGGCTCGCGCATCGAGGACGTCACTCCGCCCATGATCGCGCCGGTCCCGACGCACGGCGGCGTACTGCCTCGGCAACCGGCCGCACCCCCGACCGCTCCGATGCCGGGCCGGATCGGCAGCAATGACGGCGACGCGCGCGCGGACGTCGTGCTCAAGACGGGCAGAACGAACTCGAAGAGTCCGACGAATCAGTGCCCAGTGAAGACCGGAGGGCTAAAGCGCAAAGCTGAAATGTCGATCGTAAATGGCATCGAGGAGCCGCTTGCCGCCGATCTCGGCGGTGGCGACGTTCTCGATGGTGACGTCGGGGCGCAACTCCGCATCCAAGGTCAATTCGGCGCGACGCATGCGCTCCTCGATGGTGCCGTCGCTCGCTCGGTCCCGGCTCGCGAGGCGCACCGCAAGCACGTCCGCCGGTGCGGTGACGAGCACCACCGAGACGCGCGCATAGCGCTCCCGGAGCGAGCCGACCACGGTCCGCGACACGTTGCAGACAACCGTCCGCCCGGCGCGGATGTCGATGTCGATCGCGATCGGGATCGCGTATTTGAGGCCATGCGCATTCCACCAGAATGCAAAGGCGTTCTTGCTCACCGACTCATCGAACACGGCTTCGGAGAGGGTGTCGTGCGCTTCCGCGCCGGAGCTCGGCCGGGTGACGACGCGGCGCGGAAACACCACGTCCCGATCGTCGTGGCAGCGGGCGCGGGCAACCGACAGCAGCGTATCCTTGCCGGCGCCGCTCGGGCCGACGACGAGAACCAGCCGACCAGGGCCGATCTTTCGGGAGCCGGAGCGCAACGGGCTCCACAATCTGGCGAACCTCATCATGCCACGCGCCGTCCGTCGCGCCAGACCGACCGAACCGCCGGGACGTCCCCGGCGACACGGACGCGCACGAGATCGGCGCGTTTCCCGCACGCGATCTCGCCGCGGTCGCTGAGGCCAACCGCGTCGGCCGGCGTCTTGGTGACCGTGCGAATGGCCGCCGGCAAGCCGATGCTCGCCACCCGCTTGGGCAGAATCAGCGCCGCCATCAGCAGGCTCGACGGCACATAGTCGGACGAGAGAATGTCGAGGACACCGGCCTCGGCGAGCCCGACGGTCGCGATATTGCCGGCGTGCGATCCGCCGCGCACCAGATTGGGCGCGCCCATCAGGACGCGGATGCCGGCGGCGTGCAGCGCTTCCGCGGCTTCCATGGTGGTCGGGAAATTCCGCAATGGCAACGCGGTCGCGTATCGCCTGCTCGACGTGCTCGAGCGTCGTGTCGTCGTGGCTGGCCAGCGGCGTCGCGTGGGCGCGGGCGAGCTCGACGAGCTGCCGATAGTTTTGCGACGCGTAGCGCGGCCTGGTACTGCAATCTGCCGTTCGAACAGTTCGTCCAACTCGGCGTCGGTCTTGCCGCCGGTCTTGCCGCGGTAGTAGTCGCGCAGCTTTTCCTCGTCGCGGAACTGCCGCTGGCCGGGCGTGTGGTCCATGAGCGAGGCCAGACGAACGTCCGGGCGTCCCATCAGCTCGGTCGCCTCGGCCACCACGGTCGGCATCGGCACCTCGCAGCGCAGATGCAGGAAGTGATCGGCGCGCAGCAGATCGGCGTCGCGCGCGACCGCGATCGCATCGGCGAGCGTGCGCGCCTGCCCGTCGACCTCCTCGGCGCCGTCCTCGCGCCACACCCGCAACGAATCGAGCACCGTGGTGATGCCGCTGGTGGCGATCTGGCCGTCATAGGAGACGACGGCGGCGACCGGATCCCAGAACACCTTCGGCCGCGGCACGTAGTGCGCCTCGATGTGGTCGGTGTGGAGCTCGACCAGGCCGGGAATCAGGAGGTCGCCCGCGAGATCCTCGCCGCGCTCCGGCGGCGCTCCTTCGCCGATCTCGACGATGAGCCCATTTTCGGCCGCAACCCAACCGTTCTCGATCACGCGCTCGGCGAGGACGATGCGGGCGTTGGTCAGGATGATGTCGCGCTTCGGTGGCCATGGCGCTCAAGCCGCTGCGGGATCGAATCGGGTGACATCGACGACGGTGTCGGCGATCGCGTCGCGCACGTCGTCGTCGTGGACGATGGCGACGATCGCGGTCCCCTGCCGCTTCTTTTCCGCGATCAGCTCGATCACCACCGCGCGATTGGCGGCGTCGAGCGAGGCGGTCGGCTCGTCGAGCAGCAGGATCGGCAGGTCGGGCAGGAAGCCGCGCGCGATGTTGACGCGTTGCTGCTCCCCGCCCGAGAAGGTCGCAGGCGGAAGCGGCCAGAGGCGCTCGGGAATGTTGAGCCGGCGCAGCAGGACGCCGCCCGCCGGCGCGCCTCCTCGCGCGCGCACGCCGTGGGTGACGAGCGGCTCGGCCACCACGTCGATCGCCGGCACGCGCGGCACCGCGCGCAGGAACTGGCTGACATAGCCGATCGTGTGCCGGCGCAGCGCGATGACCTGCCGCGGCTCCGCGGTCGCCACATCGACGGTGGCGTCGCCCTGCCGAACCAGGATGCGCCCGCGATCGCAGCGGTAGCTGCCGAAGATCATCTTCAGGATCGACGACTTGCCGGCGCCCGACGGACCCGCGAGCACGACGCATTCTCCGCGCCGGACCGCAAGCTCGACCCCGGCCACGACCGGCAGGCGAACGCCGCCCTGCAGGTGCATCGTGAAGGTCTTGGCAGCTCCGGCGAGCTCGAGCACGGCGGACATCGGGTGCCTCATGGCGGCAGGATCGAGGAGACGAGCAACTGCGTGTAGGCTTCGCGCGGATCGTCGAGCACCTGATCGGTCAGGCCGGTCTCGATCACCTCGCCGCCTTTCATCACCATGATCCGGTGCGACAACAGCCGGGCGACAGCGAGATCGTGCGTGACGACGACGGCCGCAAGTCCGAGCTCCGTCACGAGCCCGCGCAGCAGATCGAGCAGGCGCGCCTGCACCGAGACGTCGAGGCCGCCGGTCGGCTCGTCCATGAACACGAGACGCGGCTCGGTCACGAGATTGCGGGCGATCTGCAGGCGCTGACGCATGCCGCCCGAATAGGTGCGCGGCGTGTCGTCGATGCGATCGGGCTCGATCTCGACCCGATCGAGCCACGTCGCCGCGGTGCCGCGGATGCGGCCGTAGTGGCGCCAGCCGACCGCCATCAGCGTTCGCCGACATTGGCGCCCGCCGACACCGCCATGCGCAGCCCGAGCGAGGGGTCCTGGTGGACGTAGCCCCAATCGGTGCGGAACAGGAAGCGGCGCTCCGCCTCGCCCAGCGCCGCGAGGTCGCGCATCACGCCGTCGCGCATGCGATAGCGCACGCTGCCGGCGGTCGGCGTCGAGCTGCGTCGAGAGCAGCTCCAGCAGCGTGGTCTTGCCGGAACCGGATTCGCCGACGACCGCGAGCACCTCGCCCTCGTACAGCTCGAACGAGACGTCACGGCAGCCGAGCTGGCGGCCGTACCACTTGGTGAGGCCCTCGGCGACGAGCAGGGGCTGGTCGTCGGCCGGTTTCATGGCGACCCCGCCTGCAGGTCGACGCGGAAGCTGTAGCCGTGGCGCGCGAAGCCGAGCGCCTCGTAGAACGCGTGCGCGCGCTCGCGCTTGGCATTCGAGGAAAGCACCAGCTTGTAGCAGCCTTTGCGGCGGCAACGGTCCATGGCGTGGCGCATCATCGCCTGGCCGATCCCGCGGCCATGCAGATGCGGCGCCACGACCACGTCCTCGACGATGGCCGACGGCGCCCCGAGATGCCCGATATTGTCCATCACCAGCAGCGCAAAGCTGCCGACGATCTCGCCTGCTTGCTCGGCGACGTAGAGCACGTAGTCCGGATACTGGCCGAACCGCTCGAGCAGGCGCTCGGCCGCATCGATCGGAAGCACGTCGCCGTCGTCGAGCTCGGGCTGCGCATAGAGCGCGAGCACGGCCGGCAGATCATCCTTGCGCGCCGCGCGGACTTGCACCTCGACATCGACTGCCGTTCGGTCAGGCATGGTCGCTCCCCTGCCCGGCCGGCGTCGGGAGCGTCGCCCGGCACGGTCCGTTGTGCCCTTTGGCGCGCAGCGTCTCGCAATGATCCGTGTCCGAGCACACGAACATGCGGCCGCCGCGGTCGTCGGTGATGATCTCGTCGAGGAAGCTGTCGGTCGCGCCGCACAAGGCACACGCCGCATCGAACCGGTACGGCTCGAAGGGATGGTCCTCGAAATCGAGCGAGACCACGCTGGTATACGGCGGAATCGCATAGATCCGCTTCTCGCGTCCGGCGCCGAACAGCTGCAGCGCCGGGCAATCGTTCATTTTCGGATTGTCGAACTTCGGCGTCGGCGAAGGATCCATCACGTAGCGACCGTCCACCTTGACCGGATAGGCGTAGGTCGTGGCGATGTGTCCGTGGCGGGCGATGTCCTCGTAGAGCTTCACGTGCATGAGCCCATACTCGGCGAGCGCGTGCATGCGGCGCGTCTCGGTCTCGCGCGGCTCGAGGAAGCGCAGCGGTTCCGGGATCGGCACCTGGTAGACCAGCACCTGGCCCTCGCCGAGCGAGGCCTCCGGGATGCGGTGGCGGGTCTGGATGACGGTCGCCGCGACCGTGCTGGTGGTGGTGCGCACGCCGGCGGTCTTGGCGAAGAATTTCCTGATCGACACCGCGTTGGTGGTGTCGTCCGAGCCCTGGTCGATGACCTTGAGGATGTCGTCGGGACCGAGGATCGCGGCCGTGACCTGGACGCCGCCGGTGCCCCAGCCGTAGGGCATCGGCATCTCGCGGCTCGCGAACGGCACCTGATAGCCCGGGACCGCGATCGCCTTGAGGATGGCGCGGCGGATCATCCGCTTGGTCTGCTCGTCGAGATACGCGAAGTTGTAGGCCGGCGCGTTCATTCGGCGGCCTCCCGCACCGAGGCCTCGCCGCTTGCCTGCGCAGCGGCGAATTCCGCCTGCAGGCGCCGCACCAGCCCGAGCTCGGCCTGAAAATCGACGTAGTGCGGCAGCTTGAGGTGCTCGACGAAACCGGTCGCCTGCACGTTGTCGGAATGCGACAGGACGAACTCCTCGTCCTGTGCCGATGCCTTGATCTCCTCGCCGAGCTCGCGCGCGCGCAGCGCACGATCGACCAGCGCCATCGCCATGGCCTTGCGCTCGCAATGCCCGAAGCCGAGCCCGTAGCCGCGGGTGAAGCGCGGCGCTTGCGTGGTCGAGCCCTTGAACTGGTTGATCATCTGGCACTCGGTCACGGTGATCCGGCCGAGCGGCACCGAAAAGCCGGCGTCCTCGGCGAAAAACTCGACCTCCACCTCGCCCAGCCGGATTTCACCGGCGAATGGATGCGTGCGGCCGTATCCGCGTTGGGTCGAGTAGCCGAGCGCGAGCAGAAATCCCTCGTCGCCGCGCGCGAGGTTCTGCAGACGCAAGTCGCGATCCGCCGGAAAGGACAGCGGCTCGCGCGTGAGATCGCCGACCGGCTGGTCGCGATCCGGCGGCGGCGCAGCTTCGATCAGGTCGTCCTGGCCGAGCAGATCGGTGACGCGCGGCATTGCCGCATCGAAGGCCGGCGCCGTCGCAGGCTCCGGCTGCGGCGGCAGCTCTTGCGCCAGCGCAGGATCGAGCAGACGATGGGTGTAGTCGAAGGTCGGGCCCAGCACCTGCCCGCCCGGCAAGTCCTTGAAGGTCGCCGAGATGCGCCGGCGGATGTCCATCGAGGCGGTATCGATCGGCTCGGTGGCGCCGAATCTCGGCAACGTCGCACGAAAAGCGCGAACCAGGAAAATCGCCTCGATCAGGTCGCCGCGCGCCTGCTTGATGGCGAGCGAAGCCAGCTCACGGTCGTAGAGCGAGCCTTCGCTCATCACCCGGTCGACCGCCAAGGTGAGCTGCTCGGCGATCTGCGCGAGCGAGAGCTCCGGCACCGCCGGGTCGCCCCGCCGCTCGTGCGCGAGCAGCCGATGGGCGTTCTCGATCGCGCGCTCTCCGCCCTTGACCGCGACGTACATCTCAGCCTCCAGGCATGACGTGGGTCGAGCGCGGAATCGCGGCGACCGCGTCGTCGGTCACCAGCACGAGATCGATGCCGCGCGGAAACAGCGCGCGGTTGGCTGCCAGCCGCTCCGCCATGTCCTGCAGGCAGCGGAGCCGCGGCGAAGCGGCTGCGATCCGCGGATGCCGGGGCCGCTCAGCAGGAGCGATCGACCGCGATCGAAGCTCGCGACCTGCAGGATCACCGTCGTCGATCGATCCGGATATTCAGTCGTGCCGAGCGCGAACGTATCGAACGACGGAGCGCGCTCGGGGTCGGCGACGAATGCAAACGCCGCTTGCGCCGGGTCGGCCACGATGGGCGCGCCGGTGTGGAACCTGCAGCCATGCCGCGACCTCCGACGTCGGCGGCGAGCGCGGCGTCGAGCCACACCGGCGTGTCGTGGTCGGCGAGCGTGAGCGCGAGCGCGGCAGCGCCCGCCGAGAGCGGCGCGGCGCGTACCTGCAAGGCCGGCGATGCGCTCGACCCGACCGGGCCGCGCGGTCGCCTCCATCAGCGCGCGGAAGGCGGCCTGCGCTTCGAGCACCGCATGGCTGAAGCCGCTCGGCATGGCGATCATGAATCCTCTCCGCGCACCAGGGTGAAGAACTCCACGCGTGTCGCCGCCGTGCGCTGCGCCGCGAGCGCGCGCCGACCGGCGCGGCGTGCCCTGATCGGCTGCCAGCACCCGCTGCTCGATCGTCGCGCGATGGCTGGTCGCTTTGAAGGAGCGCGTCGCACAGCGCGATCAGCCGCGCCTTCTCGCGATCGCGGCCGAGCACGTAGCCGAATCCGACCTCGCCGGAGGCGAGCCGCACGGCGGCGCGCGTGACGGTCGCCTCGCCCAAGTTGAACGGCGCGCCGTCGCCGCCGATGCGGCCGCGCACCATGACCAGGCCGTCTTCCGCGCGGCCTGATCTCCTCGTGCGCGGGCAATTCGCCGATGGCGGCGAGCAGAGCGGCAAGCTCCGCCGTTTCCGCTTCGACCAGCACCGCCATGGCAGCGCGGCCGCGCCGTCGTGTCGCTTTCGGAGCAGGACGCCGGATTGTTCGACTGCCTGCATTGCCATCGCCAAGATGTCTATGTTACTAGACAACTCGGTAGCGCCGGGTCGTGAAGCTTTGATGACATCGACGTCGACGGTCCTCATGAGTCGCACTTTGGCTCAAGCGCAGTGATACCGAGATGACCGCGCGGCACGCCGAGGCCGCGGCGTCGCGCTGTGGCGCCGCGTCGCCGACGAGCTCGAGCGCGCGATCGCCGACGGCAGCTACCGGTCGGGAACGCGGTTGCCCGGCGAGGTCGAGATCGCCGAGCGCTTCGGCGTCAATCGGCACACGGTGCGCCGCGCGCTGGCGGCGCTGGCGGAGCGCGGCCTGGTGCGCGCCGAGCGCGGCAGCGGCACCTATGTCGAAGCGCGGCGCATCCCCTACCCGATCCGCGCGCGCACGCGGTTCTCCGAGATCATCGGCACCAGCGGCCGCGCGGCCGGCGGCCGGCATGATCGCGAGCGCGGCCGAAAGCGCCGAGGCGCGAGATCGCCAGGCGCCTGGGCGTCGAAGCCGGGAGCGCCGCTCGTCCGCATCGATGCGCTGCGGCACGCCGACCGGGTTCCGCTCTGCGTCGGCACCTCCTGGCTTCCGGCCGAGCGCTTTCCGGACGCGGCGCGGGTCTACGCGGCGGCGCGCTCGATGACCCGCACGCTCGCGCATTTCGGCGTTCGCGACTATCGGCGCCACAGCACGCGCGTGGTCGCGGCGCTCGCCGACGCCGCCGATGCCGCGCGGCTCGAGCTGGCGCCCGGCGGCCCGACTGCTCGTGGTCGACAGCGTCGACGTCGATCTCGCCGGGCGGCCGGTGCTCACCACCCGCGCGCGCTTTGCCGCGGAACGCGTCGAGCTGGTGGTGCGAGAGCTTAGCCGTCACAGCATGACCGGCGTGTGTCCGATGATGGCGTGGCGCAGGCGGCTGGAGATCCAGTCGATCGCCGCGACGGTGACCAGGATCATCAGGATCAGGAACGATACCTTGTCCCATTCCAGCACGCGGATCTGCTCGACGAGATGCAGCCCGATGCCGCCGGCGCCGACGATGCCGATGATGGTCGCCGAGCGCGTGTTCGATTCGAAATAGTAGAGCACCTGGCTGGCGATCACCGGGAACACCTGCGGCAGCAAGCGCGAAGCGCACGGCGTGCAGGCCGGAGCCGCCGGTCGACATGACCCCTTCGACCGGCTTCCTGTCGGCGGTCTCGATCGCCTCCGAGAACAGCTTTCCGAACGTTCCGAAGTCCGATACCGCGATCGCCAGGATGCCGGCGAACGGCCCGAGCCCGACCACGTTGATGAAGATCAGCGCCCAGATCAGCACGTCGACGCCGCGGATCGCATCGAGAAAACGGCGCACCGCGAAATGCGCGAACACGTTCGGCACGACGTTCTTCGCCGCCAGGAAGCCGACCGGGAAGGCCAGCACCGCCGCCGATCAACGTGCCGAGCAGCGCGATCGCCAGCGTTTCGGCCAGCGCGTGCAGGAACAGCGGCAGCTTGGTCCCGGGCGACGGCGGGAACATCATGCCCGACGATATGGGCGATCTGCGCCGAGGCCGGAGCCCAGCCGGCCGAAGGAAAACTCCAGGCGCCAGAAGCCGTAGAGCGCGAGCGCCAATGAGCAGGACAACGAGACCGATCGAGCAGCGCGCGCCGGCAGGCGGGCGTGCGGAAGACTTCGCGATGCCGACGCCCGGAGGCCGTCAAGGTCGCCGAGCGCGGCGTCGCGCAGCCTGCCGCTCATGACCGCCGCTCCAGCCCGATCAAGGCGATGCCGCAGCCGCTCGGTGAGCAAGTCGATCACCATGACGGTGATGATGATCAAGAGCAGGATCGCCGACACATCCGAGTAGTAGAATTTCCGGATCGCCTCCATGAGGTCCTGGCCGATGCCGCCGGCGCCGACGAAGCCCATGACCGCGGCGCTGCGCACGTTGATCTCGAACCGCAACAGCGTGTAGGAGGCGAAGCTCGACAACACCTGCGGCAGCACGGCGAAGCGGATGGTCGCAGACCAGGCTGGCGCCGGTCGCGGTCGCCCCTTCCACCGGCTTCATGTCGATGTTCTCGACCACCTCCGCGAACAGCTTGCCGAGCGCCCCCATGGTATGGAGCGCGAGCGCGAGCACGCCCGGCATCGGGCCGAGCCCGAACGCCACGACGAACAGCAGCGCGAACACGATTTCCGGAACGCTGCGCCAGAACTCCAGGAACCGCCGGCTGGCGATCCGCACCCACCGGCGCTTGCTCGAGATTGACGGTCGCGGAGAAGCAAAGCACGAAACCCGCCGATCGCGCCCAAGAGCGTGCCGAGATAGGCGATCAGCAAGGTATCGACCAGGAGCTTGAGCCAGTCCTTCGAGATTCCAGAACCACTCCCTGCAGATCGGCCGGGAGATTGGTCCAGGTCAGCGCCGGAATGATGTTCCAGACGTAGTTCGGCAACCGGTCGATATTGGCGGCGAGCTTCGCGAAATCGACCTCGCCGGCGATGCCCGCCAGCCCGATCGCCACGACAGGATGGCCAGCCCGAGCGCCGTGCGCAGCCGCTTGGCGGCGACCGCCGCGCGATAGGCGCCGTGCGCGCGCGCAAGCTGCTCGGGCGGAAAGGCGGATGACGGCGCTGACCATCGCGTTGCGAACGGTCGATGGAGGATGAAGGTGCGGCGGGGCCGCCGGCGCTCACCCCGCCGCGATCCGATCGATCAGGCGCCCTCTTCTTCTTGCGCAGCTCGTCGACGAACTTGACCAGCTCGACCACCGGCTCATAGGCCTTGTGGTCGATGGCCACGAACGGCTTCTGCTTGCCCTCGTAGATCTTGTCGAAGGCCGCCGGGTCCTTGCTGTGCGACCTCCAGGATCGCCTTCTTGATGGCGGCCTTGAGGTCGGTCGGCAGGCTCGAGAGATAGGCCATCGGCGAGTTCACGATCTGGTCGGACTTGAAGATGATGCGGAAGTCCTCGGCCTTGGCCATGCCCTTGCGCGCCATGCGCAGCAGGTTCGATTCGCTCTCGTCGTTCCACCAGTTGAACGCGGCGTCGCAGGTGCCCTGGTGAACCGCGATGACGGCGTTCTCGTGACTGCCGGCATACACGACCTTGGCGAAGAAGCTTTCCGGCTCGATGCCCATCTTGTGCATGGAGAAGCGGGGCACGTTGTTGCCCGACGTCGAGTTGGGATCGACCAGGCAGAGGTTCTTGCCCTTGAGGTCCTGGATCTTCTGATAGGGCGCGTCCTTCTTGACGTAGAGCACCGAGTAATAGCCGAGCGAGCCGTCGGCGCTCACCTCGATCGCGAACGGCTCGACCTTGGCGCCGGTGATGTAGGCGCGCGCATAGGACGCCGGACCATACATGGCGATGTGGATGTTGCTCGGCGCGCTGGCCTTCCACGACCGCCGCGTAGTCGTTGGCGATGCGCAAGGTCACCTTGGTGCCGAGCTCCTTCGCGAGGTAGCTCGCGAGCGGCGTCCAGCGATCCGAGGTGCCGGAGGCGTTCTCGTCCGGCACCTTGGCGAACACCAGCTCGGGATGCTGCGGCTTCCAGCTTCTGCGCGTTGGCAAGGCCCACGCAGAGCGCGAACGCTCCGGTGGCGACCATGAGCATTCGACGATTGAGCATGACAGCCTCCTGTTCGTGTTGAGTGGGAACCGCGCTGGTCTCGCATGCCGGCACGACGGCCGTGTTACGCCGCCGCGGCTTCGCCCAAAGCCGGCACCCTTTCGGGCCGGCCCGCCTCCGCGGGTCCGCCTGCCAGCACGTCGTCCGCCTCCAGGCCGTAGATCTCGCGCGCGGCCGCGTCGGTCAGCTCCGCCGGCGCGCCGTCGAACACGAGGCGGCCGCCGGCCATGCCGATCAGCCGGTCGCAATAGCCGCGCGCGATATCGAGCGAGTGCAGGTTGCAGATGACGGTGATGCCGAAGTGCTTGTTGATGCGCAG
This sequence comes from uncultured Alphaproteobacteria bacterium, assembly GCA_963708765.1. GTDB lineage: Bacteria > Pseudomonadota > Alphaproteobacteria > Rhizobiales > Xanthobacteraceae > VAZQ01. The sequence goes on along the minus strand of CAVPTV010000023.1, from coordinate 74,848 downwards.
CAGCGCATCCATGACGATCCGCGTGTTGCGCGGATCGAGCGAGGCGATCGGCTCGTCGGCGAGGATGAGCTCCGGCTCCTGCACCAGCGCGCGGGCGATGGCGACGCGCTGCTGCTGGCCGCCGGACAGCTGGTCGGCGCGTTGCGCGGCGAGCGCGGCGATGTCGAACTGCTCGAGCGCGGACATGCGCGATCGCCTTGTCCTCGTCCGGCCAAAGCTGCAGCAAGCTGCGCCAGCACGGAACCGCCGCCAGGCGGCCCATCAGCACGTTGGTCAGGACATCCAGGCGACCGACGAGATTGAATTGCTGAAAGATCATGGCCGAGCGGGCGCGCCAGCGCCGCAACTCCTGGCCGCGCAGCGCGGTGATCTCGGTCCCATTGAAGACGATGCGGCCTTCGTTCGGATCGATCAGGCGATTGATCATGCGCAGAAGAGTCGACTTGCCGGCGCCGGAGCGGCCGATGATGCCGATGAAGCCGCCGCGACCGGTCTCGAAGGAGACGTCGCATACCGCCGCCTTGGCGCCGAAGCGGCGCGAAACGCGGTCGAGAACGAGCATGAAGGTCCCTGAGTCGCTTTCGGTCATCGAAGGCCTAACGGGCTCGCCCAACAGGCATGTGACAGTCGGGCGACAACAAGCGGCTTTTTTGACACATCAATTTTGCCGCGGGCTGTCATCGAAAAGTCATTCAGCCGTCATGATGGCGCGGGAGATAGCGGCCGTCGTTGAAGGCGGCGTTCCTGCATGGCACCCAAGAGATTGTCGACAAGTCCGCTCGTCGACCCGACCGCCGACATTCGCGCCAGCAAGCTCGGCATCTACAGCGAGGTGGGCGCGCGCACCGTGCTGCTCGAGGTCGAGCTCGGCGACTATTCATATGTCGTCAACGACAGCGACATCGCCTACACGACGATCGGAAAGTTCTGCTCGATCGCCGCGATGACCCGGATCAATCCGGGCAATCATCCGATGCATCGCGCCAGCCAGGCGCACTTCACCTACCGGGCGAGCGCCTATTTCCCGGGCGAGCGCGACGAAGAGGAGTTCTTCGCCTGGCGGCGATCGCACCCGGTCGACGATCGGCCATGACGTATGGATCGGGCATGGGGCGATCGTCCTGCCCGGGCGCAGCGTCGGCACCGGCGCGGTGGTGGCGGCTGCGGCCGTCGTCACCAAGGACGTTCCGCCCTACACCATCGTCGGCGGAAATCCGGCGCGCGCCATTCGCCGGCGCTTTCCGCACGGCATCGCCGAACGGTTGGAGCGGCTGGCCTGGTGGGACTGGTCACACGAACGGCTGCGGGCGGCGCTGCCCGATTTCCGGCAGCTTTCGGTCGAGGCGTTTCTCGACAAGCACGAGGCGAATGCGGAGGGCGCGATGGCCGCGTCCAGCGCCGCCTGATCATGATCAACGATGCACAGCAGTCGGCCGTCATCGACAAGTCGACGTAGGCTCAGAGGCGCCGGATGGATCTTCGAATAGAACGGGGACAAGCGCTGGTCGACGGCCACTTCGTCGACACGACGATTCACGCGACCGGTGACGACGGCACGATCTTGGCGGTGGGGAGTGAAGCCCGCGCCGGGCGGCGCATCGACGCGAGGGCCTCCTGGTGCTTCCGGGCATCGTCGACATTCACGGCGACGCCTTCGAGCGCCAGATGATGCCGCGGCCGGGCGTCGATTTCCCGATCGACATCGCGCTCATCGACAGCGACCGTCAGGCCGTCGCCAACGGCATCACCACCATCTTTCACGGCGTGACCTGGTCGTGGGAGCCGAGGCTTGCGCGGCCCCGAGAATGCTCGCGCGCTGCTCGACGGCCTCGAGCGCCTGCGGCCGCAGCTCGCCGCCGACACGCGGTACCACTTGCGGCACGAAACCTACAATCTCGATGCCGAGCCGGAAATCACCGAATGGCTGGCACGCCGCCGCATCGACGTGCTGGCCTTCAACGACCACATGGAGTACGGTCGCCGCTTCCGCAAGTCGCCCCGCCAAGCGAGCCGAGCTGGCCACGCGCGCCGGGCTCAGCGGCGAGGAGCTCGGCCGGCTGGTGGAGCGGGTGAAGCGTCGCGGCAACGAGGTGCCCGGCTCGATTGCGCGGCTCGCCGCTGCCGCGCTCGCCAGCGGCGTGCCGCTGCTCTCACATGACGACAGCAGCCCCGAGCAGCGCCGCTGGTATCGGTCGCTCGGCTGCCGCGTCGCCGAGTTTCCCACCAACCTGGAGACCACGCGCGCGGCCGCCGCCGAAGGCGATGCGATCGTGCTCGGGGCGCCCAACGTGGTGCGCGGCGGCAGCCATACCGGTTGGACGAACGCCGCCGAGATGGTGGCGCAAGAGCTGTGCTCGGTGCTCGCGTCCGACTATTACTATCCGGCGCCGCTGCTGGCGGCCTTCCGCCTCGCCGGCGACGGCGTCGTGCCGCTCGCAAAGGCCTGGACGCTGGTCGCGCAGGCGCCCGCCGCGGCGGTGGGCCTCGCCGACCGCGGACGCATCGCGAGCGGACAGCGCGCGGATCTCATTCTGGTCGACGCCCAGAACGCTCGCCGGCCGCAAGTGATCGCCGCGATCGTCGCCGGGCGCATCGTCCACCTCGTCGACGCCGATCGCCTGTCGGCACCCTGATCCGTCCCACGCGCTTTCCTGCGTGCCAGAGAAACAAACCGTGAGCGACGGACCGCGCTATGCGATCTACTTCGTGCCCGCTCCGGAGAGCGACCTCCATCGTTTCGGATCGGCGGTCATCGGCTACGATTGCCACACCGGCGCCGACGTCGCGCACCCGCCCGGCCTGAGTGCCGACGAGGCGGACTGGGCGAAGCTCACGCACGAGCCGCGGCAATACGGGTTTCATGCGACCCTGAAGGCACCGTTCTTCCTCTCGCCCGCCAGCAGCGAAACGCAGCTGGCGAACGCCCTCGAAAACTTCGCGGCCTTTGCGCGCTCGGTTCCGACCATCGTTCCCGTCGTCCGCATGCTCGGCAATTTCATCGCCATCGTCCCGCGCGAGCGCAACGCCGCGGTCGAGGCGCTGGCAGCCGATTGCGTCACCATCTTCGATGCGTTCCGCGCGCCGATGTCGCCGCAGGAGCGAGCCCGGCGGGTGGCGGCCGGACTGAGCCACCGGCAGACCACCAATCTCGATCGATGGGGCTACCCCTACCTGTTCGACGAGTTTCGCTTTCACATGACGCTGACCGGCCCGGTTCCGTCGGGTCGACGCAATGCGATCCTTGCTGTACTACAAGAGCAATTCGCGAATTGGTGCGGCGACCGTCCGATCATGGTCGATCGATTGGCGCTCTTGAGGCAGGACGACGCCGGCGCGCGTTTCCGCGTGGTGAGCCAGGCGGCATTGGACGGTTAGGCTTTGAGCATGAGCCAGCTGGCGCATGTCGGCGACGTGCTGGGACTGAACGCGCGGCTCTATCCCGACAAGATCGGCGCGCGCGATCTCGAACGCGCGATGACCTTCCGGCAATGGCACGAGCGCGCCTGCCGGTTGGCCAACGCGCTCATCGGCATCGGGCTGTCGAAGGGCGACCGGGTCTGCATTCTCGCCTACAACTGCCTCGAGTGGCTGGAGATCTACGCCGCCACCGCGATGGCGGGACTGGTCGCGGTGCCGATCAACTTCCGGCTGGTCGGGCCGGAAATCCGCTACATCGTCGAGAATTGCGAGGCGCGCGCGTTGATCGTCCAGGACGACTTGCTGGACGCGCTCGAGGCCGTGCGCGCCGATCTGCCGGTGCCCGCGCGCAACCTGATCGTGCTTCGGCGGCAAGCGCACTCCCGGCGGATCGCGCGCCTATGAGGACCTGATCGCGATGGCGCGCGCCGGCGAGCCGGGCGTGGCCGTGTCGCGCCGACGATCCCTGGACGCTTGATGTACACCTCCGGCACCACCGGCAAGCCGAAGGGCGCGATCCGCAGCCACCGCGGCAGCGCCATGCTGTCGCTGGTGACCGAGGTGGAGATGGGCCTGAGCCGGCGCGACACCGCGCTGCTGGTGATGCCGATGTGCCACGCCAACTCGCTCTATTTCTTCGGCGCCTTCACCTATTGCGGCGCCGCCTGCTCGGTCTACAGCCGCAAGAGCTTCGATCCCGAGCACCTGGTGCGCACGCTGGCCGACGGCGGCGCGACCTTCACCTCGCTGGTGCCGACCCACTACATCATGATGCTCGGCCTGCCCGCCGCCGTGCGCGAGACGCTACAACGTCGATGCCGTGACCAAGCTGATGATCTCGTCGGCGCCGGCGCGCCGCGACACCAAGCTCGCCATCATGGAGTACTTCAAGAACTCCGGCCTCTTCGAGCTTTACGGCTCGACCGAAGCCGGCTGGGTCACCATGCTGCAGCCGGACGAGCAGCTCAGCAAGCTCGGATCGGTCGGACGCGAGTGCACGGGCTCGCGGCCGATCAGGCTGCTCGATCGCGGACGGCAACGACGTGCCCGACGGCGAGGCCGGCGAGCTCTATTCCTGCAACCCCTATACCTTCGACGGCTACTGGAAGCTGCCGGAAAAGACCAAGGAGGCGTTCCGCGGCGACTATTGCACGGTCGGCGACCTCGCCCGCCGCGACGAGGACGGCTACATCTATCTGGTCGACCGCAAGAGCAACATGATCATCTCCGGCGGCGAGAACGTCTATCCGTCCGAGGTGGAGACCGTGCTGGGCGCGCATCCGAAGGTGAAGGACGTCGCCGTGATCGGCGTGCCCGACGCGAAATGGGGCGAGCGCGTGCATGCGGTGATCATCCTGCACGACGGCGCGGCGCGCGACGGAGAGCGAGCTCCTCGACTGGTGCAAGGACCGCATCGCCGGCTACAAGCGGCCGCGCTCGGTCGCCTTCATCCGCGAGGACGAGATGCCGCGCACGGCCACCGGCAAGATTCTGCATCGCGTGCTGCGAACGCAGCATGGCGGCAGTCGATGACTCGACAGGAGTCGGGAGATCGAGCATGAAGACCGGCCATGGCAACGACGCAGGACTTGAACGCCGATGAGCTCTCCTGCGCGGCCTGGATCGCGCGCTTTCTCGCAGGCGCGCGGCGTCGATCGCATCTTCGGTCTGCAGGGCGGCCATATCCAGCCGATCTGGGATCACGTCGCGCGGCGCGGCATTCGCATCATCGACGTCAGGCGACGAAGGCGCCGCGGTTCACATGGCGCACGCCCATGCCGAGCTCACCGGCCAGCTCGGCGTCGCCATGGTGACGGCCGGGCCGGGCGTGACCAACACGGTCACCGCCATGGCCAATGCCTCGCTGGCGCGCGCGCCGGTGCTGCTGATCGGCGGCTGCACGTCGCGCCCGCAGGCCAATATGGGCCCGCTGCAGGACATCCCGCATGTCGACATCCTGCGGCCGGTCACCCGCGCGGCGCGCACCGCCCGCGTCGCCGAGCAGGTGGTGCGCGAGCTCGACGAAGCGGTCGCGCGCGCGATGGGCGACATGGGCGAGCCCGGCCCGGTCTATGTCGAGATCCCGACCGACGTTCTGCGCACGTCGGTGCCCGCCGCAATTGGTGCTCGACGAGTGGATGCAGGCCGAAGCCGGCGCGCCTTCTCCTGCCCGAGCCGGCCGCGGTTGCGCAGGCGGTCGACGTCTTCTGGTCCGCCAGGCGTCCGCTGGTCATCACCGGCCGCGGCGCGCGGCAGGCCGGCGCCGCACTGGTGCGGCTGCTCGACGCCAGCGGCGCCGTCTATCTCGACACCCAGGAAAGCCGCGGCCTGGTGCCGGCCGATCATCCGGCTTTCGTCGGCGCCGTGCGCGCCGCCGCCATGACCGAGGCCGACGTCGTGCTGCTGATCGGCCGCAAGCTCGACTACCAGCTCGGCTACGGGTCGCCGGCGGTGTTTCCGAACGCCCGCTTCATCCGCATCGCCGATACGCCGGGCGAGCTGATCGACAACCGGCGCGGCCAGCCGGAACTGCTGGCCGATCCGGCGCTCGCGCTCGCCGCCATGGTCGAGGCCGCGGGCAACCGTGAATCGAGCCTGGACAAGGCCTGGGCCGACGGATTGCGCCGGCGCCATCGCGAGCGGATGACGGCGGGCGCCTCGCGCGAGCAGCGAGCCGGCGGTCGGCGACGACGGCAAGATCCATCCGCGCGCCATCTTCGACGCCATCGCGGAGGTCGCCGATCCCGACTACATCGCCGATTGCCGACGGCGGCGATCTCTTGAGCTTCGCCCGCGTGGGGCTCGCGGCCAAGACCTACATGGACGCCGGCGCCTTCGGCTGTCTCGGCGTCGGCGTGCCGTTCGCGATCGCCGCGGCGCTCGCCCTGCCGGACCGGCAGGTGATCTCGGTCAACGGCGACGGCGCCTTCGGCATCAACGCCATGGAGATCGACACCGCCGTGCGGCACGGCGCCAAGGCGGTGTTCATCGTGTCCAACAATGCGGCCTGGAACATCGAGCGCCTCGACCAGGAGATGAACTACGGCGGCCGCGTGGTCGGCACGACCTTGCGGCATTCCGACTACGCCGCGATGGCGCGCGCGCTCGGCGCCTATGGCGGAGCGCGTCGAGGACCCGGCCGCACCTGCCGGGCGCCCTGCAACGGGCGCTCGCGAACGCGCCGGCGCTGATCGACGTCGTCACCTCGCAGTCGGTCGTCTCGTCGGACGCCAGGAAGGGGCTCGGCTTCGTGCCCGACTTCCAGGCCCTGACGGCCTGGGACGATGCGGAGCGAAAGCGAAGAGAGACGAAATCGTGACTGCCACGCCTGCGCCGCGCATCGTCATCCACTATTGCACGCAGTGCCAATGGCTCTTGCGTGCCGCCTGGATGGCGCAGGAGCTGCTCTCCACCTTCGGCGGCGAGCTTGGCGAGGTGGCCTTGATGCCGGGCACCGGCGGCATCTTCCAGATCAGCTATGACGGGCAGATCATCTGGGATCGCAAGGTCGACGGCGGTTTTCCCGACGCCCGCACCTTGAAGCAACGCGTGCGCGACCGCCTCGATCCGGGCCGCGACCTCGGCCATCTGGATCGCGCCACGAGGCCAACCGACGACGGCTGACGCGCGCCTACGCCGCCGCCTCGCGGATCTCACCGAGAAGCGGCAGGCCGAGGGCCGATCGCATCGACTGGTGATAGTGAATCATGGCGGGCTCGTTGCGGCCGAACACCGTGTGCGTCTGCGCGCCCGACGTCAGGCCGGCTTGGATGCTGCGGCCGGCCGGGAAGTCCTCGCCGGTGACGACGTCGAGGACGAGCTGCATGTTCTTGTCCCAGTGGGTGCGCTCGTCCGGCGTCGCCGGCGCGCGCGGGACGTAGAGCGCAAGCTCCATCACGGCGCGATCGACGCGCGCCTTCGCGATGGGAAGATGCGCGAAAGCTCGACGTGATCGCCCTGCACCATCAGGATCGTGTTGGGGAACAGCGCAGTAGATCAGCGTCGTGTTCCACATCAGGTCCCAGCTCTCCTCCGGCTCGGCCTTGAGCCGCTCGAGCTTCTTGCGCGGGAACGTGAGACGGTGATTGCGGCCGAAGGCCTCGAAGTCGGCCACGTTGCCGTGCAGGATCGGCCCGAGCGATTCCCGATGCAGGAAGCCGATGTGATAGCCCTCGTGGAAGGTATCGACGACGAGCTTCCAGTTCATGGTCTCCGGGATCACGCGCTTGTCGTAGAACGCCCAGGATTCGAACCCGAACGAGGCGAGCTCGGGCGCGAGCCCGCCGAGCCACGGGTCGACGTCGAAACCGGTCGCGCCGTCCGCGGCCGGCGTCGGGATCACCCACACCAGCCCATGCTTCTCGCACAGCGGCAGCGCGGTCAGCGACGGCCGCTCGTCGCGCACGTCGGGGAAGCAGCGCTCGTCGGGAATGCCGATCACCTTGCCCGCCAGATCGTAGGTCCACGCATGATAGGGGCACGAGAAGGCGCGCGCCGCGCCGTCGCCCTGCGCCACCTTGGCGCCGCGGTGCCGGCACACGTTGAGGAACGCGCGCAGCTTGCTGTCGCGCCCGCGCACGACGAGGATCGGCACGCCGGCATGATCGTCGGTGCGGAAGGCGCCGGGCGTGGCCCACAGCGAGGCGAAGCCCATCAGGATCGGATGCTGCCGGAACAGGATCTGCTGCTCGCGGGCGAAATGCTCCGGATCCGCGTAGACCGACGCGTCGTTGCGCCAGGGTGCATCGGCCAGGCACGTGGTCTTGCTGTCGACGTGGTGCAGCAGCCGCTTCAAGAGGTCGATCTGTTGTTGCCGGTTCATCGTCGACGCCTCCCTGCTCTCGCCTTTGCTTTCCGCTGCGGCACACGGCACACTCTATGCCAAGAGCGAAGGCCTTGCGGCGCGCCGCTGCGCCCGATCCCGCGCTTTGCACAGGCCCGCAACGTCTGATACGGTACCGTATCAGCGCCGGGCGGTTTGTCAATACGGTACCGTATCAACAATTCTCGAGGTGGCGGATGACGGACGCGAGCGGACGCGACATGTGGGTCGAGGCCGCCCTCAAGGAGATCGGCAGGGGCGGGGTCGAGCGCGTGCGGGTCGAGGTGCTGGCCGAGCGTCTCGGCGTCACCAAGGGCGGGTTCTATCGGCGCTTCAAGGATCGCCGGGCGCTGCTCGACGCGCTCCTGGAGACATGGACGCGCGGTCGCATCGCGGCGATCGAGAAGCAGACCGCGCTCGGCAACGAAGACGCGCGCGAGCGGCTGAAATCGCTGATCAGGCTCTATTCCGAGCGGCTCAATCCCGAGGGCATCGCCATCGAGCTCGCGATCCGCCAATGGGCCCGCTCCGATGCGGCCGCGGTCGCAGCCGTGGCGAGCGTCGATGCCGCGCGCTTGAGCAATGTCGCGCAGCTCTATCGCAAGCTGGGCCTGGCGACCGAGGATGCGCAGGCGCGGGCCGTCCTCCTCTACTCCTTCATTTTCGGGCAAAGCCTGCTCTTTCTCGAGCAGGCGCCCCGCAAGCGCGCAAGCCTGACCGCTGCGTGCGCCGACGTCTTGACTGACGTGAAAACGGACCGCCCATGACGCCAGGCCGGACGCGCGACGATCAGCTGAAAACTGAATTCAGCGTGTGCGCGGCTCTTCGAGCGTGCAAATCGGCCGCGCGGTTTCGAAGGCGCGGCTGGCGCGCAGAACGAGGGCGTCGGCGCCGAGCGCGCCGACGATCTGCAGGCCGATCGGGAGGCCGTCACGCGTCAGTCCGCAGGGAATCGATGCGGCCGGCTGCTGCGTCAGGTTGAATGGATAAGAGAACGGCGCCCAATCGGTCCACGCCTCGCCCCAGCCGCCCGATGGCGGCATGAGATGGCCGACCTCGAAGGCGGCCAGCGGCATGGTCGGCGTCAGCAGCAGGTCGTAGCGCTGAAAGAAGCGAGGCAAGGACGTTATGCAGCTTTGCGCGCTCGAGCTGCGCGCGAATGTAGTCGATCGCCGTCATCTTGCGCCCCAGCGCCGCGCCCGCAACCATGCCCGGGTCCGTCAGCTCGCGCGCCCGCTCGCCGTGGGGCTGCAAGATCGTCGCCGCCGATGACCACCACAGCGTATCCCAGGCCGCGATCGGGTCGCCGCCAAGGTCCGGATCGGCCTCCTCGACATGGGCGCCGAGCTGCTCGAACAGGCGAACCGCGGCCGTCACCGCCGTCTCCACCTCCGGATCGACGCGCTTGGCGAAGCCGAGGCGCGGCGAGTACGCGACCCGCAGGCCGCCGACGCCGTCGTCGATGCCTGCACGGAAGTCGGGCGCCGGCGACGTCCAGGCGTAGACATCGCGTTGATCCGGAGCGGCGATGATGGTGAGCGCCAGCGCCGCATCGGCGACCGAGCGCGTCAGCGTGCCGACATGCGCGAGGGTCCCGAGCGGCGAGGCAGGCCACGCCGGCACGCGCGCGCGGGTCGGCTTGAGGCCGTAGCAGCCGCTGAACGAGGCCGGGATGCGGATCGATCCGCCGCCATCGGTTCCGAGATGGATGGAGCCCATGCCCAGAACCGCGGCGGCGACGGCGCCGCTGGACGACCCGCCCGGCGTCTTGCGCGTGTCCCACGGATTGCGCGTCACCCCGGTCAACGGGCTGTCGCTGACGGCCTTCCAGCCGAACTCGGGCATCGCGGTCTTGCCGATGATGATCGCGCCCTGCTCGCGCAGCCGGGCCACCGCCGGCGCGTCATGCGTCGACGGCTCCGCCGACGTGAGCCTCGATCCGAACCGCGCGGGCATGCCGGCGACGAGCAGGTTGTCCTTGATGCCGATCGGAACGCCATCGATCATGCCTGCGGGCGCGCCCGCCATCCAACGCGCCTCGGACTCCCTGGCGCTGCGCAGAGCGCCCTCGGCATCCACATGGCACCAGGCGTTGACGGTGCCGTTGTGCCGATCGACGCGATCGAGCACGGCGCGAAGCACCTCGACCGGCGAGAGCGCCTTGCTCCGATAGCGGGCGAGCAACTCTGCGGCCGGCAAGAAGGCGATGGCATCCTTTGGGGCGGCGGTGTTGATGTGAGGGCCTCCATTCGCGTCCGCTGGCGCGGCACGAGAGGCCTCCACTGTACAATTCCCGCCGCCATCGACCAAGAAGGACATTCCTTCGAGTCCGTCGCAACGCGGCATCATGCCATGGGCCTTGCCCTCGCCGCCCCTTCCGACGACGCGGCGCAACTTGTATGTTGCACACACGGGCGTCGAGTTGGTCCGCGCGCTGCCTCGGCATGAGCATGAGGCGCCAGCAACGACGTCCGCAAACGTTTCCGAGGAGGACGCGATGAACTTTCCACGCCGTCGATTTCTGCGTCTGGCGGGGGCGGCCATCGCCCTCCCGGCGGTCTCGCGCATCGCCAGCGCGCAAGCCTATCCGACGCGGCCGGTGCGGTTGATCATCGGTTATCCGCCCGGCGGCTCGGCCGACATCACCGCGCGCCTGGTCGGTCAGTGGCTCTCGGAGCGGCTCGGCCAGCCGTTCGTGATCGAAAGCCGGCCGGGCGCCGGCACCAATCTCGCCACCGAGGCGGTCGTGCGCGCGGCCCCCGACGGCTACACGCTCCTGCTGGTGGCGCCGGCGAACGCGATCAACGCCACCCTCTACGACAAGCTGAACTACAATTTCCTCCGCGACACGGCGCCGGTCGCCGGCCTCATCCGCTTTCCCAACGTCATGGAGGTGAACCCGTCGGTCCCGGTCAAGACGGTTCCCGAATTCATCGCCTACGCCAAGGCCAATCCCGGCAAGCTCAACATGGCGTCGTCCGGCAACGGCTCCACGATCCACATGTCGGGCGAGCTGTTCAAGATGATGACCGGCGTCAGCATGGTGCACGTGCCCTATCGCGGCGGCGCGCTCGCGCTGACCGACATGCTCGGCGGGCAGGTGCAGGTGATGTTCGACAACGTGCCCACCTCCGCCGAGTACGTCAAATCCGGCAGGCTGCGCGGGCTGGCGGTGACCAGCACGACGCGCTCGGCGGTGCTGCCCGACCTTCCGACCGTGTCCGATTTCGTGCCCGGCTACGAGTTGAGCGCGTGGTACGGCATCGGCGTGCCGAAGGGCACGCCCGCCGAGATCATCGAGAAGCTCAACAAGGAGGTCAACGCGATCCTCGCCGATCCCAAGGCGCAGGCGCGGTTCGCCGACCTCGGCGCATCGCTGCTGCCGGGCTCGCCCGCCGATTTCGGCAAGCTCGTCGCCGACGAGACCGAGAAGTGGGGCAAGGTGGTCAAGTTCTCGGGCGCCAGGCCGGACTGATCCATCTACGGCACCGGCACGACCTGACCGTCCGCGTTCTTGTAGATCGCCTGCTGGCTGCCGTCCGCGCGCGGGAACCAGACGATGGTGGCGAAGCCGCGCTTGCCGTTGACGATGCGGTCGTCGGGATCGACGTAGTCGACGCGCCAGATCACGCCCGCGATGTCGTAGGTGAGGCGGGTCCAGATCTGCCCGGTCGCGGCCGCGCTCGCATCGTCGAGGATCGGCTGGCACAGCACGGCGCGGCCGAACGCATCGTAGGCGACGCGCTCCTCGGCGCACGCCGTTGGGTCCCGGCACCGGCTCGGCATCGACGCCCAGGAACGCGCGCCTGGTCAGATCGCCGCGGGCGTCGAAATCCTGGACGATGCAGGCAAAGCCGCCCTCACCCAGCTTTGCAATTGCAGCCTGCTCGAACGGGCCGGACAAGGCGAAGCGGTTCCAGCTGCCGAAGAGATTGCCGATCCCGTCATCCGCTGTCAGACGATTGGTGCGCAGCACCGGCCGGCCGCGGCGGTCGAAATAGCACGCCTCGAGCAGCCGGCCGAGCCCGTCACGCTTCAACGCGACGGCGGCGAAGCCGCGATCGTTCTCGGCGAGCTTGCCGTCGGTGCCGAAGTACTGTCGTTCCACGATGTCGCCGCGGTCGTCGTAGCGCCATGCCCGGCGCGCCGCCGCGAACCTGGTGCTGAGGATCGGCTTGCCGTCGATGCCGAAATAAGCCTCCTCGACAAGGTTGCCGCGTCGCGTCGAGGCGAAAGGTCATTCGCGCCGCACCCCAGCCCTCGCGCAGCATCGGCTCGCCGTCGACACCGAAATAGGCGTTCTCGATTTCGTTGCCGTGCTCGTCCCTGCGAATGACCACCCGCGCAAAGCCCCAGTAGCCGCTGAGGATCGGCGCCCCGTCGAGACCGAAGAAACTGCGCTCGACGAGATTGTCGCGCTGGTCGCGGCGCAACACCATCCGCGCCGCGCCCCAATCCTTGCGCAGGACCGGCCGACCGTCGACGCCGAAATAGGCGACCTCGACCCAGTTGCCGCGTTCGTCGTGACGCCAGGTCGAGCGCGCGACGCCCCAGTCCCGGTGCGCGACCGGCTGCCCGCGGACGCCGAAATAGCTTTCTTCGACCGTATTGCCGACGTCGTCGTAGCGCGACTGCAGCCGTGCCGCGCCCCAGTCCCGGCGCAGCACCGGCTCGCCGTTGACGCCGAAATAGGACTGCTCGATCAGATTGCCGCGCTCGTCATAGCGCCGGGTCACCCGGCTCGCTCCCCAATCGGCGCGCTGCACCGGCTGGCCCTGGACGCCGAAATAGGACTCTTCGATGGCATTGCCGCGCGCGTCGTGCCGCAACGTGACCCGCGCGGCGCGCCACTCCTTGTGCAGGGTCGGCCGGCCGTCGACGCCGAAATACGCGTCCTCGACGCTGTTGCCACGCTCGTCGTAACGGTAAGTCCGCCGCGCCAGCCCGGTCTGCTTGTGCGGGATCGGCTTGCCGTCGATCCCGAAATAGGCCTCCTCGATCAGATTGCCGCGGTCGTCGTAGCTTTGAGTGAACCTTGCCGCGCCCGAGCTCCGATTGATGGCAGGCTGACCGTCGAGACCGAAAAACGCCGTTTCGATGCGGTTGCCACGCTCGTCATGACGGTTGGTCCACCGCGCCACGATCCAGTCCTTGCGCAGCATCGGCTGGCCGTCGGCGCCGAAATAGGCCTCTTCCTCGTGGTTGCCGCGCTCGTCGTAGCGAGCCGTCACGCGCGCGGCGCCCACCTCCTTGCTCGGGATCGGCTGCCCATCGACGCCGAAATAGGCGTGATCGACGACGTTGCCGCGCGCATCGAACCGCAAGACCCGCCGCGCTACGCCCAAGTCCTTGCGCAGGATCGGCCGCCCGTCGGTGCCGAAATGCGCCTGCTCGACGTTGTGCCCGTTGTCGTCGAAGCGTGACGTCCAGCGCGCAACGCCCCAGTCCTTGCGCAGGATCGGCCGACCGTCGATGCCGAAATAGGCCTGCTCGATGCGATTGCCGCGGTCGTCGTATCGATTGCGTCACGCGCGCCACGCCCCAATCCTTGCGCAGGATCGGGCGCCCGTCGACGTCGAAGCCGGCCTCCTCGACGACATGGCCGCGTTCGTCGTAGCGCACGGTTGCTTTCGCCACCCCCTGCGGCTTGTCGAGGATCAGCCGGCCGTCGACGCCGAAAGTCAACCCTTCGACGAGATTGCCGCGCTCATCGAAGCGGGAGACCTGACGCGAGACGCCCAGCTCCTTTTCCAGGACCGGTCGGCCATCGATTCCGAAATAGGCCGTTTCGATCCGGTAGCCGCGGTCGTCGAAACCATAAGTCGCGCGGGCTGGCGCCCCAGTCCCTGCGCAGCACCGGCTTCCCGTCGATGCCGAAATAGGCTTCTTCGACGAGGTTGCCGCGCTCGTCGTAGCGATAGGTCAATCCCGCCGCACCCCACTTGCCGTTGAGGATCGGCTGCCCGCCCGTGCCGAAAAATCGGTTCTCGATCTCGTTGCCGCGTGCGTCGTAGCGCATCGTGAACCGCGCCAGACCGAGGTCCTTGTGCAGCACCGGCTTGCCTTCGCGATCGAAAAACGCCGCCTCGACGAGAAGTCCCCGCTCGTCGAAACGCCGCGTCCGGCGCACAGCACCCCAATCCTTGTGCGCGATCGGCTGCCGGTCGACGCCGAAATACGCGTCTTCGACGTTGTTGCCGCGCTCGTCGTAGCGAGCGGTCGCACGCGCGGCGCCCGAGTCCTTGCGCAAGACCGGTTGGCCGTCGACGCCGAAATAGGCCTGCTCGATCTCCTGGCCGCGCTCGTCGAAGCGCGACGTCCGCCGCGCAACGCCCCAGTCCTTGCGCGGGGTCGGCTGCCCGTCGACGCCGAAATAGCTCTGCTCCACCTCGTTGCCGCGCGCATCGTACCGGGAGGTCGAGCGCGCGGCGCCCCAGTCGCGGCGCAGGATCGGTCGGCCGTCGAGACCGAAATGGGCGCGTTCCACGATGTTGCCGCGCTGATCGTGTCGATAGGTCGCGCGCGCGATACCCCAGTCCTTGCGCAGGATCGGCTGCCCGTCGAGGCCGAAATAAGCGACCTCGACGACGTTGCCGCGCTCGTCGTAGCGCCAGGTCGCGCGCGCCACGCCCCAATCCTTGCGCAGGATCGGCTGTCCATCGACGCCGAGATACGCTATCTCGATGATGTTGCCGCGTTCGTCGTAGCGCCAGGTCCTGCGCGCGTAGCCCTGCTCCTTGAACAGGACCGGCTGCCCGTCGACGCCGAAATAGGCTTGCTCGACGCGGTTGCCGCGCTCGTCGTAGCGCGAGGTGAAGCGGGCGTGGCCGTCGTCCTTGCGCAGGATCGGCTTGCCGTCCACGCCGAAATAGGCTTCTTCGACGAGGTTGCCGCGGGCATCGTAGCGCTTGGTCGCGCGCGCGATGCCTGCCCTTCGATGCAGGACCGGCTGTCCCTCGATCCCGAACAGCGCCAGCTCGACCGGGTCGCCGCGCGCGTCATAGCGGTAGGTGATACGCGCCGCTCCCAAGTCCTTGCTGAGGACCGGCTTGCCGTCGACGCCGAAATAGGATTGCTCGGTTTGATTGCCGCGGCACGTCGTAGCCAAACGTCTCGCGTGCCGCGCCCAGGTCCTTGCGCAGGACCGGACGTCCATCGGTGCCGAGATAGGTCCGCTCGACCAGATTGCCGGCCTCGTCGTGGCGCCACACTTCACGCGCAAGGCCCCAGTCCTTGCGCAGCGCGGGCGAACCCTTCGCATCGAAATGATCCAGGTGACTGATGTTGCCGGCTTGATCGCGGGCGATGACGGTGCGCGCGAACAACTGATCGTTGACGGTCGGTCGGCCGGCCGCATCCTTCCATTCGACGGCCGAGAGGTGGCCTTGCGGGTCGTAGACGCGCCGCATCTGCGCGACCCCGGTCTTCTCGACCAGAACCTCGCCGCGCTGATCGATGTTGCTTATCGCGATGATCTGACCATGCGGACTTTGCTCGTAGACGCGGCCGTGGGCGCCGAGCGCATCGCCCAGGCTGGCACCGCCGCCGATCGGCTCGAACACGCGCTTGCGGAGAAGGCCGTGCTCGTCGAAGGTCAGACGGTGCTGGCCGATGCTGGACCGGTTGCCGCCCTCCCGTGCGGGGGCTGCACCGAGCGCGCTCCCCTTCGCCGATTGGCGATCCGCCACGCCCAGGTTCTTGTCGAAGCGCGCGATCGCTTCGCGCCGATTCTGCGCGAATTGGAACTCGATGCTGCGCATGTGCACGCCGGTCCGGTCGAACAGGACGACCGAGGCCAAGGTCGCGGCGTCGGCGCGGCCGTCGTCGCGATAGGAGTAGACCCAGCGCGCAACGCCCGCGTTCCAATCCTCTTCCTCGAGCGCGGTGTCGGAATCGGTCCGCAGCTCGCCGGAGCCGTTGATGCGGGCGAGCTCCAGGACCTGTCCGCGCCGCGTCGTGATCAGGTAGCTGGCGGCGCGCCGGCGCCATGCCTCGCCCTCGATCGAGCCGACGCAGACCGGCGCGCCCCAGCGTTCGCCGACATTGACGCAATGCTCGGTCTTGATGCGAAGGTTCGCGTCCCACCACCACAGGCCGCCGCCGCCGCCGACCGCGACCACGACGAGGGCGGCCGCGATGCGCGCCCGCCATAGGGCGCTGCGCCGCTCGGCGTCGCGCCGCGCCAAGTCGTCGTAGCGGCAGCCGAGCAGCGCCGCCGACAATCGCAACAACGCGCGATGCTGGGTCTTCGATTGGCGCTCGTCGTTGCGCGGCCGCACATCGGCGGCGATCGGCTCGATCTCCTCCCAGACCTTCTCGATCGCGCCGTCCGGACCCGTTCTGTCCACCAGGCGCCGGCGCAGCTCGGGCGGAAACGACTCCTCCGGCTCGCCCGCGATCAGCAGGGGCAGGATGCGGTCGCCCTTCCCCATCTCCTGGAACAGCTCGATCTCGCGCCGCACCCACTGCGAGCCGGGCGTGTCCGGCGAGCAGACGACGATGAGAAAATCGCTGCGGCGGAGCGCCTCCTTGATCTGGTCCGACAGATCGGAGGAAGCCGGAATTTCGTCTTCGTCGCGGAACAGCGTGCCGATGCGGTCGGGAAACGCCTCGGCCCGCAGCGCCTTGGGCGTGCGGTAGGTTTCGAGCTCCCGCATGATGCGGAGCGCCCACGCTCGATCGCGCGGCTTGTGGCGATAGCTGATGAACGCCGCGTAGCGGGTGCCGGTCTTGGCGCTCCGCTCCGACTGCGACACGTGCGGCGTCAGCCGCGCCCGACCGCCGCGATCGGCGCGCGTTCGCGGCGTGGGGTTTCGCGCAGCGCATCCATCAGGGTGCGCACCGAGCCAAGCTCTTCCAGGCGGACCACGGCGGCGATGACGTCCTCGATCTGGCCGTCCGAGAGCCGTCCCCTGGCATAAGTGCGGAACTTGCTCTCGATCTGCGCCCGCGAGAGCGGGTTCTCGGGCGAGCCGCGCGGATGGTCGCAGCGCGACGAGAGGGTCTTGCCGTCGGCGGTCTCGATCTCGACGATCGCCTGCACGCCGCTGAGCGCGGGATCGGCGCGCACCTCGACCTGCTCGGCAAAGCGCCGCAGCTTGGGATCGTCGTAGCGCGCCGGCTCGAATTGGGCGAGCGTCATCTCGCGGTCGTGCAGGATCGCGGCCGCGACGTAGTGTGCGGAGAGCAGCGCCTCGAACTTCGCCTTGTACCTGGCGAAGATGCCATGCAGCTTGAACACCGGCTCGCTCAGCGCGATGCGCAGCGTCTTGACCTGCGCGGGATCGATCGGGTGCTGCTCGATGATGTCGAACAGCGCCGTCATCATGCCTTGGATCGAGGACGCGGACGGCCACAGCCGCAGCGCAATCTGCTCGAGCTCCCAGCGGCTGCCGAGATCGGCGGTGGCGGCCTCGGCGCGCCCGCCGTTGGAGTAGCTGTTGTAGAGGCCGCCGTCGCGCGCGGTGAGGAACTCGCGGGTGGCGACGAATTTCTGCTCGGCCAGCAGCGCCGCCATCAGGCCCGACAGCGCGCCCCGGCACTGGTGGAACTTGACGGTCGGCGTTCCCCAGGCCGCGAAGGTGCCGGCGGCCTGGCTGCCGGCGAGACCGAACGCTCGTGCCATGGTCTCGGCATCGAAGCGGCGCA
Source organism: uncultured Alphaproteobacteria bacterium (assembly GCA_963708765.1). Taxonomy (GTDB): domain Bacteria; phylum Pseudomonadota; class Alphaproteobacteria; order Rhizobiales; family Xanthobacteraceae; genus VAZQ01. The sequence goes on along the minus strand of CAVPTV010000023.1, from coordinate 56,961 downwards.
GCCGGCCGACGGCCGCGGCCGCACCGAACGGACCGAACACGCCGGGCCCGTGCCAGCCGCGGGCGCGGAAGGCCGGATAATCGATGCCGACGCCGACCCGGGTCGTGACCTCGGAGCCGGCGACGATGGCGACCAGCAGGTCGCGGCCGGACAGGCCGTCGCGCTCCGCGATCGCCAAGGCCGGAGGGACCACTTCGGGGGTGATATGCGTCAGGGTCGGCCGGTGCGCGTCGCACATCGTGACCGCGGTGATGAGATAGCCGTTGAGCATGGTGGCGCCGGCGAGCGACAGCCTGTCGCCGCCGATCACGGTGCTCTCGTTGGATTGCGCCAGACCCGCCGACAGCGCCGCCAGCTGATGGGTCTCGTCACCCTGGTGACCCGCGACCGCGCAAGCGAGCGTATCCAGCAGCACGTCCTTGCAGTAGTCCCTGACCCGCTCCGGGATCTTGTCGTAGGTCAGCGCGGCGGCGAATTCGGCCAACACCTGGGTGGTTTCTGCGGGCATTCATGGTCTCCTTGCACTGTGGCCGTGGCGTGGTTGGCGGGATAATGATCGACCGCCATGGTCGTGACAAGACGAAAGGAACCACATGCCCAATCCCCTCGACGAGGCGCGCTACGAGCTGGCGCTCGCCAACCGCATCATCGCGCATGAAGGCGTGCTCGACGGCTTCGGCCACGTCAGCATGCGCCATCCGACCGACCCGGACCGCTATCTGCTCGCCCGCTCGCGCAGCCCGGAGCTGATCGAGCCCGAGGATATCTTCGAGTTCACGCTCGAACTCGGAGCCGGTGTCGGCGGCGGGCGTAACGCTCTACGGCGAGCGCGTGATCCACGGCTGCATCTATCAGGCGCGGCCCGACGTCAACGCGGTCTGCCATCATCATTCGCCGGCGGTGCTGCCGTTCTGCGTCACCGGGGTGGCGCTCGAGCCGGTGTTTCACCTGGGCGCGGTGATCGGCACCGCGGCGCCGTTCTGGGACAGCCGCGACGACTTCGGCGACACCAACATGCTGGTGATCAAGCCGGAGGAAGGCCGATCGCTGGCGAAGGCGCTCGGCTCGCACTGGATGGTGCTGATGCGGCGGCACGGCGCCACGCTCGCCGGCACCACGGTGCGCGAGCTGGTGTTCCGCACGGTCTATTCGCACGCCAATGCCGAAATCCAGCTGCGCTCGATGATGATCGGCAAGATCGCTCCCCTGAGCCGCGGCGAAGCGGAGCGCACGGGCCCCTATCAGCTGCAGCCGAAACCAATGGGGCGCGCGTGGGAATACTGGACCACGCGGCTGAAGAAGAGCGGCGAGCTGCCGCGTGCGCGGCGGGGCGCCGCGAGGGCGGGCCGCGCGGCCAAGGCGCGGGCGTCGAAGACGCGCGCGGGTGAGAAATCGCCTCGTGGCAAGAAGGCGGCACGTCGTCGGCGTTGAGGTCGTAACGCGCACGGACAGCCGGGGCGGCTTGGTGCGACGAATGGTGGTTTTGGCGCGTGGGCGAATGTCGGATAGAGTCAGCCGGCATTCAGCAGACGTCCCATTCAGGAGACTTGCGATGCGTCGTCGCACGCGGGCTTGTCTTTCCGCCGCACCTCTCCTCCAGTGGTCGGCCATCGCCGCGACGTTGATCGTGCATGCTGCGCCCGCGGCCGCGGCGGACGACTTCTACGCCGGCAAGCAGATCACCCTCATCGTCGGCGCCGGCGTGGGCGGCGGCTACGACCTGCAGGCGCGGCTGACGGCGCGCCACCTCGGCAAGCACATCCCGGGCAAGCCGACGCTGATCGTGCAGAACATGCCGGCGCGCATCGCGGCGGCCAACCACATGTTCAGCACGGCTCCGAAGGACGGCACCACGATCGCGCTGATCCAGCGCGGAATGCTGCTGGCCAAGCTGATCTATCCCACCGGCACTCGCTTCGAGATCGAGAAATTCCATTGGCTCGGCAGCCTCAACAGCGAGACCGCGGTGACCGTGGCCTGGCACACGGCTCCGCACAAGACGGCGAAGGACCTGTTCGACAAGGAGCTCATCGTCGGCGGCATCACCGGAGTCGATCCCGAGACCACCCCGAAGCTCTACAATTCGCTGATCGGCACCAGGTTCAAGGTCGTCACCGGCTACAACAGCACCTCGCAGATCGCCTTGGCGATCGAGCGCGGCGAGGTGCACGGCATCGCCGACTGGTCGTGGTCGAGCGCCAAGGCGATGCGGCCCGACTGGCTGCGCGACCACAAGGTCACGCTGCTGATGCAGGGCGCGCTGCGCAAGGACCCGGAGCTCGGAAACCTGCCGTCGGCGCACGATTTCATCAGGAACGACGCCGACCGCAAGGTGCTCGACCTGCATTTCACGCAGAAGACCGCCGCGCGGCCGCTGATTGCGCCGCCGGAGACTCCGGCGGACAAGGTTGCCATCTTGCGCAAGGCATTTGCGGCGCTGGCGCACGACCAGGAATTCCTGGCCGAAGCGGAGCGGAGCAGGATCGAGTTCGGCTTCGTTCCCGGCGAGGAGGTCGACAAGGTCGTCGCGCTGATCGCCGCGACGCCGCCCGACATCGCGGAGCGTTACGCCAAGGCGTTCGGGCCGCCATCACCGTGACGGCCGGCGGCGCCGCCGCGCCGCCGATCACCGGCTGATGCGGCTGATCTTCGATCCTTCCAGCGTCAAATTGTACATGAGCCCTTTGTTGTCGAGAATGAAACCGATGATCGGGCTGGTGATCTTGTCGGTATCGATCGAGCCGCCGGCGCCGACCGTGATCAACGCGACCGAGCCGTCGACACCGACCTTCCAGCCGTCCATGCGGTGGAAGCCCGCCAGTGCGTCGGGCGCCATGAACATGATGACGACGGACCTCGCCTGCGCCCCCAGCTGCAAGCCGACCGATGCGGCGATCGTGTTGTAGTACCCGGTCGTCTTGCCGCCGACCCGCATCGCTCCCTCGCCGTATTCGCCGCCGATCCCCATCCCGGCCTTGACGACGGTCGGGAACACCAGGATCCCGGCTGCCTTTCCGGCGAGCGCGCGGGTTCCCGGTATCAGACGATACATCCGGTCAAGTGTTGCATTGACCCCGGCGTTGATCTCGCCGGCGCTCGCCGCCCGGCCGGGCGCACTCCCCGCCAACAGCGCGAATACTGCGATCAAGCCGATGTAGATCGCGCTTCTGCCCACCTTCATTTCGAATCTCCCCCGCATGGGCCGCGCTCGACAGGCTCGATCATGACGACCGAAGGTCCCGCAGCTCCGCATCAATCGAAGTTACACATCCGCAAGTTACGGAGCAATCCAAAGCGCACTTGTGGAAAACCCGATCACGTCTCCCGTTGCGCCGGCGTCGGCCAGCCGCGCTCGATCTTGACGCTCTTGACCACTTCGGCGACCACGCCGCAGAGCGGGACGGGCAGGCGCAGGCGATCGGCCTCGCTCTGCACGATGCGCATGTCCTTCTCGGCCCATGGCATCGGCATCGTTTCCGGGCGGGTTTTCAGCGCCCAGTTCGCCGCGCTGCTCTCGAGCAGCGCCGCGCGCAGGCGTTCCTGGTCGACGCCCAGCTGTTCCGCCAGCTTGAAGCCCTCGTGGTTGGCCGAGATGCACGACCACAGGATCAGATTGTTCACCATCTTGCCGACCTGCCCTGCGCCCAGGTCGCCGAGGTGGAAAATGCTGCTGGCGAAGCTCGCGAGCGCCGGCTTGCATGACTCGAACGCCTGCGCGTCGCCGCCGACCATCACCAGCAGCTGGCCGGCCTCGGCCGCCGGCTCGCCGCGGGTGATCGGCATGTCGAGAAGAACGATGCCGGTGTCGGCCAAATGGGTGGCGAGCCGCGCCATCGTGCGCGGCGCGACCGTCGAGGCGATCCCGACGATCAGTCCCGGACGCGCCGCGGCGCGCGATGCCGTCCTGAGCCGAGCAGGACGGTCTTCCGCCTCCTGGTCGAAGCCGACCACGACGATGACGAAGTCGCTTCGCTCCGCCACCGCGCGGGGATTGGCCGCGAGCGCGATCCCGGAACGCTCCGCCTGGCCGCGGGCATGCTCGTCGATATCGTAGGCAGTCACCTCGAATCCGGCCTTGCGCAGATGACGCGCCATCGGCTGCCCCATCTTGCCGAGCCCGATGATGCCGACGCGACGAACGACGCTGTTGCTCATGTCCCGACCTTTCTCAGCCTGCTCCAATTCGACGCATTGTAGACGCCATCCGAATTTTGGAGACAATGGTCAAATGGGACCGATCCCGCCATCGCCGCCGTAGGGACCGAGCCGTCATGACGCTTGCGCTCCTGGTCGAGCAGCTTTTCAACGGCGTGCAGTTCGGTCTGATGCTGTTCCTGATGGCCGTGGGCGTGACGCTGGTGTTCGGCATCATGCGGGTCATCAACCTCGCGCACGGCTCGCTGTTCATGCTCGGCGGCTATTTCCTGATGGCCGCGCTCGGCCTGGACCGGCTCCTATGCGCTCGCCGTGCCGCTGGCCTTCATCATGGCGGCGCTGGTGGCGGTCGTGCTCGAGATCATCGTGCTGCGGCCGCTCTACCGGCGCGGACCGCTCGACCAGGTGCTGGCGACGTTCGGCCTGACGCTGTTCTTCAACGAGGCGGTCACGGTGATCTGGGGCCGCGAGTCGATCCCGCTCAGCATCCCGCCGTTCCTGACCGGCTCGGTCGAGATCATTCCGGGCGGCGCCTATCCGATCTATCGGCTGGTCATCACCGGCGTCGCCATCGTTGCCGGGCTACTGCTCTATCTGCTGATCACGCGCACGCGGGTCGGCGCGCTGATCCGCGCCGGCAGCGACAACCGCGAGATCGTGGCCGCGCTCGGCATCAACATCAATCTGCTCTACACGCTGGTGTTCGCGCTCAGCGCCATGCTGGCCGCGCTCGCCGGCATCATGATGGGGCCGCTGTTGTCGGTCGAGCCGGGCGCCGGCGACCCGATCCTCATTCTTGCGCTGGTGGTGGTGGTGATCGGCGGCATCGGCTCGGTGCGCGGCGCGCTGGTGGGCGCGCTGATGGTCGGCATCTTCGACACCTTGAGCCGCGTGCTCATCCCGCTGGCGATCCAGACCAACGCGACCTCGGCGCTGGTCGGCATGGCGGTCTACGTGCTGATGGCGGTGGTGCTGCTGTTCAGCCGCACCGGCCTGTTCGCGGCGCATCGGGGCTGACCCATGGCGTTCCTGGCGCTACCCGCACGACGCAGCCTCCTGCTCTTGCTGCTGCTCGCCGCCGCGATCGTGCTGCCGCCCTGGTTCGGCGTCTACCACACGCGCTTCGCCACCCAGATCGCGATCTACGGCATGGCGGCGCTCAGCGTCGATCTCCTGCTCGGCTACACCGGGCTGATCACCTTCGGACAGGCCGCCTTGTTCGGCGTCGGCGCCTATGCGGCCGGCATGCTCACGGTCTCCGGCCTGACCAACGCCTTCGTGGTCTGGCCGCTCGCCATCCTGGTGTCGATGCTGTTCGCGCTCGCGATCGGCAGCCTTTCGCTGCGCACGCGCGGCTTCCAGTTCATCATGGTGACGCTCGCCTTCGCGCAGATGGTCTATTACTTCGCCCAGAGCCTGCGCAACTGGGGCGGCGACGACGGCTTCACGGTGCCGCAGCGCAACGACCTGGGCTTCCTTTCGCTCGCCGATCACACCACCTTCTACTACGTCGTGCTCGCGCTGCTCGTGCTCGTGCGTGTGGCTGTCGCAGCGGATCGTCAAGTCCGAGTTCGGCATGGTGATCCGCGGCATCCGCGACAACGAGCGGCGCGCGGCCGCGGTCGGCTTTCCGCCCTATCCGTACAAGCTGGTCGTGTTCGTGATCGCGGGCGGCATCGCCGGGCTTGCCGGCGCGCTGATGGCCAATCACGCCAAGTTCGTGAGCCCGGCGGTGCTGAGCTGGCAACTCTCCGGCGAATTGCTCGCCATGGTGATCCTGGGCTCGGCCAATTCCCTGGTCGGACCGATCCTCGGCGCCGCCTTCTTTCTGGCGTTCCGGGACGTGCTGTCGGATTTCACCGAGCACTGGATGCTGTTCTTCGGACCGCTGCTGGTCGCGCGCGTGCTGCTGATGAAGGACGGCATCTGGGGCCTGCTCGTCCGCGCGACCGGCGCGGACGAAAAGCGCGGCGACCCGAAGGTCGATTTTCCCGAGACCAGCGCTGCACCACTAAAACCCACTCCGGGAGCGAGCCCATGAGCGAAGCCCTCATGGAGATCCGCCATCTGCGCAAGGCCTTCGGTGCGCTGGTCGCGACCGATGACGTCTCGCTCGATATCCGCACCGGCGAGACGCATGCGCTGATCGGTCCGAACGGCGCCGGCAAGACCACGCTGGTGGGGCAACTGACCGGCGAGCTCGAGCCGGATGCCGGGCGGATCAGCTTCCGCGGGCACGACATCACCGGGCTCTCGACTGCCCGGCGGGCGCGGCTCGGCCTGGCGCGATCGTTCCAGATCACCAGCATCTTCGACAGCTTCTCGGCCGAGGGCAACGTCGCGCTCGCGGTGCAGGCGAAGAAGCCGCACAGCTTCCGGTTCTGGCGCGACGCCGAGCGAATCCCCGAGCTGCGCCGGCCGGCGCGCAAGCTCATCGACGAGGTCGGGCTGGGCGGCACCGCCGACAACATCGCGGCGCGCATGTCGCACGGCCAGCATCGCCAGCTCGAGCTCGCCATGGCGCTCGCCACCAATCCGGTGATGCTGCTGCTCGATGAGCCGATGGCGGGCTTGGGGCTGGAGGAATCGCACGCGATGTCGCAGCTGCTGGCGCGCGTCAAGCGGCAGTACACGATCCTGCTGATCGAGCACGACATGGACGTGGTGTTCTCGCTCGCCGACCGCATCTCGGTGCTGGTCGGCGGCCGCATCATTGCGTCCGGAACGGCGGACGAGATCCGCAATCACCCCGACGTGCGCATCGCCTATCTGGGCGAAGAGGACGACGACCTCGAAGGCGAGCCCGATGCTGATCGTTGAGGGACTGCGCACCAGCTACGGCCAGAGCCAGGTGCTGTTCGGCGTCGATATCGAGGTGCGCCGCGGCGAGGTGGTGACCCTGCTCGGGCGCAACGGCATGGGCAAGACCACCACCATCCGCTCGATCATGGGGATGACGCCGCCGCACGGCGGCTCGATCACCTTCGAAGGGCGCGAGCTGCGCGGACTGGCCTCGTTCCGGATCGCCAAGCTCGGCCTCGGCCTGGTGCCGGAAGGACGCTGCATCTTCCCGAGCCTCACGGTCTGGGAAAATCTCACCGCCACCGCGACGGCGCGGTCACGCGGCAAGGCGCCCTGGACCAGCGATGCGATCATCGAGCTGTTTCCCTGGATCCGCGAGCGCAGGACCCAGATGGGCGGCCAGCTCTCCGGCGGCGAGCAGCAGATGCTGGCGATCGCCCGCGCGCTGATGACCAACCCGGAGCTGCTGATCCTCGACGAGGCAACCGAAGGGCTCGCGCCGCTCATCCGTCACGAGATCTGGAAGGTGCTGCGCAAGCTGAAAGCCGCCGGCCAGTCGATCCTGATCGTCGACAAGAACCTCAAGGTGCTCGCCCGGCTTGCGGACCGGCACTACGTGCTCGAACGGGGCCGCGTGCGCTGGAGCGGCGACTCGCAGGCGCTGGGCAGCGAGTACGAGGCCATTCGCCGGTTCGTGGGTGTCTGAGACATTTGCGTACGCGGTCGATTTAGGGCTTGGCACCCCTGACCCGCTGCGCTTTCATGGGCGACAATCAACAATGACGGGAGGAAACAATGCGACGACTGGCTCTCGCCACCACCATGCTGTTCGCGCTGGGCGCGGGCGCCGAGGCCGCCGATCGGGTCAAGCTCGGCTTCATCACTCCGCTCAGCGGACCGATCTCGCCGGCGGGCACGGAAACCAAGCGTGGCGCAGACCTCGCGCTGGAGGAGCTCGGCAACAAGCTCGGCGGCCTGCCGGTCCGATATACCGTGGTCGACGACAAGACCAACCCGGCCGAGGCCGTGCAAGGCGCCTCGAAGCTGATCGACGACGCCAAGGTCGATTTCGCGACCGGCTTCAGCTCGTCGAACACGATGATCCCGATCTGGAAAACGTTCAATGACGCCGGCATTTTCGCCATCGGCGCGCTGGCGGGGCCGTTGCAGTTCGCCGGCAAGGACTGCCTGCCGAACGGCTTCGTCGTTTCGTTCTCGAACGACGACTGGCCGGCCGCGGTCGGCAAGTACATGAGCGACAAGGGCGTCAAGAACGCGTTCTTCATCGGCGCCGATTATCAGGCCGGCTACGAGCACGTCGGCGCCGCCATCCGCTACTTCAAGGGCAAGGCCATCGGCCCGGTCTATACGCCGCTGAGCCAGCTCGACTTCGCGCCCGAGATCGCCCGCATCCGCGCCGAGAAGCCCGACGCGGTGTTCGCCTTCCTGGTCGGCGCCGGCGGCGTCGCCTTCAGCAAGCAATACGCGCAGGCCGGGCTGCAGGGGCAGATTCCGTTCTATACCGAGGACCCGGTGGCGAACCCGCTGACCTTCCCGGCGCAAGGCGACGCCGCGCTCGGCATGATCGTGGGCACCAACTGGACCATGGATCTCGACAACGCGGCCAACAAGAAGTTCGTCGCCTCGTTCATGGCGAAGCACAAGCGCGAGCCCGCCACCTTCGCGGCCCTGGGGTATGACGCGATCAAGCTGATCGATTCCGCCGTGCGCGACGTCAACGGCAAGATCGAGGACAAGGACGCCGTGCGCGCGGCGCTGCGCAAGGCCAACTTCCAGTCGGTGCGCGGGTCGTTCAAGTTCAACAACAACCACTACCCGATCCAGAACCTCTACATCATGGACGTGAAGAAGGACGAGAAGGGCAGCATCAGGGCCGTGCTCAAGGACACCGCCGCCAAGGACTGGCAGGATCCCGTATCACCAGGAATGCCCGATGAAGTGGTGAGAGCATGAACTCTACCATCCCACCCACGACTACACCGCTCGCGCGCGGCTGTTCGGCGGCAACCGCATGAAGCTCGGAGTCATGGCGTTCAATTGCAGCCATGGCTCCACCATCACCACCGTCCCGGAAGCCTGGCAGCTCAATTGGCCCGACACCCGCGACATCGCGCAGGCGGTCGATCGCTCGGGCATGGAGGCGCTGCTGCCGGTCGGGCGCTGGAAGGGCTACGGCGGGCCGTCGAATTTCAACAACTGCACGTTCGAAAGCTTCACCTGGGCGTCGGCGATCGGCGCGGTGACGAGCTATTGCACGGTGCTCGCCACCGTCCACGTGCCGCTGGTGCATCCGCTGATGGTGGCCAAGATGGCGGCCACGATCGATCACGTCACCGGCGGGCGCTTTGCGATGAACGTCGTGTGCGGCTGGTTCAAGAACGAGTTCGACATGTTCGGCGCCCACATGCGCCCGCACGACGACCGCTACAAATATGCGACCGAGTGGCTCGATTTCGTGCGGCGGGCCTGGACCGAGGAGGCGGAGTTCGATTTCGACAGCGAGAGCTTCCACGCGGCTTCGGTGTGGAGCCAGCCGAAACCCCTGCAGAAACCCCATCCGCCGATCATGAACGCGGGCGGGTCGCCGGCGGCGCAGGATTTCACCACGCGCTATTGCGACATGAACTTCGTCATCCTCAAGGATCGCACCTTCCTCGAGGGCGCCAAGGCGCAGATCGACAATCTCAAGAGCATGGCGCGCGCGCACGGGCGCGAAACCCGCATCTGGATTCACGTCTACGTGGTGTGCCGCGAGACCGAGAAGGAGGCCAAGGACTATCTCAACCACTACGTCTACGAGAAGGGCGACTGGGAGGCGGCCGGCAATCTCCTGAAGATATTCGGACTGCACAACCAGACCTTGGACGCCAAGACGCTGGAAGGCCACAAGGCCCACTTCATCGCCGGGCACGGCGGCTATCCGCTGGTCGGCACGGCCGAGCAGATCGTCGATGAGCTCGGCAAGCTCGCCGATATCGGCGTCGACGGCTGCCTGATCTCCTGGGTCCGATACAAGGAAGAGCTGGCGCAGTGGAACGAGGAGGTGCTTCCGCTCATGGTGCAAGCGGGATTGCGTGAGCCGTTCCCGCCGGCGGAGCCGTCGCGCAAGCCGGCGGCGCCGGCGCGGGCCGGCAGCACGGCAGTGGCCTGAGGGAGACCGACATGCGACGGACCACAGCTGCGCTGGCGTGCCTTTCGCTGGTCGTGCTTTCGACCGCCGCCGGCGATGCGGCGCGCGCGCAGGACGCCTACCCCTCCAAGCCCATCCGCTTCGTGCTGCCGCAGCCGGCCGGCGGCGCGGTCGACCTGATCGCGCGCTCGCTGGGTGACCGCATCAGCGAATTGATGCGCCAACCGGTGATCGTCGAGAACCAGCCCGGCGCCAACGGCGGTCTTGCGGCCGGACAGGTCATGCGCTCGACCCCCGACGGCTACACCCTGTTCATGGCGGTCGACACCAATCTGGTGGTCAATCCGAGCCTCTATCCCAACCTCGCCTACGATCCGTTCCGCGATTTCACGCCGATCAGCGTGATCGCGAAGGTGCACCTGGTGCTGGTCGCCAGCTCCAAGGTCGAGGCCAACAGCGTCGGGGAGCTCATCGCCTTCGCCAAGGCCAATCCCGGCAAGCTCAACTACGCCTCGATCGGGCTCGGCACCCAGGCGCATCTCGGCATGGAATTGTTCAAGATGATGACCAAGACCGACATCACCCTGGTGTCCTACCGCGGGACTGCGCCGGCCATGACCGACCTCGCGGCCGGCGTCGTCGACGTGATGTTCACCGGCCCGCCCTCGGCGATGGCGCTTGCGGCGGGCGGCAAGGTCAAGATGCTGGCGCTGGCCGCGCCGGAGCGCTCGAGCCGGATGCCGCAGGTCCCGACCGTCGCGGAAGCCGGCGTCCCCGGATACGAGCTCAGCGGATGGTTCGGCCTGCTGGCGCCGGCGAAGACGCCGCAAACCGTGATCGATCGGCTCTCCGGCGAGGTGAAGAAGGCGGTGGCCGATCCGAAGTTGAAGGATCGCCTGACCGACCAGGGGCTCGTGGTCGTTCGGCAGCTCGTCCGAGGAGATGCTCGCGCTGATGCGGGCCGACACCAGGAAATGGAGCGACGTCATCACGGCGACCGGCGTGAAGATCCCGCAATGACGTCGCACTGACGTCTCGTTCGCTAGCTTCTAAGCTTGGTCGCATTTTCTGCGGAAAACCGGTATCCACTTTTCCGGAAAATGCTCAAGAGGAGCACCAGCATGGCTGAGGGCATTACCGGGTGGCGCCTGCATGTGGGCGTGATCTTTCCAACCCCGGTGCCGCCGCGCGCCGTGCTCGAATTCTACGAGGCGGTGCCCGAAGGCGTCGACATGACCACCGTGTCGCTGACCATCCAGCAGCTGTCCGACAACGACATGGACGAGGCCATCAAGGGCATGGAGCGCGCCGCCAAGCAATTGGCGAACTTCGACGTCGACGTCGTCTACCAGTCGGGCGTTCCGCCGGTGGTGCGGCGCGGGCTGGGATTCGGCGACGAGCTGGCGGACCGCCTGTCGCAGGCGTCCGGCCTGCCGGCGATCACCGACATGTCGAGCGTGATCGACGCCATGCGAACGTCGAAGCTCACGACGCTCGCCATGGCGACGCCGTTCGAGCAATTCATCAATGATCGGCTGGTGAGCTATCTCGGCGCCGAGAAGATCGAGATCACCCACAACACCGCGCTCGGCATCAAGCGCAACGTGGAGATCCGCCGGCTGCCGATCCCGGTCGAATACACGGTGGCGCGCAAGACCTTCCTCGAATCGGCGAAGACGCCCGACGGCATCTACATTCCTTGCGGCGGCTGGGGCAGCATCCACAACATCGACCGGCTCGAAAAGGACCTCGACACCACCGTGGTCACCTGGATGAACGCGATGATCTGGAGCTCCATGCGCCGCGGCAAGGTGACCGGCCCGATCCATGGTTTCGGGAAATTGCTGGCGTCGCTTTGAGCCGACAAGCTCGCGTTAGGCAGGAGATAACGATGAGGAGCTTCCTTGCGATGATTCTAGCGATGATGGTGTCCATGCCGGCGAGCTCGGAGGCGCAGCAGGATCAGGCGTCGCTGCGCCGCGTTCATCTGATGACCGGCGTCGGCACCATCCCGCGCAATCCGGCCAACCGGCTCGAGTATCTCCGCTACGCCACCACGGGCGAGCCGAGACTGACCGGAAGGCAGATGATCGAACGAATCCCGGAGGTCCAGAAGTTTGCCCGGGTGACCGTGGAGTTGGACGAGTTCATCGCCTTCGACAAGCCACAAGAGCTCAAGGAGCTCAGTCTGCGGATCAGTGCGCGACTGGCGGAGCCCGACATCGCCGGCGTGGTTTTCACCCATGGCACCAACACGATCGAGGAGACGGCGTATTTCATGAATCTCACCGTCCGGCACGACAAGCCGGTGGTGATCGTGGGCGCGCAGCGGCCGTTCAGCACGCTCAGCTCGGACGGCCCGCTCAACCTGCTCAACGCCATCCGCGTCGCTGCCGACCCGGTGTCGCGCGGCAAGGGAACCCTGGTCGTGCTCAACGACGAGATCAACGCCGCCCGCGACGTCACGAAAGCGAACACCTATCGGCTCGAGACATTCCAGAGCCGCGAGCTGGGCATCCTGGGTTATGCCGACCCGGACAAGGTCGTGTACTACCGCGCGCCGACGCGCAGGCACACGGCCCAGTCGCAGTTCGATCTGGCGCAGACCGGAGAGCTCCCGAAGGTCAGCATTCTCTACAGTCACGCCGGTGACGACGCCGATTTGGCCAAGGCCGCGGTCGCCGCCGGTGCCAAAGGCCTGGTCATCGCGGGCACCGGCGCCGGTCACACCCAAAACGCGAGGAAAACGCTCAAAGAGCTGCACGACACCACCGGTGTCGTGATCGTGCGCAGCGCCCGCGTCGGCGCCGGCCGCGTGGTGCGCGACGACAATTGGCAGGAGCCGGGATTTGTCGCCGCCGACAACCTGAGCCCGCAAAAGGCCCGCATCCTGCTGCAGCTGGCTTTGACCAAAACGACCAAGCCGGACGAGATTCAACAGATGTTCGACGAGTACTAGGCCGAAGGGCCGGTATCACTCGCGGAACTGGGCGGCGCGCCACTCGAGCGCGGCCTTGAGGTTCTGCTCCTGGGTGATGCGGCCGAACTCCTTGCCGACCTCGGTCTGGGTGGCATAGAGCGAGACGAACGAGTCGACGCCGGACTCGATCGCGGCGCGGAACCCGGCGATCTCGGCGCCGCGGTTGATCACCCGCTTGCCCCAGCGCAGGGCCTCGGGCGAGATCAGGGCGAGGCGCTTGGCATATTTCATCGTCGCCTGGCGCAGCTCGGCGGCCGGGACGATGCGGTTGATCATGCCGAACTGCAACGCGGTCTTGGCGTCGATCGTGTCGCCGAAGAACAACAGCTCGCGCGCCCGCTTGAGGCCGATGAACCAGGGCATCACCATCAACGGCCCGAGATGCGAGAACCGCACCTCCGGCTCGCCGAACTTGGCGTCGTCGGCCGCGATCGTGAGGTCGCACATCAGCGCGAGCTCGCAGCCGCCGCCCAGCACGTGACCCTGCACCGAGGCGATCACCGGCTTGGTGGTCGACCACGGCGACATGCCGAAATCGAAGCTGCGATGCAGGATCGGATCCCAGGTGTTGGGATCGGCGGCGCCGGTGTCCTTGCCGCGATCGGGCGAGCCGCCGATGTCGAAGCCGGCGGAGAAGCTGCGCCCCTCCGCGCGCAACACCACGACCGAGGTCGCCGCATCCTTGTCGGCACGGGCGAATGCCGCGATGATCTGATCCTTCATCACCGAGTTGATGGCATTGAGCTTATCGGCGCGATCGAGCGTGATGATGGCGACCTTCTCGTCGGTCTCGTAACGCACCATGGTTTTTTGGACTTCCGACATTGCAACTCCTCTCCTCAGGGTTCGAATGTTTGATCCGTCATCCTGAGGTGCCCGCGCAATATCGGTGCCGATCTCGGGTAAGCCCTATCGATGCGCGGGCCTCGAAGGATGAGCGGCCCGACTGGGCCGTCGCCCTTCGAGGCTCGCCCCTAAGAAGGGGCGAGCACCTCAGGGTGACGGAGGAAGACTCATGCTCGGCGACACCGGGCTGCGCGCGGCCGCGCCGTCACGTCGTCAGCCACTGCGTCCAGCGTTCCCGGATGCGGGCAAGGCGCGGCGCGATCCAGGCGGCATCGTGCTGGAACGACACTTTCTCGTTGTCGGGCCAGGCCGGCGTCTGGCGCAGCCGCTCCTCGGTCATCAGCGCGCGCGCTCCGGGATTGGCCGGCCCATAGGGCAACAGCATCGCGAAGTCCGCCTGGGGCTTGGCCTGCGCGACGAAATTGCAGAACTCCCAGGCCGCCTTGGCGTTGGGATCGCCCTTCGGCACCAGCAGATTGGCGTTGTAGATTTCGGCGCCGTTCCACACCAGCTCGAGCGGCACCTTGTCGCCGATCAGATCGACGGCGCGCGCGCTCCACATCGCGATCATGTCGACCTCGCCGTCGCGGATGAGCTGCTGCGACTGCGAGCCCTCGCGCCACCACACCTTGATGTGCGGCTTGAGCTCGCTCATCTTGCGGAAGGCGCGGTCGATATCCATCGGATAGAGCTTGTCGGCCGGCACGCCGTCGGCCAGCAGCGCGAAGGCGAGGCAGGTGAAGGACCGGTCGTACATGCAGCGCGGCCCCGGGAATTTCTTGACGTCCCAGAAATCGGCCCAGCTTTGCGGCCCGCCGTTCGGAAACTTGTCCTTGCGATAGACCAGATTGGTGCCGAGCGAATAGCTGGTGATGCCGAATTCGCGCACCATGTGGGGCGGCAGCTGGTCGGTCTTGGCGGCCGTCTTGTCGACCTTCTCGAGCAGCCCCTCGCCCACCGCCTGGCCGTACTCGACGTCGCCGAGATTGATCACGTTCCATTCGTAGTTGCGGGTCTGCACCTGGGCCTTGAGCTTGGCGAAGGACACGCCCGGCACGGTCTTGATCTGGATGCCGGTCTGCGCCGTGAACGGCTCGAAGAAGGCCTTGCGCCAGGAGGTCTCCCACACCCCGCCGTACGAGTTCACGTAGACCGTGCGCGTCTGCGACCGCGACGGCCGCACGAACGGTGCGCCGGCGAGCGCCGAGCCGGCGCCCAGCGCCAGCACGCTGCGGCGGGACATTCGAAGTGCCATGGCATCCCCCATAGACGATTGCGCAATGCAAACAGTTCGCGCCAGCCCAACTGCCGGTGGATAGCGTCCAACCAGCCGCTTATGTTACATCATCCGGCGGATGAGCAAAGCTGTGTCGATGCAGGTGGTCCGGGGGCGCGGCCTGACGTCCCGCGATGGCTTGACCGCCTGGCTGCTGGTGGCGCCGGCGATGGTGTCCATCATCGCGCTGTTCATCATTCCGATCGGCTACGTGCTCCTGCTCAGCGTCACCGATCCGACGGTGGGGCTCGATCATTACCGGCGGCTGCTCACCGTTCCGCTCTATGCCAACGTGATGATCAACACGTTCAAGACCTCGCTGATCGTCACGGTCGCCTGCCTGCTGCTCGGCTACCCGCTCGCCTACGTGATGGCGCGGCGCAACGACGCAGTGGCGATCATCTTCCTGGTCGTGGTGGGCATGAGCTTCTGGACCGGCTTCGTGGTGCGCACCTATGCCTGGCTGGTGATCCTCGGCAACAAGGGGCCGGTCTCGGCGGTCTATGCGCTGGCCGGCTGGGGCAAGCCGCCGCAGCTGCTGTTCACGTCGTTCAGCTCGACACTGGGCATGACCCACGTGCTGCTGCCCTACATGGTGCTCGCGCTCTACGGCGTGATGCGCAAGATCGATCCTTCCTACCTGCGCGCCGCCGAAGGGCTCGGCGCGCGGCCGTTCGGCGCGTTCCGCCACGTCTTCCTGCCGCTCAGCCTGCCCGGGGTGGTGAACGGCTGCGTGCTCGTGTTCACCATGTGCCTCGGCTTCTACATCACGCCGATCCTGCTCGGCACGCCCAAGGACATGATGATCTCGCAGCTGATCAGCCAGCAGATCGAGGATCTGCTGGCCTGGGGCTTCGCCTCCTCGATCGCGGTCGTCCTGCTCGCCTGCACGCTTGTCCTGCTCGGCGTCTACAACCGCTTTGCCGGCCTCGATCGGCTGTGGGGATAGCGCATGTTCCGGAAAAGTGGGAACCGGTTTTCCGAAAAGAACATGCGCCACATCAAAACGGCGATGATGCGGCAAATTCCACTCGTGCTGGCGTGGGCTGACCGCGATCTTCCTGGTCGCGCCGATCGCCATCATCGTGCCGATGTCGTTCTCGAGCGCGATCTCGTTCGAGTTTCCGCCGCCCGGCTATTGGACCGGCTACTACGCGCAGTACTTCACCAGCCATTCCTGGCTCGAGGCCACCGCCAATTCCTTCATCATCGCGTTCGGCACGATGGTGGTCACGCTGATCGTGGCGTTGCCGGCCGCGTTCGGCTTCGTGCGCTACCGCTTCCACGGCAAGGGCGCGCTCAACCTCGTGATGATGCTGCCGATCATCGTGCCGGCGGTGGTGAGCGCGCTCGGCTACTACAGCTTCCTGAGCCTCGCCTACCTGGTGGGCACGCACGCCGGCATGATCATCGCCCACAGCGTGCTGTCGATCCCGGTCGCCTTCCTGGTGATCTCGGCGGCGCTCAAGGGCTTCGACCGCAACCTCGAGCGCGCCGCCATGAGCGCCGGCGCCGGGCCGCTGCGGACGTTCCTGTGGGTGACCTTGCCGGTGCTGCGGCCCGGAATCCTGGTCGGCGCGCTGTTCGCCTTCCTGCATTCCTTCAACGAGGCCGTGGTGGCGATCTTCATCGGCGGCCGCGACGCGTCGACCTTGCCGAAGAAGATGTTCGAGTCGATCCGGCTCGAATCCGACCCCGTCATCGCCGTGGTATCGACCTTGCTCACCGGCGCGGTGCTGCTCGGCGTGCTCGATCTCGTTGTTCTTCCGACAAAGGCCAGTTCATGCAGCTTGATGCTCTCGTCAAACCCCGCTCGGTCGCGATCGTCGGAGCCACCGATCGCCCGGGTCCCGGGCGCTCGATCGTCGAATCGCTCGGCGCCATCGGCTTTCCCGGCACGATCTATCCGGTGAACCCGAAATATCAGACCGTGCTCAACCACGTGTGCTATCCGAGCCTGACCGACCTGCCGGAAGCGCCGGACGTGGTCGTGTTCAGCATCCGCAACCCGCTCATCCCGGAGCAGGTGCGGCTGGCGGTGAAGCGCGGCGCGCGCGCCGCCGTCATCTACGACAGCGGCTTCGCCGAGCTCGGCGAGGACGGCGCGCGGCTGCAGGCCGAGATCGCCGGCCTGTGCCGCGAGGCCGGCATGGCGGTGTGCGGCCCGAACTGCATGGGCATCCTCAATCCGCCGGCGCGCGTGACCACCTACAAGCAGACCGTGATGAATACCGACGGGCTCGCCGGCAATGTCGGGATCATCTCGCAGAGCGGCTCGGTCTGCATCGCGCTGCTGTCCGACCTGCGCCGCTTCGGCATCAGCCTCTCGGTCTCGGCCGGCAACGAGGCCGTCACCCGGACCGTCGACTATCTCGAATACCTGATCGACGATCCCGCCACCAAGGTGATCGCCACCTTCACCGAGACCGTGCGCGAGCCCGAGCGCTACGTGGCGGCGCTCGACCGGGCAGCGGCCGTCGGCAAGCCGGTGGTCGTGCTCAAGGTCGGACGCACCGAGCGCACGCAGCGCGCCATCACCAGCCACACCGGCGGATTGGCGGGCGAATCGCGCGTGTTCTCCGAAGTGCTGCGCGCGCACCGCGCCATCGAGGTGACCGACCTCGACGAGATGACCGAGGTCCTGGCGGTCTGCCAGGGCGCGCGCTGGCCGCGCGGGCGAGGCGATCTCGGTGATCACCGGCTCCGGCGGCCTGGCCGAGATGATCCTCGACAACGCGACCGCCGTCGACCTCGACCTTCCGCCGCTCTCGTCCGACGGAGCGCGCCGAGGCCGAACGCGTGATCGGCCGCATCACCGGCGACGGCAACCCGTTCGACGCCTGGGGCAACGGCAACTACGCGGTCAACCGCCGCATGCGATGTCGGTCGTGGACAAGAGCGAGCGCATCGACGCCATCGTCTATTGCGCCGACACCAGCAACGAGGGGCACCTCGGTGATCCCGGGCGCATCCTCGAGAACGTCAAGATGCTGGCGGAGGCGGCCGAGAAGTCGAGCAAGCCTTACTACCTGATGAGCTCGCGGCCGGGCGTGATGAACAGCCAGCAGGTCAAGGCGCTGCGCGAAGCAGGGCTGGTGCAGATCGGCGGCACGCGCCAAGGCCTCGGCGCCCTCGACCGCGTCGGCCGCTACATGACGGCACCGAAGCCGCTGCGCGATCCGGCGAACCGCGCCCGGTCCCGGCTCGCCGACCTGCTCGCCGCCAGGCCGGGCCGGCGCACGGTCAACGAATACGATGCCAAGCGGCTGCTTGGCCGAGTACGGCCTGCCGGTCACGCGCGAGCATCGGGTCGCGACCATCGAAGAAGCGAGAAAAGCCGCGCACGAGCTCGGCTACCCGGTCGTGCTCAAGGCGGTGTCGGACGACATCGCGCACAAGACCGAGCTCGGCCTCGTCGCCGTCGGCCTCGCGAACGAAGACGAGCTCGCGCGCGCGTTCGCGCAGCTGAGCGAGCGCATCGGCCGGCTCGATCCGCGACCGTCCGATGCCGCTTTCCTGGTGCAGGAATTCGTCGCGCGGCGGCGTCGAGGTGTTTGCCGGCGTCTCGCGCGATCCCGATTTCGGCCTGTCGCTGGCGTTCGGCATGGGCGGCACCGCGATCGAGGTCACGCGCGACTTCGCCTTGCGCATGCTGCCGCTGCGCGAGGGCGATGCCGAGGCGATGATCGCCGAGACGCGCGGCGCCGCCATGCTGGGCGAGGTGCGCGGCCGGCCGGCGGCGGACGTCAAGAGCCTCGCCGCCTGTCTCGAAGCGCTGGCGGATTTCGCCCAGCAGAACGGCGACATCCTCGAGGAGGTCGATCTCAACCCGATCAAGGCGCTGCCGGAAGGGCGCGGCTGCGTGGTCGTCGATGCGTTGATCGTCGCCGAAGCGCGCCAGCGCGAGGATGATCCGTGGCCGCGGCCTATCTCCGCCTGCGCAACGTCGTCAAGTCGTATGACGGCAAGACCAATGCCGTCGACGACATCACGATCGACATCACGCGCGGCGAGTTCGTCACGTTCCTGGGACCGAGCGGCTCCGGCAAGACCACCACCTTGATGATGATCGCCGGCTTCGAGACTCCGACCAGCGGCGTGATCGATCTCGACGGGCGCGATCTCGTGCTCAGCCGGCCCTACGAGCGCAATATCGGCATGGTGTTCCAGAACTACGCCCTGTTCCCGCACATGACGGCGGCGAAGAACGTGCTCTTCCCGCTCAAGATGCGGCGCTTTCCCCGGGAGGACATGCAGGCGCGCGTCGGCAAAATCCTCGATCTGGTCGGCTTGAGCCGTTTCGCCGACCGCTATCCGCGCGAGCTGTCGGGCGGCCAGCAGCAGCGCGTCGCGCTCGCGCGCGGTCTCGTGTTCAACCCGGACGTGCTCCTGCTCGACGAGCCGCTGGGCGCGCTCGACAAGAACCTGCGCGAGCAGATGCAGGTCGAGATCAAGCGCATCCATCGCGAGGTCGGCATCACCATGATCTACGTCACGCACGATCAGACCGAGGCGATGACGATGTCGGACCGGGTGGCGGTGTTCTGCAACGGCAAGGTCGAGCAGGTCGGATCGCCGCTCGAGGTCTATAACCGGCCGGCTGAACCGCTTCGTCGGCGAGTTCATCGGCGACAGCAACTTTTTCGCCGGCCGGATCGATCCGGCGCGGCCCGGACTGGGTCGAGCTCGCCGGCATCGGGCCGGTGCGGGTCGCGCCGAAGGGACAGGCGCCGATGCCGGCCGGCGACGTCGACCTGATGATCCGGCCGGAGCGGCTGCGCCTCGATGCAACCGGCGAAAAGGACGGCGCCCGACAACGCCTTCGAGATGACCATCGACGACATCATCAACTACGGCGATTCGATCCTGGCGATCGGCAAGACCCATGGGTTGCCGCTGCGAGCGCGCATCGTCGGCAGCGCGCCGGACGCCTTGGGTCCGGGGATGACCGTGAAGCTCACCTGGTCGCCGACGGATGCGCACATCCTGGTTCGGCGGTAGAATGCCGCGGTTTGCTCCGGCCGGAGGGAGGCGAACATGGCGATGGCAGAGACTTGGCGGTTCGACCGGAAGCGTCGTCGATTGCTGCAGCAGGCCGGCGCGGCCGCCGCCACCGCGGCTCTCGGACCGCTGCTCATCACCGAGCGGACGATCGCCCAGACCCGCACGCTCTACGTCAACTCCTGGGGCGGCAGCTATACGGCGGCGCAGGACGCGGCTTATTTCAAGCCGTTCACCGCCGCGACCGGCATCCAGATTCGCGTGGTGACGCCGGTCTCCTACGGCAAGATCAAGGCGCAGGTGCAGACCCGCCGCTACGAGTTCGACATGACGTCGATCAACTCGATGCAATGGCTGCGCGCGACCCGCGAGGGCCTGGGCGAGCCGATCGACTGGAGCGTCGTCAACAAGGACCGGATCCCGCCGAACGCCGTCGTCGCCGACGGCTTCGGCATCGCGCAAAACATCCTGGGAACGGCGCTGTGCTATCGCACCGACCGATATCCCGGCGGCGGCCCCAGATCATGGGCGGATTTCTGGGACGTGAAGAGATTTCCGGGCGCGCGCAGCCTGTGCCTGAACGACTCGCCGCGCACGCTGATCTTCGCCCTGCTGGCGGACGGCGTGCCGCTCGACCGCATCTATCCGCTCGACATCGACCGCGCCTTCAAGAAGCTCGATCAGATCAAGCCGCACATCAAAGTGTGGTGGCGCGAGGGCACCCAATCGCAGCAGCTGATCCGCGACGGCGAGGTCGACATGATGTCGATCTGGAATGCGCGCGCGACCGAGCTGAAGCAGGCCGGCGTGCCGGTCGAGCTCATCTGGAACGGCGCGGTGCGCAGCACCAGCACGTGGTGCGTCCTCAAGGGCGCGCCCAACCGGAAGCTGGCCTGGGAGTTCATCGAATTCGCCTCGCAGGCGAAGCCGCAGGCCGAGTTCAATACCCGCCTGTTCTACGGCCCGATCCATCCGGGCGCCTACGAGCTCATCCCGCGCGAGATCGCCGTCCAGCTTCCGACCTATTCGGAAAACCTGGCGGTTTCGATCAAGGAGGACGATCAGTGGGAGGCGGATCGAATCTCCCAGATCGAGGAGCGATTCAACCACTGGCTGGCCTCGTAGAGCGTTGTTCGGTCGATTTCGGTCGTCGGTGAACGTGATGCACAACGCGCCGCAGGCTCGGTCGGACTCCCTCCCCCTTGTGGGGGAGGGGTTGGGGGTGGGGGTGGCGCGGTTGATCGCACGATGGCGCCACCGTGCGAACTCACCGCGCCACCCCCATCCCCAACCCCTCCCCACAAGGGGGAGGGAGTCGACCGAGTTCGTCGCCGTGCGCTGATCTCAACTTCGCCGAGACATGCTCCACTGACGGCGCGCGCAGCGAATGAACGACTTCGGCGTCACCGCAAAGGCCAGCGGAGCCCAGCTCCGGCTGCGCAATCTCACCAAGACGTTCGGCGCGGTCACGGCGGTCGATCAGGTCTCGCTCGACGTTCCGGCCGGCGCCTTCGTGTCGCTGCTGGGACCGAGCGGATCGGGCAAGACCACGACGCTCAACCTGATCGCCGGCTTTCTCTCGCCCGATGCCGGCGACATCCTGCTCGACGACCGCTCGGTCGCCGATATCCCGCCGCACAAGCGCAACATCGGCATGGTGTTCCAATCCTACTGCGCTGTTTCCGCACATGACGGTGGCGCAGAATGTTCGCTTTCCGCTGCGCATGCGCACGCGTCTGTCAAGGGCGACGGACGCGCGCCGGCGGATCGCCGAGATGCTCGCGCTGGTGCAGCTGTCGCATCTCGGCAGCCGCTATCCGCGCCAGCTGTCCGGCGGCCAGCAGCAGCGGGTCGCGATGGCGCGCGCGCTGGTCTCGCGTCCGCGCCTGCTGCTGATGGACGAGCCGCTCGGCGCGCTCGACAAGAAGCTGCGCGAGCAGATGCAGATCGAGATCAAGCGCATCCACCGCAGCGTCGGCACCACGATCATCTACGTCACGCACGACCAGACCGAGGCGTTGACGATGTCGGACGTGGTCGTCGTGATGCACCAGGCGCGGATCGCCCAGATCGGCACCCCGCGCGAGCTCTACGAAGCGCCGGCCAATCTGTTCGTCGCGGATTTCCTCGGCGATTCGAACCTGCTCGCCGCGAAGATTCGTCGAGCGTCGCCGGCGACCACGTCGCCGGTCGAGCTCGCGAACGGCGAGATCGATCCAGGCGGCGCGCGGCGACGCTCGCCGCCGCGGCGGGCGACCGGGTCGTGGTGCTGATCCGCCCGGAGGACATCGTCGCTCCATGCGGCTATCGGCGCGCAGGCGACGGACACGCACACGCTCACCGGCACCGTGCAGCGACATCAGCTATCACGGCGACACCTTCAAGCTCGACGTCGCGGTCGGCGGCGAGACGCTTGAAGGTCAAGATCGACCGCGCGCAACGGCGCTCGATCTGGAGCCGGGCCGGCGGTCACGCTGGCCTGGCAAGCCGACGGCCGCGCGGGTGCTGCCGGCGCGAGGGCCAGCGACGCCCTGCGCGCCGATGGAGCCGCGCGATGACCGCGCTGGCCGAGCCGGCAGCGACGGCTGGGCGCCGAGGCCGGCGGTCGTTGTCCAGGGAGTCGCTGGTGCCGGCGCTGCTGCTGCTGCCGTGCCTCGCTCTGGATCGCGGTCTTCTTCCTGCTGCCGCTCGCGCTGATGAGCTGGCGCAGCCTCGCGAGCGAAGGCTTCTCGCTCGAGCACCTACAGCGCGTCCTGTTCACCTCGCCGCTCTACACCAAGGTGATGCTGAACGACCGTGAAGACCGCGAGCATCGCCACGGTGTTCGCACTTGCTGCTCGGCCTATCCGGTCGCCTACGTGCTGACCATCAGCGGCGGCAAGCTGCGCGCGCTGATCCTGATGCTGGTGCTGATCCCCTATTGGGTCGACATCATCGTGCGCAGCTTTTCCTGGCTGATCATGCTGGGCGACAACGGCATCGGTCAACAAGGCGCTGATGTGCGCTCGGGCTCATCGGCACGCCGCTGCAGCTCCTCTACAATCCGTTCAGCGTGCTGCTCGCGCATGGTGCAGATCCTGCTGCCGCTGACGATCGTCACGTTGTTCGGCGCCATGCTGCGCATCGACCGCACGCTGATCGCCGCCGCGAAGATCCACGGCGCGAGCGGATGGCAGGCGTTCCGCACCGTGTTCTTTCCGCTCAGCCTGCCGGGCGTCTACGGCGCGGGCCTGCTGGTGTTCGTCCTCGGCGCTCGGCTTCTACGTCACGCCGGCGCTGCTCGGCAGCCCGCGCGAGACCATGATCGCGCAGACCATCATGGTCGAGGCCAGCCAGCTGCTCGACTGGCCGCAGGCGAGCGCGGCGGGCGCGGTCCTGCTCCTCATCACCACGTCGATCGCCGCGGTCTACAACCGCTACTTCAGCCTCGACCGCCTGTGGGGAGGCTCCGAGCAATGAGCGCGACGGCGGGCAGGCTCGGGCTTGGGCGCGGCGGTCGCTCGCCGTCCTGCTCTATCTCATCTTCCCGGTGATCGTGGTGGTGGCGATCTCGTTCAGCGCCGGCAATCTCCTGGTGTTTCCGCCGCCCGGCCTGTCGCTGCGCTGGTATCAGAGCATCGTCAGCGATCCGGAATGGGTCAGCGCGTTCTGGGTGACGGTCAAGGTCGGCAGGCCTGTCGGCCGCTGATCGCGACCGTGCTCGGCGTTCCCGCCGCCTTCGCGCTGGTGCGCTACGTCATTCCGGCCAAGGCGCTGCTGAACGCGCTCATCCTGTGCGCGCTGGTGACGCCGCCGATCGTCACCGCGCTCTCGACCTACCTGTTCTTCGTCCCGCTCGGACTGGTCAACTCCGTCGTCGGGCTTGCCTGCGCGCATGCGGTCAGCGGCATGCCGTTCGTCGTCATCAATACCGCCGCCAGCCTGCGCAGCGCCGACTCAGACCTCGAGCGCGCCGCCGTCATCCATGGCGCCCGCCCGCTGTGGGCGGTGCTGCGCATCACGCTGCCGATCATCATCGCCCGGCATCGTGATCGGCGGCGATCTTCGCGTTCGTGCATTCCGCGCACGAGCTGCTGGTCGCCATGTTCGTGCTCGGCGGCGTCGGCAAGCCGGTGGCGGTGAAGATCTGGTCGGGCGTGCAGGCGACCTCCGATCCGACGATCGCGGCCGCCTCCGCGATCCTGATCGGGCTTGCTATGTTCACCTTCGCCAGCGCGGCGCGCGACGCAATCGCTGGCCAAGCGGCGCAGCCGCCTAGGGATGCCATGGACGATGCAGGCAGAGACCGATGGACGTCGACGAGACCTGCGCGCGTGCTGCGCGAGGTGCTGATCGAGACCACGCGGGCTCGGACGGCGCGAGCTGCATCAAGGCGCTCGGCCGGGCCGTTCGGCCGGCATCGCGCTGCTCGGCAAGCCTTCGCCGGCGCTGCGGCCGACCGCGCGCAGGCCGCCGAGCCGCCGGTCACCGCGTTCGTGTTCGGCGGCGTCTGGAAGAAGTCCGCCATCACGGCGTTCGGCGAGCCGTTCACCAAGCAGACCGGCATCCCGGTGGTCTACCAGGACCCCTACACGTTCGCGAAGCTGCGCGCCATGCACGAGGCCAAGGCCAGCAGATCGACGTGGTGTCGGTGCAAGGCGGCGAAATCTATCCAGGCCAAGCGCATGAACATGATCATGCCGCTCGACTTTCAGCGTCATCGATCGCTCGGTGCTGGCCGAGCGGCAGCTTGCGCCACGGCAACGCCATCGGCGGCCACACGCTGTCGCATGTCGTCTGCTACAACAAGAAAAAATGGCCGGGCGAGCATCATCCGAAATCCTGGGCGGATTTCTGGGACGTGCAGAAGTTTCCGGGCCGCCGCGTGCTGCGGCGCGAGGAGATCTGGGCGATCGAGGCGGCGCTCAGGCCGACGGCGTGAAGGACAGCGAATTCTATCCGATCGACGTCGCCCGCGTGTTCCGCAGCCTCGACCGGATCAAGCCCCACGTCAAGGCGTGGTATGCCGACAATTCGCTGGCTCAGCAGTTGATCGAGCAGGAGGAGGTCGACCTGATCGCCGATGATGAACGGGCGCGCCACCGATATGATCCTCAACGCCAAGGCGCCGTTCGAGATGGTCTGGCAACAGGCAGATCTGCGAACGGCGGCGGCCAGGGCTGGATCGTCGCCGGCGCGGTGCCCCAATCCCGACGGGCGCGATGAAGTTCCTCGACTTCGTCGGCCCGGCCCGAATACCAGGCGGTGTTCGCCCGCCTGCTGTACTACGCCCCGCTCAACCCGAAGGCCTTCGACTTGCTCGAGCCCGAGATCGCCAAGCGCCTGTCGACCTATCCGGAAAACGAAAAGACTGCGCACACCGTCAACTTCGAATGGTGGGCCGACAATCTGCCGGCCATGCAGCGGCGTTTCCAGCACTGGCTGCAATCGTAGAGCGCGGAAGGCGAAGTTGATGGACGCGATGCGGTCGTTGCTCGAGCCCAAGGCCGTCGCGGTCGTGGGAGCGTCGCAGCGGCGCGGACGCGGCAGCAACGTGATCGCCAACCTGCGCGACTGCGGATTTGCCGGCGAGATCTTCGCCGTGAACCCGCGCTACCAGGACATCCTCGGCTACCAGTGCTTTCCGACCGTGAGCGAGCTTCCCGCCGCGGTCGACTGTCTGGTGGTCGCGGTCGCGGCCGATGCCGCCTGCGACGTGCTCGAGGAAGCCCATGCGCGCGGCATTGCGGCGGCGATCGTGCTGGCCGCCGGCTTCGGCGAAGGCGGACACGGCGAGGCTCGCGCGGCGCGGCTGCGATCGCTGGCGGACCAGGGCATGTGCATCTGCGGGCCGAACTGCTTCGGCCTCGTCAACGTCAAGACCGGCATGGCGGCCTATAGCGGCCCGCTCGCGCGCCCGCTGCGGCCCGGCCCGGTGGCGATCGTGTCGCAGAGCGGCGGGCTCGGCGCCAATGTGTTCGCCCCGCTGATGACCGACCGCGAGCTCGGGTTCGCTCATTTCGTCTCGTGCGGCAACCAGGTCGGCGCGACGATCGAGGACTACGTCGAGTATTTCGTGGACGATCCCGACGTCACGGTGATCGCCGCCGTCATCGAGCAGCTCAAGAACCCGCGCAAGCTTCTGCGCGTCGCCCGGCTCGCGCATGCGCGGCGCAAGTCGCTCGTCCTGTTCCAGGCCGGCCGGTCGGACGCCGGCCGGATCATGGTGCAATCCCATACCGGCGCGCTCGCCGGCAATGCCGAAATCCTCGCGGCGTTCCTGCGCCGCTGCGGCATCGTGCAGGTCGAGTCGCTACGACGAGTTCGTCGAGACCATCGAGCTGTTCGCGATCGCGCCGCGCGATCCGGAGCGTGGGACGCGAGATCGTCGTCATCTCCGGCAGCGGCGGCGGCGCCGCCGTCGCGGCCGACGCGCTCCACGACGCCGGCGCCGCCGCTCGCCGACGCTCGATCCGCGCACACGCGACGCGCATCGAAGCCGTCATGCCCGAATTCGGCAGCGTGACCAACCCGATCGACGGCACCGGCGCCATCTACGACGATCCGGCGCTGCTGCCGAAAATCCTCGACGCGATCCTGGCCGATCCCGGCCGCCCGATCCTGGCCGCGAGCCTCAGCGCGCGCCGGCCGGCAACGAGCAGCATGCGGCGCTTCGCCCGGACATTCGCCGATCCGGCGCGCGCATCCGGCCGTACCGTCGTCGCCTACCAGTACAGTCCGCTCGGCGGTCCGCTCGACCCCGACATCGTCCGGACGCTGCATTCCGCGCAGGTTCCGTCTCCTGCTCGGCACATCGAATGCGATGGGAGCGCTGAGGTATCTGCCGATCCGGCGCGACTATTGGGCGCGCGCCGAAACGGCCGACGTCGACGATCGCTCGCACGCGGTTCGGCAGCGTGCGCGGCGCCGTCGGCGATGCAGACTGTTCGAGATTTCCTCACGGCGCGCGCGGCGCTGGTCGCGAGCCGGCGTGCCGATCGTCGACGCGCGCCTGGCGCGCTCCGAGGAGGAGGCGGTCGCGCACCTGCGCCATTTCGGCACGCGCGGTCGCCGTCAAGGCCGAGGCGCCCGGCCTTCTGCACAAGAGCGATCTCGGCTGCGTCCGGCTCGCCTGCGCGAGCGAGCGCGACGTGCAGCGAGGGCTATCGGGCGCGTCGTCGAGAATGCGCGCAAGGCCGGGTTCCGCACGCGGCGTCAGCGTTCTGATTCAGCCGATGATCGAGGGCGTCGCGGAGGCCTATGCGGGGATCATCGACGATCCGCTGTTCGGGCCGGCCGTCTGTTTCGGCCTGGGCGGCGTCTTCGTCGAGATCCTGAAGGATACGGTGACCGAGATGGCGCCGCTCTCGCATGACGACGCGCTTGCGCATGATCCGCGGCATCAAGGCGGCGCCGATCCTCGAAGGCGCCCGCGGCCGCCAACGCGCCGACATCGAGGCGCTGGCGGCTTTGCTGGTCAATCTCGGGCAGTTCGCGGTCGCCAACAGCCGGCCGCTTTCGCGCGCTCGACCTCAATCCGATCATCGTTCGATCGTCCGGCGCGGTCGCGGTCGATATCGCGATCGAGCCGATCGGACCCGATACCGCGAGCGCGGCCGCCAACGCCGCCGAATAACCTCTACGAAACGCCCCATGGAAAGGAAGAACAATGAGCTCCAAGGAACTGCTCTACAAGGTCGACGACGGTATCGCGACCATCACGTTCAATCGCCCCGAGCGCATGAACGCGCTCACTCACGAGCTCGAAGCCGAG
Organism: uncultured Alphaproteobacteria bacterium; assembly: GCA_963708765.1. Taxonomy (GTDB): domain Bacteria; phylum Pseudomonadota; class Alphaproteobacteria; order Rhizobiales; family Xanthobacteraceae; genus VAZQ01. The sequence continues at coordinate 28,997 of CAVPTV010000023.1, read as the reverse complement.
TTGCACCGGCGCGTTCGACAAGGCCGATGCCGACCGTGCCGTGCGGGTGATCATCCTCACCGGCGCCGGCCGCGCCTTCTGCGCCGGCTACGACCAGGGCGCAGACCTCGCCGTCCGGCGTGCGCCATTCCGATCCGAAGGGCAAATCGCACGCGGATTTCATCGAGTATTGGCAGCGCAACGACATGGGACCCGCGTCGGCTACTGGACGCACATGTGGCAACTGGGAAAGCCGATCATCGCGGCGGTCAACGGCTGGGCGATGGGCGGCGGTTTCTGGTATCAGCTGGCGGCCGACATCACGATCGCGTCCGACCAGGCGGTGTTCGCGCAGCCGGAGGTCCGCCACATCTCGAACTCGAGCTTCCTGTTCGGCGCGCTGTGCGGATGGAAGGCGGCCAACCGCTGGGCGCTCACCGGCGATCACTTCGACGCTCAGGAGGCGCTGCGCATCGGCATGGTGAACGAGGTGGTGCCGCACGATCAGCTCATGGACGCGGCGCGCGCGCTCGCCAAGCGCATCGCGCTGGTGCCGGAACCGGCGGTGCGGCTCAACAAGGCCATCACCATGCTGGGCATCCAGGCCGCCGGGCTCTACTCGGGGCTCCTGCTCGAGGGCGCGCTCGGCGCGCTCGCGCACTCGTCGCACAACGAGTACCGCGAGCAGCTGTTCGAGGCCCAGCGCAAGGACGGCCTCAAGGCGTATCTCGACATGCGCGACGGGCCGTTCCAGCCGGAGCCCATGGGGCCGCGCTCCGCCAAAGGACGGCAGAAGAAGGCCGATAAGTAAACGAGGTCGACAAGTACGCAGCGGAGGACAGCCATGCGCGATCGCGCGCGATGCAAGTGAAGATGTGGACCAGGCCTGTGCACGCCTGCGCGATCTGCTGCTGGAGACGCGCGGTCTCGGACGTCGCGATTTCCTGCGCGCGCTTGCCGCGTCCGCCGCCGGCTCTGCGCTGCTCTCGCCGCTGATCGCGCTCGCGCGCGCGCGCCGCCGAACGGCCGGTCACCTATTTCAGCTACGGCGGCGCCTGGAAGCAGGCGATCATGGGCGCCTTCGGCGACCCCTTCACCAAGAAGACCGGCATCCCGGTGCAGTACCAGGAGCCGTACAGCTTCGCCAAGCTGCGCGCGATGCACGAGGCCAAGGCGCAGCAGATCGACGTCGTCGGCGTCAACGGCATGGACGTCTACATCGCGGCGCGCCTGAAGATGATCACCCCGGTCGACTGGAGCGCTGGTCGACAAATCCGTGCTCGATCCGCAGCAGCTGCATCATGACGGACGTGATCGGCTGCTCCAGCCAGTCGATGAACGCTGTGCTACAGCAAGAAGAAATGGCCCGGCGACCATCATCCGAATTCATGGGCGGATTTCTGGAACGTGCAGAAGTTCCCCGGCCGGCGCGTCGCTGCGGCGCGACGCGCTCTGGACCATGGAGGCGGCGCTGAAGGCCGACGGCGTCAAGGACGACGCGTTCTATCCGCTCGACGTCGAGCGCGCGTTCCGCAGCCTCGATCGCATCAAGCCCCACATCAAGACCTGGTGGTCGCGACAACTCGCAGGCCCAGCAATTGATGGAGCAGGAAGAGGTCGATCTCATCTACATGACCAACGGGCGCGCCACCCAGTCGATCCTCGACCACAAGGCGGCGTTCGAGATGATCTGGAACGAAGCCATCTATGCCGGCCACGCCGAAGGCTGGATCGTGCCGGTCGGTTGCCCGAACCCGCAGGGCGGGATGAAGTTTCTCGATATCGTCGGGCGTCCGGAGCATCAGGCGGTGTTCGCGCGGCTGCTCTACTACGCGCCTCAGCATCCGAAGGCTTTCGATCTGCTCGAGCCCGAAGCTCGCGAAGCTGATGCCGTCCTATCCGGAGAACGAGAAGCTCGCGCACACCATCAATTACAAATGGTGGGCGGACAACCACGCGCGGGTGCAGCGGCGCTTCGAGCAGTGGCTGCAGTCCTGAGTCGTGTCACCGACGATTGATGCTGTCATTCCGGGGCGCCGCGAAAGCGGCGAGCCCGGAATCCATAATCACAGGCGGTGGATATGGATTCCGGGCTCCCTCGCTTGCGCTCGGGCCCCGGAATGACAACCCGGACTGTGAGGTGACGGCATGAAAGCCGCCGCGTTCGACTATGTGAGGCCGCAGAGCCTCGCGGAGGCGATCAGCATTCTGGCGGCAACCGATCGGGACGCGCAGGTCATGGCCGGCGGGCAATCGCTCGTCGCCATGATGAATCTGCGGGTCGCCTCGCCCGACCTGATCGTCGACATCGAGCGGCTCGACGAGCTGCGCGCTGCCTCCGACGACGCCGACACGGTGTGGCTCGGCGCCTGCGTGACCCATGCGGCGATCGAGGACGGTCGTGTTCCCGATCCGTCGCGCGGGCTGATGCCGCACGTGGCCTCGAACCTCGCCTATCGCGCGGTGCGCACGCGCGGCACCATCGGCGGCAGCCTCGCGCTGTCCGACCCCGCCGCCGACTGGCTGACCGTGCTGGCTGCGCTCGACGCGCAGGTGGTGCTGCGCGGCCCCGGCGGTCAGCGCGGCGTGGGCGCCTTGGGCTTCACCACCGGCGTCTACGAGACCGTGCGCGGCGCGCGACGAGATCATCGAAGGCGTCCGCATCCCGAAGCTCTCCGCCGACGCAAGCTGGGGATTTTCGCAAGTTCTGCCGCAAGTCGGGAGAGTTCGCGCATTCGATCGCCGCGGTGGTGCGCGATCCCGCCCGCAACTACGCGCGCGTCGATGCTCGGCGCCGTCGCCGGCGCGCCGATCGTGCTGCCGCAAACCTCGCGGCTCGCGCTTGCCGGCGAAACCGGCCCGAGCGCATGGCAGCGCGCGATCGCCGATGATCTCGCCGCGCAGGACGAGGCGTTCGACGACTTCAAGTCGAGCCTCCATACCGCGATGACCATGCGCGCCTTGGCGCAGGGACTGTCATGACGCAGATCCGCCTGCGGGTGAACGGAAAGCCGGTCGTCGACGACGTGCCGCCGCGGCTGTCGCTCGCCGACTTCCTGCGCGAGCGCCGCAACCTCACCGGCACGCATCTCGGCTGCGAGCACGGGGTGTGCGGCGCCTGCACGATCCTGATCGAGGGCGAGCCGGCGCGCGCGTGCCTGGCGTTCGCGGTCGCCTGCGACGGGCGCGAGGTGCGAACCATCGAGGGCTTCGGCGACGATCGCATCATGGCGGCGCTTGCGCCATGCGTTCCATCAGCACCATGGACTTCAATGCGGCTTCTGCACGCCCGCCATGCTGATCACCGCCCGCGATCTGATCAAGCGCGGGCAAGCCGGATCGGAGGCGGCGATCCGCAAGGGGCTCGCCGGCAACATCTGCCGCTGCACCGGCTATACCAACATCGTGACCGCCATCGCCGCGGCCGCGCAGGCGCTCGCCGATGACGCCAGCGAGGCCGGCGGCGGCAAACGCGCCCAAGGGGCTGCCGCATCATGAAGGCCGAAACCAGCAATCGGTCGGGTGTCGGCGCCTCGCTGCTGCGCAAGGAGGACGCCCGCCACCTGCACGGCCGCGGCCAGTTCGTCGCCGACGTGAAGCTTCCGGGCACGCAGGACGTGGCGTTCGTGCGCAGCCCGCACGCGCATGCGCGCATCAAGGGCATCGCCGTGCCGCCCGACGCCGCCGGCCAGGTGTTCACCGCCAAGGACCTGCCGCGCCTGACCGAGATGCGCGCGATCCCGCAGGTGCAACGGCTTCAAGGTCTCGGGCTATCCGCCGCTCGCCACGCACAAGGTGCGGTTCGTCGGCGAATGCATCGCCGCCTGCCTCGCGCCGACGCGCGCCGAAGCCGAGGACCTCGCGAATGCGGTGAGCGTCGATTACGAGGTGCTGCCGGCGGTCATCGACGCCGCGGCCGCGCTCGATGAAGCGCCGAGCCTGGTGCACGAGAGCTGGAGCAACAACCTGTTCATCGAGCGCGAGTTCCGCGGCGGCAATATCGAGGAGGTCGCGCGCACCGCCGAGGTGGTGGTGCGCCGCAGCTACCGGATGAACCGGCAGGTCGCGGTGCCGCTCGAAGGCCGCGCGGTGCTGGCCTATCGCGACCATCGGCTCGACGAGCTCGTCGTCTACACCTCGACGCAGGTCCCGCACATCATCCGGCTGGGATTGGCCGAGGTGCTCGATCTCGAGGAGCGCTGCATCCGCGTGATCGCGCCCGACGTCGGCGGCGGCTTCGGCTCGAAGGCGCGCTTGTCGCCGGAAGAGGCGGCGATCGCGGCGCTGGCGCTCGCAGCTCGACCATCCCGTGCGCTGGGTCGAGGACCGCGGCGAGCATTTCCTCGCCTCCACCCATACCCGCGATCACGACTATCGCGTCACCGCCTATGCCGACAAGACGCGGGCGCGTGCTCGGGATCGACGTCGAGCTGATCGTCGACGGCGGCGCCTATGCGATGTGGCCGAACGGTCCGTTCCTGGAGACCGGCATGGCGGCGCGCAACCTGCCCGGCCCCTACGACATCCGCGACTACCGGGTGAAGACCTACACGGTCGCCACCAACAAGGCGCCGATCGGGCCCTATCGCGGCGTCGGCCGGCCGGGCGCCTGCTTCGCCATCGAGCGCACCATCGACGAGGTGGCGCGCGCGGTCGGACGCGATCCGCTCGAGGTGCGCATCGAGAACATGGTGACGTCCGCGCAGATGCCCTACACCACCATCGCCAACCTGAAGTTCGACAACGGCGACTATCCGAGCGCGGTCAAGCTCTGCGCCGAGACGATCGATCTGCCGGCGGTGCGCGCGCGCCAGGCGAAGGGCGAGCCCGACGGCCGGCTGATCGGCGTCGGCTTTGCCTGCTATTCCGAGCAGACCGGCCACGGCTGCGGCGAATGGGTCAGCCGCGGCAGCCCGTTCATTCCGGGCTACGAGAGCTGCACGGCGTCGCTGCTGCCCGACGGCACGCTCGTGCTGCTGGTCGGCATCCAGTCGCACGGCCAGGGCCTCGAGACCACGCTGTCGCAGATCGCGCACGAGGAGCTCGGCATCGATCCGGCCAAGATTTCGGTCCGCCACGGCGACACCGGCGTGTCGCCGTTCGGCAACGGCACCATCGCGTCGCGCAGCATCGTGATGGCGGGCGGCGCGGTCGCCCGCACCAGCCGGCTGCTGCGCGACAAGATCCTCAAGATCGGCGCCCATCTGCTGCAATGCGACCCGGCGAGCGTCCGCTGCGAGGGCGGCAAGGTGGTCGGCGGGAGCGGCGCCGTCGCCATCGAGGAGATCGCCCGCGTGGCGCATCTGCGCATGGAGGCGCTGCCGCACGGGGTCGAGCCGCTGCTGAGCGTCACCGCGCACCTATCAGCCCGGCATCGACACCGGGGTCTACTCCTACGCCACCCACGCCGCCGTGGTGGCGGTCGACCCGCAGACCGGCATGATCGAGCTCCTCGATTTCGCGGTGGCGGAGGACTGCGGCACCATGATCAATCCGATGATCGTCGAGGGCCAGGTGCGCGGCGGCGTGGTGCAAGGCATCGGCACCGCGCTGTACGAGGAGATCCCCTACGACGAGCAGGGCCAGCCGCTCGTCGGCACGCTCGCCGACTATCTCGTTCCCGGCGCCGCCGAACTGCCGGCGATCAAGATCGTGCACCTGCACACGCCGACGCCGCTACACCGAATACGGCGTCAAGGGCATGGGCGAAGGCGGCGCCATCGCGCCGCCGGCGGCGATCGCCAACGCGGTGCGCGATGCGCTCGCCTCGCTCGGCGCCGAGGTCAACGAAACGCCGCTGACCCCGCGACGCGTGCTGGCGGCGATCCGCCAGGCGCAGGCGGCGACCAAGGCCGGCGCCACAGCGTCCCCTCCCCCGAACCACCCCCCCGGCCTGCCGGGGTTTGGTCACTCATAAATTTGCCGGAAGCGGGCAAGCCCGCAGCCGGCCGGGGGAGGGATAGGGAGGGGGCAAACACGCACGACTGCGCCCGCTCACCCCCTCCCCAACCCTCCCCCGCAAGCGGGAGAGGGAGCAGACCGAGCTTGCGGCGCAGCGTCAGAAAAACGCCAGCGTGCGGATCTCGATGCTCTCGCGCGGCCGCGCATTGGGCGGCGAGGTCGGATCGTCGAAGGCGGTATGGGCGGACCAGCGCGCGCGGCCGTCCTTCAGCGAATCGTAGACCTTGAACACCAGCGCCTCGTCGCGCCGCATGCGCGGCAGCCAATACCAGCGGTGCTCGGGATTGTAGGTGATCGCATAGGTCTGGCCGATCCGGTTCGGATAGCGGCGCTCGGAGATCACGAAATCCTCGAATGCGATGCTGCGGGCGTCGCAGATCGCGAGCGGGTGGCTCTCGACCGGATGGCGGATCGGCCGCCAGACTTGCACGATGGCGAAGCGGCGCTTGAGCAGCTCGTCGGCTTCATCCGGCAGGAGATCACGCACGCGCTGCGGGCCCGACCATTCGGTGTAGTCGTTGTGCACCCGGCGCACCACCTCGCGGATCTTGCGCGCCTCGCGCAGCTCATCGTCGGCGGTCCGCAAGGTGTGATCGAACACCACCACGCGCGAGGCTCCGCTCTGCGCCTTCACCAGTGCTTCCATCTCCGGGTAGTAGACCCGGCGGATCTCGTCCTCGTCGAAGAAGTCGCGAACCTTGGTGTCGTGCGGGACAAAGCGGAAACCGTCGCGGTCGAGTGCGAACTTGTCTCCGGCGAGCCGGGCGTTGCGGATGGTGACGCGCCGCGGGTCTTGCGTGCCGCCGGTGCGCACGTCGGTGGCGCCGGGCGCGGCGGTCTGCGTGAAAATCTTCTCGCCATTGTCGAAAATGTAGTTGACCGTTGCCTCGATCGTCGCCGGGGCAGTTTCTTGTTCCAGGACCGCAACCATGGGCAACTCCTTCGTGCTTGCCTTCGATGCCGCGCCGCAGGGCCGCGGCGGAGTATGGGAGACATGATATAGGTTCGCGAGCGGGCGAGACAACTGCCCGCTCAGGGGCAACGTTCAGCCGCGCGCGGCGGCCTCAATTCTTGAGCCGATAACCGGTCCGGAACGTCCACCACACCGCCGCCAGGCATGCGAGGAGGAACAGCATCGTGACGGCGAGGCTCACCTCCACGCTCACGTCGGCGATCTCGTAGAAGCTCCAGCGGAAGCCGCTGATCAGATAGACCACGGGATTGAACAGCGTGATCGTCTGCCACACCGGCGGCAATACGCTGATGGAGTAGAAGGTGCCGCCCAGAAAGGTCAACGGCGTGATGACGAGCAGCGGAACGACCTGCAGCCTTTCGAAACCGTCCGCCCAGATGCCGATCAGGAAGCCGAACAGGCTGAAGGTCGCGGCCGTCAGCAGCAGGAACGTGATCATCCAGACCGGATGGGCAATACGCAACGGCACGAACAGGCTGGCGGTGGCCAGGATGATCAGCCCGAGGATGATCGACTTGGTGGCGGCCGCGCCGACATAGCCGAGCACGATCTCGAAGGCCGAAACCGGCGCCGACAGGATTTCGTAGATCGTTCCGGTGAACCGGGGAAAGTAGATGCCGAACGACGCGTTCATGACGCTCTGCGTCAGCAGCATCAGCATGATCAGTCCCGGCACGATGAACGCGCCATAGGCCACGCCCTCGATCTCGGTGATGCGCGAGCCGATGGCGGCGCCGAAGACCACGAAATAAAGCGACGTCGACAGCACCGGCGACACGATGCTCTGCAGCAGCGTGCGTCCCGTGCGCGCCATTTCGAACATGTAGATTGCGCGGACCGCCCGAAGATTCATTTTCCTTGCCTCAGCAGGTCGACGAAGATGTCCTCCAGCGAGCTCTGCGTCGTGTTGAGGTCTCGGAATCGGATGCCCGCCTGATTGAGGTCCCTGAGCAGCGCCGTGATGCCGGTACGCTCGCCTTGCGTGTCGTAGGTGTAGAGCAACTCGTTGCCGTCGGCTGCCAGCGCGAGGTGATGCGCGGCGAGCTCGCTCGGGATCGCGTCGAGCCGCTTGTGCAGCTCGAGCGTCAATTGCTTCTTGCCGAGCTTGTGCATGAGCTCGACCTTGTCCTCGACCAGGATGATTTCGCCTTTGTTGATGACGCCGACGCGGTCGGCCATCTCCTCGGCTTCGTCGATGTAATGGGTGGTCAGGATGATGGTCACGCCGCCCGCGCGCAAGGAGCGGATGATCTGCCACATGTCCTTGCGCAGCTCGACGTCGACGCCGGCGGTCGGCTCGTCGAGGAACAGGATCTGCGGCTCGTGCGACAGCGCCTTGGCGATCAGCACCCGGCGCTTCATGCCGCCGGACAGCGTCATGATCTTGCTGTCCTTGCGATCCCACAGGGACAAGTCCTTGAGCACCTTTGCAACGTGCTCCGGATTGTCGGGCTTGCCGAACAGCGCGCGGCTGAAGGTCACATTCGCCCACACCGATTCGAACGCGTCGGTGGTCAGCTCCTGCGGCACCAGCCCGATCATCGAGCGGGTGGCGCGGTATTCGCGCACGATATCGTGACCATCGACCGAGACGGTGCCCGCCGACGGGGTCACGATCCCGCAGATGATGCTGATCAGGGTGGTCTTGCCGGCGCCGTTCGGGCCCAGCAGGGCAAAAATCTCGCCGCGGCGGATCTCGAGGTTGATGCTCTTGAGCGCCTGAAAGCCGGACGCGTAGGTCTTGGAGAGGTCCGAGACGGAGATGATCGGCTCGACGGGAAAGCATTGCGTCGCCGCGCCCGACAGCGCCGCGTCGGAGACGGACTGGTCAGCCATGCTTGATGAACGTCCCGTTGCGCAGCTCGGCGACCGCCTGTTGCAGCTCCGCGTTCGTGTTCATGACGATCGGCCCGTACCAGGCGACCGGCTGCTCGATCGGCTTGCCCGACACCAGCAGGAACCGGATGCCCTCGTCGCCGGCCTGGACGGTGACCTCGTCGCCGCTGTCGAACACCACCAGCGACCGGTTGCCGGTCTGCTCGCGAATCGAGCGTGTCTCCCGCCGGCGTCGCCTTCTCGGTCAGGACGCCGAACGGCTCCGACGCCCCGGAGAACGTGCCCGATCCTTCGAACACATAGGCGAAGGCGTGCCGGCCGGTCTCCACCGGCAAGGTCTTGCGCCGGCCCGCCGGGACGAAAATATCGAGATAGCGCGGATCGGCCGCGGTGCCGTCGACCGGGCCGCGCTTGCCCCAGAACTCCCCGCAGATGACCCGCACGCGGGTGCCGTCATCGTCGACGACGTCCGGGATCTCGATCGCCGGAATGTCCTGGTAGCGCGGCGCGGTCATCTTGAGCGCCGAGGGCAGGTTCGCCCACAGCTGGAAGCCGTGCATGCGGCCGCGGGCGTCGCCCTGCGGCATCTCCTGGTGGAGAATGCCGCTGCCGGCGGTCATCCATTGCACGTCGCCGGCCCCGAGCTTGCCCTGGTTCCCGAGGCTGTCGCCGTGGTCGACCGTCCCCGCCAGGACGTACGTGATGGTCTCGATGCCGCGGTGCGGATGCCACGGGAACCCGGCCCGGTAGTCGTCGGGGCGGTCGTTGCGGAAGTCGTCCAGCAGCAGGAACGGATCGAACTCGTCGGTATTGCCGAACCCGAAGGCGCGATGGAGCTTCACCCCGGCGCCTTCCATGGTGGGGGTGGATTTGACGATCCGCTTGACTGGTCGAATGGACATGTGGCGCCCGTCCCTGCACTGGTATCGCAGCCGCTTATTTGGGTATGAAGGAGCGGATCGTCCAGACCGAGGCCCACGTCGCAAATGACCAAGACCAGCAAGGCCAAGACCAGCAGCAAGACCAAGACCGCCACCCGCGCCAGCAAGGCGAAAGCGCCGGCCGGCAAATCAAACGGCAATCGCCCGCCGGCCGAGATCAAGCTCACGGAGCTCAAGCGCCGCCTGCTCGAGATCAGCGATCTCAACGCGGCGAGCTGCCCTGCTCGAGTGGGATCACGCCACCTACATGCCGACAGGCGGCGCCGCCGCGCGTGCCCGCCAGGGCGCGATGCTGCGCACCTGGCGCATGAGAGATCGGTCGATCCGGCGCTCGGCAAGCTGATCGACGAGCTTGCCCGCTACGCCGACGGCCTGCCCCACGACAGCGACGACGCGAGCCTGATCCGCGTCGCGCGACGCGACTTCGCGAAAGCGATCAAGGTGCCCGCCGAATACGTGACGCGCGCCAACCAGCTCGGCTCGACCGCCTACGATACCTGGACGCGGGCGAGACCCGCCAACGACTTCGCCACCATGCGGCCGATCCTGGAGCAGATTCTCGACCTCAGCCGCGAATACGCCGACTTCTTCGCCCCCTACCAGCATGTCGCCGATCCGCTGATCGACGACTACGACGAAGGCGTGACCACGGCCTCGCTCCGCAAGCTCTTCGCCGAGCTCAAGCACGAGCTCAAGCCGATGGTGCGGGCGATCACCGAGCAGGCACCGGTCGACGACAGCTGCCTGCGCGGCGTCTTCGACAAGACCGCGCAGCTCGATTTCGGCCTCTCGCTGGCGAAGCAGATCGGCTACGACCTCGCTCGCGGCCGCCTCGACGAGACGCATCATCCGTTCTGCACCAAGTTCTCGATCGGTGACGTGCGGATCACGACCCGCGTCTACGACAACGACATCAGCCTCGCTCTGTTCGCGACCTTGCACGAGACCGGTCATGCGCTTTACGAGCAGGGCATCAACTCCGCGCTCGAAGGCACGCCGCTCGGAACCGGAACATCGTCCGGCGTGCACGAAAGCCAGTCCCGGCTGTGGGAAAACGTGGTCGCCCGCAGTCGCGGGTTCTGGGGACATTATTATCCGCTCCTGCAGAAGGCATTTCCGGACCAGCTCGGGCGGGTGCCGCTCGAAACCTTCTATCGCGCCATCAACAAGGTCGCACCCTCGCTGATCCGCGGCGACGCCGACGAAGTCACCTACAATCTGCACGTCATGCTGCGGTTCGAGCTGGAGCTGCAATTGCTGGAGGGGCGCCTCGCGGTCAAAGACTTGCCGGAAGCCTGGAACGAAGCGATGCGTGCCGATCTCGGGCTCGTTCCGCCCGACGACCGCGACGGCTGCCTGCAGGACGTGCACTGGTTCACCGGCCGCATCGGCGGCGGATTCCAGGGCTACACGATCGGCAATATTCTCAGCTCGCAGTTCTATGCTGCCGCCGTCAAAGCCCATCCCGAAATCCCGCGGGAGATCGGCAACGGCAAGCTCGGCACGCTGCACGATTGGCTGCGCGGGCAAATCTACCGGCACGGCCGCAAATACACGCCCGACGAGATCGTCGAGCGCGCGGCCGGCGAGCCGATGAGCATGCAGCCGTACCTCGCCTACCTGCGCACCAAGTACGGCGAGATCTACCGCTTGCCGGCGGCGGAAGAGCGTCACACCGGCCAGGTCGCCAGTCGGTAGGCCGAGTCCCAGAACACCCATTCGAGCTGGGTGGCGCGCGTGAAGGCGGCGTGCATCCGCTCGCGCAGCTGCGGCGAGGCAGCCCCGGCGACCTCGTCCGCGGCATCGATCACGGCGCGCACGGCGGCGTGGAATTCCTCGCCCGCATAGGTGTCGATCCAGGCCCGGTACGGATTGGCCGGCGCGGCGCGGGCATGGATGTCGCGTCCCACCTCGGCGTAGATCCAGAAGCATGGCAGAAGCGCGCCGAGCAGCACCTCGTAGGGCTCGGCATAGGCGGTGGCGAGCAGGTAGGACACGTAATGGTGACACGCCGGCGTGAGCGGGGTCTCGGCGAAGATCGCCGGCGTGATGCCGTACTGCTTGAAAAACGAGCCGTGCAGCGCCCGCTCGACCACGATCGCGCCCTCGGCCGACTTGGCGAACTGCACGACCCGGTCCGGGTTCGGCGCCTTGGCGGCCGCCAAGGTCAAGGCGCGGCCGAAGCCGATCAGGTAGTGCGCGTCCTGCGTGATGTAGTGCTTGAACCGCGCCTCGCTCAACGTGCCGGCCGCGAGCTCGGCGTTGAAGGGCATCGCGCGGATGACCTCGTAGGTGCGGGCGTTGCGGTCCCAAGCCGCGCGTGAAAAGTGGGTATCGGTCGTCGCGTTCATGTGCTCTGGTCCTGGGCCGGCGGCAGTGCCGACAAATAAGCACGGCGCGGTGCACAAAAACCAGTGTGGGCCGCGCTTCCCGCCCCTTAACCTATGCGGCCGCGAAACTGCGCTGATCGAGGCGACGATGCGGGTGCTCGAGACCGATGTGGCGATCGTCGGCGGCGGGGCGGCCGGCTGCTACGCGGCGCTCAACCTGCATCGGGCGGGCATCGAAGCCCCTCATCGTCTGCAAGGGGCTGGTCGGCAAGAGCGGCGCCTCGATCTTCGCCGGCAACCTGGTGCTGTCGGGCCGCGCGCTCGGCAACACCGAGGAGCAGGCGCGCAACACCGCCGAGTTCCTCATCAAGTACCACAACCAGTTCCTGATCGATCAGCACTGGGCGCGACGCTGCGGCCAGTGGATCGAGAACGTCTACTATCCGGAGCTGGAGGAGGCCGGGCTCTACCTGCGGCGCGACGAGCACGGCAACATGGTCACCAGCCCGGGCAAGATCCGCAGCGTGGCGGCGAACGTGCAGGGCAATTCCGGCGTGCCGTTCATGGACCTGCGCCGCAAGCAGGTCATCAAGGCGGCAAATCCCGCGGCTGGAGGAAACCGCCGTGACCGCGCTGCTGCGCAAGCCCGACGGCTCGGTCGGCGGCGTGTTCGCGCTCGACGTCATGACCGGCGAATACGTCGTCGTGCTGGCGCGCGCCGTGATCCTCGCGACCGGATATTCCGACCGCCTGCATGCGCGCTCGACCGGCACGCGCGAGATGTCGGGCGACGGCATCGCCATGGCCTGGCGCGTCGGCGCCACGCTGGCGAACCTCGAAATGCAGTGGTGGCACACCAACGACATCGCCGATCCGCCGTCCTGGCAGCGCATGCAGGTCTATCCGAACCCGATGCTCGGCTCGGAGAAGTCGGCGCGCATGGTCAACTCGGCGGGCGAGGAGTTCTTCAACCAGCAGCAGGACGATCCGCTCGCCTATGGGCCCTACACGGTCCAGCTCAAGGCGCTGGCGCGGCAGGTGCATGCCGGCAAGGCGCGCTACGACGGCGGCTATTTCGCCGGCTTCGACCACTGCGACGCGCGCGAGGTCGAAGCCTACACGACCTACGGCAAGACCTTCCGGCAGCTCGGCCTGCGCTTTCCCGAGGAGCTGGTCGAGACCGCCGTCACCGCGCACTACCGGCAGGGCGGCATCGACGTCGACACCGCGCACGATGCGGTCGTCGGTGCCCGGTCTCTACGTGGCGGGCGGGCTCGGCGGCCACAGCAACGGACTGATCGGGCTCGCGACCTATGACGGCAAGGTGGTGGCGGACGGCGTCGTGGCCGAGCTTGCGCGGCTTGCGCCCTGCGCGTTGCCGGAAGCGAGATCGAGAGCGAGCGCACGCGGCTCGAGGGCCTGCGCGTGTCGCGCGCGCGACGGCGTCGCCGCCCGCGCAGCTCAAGAACCGCATCCGCGCGATGATGTGGGAGAAGGTCGGGCGTCGAGAAGAACGCCGACGCAGCCTGCAGTCGGCGCTCGAGGAGATCGCAGACATCCGGCTCGACCTGCTGCCGCGCCTGAGCGTCACGCGGACGGCGAAGAGCGCCAACTACGAATGGCTCGACGCCATCGACGCCGTCAACATGGTCGATGCCTGCGAGCTGATCATTCTTTCGTCGCTCGAGCGCAAGGAAAGCCGCGGCCCGTTCATGCGGCGCGATTTCCCGCTGCAGGACAACGCGCCCTGGCTCGCGGCCAACGTCATGGAGCGGACCGAGAACGGATTTCGCTTCGAGCAGCGCCCGTACGAGCTGCCGTTCTTCAAGCCCGACTTCGCCACCAGGGACAATCTCGAGGTGGCGTGGTGAGCGAGGCTTCCGTGACGATCGATCCTGCCGCGCTACGCCAATGGGCGAGCGCGCCGGCTCGGCCAGAGCGAGCAGCACGACACGCTGGCGGCGCGCAATTCGCGGCTCGCGGTCGGCGACACGCTGACCGTGCGGGTTCGCCGCTCCGAGGGCGGCGGCCGCGCGCGAGCTGCAGGAATTCCAGGTTCCGTATCGGAAATGGATGCGCGTGCTCGACGCGCTCAACTGGATCGCCGAGAACCAGGCCGCCGACCTCGCCTATCGCTGGTTCTGCGGCTCGAAGATGTGCGGCACCTGCGCGGTGCGCATGAACGGCCGCGAGGTGCTGGCGTGCTGGGAGGCGGTCGAGCCCGACATGACGATCGAGCCGCTGCGCAACCTGCCGGTCGTCCGCGATCTCGTGGTCGACCGCGCGCCGTTCGAGCGCAAGGTCGCCGAGCTCGAGCCGTGGCTCGAGCGGCCCGCGCCCTATGCGGGCTTTCCCGAGCCGCTCACGCACAAGGACATGAAGAACGCCTCGAAGGCGCTCGATTGCATCGGCTGCATGTGCTGCTACTCGGCCTGCCCGGTGATCGGCCTCGGCGATCTCACCGATTTCGCCGGCCCGGCGCCGCTGGTCCAGCTCGGCCAGACCGCGCTCGATCCGCGCAACGACCCCGCCAAGGTCGCCCGCTCGCTCGCGCGCACCGGCATCTTCCATTGCGTGTCCTGCTACAAGTGCGAGGAGGTCTGCCCGGCCAGCATTCCGATCGTCAGCCGGGTGATCGAGCCGCTGAAGGCGAAGGCGGCGGCGCTGGTCCCGGCGATGGCGAGGCATCCGCAGCGTCTTGCGCGCGATCGTCGCCGCGCGCGGCCGCGTCGATCCGAGCGCGCTGGTGCTGCGCGTGCAGGGACTTGCGGCGCTGCGCAACCTGCCGCGCGTGCTGCGGCTGCTGCTGCGCGGCAAGATCGATCCGATCAAGACGTTCCTGAAGACGCAGGACGCCGGCGGCCGCCGCGGCCGCCCGCCTGCTCGGCGCGGAGAGGCGTCGCCCATGAGATTCGCCTACTATCCCGGATGCTCGGCCCGCTCGACCTGCGCCGAGCTCAACGAGGCCACGCACAAGGTGGCGGCCGGCTCGGGCTCGAGCTCACGCAGCTCGAGTCCGCGACCTGCACCGGCGCGCGCGAGCTGCGCGCCATCGATCCGGTCGGCTTCCACACGCTCAACGTGCGCATCCTCGCGCTGGCCGAGCGCGAGGGCCTGCCGCTGATGACGATCTGCAACACCTGCACGCTCAACCTGCTCGACGCGCACGCCGCCTTCGTCGACGATCCGGAGCTTGCCGCGACGATCAATGCGCGGCTCGCCGAGGAGGGCCTGCACTACAGCGGACGCACCCGCATCAGCCACTTCCTCTGGGTGCTGTACGAGGACATCGGCGATCGAGCGGTTGCGCGCAGCTGGTGGTCAATCCGCTCACCGGGCTGACGGTCGCGGCGTTCTACGGCTGCCACATCACGCGCCCGCCGCGGCGCTACGGCTTCGTCGATTCGCGCAACAACATCGCGCTGGAACAGCTTGCCGAGATTCTCGGCTGCCGGCCGATCGACTACAGCGGGCGCACCGAATGCTGCGGCTTCCACACCGCCGCCCACGACGAGCGGGTCGCGATCAAGCTGACCGGGCAGCACATCAAGTCGGCCAAGGCCAACGGCGCGAAGACCATGGTGACGCCCTGTCCGCTCTGCCACACGGTGCTCGACGGCTTCCAGCGCGAGATCGAGAAGGACATGGGCGAGAAGCTCGACATGCCGGTCCTGCACCTGCCGCAGCTCGTCGGCCTGGCGCTTGGGCTCTCGCCCGAGGAGCTGCGCCTCGACCGGCACATGGTGAAAACGCAGGCGATTGCGCCATTTCTCGGCGCGTGACGTACCGGCATCGACTCGCTGCGCGCGCGACGCGCCCGCCCGTGGCATGGAACTTGAACGATCGTGGTGCGGTTCAAGGTGAACAATTTTGCACACCGCGTTGCGATTTTGCGTCCTGCGCCCAATTCGCCGCGATTGACTATTTCGCCATGTCGGTCGACCCTTGCGGCCGAGCCGGCTGTGAACCGCAGTCCCGGATCGCTAGCGCCCGATGGACAAGCTGCTGCTGCTCGCGATGAACGGCTTGATCTGGGGCTTGATCATCGCGCTCATCGCGCTCGGCCTCGCCATCATCTTCGGCCTGCTCGACATCATCAATCTGGCGCACGGCGACTTCTTCATGGTCGGCACCGTGCTGGCCTGGGCGACGCTGCAGGCGACCGGCAACTTCTGGCTGGCCTTCATCGTCGCGCCGCTGATCGGCTTCATCCTCGGCGCGCTCATCCAGCGCATGGTCATCCAACCCATCCACAACGTCGCGGCGCTCTCGATCGTGGCGACATTCGGCCTCTCGCTGATCCTGCAGGAAGGCGTGCGCATGACCTTCGGCCCGACGCCGCGCCGCATCCTGCCGCCGATCCAGGGCACCATTCCCGATGCTTCGGCATCGACTACGAGATCTACCGGCTGTTCGCCGCCGCGGTCGCCATCCTCGCGCTGGTCGGCTTCTTCCTGTTCCTGCACCAGACCAAGCTCGGCACCTGGATGCGCGCGGTGCGCCACGACCGCGACACCGCCGTCGCCATGGGCATTCCGGCGCAACGCGTCTACGTGCTCACCTTCGCGATCGGCTTTGCGCTCGCCGCGCGTCGGCGGCGTCGTCGCGGCGCCGATCACCACCGTCGAGTTTCGCGGCGGCGTCGACATCCTGCCGTTCTGCTTCATGGCGGTGATCATCGGCGGCCTCGGCAACCTGCCGGGCACCGCGGCGGCCGCGGTTCTGCTCGCCTTCATGGAAGGCGTCATCCAGAGCTTCGCCGATCCGACGGTCGCGCGCATCGCCTCGCTCGTGCTGATGAGCGCCGTCCTGCTGCTGCGGCCGCAAGGCCTGTTCAAGGGATTGACGCGGTGACGTCGGCGGTCGTCGATCGAACGGACCCTGATGGTCGCTTTCGCGGCCTTCCTGATCGCGGTGCCGTGGCTGATCCCGGCGCTGATCAGCAGCTTCTGGGTCAGCGTGATCGCCGAAATCCTGATCTGGTCGCTGTTCGCCGCGAGCGTCAACCTGCTGTTCGGCTATGTCGGGCTGCTGTCGTTCGGCCAGGCGCTCTATTTCGGCTTCGGCATGTACGGCGTCGCGATCGGCATCGAGAATCTCGGCCTGTCGTTCTGGCCGGCGTTCGGCGCTCGGCATCGTGGCGGCGATGGCGATGGCGCTGGTGACCGGCATCTTCGCGGTCCGGCTGACCTGGCACTATTTCGCGATCATCACCGTGGTGTTCTCGCTGATCTTCTATTTCCTCGCGCTGACCAACAAATGGCTGACCGGCGGCGACGACGGCATCAACTTCACGCTGCCGCCGACCTTCTCGTTCGGCGGCACGCAGTGGAGCTTCACCGATGCGACGTTCCAGTATTTCTTCATCCTGGCGACCGTCGCGCTCTGCTTCTGGCTGATGCATCGCCTGATCGGCAGCCCGCTCGGCAAGGCGTTCCTCGCGATCCGCGACAACGACGTGCGCGCCTCGCTGATCGGCCTCAACGTCTATCTGCTGCGGCTGATCGCGTTCGTGCTGGCCGGCTTCCTCGCCGGCGTCGCGGGCGCGCTGTTCGCCTTCTTCGGGCGCTACGCCTCGGCCTCCTACATGTTCTACCACGTGTCGGGCGAAGCGGTGGTGTGGGCGATCGTCGGCGGCGCCGGCACGCTTGCTCGGCCCGCATCGTCGGCACCAGCATCTTCATCATCGTGCGCGAGATCGTCTCGACCCACTGGGAGCATCATGCGCTGATCGTCGGGATCGTGGCCATCCTGGTGGTGATCTTCGCGCCCAAGGGCATCGTCGGGCTGTGGCGCGACTGGCTGGCGCGATTGGACCGAGCGCGACGCCGAGCCTGCGGTCGAAACCAAGCTGCGGACCGAGCCATGAGCGAGCCGGTCCTGCGCACCGAGAAACTGACCAAGCGCTTCGGCGGCTTGACCGCCGTCGACAACCTGAGCTTCAGCCTCGCCGGCGGACGGCTGCACGCCATCATCGGCCCGAACGGCGCCGGCAAGACGACGTTCTTCAACCTGATCTCCGGCCTGCTGACGCCCGACGGCGGCCGGGTGTTCTTCCACGGCCGCGACATCACCGGGCTCAAGCCGCACCAGATCAGCCGGCTCGGCATCAAGCGCACGCTGCAGATCAAGAGCGTGTTCCCGCAGCTCATCGGTGGCGGAGAATCTCTGGATCACCGGCCAGGCCGGGCAGCGGCTTCCTCAATCCGTTCCGCTCGGCCGCGCGCGACCGCGACACCGCGCGAGAAGGTCGAGCGCACGCTCGAGCAGATCGGGCTCTCCGCGCTCGCCAAGCGCCAGGCCGGCACGCTGTCCTACGGCGACGTCGCGCTGCTCGAGATCGGCATGGCGCTGATTTCCGACGCCGCGGCTCCTGCTGCTCGACGAGCCGACCTGCGGCATGAGCCCGGCCGAGACCGAGCGCGCGGTCGGCAAGATCCGCGAGCTCGCGCGCTCGATCGACATCGTCATCATCGAGCACGACATGGAGGTCGTGTTCGAGATCGCCGACGACATCACCGTGATGGCGCAGGGCGCCATCCTCGCCTCCGGCAGCCCGCAGGAGATCGCCGCCGACGAGCGCGTGCGCGAGGCCTATCTCGGCCGCCCCGAGGACGAGGACTACGTCGAGGAGGCGGTGCATGCTTAGGCTCGACGACGTCCACGTCCACATCGGCAAGCTGCACATCCTGCAGGGCGTGAACCTCGAGGTGAAGGCGCGGCGAATGCGCCGCGCTGCTCGGGCGCAACGGCGTCGGCAAGACCACGACGCTTGCGCGCGATCATGGGGCTTGCGCCGCAGCACGCGCGGCACCGTCGAGTTCGACGGCATCGATCTGGCGCGCTGCCAGGCCGCACGAGGTGCCGCGCAAGGGCATCGGCTACGTGCCGCAGGGCCGCGGCATCTTCCCCAACCTGACCGTGCTGGAGAACCTCAACATCGGCCTTCCCGGGCAAGCGCGATCCGCGAGCGCGAGGACTACGTGTTCGGATGCTTTCCCGCGCCTCAA
This sequence comes from uncultured Alphaproteobacteria bacterium, assembly GCA_963708765.1. Taxonomy (GTDB): domain Bacteria; phylum Pseudomonadota; class Alphaproteobacteria; order Rhizobiales; family Xanthobacteraceae; genus VAZQ01. The sequence continues at coordinate 9,967 of CAVPTV010000023.1, read as the reverse complement.
GGAGCGGCTCAAGCAATCGGGCAACACGCTCTCGGGCGGCGAGCAGCAGATGCTGGCGATCGCGCGCTGCCTGATGATGCGCCCCAAGCTGATCATCCTCGACGAGCCGACCGAAGGCATCATGCCGCGGCTGGTGTCGCAGATCAGGCGTGAAATTCATCGCATCAACCAGAGCGGCGTCTCGATCCTGCTGGTCGAGCAGAACGTCGAGACCGCGCTCAAGCTGTGTCCGCGCGTGTTCCTGATGGAGAAGGGCACCATCGTCTACAGCGGCGCCTCGCACGACCTCAAATCGCAGCCCGAGATCGTGCATCGCTATCTCGGGCTGTCCCGATAGCAGTGAGCTGCTCATTCCCGGAGAGGAGAAGACCATGAAACAGAGAAAGATATCCCGCCGCAGCTTCCTGGAGACCGCGCTCGCGGGCGGCGCGGCCGGCGTGGCCAGCCTCACCATCACCAAGGACCTGTTCGCGCAGGCCTCGGGCCCGATCGTGATCGGGCACCATTGCGACCTGACCGGCGTCATCTCGTCGTGGGGCTTCTGGCACGACAAGTGCGCCAAGGCCGCGATCGAGCTCATCAACAAGGGCGGCGGCATCGCCGGCCGCAAGGTCGAGCTGGTGACCGAGGACACCGAGTCCAATCCGGCGCCCGGCGCCCGCAAGCTGCGCAACCTGATCCAGCGCGGCAATGCCGAGTTCATCGTCGGCTCGGTGCATTCCGGCGTGATGCTGGCGGCGCTGCCGATCGCGACCGAGCTCAAGACGCCGTATTTCTCGACCGGCGAAGCGACCGAGGTGACCGGCTCGAAGGGCACGCGCTTCTCGTTCCGCACCGGCACCGACACCTACTCGATCGCGGCCGCCAGCATGCCCTGGTGCGTCGAGAACCTCGGCAAGGTCTGGTCGATCATCTACGCCGACTACGCCTGGGGCCAGAGCACCAACCAGGAATCCAAGCTGTTCATCGAGAAGGCCGGCGGCAAGGTGCTCACCAGCATTCGCGGTGCCGCTCGACACCAAGGACTTCGTGCCCTACCTGGCGCAGATCCCGGGCGACTCCGAGGTCGTGCTGCCGGCCTTCATCGGCTCGCTGTCGGTCGCCTTCTACACCCAGGCGAAGACCATGGGCCTCGACAAGAAGATGAAGATGTTCTCGTCGTCGGCGAGCCTCGAATTGATCGATCCGGGCGACATCCAGGGCGCGGCCGAAGGCGTCTACTTCTTCGAGAACTTCCCGCGCATGCTGGCGCACAAGAACGACGAGTACCACAAGGAGTTCAACCGGCTGATCGGCATCGACGACGTCTATTGCCGCGAGATCGGCGGCAACCGCGTGATGGACAAGAGCCACGGCTGGCAATGCTGGGAGGACATGTTCGCCATCAAGGCGGCGATCGAGACCTCCGGCTACAAGACGCCGCAAGGACATCGAAGGCGCGATCCGGGCGCTCGAAGGCATGCAGATGAAGAACTCGCTCGGCCATCCGCAGGGCGACAAGCTCATCCGCAAGGAAGACCACGCCGGCATCATCGACTGCTACATCAGCCGGGTCGAGAACGGCAAGTTCGAGGTCAAGCGGCGCATTCCGAAGGAAGACCTGCAGCAAGAACATGCCGCTGCGGCACAACCTCTCGACGCTGCCGGTGTAGTCATTGCGGTGGCGGCGCCGCGCGCGCCGCCACTTTGTTTGCTGGTCTCACTTCACCGCGAACACCCAGACCGAGCCGCCTTGCGGCACGTCCGGATATTGGCCGGGGAAGAGCAGGTTCATGCGCGTCTGCATCTTCGCCGGATCGACGCCCCAGCCGGACTGGACCGCGATGTATTGCTTGCCGTCGACCTGGAATGACACCGGCACCGCCGCGACCCCCGACCCGGTGGGGAACTCCCAGAGGATCTTGCCGGTCTTGGCGTCGAACGCGCGGAACATGCGGTCGTTGGTGCCGCCGGCAAACAAGACGCCGCCGCCGGTCGCCAGCACCGGGCCCCAGTTGAACGACGGCAGGTTGGTGGTCCACACCTTCTTGCCGCTGTCGATGTCCCAGGCCTGCAGCTCGCCGACATGATCGGCGCCGGCGACGATCTTCATCACGTTCTTGGCCACGCCCATGAAGCGCTCGCCCGGCACGTATTTGGGGACTTCGCCGGTGAGCTCGGTGCACAGGTTCTCGTTCGCCGGGATGTAGAGCAGCCTTGTCTGCGGGCTGTAGGCCGCCGGCGGCCAATCCTTGCCGCCCCACAGGCTCGGACAGAACTCCGCGGTCTTGCCGGTGCCGGGCTTTTTCGTCTCGTCGATCTCCGGACGGCCGGTCTTCGGGTCGAGACGCTTGAACACGTTCTGTTTGACGTAGGGCTGGCCGGTGACGAAGTTGATCTTGTCCTTCGGTGCGCTCGAGCTGCCAGATGTAGCCGCTGCGCGAGACGTTGACGAGGCCTTTCACCTGGCGTCCGCTGGTGGGTGTAGTCGAGCACGATCGGCGGCGAGACCTCGTCCCAGTCCCACGAGTTGTTCGGGTGATACTGGAAGTGTCCCTTGATGGCGCCGGTGGTGGCGTCGAAGGCGACCGCGGACGTCGTGTAGAGATTGTCGCCGGGGCGCTGATCGCCGAACCACGGGGCGGCGTTGCCGGTGCCCCAGAAGGTGAGATTGGTCTCCGGGTCGTAGTTGCCGGTCACCCACATCGTGCGCGCCGCCGCGCTTGTAGTGATCGCCGCCCGCCGGCCAGGTATCGCTGCCGGGCTCGCCCGGCGCCGGGACCGTGTAGGTCCGCCACAGCTCCTTGCCGGTTTCCGCATCGTAGGCGGCCAGGAACCCGCGGATGCCCAATTCGCCGCCCGACGCCGCGACCAGCACCTTGCCGTCGATCACGAGCGGCATCAGCGTCATGTAGTGGCCGACCTTGTAGTCGTCGACCTTGGTCGCCCACACCTCCTTCCCGGTCTTGGCGTTGAGGGCGACCAGCACCGATTCCGCCGCCGCGAAAAAGACCTTGTCGCCGAACAGTCCGACACCGCGGTTGGTGGGATGCAGCGGCGTCATGTCCTCGGGGAACGGACGCTTATAACGCCACAGGAGATTTCCGGTCTTGGCCTCGAGCGCCAGCAGCTGGTTGCCCGGCGTCGCCACGAACATCACGCCGTTGTTCACGATCGGGGGCGCCTGATGGCCCTCGATCTGACCGGTGGCGTAGCTCCAGACCGGCTGCAGCCGGCTCACATTGGCGGGCGTGATCTCGGCGAGCGGGCTGTAACCCCAGCCGTCGTAGGTGCGCCGGAACAGCAGCCAATTGCCGTCCTCGGGCTTCTTCAGCCGCTCGGCGGTGACCGGCGTGTACTTCTGGAGAATGTCCGGCATCGGTCCCGGCACCGGGGTAGCCGACGCCGGCGCGACGGTCTGTTGCGCGGTTGCCGCGGACAGGCCGGCGGCCAGCACGATGGCGGCCACGCCGACGCTTTGCATGAGTGTCCTGGTATCGATCATCACGTCTCCTCCTTTGCGCGCTCGTGAACGAGGGCCCTTTTGATTCGGCCTCTTGCTGCGGTCTGTGTTGCGTTGCTGTCTGTCGTAGACTTGTTCTCCCCTACCGATGGACGCTGCGGCGGCGCGAAATGGCCGTCGCTCCAAGCTCAGGTCGGAACGATGCCGACACGCCCGCTGAACGGCTTCGCCACCGCGAGCTTTCCGTCCACGAGCTTGAGCGGCAGCGCCGGCAAGGCGCGCGGCGCCGGGCCATCCATCACCGTAGCACCTTCGCGCGGATCGAAGTGCGAGTAGTGGCAAGAGCACTCGAGAATCTTCTGCTCGGCGGCCCATACGCTCACCTCGCAACCGGCGTGCGGGCAGATCGCCGAATAGGCGACCACGCCCTCGACCGCGCGCTCGCGGGTGACGCCGGTGAGCGTTGCGGGATCGAGCCGGACCAGCAGCACCTTGTTGAGACGCGAGCCTTTGCGCACCAGGCTACCCGCCGGATCGAACGGCCACGCGAGCACCTGCGGGCCGCCGGTCGGAACATCCTTGGGCTCGAGCGGAACGGGGCTCTCGCTGTCGATCGAGACCAGCAAGTCCCCCTCCTTGGGCCGATCGCTCGCCGGATCCGCCAACGCAGGATTGGCGGCGGCGCTGGCGACAACGTCCAGGCCGAGGACCGAAACGGCGGTGAGGAACGCGCGCCGCGTCGAGCTTTCGACATCGAGCCCATCGCCCGAGTGATCGATCCCCTGCCCTACCTCGCTCATCGCAGCTCTCCCGACGCAGCTCTCCGACGACGGTGGCAGCGCCGCACCGTTACCCGAGCGGCCCCTGGTACGTCTGATCGGCATAGGCGTCCGGCAAGCCTTCGATCGTCTGCGGCCAATCCGGCTCGACGCGGCGCCGTTGCGCCGCCGGCCGCGGCCTGCCGTCCCAGCCGACTTGCTCCATACTGTGATAGAGCTGGATGCAATGTCCATCGGGTCCGACCGCGTGGGCGGCGTAGTCGATGCCGGGATGCAGATCGAACGGAATGGTGTCGATGAAGCGAAGCCCTTGCTCCCGCAGGAACGCGACCGCATCCTTCAGCTGCCGATAGGTCGCGACCTGCACGCCGATGCTCATCAAGCTGGTCGACGCATTGAGCTCGAGCTCGGCACGCAGCGCCAGCGGGAACAGGCCGATGCAGTGGTGATCGGTGCCGCATCGCAGGAACACGCACCGGTGACCGCCATAGTGCACCTCCTCGGTCTTGGTCAGGCCGAGCAGCTCGGTGTAGAAAATTTCCGATGCAGCGATATCGGAGACGAACAGGTTGACCGGGCCGACCTTGGTGACCTTGAACGGCCGCTGCAGCATGACGCCGCCGACGCAATAATCGTAAGCCAGGCCCTCGGCCGGGCGAAATCCGCTATCGAGATCGACGCCGCCTTGCTCGGCCTGCATGATCTCCGTCATCTCGGCCGGTTGCGGAAGCGAGAAGCCGTTGCGGACCGCCTGGATGTAGGCGGCCGCCGGCTTGCTCCGGCGGTCCCATCCGATCTGCTCCATGCCGTAGTAGAACTCGATCCGGTGCCCGTCCGGATCGAGCACGTAGAGCGCCCAATTGCTGCCGGGAAAGTCGCGGCCGAGCCGACTGATGTAGATCTGCCGCTGCTCGAAGTATTCGTGCGCGTTGACGACCTCCTCCAGCGTGCCGACCTGGAAGGAGATCTGATTGACGAATATGCCGTTCTCGTAGTGGGCCTTGCGCACGCCCTCGGCGGTCGAGGCGTGAATGGCGGCGAGCGAATGGTGATCGGTTCCGTGCGAGGTGAAGACCGCGACCGGCTTGCCCTCGCGGATCACCGTGTCGGTGGCGCGAAATCCGAGCAGGTCGACGTAGAGGCGGCGCGCCATCTCCAGGTCGGTCTGCCACAGCGCGAAATGCCCGAGCCGCCGCGCCTTGAACGGCCGCGGAAGCAGGACGCCGCCCACATCGTACATTCGGTCTTTGGAATTCATGCGCGACGTCTCCGGCGTGCGTCTGCCGAAATCGCGATGCCGGAGCGGTCCGCGGATCCAGCCCCGCACCGATGCTCGCGCCAATTGATCATACGTCGCACCGCGCCGCGCGAGCAATGATCAAAACGCGAGCCTGACAGTCTTGCTTCCACGGTGTCTGCCCACGGTCAACCCGGCGGGATGAACGCGAGCTTCGCATAACACCGCAAGACCACGCCACATTCGGCAATTCGGCGCAACCGCTGTCTCTGGCGCCGGCTTCCGCCGAGCCTATGTCCCGTGCGTCGCGTGTTTTCACTGAGCGGCGATCGCTCGGCCGTCGGGAAGCGCGCCTGCTCGAGCAATCGGAGACCGCCGTGAAGAACGTCATCCGCATCGTTGCTCTCGCGTTGCCGTTGGCCGGCGCCGTCGGTCTCTCCATGACCCAGAGCAGCTTCGCCATCGTCACCGGCAGCGAGAACAGCATCCGCGAGCATATCGGCTTGCCGCCGCTGAGGGACGACTTCACCGTCGAAGGCCGTCCAGAAGCTCCCACCCTGCACAGGCCGCCCGTGCGGCACCGCACGCACGATCGCTAAGCAAGGTTCAGTCGGTTGACCAACGGATGCGCCTGGAATGCGGTGTCGGCTTTCGCCAACTGCGGACGCGCCGTCGCACCCGTCCGGGGCAGCTATGGGCCAGGAACAGACAGTCGGTTCATTGTATCGACATTGACTTGAGTGCATTTCGGCCTGCTACTTCACTGCTCGGATAAGCACGGCGCGCGTGCCGAACAAGCTCTTCGACGAACCGCTCTACGAACGGCGGCTGGAAGCGATGCCGCTCCCAAGCGATTGCAGCCCAAGCTCCCAGCATCGTTCCGCGCTGCGTTAAACGAGCGCCCCGCAGTTCTCGGTGGTCGAACGGCGTATGAGACGGCACAATCGCAATTCCGTAGTCAACACGCGCCAATGCGACGAGGGCATGCGGCATCGTGCTTTCAAGCGCCACGATCGGTCGCAATTCCCTCTCCGGCATGCGGCATCGAACCATTGCCGTGTGAGAAATTGCCGACCTGGCAAGAGCAGCCGCTCGCCCGCGAGCTCGTCCACTTCCAAGGCTTTTCGTCGCGCCAGGCGATGGTTCGGCGACATCAGCACCAGCCTGGACGCGGGGAGCAAGCTGCGCAACAATGCCCAAAAGCACGAATGGCAGCGCACGACTGCCCAAGCATACCCAACCTCGGGTTGGGCCGGGATGGAAACGAAGAAGATGTCGTTGACGCGTAGAACGTTTCTGTACGGCACCGCCGCCTCGGGGATCGTATCCTCGTCGGTTGCCCAGAGCCCGGCTTGGCCGACGCGCCCGCTGCGGATCATCATCCCGACCGCCCCGGGCGGCAGTCCCGACATGGTGTCCCGCACGCTCGGCAACAAGCTGACCGAGCGGCTCGGTCAACCGGTGATCGTCGAGAGCGTCACCCACGGCATCGGCATCCAGGGCAACAACATGGTGTCGAGATCGGCGCCGGACGGCCACACCTTGGCGATGCTGACCGGCGGCTTCACCACGCAGGCCGCGGTGGTGAAGACGTTGCCCTATCATCCGGTCCGCGACTTCGCGTTCGTGACCACCGTCGTCGCCTATCCGATGTTCATCCTGGTGGCGCCGAGCTCGCCGATTGCGAGCTTCAAGGACCTGATCGATCGGGCAAAGGCCAATCCCGGCAAGATCAGCTATGGAATCATCGGCGGCGGCAGCGTCTATCATCTGCTCGGAAAATGGATCGAGAACCGCGCCGACCTCGACATGGTCGCCGTCCCCTACCGCGGCTCGGTGCCGGCCTTCACCGACGTGATCGGCGGCCGCCTGGACGCCATGCTCGACACCGGGACCTCGGCCATCCCGCGCATTCGCAGCGGCCAGCTGCGGCCGCTGGCGGTGTCCTCGCCCGAGCGCTATCCGCTCGTTCCGGACACGCCGACGATGGCGGAGAGCATTCCGGGAATCCAGCTGATGTCGTGGCTGGGGATTGCGGCCGCACCGCAGACGCCGCGCCCGATCATCGATCGGCTCAACAGCGAGCTGCGGCGCGCGCTCGAGCTGCCCGACGTCAAGAAGTGGCTGACCGAAACCGGGGTGCTGGCGGCGCCCTCCACCCCCGAGGAGTTCCAAAAACGCATCGAAACCGAGATCGAGCTCTACACCAAGATCGCGGAGGCCAACGGTATCAAGGCCGAGTAGGCTCTCGAGACAGGTGCACTGACCGTAACGCGTAACCGTGTCCGGGACCGCGTAGGGGCGCCCCTCGTGGGCGCCCGAAACGACGCCACAGACAGGGCGACCACAAGGGTGGGCGACCACAAGGGTCGCCCCTACAATCGATCACCCCTCTCTCAAATCCGAGGACGACATGAAGATCCTGTACTTCGATGACTACAAGCTCGGCGTGCTCAAGGGCGACACCGTGGTCGACGTCTCGTCGGTCGTGCAGGGCATTCCGCACACCGGTCCGCACGACCTGATCAACGGCGTGATCGAGCGCTTTGCCGAGTATCGGCCGCGAGCTCGAGGAAGCCGCCGCGCGCGGCAGCGGCGTGCCCGTCGCCGGCGTCAGGATCCGCCCTCCGCTGCCCAAGCCGGTCAACATCGACTGCATGGCGGTCAACTACATGGAGGACGGCACGCGCACCGAGCCGGCCCCGATCAACGCCTTCCACAAGTCGCCGGCCGCGGTCATCGGCCCCGGCGACACGATGGTGCTGCCGGACGTGCCGGCCACCATCTTCGAGGGCGAAGCCGAGGTCGCGGTGGTGATCGGCAAGCGCGCCAAGGGCGTCAAGGCCGCCGATGCCATGAGTTACGTGTTCGGCTACGTCAATTTCATCGACGGGTCGGCGCGCGGCCTGCCGCCGCCCGGCAACGTGTTCTACCAGATGAAGTCGCGCGATACCTTCGCGCCGATCGGTCCCTATATCGTCACCGCCGACGAGATCCGCGATCCGCACAAGCTGCAGGTGCGGCTCTGGGTCAACGGCGAGCTCAAGCAGAACTTCAACACCGACGACATGGCGCACAAGATGCCGCGCTGCATCGAGTGGGTCAGCTCGATCCATGCGCTCGAGCCGGGCGACATGCTGGCGACCGGCACCAACCACCGCGGCTTGAGCTCGTTCCAGGACGGCGACGTGGTCGAGCTCGAGGCCGAGGGGCTGGGCAAGCTGCGCATCAACGTGCGCGACGACCTCAAGCGCACCTGGGGGCGCGAGACGCGGCTCGACATGCAGAACAAGGGCGCCAAGGAGGTGACGACCCCGCAGCTGACCGGGAAGTACGCGCCGGCGCGATGATCGCGCGAATGGCCTGGTTCTAGTCACACGGGCTGGTTCGACCAGGGCCCGGTGGTGGCGCAGTATTGAGCGCGGTCGCAAGGCTCGCCACCACGAGACCTAAGGATGCCAACCTCCCCTAAGGATGCCAAGCTTGGAGGTGGCATCCTTAGGCACCCTTGGCATCCTTAAGGCGCCACTGGACCCGGCGGCAGCCGCCAATACCAGCGGCCGGCCGCCCCGAAGCCCCTTTCGCACTCTGCATGCCGCTCGGCCACGACCCCGATCGCCTTCTTGGCGCGATTGAGCGTCCGCCACGCGATACCCGCGTCTTCGGCTTCCAGCTGGATCTCCGTCACCGGTTGCGGTCCGTCGGCCAGGAGGTCGCGCAGAAATTCCTCGGCGTCGGCCCGCGCGGGGCGATCGTCCACAGCGGCCGACATCGCCAGGATCTCGCCCGCCGTCACGGTGACCGGCTCGCCCCACGCGATCGCCGAAGCGCTGTGGCCGTTGCCGAGCGGCTGCTGCTCGATCCGGAACGACAGTCCGCTGCCGAGCGGCGCCAGGTTGTTCTTCACCGGGAGGAACAGCCGCCGCGCCGGGTCGTCGGATTCGGGATCGGCGGTCACCACGAACGCCGCGCGGGCGGCGGCGACGAACGCGATCGAGCCGATGAACCGGTTGATCGCCGACACGCCCCCGCTCTTGGAGAAGTGCGTGATGCCGACCACCGCCGCGCGCCAGCGCGCCGCCATCTCGGCCAGCGGGTCCAGCACGCTGCGCACAGCGGGCGTCTGGTTGCCGTCGATGCCCCGGCCCAGGTAGCTGGTGAGCGGATCGATGATGACGAGGCGGGCGTCGCCGGCATCCCGCATCGCGGTCTCGAGCAGATCGAGATCGGTCTGCAGGTTGAACGACCGCCTGGCGTTCTTCCGGCCGTCGCCGCTTTCGACCGCCGAGACCAGCCGCACGCGGGCGAGATCGGCGCCGGTCGCCGACAGGCGCGGCACGACGGTGTCGCCGGCGTCGTCCTCGGCGCTGAGCATGACCACGCTGCCACGCGGGGCGCGGTCGTCATCGCCGCGCGCCGACGAGCCCGGTTCAGGGCGAGTGTCATCAGCGCGTTCACGCGCGTCTTCCGACGCGCTATGCGCGCGCACTATAGGGTTGCCGCGCTGGC
>CAVPTV010000022.1:0-124849 GCA_963708765.1 uncultured Alphaproteobacteria bacterium | reverse complement strand
TACCGAACCGCCCTCCCAGCGCAAGAACGAGGCTTCACTGCACCGGCGGTATCGATCGCGGCAATGTCCCCTGCGGCGTGCCGGTGGAGCGTGCGAGCGCAGCCTCCAGGAACTGCAGCCGATCCTGGCCCCAATAAGCCTCCTCGCCGAAGAAATAGAACGGCGAGCCGAACACGCCGCGCTCCTGGGCCTCTTGCGTGTAGCGATCGAACGTCTCGACCGTGGCGTCGGCACGAGCGCCGGCGAGCAGACCGCTCTCCGTCCATTCCGAGCCCGTCGGCCAATTTCCGCAGTGTGTCCGGATCGGCGATGTCGCGATTCTCCACCCAGATCGCCCTGAGAATGGCGTTTGCCAGAACCCCGCAATCGCCCCGAGAGCTTCGCCGCGATGATCATGCAAGACGACAGCTGGTCGTCGGTCGGGTAGTGCTTGGGGAACAGCTCGATTGGAATGCCGAGATAGTCCCGCCAGCGCACGAGCTCGACGACCCGGTAATCCTGGCGCTGCTTCGAGCGCTTCTGCAGGATGATGCCCCCGGTCCCCGCGTAGACGGCGGCAAGCTGCATCGGCATGTGATTGATGCGAGCACCGTACCTGCGCGCCAACCGTTCCAGTCGCTCACCCCCGAAGTAGGCCCAATCCGACAGGACCGAGAAGTAGTAGTCGATCACCATTTGGCGCCGTTATCCCGTCATCGCCATTTCGTTTGGCCAACATTTGCAACTCGCTTCCACGCGCATCCAGGCTGCGCCCGGCGCGTCCGCGAACGCGGCGTCGGCGCGAGCGGCCGGCCGCGCTCAGCCCTTCGCGAGCGGCCAGGCCGTCTTGATCCAGTTGTAGGCGCTCGTCACGTCGTTGTGGGTCGTGCCCGGCTTCGGCCAGTGCGCGGGCGCCGTGATGTTGCGGATCGGGATCGTGATGATCCGGTCGGGATCCCAGATCGGAAACGGATACTCGGCGACGTTCTTGCTGAAGCCGGTCACCGCGTCCTTGTAGCCCTGGTGATTGTCCGGCCGGATATGGATGTAGCCTGCCGGCGATTCCCAGCCCAGCCCCTCGAGCTGCGAGATGATGGCCTCGTCGTCGGGCCAGCCGCCGACCAGCTTGTTGGCCTTCTCGATCGCCAGCTTGAGCAGATAGATGCAGGTGTAGCCGACCTCCGCCTCCATCGGCGGGTATTCCTTCCAGCGATTGTAGTACGCCTTGACGAACTTCTGGTTGGCCGGCCAGCGGCTGCCGGGATTGGGATTGGTGAAGAAGTAGTTGGCGTGCACGCCCATCAGCACGCCCTCGGGATGGTCCTTGCCGATGGTGTGCGGGATGTTGGAGAACCCCTGGCAGGTCGCCACCTTCATCTTGTCGAACAGACCGTAGCGCAGTCCCTGCTTGTAGAGAGCGATATAGTCGCCGCCCCAGCAGGACGTGACCAGACAGTCGGCGCCGGACGACGATGGCCTTGGTGATGTGCGGCGTGAAGTCGGTGGTGCCGAGCTTCGGCCAAGCCTGCGAGACCACCGTCGAGCCGGGCAGGAGCTTCTCGATGGCGACCGAGAAATGATCGAATGCATTGCGGCCGTAGCTGTAGTCCGGATGGATGTGGGCGAACTTGCGCACCTCCGGCCAGGCCGTCGCGGCGCCGACCGCACAGGTGATGCCGTCGGCCGACTGGATCGCCGAAATCCGGAAGATGTATTTCGGCTCGGTGACGATCTTGTCGAACAGGAAGTCCGTGCACCCGTCAGCGAAAATGGTCAGCAGCTGAAGCTCCTCCGCCACCGGACCGAGCGCAGGCGTGTTGCCGCTCGAAATGATGCCGGTGAACAGATCGATGTTGTCCTGCATCTTCAGCCGGCGCATCTCCTTGACATTGGCGTCCACGCCCGCCGCCTCGTCTGCCCGTATCGTCTGGATCTTGCGTTTGCCGAGGAGGCCGCCCTGCGCGTTGATCTCTTCCGCCGCAAGGGTATGTCCCTTGACCGATGGTTCCGCCATCACGGTCAGCGGACCGGTCAAGAACGTCATGTGGGCGGTCACATAGGGCTTGTCGGGAATGTTGCCCTTGACCTTGCTGGGAGGAGCCGCTGCGTTGACCAGCGAGGACGACAAGCCGCCGGCGGCGGCGCCCGCGGCGGCGGCGCCGACGGTGACGCCCATCCTGCTCAAGAATTCCCGGCGAGCGATGTTCGGTATTTCGGGCATGCGATCAGATTTGGCCATGACTCGATTTCCTTTCGGAATCGCTTGATCAGCGTTCGGCTCTTCAGCCCGTGGCTTCAGCCGGTCGAGCTCGGATCCGGGCGTCGGACATTCGGGCAGATGCCATTTGCGGCACTGCAGCAATCATCAGTGACGCCGGCACTTCCGGAAAGCACCGGACCGGGCTGATTTCGTTGGTGCCAGTTCGCTGCGCGCGGCCTTGATCGGCGACGGCGACAGCCGCGCCGCTCCGGGACGGAGGCCGGCGTGCAAGCTGCTCGAACGCTGGAATTCGTCGTGTGCACGCAACCGCGGCCGGGCAGCGCCCCTTCCCGGACAATTCGCATTCAGGCATGCCGGCCGCAACCGCGCCGTGCGGCCCGCGAAACGAGCCTATTCGGCGGCGGTCCGCGCGTTCATGCCGCCCATCAAGCCGGCCCGTTCGAGCAGTCCCGCGAGCACCGCGCGATCCGCCGGCTCGAGCATGCGCAACGGCCGCCGCGGTGGTCCCATCGGACGGCCGAGCAGCTCGCAGGCGGTGTGCGCGACGCGGATATAACCTTTCACGCCCATGTAGTCGCAGAGCGGAAACATGGGCTGAAAGAACTCGCGCATGGCGTCGATATCCTTGCTTCTCGTAGCCGAGACGGAACAGCTCGACGCACTTGTCCGGCATGAAGTTTCCGCTGCCCGCGAACCAGCCCTCGACGCCGGCGGCGATCGCCTCGGGCGTGCACGCATCGTTGCCGTTCAAGACCGAAATCTGATAGCCGGTGAGTTGCCGGATCGCGGTGATCCGGCTCATGTCGCCCGAGCTCTCCTTGATGAAGCCGATGTTGTCGATCTTGGCGATCCTGGCGACCAGCGGCGGCTTGATGTCGACCCCGGTCGTTCCCGGATTGTTGTAGATGCCGACCGGGATCTTCACGGCCTGCGCGATCGCCTCGTAATGCCCGTAGAGCTCGTTGTCGGTGGGCTTCCAGTAGTTGATCGGCACCACGAGCACGCCGTCCGCGCCGACACCTTCGGCGAACTGGGAGAGGCGAATAGCCTCTGCCGTCGTGATCGAGCCGGTCCCCGGCAGGAATCGAACGCGGCCGTCGATGTGCTTGGCGGCGACCTCGATGACGCGCCGCCGCTCGGCCTCGCTGAACGAGCCGATTCCGCCGGTGCTGCCGAACACCGTGATGCCATGGACGCCTTGCGAAATCTGGTAGTCGATCGACTCCCGCAGGCGACCCTCGTCGATCAGCCTCGCCGTCGTCCTTCGTCGGCGTGACGATGAAGGAAAACACGCCCCTGAATTTCTGTCGCCGCAGCTTTCATGTCCTGGCCTCGCCACCCACAAATCGTTTGTGCTCGCATCCGGGCCAGCTGAGGCCGGAACGAGCATGCTGGTCGCCAAATTCGGCCTGGGCCGGTGCAACGTAAAGGGCCAGATGGGCCCAATCTCGAAGTGCCAGAAGTCGAACTGCCACGTGAGGAGCGGCAGCGCGATGCGCCCGATCAAATCGCCGGCAAAGCGCACAAATGTTCATCGGGTCGACTCCCTGCGCCGCTCGCCCGATGGCCTCGGACCGGATCCGCAAGGTGGCTCCAAGAACTTGAAAGAACTGACGACATTTCGCCGACCAGGATGGCGAGCGACCGCCTCCCCTGCCCGCTCAGCGCTGGCGTGCTCCTTGCATCGACCCTGAGGTTCCCAATCGGGCCTGGCACGGCACATGCCCAAAATGCAGACGAGGGCCGGATGCTGGTGACGCTCAGCCTTGTTCGCGATCGGCGGGAAACGCTGCAGCGGCAAATATTCGCCCAGATCAGGGACGCCATCCTGGCGGGACGACTTCCTCCCGGCACCGAATTGCCTCCCTCGCGCGTCCTCGCGAGCGAATACGGTGTCTCGCGCAACACGGTGTTGCAGGCCTATCAGTGGCTTGCGGCCGAAGGCTACGTCGAGACCGAGCGCAGCGCGCGCACCATCGTCAGCGAGAACCTGCCCGAGGAGTGCCTGTCGGTCGAGCGCCTGAGGTCGCCGGATGGAAGAAAGGCACGGCCTAATCGACAGAAAACACCGGTGGTCTTTCGCGGGCAGCGACCGGTCCTGCCCGAAGCGGGATCGCAGCGGCTGAAAATCGATTTCTGGCCCGGCCGCCCGAATCCGAAGCTCTTTCCCGTGCGCCTGGTGCGCAAGCTTGCGCTGGTCGAGCGGATGTCGACGGCCGGCCGCGACCTCACCGAATACGGCGATGCATTCGGCATGCGCGAGCTGCGGGAGGCGATCGCGCTGCATCTCGAAACGGCGCGCGGCCTGCTCGCCACCCACGAGCAGGTCGTCATCACGTCGGGCATCCAGGAGGCGTTGAACATCGTCAGCCGGCTGTTCGTGAAAGACGGCACCGAGGTGCTGGTCGAGAACCCCGGCTACCGCAGCGCGGCGCTTGCGTTCGAGAGCTACGGCGCCAAGCTCTGTCCGCTCGATGTCGACCGGCAAGGAGCGCAGCTCGACGCGCTCGGCGACAGCCGTGCGCCGCTCGCCTATGTCACGCCCTCGCATCAGTTCCCGACCGGAGCGACCATGCCGCTCGAGCGGCGCCTCAAGCTGCTCGAATGGGCGCAGACCAGCGGCGCCTACGTCATCGAGGACGACTACGACTGCGACTACCGCTTCAGCGGCCCGCCGCTGACCGCGCTCGCCGGTCTCGATACCGGTCACAACGTCATCTATCTCGGCACCTTCTCGAAATCGGTCGGTGCCGGCATCCGAACCGGATTCATGGTGCTGCCGCCGCAGCTGATCGAGCCGGCGAGAACGATCAAGATTCTGCTCAACTTCGGTCATCCCTGGCTCGAGCAGTTCGTGCTGGCGGACTTCCTCAGAAGCCGCGCCTATCAGCAGCATCTGCGCCGGATACGCCGCGCCTATCGGGACGTTCGCGACACGCTGCTGGAAGAGCTCAGAAGCGCCTTCGGCAACGTCGATCTGTGGGGCGTGGAAAGCGGGATGCACATCATGTGGCGTCTGCCGCGGGATTTCCCCAAGGTGCAGGATCTGGTCGACGGCGCGGCGCGCTACGGTGTCCGCATCCATTCGCTGGAGTCGGGCGGCGCGCACGACATGGGCAGCCCCTATCCGAAGGATTCGATCCTGCTCGGCTACGCGTCGATGAGCCGGGAGGACATCAGGACCGGCGTGCGGGCGATCATCAATGCGGTCGACGACCTGGCGGCCGGCAGGCCGATCCGCCGAGCCGCCGAGCGGGCTACGCGACCCGCGACGCCTGCCGATCGGACGCGACCAGATGAAGGAAATTGCGACTAAGCGTTAGCGCGCTGGCGCGAAAGGCCGCGAGTCGTTGCGAGACCTGGCGTTCGAACTCGGCCTGTCCGCCGACGCCGAGGGCCTCCTCGAGGGCGCGCCGATAGGCCCGCAGGCCGCCCCAGTTGCGCACGGTGTCGGCTTCGACCTCGACATGATACTGGACGCCGTAGGCCGAGGCGCCGACGCGCAGCGCCTGGATCGGACAGTGCGGGTTGCCGCACGAGCGTGACCGCCGCCGGCGGCAAGCGCTTCACCTCCGCGCCATGCCACTGCAGCACCTCGAGGCGATCCGGCAGACCGCGCATGAGCGGGTCGGCCCGGCCGGCTTCGGTCAGCGCAACGTCGGCGATCCCGACCTCCGATTTGTCCATCTTGCCGACCTCGCCGCCGAGCGCGTCGGCCAGCAGCTGGTGACCGAGGCAAACGCCGAGATAAGGCTTCCCGAGCTCGGTCACCCAGCGGCGGATCGCCGCCTTCTCGGCCACGAGCCACGGATGGAGGTGCTCCTCCCACACGTCCATGGGCCCGCCGAAGACCAGCAGCGCATCGTAGTCTTCGAGGGTCGGTATGGTCGCGCCGGCATCGAATTCCACCGCGTCCCACGCGACACCGTCATGTTGCCAGAATTCTCGGAAGATTCCGGGGTGCTCGACCTCGACGTGCTGAAAGACCAGAAACCGCATCAGGCGTGCTCCTGCAGCACCCGATCTTTGCCATGCGGGAGCAGCGGCCTCAACTCGGCTTCCACGCCGTGCACGCTCGAGCTCTCGCCGATGTCGCTCTTGTGTCCCGGATTGAGGATATTCACGTTGGCCCTGTTCGGATCGAGCTTCGGCCAGCGCCCCTTGTGCACGAGAGCGATGCCCGGCGGAACGTTCGACGTCGTCTCGGCGATCAGCTCGAGGCGGCCGTACTCGTTGCAGAGCTCGACCTTGTCCCCCTCCGCGATGTCGCGAGCCGCGGCCTCGCGCGGGTGGATCAGGACGGCCGCAGATTCTCAATCGCAGCCCGATCTTGGAATCGTTCGCATAGCTGCTGTTCATCGTCCAGTCCGATGCCGGCGAGAGCACGCGCAGCCGACCGCCGCTGCGGAGGCGCGTCGGCATGCGGGCGCGGCACCAGCGGATGACCGTCGGCGCGCGCGCGCTCCGATGCCAACTCGATCTTGCCGCTCGGGGTCGGAAACTTCATCGAGCTCGAACTGGATCAAAGGTTCGTCGAAGGGAAAGACCGTGCCGCGCTCGGCCAGCAACTCGAATCCGCCCTCGATCCCGGCCTGCGCGAGCATTTCGGCGATGATCTCCGCGTCGGATTGAAACAGCTCGGGCTCGGACATTCCCATCGCGCGCGCCAATCGACGAAAGATCTCCTGATTCGGCAGGCATTCGCCCGGCGGCGGCGCAACCTTGACCTGCGCCGAGACCGCGTTGTGGAAATACGGCAATACCAGATCGTCGAACTCGAGAAAGCTCGCCGCCGGCAATACGAAGTCCGCATAGTCGGCGGTATCGGTCTGGAACAGATCGACGACCACATGCAGCAGATCCTCGCGCCGCAGTGCCGTGCGCAAGGCGGCCTGCTGCGGATTGGAGGCGACGATGTTGTTGTTCCAACAGAACAGGGCCTGCGACTTGTCGGGTTCGCTCAAATGCGCCGCAAGGTCCATTTGGCTGATACGGCTGGGCTTCGCCCGCGGCAGAGCTGCGGCGCGGCCACGTAATCGAAGCTGGTGCCGCGCGTCGATGGGCCATTCATGTAGAGAAAGCCGGCGCCGGGCCGCCCGATATTGCCCGTCACGCGCGCACAGTGCTGCGACCGAACGGAACGCGTTGCCGCCGTGGCTTTGCCGCTGCATGCCTTGGCCGAGCCAGAGCAGCGACGGTCCGCGGCCGTAGGTGAGCGCCGCCTCGCGGATCAATTCGGCCGGAACGCCGGTGAGCGCTCTCGCCGCGATCCGGCGTCATGGCCTCGACGTCGCCGACGGATGCGGTCCCAGCCGACGACATGCTCGGCGATGAAATCCGATCGGATCAGACCGGCGGCCATCACGGCGTTCATCATCGCGAACGCCAGCGCTGCGTCGGTTCCGGGACGAGGCTGCAGGAAGAGATCCGCGCTTCTCGCGCGGTCGCATGCGCGATCGGGTCGACGACGATCTTTACGGCGTTCGTCTCCGGAAGCCAGTGGGTGTGTGCATGCGGCGCCGACGCGGATGGATTCGCGCCCCAAACCAGGATGCAGGCGGCATCCTTCGCGGTGCGCGGATCAAACCCGGTCAGCGAATCGCCGAAGACGTATTTGAGCGCTTCGTGCCCGGCCTTGTTGCAGACCGTGTCGGGATCGACCTCGGTGGCGCCCAGTCGATTGAAGAAGCGGCTGGGGAAATTTCCGGCGATCGCCGAGCACGTGCCGGTATAGTGGGTGTGCAGGATGGCCTTGGGCCCATGCGCCGACACCACCCCCGTCAGCCGATCGGCGATCGCGGCAATCGCCTCGTCCCACGAGACCGGGACGAAGCGGCCGGACCCCTTCGCACCCGGCGCGGCGCAGCGGGCGCGTGAGACGCCGGGCCGGGTCGATCCATGCACCATTATACGGCAAGGGCGCATTTCGGACAGAGCTTGCCGCGGCTGACCATGTGATTGCGGTCGCCACTGACTTTCCGCACCCG
Organism: uncultured Alphaproteobacteria bacterium; assembly: GCA_963708765.1. GTDB lineage: Bacteria > Pseudomonadota > Alphaproteobacteria > Rhizobiales > Xanthobacteraceae > VAZQ01. The sequence continues at coordinate 116,662 of CAVPTV010000022.1, read as the reverse complement.
GCCGTCCTCGACCACACCTTCATGCCGCAGGCGTCATAGCAATCGCGGGGACATGTCGTCTTGATCGTCTTGTATGTCGCGCGCATCGTGTACGCTCCGAGCGTTCGCCCATTGTGGTGGCGCGGTGACGATATCCAAGCTCCCATACCGGACCTAGAGCCAGGGGCTTCGGCTGCGATGGGGCCACGAGGAATCGGCGCCGTTAATCATCCGGAAATGCAGCAAGCGCCGCGTTCAGGCGATGCCACGCCTCCTCGCCGGCCGGAAGCCCAAAGCGCAGCCAGGTCGGCTGCTCGGTGAAACGGCGCACCAGGATGCCGGCGCGACCCAGGTGATGGAACAGGTCGCTCGCCGCCGGCGTTCGCACCAGCCGGAACAACGACGTCCCGCCGACGAGGTCGAGCCCCGCCTCGGCCAAGACCGCATCGAGCCGCCCCGCTTCCCGCGCCAGCAACGCGCGCGTCGCCTCCGCCCATGCGATATCCGCCAAGGCAGTCTCGCCGATCGCGATCGCCGGTCCCGCCACCGCCCAGGGTCCAAGCGACGCGTCGAGCCGCGCCGCGATGTCCGGTGCGGCCAGCGCGAAGCCGAGCCGCAGCCCGGCCAGCCCGAAGAACTTGCCGAACGATCGCAGCACCACGATATTGCCGCGCGCGACGTCGCCGCCGAGGCTCGCGCCGGCGGGACCGACATCCATGAAAGCTTCGTCGACCATCAGCAGCCCGCCGCGCGGCCGCAGCTCCTCTGCAACGGCGAGCAGCGCGTCCTTGCCGACGATCCGTCCGTCCGGATTGTTCGGATTGACGACGATGGCGAGGTCGGCACCCCTCAGTTGGTCGACGTCGGCGACCTCGGTCACGGCGTGGCCGAGCAGGCGTGCGACCCGGACGTGCTCGGAATAGGTCGGTCCCAACACTGCGGCGCGCCCGGCCGGCACCAGGGCGGCGACATGCGGCAACAGAATCTGCGTGCCCGGCGCAGCGACCACGTGAGCGGCCGACGGCGCGCCGTAGGCTTGCGCGGCCATAGCCTGCAGCCGAGCGACCGCGGCCGGCTCCGGCAAACGCCGGAACGCCTCCGGCTCCAGCCGGGGAATCGGATAGGCGTGGGGATTGATCCCGGTCGACAGGTCGACGAAAGGTTCTGGGGCGCCGGGAAACAGCAGCCGCGCGGCGCCGAGATCGCCGCCGTGCGCGAGCGGTCGCGCATCCAGGTGGGACAATATGGCCGTCGCGCTCACCCTCTTGGCGCTCCTGATCGAGCTCGCCGTCGGCTATCCGGACCGGCTGTTCCGGGCCATCGGACACCCGGTGACCTGGATCGGCCGGCTGATCGGCCTGCTCGATCGCCTGTTGAACCACGAGAGCATGAGCGATGCCAGCCGCCGCGCGGCCGGGGTCGCGGCCGTGCTGATCCTCATCGTCGTGGTTGCCGGCGTCGCGTTCGCGCTGGAGCGCAGCCTGCTGCTCTTGCCGTTCGGGATCGTGGCGGCGGCGATCGTCGCCAGCACGCTGATTGCGCAGCGAAGTCTCCATCAACACGTGGTCCGGGTCGCGGAGGCGCTCGAGCAGAACGGCCTCGCCGCCGGCCGCGAAGCGGTGTCGCACATCGTCGGGCGCGATCCGGCGGCGCTCGACCAGGCGGGCGTGGCGCGCGCCGCCATCGAGAGCCTCGCCGAGAGCTTCTCCGACGGCGTGGTGGCCCCGGTGTTCTGGCTGATGGTCGGAGGCCTCGCCGGCGGCGCGGCCTACAAGGCGATCAATACCGCCGACAGCATGATCGGCCATCGCACCCCACGCTACCAAGCCTTCGGCTTCGCGGCCGCCCGCCTCGACGATCTCGTCAACCTGCCGGCCTCGCGGCTGTCCGCTCTCCTTATTATTGCGGCAGCGGCGGTGACCCCCGGCGCCTCGCCGGCCGGCGCCTGGCGCGCCGTGATCCGCGACGCGCCGCGTCACCGTTCGCCCAATGCCGGCTATCCGGAGGCGGCAGTCGCCGGCGCGCTCGGTCTCGCGCTCGCCGGCCCGCGCGTCTATGGCGGCGTCGAGGTCGAAGGACGCCATGATGGGAGACGGCCGCCGCGACGCCACCGCGGCGGACATTCGTGCCGCGCTCACGCTCTATCGGCGCGCCGACGCGATGCTGATCGGGCTCGTCGCGCTCCTGGCGCTGCTCGTCACCGCGACAGGCTGAGCAGCGCCTCGAGATCGACGTGCGCGGCGATGTGCGCGGCGAGGCGGTCGAGCGTGTCGTCGACCAGCGCATCATAGGCCACCACGGATCGACCGGCGCCGAGCCGCGCCAGCCAGGCCGAACGCTGCCGGTCGTCGGCGAACAATCCGTGGATATAGGTTCCGATCACGCGTCCATCGGCCGACATAGCGCCCTCAGGCGCGCCGTCGGCGAGCCGGGCAAACGGGCGCGCGCAGTCGGCACCTCGGGTCACGCCCATGTGCATCTCGTAGCCCGCGAACGGGATGCCGTCGGCGGTTTGCCCGTGCACGGCCTCGAGCCGCTTTTCGTCCGAGAGCACGGTCTCGATCTCGAGCAGGCCGAGGCCTTCGACCTTGCCGGCGGCGCCTTCGATGCCGGCCGGATCATCGACCGTGCGCCCGAGCATCTGGAAGCCGCCGCACAGCCCCAGCACGATGCCGCCGCGCCGCCGATGCGCGGCGATGTCGATGTCGAAGCCGGCCTGGCGCAGCGCCGCCAGATCGGCGATGGTCGCCTTCGAGCCCGGCAGGATGACGAGACCGGCATCGCCGGGCAGCGCGCTGCCCGGCTTCACGCGCACGAGCTCGACCGCAGGCTCGGCGTCGAGCGGATCGAGATCGTCGAAATTGGCGATGTGCGGCAGGATCGGGACCGCGATCCGCACGCGCGCCGACGGCTTCGACGGCCGCGCCGCATCGAGCGCCAGCGCGTCCTCGGCCGGCAGCAGGCGAGCGTCGGCGAAGAACGGGAGGAGGCCGAGCGCCTGCCAGCCGGTGGCGCGCGCGATCGTCGCCATGCCGTCGGCGAACAGCGCCGGATCGCCGCGAAACTTGTTGACCAGAAAGCCGCGCACCAGCGCGGCGTCTGCCGCGTCGATCACCAGCTTGGTGCCGACCAGGCTCGCGATCACGCCGCCGCGGTCGATGTCGCCGATCAGCACGACCGGCACATCGGCGGCGCGCGCAAATCCCATATTGGCGATGTCGTTCGAGCGCAGGTTGACCTCGGAGGCGCTGCCGGCGCCTTCGACCAGCACGATGTCGGCCTCGGCCTTGAGGCGCATGAAGCTGTCGAGCACGAACGGCAGCAGGTCGGGCTTCATGCCCTGATAGGCCGCGGCCTTGGCGGTGCCGTGAACGCGGCCCTGCACCACGATCTGGGCGCCGACCTCGCTCTGCGGCTTCAGCAGCACCGGGTTCATGTGCACGGTCGGCGGCGTGCGCGCCGCGCGCGCCTGCAGCGCCTGGGCGCGGCCGATCTCGCCGCCGTCGGCCGTCACCGCGGCATTGTTCGACATGTTCTGCGGCTTGAACGGGCGCACCTTGAGGCCGCGATTGGCGAACGCCCGCGCCAGGCCGGCGACGATCAGCGATTTCCCGACGTCCGAGCCCGTGCCCTGGAACATGAGCGCGCGGGCGGCCAAGGTCAGAACTCGATGCCGGGCTGCGCCTTCACGCCGGCGGCGAAATGGTGCTTCACCAGGGTCATCTCGGTCACCAGGTCGGCGGCGGCAATCAGCTCCGGCTTGGCGTTGCGGCCGGTGACCACCACATGGAGGCCCGGCCGGCGCGCGGCGAGCGCGCCAACCACCGCCGCAAGGTCGAGGTACTCGTAGCGCAGCGCGATGTTGAGCTCGTCGAGGATCACCAGCCCGAACGAAGGATCGGCGATCAGCTCGAGCGACTTCGCCCAGGCGCGCTCGGCGGCGGCGACGTCGCGCTTGAGGTCCTGCGTCTCCCAGGTGAAGCCCTCGCCCATCGTGTGCCACGAGACCTGGTCGCCGAACGCCGCCAGCGCGTCGCGTTCCGCCGTGTGCCACGCGCCCTTGATGAATTGCACGACGCCGACCCGATGGCCGCGCCCGAGCATGCGCAAGGCGAGCCCGAACGCGGCGGTCGATTTGCCCTTGCCGGGGCCGGTATGCACGATCAGAAGACCTTTCTCGATCTTCTTTTCCGCGACCTCGGCGTCCTGCACGGCCTTGCGCTTTGCCATCTTGCCGCGATGACGTGCGGCTTCGGCTTCATCGACGGACTCGGTCATGCTTGTCCCTTCATGGTGAGCGGCAGCCCGGCGACGACGAGGACCACGCGGTCCGCGCGCGCGGCGACACGCTGGTTGAGGCGACCCTGCAGGTCGCGAAAGCGACGGGCAAGCGCATTGTCGGGCACGATGCCGAAACCGACTTCGTTGGAGACGAGCACCAGCGGGCCGGCACGACGATCCAGCGCCGCCTCCAAGGTCACGATCTCGGCCTCCACATCGACCTCGGCCAGCATGCGATTGCTGAGCCAGAGCGTCAGGCAATCGACCAGGACAGGAACTCCCGCCGGAGCACTTTCGAGTCGGCAGCGCAAGATCATGGGGCGCCTCGATCGTTTGCCAGCCGGTTCCCCGCTGCGTCCGATGCGCAGCGATTCGCTCCGCCATCTCGGCGTCGCGCGCTTCCGCCGTCGCCACATAGATCCAGGGCGACGGCAGCGCCGTGATCAGGCTCTCGGCGTATCGGCTCTTGCCCGATCGTGCTCCGCCCAGAACGAGCGTGAGCCGCACGCCACGTTCCGCGGCGGCGTCCATCCAAGGATCATGCGCCAGGTACGAGTTGCACGATCAAAACAATGAGACCGACCCCAAGGATCGCGGCCCCGGCAAACCGCGGTGCCGGATCGGAGATGCCGGCACCGAGGCGGCGCGCGAGCAGTGCCACGCCGACCGTGAGCGCGCTCTGGATCACGACAAGTCCGAGGAGATACGAGCCCAGTGGCACCTTATCGGCACCGACGATCGCTTCGCCGAGCGCGTGGCCGTGGAAGAGGCCGGCGACTGCGAAAAGCGTCGCCCACGCCGCGACCGGCAGCACGCGTCCAAGCACGATCAAGACGCCGGCGAGCAAGACCGTGAGCGCGACGATGATTTCGGCCGCCGGCAGGCCGATGCCCTGGACATGCACCGCCACGCCGATCGCCATGGCCACGACGAACACCGCCGGCAGCGCGAGATTGAGGCCGCCGACACCGACCACGACGCCGACCGCGAGCAGAAAAGCCAGGTGATCCGGCCCGATCACCGGATGGCCGAGACCGGACAACAGACCTTCCATGAAGGTCGACGGAGTCTTGCCACCCATCGGGTGGTGAGCCGATACGGACGACGCCGACAGGAAAAGCGGAACAGTAACGAGGGCCGCGCGGCGAAGAAGACGAAAGCTCATGTGATCCCCCATGCGCCCTCCACCCGAGGACGTGGCTACGGTTGATGTCGTCGGCAGGTCTCCTGGCTTGCGGGTCAATGCCTTCCCCCGACCTTCCCGGAGCGTCCTGAGGCTCCAGTGGCTGAGCGAGGGTGCTCGCCGCTCACAGTTGCGGGGGCAGCCGCGGTCTTGGGCGAGGCCCTCACCGCGTTCCCTTTTGCGTCCCGCGGGATGCGGGAACCGACGAAACCCGACTATAGCGGGCCTCGGATCGGCCGCAAGAGACATGGCACAGAGACATGGCACGTGTTGTTGCCATACCGTCTTCGCCTACCTGCTCAGAGCCCGAGATCGCTCAACGACAGGTGATCATCCGGGCGACGGCCGAGCGGCCAATGATATTTGCGATCGCTCTCCTTGATGGGAGCATCATTGATGCTGGCGATGCGAAGCCGCATGAGGCCATGCTCGTCGAATTCCCAGTTCTCATTGCCGTAGCTGCGGAACCAATAGCCGCTGTCATCGTGCCACTCATAGGCGAAGCGCACCGCGATGCGGTTCTCGCGAAACGTCCAGACTTCCTTGATCAGGCGGTAGTCGAGTTCCCGGCGCCATTTGCGCGTCAGGAATGCTTCGATGGCCTCGCGGCCCTGCAGGAACTCCGCGCGGTTTCGCCAGCGGCTGTCGGTCGTATAGGCAAGCGCGACGCGAGCGGGATCGCGCGTATTCCATGCGTCTTCGGCCATGCGCGCCTTCTGCGCGGCGGTCTCGGCGGTGAAGGGCGGAAGCGGCGGGCGAACTCATGGGTTCGTTCCTCGATCGGCGGCTTTAGGGCGAGAGTTCCGCCGGCGACGCGAGACCCGCGCCGGCGACACCCTTGGATGCGCGTTCGGTCAGGCCGCCTTGCGGGTGGTGACGACCGGGAAGTCGATGTCGGTCTTGGCGACCTCGTTGAGGTAGCTCGTCGAGGTATTGAGCGCAACATGCAGCACGATGGAAGCGCTTACGAGCTGCCAATGAGAATGCCGGCGACAGGGACGAGGCCGGATTTTCCGGATTCTGAGCGGGCGGGCAGTTTCTGCGCAAGGTCAGCTCCGCACGCAAAAGGATCATTGACGCCCGGGTCTGAGAGCTACTGAATTCTTCCCTCGGGTCTTCCGGGTGCTCCAAGCCCGCATTACGGGTGGCGCGAAGCCACACCGGCAAGTGCGATAGGCGTCGATTGACAAGGTCTGGCGCGAGCGTCACGCTCGTCGCGTCTTTCGGTTCAACGAGGCGGAATGCGTTCGCCCGGGGAGGCGCCCATGCTGCTCCGGCCCTTGCTGGCCTGTGTGTTGCTCGCGTCGGGCAATGTCACGGCTGACGCGCAAAGGTCAGAGCCATATCCCTCGCGGCCGGTTCGCATCCTCGTCATCACGCCGCCCGGCGGTACCGCCGACCTGATGGCGCGGCTGATTGCCGGCAAGCTCCCGGACGAGATCGGCGGCACGTTCATAGTCGAGAACCGGCCGGGCGCGTCCGGCGCGCTCGCCACCACCGCGGTCGCGAAGTCGCCGCCGGACGGCTACACCTTGTTGTTCAGCGCGATCAATGCCCTCTCGATCTTGCCCAACCTGATGAAGAGCCTGCAGTACGATCCGGCGAAAGACCTCGCGCCGATCTCGCTCGTCTCCTACAGCCCGAACCTGCTGCTCGCCAATCCCGCGTTTCCGGCGAAGACCGTACCCGAGCTGATCGACCTGTTGAAGGCCAATCCGGGCAAGTACGACTATGGCAGCGGCGGTGTCGGGTCGAGCCAGCAGCTCGCGATGGCGCTCCTCCTGTTCGCCACCGGCACCAAGATGAAATCACGTGCCGTTCAGCGGCGGCAGCGGCCAGCTGACCGCGGCGCTGGTCGGCAACACCGTCGGCGTTGGTTTCGACGTGATGACCACGTCGATGCCACAGGTGCGCGGCGGCACCCTGCGCGCGCTCGGCATCTCGAGCCGCGCACGCTCGCCCTCGGCGCCCGACATCCCGGCGATCTCCGAGTTCGTGCCGGGATTCGAGATCGTCGCCTGGAACGCGATGCTCGCGCCCGCCGGCACGCCGCCGCCGATCGTCGACAGGCTCAGCGCTGCGATCGGCAGGATCCTGAAATCGCCCGAGGTGACCGCGCGCCTCAACGAGCTTGGGACCACGCCGGTCGGCAGCAGCCCGGCGGAGCTCGCCGACGTCATCCGCAGCGAGACGAAGAAATTCGGCGAGGCACTCGCCTCGATCGGCGTCACGCCGCAGTAGCTCTTGCCGCGACTTCGCGAAACGTCGTCAGCTCCGGAGCCGGCGGCTCGCGATCCTCGCGCCTTCGACCAGCGCGCGCAGCTTCGCCCACGCCACGTCCGGATGCACCTCGTCGCCGGCGCCCGAGGTGCCGAAGCCGCAGTCGGTCCCGGCGATCACGCGCTCGCGCCCGACCACGCCGGCGAAGCGCTCGATCCGTTGCGCCACCAGCTCCGGATGCTCGACCAGATGCACGCAGTGCGAGACCACGCCGGGAATCAGGAGCTTGTCGTCCGGCAGCGCGACCTCGCGCCAGACCGCCCATTCGTGCTCGTGGCGCGGATTCGCCGCCTCGATGACATAGGCGCCGGCGCGGACCTTCAGCATCAGGTCGACGTAATGCTTGAGCTCGAAATCGTGCACGCGCGGCGCGATGTTGACGCTGTAGCAGGTATGGAAGCGGATGCAGTCTTCCGGGATGCCGCGCAGCGCATGGTTGAGCATCTCGACGCGCAGCGCGATGAACTTGCGGCACTCCTCGATGGAGGCATCGACCTGGCGATTATAGTGTGTCGCCATCCGCGGATCGTCGATCTGCAGGACGAAGCCGGCGTCGGTGATCGCCAGGTATTCGACGCGCATCGCCTCGCCGAGCGCCAGCAGATACTCTTCGTCGGAAGCGTAGTGGCGGTTCTCGTAGTAGAAGCTCGAGATTCGACGGCGAGATCGCTGTCATGAAGGCTTCCGTCGCGTCGACGCCCGCGAGCGAGGCCTTCAGGTTTGCGATGTCGGCATGGAGCTCGTCGTGGCCGACGTAGCGGATCGGACCGGCGCAGACCAGCGCGCGCGGCCGTGCGGTGCGCTTCGCGACCAGCGCGCCGGAGCGCGCGGTATGCATGATCTTCAGGTCGTCATAGGCCCCGGCGAACTCGATCGAATCGCGCGTCGCGCCGCGAAACCGAACCGGGCTGTCGATCTCGGCGAGCCCCTCGAGCCGCGCCCGGGCATAAGCCATCCAGTTGAACTTGCTGTGCTCGCCGTCGCCGATCACGTCGATGCCGGTTGCGGCCTGCTGGCGCACGATCTTGTCGATCGCCTGCTTCACCCGTGTCGCAAAGACGGCGCGGTCGTAAGGCTCGCCCAACTCTTTGGCGTTGAGCATCGCAACCAGATCGGGCGGCCGCGGCAGGCTGCCGGTATGTGTCGTGAGAATCGGGCCGGTGCTGCGCTTCATGGGGAGAGAATGCCCTTGCCGACGAAGGATAGCTGCGCCTCAACGGGGCGGCAACATTCTCCGCCCCGCTCTGGACGAGTCCTCGCCCGGCAAACGCGCAGAGTGCAGGAAAAGATATGGCATTGGCACGGTGTTGCACCGTTCCAGACGATTTGCGCGGCTCGGCGCCTCTTGTTGCGCCCGGTATCCGATTGTCGAATACTAGCCGCGCTACGACCCCGGCAGCAAAGGGGCGCAACTCCGCTTACCGATGACGGCGCGGCGCTGCACCGACGGACGACTAGGGCTGACGCCCATGGAGGAAGACTGATGTCATTCTACCGAGGCATGACCTGCGAGAACGTGACCCTCAAAGGCGACAAGGGAACCCCGATTACGGCTTATTCAGCCAAGCCGTCTGGTCCGGGCCCCTTTCCGGGCGTGGTGCTTGTCCACCATCTGCCGGGCTGGAGCGAGTTCTACATCGAGACGACGCGTCGGTTCGCGCATCACGGCTATCTCGCGATCTGCGCCAACCTCTATGAGCGTGCGGGAGAGGGCAACCCGGACGATGTCGCCGCTAAAGTGCGCGCCGACGGCGGCATTCCCGATGCCCAGATGGTCGGCGATACCGAGGCGGCAGTGAAGTGGATGCGCGCGCAGCCCAATCACAACGGCAAGGTCGGCCTTTTCGGCTCCTGTTCCGGTGGCCGGCACGCCTTCATCTATGCCTGCCAGAGGAAGGACGTCGACGCGTGCGCCGACCTCTGGGGCGGCCGCGTGGTGATGGGCAAGGAGGAGCTCAATGCCAAAACGCCCGTCGCGCCGGTCGAGATGACGAAGGACCTCTGCTGCCCGCTGCTCGGCATATTCGGCAACGACGACCGCGCGCCGAGCCCCGAGCAAGTGAACCAGCACGAGGCCGAGCTCAAGAAGCACGGCAAGATGCACGAGCTCTACCGCTACGACGGCGCCGGCCACGGCATCTTCTATTGGCACCGGCCACTCTACCGGCCCGAGCAGGCCATGGATGGCTGGAGCAAGGTGTTCGCCTTCTTCGGCAAGCATCTGGCGAAATAGGAGGCGCGAACACGAAATAGGAGGCGCGGAATGTGCACGTCCATTATCGAGATCGCACGGGCAGAGGGCATGGCAAAGCGCGGGGACGAATGGTTCCCGCTCTCGCAGGCGGTGGTTGCTTATGACCACGCGCGCCATGCGCCGCTGGGCGACGTCATCACGCTCGATTTCATCAACATTGCCCTCGAACCCGGGGCGCGGGCTGGGATCGAGCTGACGCTGGAGACGGCCAAGGAGCTGCGCGCAGCTCTCGACCGGGCGATTGCGGCCGCCGAGCTCGAGGAGGCGGAAGTGAGGGGCAAGGGCGCCGTCCCCGGTCTCGTTCGGGCGGCGTGACACGCGAGATTGAGGGGAAGCTCGCGCCGCTAAGACGACGGGTCGAACTCGGCCGTCTCGAGCTCTTGGAGAATCGATTCGGCGAAGGTCGCGACTTGCTCGTCCGACACCCAGCCGCCATACCCGCTGGTGTCGAGTGCCTTGCGCGTGCCCCGCTTCACAGCCTCAAGTTTCTTATCTCGCGTTAGTTCCATGTCGATCTCGCCTCCAGGCGATAAAGGGCGCACCAACGGTGGCAAAGGCTGCCTGACCGAGACGGCGGGTGCCGGCCTTCTCAGGAAAGCTGGCGCCCGCCACCACCCTGAACCATGCCTCCTGGCGGCGCACAGCTTGGAGGAAGGTCTATCAGGTCCCGCAGAATGTCTGGCACACCCGCTCGTTCGGCTGAGGTGGGTCCATGTAGCGCGCGAAGCACGCTTGGTTTTCGAACGGCTTTGCGAGCACCAACAGAAGCTCTTCAAAAGGCGCGAAGTCTTCACGCTCAACCGCCGCTTCGATCATGGCCTCAATACGATGATTGCGCGGTATGAACGCGGGATTGACGGCGCGCATCCTGACGCCAGGAGCGTCCGCATGATCCGGCTCTCGTGCAAGGCGTGAGCGCCACCGCCTGACCCATGTCTCAAAGGGTTGCTCATCAACGAACAGGCTTCGAAGGGCACCTTCTGCGTCGGGACGATCCGCCGCGTCACTCAACCGACGGAACGCCAGTGTGAAGTCGACTTGGTTGGTCGCAAGTAGGCTGAGGAATTCACCGGCAAGCTCCAGATCGCCATCTGCCTCGGTTGAGAAACCCATCTTCTGCCGCATGCCGGATGAATACGCCGCCTCGAAGCGTGCTGAAAAGCGTTCGAGTACGTCCTCCGCCTGCTCGATCGCCTTTTGCTGTTCCTCATCAATGAGCGGTAGCAGAGTCTCTGCGAAACGCGCCAGATTCCACGTCGCGATCCGCGGCTGGTTCGCAAAGGCGTACCGCCCCTGTTGATCAATCGAGCTGAAGACTTTCGCCGGATGATATTCGTCCATGAAGGCGCACGGTCCGTAATCGATCGTCTCTCCCGCGATCGACATATTGTCCGTATTCATCACGCCGTGAATGAATCCGACGAGCAGCCAGCGAGCGATGAGCTCCGCCTGCCGCACGGTGACAAGTTCCAGCAGTGAGCGATATGGACGGTCGGCGTGGGCCGCCTCAGGATAATGACGGGAGATCACGTGGTCGGCGAGCAAACGAAGGCCCTCGAGGTCACCGCGGGCGGCGAAGAACTGGAACGTGCCGATCCGGACGTGGCTTGTCGCCACGCGCGTGAGCACAGCGCCAGGCAGGAGAGTCTCGCGGGCAACCGTTTCTCCGGTCGTCACCGCTGCCAGCGAACGCGTCGTCGGGATGCCCAATGCGGCCATCGCTTCGCTTACGACATATTCCCGCAGCACCGGTCCGAGCGCAGCGCGGCCATCGCCGCTGCGTGAAAACGGCGTGCGGCCCGAACCTTTGAGCTGGATATCACGCCGGACGCCCTGTTGGTCTATGACCTCACCGAGCAGGATGGCACGCCCGTCGCCCAGTTGAGGCACGAAATGGCCGAACTGGTGCCCGGCGTAAGCCATCGCGATCGGCTCAGCGGCCTCGGGCACGGCCCGCCCGGCGAGCACTTCGAGCCCTTCCTGGCCGGCAAGCCACTCCGGATTCAGGCCGAGATTGAGCGCAAGCTCAGTGTTCAGACGGATCAGTCGCGGCGCTCGCACCGGCGTCGGGGCGATCCGAGCGTAGAACCGGTCGGGTAGTCGGGCATAGGTATTCTCGAAGGGAAAGTGAAAGGTCATGAGGACCATCGGCTCTCAGAGCGGGCTGATGACAGATCGTGACTTCAGCCCTGTAAATCAAGGCGGTGCCTGCCCCGAGCAATTCGAGCATTGGCTGAACGGCAACATGGGCGTGGAGGAACTGAAGCCGCTAGGCGTCCGATTGTCTCGGCCGCGAAAGCGCTCCGCTGCCCTCCTGCCTGGTCGACGTGCGGGTCAGCAACCGGTCGCCAGCGGCACCCCTCTCGCTGTGTTGTTCCAGCCACACACAAGATTTCTCGATTCCAAGCAGCGCCGCTCCACTGGTCGCCGCTCGTATGTCCGGTAAGATGCGCCGGCTAACCTCAGCCTGGCCCCGCTTGGATCGCAACCATAGCGGGGCCGTTCTCGGGGCAGCCCCGGTAGCCAGTTCGGTCTTGTGATTGTTTGGAGTAGGTGTGATGAGCCTTGTTAGCTATCGGTGTCCGAAGACTTCGAAAGAGGTCAGGACTGGAATAGATACCGACACGACGGCATTGGCAAAAATGAAGGCGCTGAAAGTCGGAGTGGTCTGTCCTCATTGCCCAGAGGGCCATATCGTGACGGCCGACAGCATGTTCTTTAGTTTTGAGATGCCTTCGGCAACCGGACCGGCCCGCTTCAATTCCCACCCATAATTCACACGCCGTCTTTAGTTCCGCGTTCTCGCGCAAGAGCACTCGCTATTCGCGGCCACCTGAATTGCCTTCCACTCGTCAACGCCCCCGCCAAAGTCAAGCGTCCGGTAGCCACTCTCGAATTTGGACTTCTCGAGCAGCTCCTTGGCGGCCGACACCCGTAGCTCGGTCATCCCAGATCGCGTCTATCGCCAGTCCCTGATGTGGTGACGAACGTGACATGCAGCATGGGCGTCAGCCGGGCGGTTAACCCTAATTGGAGGTGTTGGGGTCTTCCAACGAGACGCAGAGCGATTGCGGTGCCGCGGACTCGAAATCCCGGCGCTGGTTGCCGTATGTTGCGTCCGGTTCAAACAGCAGCTCCCGTGGGGCTTCAACATGCCCAATCGTACAATCCGCAAAAGCCCGATCGGGCCCGAGCGGCCTCGCGAGATCCAACACGACTGCAACTGCCCTCCTCGCCATCCGCGAGCCCATACGCTGTGCTTGGGAAAGGCTTTTGCTTGATGCCTGAGTCCAAGGAGCGCCCTATCTCCTCTCTCCGGCGAATTCTCGAGGCTGCTGACTCCGACGTCGGCAGCCCTCCCATCACCAGCAGCCCTGCCATCCCGCTCTCGGCCTACATACCCAAGCGACGTACCGCCGCTGCGCGCACGCCCCGCGCTCTCACGTTGCAGGCAGGCTTCATTCCGCCCTGCTTGCCGATGACTGCCCCGGCCTTGCCGTCGGGAAATCTCTGGCTGCATGAGATCAAGCACGACGGCTTCCGGATCATCGCCCGCAAGGATGGCCGACGGGTGAAGCTCTACAGCCGCCTGGGCCACGATTTGAGCCAACGTTACCCCCTGATCTCCGAGGCGATGGCGCGGCTGCCCTCCTGCACAATCGATGGCGAGGCCATCGCGTGCGACGAAAGCGGCACCGAGTCATTCGACCTGCTGCAGCGTCGCCAACGAGATGACCGAGTGTTCCTCTATGCATTCGACTTGATCGAGCTGGCGGGCGCGGATCGGCGCCGTGACACGCTCGCACAACGCAAGATCGATCTCCGCCGGTTGCTCGCTGATTCCGGCCCCGGGGTGCAGGCCAGTGAATGGATCGACGGCGGCGAGAGCGACGGCCCAACAGTGTTTGAGCACGCATGCTCGCTCGGCTTCGAAGGCATCATATCGAAGCGCAAGGACTCGCGGTATATCTCGGGGCTATCACCGTATTGGCTCAAGATGAAAAACCCCGCTAGCTGACACCTGCGTTCAAAAAGCCGATCCGATATACCTTGCCCGACTGCTGTGCGCCTGCCGCGAGCGGCCACGCGGCCGCCGCGCCGCCGAGAAGCGTGATGCCGTGGAGAGCTGCTGCTCATGGCCGCCGGCATCAGCAACGCACGACGCCTGGCCCTTCTGGATACGGACCTGATGCGATACCAGCTCGCTTAGCACAGAGGAGCTTCCCTGATGACGATCATCGATTCCCAGGTTCATGCCTATGAGGCGAACACCCCGAAGCGACCCTGGCACAGTGTGCCGAACTGGCCCGATCACGTCACGGGTGACGAGATGGTGGCGGCGATGGACAAGGTCGGCGTCGACGGCGCGATCTTCATCTCCGCCTTTTCCCTGTACCGCTACGACGCCAGCTATGCGGTGGAAGTGCAACGGGCCCATCCCGGCCGGTTCGCCATCGTCAAGCCGGTCGACCCGGACGATCCGGCGGTGGCCGATGTCGTCGCCGACTGGAAGAATACGCCGGGCACGGTCGGCATCCGCATCATCCTGACGAAGGAGGCGAAGCGCGAGCCGAACGACCCGGGCCTCGACCGGATCCTGCGCGCAGCCGTTCGCCACGACTTTCCAGTCAACATCCTGTGCTGGGGCAACCTGGACGCGGGCACTGCGCTGATCGATCGCCATCCCGACACGCGCTTCATCATCGACCATCTGGGCATCCTGCAGCCGCGCATGCCGCCCGCCCCGCCGCAGCCCTGGGCCGACCTGCCGAAGGTGCTGGAGCTCGCCAGGCGCCCGAACGCGGTGATCAAGGTCAGCGGCGCCTGCACGCTGTCCCGGGAACCGTATCCCTTCCCGGACATCTGGGACCCGCTCGCCCGCGTGTTCGATGCCTGGGGTTTCGACCGCTGCCTGTGGGGCACGGACTGGACACGCGCGTTCGCGGTCGTCAACTACGAGCAGGCCGTCGAGCCCTTCCTCAAGACCGGCCGCCTGAGCGACAGTGAGCGGGAAATGCTGATGGGCGGCGCCTGCGCCAAGGCTTATGGCTGGTCGCCGAAGAAAGTCAGCGCGTCTAGCGCAGCGTAAGCCATCCATGCCCCAAACCCCTCCAGGGCGATCAGCACCACCGATGGATCTCTCTGTTGGAGCGACCGATGTGCGGGACCGGCCGCTGCCTGTCGC
Source organism: uncultured Alphaproteobacteria bacterium (assembly GCA_963708765.1). Taxonomy (GTDB): domain Bacteria; phylum Pseudomonadota; class Alphaproteobacteria; order Rhizobiales; family Xanthobacteraceae; genus VAZQ01. The sequence continues at coordinate 101,500 of CAVPTV010000022.1, read as the reverse complement.
CGGCTTCAAAGGCACGCCCGAAGAGATCGAGCGACAGTGGTACGAGGAGGTTTATCGCGGCCGCGGCGACAGCATGGCGCAACTTACCTGGCGCGCGGTGCTGATTGGCTCATGCCTGGGAGGCGTGCTGTCGCTTACCAACCTCTACATCGGTCTCAAGGCCGGCTGGGGCTTCGGCGTCGCCATCACGGCCAGCATCTTGTCTTATGCGATCTGGACGAGCTTGCTCAAAGTCGGCCTCGCGCGCACGCCGATGACCATCCTCGAGAACAACTGCATGCAGTCGACGGCCAGCTCCGCCGGCTACTCCACCGGCGGCACCCTGGTCTCGGCCTTTGCGGCCTACATCATCGTCAATGACCAGTCGATGTCCGTGCCGCTGATGCTGGCCTGGGTGTTCTTCATCGCCGTGCTCGGCGTCACGATGGCCATCCCCATGAAGCGGCAGATGATCAATATCGAGCAGCTGCGCTTCCCTTCCGGCATCGCGGCGGCTGAAACCTTGCGCGCGCTGCATGCCAAGAGCTCGCAAGGGCTGCGCGCGGCCAAGGCACTGGGTCTCGCCGGGCTCATTGCCGCGATCGACAAGTTCTGGGCGGAGGGGCTGTCGACGATCAGCGCGAGCCTCGAACGCTTTTCGAGCGGGGCGCTTCTGACGGACCTGCAGAAGTGGCTGCTCGGCAGTCACTACGAAGCCTGGTCGGGCCGCACCGTCGTCTTTTCCTGGGATTTCATATTTCTCGCCGCCGGCGCCATCACCGGTATGCGGGTCTGCGCGACCATGTTCGTCTCGGGCACGTTGTGCTGGGCCGTGGTCGTGCCGGTCCTCCAGACGAAAGGCGTCATCGCGAGTGCGGGCTTCGCCGCCATCGTGCAGTGGACGCTCTGGTTCGGCGCGTCCTGCATGGTGGCCGCAGGACTGTTGAGTTTTGCGCTGAGCTGGCGCACGGCATTGAGCGCGTTCCGTGATCTCGGACGAATGCTCTCCTTCCGCTCAGCGGCTGCGAGCGAGCCCGGCCGCATCGAGGCCATCGAGGCGCCGATGAGCTGGTTTGCCGTCGGCCAGATCGTGTCGCTTGTTGCGCTTGCCTGGCTCGGGCACGCGAGCTTCGGCATGCCGGTCTGGCAAAGTGTCATCGCGGTGGCGCTGTCCTTCCTGCTGGCGCTCGTCGCCTGTCGCGTGACGGGCGAGACCGATACGACGCCTGTCGGCGCCATGGGTAAAGTCACGCAGCTCACCTTCGGCGCGCTGAGCCCGGGCAACGTCAATGTCAACTTGATGAGCGCCAACATCACGGCCGGTGCGGCGACCTCGGCGGCCGACCTGCTCACCGACTTGAAGAGCGGTTACCTGCTTGGTGCGCACCCCCGTCAGCAGTTTCTTGCCCAGTTCTCCGGCATCTTCGTCGGTACGGTCGTCACCGTGCTCACGTTTGCAGTCCTGGTGCCCAACGCGCAGGTGCTCGGCACCGACCAGTTCCCGGCGCCCGCCGCCCAGACCTGGTCCGCTGTTGCCATCGCGCTCGGCCAGGGTCTGTCCTCGCTCGAGTCCGTCAAGCTGTGGCTGATATTTGCCGGCGCTCTCGTCGGAGTGGTGCTCACGCTCGCGCCTGTTCTGCTCCCGAAATACCAGGAGTATCTTCCCTCGGCGGCGGCGTTCGGCCTCGCCTGGGTGTTCCACTGGTACTATGGGCTTTTGTTCTTCCTGGGCGCCCTGGTTGCGCTCGTAGTCGAGAGACGGAAACCGAAGCTCGCCGAAGAGTTCACCTTGCCGGTGGCGTCGGGCGTGGTGGCCGGAGGCTCGCTGATGGGTGTGGTGCTGGTGTTCTGGGCCAATGGCGGCAGCATTCTCAACAAGCTCCTCGGCGGTTAACGGGACACCGCGCGGTCTTCGTGACGCCGCGCGTCGCGGCGACCGCCGCAATGATGCGGACTTCTGAACCGCCACACTCGTCCGGGATGCCATCAGGGCGGCCCGCTCTTGTCGGTGCCGGTGCTCTGGATTTGCTCGCCGATCGCCTCGACCGAGGCGCCGGCCTCGATCCGGCGGCGGATGTCCTTGAGGCGCATGAGCTGCTGGACGATCTGCGGCATCAAGTCGAGCTTTTCCATCAGGCGCCAGACATAGACGAAGATCGCAAAGATGGTGCCGACGTCGGCGTGTGGCATATAGGTGACGCGCAGCAGCACCAGGAGGAACACCAGGATCGATAGCCCCTCGATCGCCGTCCAGTTGAGGGCATCGGCGTCGGAGAGCTTGACGCGCCAGGCGCGCACCTCGGCAAAATGGCGGGTGACGGCTCCCTCCTGCGCCGCCTCGATCACCTGGACCTCGTGCTCGAGCTGGTTGTTGAGCCCTTCGTTGAGCATCAGGGAGCGCCGCATGTAGCTGCGGTTGATGATGCCGACCGGGATGAACAGCAGCGCGGCGACCGCGCCGATCACGAGGTCGTAGTAGAACAGGATGGCGGCGGAGCCGACGATGCTCACCAGCGTGTTGAGGACGACCGGCATGTCCTTCTCGAAAAAGGTCACGAACTCGCGCGACATGGCCGAGCGCGCCGCCACCTTGGTGTGCTCGATCCCGGACTGGCGCTGGCGCAGCACCGTATCGATCACGATGGTATTGTAGACCTCGGTGTAGAGGCGCGTGTCGTACATCTGCCGGCCGCAGCCGATCGCGGTGTGCAGCACCCAGGCGATCATCACCGGCGCGATCATCCGATAGTCCTGCGCCAGCAAACCGTTGATCGCGAGCCCCGTGGCCCACGGATAGGACAGTTCCAGCAGGTCCTCGATGACGGTGAGCGCATAGGTGAACGCGATGCGCCAGCGGAACGGCCGTATCGTCTCGGTTACGGACCTCGCTCGGGGGCCGTCAGGCATCGGGGAAACCGGTCGTTGGAATAGCCGATCGCAAGGTCCCAAATTTAGGGCACCGTCCGTTTGAATGGAACCGCTCTATCGTCCGCTCATTCCCGCGACAGCGGGCAAACCGGTACGCCGTTCAACATCGACGAGAATTGATCGCGCGGAAAACCCGATTCCTACCCAAGCTGCCGACTTCCGCGAGCCGCGTCCGGGCGCGATCCTGGCGGAGGCGACCGCCAAGGCTGCCGCCGCCAGCGGCGTCGTGCTGCGTGCCGACGTGTTCCGTCCGGCCGCAAGCGGCAAGCATCCTGTCATCCTGAGCTATGGCCGCTACGCCAAGGGGTTGGCCCTCTCCGAGGGCTTCGAGCGGAGATGGAAACGCCTCGTCGAGCAATTCCCCGAGGTCGTGGCGGAATTGACAGCAGAATCATGCCGCAATAGGGTTTCGAGCTCAGTCGTTGGAAATGCGGAATGACCTGCTGCATAAAAATTGCTGCGTCAATAAAGCAATAGATAATGATCGGCGCGGCAGGACTCGTCACGAGAAGGCCGGGGCGTCCATGATTGGGGTTCGCTGCGCCTTGCCCTTGACGATCGTCACGCTGATCACCGCTGCCGTATCGTTCAGCGGGCCAAGCGTCAACGCGCAGGAGAAATGGCCGTCAAGGCCGATGACGTTGGTGGTGCCGGTCGGGCCTGGCACCATCACCGACGTCGCGGGTCGATTGCTGGCAGACCATCTGAGAGAGATCTTCGGGCAACCTTTCGTGGTTGAGAACAGGCCAGGCGCCGGTGCGACGCTCGGAGCGCGTTACGTCGCGCGAGCGGCGCCGGACGGATATACATTTCTGATGGGAGGCAACACGACTCATTCGTCGACACCGTCACTGTTCAAGAACCCTCCGTATGATCCGGTATCGGATTTCACGCCGGTGGCTCGCATTGGCAAATTGGGCCAGTTTCTCAGCACGAACCCCCAGCAGCCGTTCAAGACTGTTCAAGACATGGTGGCCTTCGCAAGAGCTAATCCTGGGAAGCTGTCTTATGGTCACGGAAATGCCAGTGCTCAAATCATCGGCGAGACGATCAAGCATAAGCTCGATGTCAATATCCTCCGAGTTCCTTATTCCAGCAATCCGACGGCGCTGACGGACCTGCTCAGCAACAACATTCAACTCATGCCCATCGATTATCTCAATGGAGTTCCATTGGTTGAATCCGAAACGAATCGTCGCGCTCGCTGTCGGTACCAAGGTCCGCTACCCGGGACTGCCCAACACTCCTACACTTCATGAGACGGTGATTCCGGATTTCGAGGTGTTGCCGTGGATGGGTGTGTTCGGCCCGCCCAACCTGCCGCGCAATATCGTCGAGCAAATGTCCAACGCTCTGCGCAAAATCGTATCGAACGAAACGTTCGTCAGAAGCCTCGAAAAAATGGGCCCCGAGCCTTACTACCTGCCGAGCGAGCCGTTTGCTGCTTTTGTACGGGCTGACGTTTCCGTCTGGACCGAGCACGCTCAGATAGCGGGAATAGAACCGAGGTAATCCGCCCAGTAGGGGCGCGTGATTTTGCAGAAAACGGGACTTCCGCCCGGAACAAGCGCGTAACGTCAGGCGCTCCCACACGCGATCGAGCGAGGACGGGACAAAATTGAGAAGGATGGGACAGTGAAGAGAAGCGACAACAGAGTTCTCACGACTCACGTCGGCAGCCTGCCTCGGCCACCCGGTATGGCGGCTACATTGTACGCCAGAGAAACCGGCCGCGACCATGACCGCGCAGCACTCGCGCGTGAGGTCAAGGAATCCGTTTCGGATACCGTGCGCAAGCAGCTCGAGATCGGTATCGACATCGTCAATGACGGCGAGAATTCCAAGTTCAATTTCATCACCTATGGCCGGATGCGGCTCGCCGGCCTGGAGCCGAATCCAAATCCCGTGGCAATGATGGGGACGTCGCGGGATTCGCTGGCGTTTCCCGCAACCTATTCCGAAATGTCCGCCATGAACGCCGCGCGCAGCCCCGAGGTTGCCGCCCGGCGAAAGATGCCGACGATGAGCACCGTCAGCAAAGGACCGATCACCTATGTCGGACAGGCGGACGTCACTGGCGATATCGCCAACCTGAAGGAGGCATTGCAGAGCGAGGCATTGCAGGGGAGAAAGCCGGAAGATCTCTTCATGACCGCAATCTCTCCCAACAATCTCGAATTTTACCATCGCAACGGCTATTATCCGACCGACGAGCAACATCTCGAAGCATTGGCGAATGCCATGAATGTCGAGTATCGCGCGATCGTGGACGCGGGACTTGTCCTGCAGGTCGACGATCCGCGCATGGCGACCCATTACAATCGCACGCCTGACGCCTCGATCGAGGACTGCCGGAAATTCATCGCACAGCACGTCGAGGCCGTGAATCTGGCGCTAAAGGGGATCCCGCGCGACCGCGTGCGGTTTCATACCTGCTACAGTGTCAACGTCGCACCGCGGGTGCATGACATGGAGCTTCGGTACTATCTGGACCTGATGTTGCGCATCAACGCTCAGGCGTTCTCGTTCGAAGCCGCCAACCCGCGGCACGAGCACGAGTGGGTAGTATGGAAGGAAGCGAAGCTCCCTGACGATATCATTCTCATCCCGGGTGTCGTGTCGCACTGCGTGCATCTGGTCGAGCACCCTGAGCTCGTCGCTCAACGGATCGAGCGTTACGCAAGCATTGTCGGCCGCAGCAATGTGATTGCCGGCAACGACTGCGGTTTTGCGACATCGGCGGCCGGCGACGAAGTGAATACAGAAGTCGCGTGGGCGAAGCTTGAAGCCCTCGTGGAGGGCGCGCGGATCGCATCAGCGCGGCTATGGCCGCGAAGCGCTGCGGCCTGAGGTGAGCAGTCGGCGCGATCTTGTCCGTCAAGGTACCGTGTTTACGAATTCACGCCCCAGGACACTACCGGCGTTGGTCTGATCTCTTACGTCAGCACGTGCGAGCAGCATCGCCAGCACGTCGAGGCCGAGCGCCTTGGCGGTCTTCATGTTGATCACCAGCTCGAACTTGACCGGGGCATGGACGGGAAGCTCGCTCGGCGACGCCGCGCGTCGAAAATTATCGGGCAGGTCAACGCCGTAGGACAGCAGGCCGCCGAGCTTGGTGAAGAAACGGAACGGATAGACGGCAGGGAGACGGTAGCGAGCAGCCAGTGTACGCCATCAGCACGCCCATCCGCCGCATCCCGCCGGGCTGCTGCGCGTGTGCGGCGAGCGGCCAAACCGCCGCGCCGCCGAGAAGCGTGACGAATTCGCGGCGCCTCATGCCAATTTCCCTTGGGGTTAATTTTCTCTTGAGATGATAGCACGCCGAGGTCACGCCGTTTGGGGGGACAATTCACGGTGTGATCGCCCACGAGGTGTGGCCCTCGACTGTCCTGACCCGTGATGTCCGGATGTGGCGCTCAACGGCCGTGCTGGCAGTCACCAGATATGTCCGCTGTTGAAGGCATGCCAGCCATGCCATCACGCGGCCGTGACTTCTCAGTTGGACCCAAACCGGACATACGCTCATTTTACCAGCGGGCAATCGGTTGCAAGAATCATTCCGGCACACGCTGCCCGCTCCCCGCCATTCAATATCCTCGATCTTGCCCAGACTGGCGGGTACCCGGACGGAGTAATCGGTTCAGAATCTCGTACAGTTCTCGAGAACAACAGAGGGCGCGACTTGCAGTCATCGTTATTGAACCTGTCCGTGGCTTCGGCTCTTCTCCTCCTGAGCGTGCTGTGTAGTGGAGCATCAGCGACGCCGCGCGATACCATGCTGGAGGAGATAGACCGATTTGTCTCCACGGAGATGTCGCGGCAGCACATTCCCGGAATGGCCCTCGCTGTCGTCAAGAACGGCGAGGTCATGGTGGCAAAGGGATACGGCTTTGCGAACCTCGAGCACGAAGTGCCGGTGACCGCGCACAGCATCTTTCAATCCGGCTCCGTCGGCAAGCAATTCACCGCGGCCGCGATCATGCTCCTGGAAGAGCAAGGAAAGCTCCGCCTCGACGACCAGATAGCTCGCTACCTGCCACGCACGAAGGCACGATGGGGATCGATCACGGTGCGCCACCTCCTGACGCACACGTCGGGAATACCGGACTATGAAGACGAGGTCGACACTCGTCGTGATTATTCCGAGCGTCAGCTCACGGAATTCGTGGGACAACTGCCGCGCACATCGCCACCCGGTGACAAATTCGAATACAGCAACAGCGGCTACCTGTTACTTGGCATCGTTATCCGCACCGTGACAGGAAAGTTTCATGCGGATTTCATTCGCGAGAATATTTTTGAACCGCTCGGCATGGCGACGGCACGCATGCTGACCGACGCGGAAACCGTCCCTAATCGCGTTGCCGGCTATCAAATGAGCAAGGGTCGGATCCTAAATCAGGAGTGGGTATCGCCCACATTCAATCAAACGGCGGACGGATGTTTCCATCTCTCGCTCGACGATTTTCTCGCCTGGGAGCGGGGCGTACGAGCGCGCGCCCTCTTGAAGTCCGACAGCTGGTCGCAGATCTTTACCCCTGTCGTCCTCAACAGCGGCAAGACGCATCCCTACGGATTCGCATGGGAGATCACACAGCAAGACGGACAGACGGTACACGGCCACGACGGTTCGTTTCGGGGCTTCGAGGCGATTGTGACGCGCTACATCGAAGACGACGTCACGATCGTCGCTCTTGCCAATCTTGTAGAAGTTGATTTGGCGCAAATTGTCAAAAGTATCGCGAAACTCATGAAAGCAAAGTAGCGTGCGGACCCGGACGGCGCATGTTCGGCACCGATGCCCGAGCGACTTGCAGCATAGAGGTCCACCACTTCCGCGGTGGCATCGATGCGAGTAGACCGTGGTGAAGAATCGGCCGGTAAACGGCCGACAGAAGCTGTCATCTCATGCATTCATGGCATTCTTATAAATCTTTCCGTCCTTCATGATGATAAGAAAATTCTTGGCTGGGTTCGCGACGAGCTGAATGTTCTCGAGCGGATTGCCGTCCACCAGCAACAGATCAGCCAACGCACCCTCTTCCAAAACGCCAAGCTTGCCGGGATAGGGATTGATGAATCCGGAGAGAGCCATCAGCTCGCCATTGGCCGCCGTGGCCATCTTGAGCGCTTCGGCGGGCGTGTACCAGCGAACCATCATGGCGAGATATGCCCCCTGCCGGCTGGAAGCTCCCGCATCGAACAGGATATCCGCACCCCACGCCGTCTTGATCTTGTACTTCCGTGCCAGGGTGTAGGCGTTCTCCGTTCCGGCGAACACTGCCAGTGCCTTTTTCTGCGACACTGGCGACATTCGCGCAAAGACATCTGCGTCGTATGTCAGGGGCTGCAGGCTCCACCAGATGCCTTTGTCCGCCAGCAAGGCGGCGGTGGGTTCATCGATCAGGTGGCCGTGTTCGAGGCATTTGACGCCGGCGGCGATCGCCTGCCGGATCGCACGCGGCGCATAGGCGTGCACGGACACATAGGTGCCCCAGTTTTCGGCGGCCTCGACCGCAGCGCGAAGCTCCCCCTCGGTGAACTCAGTTGCTTCGATGTGGCTGAAAGGCGAGCTGACGCCGCCGCTGCCCATGAGCTTGATCTGGCTCGCTCCGAGCCTCAACTGCTCTCTCACGCGAAGGCGAACCTCGTCGGGGTTGTCGGCAATGGCCGCGACACCCGCAAGCTCGGACTGGCTCAACGGCCCGCCCGGGGGCCGCGGGATCTCGTAGCGCGACCGAAAGTCGCCGTGGCCCGCTGTCTGAGAAATCATTGCGCCCGAAGGATAGATGCGCGGTCCGGCCATGACGCCTTCGTCGAAGCTGCGCTTGAGCCCGAACACGGGACCGCCCAGGTCGCGCACCGTCGTGAAGCCTCTCATCAGCGTCGCTTCAGCCTGACGTGCAGCCAGCATCTGGAGGTATGAGGGGTCGGAAGCCAAGAGGAGCGGTTGGGGTGTCCCCGCCATGAACGAATGCCAATGTGCATCGATCAGGCCCGGCATGATGACGCGGCCGCCGCAATCGATCACTTGCGCTTCGTCCGGAGCGGCCGGGTTGCCCTCTGCCACCTTGATGCGATTGCCCTCGACGAGCAGACGTAGTCCGTCGCGCAACGTGCTCGCCTTTCCGTCGAACAGCCGGAAGTTGGTAAACAGAATGGGCCGCGGCGGCTTGGCGGGTACCGGCTGTGCATCCACGCGTCGCGCAAGCGCGAGCGATCCAATCGAGGCGGTCATGCCGGCAACAAAGCCGCGTCGTGACAAATCCGCGTCCGATGTGCAGGAGAACATATCTTCTCCAAACGCTCTATTTTGAATGATCAGCCCGAGCCTGGAACGCTAACACATCGTGCCGGGGGGCAGTAGTGTGCCCAAGGCAACGATGACAAGCGATCGATCCATCCGAGTCATGATGCTTATCCTTCCATCGGGCGTGGATGCACCTTCCTGACCGTCTGGCACCAAGGTTACACTGTCCCCGGAAGGGTCGAGGGAATGCGCCAATCCGTGTCAGAGAGGTCCAATGAAGAAGAAAAAGATACACCTCGCGTTTGATCTGTCGTGGACGACGGTCGAGACGCATTGGCGCCTGCCCGACTCCTGGGTTGACCGGCATCATCCAAACATCGGCATGTTCGAAGAGGTTGCGCGCACGGCCGAGCGCGGCGGCTTTGATCTGATCTTCTTCGGTGACAGCACCGGTATTCCAGACACCTGGAAGGGCTCGATCGAAGACGCCGTGCGCCATGGCGTGGCGTGGCCGCGTTTCGAAATGAGCCCCTGGATCACCAAGATGTCGACAGTGACCAGTCATCTTGGTTTCGGGCTGACTTACGCCTCGACTTTCATGCATCCATTCTACACCGCTCGCCTTCTGAACTCGCTCGATCACATCACGAACGGCCGAATCGCCTTCAACGTCATCACGTCACAGCGCCGTGCCGACTACGCAAACTACGGCTATGACGAGCTGCCGGACCACAATGAGCGCTACGATCGGCTCGAGGAATTCATCGATGTCTGCCGCGCACTGTGGAGCAGCGTCGACGCCGATGCCTTCGTATGGGATCGCAGAACCGGCACCGTGGCGGATCCGGGCAAGGTCCGCCCGATCAACCACCTCGGCAAATCCTTCAAGGTAAAGGGGCCGCTCAGCGTCGTTCCCTCGCCGCAAGGTCAGCCGGTGATCATCCAGGCGGGCGGCTCGCCGCGCGGAACGCGCGCGGCGGCACACGTGGCGGATCATGTCTTCGGGTTGACCAAGTCGATCCCCTTGATGGTGCAGCAACGTACCGATCTCGACAAGGCGCTGCTTGACGAGGGCCGCGACCCCGACACCGTCGGCATTTTCTGGTCGAGCCGCGTAATGGTTGGCGAAACCGAGTCTGAAGCGCATGCAATGCGCGAAAGCATGATCGCCGATGTCCCGCTCGAGGCGGTGGGCGTCTGGCTATCGCATAATACGGGCTACGACATGTCGCAGCTTCCGCCGCGCTTCTCGTTGGCCGAGCTGCAACAGCGGATCGTCGCCGCCAATGCTTCGCCGGTCGGTTTCGTTCACCTGTTGGCGAAAAAATACGGCGATCACGCCGAGATCACGCGCGAAGAATTCTTCGAGCACGGCCTGCACGCCGCGACCGGCTACCACATCACGTTCGCCGGCACGGCGTCCCAGCTTGCCGATCGGATGGAAGAGATGTTCGAGGCGACGGGCAGCCGAGGCGGCTTTATGCTGTCGATTTCGCAGGCTGCCTCACGACAGGTGCTACAGAACACGGTCAATTATTTGGTGCCGGAGCTGCAGCGCCGCGAACGCTACCGCACCTCATACGAGGGCAAGACACTCCGAGAAAACATGTCGGCCTGACTTCGCCGCGTTGCTTGATCGGGAGCACCCTCCAACCGCTTGGCTGCTCGTAGATCGGCCTAGTTTGCTCATCACGCCAGTCAGTACGGGCCGCAGTCACGGTTCGCTGCTTACCCCGCCCCGGAGCGTACGACTCAATGACGGTCGCAGCGATCCTCGGCTGCGCCGTCCCTCTCCCCGTTCGGGGAGAGGGTTGGGCTGAGGGGGTCCGAAGCCCATCGAGAGACCGTAACCCCTCACCCCACCCCTCTCCCTATGGGAGAGGGAGCCCACCGAGCTTGCGGGCAACTAACATCATTGGTCAACCTTAAGTCCGAGCCCGCTCACGATCTGACCCCAGCGTTTGATCTCGTCCGCATTGAATTGGGCGAACTCGTCGCGCGTCGTCGCGCGCGGTTCGAATCCGAGCGGCTCGACCCGACCCGCAAAGGCGGGGGACTTCACGATCTCGCACCAGCTCGCGATTGAGCCGGTCGAGAACCGGCTGCGGCGTTCCCGCCGTGGCGTAGAGGCCGGCCCAGAACGAACTGAGCAAGCCTGGGCCACCCCAGCTCCACCGTCGTCGGCACGTCTGGAAGCAACTTCAAGCGTCGGTCGCTCATGATCGCGAGCGCGCGCAGCTTGCCCGCCACGATGAAGGCCAGCGTGTCCGGAACGGAGGGAAACATCACCTGCAGCTGTCCGCCGAGCAGATCGTTGGCGGCCGGCCCCTGCCCACGGTATGGCACGTGAACGATGTCCGCGCCGGTTTCGGTCTTGAACAGCTCGCCGGCAAGATGCGTCGGCGAGCCAATTCCGGATGAACCGTAGCTCGCCTTGCCAGCGTCCGCCTTAAGCGATGCGATCAGATCAGCCAGCGTGTTGCCCTTGAAGTTGATGCCTGGGACGATGAGTTGCGGGAAAACGGTCATCAAGCGTGAGCGGCGCGAAATCCTTGACCGGATCGTATTGGAGCTTGGAATAAAGGCTGACATTGATCGCGTGCGTTCCCGACCGAACCGACCATCAGCGTATAACCGTCGGGCGGCGCGTGAGCGACGTCCACGGCGGCGAGACCCCCGCTGGCCCCTGGCTTGTTTTCCACGATGACCGGCTGCCCCAGCGCCTTTGCCAGTTCGTCCGCGACGATGCGTACCTGCACATCACCACTGCCCCCGGCGGGAAACGGAACGACAATGCGAAGCCTGCGCGTGGGCCAATCGTCAGCACCCGCCACGCCCGCAAACGTTGCCAGCAGCAGAAACGAAAGCACTACACGAACGATCTTCATGCCGTCAGCTCCGTGAAGAATTCCAGTGCGATGCGATTGAATAAATCGGCTTCGGTCTTGGTCAGAGCATGGCCCCCGCGCGTAGCAAAGTGCGCGCGAGCTCCTGGGATCAGACGGACAAACTCCTCGGAGAAATAGCGCGGGGCAAGAAGATCGTCATCGGCGCCGACCACCAGCGTGGGCACCGTGATGCGATGGAATTCCTTGCGACGGTCGAAAGCCAGGATGGCGTTGAGCCAACTCGCTTGGACCTCCGGCGCGCCCAGATCACCACCGTCGCGCGCTTCTTCGGCGGCCAACTCCTGATGGTGTTCGTTGATCCAGTACGGCGGATACAACAGCAGCGTGCGGAATTGCGCGTAGGCCTCCCTGCCCAGCTGTTCGTACAGTTGTCGGCGGAGACCCAGCAGTTTCTGCCGGTAGGGATCGCCACAAGGTGGTGCTGCAACAGATCAGCAATGAGCGCAGCCGGCCTGGGAAATCCAGTACGGTGGCGACGCCAATGCCGCCGCCGGTCGAATGGCCGGCGTAATGGGCCGATTCAAGACCGGCGCTGTCCATGACCGCGATCAGGTCCGCAGCCATCTGCTCGATCGACGCCACCGGTATCTTGGATGAGCGCCCAGTGCCACGCTGGTCGAAGGTGTAGACGGTGAACCGCTCGGCCAGCGCAAGACGGTTGGGATCCCACCACTTGCCCGAACCGTTCAGCCCGGCACCGAGGATCAACGCCGGGCCAGCACCGATCTTTTCCCAATAAAGTTCAGCCCCGTCACGCACGACCACTGGCATTGGATGATCCATCCAGGGAAGCTTGGTGTAGAGGATTATATCGCCCGCCTCTATTCACTCAGGGGCCCCGACGGTCGACTGTAGCACCGTTGCATAGTACCTGCCGTCTCCACCCTCAGACGAGCAATCGTACTTGGCTTGAGATCAGCACCTGATTGCCGACCTCGAAGGGCCCTCCTTCATCTCTCGTACAGTTGCGCACCGCCGTTTGGACGGGCGATGCTTGTGACACAAGACCCATTGCAGACGTTCTAGCTTGATCTGCGAGCACGACGAATGCGGTCGGATCGGCCAGATCATCGCCCTCCATTCCTGAATTCCCTTCAACAGAGTGTGCAATGAACATGCGATTTTCATTTTGGCTTTTCGTCTTAGCTTCGAACCGCACGCGTTCCAGGCGTCGATGAAGTTCCATGCAGCGACCGCGTGGTTTCGCTGCGCTCCGACGGAAAGGGCGCACCAGCGACAAGACGCGATCGCAAACGGACAACCAAGCGCGGAAAACCCATGACTGAAACGGTACCCAACCATTCGCCACCAGCGGCGGCGATCAGTCCCTTACCGCCGGATGATCGCCGATGCACGAGAGCCGCCGGGTTCCCCCCTCGGCGGCTCTCACCACCATCCGGCGATATGGCTTCGGGGACAAGGCCGACGCCATTCGCACACTGCGCCATCCGGAAGTGCTTGAGCGCCCCACCAATCACGAAGGCGTCTTCACCTTCGATCTCGCTGATAACGGCCGTGAATAGAAACGATGCAATGATCGATGCTCTTAACATTCCATCACCGGTCACTCGACCACCCCGCAGATCGCCCCAGAGAAACGGATACCGCGATGAATACGCTCCGATTTCAATGCCCGCGACCAGCCGTGAAGTTGACAGCGGCATCAGCACGCATCGCAGCACCCGCCTCATCAGCATTCGGGCTCGATGCCCAATCTGCGAAGACCTTCACGAGTGGCAAGTCGCAGACGGAAGTCTGGGCACGGCCTTGTCAGCCGACCATCACTCAAACGGCGCTCGATCAACCAAAGCGCAGAGTGCGCTTCAGGATTTTCAGGGCCCGAGTACAGAGATTATCGAGCTACGCGAACAGTTGCTGGATGAGTTGAACCACAGGCTCAAGAACAACCTGCAAATGCGTCTATGGATTCCTGCAAACCGCGTGCCGCAAAACGGACAACTCGGAAGCTCGTGAGGTGCTATCAGATACGACCCGGCGCATCGGTGCGATGGCGACCGCGCAACAGGTCTTTTACTCTGTCCGCCATTCAACCGATGTCAGCGGGCAAAGATTTCCTCGAAGCTGTCTGTGCCAATGCCAGAGTCTTCCTTAGCAAGGAAGTATCGATCAACTACGAAGCGACCACCGGGTCTCTGCCGAAAGAGACGGCGGTGCCGCTCGCGCTCGCTTTGAATGAACTGCTCACGAATGCCGCAAAACACGGCGCCAACGATCGCGGCCGAGTTACTATCAACGTGGGGCTGAGCCAGCGTTCGGGATCGCACGAGCTCTATGTGCAAGACCGCGGACCTGGATTCAACTTCGAAGAGGCCCGAGGGCGGTCATCAGGGCTCGGCCTGGTGACGATGTTGGCGCAACGGCTCAAGGGAACCTTCACGGTGGAACGAAGGTCGGGAGCGCGTTGCACTCTGAGATTCCCGGATCAATGAAAGACGACCGAGCAACTGTTGTGGCTCGGCGCAATTTCGACTCGTTCAGCTCTTGGTAAAAGGGTTCTGGAGTGAACGCTTGCTCGGTGCCGAGCCGCGGGCCGTGCGGATCATGTCGATGAGGGCGCGCAACGCCGCCGGCACCTGCCGGTGTCCGGGATAATACAGGAACAGCCCCTCGAACGATGGCAACCAGTCCTCCAGTACGCGGACCAGCTGGCCCGAGCGCAGGAACGGCTCGGCCAGAGCTTCGAGAGTGTACGCGATCCCGAGCCCGTCAACCGCCGCGCGAACTGCCAAATCGGTATCGTTCACCATCACCCGGCCATCCACGGAAATCCGCCGCGATTTGCGGTTGCGCTCGAACGGCCACACCAATGGGTCGCCGTCGGCCTCCCGCCGATATTGAACGCAGCTGTGACGGGCGAGATCATCGGGCGTACGCGGCGGGCGCCGCCGCGCAAAATAAGTCGGCGCACCAACGACGGCGATCTTCATCGGCCCCATTACCCGAACGGCAATCATGTCGGCCGGCACCCGGTCGCGCGGTCCGATCCCGGCGTCGAAACCCTTGGCCACGATGTCGATCGGCGCCTCGCCCAACGCGAGCTCGAGGTGGACTTCCGGGTACGTCGACAAGAAGCGTCCCCAGATCGGCGCGATGACCGCCGCCGCCAGATGGATCGCGTAGATGCGCAGCCGCCCCAAGGGCCGCTGGCGCTCTTGGTTCATGTCCTCGAGCGCGCCGGCGATCTCGCCGAGTGCCGGCCGCAACCGCTCGAGCAAGCGCGAGCCGGCGTCGGTCACCGATACGCTGCGCGTCGTGCGATTCAGCAACCGCATCCCTAGGCGCTCCTCCAGCTGCCGCATCGAGTGGCTGAGCGCCGAGGGCGTGACCTCGAGACGCGATGCCGCGGCTCGAAAGCTCCGTTGATCGGCAACAGCGACGAACGCGTTCAGATCGGCCAGGTCACTGCGGTTCATTACTGAATTCTCTCTCATCAGCGAATGCAATAGATATAGCATTTTCATTACGTTGTTCGTCAATACGTTAGTGCCAGCGCCCACTCAGGCATCGAAGGAAGACTGTATGCCCGCCGACGCGACCATAGTTTCGATGCGCTCCGACACGGCCGAGGCGCCGGCCGCGAGGCGCGACGCGCCACGAGAGCAACCGGCGCGGCCGCCACAAGAGCAGCCAGAGCGACTTCCACATGCGCAGCCGGACCGGCCGATCGAGAGGTCCTCTGAGTCCGAAAAGGCTCCGCCATCTCCGCGCCGGCGCTGGCTGCGGTGGGCGTTGTTCGCGCTGCTCCCGCTCACCCTGATCGTTGGCGGTTACTGGTATGTCACCGGCGGCCGAGTGATGTCGACGGACAACGCGTATGTCGAAGCTGACAAAGTCGGTATCTCGACCGACGTCTCCGGCATCGTCAAGGAAGATCGACGTCAGGAACAATCAACAGGTCAAAGCGGGCCAGGTTCTCTTCCGCCTGGACGATCTCCCGTTCCAACTCGCTTTTGAGCGCGCCGATGCGCAGGTCGGGGTCGTCGGGAACGATCTGAACGCGCTCAAGGCGAACTACCAGGACATGCTCGCGCAGATCAAGCAGGCCCAGAACGACATCGAGTATTATGATCGCGAATTCCGCCGTCAGCAGGACCTCGCGGCCAAGAACATCGCGTCGCAGCAGACTTTCGACACGGCGCGCCGGAATCAGCAGAACGCGCAGCAGAAGCTGGCCTCTCTCAACCAACAGCTTGCCGCCATCGCCGCCAACCTCAACGGTGACCCCAATATTCCGGTCGAGCAGCACCCGCGCTATCGCGATGCCGTGGCCCAGCGGAACGAAGCCGCGCGCCAGCTCGACCACACCGTCGTGAAGGCGCCGTTCGCCGGCATCGTGACGAACGTGCCCTCGCTCGCACCCGGCAAGTACCTGCAGGCGTCGATGACGGCTTTCTATCTCGTCGCCACGGATTACGTCTGGGTCGACTCGAACCCGAAAGAGACGGAGTTGACGAATGTGCGTGCCGGGCAACCGGTCACGGTGACGGTGGACACCTATCCGGACCTGGAATGGCACGGCACCGTCGAGAGCATCAGCCCGGCTGCGGCGCAGGAGTTCTCGCTGCTGCCGGCGCAGAACACCAGCGGAAATTGGGTGAAAGTCGTGCAGCGCATCCCGATGCGCATTCGCCTCGACACCGGCGATAAGAACCAGCCAGCGTTGCGCGCCGGAATGAGCGTGGTGGTCGATGTTGACACCGGGCACCAACGCGGCTTGCCGCAATTCCTGACCGCACTGTTCGGTCGCGCCCAAGCGAGCCCGTGATGGCTACGGACCGCGCGGCAGAGGGCACGAATCGGGCGGCGATCACGATATGCGTGATCCTCGCCACCATCATGCAGGCGCTCGACACCACGATCGCCAACATCGCGCTGCCGCACATTCAAGGCAGCGTCTCGGCCAGCCAGGATCAGATCAACTGGGTGCTGACCTCGTATATCGTCGCTGCCGCGATCATGACTCCGCTGACGGGCTTCCTCGCCGGCCGGTTCGGTCGCAAACGCCTCTTCCTCGCCGCCGTCGCAGGCTTCACCGTCGCATCGATGCTGTGCGGGATGGCGCAATCCTTGGTGCAGATCGTCCTGTTCCGGACCCTGCAGGGGATGTTCGGCGCGGCGCTCGTGCCACTCTCGCAATCCGTGCTCATCGACATCAATCCGCAGGAGCGCCGAGGCTCTGCGATGGCGCTATTTGGCATCGCGGTCATGGTCGGACCCGTCCTGGGCCCGGTCCTCGGTGGCTGGCTCACCGAGAATTATACTTGGCGCTGGGTTTTCTATATCAACCTGCCGATTGGAGCCCTCGCTTTCCTCGGCATCACCACTTTCCTGCCGGACACCGAGCGGAACGCCGGTGCGAAGCTGGACTGGTTCGGCTTCGGGACCTTGAGTCTCGCGATCGGCGCCCTGCAGATCCTGCTCGATCGCGGCGAGCAGCTCGACTGGTTTGGGTCCGGCGAGATCTGGATCGAGGCCATCGTCGCCGCGGCGGCGTTCTACTTGTTTCTCGTGCACACTTTTACTGCGGACGAGCCCTTTGTGAAGCCGGCACTTTTCCGCGACCGCAATTTCGCGGCCGGAATGGCTTTTATCTTCATCGTTGGCGTCACGTATCTTGCCTCCCTCGCGCTCATCACTCCCTATCTTCAGAGCCTCATGAACTATCCGATCGTCACTGCCGGGCTGGTTTTGGGGCCCCGCGGAATCGGCACGATGGTGGCCATGATGATCGTGGGACGGCTGGTCGGGCGGGTCGACACGCGCCTCCTCCTCGTCATTGGCCTCGGACTTACGGCTTGGTCGTTCTACGACATGACCGGCTGGACGCCCGATGTTTCGCAGACGGCGATCATGGGCAACGGGGTGGTACAAGGCGCCGGCCTTGGCTTTCTGTTCGTGCCGCTCAGCACGGTGACCTTGGCAACACTGCCACCGGAGCAGCGGACCGACGGCACCGGTCTCTTCAATCTTTCACGCAACATCGGCTCCAGCGTCGGCATTTCGGTGGTGACCAGCTTGTTGACACAGAACACGCAGGCCAACCACGCCGAAATCGGTCAGCACGTCACCGCCGTGAACCGCGTGTTTGAGAACCCGGCCATCGCACAGTTCTGGAATCCAGCTACCGACGCCGGCCGTGCGGCACTCGACGCCATGATCACCCGGCAGGCACAGATCATTGCGTACATCGACGATTTCAAGCTGTTGATGATCGCGACGCTCGTCGTGATCCCGCTGCTTGTCGTATTCAAGCAGGCGTCCGGCGGTGGCGGCGAGGGTCACGGGGTTGCGTTGGAATAAAGATCACCCCGAAGCGGATTTCATTAACTTGTACTGCTCAGGTGTCTGCTCCTGGCCCATCGCGACGTTTCGCTGCAATGCCAAGACACATCGGGCATCACCCGAACAACATGCCGGCGGAAGCCACTCGTGCCCTTCCAGAGTCGTGAGCCAAAGTAGTTCATGGACGATTGACGCACCGGGATGATCACGCACGGATCACCGACCCGCTTGTGCCGTCCGACATCGAACCGGCGGATCGGCCGCGCGGGCTTCCTATGAATAGATGAAGCATTTCCAGATTGTTTCGGCTAGCCTGGCGAGCTTAGAGAAGCTTCCCGGATGAGCCATGCGCCATGACCCCTACCGACGAAGCACTTCTGCCTCTTGTCGATCGCATCTATAAATCGATCGAGCGTCCAGAGCTTTGGCCGGAGACCATTTACGCGCTAGGTACGCTGATCGGCGGCCGACGTGACTTCTGGGATGCAGGCCAGAGCGCCCGCCCCCCGAACGCCAATCCGAACGCCCTCGAGGCGGGCTGCCACGGAACCTTCTTCCTTTCGCGCGCGGACCTACTGGTTCTCGATGAATACGCGCAGGAATTCGGCGAACTGATCATTCGATTTCTTAAGCTCGTTTTCCTGAGCACCCTCTGGTCGCAGAAGGACGTCGGAGCCCGCGAGGCGATCGGCCTGCGAATAACCAAGCGCTATCTGCAGACTTTCGAGCCTCTGTTGACGAATTCGGCGTCACCGGCATCGAGGTCCGCGGGTCGCAATTTCATCGCGACGCTGTGGGAAGATGGCCGGATGTTCAACGGCGACAATCTGCACTCCATGCGCCTGCTTGCACCGCATCTCGATCGTGCTCTGCGCCTGCAGATGCGCTTGAACGCAGCCGGTCTTCGTGCCGACATGACATCGGGCGCTCTCGATTGCCTTACGCTTGGGGTCGTCCTGGTCGATCGCTCCGGGCTGCCGCTATGGCACAATCGGCGAGCTCGGGAGATCATGGACGGTTCAAATGCCCTGCGACTCTCCTCCGCGGGCCTTATTGGACGCAGCCCGTCGGACACCCGCTCATTGCGCGAGGTGATCAAGGGAGCGGTTTCCGCTGGCACGCAAGGTCTCTTGGCCATCGACCGTGGCGTCGATCTGAGACCTCTCTTGCTGATCGCAATTCCGCTCAAGCCGGTTGGCACCGCGGACGCCCTCGAGACCAGTAATCAGACCGCGTGCGGCGTCGTCTTCCTCAGCGATCCGGATCGCAACGATGACCCTACCATCGTGTCTTTGCGGCAAGCTTTCGGCCTGACCCACCGGGAGGCGCAAATGGCAATAGCCGTCGCGCGCGGTCATGGTCTGAAGGCGGCCGCAGAGACGATGGGGGTCGCTCCAACTACAGCGCGGACCCAGCTCCAGCAAGCCTTCGCCAAGACCGGCACAAACCATCAAGCAGAGCTGGCGGCTCTCGTCCACCGGACGCTGACGCCTCTCCGACACGACTGACGCGCCCCGCGGTGCGGCAGCCAACCCAAGTTTGAGTTGGTGACACATGATCAGGCACGGACTTGCACCAGGTCACCTTCGTTTGCATCTCGGTGTCGAGAATGTGAGCGATCAGACACTCTGATTTTCAGACCCTCTGATTGAATTGCCGATCTTTTCGCACGCCGCCTCCGGATCTTCGGAGATAGCCGCACGCTATCCTCGGCTTCCGTGAAGACCATCGAGGTAACGCAGAATCGCGCCGGCGCTCCTCGTGTCCATGGATGGCGGTAGGGGCGCACCTGCAACGCGTGCTCGGACATAAATGATCACACGAAATCATTCGATCGTATGACGCGACGCATCGAGTGCTCTGCCATGTTGGGCGCAACGTCAATCGCAAGAGGTTGACCGATGCGCGCCCATACACGCTCACTATCGACGTGGCAACGGCTTCCGCTCCTGCTGCTCGCGATCGGCGGCTTTGCCCAGATCACCTACTGGCCATGCGTCCACGCATTCGCATCCCGCTGACGCCGGCGGAGCAGGCGATGCAGCACAAATGGTCGCGCCGCACGATCGGCGTCGTGGTGCTGGTCATTGCGGGCGTGCTCACGCTGCCCGCCTTCAAGCGGGAAACGAAAGGCGGCTTCGAAGCCCGCGCAGAAGGCCGCTCGTACGCGTCCGTTTGCAAGCCATGGGACGAGGCTGCCAGCCAGGCGATCGCCTACCTCGCCCAAGGCCAGCCCGACACGGATTTGCGGCAGGTGAGCGATGCCGTCGTCCGGATGCGTCGCGCGCGTCGAAGCTGCGAATTGGGCTGGCTCATTTTCGCTTGCCAGGACTACCAGGCGATCGTCCGAAGCGCGTCGAGGTCGAAAGGCGCTCCGGATGCCGCGTGGAGCTGCGAACTGCCGCCGCCGGCGTGATGGCTGCGAGTCACCCGCTTACCGCGCGGTACCTGATGCGATTGGAGATGCACGCATGGAGAATTCTGCCCGCGCTCGCATTCGCGGTCCTGATCGCATCCCAGCCGCCGCCGTCATCGCGGTTCACCGGGAGGCGTGGTGAAGGCGGCGCAGCAACAGCAGTAACCGCATCATCCGTTCGAATGATGCGGCGGCTGCGGTCGATTGCCTAGCATCGCGCATCGCCAAACTTGGAGGTTGTCATGCTAGCCCCTGCAGATGCGCTACCGCTGGCCGTAGAACGCGCCGGTGAGCCACAGTGGCGACAGGCGTTAGCGCGATCAGTCCTAGACCGCTGTGATGTCTCCGAATTCGCCAAGTGCGAAATCGGGCGAGACGCCTATCCGCCCTACAATCATAGAGGGACAGTCGTCGTGGCAAGCGCCTGCCTCGCATTCTACGTCATCGTCGCCATCCATCATTTCATAGCTTCCGGCAATTGAAATTGAGGCACAACAGTGACGGTTTCGTCAGTGTCTCGGCAATAGTTCCAGCCGTTCCGATGAACAGGTGCGTCAATGGAATTGCATCAGGTTCGATACTTTCTGGCTCTTTGCAAAGAGAAAAATTTCACTCGTGCAGCCAAACACTGTGGTGATTCGCAACCGAAGGAACCATCATGCGCCCACATCACGTTATCGCGGTCGTCGCAGTTATCCTGGTCGGGGTCGGCCTGAAGCTGATTTTCTTAACTGCTCCAACTGCTGAAGCGGACTCGCTCTCCATCACGAGTGTGGGCGTGGATGTGTCTCAGTTGCATCAGAACGTCAAGAACCTTCCGGTGCAGAAATTCCACGACATGTCACTCGTCTTTCCCGGCGGTGATTGATCTGACGCCATTTCCGAAATGGCAGCTTTGATATCCATAGGCCGATCAGCGTTGAAGCGATTTCGGCAAGCGCCATGACACCTCCGGCGACACGCAAACTTTTTCAAATGTGATCTCCGTCACAGAACAAGGATTGGAGGTCAGCTAACTATTCGCGGCGAGCCAAGTGGCCACGCCGACGATCGGAACGCAGTCCAAATAGAACGCCCGTTCAGGAAAGCGCCATGGACCAACTTCGCGCCATCCATCTCTGCGCCGGATTTGTTCGACGACGAACGGGCATCGCAGCGGCGGCGTTCTGCATGCAGCTCGCGCTCGGCGCCGTGTACGGCTGGAGCGTGTTTCTCAATCCGCTGCGAGAGCAGTTCGAAGCCACCAAGACCGAGGCGAATCTGACGTTCACCATCACTCTTGCGGTGCTTGGTGTAACGGCAGGATTCGGCGGAAACCTCCAGCGCCGGATCGGGCCACGCGCGATCGCGACCACGGCGGGCGTCTTGTATGGATCGGGCGTTCTCCTGTCCGGTTTCGCACCCAACCTGACCGCGCTCTACTTGACCCACGGTGTCTTGGGCGGCATCGGCCTCGGCCTCGGCTATATCGTCCCGCTCGCCGTCCTGATCGGATGGTTCCCCGACAAGCGCGGGTTCATCACTGGTCTTGGCGGTGACCGGGTTTGGACTTGGCGCCCTCGTCACGGGCCCGCTGGCCACGGCGTTGATCAAGGCTCAGGGCGTGCAGCAGCACCCTCATGCTGCTGGGCGCCGGCTACTTCGCGATCGTGGTGTTGGCAGCTCAGTTCCTGCGGTCGGCGCCGGATAACTACGCGCCGCCGGGCTGGACGCCGGCTGCGCAACGGACGCTGACGACCAGCACGGAGCTGACGCTGGCCGAGGCGCTGCGCACGCCGCATTGGTATCTTCTGTGGTCGATGCTGGCGCTCAACGTCACCGCTGGCGCGGCCTTGATCTCCGTCGCCGCGCCGCTGACGCAGGAACTCACGCATGTCGGCCCAGCGCTGGGCGCAATGGCTGTATGCCTGATCTCGCTATTCAACGGGCTCGGCCGGCTGATCTGGGGAGCGCTGTCGGACAGGCTTGGCCGCCCGCGCACCTTCCTGGCGTTGTTCCTCCTGCAGACGGTCGCGTTCGCGTTACTGCCGTCGATAGACCATTTTGCGGTATTGCTCGTCCCGGTCGCCGTCATCGCGCTCTGCTACGGCGGCGGTTTCGGGACCATGCCGGCTTTCTCCACCGATGTGTTCGGCGCCAAGAATGCGGGAACGATCTATGGGGCGATGCTCACGGCCTGGAGCGTAGGTGCAATCGTCGGCCCTCTCTTGATCGCCGCCGTTCCGTATCGAACGGCCCTGCCATTGATTGCCGGAATGCTCGCCGTGGCGGCTCCCCTGCCGCTGCTCTTCAACGTGCTCGTTCAACGCAGCGGCCAACTCAATTTTCCATTGACACGCGAGGCAACAGTTTCGCGTGCGTCGGGGAGGTAGGTTGCCTTGCGATCAAGGCCCGCGACCCGAGCCGCTCAAGCGCGGCTTGATCGCACGCATGCCGCCCATCGGTTTTCAGGAGCTTGCACGTCGGGTAATGTTGCGCCGAGTTGCGCGACCTAACAAACCCATCGATTGCAGCGCTGCTCGGCACCAGGGTTGCGACCAGCGGATGGCGCGTGGCATGGCCAGCCGTTAGATGGTTCGGAGCCCGCCCGATAAATTCTGCGGCAAGCATTGGCATCCTATGAATGAGGGCCAGAGGCCATGGCGCTTTCACTCTCGCTGACGATAAAACACAGCGCCAGGATTCTATGTCTGCATCACCTGCCGGCGCGCCGGCGAGCCGGAGAGCGAGCCGCGTCCGGGCGCGATCCTGGCGGAGGCGACCGCCAAGGCGGCTGCAGGCAGCGGTGTCGGGACAGTTGGCACCTGGGCTCAAGGCGACGGTGGCGGACTGAGTATCACTCGAAGTGAGGAAAGTGCTTAACTGGAACTATTTCAACGTCGAAATTTTCAAGTCTTGGTGCGGCGCGATCAATCAATGTTTTGGCATCCTCGAAGGTAGGTGCATTTAGAATTGCAAAAAATCCCGGCTCGTCACCAACTTTGTATAGGATGTGAGATAAGTCACCATTTCGAACCAACTCCCATGTTTCGGGGTGCATTTGAGAGCTGAGAATTCTCAATTAGCACCTGGCGTTCTTTTCCTGGCTTGGCCCGACTCACTAGCATGAACAACATGTTCGACTTCCTCCGTTTTGATCGTCCGCACGATTTGGCAGCAATTCCACGACAGATCCGTGACACGTCGGGTCCAAGCAACCTTGTCAGCACCGCCATCCGCCGCAATGGCTACTGGATCAGCAGCGCCATTGTCGGGTCCCTCTTTTGCGGCCATGTCCCAACTCTGGGCCGCAAAGTTTCCTGCAGACGCGGAAGGAGCTTCCGTGTCACCGGGGACCGGTCGGTCTGCAATCTCAGGCCTGTCTTGCAGGTGCACTGCGTGTGACAAGAGGTTGGAACGTGGCGCGACGCCGGAGTTGCGACTGCTCGAAGCCACCCAATCCGAGTTGCCACTGCAATCCCACGACCGCCCCTTTGGTGGGCTGTAGCAGGGCGAGCGCGCTGGCGACTGCCAACGGGAGCCAAATCAGGAACTGAAGCCACGTCGGCGGCGCATAATTGACCTCAATGGCGAGCGCTGCCGGAACGATGGTGTGGCCGACGACGAAGATCACGATGTAGGCCGGAAAATCGTCGGCGCGCTGATGAGAGAATTCCTCGCCGCATACCGAACAGTGATCGACGACTTTCAGAAACCGGCCAAACAGTTTGCCGGTCCCGCAGTTCGGGCACCTCATCGTAAATCCCCGCCACAACGCTTGCGCGGTTGAGACTTGCTGCGCGTCCATCATGCCGAAAACTCCTTGACGGGAGACTGACCCATGCAATAGGGACAAGCTACCATACAATCAATGACAAGCCGGAAAATTGCATGGATTGGCTCCCTACATTATCCGAGTGGCAAGGACCGGTTTTCATGCGCATCGTCGATGCGCTGGCGGCCGACATCGCCAGCGGACGGCTGGTGCGCGGCCAGCAAATCCCGACCCATCGCGCGCTGGCGAGCGCCCTGGACGTCGATCTCACGACCGTGACCCGGGCGTATGGAGAGGCGCGAAGGCGGGGGCTGCTCGAAGCGCAGGTCGGACGCGGGACATTCGTTTCCGAAACGACCGCGCGAGCAGCGGGGGATATTCCCTTTCAGGTCAAGATCGATCTTTCGATGAACCTCCCACCGCAGCCGCTGGAGGCCGGTCTCGACTTGCGCATCGCGCAGGGGCTTCAGTCGATCCAGAACGAGTCGAGCTTCAGTGCGTTCCTGAACTACCAGTACCCCGGCGGCAGCGACGACCAGCGCGACGTTGCTGCAAGATGGTTGCGCACGCGCGTGCCGGATGCGAACGCCGGTCGTCTGGTGATCTATCCAGGCAATCAGGCAATCCTGTTCAATGCACTGATGTCGGTGACCTCTCCGGGCGACGTGGTGCTGACCGAGGCCTTGACGTTCCCCGGAGTGAAGGCGGCGGCCGAAAAACTCCGCGTGCATCTTGTCGGTATCGCGATGGACGAGGAAGGTATCCTGCCGGATGCGCTCAGGGCCGCTTGCAAGGAGCACAAGCCGAAGGCGGTCTACCTCATTCCGACACTGCACAATCCGACGACGGCAACGCTTGGTCCTGACCGCCGAAAAATCATCGCCGACATCATTCGCAGGAATGGATTATTTCTCATCGAGGATGATGCCTACGGCCTGCTCGAGCCGACCGTATCCCCGATCGCGAACCTGATACCTGAGCGCACCTACCTTGCGGTGGGATTGTCGAAATGCATCGCGCCGGCTCTTCGCGTGTCGTTCCTGTTGGCGCCCGATGCTGCGTCGGAACAGACGATGAGGAGCAATCTGCAGGCGACCATGCTCATGCCGCCACCGCTCATGGTCGCCCTGGTCACGCATTGGCTCAGGTCCGGAGTGGCCGACAAGATCATTCTCGCCATCCGCAACGAGGCCATCGGCCGCCAGCAACTGGCCCGCAGATTCCTGAAGGGCGTTCCATACGCCGCGAAGCCGAATGGACATCATCTCTGGCTGTCGTTGCCGGCCCAGTGGAATCGTGCGGAGTTTCTGACCCACGTCCTTCGCCATGGCCTCGCCGTGGTGGGCGACGATGCATTCGCGGTGGGGAACGCAGCATCACCCGGGGTGCGCGTTTCGCTTGGGGCCGCGCGCAACCGTGCCGAGCTTGGGCAGGCGCTGCAATTCCTTGCCGATACGCTGAAATCTTGCGTTCGAACCGCTCAGATTGTTTAGATTACGGTGACAGTGCACTGATCCAATTCGCCTCCTGCAGCGCTTTGAATTGAGTGCACTGTCACCGTAACCCTGTCCAAGAGCGTGATCACGTGAAAGAGGTAGCGCGATGCGTATCATCATGCTTGGAACCGGAGCCGCGCTGCCCGACCCGGACCGCTGTCACACTTCCCTGCTGATCACGCTCGACAACGGCCGGCACTTCCTGCTCGATTGTGGGCATGGTGCGACGCGGCAGATGATGCGCGTCAACGTGAACCCGGCCGACGTCGCGTATCTGCTGCTCACTCATTTGCATCATGATCACGTCTGCGAGTTTCCATTCTTCGTGATCTCGAGCTGGATTCTCGGCCGGGTCGGCGCGCTCGATGTCCGCGGCCCCAAGGGGACCATTGATCTGTCCCGTCACCTGTTCGAAGGCGGCGCCTTTGATGCCGACATCCGGGCGCGGTCCGCCTATCCCGTGCGGCAGGCCAACATCGAAGCCGTGCGTCCTAAGGTCACGGAATATGAGGCTGGCGTCATATTCCACGACAGCGACATCAAAGTGGTTGCAGACCACGTCAATCACATACCGCCCGAGATTTCGCCCTGCTTCGGTTTCCGCATCGAGGCCGAAGGCAAGATAGTCACCTACAGCGGCGACACCGCGCCCTGCCAGGGCATCACGCGCCTGTCGCGCGACGCGGACCTGCTCATCCACGATTGCACCTTCACCGAAGCGTTCATCGAGCATCGCCGCCAATCTAAGGTAGGCACATTCTCGCACACCAGTCCGAGCGAGCTCGGCCGTCTCGCGGTCGAATGCCGCGTCAAGCACCTGATCGCGACGCACATCGGTCACGTCGATTCCCTCAGTCCCGTGCTCAAACGCGCTGCCGCAAACCATCTGCCGATCGAACTGATGGGACCGCATCAGATCGACGCGTTCGTGCAAGACATTCGCTGCACCTATCAGGGGCCATTGCAAATCGCTCACGACCTGATGAGAATCGACCTGTAACGCAAGGTCCTCGTGCTGGGGAACGTCATGTCCTCCCTGAACCGCCGAACGTTCATTCTCGCGAGCGCAACGCTGGTTGCCAGCTCGCAGCGCCCGATGGCTGCGGAGTTTCCGGAACGGCCCATAACCATCGTCGTGCCTTACGCGGCGGGCGGGGCAGGTGACACCATCATCCGGCTGCTCTCTTCGACCATCGAGCGCAACCTTGGTCAGCCGCTGGTCATTGACGCACGGCCCGGCGGTGGCGGCACGATCGGAGCGCAAGCGGTGGCCAGGGCCGCGCCGGATGGCTACACGCTACTGCTCGGCGCCACCAACAACTTCGCCGTGAACCAGTTTATGTTCCCCAAGGTGCGTTTCGACCCGCTGGCGGCGTTCACGCTGATCACGAAGGTGGCCGACGTCCCCTCGGTGCTCTACACCAATCCCGCCGTGCCGGCGAAGACGCTCGGCGAATTCATCGCCTACGCCAAAGCCAACCCGGGCAAGCTCAGCTACGCATCGCCCAGCGTTGGCACGACGCCGCACCTTGCGGTCGAGCGGCTCAAGCAATTGACTGGGATTGAACTCGTCCACGTCCCCTATCGAGGCGCGCCGCCAGCTATGCAGGCGGTGCTGGCCAACGAGGTCCAGCTCTACCTTGCCGGCTGGGGCGTTGGACGAAGCTACGTCGAGGCTGGACGTGTTCGGGCCCTGGCGGTCGCCAGCAAGGAGCGCGTGCCAAACGTGCCACTTCCGACCGCGACCGAGAGCGGCGTGCCAGGCTATGTTACATCCAACTGGTGGGGTCTTGCCGCCCCTCAAGGCACGCCGCAACCCGCGCTGGATAAGATCTACCGAGCCCTGCTGGCAGCGCTAGCGGACAAGGAGGCACAACAGCGGCTGGACGAACTTGGATTCACAGCTAGCGGAGAACCGCCGCAGAGATTTTTGGAAGACACGAAAGCTGAAGCCACAGTCTGGGCGGAAACGATCAGTCGCGGCAACCTTGCGATTGAGTGAGCGCGGGGACGCACTATGCCAGGATGTCTCCTCTTGACCCAACTGAGACATTGGCCACCCCCCGAACGGCTGCTAGGCTTTGGAACTGCTCCGATTTCTCCCTGACTGATCCTCGCCAATTCGATGTCCTCTCAAGGTGCCTCTGGCTCGTACCCTCGAATGCAATGGAATCACTTGCAGAGACGCGAATTCCTCACGCTGATCGGCGGTGCGGCGGCATGGCCGCTCACTGCGCGAGCGCAACAAGGCAAGCTGGCGACGATCGGGGTTCTTGGTACAGCCACGCCTTCCGCCTGGGGCCCGTGGATCGCCGCTTTCGTGCAGCGCTTGCGCGAACTCGGTTGGATCGAAGGCCGCACGGTGGCGATTGAATATCGCTGGGCGGAAGGCCGTGTCGATCGCTATGCTGAACTCGCGGCCGATCTGGTTAAACACAAGGTCGACGTTCTCTTCACAGCGGGTAGCGCAGCTCCCGCGGCTAAGCGCGCGACTTCGGTCACCCCGATCGTCTTTGTGCTGGCCGGCGATCCACTCGGCATGGGTCTGGTCCCGAGCCTGGCGCGCCCAGGCGGCAACGTGACCGGCTTGTCGCATCAGGCCCCCGATCTTGCCGGCAAGCGCATTGGGCTCCTGCGCGAAGTGGTTCCCGGCCTCCGACGGCTTGCGATCCTGGCAAACGCCGGCTATCCCGCTGCTGTTTTGGAGATGGGCGAGGTCGAGACGGGAGCGCGTACGCTCGGCATTGAAGCAACAAGGGCCGAAGTCCAACGCGTCGACGATATCCCGCTCGTCATTGGCGCGCTGAAAGGCCGCGCGGACGGTCTTTACGTTTGTGCCGACCCACTCCTGTCCAATGCCCGGTTT
Source organism: uncultured Alphaproteobacteria bacterium (assembly GCA_963708765.1). Taxonomy (GTDB): domain Bacteria; phylum Pseudomonadota; class Alphaproteobacteria; order Rhizobiales; family Xanthobacteraceae; genus VAZQ01. The sequence goes on along the minus strand of CAVPTV010000022.1, from coordinate 72,599 downwards.
CAAATCACCAGCAACGCGCTCGCCGCTTGGCTGCCGACGGTCTTCGTGACTAGGGACTACGTCGAAGCGGGAGGTCTTCTATCTTATGGACCAAGCTTTTCGGATCAGTTCCGGCGTGCCGCCGATCTTGTCGATAAGATTCTGCGTGGCACGAAACCGGCCGACATCCCGGTCGAGCAGCCAACCAAGTTCGAGCTTTTCATCAGCCTAAAGACGGCGAAAGCGCTGGGGCTGACGATCCCAGAGTCGTTTCTTTTGCGCGCCGACGAAGTGATTGAATAATGGACGCAATGTCTCCTATTGGCCCGGAAGAGACCTGCCGACCACGCCGACGGAAGTCGGCTTACTGAGGTGAAGCTGACTCAACGCGGACGTTCCTGGGACAGCCGGTTTTGGCCATCGCGTCGTTTCGCTGCGAGGCAATGATGCGTCGGCTGTCGAAAACCGAGCGGGCTCGCACAAGCCGCCGCCCGAGCGCGTTTACGCATGCACGCCCGCAGGACACGACCTGCACGTCCGCATTGACAAAGGGCCGACGGCCACCGTTAAGTGGCCCCATCGACGGTCTCTCACGAGAGAGCGAACAGGGAATGCGGTGAGGAACGCAGGTTCCAATTCCGCAGCTGCCCCCGCAACTGTAAGCGGCGAGCCCGTACCACACGGCCACTGGGACCATCCGGGAAGGCGGTGACGGGCGGCGACCCGCGAGCCAGGAGACCTGCCGTTGATTCGGTCGCGGGCCGGGCGGGGTGCCTCGGCGCCGGTCGATTCGCTCTACGGGCACCCGGCTTGGGGCCATGCCCCCATTGGAGCGGCACGGGTGACCGTCGTCGATGAGAGCAACGTGACCGACACCGAGGCATCGACCGATGCCCCGATCATCTATGTCTGCATCACCTGCCGGCGCGCCGGCGAGCCGGAGAGCGAGCCGCGTCCCGGGCGCGATCCTCGCCGAGGCGACCGCCAAGGCGGCCGCCGGCAGCGGCGTCGTGGTGCGGCCGGTCCGCTGCCTTGCCAATTGCAACCGCGGCGCCAGCGCCGCCATGCGCAGCAACGGCTCCTGGACCTACGTGTTCGGCCAGCTCGACGCCGCCTGCGGGCCGGCGCTGATCGAAGGCGCGCGCCTGCTCGCCGGCGCGCCCGATGGCCTGATGCCGTGGCGCGGCCGGCCCGAGCCGCTCAAGCGCGGCCTGATCGCCCGCATGCCGCCCATCGATTTCAGAGTCGATTTTCAGGAGAACATCGAATGACCGTTACGCTCGCCCGCGTGCCCTGCACCATCGTCACCGGCTTTCTCGGCGCCGGAAAGACGACGCTGATCCGCCACGTGCTGGCGAATGCGCAAGGCCGCCGGCTCGCCGTCATCGTCAACGAGTTCGGCGACGTCGGCATCGACGGCGAGATCCTCAAAGGCTGCGGCGACGCCGCCTGCCCGGAGGAGAACATCGTCGAGCTCGCCAACGGCTGCCTGTGCTGCACGGTGGCCGACGAGTTCGTGCCGGCGCTCGACACCATTCTCGCCCGCATGCCGGAGGTCGAGCACATCGTGATCGAGACCTCCGGCCTCGCGCTGCCGAAACCGCTGGTGCAGGCGTTTCACTGGCCCGCGATCAAGAGCCGCGTCACCGTCGACGGCGTGGTGGCGGTGGTCGACGGCGCGGCGCTCGCCGAAGGTCGCGTCGCCGCCGACCTCGAGGCGCTGGCCCGCCAGCGCGCCGCCGACGCCTCGCTCGATCACGACGACCCGATCGAGGAGGTGTTCGAGGATCAGATCGCCTGCGCCGACCTGGTGGTGCTGAACAAGTGCGACCTGCTCGACGCCGCCGGCGTCGACAAGGCGCTCGGCGGCCGTCACCGGCGCGCTGCCGCGCGCCGTGAAGATCGTCACGGTGGCCGACGGCAAGGTCGATCCCGCCGCGCTGCTCGGGCTCGGCATCGGCACCGAGGACGACATCGAGAACCGCCGCACCTGGCACGACGACGAGGAAGAGCACGACCACGACGATTTCGACAGCTTCGTGGTGGCGCTGCCCGAGATCGCCGATCCCGCCGCGCTTGGCGGCGCGCGTCACCGCGGTGGCCGACACCCACGACGTGTTCCGCGTCAAGGGCTTCGTGGCGGTCGCCGGCAAGCCGATGCGGCTGCTGCGTGCAGGCGGTCGGCGCGCGGGTCACGCATCAATACGACCGGCCCTGGAACGCGGCCGAGACGCGCCAGGGCCACCTCGTCGTGATCGGACTGAAGGGACTGGACCGCGCCGCCGTGACGCGGACGCTTGCTCGGATGAGCGATGCATCTGCTCGCGACCAGCTCCACGAGCCTCGACGAGATCGTCGAGCCGGTCGATCTCGGCCAGCCGCCGGGCGACGTGGCGATCCTGTCGTTCGCCGACAGCGACCTCGCCGGGTCTCGCCGCGGCCTGGGCGATGGAGCGCGACGCGCTGCCGAGCGTGCGGCTCGCGCAGCTGCGCGACCTGCGCCATCCGATGTCGGTCGATCTCTGGATCGACCGCGTCGGCGCGCACGCCAAGGTGATCGTGGTGCGCCTGCTCGGCGGTCTCGACTGGTGGCGCTACGGCGCCGATCGGCTCGCGGCGCTGGCGCGCGAGCGCGGCATCGCGCTGGCGCTGCTGCCGGGCGAGGACCGCGACGATCCGCGGCTCGCGCGAGGCGTCGACCCTGCCGCCAGCACGAGCTCGACACGCTGCTGCGCTTCTTCCGCGAAGGCGGACGCGAGAACCTGCGCGCGCTGCTGCGCCGGCTCGCCCGCCATGCCGGCGCGCGCGCTGGAGGCTGCCGAGCCGCAGCCGGTGCCGCGCATGGCCGGCTACCTGCCGGGCATCGGCGCGGTCGACCTCGACCGGCTCGCCGCGCAGCTGCCGCCCGGCCGGCCGGTGGTGCCGATCATCTTCTATCGGTCGATGCTGCTGGCGGCCGACGTCGCGCCGATCGACGCGCTGTGCGACGGCGCTGGCGGCGCGCGGCCTTGCGCCGGCGCCGCTCGTGATCACGAGCCTCAAGGATCCGGACGCGGCGGCGTTCCTCCGCGCGGCGCTGGCGCGGCTCGCGCCGGCCGTCATCGTCACCACCACGGCGTTTGCCGCCGGCGGCGAGCCGGGCGAGCCGACGCCGCTCGACGGGCCGGCGTGCCGGTGCTGCAGGTCGTGATCGCGACCACCAAGCGCGCGGCCTGGCGCGACAGCCCGCGCGGGCTCGGCGCCGCCGATCTCGCCATGCATGTGGTGCTGCCGGAGCTCGACGGCCGCGTGCTCGCCGGCGCCGTCGCGTTCAAGGACCCGCTGCCGCCGCAGGACGGGCTCGCCTTCACCGGCGCTCGCCAACCGGCCGGAGCCGGACCGGATCGCCTTCGTGGCGGATCGCGTCGCCGCGCTGGTGCGGCTGCAGCACGACGCCGCGCGGCGAGCGGCGCATCGCGGTGCTGATGCCGGACTATCCCGGCGCGCCCGGCCGCACCGGCTACGCGGTCGGGCTCGACGTGCCGGCGAGCGTGCTCGCGCTGCTCGCCGATCTCGGCGAGGCCGGCTATGCGGTGCGCGACGTGCCGCAGACGTCGCGCGCGCTGCTCGATGCGCTCGACGCGGGCTCGACCGACGCGGCGCTGTCGCTCGACGCTTACGCTCGGCTGCTGGCACAGCCTGCCCGCCGAAGCCGTCGCAAAAATTCGCGCGGCGTGGGGCGAGCCCGCGGCCGATCCCGACGTGCGCGACGGCGCGTTCCGCTTCCGCGCGCGCGCCTTCGGCAACGTCCTGGTCGCGCTGCCGCCCGACCGCGGGCGCTCGAGCGAGCGGCGCGCCGACTATCACGATCCGGCGCTGCCGCCGCGCCACGCGCTGCTCGCCTTCGGGCTGTGGCTGCAGCACGTGGCCAAGGTCGATGCGCTCGTGCACATGGGCGCGCACGGCACGCTCGAATGGCTGCCCGGCAAGGCGGTGGCGCTGACGGCGTCGCTGCTTCCCCGAAGCGGTCGTCGGCCCGCTGCCGGTCGATCTATCCGTTCATCGTCAGCAATCCGGGCGAGGCCGCGCAGGCCAAGCGCCGCATCGCGGCCGTGACCATCGGCCATCTGCCGCCGCCGCTGGTCGGCGCCGGACCTGTCCGGCGACGCGCGCGAGCTCGAGCGGCTGGTCGACGAATACGCGCAGGCCGACGGCCTCGACCGCCGGCGGCGCGAGCGCCTGGCGCGGCTGATCGTCGAGACCGCGCAGCGCAGCGGCCTGGCGCGCGAAGCCGGCGTCGATGCCGACAGCGGTCCCGACGAGGCGCTGCGCCGCATCGATGCCTGGCTCTGCGATCTCAAGGATCTCGCCGTCAAGGACGGCCTGCACATCTACGGCCGCGCGCCGCGTGCGATGACACGATCCGGCGTGGCAGGCGAGCGCCGCGGCCGAACGCTCGCGCCCTGCTCGACGCGCTCGACGGCCGCCGCGTGGCGCCGGGTCCCGCCGGCTCGCCGCACGCGAGCGCCGCGACGTGCTGCCGACCGGCCGCAACATGTTCACCGCCGATCCGCGCACGCTGCCGACGCCGACCGCGATGGACCTCGGCCGGCTCGCCGCCGACGAGGTGATCCGCGCGCTACCTGCAGGCGCACGGCGAGATGCCGCGCGCGCTGGTCATCGACCTGTGGGGCAGCGCGACCCTGCGCACCGGCGGCGAGGAGATCGCGCAGGGCCTCGCGCTGATGGGCTGCCGGCCGACCTGGGATCACGCCACCGGCCGCGTCACCGGCATCGAGGTGCTGCCGTGCCGCGACGATCGGCCGCCCGCGCGTCGACGTGACCTGGCGCATCTCCGGACTGTTCCGCGATCTCTTCCCGGCGCAGATCGCGCTGCTCGACGCCGCGGTGCGAAGCGGTCGCGGCGCGCGACGAGACCGACGAGGAGAATCCGCTGGCGGCGGCGCGGCGATCGTCGAGCGGCGACCGACGCTCGGCGCTCGCGCGCATCTTCGGCACCGCGCCGGGCGCCTACGGCGCCGGCATCGAGGACCTGCTCGGGCGCGAGAGCCGACCGCGACGACGCTCGGCGCGGCCTATCTCGCCGCCGCGTCGCACGCCTATGGCGGCGCCGACGGCGACGGCACGCCCGCGCCCGGCGCGCTTCGCGGAGCGCGTCGCCGGCGCCGACCTGCTGGTGCACCCGGGCGACGATCCCGGCCGCGATCTGCTCGAAGGCGCGGAGGACGCGGCCTTCGTCGGCGGCTTTGCGGCCGCGGCGGCGTCGCTCGGCCGCAACCCCGATCTGATCATGCTCGACATCACCGATCCGCAGCGGCCGCGCGCGCGGCCGCTCGACGCGGCGCTGGCGCGGATCGTGCGCGGCCGCGCGGTCAATCCGCGCTTCATCGCCGGCCAGATGCGGCACGGCCCGCGCGGCGCGGCCGAGCTGGCCGAGACCGTCGACCGGCTGGTCGATTTCGCGCGAGACGACCGGCGCGGTGCCGAGCGCGCTGCTTCGATCTCGTGCACGACGCCTATCTCGCCGACGCGCGCGTGCGCGACTTCCTGCTGCGCGAGAACCCCGCGGCCGCGCGCGCGATCGCCGAGCGGCTCGAGGCCGCGCGCCGCCGCGGGCTGTGGCATCCGCGCCGCAACGATATCGGCAGCGATCTCCTGGCGTTCGCCGCGGAGGTGGCGCCGTGAACGCGCCCCATCGCCGCGGCGCCTGTCCGGGCCTGTCCGCGCCGATGGCGACCGGCGACGGCCTGCTGGTGCGGCTGATGCCGGCGGGGCGCATTCCGCTCGACTGCGTTCATCGCGCTCTGCGCGGCGGCGCGCGCGCACGGCAACGGCATCGATCGAGATCACCTCGCGCGGCAGCCTGCAGCTGCGCGGATTGACGCCGCGCTCGGCGCCGCTGTTCGCGGCCGATGTCGCCGCGCTCGGCATCGCGGCGAGCGAGGGCGTGCCGGTCATCGCCGATCCGCTCGCCGGCGATCCCGACGCGCTCATCGACGCCGGCCGGCCTTGCGCGCGACGCTGCGGCGGGCGATCGCGGACGCGCGGCTGCGTGCTGGCGCCGAAGGTCTCGGTCGTGATCGATGGCGGCGGCGCGCTGCATCTCGACGCGCTCGCGGCCGACGTCCGGCTGCGGGCGATCGGGTCCGCGCGGGCGCCGCGCCTGCATGTGGCGCTGGCCGGCGATGCCGCGTCGGCGACGCCGCTCGGAGCGATCGCGCCCGACTGCGGCTGCCGATGTGGTGGTGCGTCTGCTCGGCGCGATTGCGGCGCAGGGGCGCGAGGCGCGCGCCGCCGATGTTCTTCGCACCGACGGAATCGGTGCCTTCCGCGCCGCCGTCGCTGGCTCGATCGATGCTGCGCCGGTGCTGCCGCCGCGGCCGCCGGCCGAGCCGATCGGCCGACATCCGCTGCGGGACGGCTCGGTTGCGCTCGGGGTCGCGCTGCCGTTCGGCCATGCGCATGCGAACGCGCTCGAGCGAATTGGCCCGCGCCGCCGCCGCCCAGGCGTCGAGCTGCGCTGCGGCCGGCGCCGGGCCGCGCGCTGCTTGTTGATCGGCGTCGCGCAGGAGCGCGCGGCGGCGCTGGCCGCCGCGGCCGAGCGGCTCGGCTTCATCGTGCGTGCCGACGATCCGCGCCGCCGCATCGTCGCCTGTCCCGGCGCCCGATCTGCGCGTCGGGATTGATCGCGGCGCGCGCGCTGGCGGCCGAGATCGCGCGGCAGCTGCCGCCGCGGCGCGAGGCCGCCGCCATCCACGTCTCGGGCTGCGCCAAAGGCTGCGCCCATCCGGCGCCCGCCGCGCTGACCGTGGTCGGGACCGAGCGCGGCTGCGGCATCGTCCGCGACGGCTCGGCGCGCGCGACGCCGCGCTATCACGTCGATGCCGCCGACGTCGTCGCCGAGGTCGTGCGCATCGCCGCCGAACGCGAAGAGCCGGTCCATGGCTGAGCCGCAGCGACTATCTGCGCGACGGCGCCGCGATCTACGAGCGCTCGTTCGCCATCATCCGCGCCGAGACCGACCTGTCGCGCTTCTCGCGCCGACGAGGCCGAGGTCGCGGTGCGCATGATCCATGCCTGCGGCCAGCGTCGAGGCGGCGCAAGCATATCGTGTTCGGCCGCGGGCTCGTCGCCGCGGCGCGCGCGGCGCTGGCGCGACGGCGCGCCGATCCTGTGCGATGCCGAGATGGTGGCGCACGGCATCACGCGCGCGCGGCTGCCGGCGGGCAACGAGGTGATCTGCACCCTGCGCGATGCGCGCGTGCCGGCGCTGGCCGAGAAGCTCGGCACCACCCGCTCCGCCGCCGCGCTCGAGCTCTGGGCGCGACCAGCTCGCCGGCGCGGTGGTCGCCATCGGCAACGCGCCGACCGCGCTGTTTCGTCTGCTCGAGATGCTCGATGCCGGCGCGCCGAAGCCGGCGGCGATCCTCGGCATTCCGGTCGGCTTCGTCGGCGCGGCCGAATCGAAGGAGGCGCTCGCCGCCGATCCGCGCGGCGTGCCGTTCCTGATCGTGCGCGGCCGCATGGGCGGCAGCGCCATGACCGCGGCGGCCGTCAACGCGCTGGCGAGGGCCGGACTATGAGCGGACCGCCAGGCTGATCGGCGTCGGCGTCGGTCCGGGCGATCCGGAGCTGCTCACGCTGAAGGCGATGCGCGCGCTCGCAGGAGGCCGACGTGGTCGTGCATTTCGCCAAGGCCGGCAACGCCAGCAATGCGCGCGCGATCGTCGCCGGCCATCTCAAGCCCGGCGTCACCGAGCTGCCGCTGCTCTATCCGGTGACGACCGAGATTCCGGCGAGCACCGCGCCGCCTACTGCAGCACGATCGGCGAATTCTACGACGCCGCCGCCGCGGCGGTCGCCGCGCCATCTCGATGCCGGCCGCACCGTCGCGGTGATCAGCGAGGGCGATCCGCTGTTCTACGGCTCCTACATGCACCTGCACGTGCGGCTCGCGCGCGCGCTATCCGACCGACATCGTCGCCGGCGTGACCGGCATGTCGGGCTGCTGGTCGGCGGTCGGCGCGCCGATCGCGCAGGGCGACGACGTGCTCACCGTGCTGCCCGCGCACGCTGCCGGAGGCCGAGCTCGAGCGCCGCCTCGCCGACGCCGACGCGGCCGTGGTGATGAAGCTCGGCCGCCATCTCGCCAAGGTGCGCCGCGCGCTCGGCCGCAGCCGGACGGCTCGACGCGCGCGATCTATGTCGAGCGCGGCACCATGGCGGACGCGGTGACGATGCCGCTCGCCGCCAAGGCGCGACGACGACGCGCCGTATTTCTCCGTCGTGCTGGTGCCGGGCTGGGAGGGACGGCCGTGAGCGGGCGGCTCGCCGTGGTCGGCCTCGGCCCGGGCGATGCGCGCTGGCTGACGCCGGAGGCGGAGGCGGCGCTCGCCGCCGCCGACGCGCTCTACGGCTACGGCCCCTATCTCGATCGCGTTCCGCGCGCGGCCGGGCCAGACGCGCCACGCCTCCGACAACCGCGAGGAGGGCGCGCGCGCCGCGGCGGCGCTGCGCCACGCGGCGGAGGGCGCGCAGGTCGCGCTGGTCTCGGGCGGCGATCCCGGCGTGTTCGCCATGGCGGCGGCGGTGTGCGAGGCAGATCGAGGCGGGGCCGCAAGCCTGGCGCGCGCTCGACGTCGCGATCGTGCCGGGCGTCACCGCGATGCTCGCGGTCGCGGCGCGCGTCGGCGCGCCGCTCGGTCATGATTTCTGCGCGATCTCGCTCTCCGACAATCTCAAGCCGTGGGAGCTGATCGAGCGCCGGCTCGACGCGGCGGCGGGCGCGCGGCTTCGTCATCGCGCTCTACAATCCGATCTCGCGCGCGCGGCCCTGGCAGCTCGGCGCCGCCTTCGAGCGCCTGCGCCAGCAGCTGCCGGCGTCGACGCCGGTCGTGTTCGGACGCGCGGTCGGGCGGCCCGACGAGAGCGTGGTCGGTGACCACGCTCGAGCGCGCCGATCCGGCGGCCGCCGACATGGCGACGCTGCATCATCGTCGGCTCGGCGGAGACGCGCGTGATCGCGCGGCCCGGCCGCGCGCCGCTGGTCTACACGCCGCGGGCGGTCGCAGGGTGTGAGCGCATGATCGAGCCAGGCGACCGCCTCCTCGACCGTCTCGACCGCCGGCACCTGCGGCAGCGCCGGCCGGCGCAGCATGATCGACCGGCAGGCCGAGCGCGCGCGCCGCCGCGATCTTGCCGTAGGTCGCGGTGCCGCCGCTGTTCTTGGCGACGACGATCTCGATGCGATGCTGCGTCGAGCAGCGCGCGCTCGTCGGCTTCGCGCGAACGGGCCGCGGCCGGTGACATAGCGCGCGTGCGGCACCGCGAGCGGCGGCTCGACCGGATCGACGCTGCGGACGAGATAGTGGTGCTGCGGCGCGCCGGCGAAGGCGCGAGCTCGTTGCGGCCGAGGCGAGGAACACCCGGCGCGGCGCGGCGCCGAGCGCGCTGCACGCGCGCCGGCACGTCGGCGACCTCGGTCCAGCGGTCGCCGGCAGCCGCGATCCAGGGCGGCCGCCGCAGCGCCAGCAATCGGCACGCCGGCCGAGCGCGCGGCCTCGGCCGCATTGGCGCGAGATGCGGCGGCGTAGGGATGCGTGGCGTCGATCAGCGCGTCGATGCGCTCCGCCGACAGATAGTCGGCGAGCCCCTGCGGCGCCGCCGAAGCCGCCGATCCGCACCGGCACCGGCTGCGCGGCGGGCGCCGCGGTGCGGCCGGCCAGCGACAGCGTCACCGCGAGATCGGCGCGCCCGGCCAGCCGCTCCGGCCAGTTGCCGCGCTTCCGCCGTGCCGCCGAGAATGAGAATTGACGCATGGCGCTCGCTAGATCCGCTCTCGCCGCGAGACTGCCGCACCGCGCCGCTGGCTGTCCATCGTCGGCATCGGCGAGGACGGCGTCGAGGGCTTGAGCCCGGTCGGCGCGCGGGCTGATCGTCGGGACGCCGAGATCGTGTTCGGCGGCAAGCGCCATCTGGCCTGGCGGCGTCGCTCATCCGCGGCGCGGTCGCGGCCGTGGCCGAGCCCGTTCGAGCGCGCGGTCGACGGAGGTGCTGGCGCAGCGCGGCCGGCCGGTCTGCGTGCTCGCCTCCGGCGATCCGTTCCTCTACGGCGTCGGCTCGGTGCTGGCGCGCCATGTCGGACCGCACGGAAATCGCTGGTGGTGCCGGCGCCGTCGGCGTTCAGCCTCGCGGCCGCGCGGCTCGGCTGGGCGCTGCCGGAGACCGCGCTGGTCTCGCTGCATGGCCGCGACGCTCGATCTCGATCCGCCCGCATCTGCAGCCGGGCGCGCGCGTGCTGGCGCTGACCTCGGACGGCGAGGGGCCGGCCGCGCTCGCGCGCGCTGCTGGCGGACACCGGCTTCGGCGCGTCGCGGCTGACGGTGCTGGAGGCGCTCGGCGGCCCGCGCGAGCGGGTGCGCGCGGCGACCGCCGCCGAGCTTCGATCTCGGCGCGATCGACGACGCTCAACGTCGTGGCGATCGAGGTCGAGGCCGGCGCCGGGCGCCCGCGTCCTCGCGCGCGCCGCCGGGCTGCCGGACGCGCTGTTCGAGCACGACGGCCAGATCACCAAGCGCGAGATCCGCGCCGTCACGCTGTCGTCGCTGGCGCCGCGGCGGGGCGAGCTGCTGTGGGACATCGGCGCCGGCGCCGGCTCGGTCGCGATCGAATGGATGCTGGCCGATCCGTCGCTGCGCGCGATCGCGATCGAGGCGCGCGCCGACCGCGCGGCGCGCATCCGCCGCAATGCCGCGGCGTTCGGCGTGCCCGGGCTCGAGGTGGTCGAAGGCGCGGCGCCGGCCGCGCTCGCCGGGCTTGCCGCCGCCGGACGCGATCTTCGTCGGCGGCGGCGCCAGCGACCCGGGCGTGCTCGATGCCGTCGATCGACGGCGCTGCGCCCCGGCGGCCGGCTCGTGGTCAATGCGGTGACGCTCGAGACCGAAGCGCTGCTGCTCGCGCGCCATGCCGCGCTCGGCGGCGAGCTCATCCGCATCGCGCTCGTCGCGCGCCGAGCCGCGTCGGCGGACATGACCGGCTGGCGTCCGGCCCTGCCGGTGACGCAATGGGTCTGGGTGAAGCCATGATCGTCGCGGGCATCGGATGCCGACGCGGCGCCCCGGCCGACGAGATCGTGGCGGCGATCGCCGCCGCGCTCGCGCGCAGCGGGCTCGGCAAGGAGGCGCTCCACGGCATTGCGACGTCCGCCGCCAAGGGCGGAGAGCCGGGCATTGCCGATGCGGCGGCGGCGCGCGGCGTGCCGCTGGTTCTGGTGGCGCAGGGCGATCTCGAAGCCGCCGCGCACCGCACCGCCACCAGCTCCGAGCGCGTCCTCGCGCTGACCGGCGTGCCGTCGGTCGCCGAGGCGGCGGCGCTCGCCGCCGGCGGCGCCGGCGGCGCGGCTGCTGGCGCCGCGGATCGCGGTCGGACCGGCGACCTGCGCGCTCGCCGATCACCGGAGACGCGCCATGACCGTGCATTTCATCGGCGCCGGGCCGGGCGCGGCCGACCTCATCACCGTGCGCGGCCGCGACCTGCATCGCGCGCTGCCCGGTCTGTCTCTATGCCGGCTCGATCGTGCCGCCGGAGCTGCTCGCCCATTGCCCGGCCGGCGCGCGGATCGTCGACACCGCGCCGATGTCGCTCGACGAGATCGAAGCGGAGTTCGTCGCCGCGCACGCCGCCGGCCGCGACGTGGCGCGGCTGCATTCCGGCGACCTCTCGATCTACAGCGCGCTCGCCGAGCAGCTCCGCCGGCTCGAGCGGCTCGGCATTCCCTACACGCTGACGCCGGGCGTGCCGGCCTTTGCGGCGGCGGCGGCGGTGCTCGGCCGCGAGCTGACCGTGCCGGAGGTGGCGCAGAGCGTGGTGCTCACGCGCATGCCCGGCCGCGCCTCGCGCCATGCCGGCGGACGAACGGCTCGCAGCCTTCGCGGCCACCGGCGCGACGCTCGTCATCCATCTCGCGATCACGGCGATCGAGCGGATCGTCGAAGAGCTCACGCCGTTCTACGGCGCCGACTGTCCGGTCGCCGTGGTCGTGCGCGCGAGCTGGCCCGACGAGCGCATCCTGCGCGGCACGCTCGGCGACATCGCCGGCAAGGTCGCGGCCGAGCCGATCGAGCGCACCGCGCTCGTCCTCGTCGGGCCGCGCGCTGGCGGCGCGAGGATTTCCGCGAAAGCGCGCTCTACGACCCGGACTATCGCCGCCGGTTCCGCGGGGGAGCGGCGTCATGAGCGCTCGCGAAGGGCGCATGGCCGACCAGCCGGCCGTCGCGGTCGAACAGCACGATCTCGATCGCGATCCCCCTGCCCTCCACCACGCCCATCGCGGTCCGCTGCGCCGACGCGCGCGACCTCGTCGCCGAGCGCGATGCCTTCCGCGGCGGCGTGCGCGAACGCTTCCGCCGTCGTGTTCGACGCCACGATGCGCTCGGCCAGCGCGGCGGAGCCGCCGACCGCCTGTGCGAGCGCCGCGAGCATGGCGAGATCGACCGTGCCGCGCTTGGAGTGCAGGTCGAGCAGCCCCTGCGCGAGCTTGCTCATCTTGCCGACGCCGCCCGCGATGGTCACCCGCGGCAGCGGATGCCTGCGGAGATATTTGAGCATGCCGCCGACGAAGTCGCCCATGTCGATGAGGGCCATCTCGGGCAGATCGTGGAGCTTCTGCACCGCCGCCTCGGAGGTTCTGCCGGTCGATCCGGCCACCAGGGTGAGGCCGGCCGCGCGCGCGACGTCGATGCCGCTGTAGATCGAGTGGATCCAGGCCGAGCAGGAATAGGGCACGACGATGCCGGTGGTGCCGAGGATCGACAGGCCGCCGATGATTCCGAGCCGCCGGTTGACGGTCTTTTCCGCCAGCGCCTCGCCGCCCGGGATCGCGATCTCGACCTCGACGTCGCCCGCACCGTTTGCCGCCGTCGCGACCTCGGCGATGGCGTCGCGGATCATCCGGCGCGGCACCGGATTGATCGCGGGCTCGCCCGGTGCAACCGGGAGGCCCGCGCGGGTGACGGTCCCGACGCCCTCTCCGGCCCGAAAGATGACGCCGCTGCCGGGCGCGCCGGCGCGCACGGTCGCCAGCACCAGGGCGCCGTGGGTGACGTCCGGATCGTCGCCGGCGTCCTTGATCACGCCGGCGGTCGCCGACGTTGCGTCCTTGCGGTTGACGGCGAGCGCAAAGGATGGACGTTCGCCGCGCGGCAGGGTCACCTCGACCGGATCGGGGAACTCGCCCGTGAGCAGCGCCGCATAGGCCGCCTTGGCGGCCGCGGTGGCGCAGGCGCCGGTGGTCCAGCCCCGGCGGAGCGGACGGGCTTGCGGGCTCATGACCTTGCGTATAGTCGCGCCTGACCGGCGACGTCACGAAAGAGCGTGCGGGCGATGAACGATTGGAACGCACTGGCGGCGCTGCGCGGCGGCATCCCGATGCTCGAGCCCGGGCACGTCTGGCTGGCCGGCGCCGGGCCGGGCGATCCCGGCCTGCTGACGCTCGACGCGCTCGCCGGCCTCTCGCAAGCCGATGTGATCGTGCACGACGCGCTGGTCGACAAGCGCGTGCTGGCGCTCGCCGGAGCGCAGGCGCGGCTCGAATTCGCCGGCAAGCGCGGCGGCAAGCCGTCGGCGACCCAGGCCGACATCTCCAAGCGCCTGATCGAGCTTGCCCGTGCCGGCCAAAGGGTGCTGCGGCTCAAGGGCGGCGATCCGTTCGTGTTCGGACGCGGCGGCGAGGAGGCGTTGACGCTCGCGGCCGCGGGCGTGCCGTTCCGCGTGATTCCGGGCGTCACCGCGGGGCTCGCCGCGCTGGCGGCGGCGTCGATCCCGGCCACGCTGCGCGGCGTCAACCGCGCGGTCATCTTCGCGGCCGGCCATCGGCCGATGACGACTTCGACTGGGCGCCGCTCGCGCGCACCGGCGCGCCGATCGTGCTCTACATGGTGATGCACAATCTCGCAGCGGATCGCCGACGCGATGATGCGCGGCGGGCTCGCGCCCGCAACGCCGGCGGCGGTGATCGCCGCCGCCACGACCCCCGATGAGCGCATTCTGGTCTCGACGCTGGAGCGCGTCGCCGCCGACGCGCGCGAGCAGGCGTTGCAGCCGCCGGCGATCGTGGTGGTCGGCGACATCGTGGCGGTGCGCGACCGGCTGCTCGGCACCGCCGCGGCGGCGGACAAGGTGCCGCGATGAGCGCGCGCGGTTTCATCGTTGCCGCTCCGCCTCGGGCTCCGGCAAGACCACGATCACGCTTGCGCTGCTGGCGGCGCTGACGCGGCGCGGCATCGCGGTGCGGGCGGCAAAGGCCGGGCCCGGACTACATCGATCCGGCGTTTCACGCCGCCGCGACCGGCGCGCCGAGCTTCAATCTCGACAGCTGGGCGATGCCGCCGCCGCTGCTCGACGCGCTCGCGGCCGAGGCGGCGCGCGACGCCGACATCCTGGTGATCGAAGGCGTCATGGGGCTGTTCGACGGCGTGCCGGGACTGCCCGGCCGCTCGGGCGCGACCGCCGACCTCGCCGCGCGCTTTGGTCTGCCGGTGCTCCTGGTCCTCGACGTCGCCGGCGCAGGCGCAGACCGCGGCGGCGGTGGTGCGCGGCTTTCTCGTTCACGACCCTGCGGTCCGCATCGCGGGCGTCGTGCTCAACCGCGTCGGCAGCGAGCGGCACCGGACGCTGGTGGCCGATGCCATCGCCGCGTTGGGCGTGCCGGTGCGTCGGAGCGCTGCCGCGCGACGAGACGCTCGACTTTGCCCGAGCGCCATCTCGGCCTGGTGCAGGCGGGCGAGCACGCCGATCTTGCCGCGCGTCTCGATCGGCTCGCCGATTTGGCGGAACGCCATCTCGATCTCGACGCGGTGATCGCCGGCGCCGCACGGTCGACGTTGCCGACCGCGGCAAGCGCTTCACCACTGCCACCGCCGCCCGGCCAACGCATCGCGCTCGCCTCCGACGCGGCCTTCTCGTTCGTCTATCCGCACATCCTCGCCGGATGGCGGCGAGCCGGCGCCGAGATCGTCCCGTTCTCGCCGCTCGCCGACGAGCCGCCGCCGCAGAGCTGCGACAGCTGCTGGCTGCCCGGCGGCTATCCGGAGCTGCACGCCGGAGCGCTGGCGGCGGCGCAGCGGTTTCGCGCCGGGCTCGCGCAATTCGCAAGCACGCGCCCGGTGCACGGCGAGTGCGGCGGCTACATGGTGCTCGGCGAAGGGCTCGAGGACGCCGACGGCGTCCGCCACGCCATGACGGGACTGCTCGGCCATGCGACGAGCTTCGCCAAGCGCAAGCTGCATCTCGGCTATCGCGAGGCGCGGCTTCGCGTCGACAGCCCGATCGGCGCGGCGGGCAGCACCTGGCGCGGCCACGAATTCCACTATGCCACGCTCGATCGGCAGCGGAAACGACGAGCCGTTGGTCGATCTCGCCGACGGCCAAGGACGTCCGCTCGGGACATGCCGGCGGCCGGCGCGGCCACGTCACCGGCACGTTCTTTCACGCCATCGCGCCGGCAGACTTCTCGCGATAGCGCTCACGACTTGTCCGACACGCCGGCCTCGGCGAAGGTTGCCATCCCCAGATGACAGGCGAGCGCCGCGCGCAGCACCAGCACCGCCACCGCCGCGCCGGAGGCTTCGCCGAGCCGCATATCGAGATCGAGCAGCGGCGCGAGCCCAAGTTCCTGCAGCAAGGCGCGATGCCCGGCCTCGGCCGAGGCATGGCCCGCCATCGCGTGGTCGAGCGCATCGTCACGCAGCTTCACCAATGGCGCCGCCGCCGCCGTGCGAGACAAAGCCGTCGAGCAGCACCGGAATGCCTTGTTGCCGCGCCGCCAGGGTCGCACCGAGAATCGCCGCGAGCTCGCGTCCGCCCAGCGCCGCCGCGACCTGCAGCGGATCGGCGAGCACGGCGGCATGCCGGCCGAGCGCCTGATCGATCACCGCCTGCTTGCGCTTGAAGCCTCGATCGTCGATGCCGGTGCCGCGTCCGGCCCAGCGCGCGCCGCCGCCGCCGAACAAAGCCGCCGCGATGGCCGCCGCGGCCGTGGTATTGCCGATGCCCATTTCGCCGAGGCATACGAGGTCGGCGTCGCGAGCAACCGCGTCGTAGCCGGCGGCAACGGCCGCCAGAAATGCGGCTTCGTCCATGGCCGGCTGCGTCGTAAAGTCGGCGGTCGGCTGCTCGAGCGAAAGCGGAATGACCCGCAGGCTCGCGCCCGCGATCCGTGCGAGCTGATTGATGGCGGCGCCGCCGGCGGCGAAGTTCGCCACCATCTGGGCGGTCACCTCGGCCGGATAGGCCGAGACGCCCTGCGCCGTCACCCCGTGATTTCCCGCGAACACGAGAATGTCGACGCGATCGAGCCGTGGTGGGATTCGCCCCTGCCATCGAGCAAGCCAGGCGACCGCGTCCTCCAATCGGCCGAGACTGCGGGGCGGCTTGGTCAGCTCCGCTTCGCGCTGCGCGGCTGCAAGGCCGGCGGCCGCATCTGCGGCCGGCAGATCGACGCAGGCCGCCCGCAGGTCGGCGAAAGACGTGAAACTGGTCATTCGGGTTTGCGATGCTCGGAGTGTCGGCGGCTCTACCCGCCTGTCTAGCAAATTCGCGGATGCCCGGCCTATAAGGGTGCGGCAATCGAGGACCGGAAGATGAGCACGCCCGCCGCATGGGTTCACGGCCTCGCCACCGACCTCAGGATCGCTATTGCGTTCTCCACCCGCCTGCCGGTCGCCCATTCCGTGCCGATCGGCGGCGACGACGTCGCGCGCGCGAGCTGGGCGTTGCCGATCGCCGGGCTGCTCGTGGGCGGGCTCGGCGCCCTCGCCTATTGGATCGCATTTCGCATCGGGTTGCCGCCGTCGCTCGCCGCCGCGCTGGCGCTGGCGGCGACGCTGCTCGCGACCGGCTGCCTGCACGAGGACGGGCTCGCCGATACCGCCGATGGCTTCGGCGGCGGCAAGACCCGCGAGCACAAGCTCGAGATCATGCGCGACAGCCGTATCGGCACCTTCGGCGTCTGCGCCCTGGTCATGTCGCTGCTGCTGAGATGGAGCGCGCTCACGACCATCGCGGACCCGCCGTCGGTCGCCATGGCGCTGCTCGCCGCTCACGCATCGGCGCGCGCGACTTTGCCGGCGCTCATGCGCTTCGTTCCGCCGGCGCGAACCGACGGCCTGTCGGCTCAGGCCGGGCGACCGGCGCCGCGAAAGCATCGTCGTGGCAGGCGTGCTGGGCGCGATCGCGCTCGGGCTCGGCCTCGGTCCGCTCGCGGCGATCATCGGCCTCATCCTGTTGGCGTGCGCAGCTGCCTGTTCATGGCGTGGTTGAGCCTGCGGCAGATCGGCGGACAGACCGGCGACGTGCTGGGCGCGCTGGAGCAGATCAACGAGGTTCTCGTTCTGCTCACCGCGGTGGTGCTGCTGAAGGCCGGGCGATGAGCGAGCCGACCGCCTTCGACGATGCGTTTCGTCTTCGCCTGCACGATCTGTTCGCGTGGCGGCGCGACGTGCGGCGCTTTCGGCGCGAGCCGCCGCCTGCCGGGCACGCTCGAACGCCTGATCGAAACGGCGTGCCTGTCGCCGTCGGTCGGCTTGAGCCAGCCATGGCGGTTCGTGCTGGTCGACGACCCCGGCCGCCGGCAGGCCGTGCTCGACCAATTCAAGGCCTGCAACGCGGACGCGCTCAAATCCTATTCGGGCGACCTGGCGGCCAAATACGCCGGACTCAAATTGGCCGGGCTCGAGGAGGCACCCTGCCAATTCGCGGTGTTCGCCGACTGCGCGACCGAGGTCGGACACGGCCTCGGGCGAAGGACGATGCCGGAAATGGCCGAATACTCGGTCGTGGCCGCCATCGCCATGATGTGGCTCGCGGCGCGCGCGGAGGGCATCGGAATGGGCTGGGTCTCGATCCTCGATCCGGTGCGCATGAACGGCATTCTCGATGTCCCGAACTGATTGGCGCTTCATCGGCTATTTCTGCCTCGGCTATCCGCAGACCGAGAGTGACCAGCCGGAGCTCGAGCGCGCCGGATGGGAGCAGCGGCGGGGCACGCAGAGCTTGCATCCTGCGGCGCTGACCGTGATGAAGCCTCGCGCCGCATGGCGGCTTCCGCAACCGCCGGCGCTGCTCTACAAAGGGACCAGGGTAGCCGTTGTACCCAGCTGCACGGAGTGAACGAGCATGGCTGAGCCCCTTCAGATTGGCTTGCTGATCTTTCCCAGGATGACGCAACTGGACATGACCGGGCCCTTCGAGGTGTTTGCCCGCATTCCCGACGTCAAGGTTCATCTGATCTGGAAGCGCATCGAGCCGGTCACCAGCGACAGCGGCATGGCGATCTTGCCGACCGTCACGCTCGCTGACTGTCCGCCGCTCGACGTGATCTGCATCCCCGGCGGCCCCGGCCAGGTCGACCTCATGGATGACGAGGCCATCATCTCGTTCGTCCGGCGGCAGGGCCTGCAGGCCCGCTACGTGACGTCGGTATGCACCGGCGCCCTCGTCCTGGGCGCAGCCGGACTGCTGGACGGCTACCAGGCGACGACGCACTGGGGCTCGATCGACAATCTGGCGCATTTCGGCGCCACCGCGGTGAACACGCGCGTTTGCGTCGATCGCAACCGCATCACCGGCGGCGGCGTCACCGCCGGCTTGGACTTCGGGCTCCATCTCGCCAGCGTGCTCGCCGACCGGCAGACCGCCGAGCGCATCCAGCTGTTCCTCGAATACACGCCGCAGCCTCCCTTCACCTCCGGATCGCCGGATACCGCGCCCAAGGAGGTGGTCGCCCATGTTTCCGAGGCGATCGCGCCCATGCTGGCGCGACGCAAGGAGGCGACGCTGCGGGCGGCGCAACGCTTGAAAGCGCCGGCGTCTTGAGGCGAGTGTCGGATGCAAGGAACAACGGTGGCACCCAGGACAAAGTCGCGCACAGCCGCGTTGCTTGTTGCGGCGGGAAGCGTCGCCTTCGGCGCGTCCCCATCGAGCGCGGCCGATTACCCGGTCAGGCCGATCCGGATCATCGTCGGCTTCGCGGCGGGCGGCGCGCCCGACACGCTGGCGCGCGTCATCGGCGACAAGCTCGCCCAGGACTGGGGTCAGCCGGTCGTGGTCGAGAACCGGACCGGCGCCCAGGGCAACACCGCGATGGTCGCGGTCGCCAAATCGGCACCGGACGGCTACACCCTGGCGCTCATGCCGGTCGGCAACGCGACGGTCACTCCGGCGCTGACGCCCAATCCGCCGTATGATCCGATCAAGGACTTCGCGCCGATCACGCAGATCGCGACGGTCGAGAACGTGCTGGTCATCGGCGCGTCGTCGCCGATCCGCACGCTCGCGGAGCTGATCGCGCTCGGTCGCTCGAAGACCGCCAATCTGAGCTACGCAACGCCCGGCGCCGGCAGCCTCGCGCATCTGGCCGCCGAGTTGCTGGCGCACCGTGGTGGATTTGCCTTGAACCACGTTCCCTATCGCGGCGTCACGCCGGCCCTGACCGACGTGATCCGCGGCGAGGTCACGATGATCTTTGCCCAGCTCTCCACCGCCAAGCCGTTCATCGACGGCGGCCAGCTGCGCCCGCTCGGCGTCGCCAGCAAGGAGCGCAGCGCCGTTGTGCCCGCTGTGCCGACCATCGCCGAGGCGGGCGAGATGCCGGGGTTCGAAGCGGTCTCGTGGTACGCGTTGATGGCGCCGGCGCAGACGCCTGAGCCGATCATCCGCAAGCTCCACGAAGGCGTGGTGCGCGCGCTCAACCTGCCGGACGTGAAAACCGCGCTGGAGGCGCAAGGCGCCAAGCCGGTCGGAAATTCTCCCGCCGAGCTTGCGGCCGTGATCGCGGCCGACACCGCGCGCTGGGCCAAAGTCATCAAGGAGGCGAATATCCAAGTCCAGCAATGACCGAGGCGCACGCGCGCCACGCTGAGCGTATTGCGACGACGACACCGGTCGAAGGAGCCGAGATGGCGAACGAGGCACCTGCCCGTCCGGGCATGGCATTGCGGGAGGTCGATACACCCGCGCTGATCATCGATCTCGACGGCTTCGAGCGCAATCTGCGGCGGATGTCCGATGCGGTTGCGAAGGCCGGCGTTCGATTGCGGCCGCATGCCAAGACCCACAAGAGCCCGATCGTTGCGCATCAGCAGATCGCGCTCGGAGCGGTCGGGCATCTGCTGCCAGAAAGTATCCGAAGCCGAGATCATGGTGCGGGACGGCATCGGCGACGTCCTGGTCTCCAACGAGATCGCGGGCGCCGCCAAGCTCGACCGACTGGCCGCGCTCGCCCGGCACGCCCGCGTCGCGGTGTGCGTCGACGACATCGAGAACGTCGCGGAGATCGCCGACGCCGCGCAACGTTTCGACGTCAAGCTGTCCGTGCTGGTCGAGATCGACGTCGGCGCCAATCGCTGCGGCGTCGCCGCGGGAGAGCCGGCGCTGCGCATCGCATCGGCGATCGCGCGCTCGAACTCGCTGCACTTTGGCGGCCTGCAGGCCTATCACGGCGCCGCGCAGCATCTGCGTTCGCATGGTGAGCGGCGTGACGCCATCGCGCGCGCCACTGATCTGACCCGGAGCACGGTCGATCTGCTGTCGCGCGACGGGCTCAGCTGCGAAATCGTCGGCGGCGCCGGCACCGGCACGTTCGAGCTGGAAGCGGCGAGCGGCGTGTACAATGAGCTGCAGGCCGGCTCCTACATTTTCATGGATGCCGACTACGGCAGGAACCGCAAACCGGACGGCACCGCCTTCGACACGTTCGAGCACGCGCTGTTCGTTCTCACGACGGTGATGAGCCGCCCGAACGACGAGCGCGCGGTGGTCGATGCCGGCCACAAGTCGGCGGCGGTCGATTCCGGCCCGCCGGAGCCATTCAACCTGCCGGGCGTCGTCTATCGCCGTCCCAGCGACGAGCACGGCGTGTTGGTGTCCGAGGGAGGTCGGTTGCCGCAACGCGGCGACAAGGTGTTGCTGGTGCCCGGGCACTGCGATCCGACCGTCAATCTCCACGACTGGTACGTCTGCGTTCGCGGGCTGCACGGCGCCGAGCCGCATGTCGAGGCGATCTGGCCGATCTCGGCGCGCGGCGCCGTGTTCTGAACGAGAGCAGAGGGTCGCCGTGCCGCCGCTCTATCTGACCTATCTCAACGCCCTCGACGTCGAGGCGCTTGCGCTGTCCGACGATGAGATCCTGGCGGCGATCGAGCAAGGCCTCGCGGCCCAGGGACGCCGCGAGACCGTCATCGAGCCGCGCATGCACCTCGATCCCCGACAAGGCCGTGCACGGGCACTTCAACGTGCTGCGCGGCGCCATCCGGGCGCCGATCAACCTCGCCGGCGTCAAGGTCATCAGCGACTACGTCGACAACTACAAGCAGGGGCTGCCGTCGGAGCTCGGGCTCCTGCTGCTGATGGACCCGGCCAATGGCGTGCCGAAGGCGATCATCGACGGCAGCCACCTCACCGACATGCGCACCGGCGCGGTCACCGCCATCGGCGCCAAGCATCTCGCGCGCAAGGGATCGAAGGTGCTCGGACATGTCGGCGCCCGCGGCACCGCCTACTGGAACGTCCGCCTGCTCGACCGGCTGTTCGACTTCGACGAGATCAGGGTGCACTCCCGCCGCCCCGAGAGCCGCGACGCGTTCGCGGCGCGCCTCACGCGCGACCTCGGCAAGCCGGTGACGGCGACGCCGGACTGGCGCGGATGCGTCGAGGGCGCGGACATCATCGTCGAGGCGTCGCGGCTCATGGAGCCGGCGCCGATGCTCGAGACCGCGTGGATCAAGAAGGGCGCCTTCGTCGTGCCCTACGGCACGATGAGCGCGGTCGAGCTCTCGCTCACCGACATCATGGACAAGATGGTCGTCGACGATTGGGGCCAATGCAAAGCCGGACCGTTCGGCTCGCTGCGCGCGCACGTGGAGGCGGGCAAGCTCTCGGAGGCGACGCTCCACGCCGAGATGGGCGAGATCGTCGCCGGGCGAAAGGCCGGGCGCGAGCGCGACGACGAGACCATCCTGTTTTGGCATCGCGGCTTGTCGCTGTCCGATATCGCGCTCGGCGCCGCCATGCTCGACAAGGCGGCGCGGCTCGGCCTCGGCCACCGCCTGCGCTACGCCTGACCGCAAATGACCGCGCTCATCGCCAATGCCCGGATGTATGCGGTGACGCCGGCGGTGCGGGAGGCGTGGCGCGCGCTGTTCGGTTGGGTCGGCCGGCACGCGGGCGTCCCGCTCACCTACATCGACCATGCGGCGCCGGCTCCGCTCGAGGAACTGTGGTCGCGTGGCGATCTCGCCGCCACGTTCATGTGCGGTTTCCCGTTCGCCGCGGCCGCGCCGCGGCCGCTGCTGGTCGCGGCCCCGATTCCCTCGCCGCCGCGCTACCGCCGCCGACCGGTCTATTGCACCGACTTCGTGGTGCGGGCCGACAGCGGCATCGAGCGCCTGCGCGACGCGTTCGGCCGGCGGATCGGCTGGACGGTCGCGCATTCGCAATCGGGGTTCAACGCCGTGCGGCATCACCTGCTGCGCTACCGTCACGACCAGTCCGAGCGGTTGTTCGCCGAAAGCATTGGGCCCCTGGTGACACCGCGGCGGGTCATCGAGGCGGTGATCGACGGCGCAATCGACGTCGGCCCGCTCGATTCCTACGTGCACGATCTTCTGCAACGTCACGAGCCGGCGACCGCGTCGAAGCTGCGAACCGTCGAGTTGACCGCCATGACGCCGATCCCGCCCTTGATCGCCTCGCCCTCGACGCCGCCCGACACGATCGAGCGGCTGCGCCGCAGCCTGCTCGCCGCGGCCACGGAGCCGGAGGCGAGGCCGATCCTGGAGGATTTGTTGCTCGCCGGCTTTGCATTGGTCGCGTCCACGGATTACGACCGGCTGCTCGCACAGGCCGAGGAGGCGGCCGCGGCCGGGTATGCGATGCCGGGCTGATGCGGCCCGAGGTGAACGGGAGCAAATCGCCGCCTGCCGAGTTGTAACCAGGGCAACCGCGCGTGCGACGGTCGAGAGGAGCCCACGATGACGATTACGCTCAACCACACCATCGTCCCGGCGCGCGACAAGGACGCGGCCGCCCGCTTTTTCGCGCAGATCTTCGGGCTGAAAGTGGGAGCCAGCGACTATTTCACCCCGGTGACCGTCAACGACCAGCTCACCCTGCTGTTCGACAACGACACGTCGTTCGGGAGCCACCACTACGCCTTTCACGTCGAGCGACGCCGAGTTCGATGCCATCTTCGGCCGCGTGAAAGCGGCCGGCATCGCCTACGGCAGCGATCCCGGCAATTTGACCAACGGCAAGCTCAACGATTGGGGCGGCGGGCGCGGCGTCTATTTCAAGGATCCGGACGGACACGTGCTCGAGCTGATGACCGTGCCGCAATGACGAAGGCGCATGCCACGCAAGGGACGCGAAAGCGGCCGCCCATAGCGCAACGGGCGGCCGCCTGGAGCTCGAAACGCTCTACCGACGCCGACTGCTCTCCGGCCTACTTGCCGGCGACGTTGACGTACTGGCCGTTGACCACCTTGAGGATGGCGCTGGCGCCGGCGCCGTCGCGGACCTCGTCCATGGTGATCTCGCCGGCGACGCCCGGAAAGCCCTTCAGGCCCGACAGGCATTCGCGCATCTTGTCGCGGTCGGAATCGAGATCGGCCGGCTTGTTGGTGACGCCCGACTTCTCGATGCAGTGCTGGTAGGAATAGATGATGTCGTACGAGCGCGGACCGCTGTAGGGCGGCTTGCTGCCGAGCTTGGCGACGATCTTCTTGACGTAGGCCTGCACCTCCGGACGCGGATCGTCGATCCACGCCGCCGTCGACATGTAGGCGCCCTCCGCGGCCTTGCCGGCGATTTCGATGAAGCCCGGGGCGCTCGCGCAGGCGCCGCCGACCACCGGCACGGCGAAACCTTGCTTGTGCATCTCCTTCACGATGGCGGCGGCGTTCTGGTAGCAGGAGCCGAGCCCGATGCCTTCGGCGCCGAGCGACTTGGCCTTGGTGACCTGCGCCGAATAGTCGGTATCCTTGGTGCGGTAGGTCAGCAGGTCGAGCACTTCGATGCCGTGCTCCTTGAAGAGCGGCGGCAGCACGCCGGCGCCCTCGGACTTGGACACCGCGTCCTCGGCGTCATAGATGATCACCACCTTCTTGGGCTTGTACTCCTTGGCCCACGCCGCGACCACCGGCTTGAGCTGCTTGTCGCTGGTCAGCGTATTGCGGAACGCCCATTTGCTCATGGCCGAAAGACCCGGCTTGGCCGAGCAATAGGAGTTGATCACCGTCTTCAACCGCGTGTCGAGCTGCGGCGCGATCGTCTCGAACTCGGAGCTGAAGCACGGCCCCGACACCGCCAGCACCTTGTCGCGCTCGACCAGCCGGCTGATGGTCTTGAGCGCTTCCGCTTCCAAGGTCTGCGTGTCGTAGCAGACGAGCTCGATCGGCACGCCGCCGGCGCCACCCTTGGCGTTGATCTCCTCGACCGCGATCTCCATGGAGGCCTTGGCGGCCTGCCCCCACTCGGCGCCCTTTCCGGTCAAGGGCACCTGGCAGCCGATCTTCACGCTGCGCCCGGACAGCTTGGTACCCTGCGCATCGGCCGTGGACGATGCGAGGAGCACGGCGCTCGCGAGCGCCGTCGACGTCACGAAAATTCCTGCAAGTCTCATTGGAACGACTCCTTGGAAGGCTCTGAGGGACCGACTTTCAACTGACGCAGGCCTCGCTCGCAGCATCTATTCGCATCACGCATCACCATACACAGTGGCGCGAAACCTGGAAAGTTGCACCTGCGGCCAAAGCGCCCGATTGGCCCACTTCGCGGTCATCAGGCGGCGCGCTGCCCAAGATAGGTCCGCTGCACCTCCGGCGTGTTGAGCAGGCTCTGCCCGGACCCGCTCAAGACGATCCGGCCGCGCTCCATCACATAGGCGTGGTCGGCGACCTGCAGCGCCTGGCGGGCATTCTGCTCGACCAGCAGGATGGTCTTGCCTTCCTGCCTGAGCTCGCGCAGCGTCTGGAAAATACGGGTCACGAACTTGGGCGCCAGTCCCAGCGACGGTTCATCCATCAACAGCAGGCGCGGCCGTGCAACCAGCGCGCGGCCGATGGCCAGCATCTGCTGCTCGCCGCCGCTGAGCGTTCCGGCCAGTTGTTGCCGTCGCTCGGCCAAGGCGGGAAAGCGCACCAGCACCGCGTCGATGTCGCGCGCGATCTCGGCGTCGCGGCGCACGAATGCGCCCATGCGAAGGTTGTCCAGCACGGTCATGCGTTTGAGGACGGCGCGGCCTTCCGGCACCTGGCTGATCCCCAGCCCGACGATCTTGTGGGCCGGCCGCCGGGCGATGCCCTTGCCTTCGAACTCGAT
The DNA here is from genome assembly GCA_963708765.1 of uncultured Alphaproteobacteria bacterium. Taxonomy (GTDB): domain Bacteria; phylum Pseudomonadota; class Alphaproteobacteria; order Rhizobiales; family Xanthobacteraceae; genus VAZQ01. The sequence goes on along the minus strand of CAVPTV010000022.1, from coordinate 47,249 downwards.
CGCGCCCGCGGTCGGCCGGATCAGACCGGAGATGGTCTTCAGCAAGGTCGTCTTGCCGGCCCCGTTGGCGCCGATCAGCGTGACGATCTGGCCTTGCTCGATCGCGAGGCCGACGTCGTGCAGCACCTCGATCTTGCCGTAGCCGGAACGCAGGCCCTGAACCGTCAACATCGTCATGGCTTCACGTCCTCGCCCAGATAGGCCTCGATCACCGCCGGGTCGCCTTGAATCTCCTTGGGTGCGCCGTCGGCGATCTTGGTGCCGAAGTTGAGCACGGTCACCCGATCGGAAATATCCATGACCAGGCGCATGTCGTGCTCGACCAGGATGATGGTGACGCCGCGGTCGCGGATGCGCGTGATCATCTCGTCGAGCTCTTCGGTCTCGTGCGGATTCAAGCCCGCCGCCGGCTCGTCGAGCAGAAGCAGTCGCGGCTGCGTGGCCAACGCCCGCGCCATTTCCAGCTTGCGTTGATCCCCGTAGGGCAGATTGGATGCCTTGGCATCGTACTGATCGGCGAGGCCGAGGAACTCGAGCAGCTCCATCGCGTTCGCCCGCATGCGGCGCTCCTCCCCGGCCTCGCCGAAGGGCCGCTGCAGGACGGCGCTGCCGAACGCCTTCCAGATCGAGGAATAGGAGCGGCAGTGCTCGCCGATCATCACGGTTTCCAACACCGTCAGGTGCGGGAACAGCCGGATGTTCTGAAAGGTGCGCGCGACCCCCTTGAGCGTGCGTTGCGAGGGACGCGGGTCGTTCATCACCTGTCCCTCGAACACGATCGTCCCGGCATCGGCGGGAAGCACGCCGGTCACGAGATTGAAGAACGTCGTCTTGCCGGCGCCATTGGGACCGATCAATGCGTGAATATGGCCGGTCTTCACGCCCATATGGAGGTCGTTCAACGCAAAGAAGCCGCCGAAGCGCTTGGTCAGGCCCTTGGATCTCGAGGCAATCGACGATGGCGGCCGTCTCATGCATGACGGGGTTTCCACCGCATGGACGGGAATCGACGCAGCGAATCGCGCGTGAGAAGGCCATCCGGCCTGATGATCATCATGATCATCAGGATGATGCCGTAGACGATGAGCCGCTTGGCATTCTCGAAATCGAGGAACTCGTGCAGGGCGTCGTAGACGCGGTTCATCGGATAGAAGTTCGTCCACGACACCGGCAGCAGCTCCAGCCATTCGCGCAACGTCCGCAGAAACTCGGGCAGCAAGCGTCAGGAAGCCGGCGCCGATCAGCGGACCCCAATAGGTGCTGCCGCCGCCGACCACCACGAACATCAGGATTTCCACCGCCACCATGATGGTGAAGGTGGTCGAGTCCACGAAGGTCGCGTGATGGGCGTAGAGCGCGCCGGCGAGCCCGGCGATGAGCGCGCCGAGGCCGAATGCCAGAAGCTTGGTGCGCACGACGTCGACGCCCGTCACTTCGGCGGCGGTCTCGTCCTGGTGGATCGAGTCCATGGTGCGGCCGAGGCTCGATCGCTCGAGCCGCGCGAAGAACAGGATCAGCACGATGGTCAGGCCGACGACGTATTCGAGCGTGTAGGGATTGAAGGAGATATTGCGGAAGCCCTGCGCGCCGCCGGTGTATTCCCAGCTCAGCGCCACCACCTGGATGATTTCGGCAAAGCCGAGGGTGAGCAGCAGCAGGTAGATGCCTTTGATGCGCAGCGCCGGAAAGCCGACGACGACGCCGACGACGCCGGCCACGAACCCGCCGAAAATCAGGGCGACGGCAAACGGCAGGCCGAATTTCTGGGTCGCGATCGCCGACGCATAGGCGCCGACCGCCATGAAGCCGGCCTGCCCGAGCGACACCTGGCCGGTCTTGTAGGGCGCAAAGAAGCTGTAGGCGGCGACGATGTTGATGCCGGCGAAGATCAGGATCGACTGCGTGTAGCCATCGAGGAACCCGAACATCGCCGGCGCTACCTTTCATCCGCCGTGCGCGTTCCGAACAATCCGGTTGGACGATAGAGCAGGATGAGGATGAGGATCAGGAAGGAGAAGAAATCGCGCTCGGTCGTGCCGATATAGGCGGCCGAGAGGATCTCGATCATGCCGAGCAGCAGGCCCGCGACCATCGCGCCCGGCACGTTGCCGAGCCCGCCCAACAGCATGACGATCAATCCCTTCACCGCCGCCGCGAGACCCATGAACGGCGAGATGCCGCTGTTCTTGATGCCGTCGAGCACCCCGGCAATGCCGGCGATGCCCGACCCGATCATGAAGGTCACCAGCACCACGCGGTTGACGTCGACCCCCAGCAGCGCGGCGGTCTCGTGATTTTCGGCGGTCGCGCGGATGGCGCGGCCCATCTTGGTCCGCTCGATGAACAGCCAGAGCAGCACCATCAACGTGACCGCGGTCGCCAGAATGAAAATCTGCACCGAAGAGATGGTCACCGGCCCGAAGCGATAGAGCTCCTGCCTGATGGTCTCCGGAAACGCCACCTGCTGACCGCCTAAGAGATAGACGGCGAGGTTCTGCAGGACGATGGTGAGCCCGATGGTGCTGATCAGCGGCGCCAGCGGGCGGTCCTTGCGAATCGGGCGCACGGATACGAAAAACGCGAGGATGCCGAGCGCGCCGCAGGCGATCATGGCGCCCAGCATTGCGACATAGATGTTGGCGCCCCCGAAGATCACCAGATAGAGCCCGACGAAGGCCCCCACCATGAACACTTCGCCGTGCGCGAAATAGAGCAGGTTGAGCACGCCGAAGATCAGCGTATAGCCGATTGCGATCAGCGAATAAGACGCGCCGAGCATGAGCCCGTTGATCAATTGCTGATAGATCATGGGCTTGCGGACCCGGCCGAGCGCCGACCCTCGCTCGGTGCAAGGTCGAACGTCGATGGGCGGGCAACGGCGGTCGGACGAAGGCTCGGACGTCTGCGCACTGGTCGACGATCCCCCAAGACCCCGGCGGCGGCGTTCACCGACATGATAGGCTCAAAGAAACGCGCACCGCAACGGCTGCCTGCTCGCCTATTACGCCCGCTCAATGACGCGCGCGAGCGAGCTCGTCCGCAAGATCGTATGACCCCATGAGAGCGTCGATCATTCCGGTCGCGGCGGCCCAGTCGTAGGTGCGGAAGCTGTGGCCGGTCGTCACGAAGCGCGCGCCCGCGTAGAACATCTCGTACTGGGTGTGGCGCGAGCCGAATTCCGAGCCGACCGCGTCCCAGGCCGCCTTCATGAACTTGACCTTGTTTTCCGGATCCATGGTCGCCGAGCGCTGTGTCGTCCTGATGATCTTCTTCAGCTGCGGATCCTTGAAGTCGTGGATCGAGGACGGCAGCATGATCAGCGCGCCGCCCGCGAGCTCGCGCACCGTGTTGACGACACGCGGGTACAGATCCTGCGTCAGCACCTGCGCCGAGTACATGTAGTGCTTGTTGGGCACGTACCATTCGCCCAGCATCGTGCCTTCGGCCTCCATGCCGGCCATCATCGCGTTGACCATGCTGGCCTGCGCCGCGAGAAAACCGAGCTGGTCGCGCACCGAGGGGATGTTGGTGGTGCCGATCGCCTCGGTAATCTTGTGCGCGAGCCCGACCAGGAACTTGATCTTCACCGACAGACGGATTTGCGCCTGATAGTTCTGGTAGGCGTGGCCGGGCGTGTCGTGGAATTGCGCCCGGCACATATCCGGGTCGCGGCAGACGAAAACGCGTTCCCACGGCACCTTGACGTCGTCGAAATAGATCAGCGCGTCGTTCTCGTCGAAGCGCGAGGATATCGGGTTGTCGAAAACCGAGACCGCGGATGCTTCGTAGGACTTGCGCGACAGGACGCGAAGACCTTTGACGTTCATCGGCAGCGCACACGAAAATGCCAGGTCCTCCTCGCCCGCCTTCAGCGGCTGCAGGTTGGCGACCAGCACCTCGTTGGCCATGATCGAGCTGGTGCCGAGCATCTTGGCGCCGCGGATCGTGATGCCGGCGGAATCTTCATCGACGATGCGGGCGACCAGGTCTTCCGACTGCTCTCCCCAATCCTTCGCCCGCTCCGCCTGCGGGTTGATGATCACGTAAGTGAGGAAATAGTCGTTTCGGCTCGCCTCCTCGAAGTAGCCCTCCAGCGCCTTGGCTCGCTCCGCGCTGTGCTTGCGGAACACCTCGATCCCCATCCGCTGGCCCACGAGCGCCGACGCGACGTGATCGGGCGAGCGCCCCATATAGCCGTAGGACTGCGCGGCCCATGCCTGCAGCGCCTTGCGGCGCAGCACCATCTCGCTGTAGCTCCGCGGCATCTGCCAGGCACGGTTGCTGCGCCGGTTCGAGCCGTCGGGGATGAACGTCATCAGCTCGATGTTCTCAGGCTGCGCCTGAAAATCGTAGAGCGACGCCGCGGATTTCACCGAGTTGCGGAACGCCGGGTGCTCGGTGACGTCGGCCACCAATTCGCCGTCGATGTAAACCGTTCGGCCGTCCTTGAGGGACTTGATGTGCTCTGCGCCGGTCTTGCAGGTCGTCATGATCGGCTCCGTATCGATTGTCTCGTGCTTGCGCCGTCGCGCGTCAGGTCAGCCCGTCGACGCCCTTGATTTCGCCGGCCGCCAATCCGCCGACCCGGTGGTTGGGCCGGCCGCGGCTGGCGAACGCGCAAATGATCGCCAGCTCGTCCGGCAGCGGCGCGTCCGGCAGCATCACGGTGATGCCGTCGTAGTGCGAGCGCACATAGAGCGCATCCTTGTGTGCGAGCGGGATGTCGATCGCGGCTCCCGGCGCGGTGCGCTTGGTGAATGATGAAATCCAGGCCTTGCCGCCGCCCGCCGCCTCGCGCATCACGTTGCCGAACACGGTCGTGAGCATGGCGACCCCGTGCTCCTGCTCGCCGTTCATGCCCGATCAGCGCCGCCTTGCCGTAGCTTTCGGCCTTGTGCGGGGAGAGGAGCGCCATGGCGATCTGGCAGATGTGCTGGCCGATCGCGGCACTCTCGTTCGTCAGCCGGCTGAGGTCGCGCTCGAACCGTCCGGCGAATGGATTGTCGATGACGGCGGCGGCGGCGACCTTGCGCAACGGCGGATCGATCTGCTGCCCGGCCTCGAGCCTCACCTCCTCGAAGAAGGTCAGCGTGCGCTTGATCTGCATGCCCCGCTCTCCCGATCGCCGGCCGATCCTCGGATTATTGCTTCGATAATTGCCTATCTAACAAAGCTTTTCAAGCTCGTTATATGGTGCTAGCCTGTCGCGATGAATCGCCCCGCCAAAAGGGCGGCCGCCGTCGCGCCGCTGCGCACGCGGCCCTCCGCGACCCGCAAGGCCGCGCGCCAACGAGCGGGCTGCAATGCCACTCACGATTTCGCGCCCGGAGCTCCTGTCCGATGGCCGCGACCGGCGGTTCCGCCATCTGGTGCACGCCCTGTTCGGATTTGCAGCGCATCACGAGCGCATCCGCAGCGGACATGCCAGGGTCATCGGCCTCGCCGGCATCGAATATACCGTCCTGATCGCGATCGCTCACCTGTCGCTCGACGGCGACGTCAACGTGAAGACCGTCGCCGATCATCTCTATCTGTCGGGCGCCTTCATCACGTCGACCACGCGACGGCTGCTCCAACTCGGTCTCATCCACAAGAAAACCGATCCCGGCGACCGCCGGCGGGTGACGCTGACCGTGTCCGACAACGGCCGCAAGGCATTGGAGCGGCTCGCGCCCATTCAGCGCCGGGTGAACGATGTCGAGTTCGGCTGCCTCAGTCACCAGGAATTCGAATTGCTGACCGATATCGTCAACCGCCTGATCGACAGCGGCGCGCAAGCCGTGGCGCTGCAGAGCTACCTGCTGTCGACGCTCGAGGCCGATTCCAAATCGTAGATCGGGGCGTTCCGTTGATCGGCGTCGATCCGAATTGCCTCGCGCCCCACACTGGCCCAAAGGCTAGCCCTGAACTAACATTCGACCCACACTCATCCGCGGGGGCGGATCTCAGGGCACGTCCGGCATGAAGCCCGCAGCGTTCGACTACATCGTCGCGGACAGCGTCGACGCCGCCGTCGCGGCGCTCGCCGCCGCGGGAGGCGACGCCAAGATCATCGCCGGCGGCCAGAGTCTCGTCCCGATGCTCAATTTCCGCCTGCTGCGTCCGTCGACCCTGGTCGACATCAACCGGATTCCCGGGCTGGCGTTCATCGAGGAGAGCGAGAACGCGATCACGATCGGCGCGCTCACCCGCCATCACCAGGATCGAGACCTCGCCGGTGATCGCCGCGCACCTGCCGGTGCTGAGCCACGCCATGACGCATGTGGCCCACCTCGCCATCCGCAACCGCGGCACCATCGGCGGCAGTCTCTCGCATGCCGATCCTGCGGCCGAGCTGCCGATGCTGGCGCTGCTGCTCGACGCCGAGCTCGACATCACGTCGACGTCGGGTCGACGCACGGTTGCCGCGCGCGACTTCTTCCTGGGCGCACTCACCGCCGACCTCGCCGACGACGACATCGTGACCAGGATCACGTTCCCGAAGCTGCCGCCGGAGACCGGCTGGGGTTTCGAGGAGGTCGCCCGCCGCGGCGGCGACTTCGCGCTCGCGGCCGTGGCCGCGACCCTCACCGTCGCCGATGGCGCGATCGCGCAAGCCCGCGTCGCCATGATGGGGTTGGGCGACACGCCCAAGCGCGCGACCGAGGTCGAGGCACTGCTGACCGGCCGCGCGCTCGAGCCCGCGCTGATCGACGCGGCCACGAACGCCGCGCGAGCCGGCGTCGAGCCGCATTCCGACCTGCATGCATCGTCGGACTACCGGCGCCATCTCATCGGGGTGCTCACCGCCCGGGCGCTGACCGCGGCGTGGCGACGGGCGCACGGAACGCACCCATGAGCAAGCCGCGCACCGTCAAGGTGATCGTCAACGGGAAGAGCTACGAGAGAGAGGTCGAGCCGCGTCTGCTGCTCGCCGATTTCCTGCGCCACACGCTCGGGCTGACCGGCACCCATGTCGGCTGCGAGCACGGCGTGTGCGGCGCCTGCACGGTGCTGGTCGACGGCGACAGCGCCCGTTCCTGCCTGATGTTCGCCGTGCAGGCCGACGGCTGCCGGATCGAGACCGTCGAGGGCCTCGGCACCATGACGCGGCTCAATCCGCTGCAGGAAGCGTTCCGCGAGCACCATGCGCTGCAATGCGGCTTCTGCACCCCCGGCATGCTGATGACCGCCACCGACCTCCTGCGCAAATATCCGCTCGCCACCGATGAGCGAGATTCGCGAAGGGCTCTCGGGCAATCTCTGTCGATGCACCGGCTACGAGCACATCGTCCGCGCGATCCGCGCGGTGGTGGGACGCGCCCGATGAAGATGCATATTCTCTCGCGGTGGTCGGGTGCGTATCAGGAAGAGCATCTATCTTCCCGCGGCCGATCGCAGCGAGACCATCGAGCTGCCGGTGCCCTGCGTGTTGCTGCGCCACCCGCAAGGGAACGTGCTGTTCGATACCGGGTGCCATCCGTCGGTGGCGGAGAATGCCGAGGCGCGCTGGGGCGCCATCGCCAAGCTGATGGTGCCGATCATGCAGCCGGGCGACAACGTCATCGCCGGCCCTCGCCGGCATCGGCCTGACGCCCGACGACATCGACGTCGTCGTGTGCTCACACCTGCACCCCGACCATTGCGGTTGCAACGCCTTCTTCACGACGGCGACGTTCGTGATCCACGCGCGCGAGGTCGCGGCGGCGCGTGCACCGGAGGCCGAGACCGCCGGCTACCTGCCGGCCGAATGGGATCACCCGATGCCCATGGACCTGATCGAGGGCGAGCGCGACCTGTTCGGCGACGGACGCATCGTGCTCATCCCCCTCCCCGGCCACACGCCCGGCACGACGGCCGCGCTCGTCGCGCTCGACCGCGGCGGCGCCTTCTTGCTCGCCTCCGATACGGTCAGCCTGCGCGCGACCTTGGATCAGGGCATCGTGCCCCGCAACACCTGGAACGCCGACGCGCTGGTCAAGTCGCTGGCCGAGGTCAAGCGCATCGAGCAACGCGGCGCCACCGTGATCTGCGGCCATGACGCGGCGCAATGGGCAAGCCTGCGCAAGGGTGCCGACGCCTATGACTGAGCCCGACGACATCCATGCGCGGCCGAAGATCATCGGCGCGCGCATCAAGCGCACCGAGGACCCGCGCCTCCTCACCGGGCTCGGCAGCTTCGTCGACGACCGGCAGGTGTCGGGCGTGCTGCACGTCGCGTTCCGGCGCAGCGATCATGCGCACGCCCGCATCCGGGCGATCGATTGCGCGGCCGCGCGGGCGGCGCCGGGCGTCGTGGCGGTGCTCACCGCCGAGGATCTGGCGAGCCTCGTCAAGCCGCTGCTGGCGACGTCGCGCATGGCCGGCTACTACGCCACGCCGATCCTTCCGCTCGCACGCGGCAAGGTCCGCTATGTCGGCGAGCCGGTGGTGGGCGTGGTGGCGGAAAGCCGCTACCTCGCCGAGGACGCGCTCGAGCTCATCGCCATCGATTTCGAGCCGTTGCCGACCGTCATCGATCCGGCGCAGGCCGCGCTCGCGGGGGCGCCGCTCCTGCACGAGGAGGCGGGCACCAACGTGCTGGTCGCCCGCGAGTTCAAGCGCGGCGACGTCGACGCCGTGATGGAGACGGCGCCGGTGCGGGTCAAAGCCCGCTTCCGGATGCGCCGCAAGACCACGGTCGCGATCGAGCCGCGCGCGGGCCTCGCCGAATACGAGCCGGGCCGCGACGCCCTCACGCTCTACTCCACGACGCAGATTCCCGGCATCGTGCGCAATGCGCTGGCCGAGGCGCTCGACCTGCCGGGCCACCGGCTGCGCGTGGTGGCACCCGACGTCGGCGGCGGCTTCGGCGGCAAGGGCTCGCTCTACCCCGAGGAGATTTTCGTCTGCGCCGCCGCGCGGCATCTCGGGCGCTCGGTCAAATGGACCAGCGATCGCATGGAGGACCTTTCGGCCAGCTTCCAGGCCTTCGACGAGGTCGTCGACGCCGAGCTCGGCCTCGATCGCGACGGCCATGCCGTGGCGCTGCGCGCCGACGCCATCGGCGACGTCGGTGCCTACTCGGTCTATCCCTGGACCGCCGCGCTCGAGCCGGTTCAGGTGGTGAGCTTCCTGCCCGGCCCCTATCGCATCCAGCACTATCGTGGCCGCGTGCGGGCAGTGGCGACCTCGAAGGCGCCGACCGGGCCTTACCGCGGCGTCGGGCGGCCGATCGCCACCTTCGTCATGGAACGACTGATGGACATGGCGGCGGTGCGGCTCGGCATCGACGCCGCGGACATCCGCGCGCGCAATTTCGTGCGGCCCGAGGAATTTCCCTACAAGGCCGCCTCCGGCATCGTCTGGGACCGCTCCGGCTTCGGCGAATGCCTGAGCGCCGCCTGCGACCAAGCTCGGCTACGACGACCTGCGTCGCAAGCAGGCGCAGCTGCGCGCGGCCGGTCGCTGGTACGGCATCGGCATCGCCTCGTACGCCGAGCTGACCGGCATCGGCTCACGCATCTCGGTCGCGCCCGGCATGCCGATCAACACCGGCACCGAGACCGCCAGCATCCGCATCGATGCGACCGGCGCGGTCACCGCCGCGTTCGGCGTCGCCTCCCATGGCCAGGGCCTGGAGACCACCCTCGCCCAGGTCGTGGCCGAGCATCTCGGCGTGCGCGTCGAGGATGTCCGCATCGTGCACGGCGACAGCGCGGCCGTGCCCGGCGGCACCGGCACCTATGCGAGCCGCAGCACCGTGCTGGCGGGCGGCGCCGCGCGGCTCGCGGCCGAGGCCGTGCGCGAGAAGGTCCTCAACGTGGCCTCGCATCTGCTCGAGACGTCCACCGGCCGACCTGGTCGCGGCGACGGACGCGTCAGCGTCGCCGGGACCGACCGCTCGGTGACGCTGCGCGAGATCGCGCGCGCGGTCTATGCCGAGATGGGCCGGCTGCCGCCCGAGGCGCGCGACGAGCTCGCCGCCACCAAGATCTACGATCCGGTGTTCGGCACCACGACCTGCGCGACCCACATCGCCGCGCTCGAGATCGACCCTGCGACCTACCAGATCCGTTTCGACCATTTCGTGGTCGCCGAGGACTGCGGTCGGCTGATCAACCCATCGATCGTCGACGGCCAGGTTCATGGCGGCGTCGCCCAGGGCATCGGCGCGGCGCTTTACGAGGAAGTCGTCTACGACCCCGAGGGACAGATCCACACCGCCAGCCTGATGGACTATGTCGTGCCGGCGGCGAGCGAAATCCCCGCGCTGCAGGTGGTCCATCTCGAGAGCGCATCGCCGACCACGCTCGGCGGCTTTCGCGGCATGGGCGAGGGTGGCACCATCGGTGCGCCGGCGGCGGTCGCCAACGCCATCGCGGACGCGTTGTCGCCGCTCGGAATCGAGATCAACGAGCTTCCGGTGACACCGGATCGCCTCTTCCGCCTGATCGAGGCGGCGAAGGCCAAAGCCTGACGGAGCAAGGCTTGATGGAGCGAACATGGATTTGAGCTTGAACGGCAAGGTCGCGCTGGTCACCGGCGCCGCCCGCGACGTCGGGCGCGAAATCGCCCTGACGCTGGCGGCCGAAGGCGCGGCGGTCGCCGTCAACTACCATCGCTCGCGCCAAGGAGGCCGAGGCGCTCGCGGCCGAGATCGCGGCGCGCGGCGGCAAGGCCAAAGCCTATCAGGCCGACGTGGCCGATCTTGCCGCCGTGCAGGCGATGATCGCCGCGATCGTGAAGGATTTCGGCGGCCTCAACATCGTCGTCAACAATGCCGGCCTCGCGCTCCGGCAGCGCTTCGTCGAAACCAAGCCCGAGGATTGGCGCCGCCAGATCGACATCTGCCTCTACGGCGCGATCCATTGCTGCCACGCCGCCGCCCCGCACCTCGAGAACGGCAAGAACGGCCGCATCATCAGCGTGATCGGCGATTCCTCGCGGATCGGCGAATCCGGTCTCGCCATCGTCGCCGCCGCGCGCGCCGGCGTGGTCGCCCTGATGAAGTCGCTGGCCCGCGAATTCGGCCGCTCCGGCACGACCGCCAATACGGTGTCGCTCGGCCTGGTCGAGACGGCGCACGACCGGGACTGGGTCGAAGCCAATCGCGAGAAGCTCACCCGGCTCTATCCGCTGCGCCGGCTGGGGCAGTCGGACGACGTGGCGCCGATGGTGGCGTTGCTGGCCTCGCCCCGCAGCGGCTGGATCACCGGGCAGGTCATCAGCATCAGCGGCGGCTTCAGCATGGTTTGATGCGCGGCGCGCCAACGGAGAAACGACGATCAACGCCCTGGGGACACGCGATGCTGCACACGAACCTGATTGCTCCCATAGCCGAGCTGCTGCGACGGCAGGCCGGGCTGCGAGGGAGCAAGGTCGCCTATCGCGACGCGCACGGATCGGTCACCTACGCCGCGCTGCTCGAGCGGACCGGCAATCTTGCCGGCCATCTCGCCGACATCGGGATCGCGCCCGGCGAGACGGTCGCGATCCTGCTGCCGAATTCGGTGCAATGGGTCGAGACCTGCCTGGCGATCGCGCGCGCCGGCGCCGTGAGCGTCCCGATCAGCGTCGATGCCACCGAGCCGGAGATTGCCTACCGGTTGTCCGATGCGAGCTGCCGGGCGATCGTCACGACCAGCGAGCGCAGCGATCTGGTGGCGCGATTGCGGGCGAAGGCGCCGAACCTTGCGACGGTGATCGCCACGGGTCCTGCAACCGGCGACGGTCATCGCTATGAGCAGCTGGTGACGACGGCGCCGAAGTCGGCGCCGCGCGACCCCACCGCGATGCACGACCCGGCCTTCATCCTGTACACGTCGGGAACCACCGGCCAGGCCAAAGGCGTCGTTCTCACCGTCCACGGCATGCTGTGGATCACGGCCGCCTGCTGGGCGCCCATCACCGGATTGAGCGAGCGCGACACCATGCTGTCGCCGCTGCCGCTGTTTCACTCCTACGCGCTGAACCTGTCGGTGCTCAGCGTGCTGGCGACCGGCGCCAGCGGATACATCATGGAGCGCTTCTCCACCAGCGAAGCGCTGAGGCTGCTCAAGACCGGGGAATTCACCTGTTTCCCCGGCGTGCCGACCATGTTCCACTATCTGCTGCAGGCGACCCACGGCGAGAGCGATTTGCGCATCCCGAATCTGCGGGTCTGCATCTCGGCAGGCGCGATCATGCCGGCGACGCTCAACCGCGAGTTCGAGAAGCGCTTCGGAGTTCCCCTGCTCGACGGCTATGGCATCACCGAAACCTCGACCATGGTGACGATGAACTGGCCGACCGGCGGCCGCGTGCTCGGCTCCTGCGGGTTTCCGGTGCCGGGGCTTGCGGTGCGCATCATCGATCCGGCGAGCGGGCGCGACGTCGAGGCGGGCCAGGAAGGCGAGCTGATCGTGCGCGGCCCCAACGTGATGCCCGGCTATCACAACAAGCCCGAAGAGACGCAGCGGGCGCTGCGCGACGGCTGGTACTACACGGGCGACCTCGCCAGGAGCGACGAGAACGGCTTTCTCACCATCACCGGACGACTCAAGGAGCTCATCATCCGCGGCGGCCAGAACATCGCGCCGGCGGAGATCGAGGAGGTCGTCAATACGTTCGAGGCCGTGCTCGATTGCGCCGTGGTCGGCGTGCCGCACGAGCATCTCGGCGAGGTGGCGGCGTTGTTCGTGGTCTGCGCGCCCCGGCCGCTCGGTCGAGACCGAGGCACTGCTCGCGCATTGTCGAGCCCAGCTCTCGGCCTACAAGATCCCGCACGCCGTCCACCTCGTGCAGGAGATTCCGCGCACCGGATCGGGTAAGATCATCAGGTACAAGCTGCGCAGAGTCGCTGAACGCGTGAGACCGCGGACTGCGGAGGATGCCATGATGCAAGACGTCGACACGCTGTGGGCCGACTTCACGCGCCCGATCGCGACCGCGGACGACTACTTCGCGTCGCTGCGCGGCCGCCGGATGAACGTGTTCTTCATGGGCGAGCGCGTGCCCGAGCCGGTCGATCACCCGGTGATCCGGCCGTCCGTCAACGCCATGGCCGAAACCTACCGGATCGCGACCGAGCGGCCCGAGCTTGCCAGCGCCCACACCGACATCGGCGGCGGCCAGGTCAACCGTTTCCTGCATGTGCCGGTGAGCCCGAACGATCTCGTCACCAAGCACGAGATGCAGCGCGAGCTCGGGCGCCGGACCGGCACCTGCTTTCAGCGTTGCGTCGGGCTCGACGCCATCAGCACCTGCCATTCGGTCACCTTCGACATCGACGCCAAGACCGGCACCGAATATCACAAGCGGTTCCTGGCGTTCCTGCGGCGCGCCCAGATCGCCAACGTCGTCATCGGCGGCGCCATGACCGATCCCAAGGGCGACCGCTCGAAGCCGCCGCACCAGCAGGACGATCTCGACCTGTTCCTGCACGTGGTGCGCCGCGACCAGAACGGCATCTACGTGTCCGGCGCCAAGATGCATCAGACCGGCGCCGTCAACTCGCATTGGCTGATCTTCATGCCGACCATGCGCTTGACCGAGGCCGATCGCGACTGGGCGGTGGTCGGCGCCGTGCGCGTGGACGCGCCGGGGCTCACCTACATCGTCGGCCGCCAGACCAACGATACGCGGGTGGTCGACGGCGGCGCGCTCGATGCCGGCAATGCGCAGTTCGCCGGCCAGGAATCGCTGATCGTGTTCGAGGAGGTGTTCGTGCCCTACGAGCACGTCTTTCTCGACGGCGAATGGGCGTACGCCTCGACCTTGGTCGAGCGCTTCACCACCTACCACCGCTCCTCCTACGTCTGCAAAACCGGGTTGGGCGACGTGCTGATCGGAGCGGCTGCCGCCGCCGCCGAGAACAACGGCGTCGAGGGCGCCTCCCACATCAAGGACAAGCTCGTCGAGATGACGCATCTCAACGAGACGATCTATTCGAGCTGCATGGCGGCCGCGCACCAGTCGAAGCCGGTCGCGTCGGGCGCCTATATCAACGACGAGATGCTGTCGAACGTCGCCAAGCACAACGTGACGCGCTTTCCCTTCGAGATCTCGCGGCTGGCGCAGGACATCGCCGGCGGGCTGGTGGTGACCATGCCGTCCGAGAAGGACCTGCAGAACAACGAGATCGGCCCGCTGGTGCGCAAGTTCCTGCAAGGCAGGAGCGGCGTCGACACGGTCGATCGGATGCGCATCCTGCGCCTGATCGAGAACATGACGATCGGGCGCAATGCCGTCGGCTATCTCACCGAGAGCCTGCACGGCGCCGGCTCGCCGCAGGCGCAGCGCATCCAGATCGCGCGCGGGATGCGGATCGAGGAGAAGAAGGCCCGCGCCCGCAAATTGGCCGGCGTCAGCGCGCCGGCGAAAAAGCAGTAAGGCCATGCCGAAGCGCGTCGCCGATCAATTGGCACAGACACTCGAGGCCGCCGGCGTCGAACGGGTCTGGGGCATCGTGGGCGATTCGCTCAACGGCTTCACCGAGGCCCTGCGGTCGACCAACATCCGCTGGATGCATGTGCGCCATGAGGAAGTGGCCGGATTCGCGGCGGGCGCCGAGGCGCAGATGACCGGCAAGCTTGCCGGTCTGCGCCGGCAGCTGCGGCCCGGGCAATCTTCACCTCATCAACGGCCTGTTCGACTGTCACCGCAACCGGGTGCCGGTGCTGGCGATCGCCGCGCAGATTCCCAGTCCCGAGATCGGCGGCGGCTATTTCCAGGAGACCCATCCGGAAATCCTGTTCCGGGAATGCAGCCACTATTGCGAGCTCATTTCACAGCCCTCGCAGATGCCGCGCGTGCTCGAGATCGCGATGCGCACCGCCCTCGACAAGGGCGGCGTCGCGGTCATCGTCTTGCCCGGCGACGTGGGGCTGCGGCCGGCCGAGCACGATCACCCCGCCCACTGGACGCACGTGCTCGCTCCGAGCGTGCTGCCGCCGGCGAGCGAGATCGACCGGCTCGCGCACCTGCTCGACGGCGCGCAGCGGGTGACGTTGCTCTGCGGCGCCGGCTGCGCGGGCGCACGCGACCAGGTGCTCGCGCTGGCCGACACGGTCAAGGCGCCGATCGTCCACACCTTGCGCGGCAAGGAATATATCGAGCACGACAATGCGTTCGACGTCGGCATGACCGGCCTGATCGGCTTCTCGTCCGGCTACCACGCGATGCTCGACTGCGACCTGCTGCTGATGCTGGGCACGGATTTCCCCTATCGGCAGTTCTACCCGACCAAGGCCAAGGTCGCGCAGATCGACTTGCGCGCCGAAAATCTCGGCCGCCGCACCCGGCTCGATCTCGGCCTCGTCGGCGACGTCGCCGGCACGCTCGCCGCGCTGCTGCCGAAGCTCACGAAGAAGAGCGACGCCACCTTCCTGACCAAGGCGCAGGCGCATTACCGCCAGTCCCGCAAGAGCTCTCGATGAGCTCGCCGTCGGCGAGCCCGGGCGCAAGCCGATCCATCCGCAATACCTCGCCAAGGTGATCGACGAGGTCGCCGCCGAGGATGCGGTGTTCACCTGCGACGTCGGCGAAACCACGGTGTGGGCGGCGCGCTACCTGCATCTCAACGGGCGGCGGCGGCTGCTCGGCTCGATGCTGCACGGCTCGATGGCGAACGCATTGCCGCAGGCGATCGGCGTGCAGGGCGCGTTCCCCGGCCGCCAGGTCATTTCCATGTCCGGCGACGGCGGCTTCACCATGCTGATGGGCGACATGCTCTCGCTTCGCCAGCTCGGCCTGCCGGTGAAGATCGTGGTCTTCAACAATAGCCTGCTCGGCTTCGTCGACATGGAAATGAAGGTCGCGGGCTTTCTCAATGTCGGCACCGATCTCGACAATCCGGACTTCGGCAAGGTCGCGCAGGCCGCCGGCATGGCGGGCTTCCGGGTGGAGGACCCGGCGCAGCTCAGGCCCGCGCTGCAAGCGGCGTTCGCGCACGATGGGCCGGCGCTGGTCGACGTGGTCACCTCCAGGATGGAGCTCGTGATGCCGCCGAAGATCGAGGCCGAGCATGCGCTCGGCTTCAGCCTCTATGCCGCCAAGGCCATCATCAACGGCCGCGGCACCGAGCTGGTCGAGCTCGCCCGCACCAATCTGTTCCGCTAGGCACGTCCCGGCCAGCGTTGCCAATCTCTCCGTTCATTCCGGGGCGCGCCACCGATCTCGGGTTACCCGAGATCGGCGTCCAGTCGGCTAGCCGACTGGGTGGCGCGAGCCCGAATCCATAATCCCAGGCGGTGGTATGATTCCGGCTCGCCGCTTCGCGGCGCCCCGGAATGACCGGGATGTGTCTAGACTAGCCGCGCGTGATCCCGTCAACGGAGCGAGAGCCGGATTCGATTGCGCCGCGGCTCCATTGCGGCGCCAGGCGACCGATGAAGTCGTGCATGTAGCTGGGCAGAAATTTTCCGTGCCGCAGCACGATCTGCGGCGTGGTCGGCTCGAACAGCCGGGCGACGTCGATCACGCCCAGCCCGCGATCGCGCGCCGGCTCGTAGGCGACCGACAGCAGGACCGCGACGCCGAGCCCGAGCTCGACATAGGACTTCACCACATCGGCGTCGATCGCGCTCAGCACGATGTTGGGCTTGATGCGCGCGGCCTCGAACGCTTCCATGACCTTGCGCCCGCCTTCCATGCCGAGGTCGAGCGTGATGATCGGAAACCGGGCGATCGTGCCGAGCGACAGTCGTCTTCTCGCGCAGCAGCGGATGGCGCTTGGGCGCAAAGATGCTGCGGTGAAGCGCGGCACAGGGCAGGAACACCAGCTCGTCGTGCACGTCGAGCGACTTCCCGCTGATGCCGACGTCGGCCTCGCCGGACGCCACCCATTGCGCGATCATCGACGGGATGCCCTGCCGCAGGACGAGCTGCACCTGCGGACGGCTCTGCATGAAGTCCTTGATGACCGGCCGCAGCACATAGCGCGCGTACATGTGGGTGGTGGCGATCACCAGCCGGCCGCCGCCCTTTTGCGTGAACTCCTCGGTGATGCGCTGGAGATTGTCCGCCTCCCAGAGCGTGCGCTGCGCGACCGCGATGATGGCCTCGCCGGCCGCGGTCAGCCCGAGGATGCGGTTGCTGCGGCGGATCAGGAGATCGACGCCGAGCTCGGTCTCCAGCATCCGGATCTGCTTGCTGATTCGCCGGCTGCGAGGTGCCGAGCAGGCTCGCCGCCCGCGACACGCTGAATCCTTCGCGCGCGATGCCGACGAGATAGCGCAGCTGCTGGAGCTTCATGGCTCGGCTCATGCGAACGATCGGTTAAGCCAGCATATCAAATGGTTATAGCAAAGCACCATATGTTTCCGAACTTGCATAAGGCTCGGCACGTTCGGCCGCGACTACGGACAGCCGTCTCGCGGCACGCCACATCCGGCGACCGACAGGGAAGGAACACGTCGCCGTGCCCAGGATGACAGGTGCGCAATGTTTCGCCGAGATGATGCAGGGCTACGACGTCTCGCACATCTTCTTCGTGCCGGCGTTCATGCTCAAAGCGTTCGCCGAGATGGAAGACCGGCCGATCCGCCGGGTCATGGTGCACGGCGAGAAGGCCGCCGCCTACATGGCCGACGGCTATGCCCGCGCCAGCGGCAAGCCGGGCGTCTGCATGGCGCAGATGATCGGCGCCTCCAACCTCGCGGCCGGCCTGCGCGACGGCTTCATGGCCGGCGCGCCGATCATCGCGATCACCGGCGGGCCGACGCCGCAATCGCGCCATCGCCACGCCTACCAGGAGGTCGACGACATCACCCAGTTCGACGCGGTGACCAAATTCAACGCGCAGATCGATCATGTCGACGCGGATGCCCGACCTGCTCCGCCAGGCGTTCCGCGTCGCCACCTCCGGCGCGCCCGGCCCGGTGCACCTGCGGGTGCAGAGCCATCTCGGCCAGATCACCGAGGAGGAGGCCGACCTCGACCCGCTGGTCGAGGCCGCGCTACCGACGCGCGCCGGCGTTTCGCCCCGAGCCGCAGCATGCAGCATGTCAGGCAGGCGCTCGCGGTGCTGAGCAAGGCGGAGCGGCCGGTGATCGTCGCCGGCGGCGGCGTGATCCGCTCCGGCGCGCAGGCCGAGGTGGTCGAGCTGGCCGAGAAGCTCTCCATACCGGTCGCGACCTCGCTCAACGCCAAGGCGGCGATCGTCGACGGCCATCCGCTGGCGGTCGGCGTGCCGGGCGCCTATTCGCGCGACTGCGCCAACCGCGCGCTGGCGGAAGCCGACCTCGTGTTCTTCATCGGCAGCCACACCGGCGGCCAGGTCACCAACAACTGGATGTTTCCTCGCCTCGGAACCAAGGTCATCCAGCTCGACATCGATCCGCCGGAGCTCGGCCGCAACTATCCCAACGCCGTGTCGATCCTCGGCGACGCCAAGGTCGTCGCTGCGGCCGCATGATCGAGGCGCGCCGGCGCGGACCGCCGCCGCGGCGGGATGGCCGCAACGGGTGCGCCAGCTGATCGCCGAATGGCGCGACGAGCACGAGCCGATGCGCCAGCTCGGATGCGGCTGCCGATCCGGCCCGAGCGCATCTGCAAGGAAATCTCCGACGCGCTGCCGCCGAACGGCGTCGTCGTGTCGGATACCGGCCACGCCGGCATCTGGACCGCCGCCATGATCGATCTGAAGCATCCCGGACAGAGCTACTTCCGCACCGCCGGATCGCTCGGCTGGGGCTTCCCGGCGGCGCTCGGCGTGAAATGCGCGCTGCCGGACCGGCCGGTCGTCTGCTTCACCGGCGACGGCGGCTTCTACTATCACATCGCCGAGCTCGAGACCGCGCGCCGCCACAACATCAACGCGGTGATCGTCGTCAACAACAACTCCTCGCTCAACCAGGAGATCAGGCTCAACGATGCCGCCTATGGCGGCAAGCAGCGCGGCCGCGCCGAGGAGATGTGGCGGTTCCCCGACGTCGATTTCGCCAAGGTGGCGGAGGCCTTCGGCTGCGTCGGCATCCGGGTGACGAAGCCCGGCGAGCTCGACGGCGCGCTGGCGAAGGCGATCGCGCTGAACAGGCCGGTGGTGGTCGACGTCGTGACCGACATGTACGCGATCGCCAAGAAGCCGTGGGTGCCGGGCGGCGCGCCCGACTTCCATTCGTTCCAGCGGAGCCGGACGATGAGCGACGAGATCAAGCCGATCCGGCGCGTGGTGACCGGCAACGACGCGCAAGGACGTTCGTGCGTGCTGTTCGACAGCGCGGCGCCCAACGTCAAGACCAGCCCTTTTCAGAAGGGCACCAACATGACCGACATCTGGGTGTTCCATGCCTGTCCGGCGGTGATCACCGGCGAGCGCGACGACGGCAACCTGCCGTTCCATTTCGAGCCGCCGCGGGCGGGCGGCCATCTGCGCGTCGTGCAGTCGGCCGCCAAGCCGAAGGATTACGATCCCGCCAAGGACAGCTTCGCCAAGCCCGAGCATCCGCCGCGCAAGACCGAAGGCGGCACCTGGGAGCGCGGCGGCCAGAACCTCTACACCACCCGCATCCACAAGTCCGAGACGCTCGACTACGGAATTCTGCTGTCGGGCGAGCGCATCCTGATCACCGACGACGGACAGCGCGTGCTCAAGCCCGGCGACGTGGTCGTGCAGATCGGCAGCTGGCACGCCTGGACCAATCCGAATGAGGGGAGCCAGATGGCGTTCATCATGATGGGCGCGAAATTCGACGAGCAAGGACCATGACCGAGCAAGCAAGGGCTGTCCGTCGCATCGTGGTGGTCGACGAGAACGACCGTTCAAGGGTCGATCGCCGACGGACCAACTCCGGACGTGCGGGTCGATCCCGCACGTCCGGGCTTCTCGTCCTCGCGCGCATCTGGGTCACCGATCGCACGCCGATCAGCCTGCAAGCCGTCACGCGAGCCGCTCGACCTGCCGCACACGCTCGAGCCGCCCGCCGGCGGCTCGGTGTGCCGCGTCGTGACGTTTCCGCCCGACGCGAGCTTCCGCGGCAAGGTCGGCGCCGCGGAGGTGCAGGCCTATTTCACCGCGATGGGATCGCCGGGCGCATCGACGCTATTCTCCGCAGGCGCCGCATCCCTACATGCAGAAGACCCGGACGCTCGATTTCTGTCTGGTGCTCGAAGGCGAGATCACGCTCGTGCTCGATACCGCGGAGGTTCATCTCAAGGCCGGCGATACCGTCGTGCAGCGCGGCACCAGTCACGCCTGGAGCAACCGCTCCGACCTGCCGTGCGTGGTGGCCTTCTCGTCGCACGACGCGGCGTTGTGAATGCACTGTGGAGAAAGCGCCGACGGCCGGCGTAGATCGGCAAGGCGCAAGCGAAGGGAGGAATTGCATGGCACGTCCATTTCGTTTGGCACTCGCCGCGCTGCTTGTCGCGTGCATCGGTATGCTCGGTGCCGGCGCCGCGCGCGCGCAGGACTATCCGAGCAAGCCGATCTTCTTCGTGGTGGGCCCTGGACCGGATGCGCTGGCGCGGCTGATCGGCCAGAAGCTCACCGCCGCATGGGGACAGCAGGTGCTGATCGACATCCAGCCCACGGCCGGCGGCGTCGTGGCGGCGCGCAACGTGGCCAAGGCGGCGCCGGACGGCCACACCATGCTGCTCACCACCGGCTCCTATACGATCATGCAGGCGTTACGCCCCGAGCTGCAGATCAACCTGCTGCGCGACTTCGAGCCGGTGGCCCAGATCGGCTCGCTCTCGTTCCTCCTGCTCGCCAAGAGCACGCTCCCGGTCAAGTCGCTCGACGACCTGATCAAGCTCGCCCGCGCCAAGCCCGGACAGATCAATTGCGCCTCCTCGGGCGTCGGCACCACCGCCCATCTCGGCTGCGAGATGCTGAAGAAATTCGCCAACATCGATATCGTGCACGTGCCCTACAAGGGCGCCGGTCCCGCGCTCACCGATCTGATCGGCGGCTATGTGGACATTTTCTTTTCGGTGCCGACAGCGGCGACCGCAGGTGAAGGCGGGCGACGTTCGCGCGCTCGCCGTCACCGGCGCGCGGCGGCTCGCCGTCCTGCCCGACGTCCCGACCGTGGCCGAAGTCCGGCCTTCCCGATCTCACGTTCGGCTCCTGGAACGGCGTCCATGTCCCGGCCGGCGACGCCGAAGCCGATCATCGCCAAGCTCAACGCCGAGATCGGCAAGGCGCGCAATCAGCCGGACATCCAGCAGCGCATGATCGATTTCGGCTTTACCGCCGAAGGCGGCGCGCCGGAGGAGTTCGGCGACTTCGTCAAGCGCGATCTTGCCGGGTGGACCAAGATCGTGAAGGAGACCGGCGTGAAGGTGGAATGATGATGGCGATGGAAGCTGCCGTCGGCCGCGCCCTCGAGGGCAAGCCGTGGACCTAGATTTGGCCTCGCCCGGGTTCGAGCGGATCGCCGGCTCCGATCCGCCGCTCGATCAGATCGCGCACGGGCTTTATTTCGGCGAGGGTCCGGTCTGGGACCAGCGCCGGAATCGCTTTCTGTGGACCGACATCATCGGCGACACGATCTACGAGTGGTCGCCGGGCGTCGGCCGCAAAGCCCTCATTCATCCCTCGAGCCATGCCAACGGGATGACCTTCGATCGCCAGGGCCGGCTTGTCGTTGCCGGCTGGTCGCAGCGCACGATCTGGCGCGTCGAGCACGACGGCTCACTGGTCACCATCGCGTCCCGCTACCAAGGCAAGAAATTCAACAGCCCGAACGACATCGTCGTGCGATCGGACGGCAGCGTGTACTGGACCGATTCCGCCGGCGGCCTGGTGATTCCCGGCATGGTGGGCGAGGACTTGCAGCGCCAGCTCGACATCCAGGGCGTGTTTCGCCTCACGCCGCAGGGCGAGGTGAAGCTCGTGGTCGAGGACACGGTCTATCCGAACGGCCTGTGCTTTTCGCCCGACGAGAAAGTGCTCTACGTCAACGACACCCGCCTCGGCCAGATCCGCGCCTTCGACGTCGATCCGGACGGCAGCGTGCGCAACGGCCGGGTCTTTCACACGCTCGCCGGCACCGAGCCTGGCGTCGCCGACGGCATGAAATGCGACCAGGAGGGCAACGTGTATTGCACCGGGCCGGGCGGCATCCATGTCATGGACCGGAACGGCACTCTGCTCGGCCGGCTCCGGATTCCCGGCCACAGCACCAACTTTGCGTGGGGCGACGACGATTGGCGCTCGCTCTACGTCACGACCTACCACTACGTCTTTCGCACGCGCTTGAACATTCCCGGCGTGCCGGTCTGGTAGGAGCGAGCATGAGCGGGCAAGTCTCAGACTGGCAATTCGAGCTCGTCGCGGGTCCCTACCAAGGTCCGACCGGCGGCGTGCTGTGGGACGACGGCCAAGTGCTGTTCAGCGTCATCGACGAGGGCCTGCTGCTTCGGTCTCGCTCACGACAGCAAGCAGGTGACCGAGTATCGCCGCTATGCCAACCGCGTGAACGGTCTCGGCCACGGGCCGAACGGCGAGATCTACGGCGCCCAGGAAGGCGGGCGGCGGCTGGTCGAGTTCACGCCCGACGGCCGGCTGGTGGCGGTCGACGCGCTGCTCGACGGCAAGTATCACAATCAGCCGAGCGATCTCGTCGTCGACCGGCGCCACCGCATCTACTTCACCGATCCGCGCCATCCGGTGATCCCGTTCGGGCCGGCGATCTTTCCGTTCCTCGAGCACTGCTCGGTGCTCCGCCTCGAGCGCAACGATCGCCGTGCCTGGGTCGCCACCCGCGTCACCTTCGACACGGTCTCCCCGCGCGCGGTGCTGCTGTCGCCGGACGAGAGGACGCTCTATGTGGCGGATGGCGAGCCGCGCGAGGGCCACAGGCGCGAGCTGCGCGCCTATCCGATCCGCGACGACGGCACGGTCGACCATCCGATCGTGCTGCACACCTTCGGCGCCGACCATCGCGGCCATCACCGCGGCATCGAGGGGATGTGTCTCGATGCCGACGGCAACATCGTCGCCGTCGGCGGCTGGCAGCGCAGCGGACCGGGACCGCTGGTCTATGTGTTCTCGCCCACCGGCGCGGTGCTCGAGACCCATCAGCTCCCGGCCGATCTTCCGAGCAAATGCTGCTTCGGCGGCGACGAGCTCGATACGCTTTATGTCACCACCGGTGGTGGCCACGTCTATCGGGCGAAGGCGGCAGGGCGTCGCGGACTGAAAAAAGGGAGCCCTCCCTGATGGCCAAAACGATTCGGATCGTCCTCGCAGTCTTCGCCGTGCTTTTCAGCGGGCTCGTCCACGCGCAGGACTATCCCAGTCGATTCATTCGCGTCGTGGTCGGGCCTGGGCCCGATATCGTGGCCCGCCTGTTCGGTGCGAAAATCACCGACGTGCTGCGGCAGCAGGTCGTGGTCGAGCCGCGTCCCGGCGCCGGCGGAACGATCGCCGTCGCAGACCGTCGCGGCGGCGCCGCCCGACGGATACACGCTGCTGTTGGCGAGCGCCTCCTACACCATCAACACCGCGCTGCAGCAGAGTCCGTACGACTTGGCCAAGGATTTCGCTCCGGTCGGGCTCGTGGTCACGGCCCCGTTCGTGCTGGTGGTGCATCCGTCCGTGCCGGCGAAGACCGTCGCCGAGCTGATCGCCTACGCCAAGGCAAATCCCGGCAAGCTCAACTACGCGTCGTCCGGCATCGGCACGCCGCCGCATCTCGCGGGCGAATTGTTCAAATCGATGGCCGGGCGTCGACATCGTGCATGTCCCCTACCGCGAGGCCAATTCGGCGCTCGGCGCGGTCGTCGCCGGCGCCACCCAGATGATGTTCTCCATTGCGTCGACGGCGCAGTCGCAGATCGCCGGCGGCACCGTGCGCGGTCTCGGCGTCACCTCGCGCGAGCCCTCGCCGCTGGTGCCCGACGTGCCGTCGATCGCCCAAATGGGGTTGCCCGGCTTCGAGGTGATCGGCTGGAACGGCTTCGTCGCGCCGCGCGGCACGCCTCCGTCCGTCGTCGCCACGCTTTCGGCCGCGCTGCAAGCCGGGCTCGACGACGCAGAGCTGCGCAAGAAGCTCTCGGCGGCGGGCTACCAGGCCGCGAGCCGCAACACGCCCGAGCAATTCGGCGAGTTCATCCGATCGGATACCGCGAAGTGGGTCGATCTGGTCGCGCGCACGAACATGAAAGGGAATTGAAGACGGCTGAGGAGCGCAGCCGCCACCGCAAGCTTTGTTCAAATGCAAGTCGTTTGCATCTCCACGACCCGCATGACGCCGGACAAGAGCCCGCAAGCGGCGCGATCGCATTGACGTCCGTCGCCGGCCTCGCTACCGCTCCCGCGAGGCACGCCATGCAGGACACCAAGCAAAAGGTCGCACTATCGTCGGTCGCGGCATCGGCCGGGCTCACGGTGGCCAAAGCCGTGGTCGGTTTCAGCACCGGCTCGCTGGCCATCCTGTCGGAGGCCGCGCATTCGCTGCTCGATCTCGCCGCGACGCTGATGACCTATTTCGCGGTGCGGGTTTCCGGCAAGCCCGCCGACGAGGAGCACCATTACGGCCACGGCAAGGTCGAGAGCGTCACCGCGCTCGCCGAAACCGCGCTGCTGTTCCTGCTGTCGGGCATCGTGATCTGGGAAGCGCTGCAGCGCCTCATCGGCGGCCACGGACATGCGGTCGAGGCGACGTTCTGGGCGTTCGCGGTGATCGCCGCGTCGATCCTGGTCGATTTCTTTCGCGCGCGCGTGCTCTACCGGGTCGCGGCCGAGACCTCGAGCGAGGCGCTCGAAGCCGATGCGCTGCATTTCGGCTCCGACATGTGGTCGTCGCTCGCGGTGCTCGTCGGCCTCGGCGCGGTGGCGCTCGGCTACCCCTGGGCCGACTCGGCCGCCGCGATCGTGGTCGCGGTGTTCATCTGCATCGCCGGCTGGCGGCTCGGCCGGCGCACCATCGATTCGCTCACCGATACGGCGCCGCCGGGCGCCGCCGACAAGGTCCGCGCGATCGCGGCGCGCATCCCGGGCATTGTCGCGCTGGAGCGGGTGCGCGTGCGGCCGGCGGGCGACGTGCTGTTCGTCGATCTGGTCGTGGCGGTGAGCCGCACGCTGCCGCTCGATCGCGTCGCCGCGATCAAAGAGCGGATCGACGAACGCGGTGCGCGGCGAGTTCCCGAAGGCCGAGCTGACCGTCAACACCGAGCCGCGCGCGCTCGACGACGAGACCGTGGTCGAGCGCGTGATGGTGATCGCGCGCAACCGCGCGCTCGCCGTCCATCACGTCACGGTGCAGTCGATCGGCGGGCGAATGTCGGTCTCGCTCGACCTCGAGGTGGACGGACGGCTGCCGCTCGCCCGCGCGCACGAGATCGCCGATGGCCTCGAGCAGGCCGTGCGCGACGAGCTTGGACCGGAGGTCGAGGTCGAGACCCACATCGAGCCGCTCGAGCCGAACGATCAAGCCGGACGCGACGCGCCCGCGGCGCGGATCGCCGCGGTGCGCGACGCCTTGGTCGACATCGCCGCGAAGGTCGAGTTCGTCGGGGAAATCCACGACGTCCGCGTCCGCGAAAGCGAGGGCGGCGAGATCGTCAATTTCCACTGTTACGTCGATTCGGCGCTCGAAGTGTCCGACGTGCACGAGAAGGTCGACAGCATCGAGCGGGCGCTGCGGCTGCGCTTTCCCTCGATCAAGCGCGTGATCGGTCACGCGGAGCCGAGACCGGTACCGGCGTAGCGTCGCGGCCAGGACTACACCGCATTGACCGACGGGCGCCTACGGCCGGCGTATCGGCTAGCCGCGCTCAACCGCTCACGGAATCACGGACTCGGCTCCCGCAATCGGCCTCGCGCATCGCATTCCTCGGTTCAACGGAGGAATCCAGCCCGCTATTTCGACGGCTGCAGCTCTCTTTGCTCTTGCTTGCGCGCCAGCACGCTTTCGAGGCTGCTGCCGAAATCCTTGAGCATCACAGTGGCGGCGTTGCGTCCCGGGCCGGCCGAGATCGAGCCGCCCGGATGGGTGGTGGAGCCGGTCTGGTAGAGGCCCGCGATCGGCATCCGGTGCGAGGCCCAGCCGGGCACCGGCCGCATGTTCGCCGATTGCGCGGCGTTCTGCGCACCGCCGTGGCACGAGCCGTGCCAGTTGTGCGGGTTCATGCGTTCGAGATCGAGCGGGCTTTCGACCACGCGGGCGAGGATCTTGTCGTCGGTCAGGTTGGTGGCGTAACGCCGCAAGTAGTCGAGATTGGCCTGCGACACCTGCTCCTTGATCTCGTCCCAATGCTGCGGGCCTTCCGGGAGATCGTAGGGCTGAAAGCCGATCACCTTGACGGTGTGCTTGCCGGGCGGCGCGCGCCCCGGATCGGCGACGGTCGGACAGACCGCCAGCAGGACCGGGTCTTCGATGTTCACGGCGCCGCGCGCATAGTCGTAGCCCATGCGCAAAGCCCGCGTCGGCGTCGACAGGATGCCGACCGCCATCGGCTCGCGCGTGCCGCCGTCGACCTTGAACCGCATCGGCTCGCGTGGTGGCGTAATGCGTGACGAACAGGGTCGGCCCGGCCTGCCAGGTCTCGACGCCGGCGACGAACTCCTCGCCCCAGGCCTGCGCGCGGCGCCATGTCGACCAGATGCTTGATGTGCACCGTCGACAGCACCGCCTTGTCGGCACGATAGGCGCTGCCGTCGGCGCATTCGACCCCCGCGCAGCGGCCGTTCTCGACGATGAGCGCCTGCACGCGCTTGTCGGTGAGGATGACGCCGCCATGCGCCTCGACCAGCCGCGCGAGCGCGCCCGAGAATGCGCCCGATCCGCCCTTCGGCACGCACCAGCTCCAGCGCTGGCGGCCGTAGACCAGCGAATAGGCGAGCCGCCCGGACAGCGGCCATTCCGGCGGCACCACGGTCTGGAACGCCATCCACATCATGAACGACGCGGCAATGGTCGTCCTCGAAATTGTCGCGGATGATCTCCCAGCCCGACATCGCGACCCGGCGCAGCCATTTCTTGCCGTCGGGATGCTCGGCGAGCCGCTCGTTGATCGGCTTGCCGAACCCGATCGGCGTGTAGGACGCCGCGTCGAACAGCGGCTTGATCGCCTCGTACTCGCCGATCATGCGCCGGTAGGCGGCCGCGTCCTTCTTCGAGAACTTGGCGAACTCGTCGCAGGTCCGGTCGATGTCGTGCCACTGCGTCAAATAGCTGCCGTCCGGAAACGGGCAATGCACCACGATCTCCGGATGAATGTATTCGAGGCCGTAGTTGCTCGAGCCCGAGCTCGTTGTTGCGCAGCATCGGGCTGTCCTGGATCACCACATGGGCGGTCCCGCAGGAGTCGTGCTGGAAGCCCGGCAGCGTCAACTCCTCGGTGACGCAATTGCCGCCGACCACCGGCCGGCCTTCCAGCACCAGGCAGCGGTAGCCGGCCTTCGAGAGATAGGCCGCGGCGATCAGGCTGTTGTGCCCGGCGCCCGCCACCACGATGTCGAACCGATCGGCCATGTCAGCGTCCTGTTCCACAGAAGCAAATGCCCGGCCTCACGATGAGGCCGGGCCTGCAAGTACCACATCGCCGATCTTTGTTCGACCTCGAGATCAGACGGCGCCTCAGATGCGCTTGTTCGGCACGTTCGCGGCCTTGTAGTTGCGCGCCTGCGCCTCGTTGCCGAGCCGGGTGACCCGGTCGAAATCGACGCCGACCAGTTGCCCGTTGCGCTTCATCACCTTGCCGGCGATCAGCACGGTGTCGACGTTCTGCGGGCCCATGCTGGTCACCACCGCGCCGACCGCGTTGTTCATCGGCATGACGTTGAGCCGATCGGTGCGCAGCAGGATGATGTCGGCGTCCTTGCCGGGCGTGAGCGTGCCGATCTTGCGCTCGAGGCCGTTGGCGCGCGCGCCCTCGACGGTGGCGAATTCGAGCACTTCGCGCACCGTCAGGAACTTCGGCGGGTTCTTGTCGCCGGCCAGCCGCCGCGCCCAGACCTCGTTCTTCTGCAGCGAGAACACCGTGCGCATCTGCGTGAAGAAATCGTTCGGCACCGAGGTCTCGACGTCTACGCTCAGCGACGGCCGGATGCCCAGGTCGATCGCCTTCTGGGTCGGCGGGTTGCCGTGCCCCATCAGCGTCTCGACATAGCCGGCGATCGAGATCGTCCCGCCGGTGTCCTTGATCAGCTTCCATTCGGTGTCGTTGAGCGTGCAGCAGTGGATGTAGGTGGTGTCGTCCTTGAGTCCCTGCAGAGCGTGGAGTTTTTCCAGGAGCGCGCTGCGGCCGAACTCGCCGACGCCGACATGGATGCTGATGCGCGCGCCGACATCACGGGCTGACTTGAAAGCTGCTAGGATCGACTCAGGCGATCCTCCAGGACCTGCCAGGTAAAGTGTCAGAAGCTGGTCTTCGCTGGAGAAAAACTGCTTGCGTAGGCGAGCGATGTCGCCGGGGTACTTGCTGGTGGCTATTTCATGAACCCGGCCGGTTTCGTTCTGGCCGGCGCCGTAGGCGAAGACCGCACGCACGCCCGAGTCCTGCAATCCCTTGATACATGCATCGGTGTGCTCCGGCGTGTTCTGGATATGCGACCAGTCGAGCACGCAGGTCACGCCGGTATCGATGGCGCCGAGCGCGCTCAGCAGGTTGGCGGCGTAGACGTCGTCGGGCACCATCTTGGCGCCGAACGTGCGCTGCACGACGTTGCGATAATCGTCGAGCGAGCCGTCCGGCAGCACGTTGCGCAGGAAGCCCTGCCACATGTGCCGGTGGGTGTCGACGAAGCCCGGCATCACGATCGACTTCGAGGCGTCGATCACCTCGGCGTTGGGCGCGCTGATGTTCGGCCGCACCGCCGAAATCTTGCTGCCCTCGATCAGGACGTCCGCCGCCTCGAAGTCGCCGACCGCGCGGTCGAGGCTGAGCACGCAGCCGCCCTTGATCAGGATCGGGCGACCCGGCGCGGGAGCCGGCGCCTGCTGAGCCTGGGCGGTGCCGATCACGCTGGCGGCGATCGTCGGCGCCGCAGCGACGGCCGCCGTCGTGCAGAGAAAGTCCCGCCGGGACATCGCGGGCGATGCTCCACGCGCGCAGCAAGGACACGAAGCGCGGTCGATGAAGCCGGCATTTCGAAGATGAGTCATGTGATCCTCCCAATGCTGTGATTTTGGCAGGATGCTACGCCCGTTCTCGGATCGCTTCTAGCATGATGACTGAAGGGAAAGACCTCAGCGTGGGTCGCTGCCCACTCGGGCAAACTGACACGAAGCCAGGAGTTGGGCCGCCATTCAGGCGTCAGCAGCGGCCGGCAAAAATTCGAGAGCGCATGGCCGCCGCCATGCGCTCCCGGTCGTACGTCCTGCCGTCGATGCGCCGCGCGCTATTGGGTGACTTCCTTGAACACCTCGGTCAGGTGCGCGGTCTCGTCCTTGATGATCTTGTCGAACTGCTCGGGCGTGTCGGCATGGCCGATGAGGAACTGCTTCGCCAGCTTGTCCTTCACCTCGGGAGATTTCAGGATCGCCACCACGTCACGGTTGACCTTGGCGACGATGTCGCGCGGCACGCCGGCCGGCACCATCAGGCCGAACCAGGAGTCATAGACGTAGTCCAGGCCGGCTTCCTTGAAGGTCGGCACGTTGGGCATTTCGGGAATGCGCGCGGCCGTGACGGCTGCGATCGCCCGCACCTTGCCGGCCTCGGCCATCTCCTTCGACAGGTTGACCGGCGCAAAGTACATCTGCGCGTCGCCGCGCACGACCGCCGTCACCGCATCGGGCGCGCTCTTGAACGGCACGTGCACGATGTTGATCCCGGCCGCCTTGCGGAACAGCGCGCCGGCGATGAAGGTCGTGCTGGCAAGGCCGGGCGAGGAGAAATTGAGCGTTCCGGGCTTCGCCTTCGCCAGGTCGATCAATTCCTTCAGGCTCTTGGCCGGAACATCGGGATTGATGATCAGGTAGAGCGGCGCCGAGCCCACGCGGGTGATGCCCGAGAAATCCTTGACCGGATCGAACGGCAGATTCTTGTTCACCAGCCCCGCGACGGTGTGGCCGTTCGAGGTCAGCATCAGGGTGTAGCCGTCGGGCGCCGCCTTCGCCACGCCGACGGTGCCGGCGAGGCCTGGCCGATTCTCGACCAGGACCTGCTGGCCCCAGCGCCTGCTCAGCTCGTCGGCCAAGATGCGCGCCAGAATGTCGGTCACGCTGCCGGCGCCGAATGGGACAACGATAGTGACCCGCTGGGTCGGGAAATTTTGCGCCGAGGCCGGCGCAGCCGCACCGAAGGTCACGGCAGCAACGAGCGCCACGACACCAAGCCAGAATGCGCGAAGTGTGATCATCGCAGTCCTCCCAAAAAAATTGTCGGCGCACCCCATACAATGGGTTGCGGCTTCTTGGGAAGCGATTAAAGCAGGAAGCCCCGGCAGGGTATATGAGTAATAACGTCCCGCCCCGTTTCCCCATTACAAGAGTGTAAGAATATGCGCACCGAAGAGGCCCGCCCCGTCCGCCTGGAGGATTACCGCCCGCCGGACTGGCTGGTCGAGACCGTGGAACTCGACGTTTCGCTCGACCCCAAGGCCACGCGGGTGCGCGCCGCGCTGACGCTCAAGCCCGGTTCCAACGGCGCGCGCGCCGGCGCCGCTCGTGCTCGACGGCGATGGGCTCGTGCTCAAATCGCTCGTGCTCGACGGCGCTGCCCTGCCGGCGGAACAATACGTCGCCACCGCCGACCGCCTGACCATCGCCCAGCCGCCGCCGCGGCCGTTCCGGCTCGAGATCGAGACCGAGATCGACCCGTCCGCCAACACCCAACTGATGGGCCTCTATCGCTCGGGCCGGATCTATTGCACCCAGTGCGAGGCCGAGGGTTTTCGCCGCATCACCTATTTCCCCGACCGCCCCGACGTGATGGCGGTCTACACCACCCGCATCGAGGCCGACAAAGCCGACGCGCCGGTGCTGCTCGCCAACGGCAATATGACCGAGGCGGGTGACGTGCCGGGCACCGGCCGCCATTTCGCCGTCTGGCACGATCCGTTTCCCAAGCCGTCCTATCTGTTCGCGCTGGTGGGCGGCACGCTCGCCTGCGTCGAGGACCGCTTCCGCACCATGTCGGGGCGCGACGTCACGCTGCGCATCTATGTCGAGCCGGGCAAGGAGGACCGCTGCGCCCACGCCATGGACTCGCTCAAGCGCGCCATGCGCTGGGACGAGACCGAGTTCGGCCGCGAATACGATCTCGATATTTTCATGATCGTCGCGGTGTCCGACTTCAACATGGGGGCCATGGAGAACAAGGGCCTCAACATCTTCAACGACAAATACGTGCTGGCCTCGCCGGAGACGGCGACCGACGGCGATTACGATTCGATCGAGGCGATCATCGCGCACGAATATTTCCACAATTGGACCGGCAACCGCATCACCTGCCGCGACTGGTTCCAGCTCTGCCTCAAGGAAGGCCTCACGGTCTTTCGCGACCAGGAGTTCAGCGCCGACGAGCGCTCGCGCGCGGTCGAGCGCATCGGCAATGTGCGCGGCTTGCGCGCCCACCAGTTCGTCGAGGACGCCGGCCCGCTCGCCCATCCGGTGCGGCCCGCGCTCTATCACGAGATCAACAATTTCTACACCGCGACCGTCTACGAGAAGGGCGCCGAGGTCGTGCGCATGCTCAAGACGCTGCTCGGCCCGGAAAATTTCCGCAAGGGCATGGACCTCTACTTCGCCCGCCACGACGGCGAGGCGGCGACGGTGGAGCAGTTCGTGCAATGCTTCGCCGACGCCTCCGGCACGGCTCTCGGCCAGTTCATGCGCTGGTACTCGCAGGCCGGCACGCCGGAAGTGGTCGCCGCCGGCCGCTACGATCCGCGCGCGAAGACCTATCGGCTCGAAGTGCATCAGAACGTGCCGCCGACGCCCGGCCAGCCGGACAAGGAGCCGATGGTGATCCCGCTCGCGCTCGGTCTGGTCGGCCGCGACGGCCGCGACCTGCCGCTCGCCCTCGCCGATGGACGCCTGCTCGAGCGCGGCGTGCTCACGGTGAGCAAGCCGAGCGAGACGTTCGAATTCGCCGATATCGGTGCGGCGCCGGTGCCCTCGCTCAACCGCGGATTTTCAGCGCCGATCAAGCTGGTCGCCAATCTGACTGCCGACGATCTGCGGTTCCTGGCCGCCCGCGACTCCGATCCGTTCAACCGTTGGCAGGCGGTGCAGACGCTCGCCACCCGCCTGCTGGTCGACAACGTGGCGGCGTTGCGCGCGGGCGGCGTGGCCCGCAAGGATGACGGCCTGCTCGATGCGCTCGCCGCCATCGTGGCCGATGGATCGCTCGATCCCGACTTCGTGGCGCTCGTGCTGACGCCGCCGGGCGAGGCCGACATCGCGCGCGAGATCGGCCGCGACGTCGATCCCGACGCCATCTTCGCGGCACGCGCCGCGTTGCGCGCGGCGATCGGCGAGCATCTCGCGGGCGCGCTGTTCGACCACTATCGCCGGCTCTCGGAGACCGGACCCTACCGGCCCGATCCCGCCAGCGCCGCGCGGCGCACGCTGCGCAACACCTGCCTCGATCTCCTGGTCGCGACCCGTCGGCCCGACGCGATCTCGCTGGCGGCGCGCCAATACCAGGTCGCCGACAACATGACCGACCGCATGGCGGCACTGGCGACGCTCTCGTTCCGTGACGTGCCCGAACGCGCGGCCGCGCTCGAGGATTTCTACGCCCGCTATCGTCACGATCCGCTGATCATCGACAAGTGGTTTTCGTTGCAAGCGATCATTCCGGAGGCCCCGACGCTCGACCGGGTGAAGGCGCTCACCGCGCATCCCGCCTTCTCGTTCGCCAATCCCAATCGCGTGCGCTCGTTGATCTCCGCATTCGCGATGGCGAACCAGAAGGAGTTCAATCGCGCCGACGGCCTGGGCTACGACTTCGTGGTCGAGACCGTGCTCGCGCTCGACCCGAAGAATCCGCAGGTCGCCGCGCGGCTGCTTTCGGCGCTCAAGAGCTGGCGCGTGCTCGAGCCCAAGCGACGCGCACTGGCGCAAGCCGCCTTGCGGCGGGTCGCCGCCGCCTCGGCGCTGTCGCCGGACGTGAACGATATCGTCGTGCGCACATTGGGCGAGGACGCCAACACGTGACGACATCGACGGTCAGGTCGGCCTCCTTGGCGGCGCTCGCCCTGCTTTGGTCGCACCAGCTCGCGATCGCGCAACCGGCAAACTATCCCTCCCAGCGCATCAATCTGATCGTGGCGTTCGCGCCGGGCGGCGCCGCCGATTCGATTGCCCGCCTGGTCGGGCCGCCGGCCCGATCGTCTTTCTCGCGTACTCCGCGCGCACACGTCGAGCTTGACCGCCAAACAGCTCTTGCGACAAGCTCGGCTCGTCGACGCGGCGCGCTGCATCTCGAAGGACAGGAAAAACGATGGCCCAGATCAGACACATTGCGATTTCAAGCGATCATCCCGGCAAGGCCGCGGACTTCTACAAGAACGCCTTCGGTTTCCGCGAAGTGTCCCGCCACGGTCTCGATCCGAACAACCCGGACGTCGCGCCGCGGCCCTCCGGCGTGGTCCTGACCGACGGCTACATCAGCCTTGCCATCCTCAAGTTCGGCAAGGATCAGACCGGCGTCGGCCTGGACTATCGCGGCCTGCATCACATCGGTCTCGTCGTCGACGACGTCGATGCCTGGACGACGCACCTCGAGGCGCTGGGGGCGCCGAACATCACCCGGCCCGAAGACATGCCGCCGACCGCGCATTTCGAGATCAAGTTTCGGGCGCCCGACAACGTCGTGTTCGATATCAGCCACTCGACCTGGCCGGGCGCCGCGCCGGTCGATCCCGCCACCACGAAGCAGCCGGTCACGGAGGCCGCCGAATAGGGTCGCGCCGAACCCTCACGCCCCGCGCTGCAGCACGAAGCTGCGGATCAACTCGATCGCCTTGAGCGAGGGCGCCGAGGTCGGCTCCCTGGTGACGAACGTGTGGGGCTGGTCCGGGAACGTCTCCAAGACGACACGGCCGCCGCGGGCGCGATATGCGGCGGCGAATTTTTCAGCCATGTCCGGCGTCACGTTGTCGTCCTTGGTCCCCTGCAGCAGCAGCAGCGACGGCAGACTGACGTTTTCGCCACGCTCCAGGGCAAGCTGCGGATTGCCCTCGGTCATCGCATCCTCGCTGCCGAAATAATCGCGATGCGCCTGCACCAGCCGCTCGTTGCCTTTCGCCAGCGCCATCCGGTAGCGGGCCAGCGGATCGGAGATCGGCCAGCACGCCACCAGGTAGGGAATCTCCGCATCGACATTGGCCACCTCGGGGGTCTGCGCCGAGGCATAGCGAGCGTCCCGCGGCCGCATCGCGCTCAGCAACGCCTGCTGCCCGCCGCTGGAGGTCGCGACCGCGCCGACCCAGTCGGGTCGTGAGCCGAGCTTCACCGAATGGGCTTTGAGCCAGCGGATGCCGAAATTCACATCGGCCACCGATGCCGGATAGGGCGCCTGCGGTGCCAGCCGCAAGTCCAACGCGAGCACCACGACGCCGACCGCGGCCAGCGCCTGGTCGATGGCCTGGTTGTTGTTGCGATCCCCGCTGGTCCAGGCTCCGCCATGGACGCCCACGACCGCGGGAAACGGGCCGTCGCCTTTCGGCCGATAGAGCCGGGCCAGCTGCGGTTTCCCGCCGATCCGTTGGTATTCGAGGTCTTGCGTGGTGACGTCCATCAGTGCCGTGCGGGCAGGCGCGTTCATGTCTTCAAGTCCTATGTCGATGGATGATCGAGCCTAGCGAGCGCGGGCATCGGTCAAAACCCGCAATTGTGCCTGCGCGGACGGCGCTCGCACGCGTTCGCGCGCGGCACAAAGCCCAGTGCCGCTCGCGCGCATTTGCTTCTCACGATGTCAAACAGCCCTAGCCAACGCTTCGCCGCCCGCTGATCATCCGCGCGCGGGCGCCGCGTTCTCTAATTCCTGTCCCCGAAGAGGGGGAGCGGAGCGCCGAGACGGCGCGGGGTGCTTGCGAGGCACCCCTGGCGTGCCGTGCGATTGGCACGCCGGGACGCTTGCGAGGCGCCCCGCGTCCCCTTGCGATCGGGGACGCGCGCCCTCTCGGCGCTCCACCGTGGTGATTTTGGGCCTCCGGGCCGCGCTTCCGGCTCCGGCATTATCCTCCGGAGCTCGTCAGCGAGCTCCTCGCGGCCGGGTCCTAGTGTCCGGCGAGCGGTTCCCGTGCCTTCCGAGCTGCAGTTGCGAGCCGCAGCCGCGGAACACCACTCCCCGCTCCGCCTCAGGACCGTCTCCGGAAGACGCCCCTCATGAGCGAGGATGATTTGGAATCTAAGCCTTGCCTTCGCTACAGTCAAGATTTATATACGACACATGTATGTGAAAATCTGGCCGCGGCACAGGACACTGGGGACATCGGGAGCGCCGAGTGTCCCTCGCATGCGGACTTCCAACCGGTTCGGAGAATGCCTACCATTCGCCGCAATTCGGGGTTCATCCGTGAAGTCCCGGTTCAATCCGCAAGCTGCGCTTACTTTGCGCCGGTCGGAAATGGAGGCTAGCGATGTCTGGACGGTTGGCGCGCGGCTGGTCGATGGCCCGGGAAAGCTTCGCGGTGCTGCGGCGATATCCCAGCCTCGCGGTTTTTCCGGTGATTTCGGGCGCGATTTTCCTGCTCGTCGTCGGCCTGATCGCTCTGTCGCTGCTACCGCAACTCACGTCGCTGCACTCGGTCACCGGCCCGGTCTGGGAACGGGTCGGCGCGACCGATGCCGGCCAGGTCGCATTCTATGTCGCCGCGGTCGTGGCGATCTATGTGCTCACGGTCATCGCGATCTTCTGCAACGTGGCGCTGGTCCATTGCGCGCTGCGCTGCCACGCGGGACAGGAACCCTCTGTTCGCGCCGGCTTCGCGGCGGCGATGACCTGCCTGCCGCAAATCCTGGGCTGGGCACTGGTGTCCATCACCGTCGGCCTCATCCTCAATGCGATCGAGAGTGTGTTGAGGGACAAGCTCGGATTCCTCGGCGCCTTGATCGGCGGTCTGTTCGAGCTCGGCTGGTCCGTGGTGACCTATTTCGTGCTGCCCGTGCTGGCGGCCGAACGGTTGGGACCGATCGCGGCGATCCGCCGTTCGTCGGCGATCCTGCGCAGCAAATGGGGCGAGTTGCTGGCCGGCGAAGCCCGCTTCGGGCTGATCGGCCTCCTGTTCTTCCTGCAGGCGCTCGCGCTGTTCTTTATCGGGCTCGCGATCCTCTTGTCCTCCAGCGCGGCCGCCCTGTCGGGCCTCGGCGCGGTCCTGATCGCGCTCGGCATCTGCTACGCCCTGGTCATCCTCATCGTCCTGCAAGCGCTCAGCACCATCTTCCAGGCCGGCGTCTATCTCTATGCCACCACCGGGCAGGTGCCGCCGACGCTCGACCGCGATCTCGTCGAAGGCGCCTTCCGGCCGAAGAGCTAACGTCCGGCGAAAGCACATGACGGGCGCGTGGAAGCCTGCGAATGCCGAAGTTGTGAATGTCATGTCGTCGATCGAGGAGGCGCTGCAATGACCACGTTCTGGCTGACCTTCACTGACCCGGATGCGACTGCCGACAAGCGATTCCTCGGCGTTGCGATTCTCGATATCGACGAGAGCCGCCGCGAAGCGACCGTCCCCGAGATCGTCAAGAAGGCGCATCGGCTGGGCATCAATCCCGGCGGGGAAGTGCTCGTTCAGGAGGTTTCGTCGATCCCGGATGAGCACAAGAACAAGCTCATCACCGATGATGCTTTGTTGCTGACATTGGGCTCGAGCGGGAGGAAAAATACCAATTGAGGTCCCGGGTATGCGACGGCGCGATTTCATCAAAGTAATTGCTGCCTCGGCACCGTTTGATCTATTTGCCGAAACAATCGTCATCGCCGCTAGCAACTGACGAAGGATGGCGACAAAAAAGCCAGGCATACAGCTTGGCTCCCCAGGCCGGATTCGAACCAGCACGACATTCCACCCGCTTGATCTTCTCGGGTGCGCATCGCAGGTCTTTGGCGCAACCGGCGCAAGCTCGACTACATCCGCAAAGCCGCCTCCACAGCCAATCAATTC
The DNA here is from genome assembly GCA_963708765.1 of uncultured Alphaproteobacteria bacterium. Taxonomy (GTDB): domain Bacteria; phylum Pseudomonadota; class Alphaproteobacteria; order Rhizobiales; family Xanthobacteraceae; genus VAZQ01. Next base: position 10,297 of record CAVPTV010000022.1, on the reverse strand, counting down.
CAGGGCAGGCTTCTGCCAAGGGCGCTCCAGCCGCCGCCAATCCGCCGCACGCCTTAACGCTTTCGTCCCAAAACCGGCCACCGGCCGCGCCGCCGCGGTCGCCCCATGCACAGCCCCGATCGGCCGAAAACCCTGCTCGATCAAGCTGCAAGCGCCGCGTCGCAAACATTAAAGATACGTTAATTGACTCTCGACAAATTGCCATCTTTCGAGTCCAATCAAAAGTGATTCGGAGAGATGCGGCACATCCTTCCGAGCAAAAGTTGGGGATGATCCGAACGGAGGCCAGACATGGCGCGCGCCGAGGTCGCGAGCGCGTCCGTACGTTCCGACTCGATCAAGGGGCTTGCTCAGTCGATCGCGAAGCCGGCGTACCGACGGCTATTGACTGCGGAGCCGGCGTTGCGGCGCGCGGTCCCTGCACTCATCATCGCATTTCTGGTGACGATCTGCGTCGGCGCCATCGTTCAGGTGCTCGACCATCGCCGCCAGGCGATCACCGAGCTGATCCGGCAGATCGAGGCCGGCGCCGACTTTCTTGCGGACCGGCTCGACCGGGTCGAGCGCAGCAAGAATGACGGCACCGGCACGGAGCGCCGGCTGCAGAGCGAGCTCGAGCGCGTGGTTCCGATGTGGGCGCGCTCGCCCGGCCGGCAGATGCTGGTCGCCAACGTCGACGGCGTGATCGTCGCCGGCGTGCGCCACGTGCTGGTCGGCAGTGCCGACGGCACCGACGATCGCCACCGCGCCGATCGATCAGCGCATGATCGGCCGCCGGCTGATCGACGTGCTCGGCCCGGCGCAGCCGCTCACCACCTTCGGGGCGGCGGCCGGCGTGCTCGAGATCCCGCTCGCCGACGGCACCCTGGCCTATGCGACGGTGCGCAGCCTCTACGCGTCGAACGGCGACGTCGCGGTCGTGCATCCGCGCGGCGACGCGCTCTCCTCCTGGCTCTCCGACGCGGCGCTCACCATCACGCTCTCGACCACCACCGGGTTCGTGGTGCTGATCCTCGGCTTCGCCTTCCACTGGCAGGCGACGCGCGCGCGCGAGGCCGACGTGATCTACGAGACGGTGCGCAAGCGCATCGACACCGCGCTCAACCGCGGCCGCTGCGGCCTGTGGGACTGGGACCTCGCCCGCGGCCGCATCTTCTGGTCGCATTCCATGTTCGCGATCCTGGGGCTCAAGCCGCGCGACGAGCTGCTGAGCTTCGGCGAGGTCGACAAGTTCGTGCACCCGGAGGACATCCATCTCTACGAGCTGGCGAGCCAGCTGGCCGACGCCAAGGCCAACTCGATCGACCACGACTTCCGCATGCGCCACGCCAGCGGCAACTGGGTGTGGCTGCGCGCGCGCTGCGAGCTGGTGCACCAGGCCGGCGAGGGCGGCCCGCACCTGATCGGCATCGCGGTCGACGTCACCGAGCAGAAGACCCTGGTCGAGCGCACGGTCGAGGCCGACCTGCGCCTGCGCGACGCCATCGAGACGATCCCGGAGGCGTTCGTGCTGTGGGACGCGCAGAACCGCATGGTGCTGTGCAACTCGAACTTCCAGGAGCTGCACAACCTGCCCGACGAGTCGATCGAGGCCGGCACCTCCTACGAAGCCGTGGTGGCGGCGGGCCGCAAGCCGGTGGTGCGCTCGAAGGTGACCAGCGAAGGCCAGAGCCCGGGCGCGCGCACCTTCGAGGCGCAGCTCGACGACGGCCGCTGGCTGCATATCAGCGAGCGGCGCACCAAGGACGGCGGCTATGTGTCGGTCGGCACCGACATCACCGCCCTGAAGACGCACGAAGAAAAGCTGATGGACAGCGAGAAGCGGCTGATGGCGACGGTCGCCGACCTGCGCAAGTCGCAGCAGACGCTCGAGCGCCAGGCCGACGAGCTCGCCGACCTCGCCGAGAAATACGCCGAGGAGAAAACGCGGGCCGAGGAGGCGAACCAGGCCAAGTCGAAATTCCTCGCCAATATGAGCCACGAGCTGCGCACGCCGCTCAACGCCATCATCGGCTTTTCCGAGATCATGGAGTCGGGCATGTTCGGCCCGCTCGGCACCGACCGCTATCGCGAATATTGCTGCGACATCCACCAGAGCGGCCAATACCTGCTCGAGGTCATCAACGACATCCTCGACATGTCGAAGATCGAGGCCGGCCGCATCCGGCTCGACCCCGAGCAGGTCGAGCTCGAGCCGTTCCTCAACGACGCCATGCGGGTGGTGTCGGGCCGCGCCGACGACAAGCGGCTCACGCTCACCGCCCAGATCCGCCGCGGCATCCGGATCACGGCCGATCACCGCCTGCTCAAGCAGGTGGTGCTCAACCTGCTCTCGAACGCGGTGAAGTTCACGCCCGAAGGCGGCCGCGTCACCATCCGCGGGCGCGCCTGCGGTCCGTGGGTCAGCGTCGCCATCGCCGACACCGGCATCGGCATTCCGAAGGACGCGCTGGCGCGGCTCGGCCGGCCGTTCGAGCAGGTCGAGAGCCAGCTCACCAAGAGCCACCAGGGCTCCGGCCTGGGGCTCGCGATCGCGAAATCGCTGATCGAGCTGCACGGCGGCACCATGCGCATCCGCTCGACCCTGGGCAAAGGCACGATGGTGCTGCTGCGGCTGCCGATCGAAGGCCGCGGCGCCGTGCGGGACGAGATGGCGGAAGCGGCGGCGTAGGCACGGACGTCGGAAGTCGTAGCCCGCATGCAGACGTCCGCAAGCGCGGACATCGCGCGGAGCAGTCGCGCCACACTGCGCGAACCCCGGATTTCGCGCAGAGCGCGTCAAAGACGCGCTCTGGGCTCCATCCGGGCTACAAGCTGACCGTCGATCACTGCACGCCGATATTCGCGTCGCGGATGACTTTCGCCCACTTCGCGATTTCCGTCTTGATCCAGTCGGCGAACTCCGCGGGCGTGCTGGCGATCGGCTCGAAGCCGAGCGCCACCAGACGCTCCCGGAATTCCGGCACCGCGACGATGCTCGCGACCTCGCGATGCAGGAGATCGATGATCTCCTTCGGCGTGCCGGCCGGCGCCAGCAGGCCGGTCAGGATGTCGGCTTCGAGCGTCTGCCCGGTGGCCTCCGCCATCGTCGGCACGTCGGGCAGGAGCGAGGACCGCTTGGCGCTCATCAGCGCGAGCGCCCGCAACGCGCCGCTCTTGGCGTGAGGCAGCGCCGTCGGCAGCGCGGACACGGTGATCGGCACGTGGCCGCCGACCGCGGCGGTGACGCCCGGGCCGCCGCCGCTGAACGGGACGTGCGTGATGTCGGTCGCGAATGCGAGCTTGAACAGCTCGCCCGCCAGGTGGGCCGGCGTGCCCCGGCCGGCCGACGCATAGCTCAACTTGCCGGGATTGGCCCGCGCCGCCGCGACCAGCTCGCCGACGCTGTGCGCCGGCACCGACGGATGCACCGCGAGCACGTGGGTGGACGAGCAGACCAGCGTGATCGGCGCGAAATCCTTGTACGGATCGTAGGGGATCTTCGCATAGAGCGACGGATTGGCGACGAAGGCGCCGCCGGCCGCGAGGATGGTATGGCCATCCGGCGCGGCGCGCACTGCCACGCCATGGGCGATGTTGCCGCCACCGCCGGCAATGTTCTCGACATAGAACGACTGCCCCAGATTTTCCGACGAGCTTCTGCGCGATCAGGCGCGCGGTCGTGTCGCCCTGCCCGCCCGGCCCGGTGGTGACGATCACGCGCACCGGGCGGGACGGATAGGTCTGCGCCCGGGCGAGTCGCGCGACGAACGGACGTCGCGAGCGCGAGCTCGGCCAGACTGCAATATTGGCGACGAGTGAATGTCATGGTCTGCCCTACCATCGCGCGCGAAGCTACACCGATCACGCGTGATTTGCCCAGGACACGTCGTCGCTCCGCGAGCCGCCGGCTTGCGTCGCTCATCGGCGGGGCGCACTCCTTCCGACGGCTCCGCAAGGATTTGCGTCAATCTCGATCGCCGGCGAAGGCGACGAAGGTCCGAGGGAGGAATTTCAATGATCCGTCTGCTCAACGCATCGCTCATCGTGTGCGCATTGACGCTCGCGCTGCCGGCGATCGCGCAGGAGGAAGCGCCGGCCGTGCCGGTCGACAAGGCGCCGTTCCACGTGCCGGTGTTTCGCAACGAGTACGTGGCCCTGGTGAACGTCTATATCCCGCCGGGGCGGGTGGCGGGCTATCACACGCACTCGCTCGACCAGATCAGCGTGCTGGTGGCGGATGCCGACATGGTGGGCCAGGTGCTCGGCGAACAGCCCACGCCGGCGCGGCGCAACCCGCGCGGCAACGTCAACTTCGTCGCCTACTCGAAGAAGGCGATGACCCATAAGGTGTCGAATGTCGGGCCGACGCCGTTCCACAACGTGGTGCTCGCGATCATGTATCCGGAGCCCGGGCGGTTCACGCCGGGCTCGCGCGCCGACGTCGCCGGCTACGCGCAAGTGCTGGACAATGAGCGCGTCCGCGGCTGGCGGCTGGTGCTGGAGCCTGGCCAAACGGTGGCCGCCATCACCCAGAAGGCGCCCGGCATCCGGGTCGTCGTCGACGGAGGCGAGCTGTCCGAGAGCGTGCCCGGCCAGGCCGAGCGCGCCATGGCGCCCAAATCCGGCGAGTTCTTCTGGCAGGAGCCGGGCGTGACCCGCGCCATCCGCAACACCGGGACGTCGCGCATCCAGCTGGTGGAGTTCGAGCTGAAATGAGGCAGCGGCTCGCCGGCGCTGCGTCGAGCCGCGACTTGCCCCACTAGGCCGGCATGGTCGCGGTGCCGAGCGCTCCGCGCGAGGCGGCGATCCGGGTGTGTCGAGCCGCACGCGCACGTTCGCGGTTCACCCACCGCGCGCAAGACGGCACCGGCTTGCATGACGATCATCGCAGGCGTCGCGCCGACGCTTCCGCACGCAAGGCGCAGGGTAAGTCGCGGTATGACCCGAACAGCACGCTTCGCTCAGAGCCCGAGCCAACCTGCACAGCCTGGCAACTACTAGCGCCGCGGCTGCACGTTCGGATTGCCGAGCCGCAGCGGCAGGCCCTGCTCGTACGCGACGATCTGCTCGAACGCCTCGCGGAAATAGAGCTCGAAATTCGTCCATTCGGCCCAGCCGAGATGGGGCACGCACAGCACGTTCGGCATCGACAGGAACGGATGGTTGCCGTCGATGATCGGCTCCTGCTCGTAGACGTCGACGGCGGCGTAGCCGGGCCGGCCCTTGCGCAGCGCGTCCAACAGCGCCCCCGGCGCGATCAGCTCGGCGCGCGCGGTGTTGACGATCAGCGCGGTCGGCTTCATGCGGGCGAGATCGTCCGCGCCGACGATGCCGCGCGTCTCGCGTGTCAAGCGCACATGAAGCGACAGCACGTCGGAGCGCTCGAACAGCTCTTGCTTGCTTGCGGCGGCGGCATATCCGGCGGCGGCGGCCTTGTCGCGCGAGCCTTGCTGGCCCCAGACCAGGATCTCCATGCCCAATCCGCGCCCGCCCTCGGCGACCAGCTGGCCGATGGCGCCGAGCCCGAAAATGCCGAGCGTCGATCCGCGCAGCCGATGCGACAAGGTGCAGGGCCAGTCCCCGCGCCGCATGCGCTCGGCTTCGAGCGCCACGTTGCGGCGCGACGCGACGATCAACGCGAGCGTGAGCTCGGCCGGCGCGACCGGCGAGTTGCTCTTGCCGGTCGCCACCGGAATTCCGAGCTCGGTGCAGGCCGCGAAGTCGATCGCCTTGGAATTGCGGCCGACCAGCGCGATGAGCTTGAGCTTAGGTAATTTTTCGAGAAGAACGCGCGAAAACTCCACCCGCTCGCGGATCGAGACCACCACGTCGGCGTCGCGCAGGCGCTCGACGAGCTGCGCGAGATCGCGTGCCGGCTCGCGATAGCGGGTGACGTCGTGATGGCGGATCAGCGAAAAGCATTCGAGCCGATCGACCATGTCCTGATAGTCGTCCGGAATGACGATCTTCATCTGATGGGGCCGCCTTTCACGGTTCGCTCAATCGAGCTCGGCGACTTGTGCGTGAATTCGCAACAGCTCCGGGATGGTGCGCGGATCGCGCCGGCCGAAGCCGCATTCCGTCGCCACCGAAAAGTCCGCCACGTACTTGCGCGCGGTCGCAAGCCGCCGCCTGGTGCCTTCGACGCCGTCGGTGTGAGTGCACGAGCCCGAGACACAGCTCGGTCTCCGGCCGCAGCGCGAGCCGCCGCAACGGCTCGAAATAGGCGTCGTCGGCGCGGTTGCGCGGCACCGGCATATGGATGAGATGAATGGGACGCTCGATGTCGCGTGCAACGCGATTGGCGAACTCGACCATGTCGCCCATGTCGGTCGGCTCCACCACGTGGCGGTGGTTCGAATCGCCGTAGCAGAGGTGATAGAGCAGATCGATGTCGGCCGGCACGCGGTTGCCGAGGTCGATCAGGATGTTGCTGAAACTTTCCTGCATCTCCGCCTTGGTGCGGCCGTAGCTCGACGCCTGATTGCGCTCGAGCCGCGCGAACACCGCGGACGCCACGTCGAACTGGATCGCCAGCTGATCATGCGGGATCGAGGCTGCGATCTTGTCGATCTCGTGCTTGAGCGCCGCGTTGTAGATCGGGTCGATCGGCGCGTGCAGCGCGTCGACGAGATAGAGCCAGATCACCGAGTGCGCCGGCACCAGATCGACCTGGAACTTGACGTCGGCCGCGATCTTGCCGGCGTCTTTCATGCGCTTGAACACCGCGTAGGACGCTTGCGCGATGTCGGCGTAGAACAGGTTGTCGAAGCGCACGTCCTGCGGCGCAAAGCCCTCCCGCAGCGTGTAGCGCTCCCGCCCCGTTCCGCTCGCGTGCACGCGAAAGAACTCGCCCGACTTCTGGAACGCCGGATGGTCGGCGAACACCGGCTCGAGCCAGGTGATCCAGTCGCCGCGCTCGCCGGTCTCGCCGTCGGGAATGCGCTTGATCCGCCGGCCCAAGGCGGCGCTGACGGTCGCCGAATACCTGCTCGGCATCGGCCATCGGCACGCTGCCGACCAGATAGACGTCGTGACCGGGCATCGCTTCCTCCTGCCCCGGATCAAGCCCGGGGCAGGCATTCTCCGGAAAAACTCTAGCGATTGGCAAGAGCCCGCAGCCGCCGAGCGGCGTCGGTCGACCCCAGGCTCTCGGCCTTTTGATACCACGTTCGCGCCTTCTCCACGTCGGCGTTCATCCCCACCACCCCGAGCTTCGACAGCACGATCGGATCGTAGGTCGCGGCCAGCGCCAGCGCGGCGGTGGCGTCGTGGGCTTGCGCGGCGCGCTGGAACACGATCCGGGCGGTGACCAGATCGCCGGCCGCGATGAACTGCTCGCCTTGCTGCATGAGAAGCTCGATCTCCGCCGGATCGAGCGTCCGGTCGGCCTCGCGCGGGGACGTCGCCGGGGCACCGGCCGCGCCCGGCTGCAGCATCGCCAGCGTTTCGCTCTCGGATGATTGCGCAGGCGGCGGCGCGGTCCGTTGCGAGAACGGCTCGTGCTGGGGCGACGCGGCAGGATCGTCGCCGCGGGCAACCACCGGCGGGCGTTCCGGCTCGGCCCGGGAACGTCGACGGCGGCGCGGCGGCTCTCGAACCGAATGACGCCATTTGCGGTGCGGGACTGGGCGTCGACGATGGAGCCCAACCAGCGACGAAAAAATAGTAGATCGCCGACGCCGCCAACATGCTCGCAACCAGGATGCCGAGCGGCGCGCGCAGATTGCGACGCGGGCGCGGAGGCGGCGCCAGGCGCTCGGGCTCGAGCGAGAGCGGCGACCGGAAGCGCTCGACGAACCGCTCGCCGCTGAGACGGCGATCGCGCGCGTCGAGGAGAGCGGAGCGTGCGCCGGGGCGGCGGCTGGGTGGCACGCGCGAGCCGCGTGGCGGCTTCCTGGCGCTGCAGCCAGCGAAGGCTGGCCTCGAGCCGTTCGAGATCGTAGTCGGCTGGGCTCTCATCTCGAGGCTCGGCAGCCAGCGGGACGTGGCCGCCGCTGTCAGCTCCCGGAGCGGGTTGCAGCGCGGCGGCGGTCTCCGCATCGACTGAGAACTCCGCGCTCTGCTCGAACGCCAGGTTCGACGACTCGTCGCCGTCGTCGGATGCGTGATCCGGGCAAAGATCGGGCGCATCGCGATCGATGGCTGTCGGAACCTCCTGCCCGGTGCCGCCGCGTTCGCGCGCCCGCTTCGGTGCGTAAGGCGAAAGCGGCGGATGATCGTCGGTCGCGGAGGGATATTGCTCCGCAACCGCACGCTCGCGCGCCTTCTGCAGCGCGTAGGCCGAAAGATCGATGGGACCAGGCGGCTTCTCCAATGGGGTACTCATACACTGACACTCCCCTGCTGACGCCTCGACTGAAGCGTCGTCTTGCTGCCTCCTTGCCTGGATCAAAGCTCCTTTCTTCGAGCTGCTCCCGGGCGCAAGCTCCGCCCGGGACAAGATCATCGAACGCGAGCTAGCGCTGCACGCTGCTGCGTTGCTTTTGCCACTGCAGGAATTCACGGAACAGCGCTTCACGCTGCTCCTGCGTCAGGCTCGTGGCCGCCGCATCCTTGTTCTTCAGGAATGTCGAGAAGTCGGCGCTCGCCACTTCCGGCTCCTTCGCGCGAACACGCTTGAGCATCTCGTCGGCGACGCTCCAGCGGGTCCAGCCCGGAACGGTCGCCGCCAGATTGACGTCGCGCCATTTGGGATGGCGCGGCGGCTCGCGGAACTTGTCCCACTTGGTGAACAGGGCATCGGCGAACCTCTCGACCCGCCGATAGCGGTCGCTGCCTTTCGCCCAATTGAAAACCGCGAGCACGGCCGGCACCGCGATCGTGTCGACCGACTGCCCTTCCGGAACCAGCGTCGGATATTCCTTGCTGGTCAACTCGCCGAGCGCGTAGTAGTCCGCGAAGGTCTTGGAAAACGGAATCGGCACGAAGTGCAGGCCCGAATTCGGCGGGATCTTCGCGAAGAAGTCGATCGGCCTGCCGATCACGCGGACCAGCGCGTCGATCTCGCCCGACTTGAGCTTCTGCAGCGCGCTGGGATTGTCGACCAGCACCTGCTCGACCTGGACGCCCAGCCGCTGAAACACGATCGTGCCGGTCAGGCTCGACGCGCTCCCGGCCGGCCCGAAGCTGACCTTCTTGCCCTTGCAGATCCTCGAGCTTCTTGATGTCGGTGCGCGCGAGGACGTGCATCTCCGAGACCGGCAGACGGACGATGTAGTTGACCCGGTATTCGAGGTTGGAGATCTTGCGCTGCGTGCGGAAGTACTCGAACACGTCCGCCTGGGTCACCGCGACGTCGACTTGCCGCAGATAAAGCAGGTCGTCGAGATTGGAAGCCGCGCCATAGGTGACGATCGGAACGACGCGCAGATTGTCGCCGTCGTCGAGAACCTGCGCCAGCTCGTTGGCGAAGGTCATGTAGGTGCCCGACAGCTGGCCGCCGGCGACGCCGACCGTCCATTGGTTCTTCTTGACCCTCATTGCAGCATCGGTGCCACCCTCCTCGAGCGACTTCGGCACCGTCTGCGCTTGCGCCGTCGCAAGCAATGCTATTCCGATCGAGCCGAGACCGAATGTGTGAGCGAGAAACGAAACGACAAGGCACACGCCCCATGATGCAAGTACGCGCATCGGACCAACTCCTCTACTGAGGACCCAGCGTGGAGCCTGACCATCGCGTCGGTCAAAATTGTGGTGCAAACGAATTTCGTTCCATGCAAAGCGAAATATTTTTCGACGCAGAAATTTCGATTGTCTTTTTTTCAAAGTAGCGCATTCGCGGTCATTGGTACGCACCTACTTCACGTCTCCGGTAGGCAAGCACCGGAAACGTGCGCACATACCGTCTACGCGTGTCAGAGCGAAGCAATGACTATCGTTCATCCGCCCTCGGCCTGGTCGGCGAACGACTTGCGGTAGCCGAATGCCCAAGCCAATGCCTGGATCACCAGCAACAGGCCGAGCGCGGAGGTCAGCACGATGATGGACGCGTGGTCGACGAAGGTGGCGTAGCTGCCGCCCGACATCGTGAGCGCCAAGCGGAAGTTCTCTTCCAGGCGGTCGCCGAGCACCAGCGCCAGCAGCAGCGGCGCCATCTCGTAGCCGAACTTCCTGCAGCAGATAGCCGACGGCACCGGAGATCACCATGATCCAGATGTCGGCGTTGGAAAAGTTCACGCTGTAGACGCCGATGATCGAGATGATCAGGATGATGGGAACCAGCCATCCGTACGGAATACGCAGCAGGTTCACGAAGATTCCGACCAACGGCAGGTTCAGGATCAGCAGGATCACGTTGCCGATATACATGCTG
>CAVPTV010000021.1:0-139213 GCA_963708765.1 uncultured Alphaproteobacteria bacterium | reverse complement strand
TGCGTGCGAACTCAGCTCCGCGGCGGATGATGCGACAGGTGAGACCATCTGACGCACTGCCGGCGCGCGCCGGCGTCGGACCGCCGAGCACCACGTGGCGCTGATAGATGTTGCCGGCGAGGATCGGCTCCGGATCCTCCGGCGGGGTCGCAAAATCGACGATCTCGATCGCCGGCGAGATGCCGGCGATTGCAGCCGCCGCGGTCTCGCGGTCGGCGCCGGCCGCGACGTCGCGGCCGATATGCACCGCGACCTCCGGCTCGGCGACCGGCTTCGACCAGCCGGCAAACGATACTTCGCCGCCGGATTCGATGCGCGCATTCTGGGTCAGGAAGCCCACCAGCGGCGCGGTGATCTTCAGGCGCTCCTGGAACGCCGGCGCGGCGAAGCCGACCTTCCAGCCGAGCGCCTTGTCGCCGCCCGCCAGGCGCTTGCGCCGCAGCTCGAGCTGCGCCTGCATGCCGCGCACGATGCGCGGATCCTCCCAGGCTTTCATCGTTGCTAGTCCTTGTGACTATCCGGATCGATCTCGTAGCCGGACGCCTCGATCGAGCCCGCGCCCATCCAGCCCCACACCAGCACGACATCCTCGTTCGAGGTGTTGTTGAAGCCGTGCCAGCAGCCGCGCGGCGAATAGACCACGTCGCCCTCGCCCGACGGCTCCTCGCCGAGGTCGCTGTAGATGTGGCCATGGCCTTTGAGCACGATGAAGAACTCATCGCAATCGTGGTGGCGGTGGCGCTCGTGGCGCGCGCCGGGCTTGAGCACGGTCCAGCCGACGACATGGTCGGCGCCGGCCGACTTCTTGTCGATCAGGAACTGCACCTGCATGTCGACCCAGCCGTCCTTGCGCGCGAGGCCTTCCACCTTCGGAACGTGGCGGAGATTGGTGCGATACATCGCCGTCCCGTCTTTGGCTGGCGCCATCTTGGCGGTCGTTTTCTTGACGGCTTTCGCCAAGGCGGCTCCGATCCGTTCGGCGGTTGTCTTCATGATTGTCCTCCCAGGCGCCGATACACTTCGTGCGCGGTGACGAAATCGCGGTGGTCGATCCCGAGCCCGCGGCAGGCATTCATCATCTCGTTCGCCGCCGCCGCGAGCGGCACCGGGCTGCCGAGCTTGCGGCCGAGCTCGAGCGCGAGCAGCATGTCCTTCTGCTGCAGCGTGACGTCGGCCAGCGGCACCGCCGGCATCTTGCCCTCCAGGATGAAGGGGCCGCGATAGCCCAGCACCGGCGAGGCGGCGACGCTCTTGAGCACCGCGTCGACCGCGATCTCGCGCGCAACGCCGCCTTTCTCGGCCAGCGCGATCGCTTCGCCGAACGCGATCACCTCGACCATCAGCAGGAGATTGACGGCGATCTTCATCTGCACCGCGAGCCCGCTGGCGCCGATATAGGTCACCTTGGGGCCGATCGCGCGCAGCACCGGCTCGACCTGCTCGAACGCCGCCCGGTCGCCGCCGACCATGAGCGAGGCGTTGCCCTGCGCCAGCGTCACCGGGCTGCCGGAGATCGGGGCGTCGAGCATCGCGAGCCCCCGCTCGGCGAACTGGGCCGAGATGGCGCGGCTCGCGTCCGGCGCGATCGTGCTCATGTCGACATAGACGCCGCCCGGCTTCAGGCCGGCGATGATGCCGTCATCGCCGAGCGCGACCGAGCGGACGGCGGCCGCATCGGTCACGATCGAGAACACGACGTCGGAGACGAGGGCCGCGGCTCGTGGCGTCGCGGCAAACCGCATGCCGGACTTGATCAGCGGCTCGGCTCTGTCCTTGCTCCGGTTCCAGCCGGTGACCGTGTGTCCCGCCGCCATGAGCCGCGGCACGATGCCTGCTCCCATCGCGCCGAGCCCGACAAATCCGATGTCCATTCACCCACCTCGCAGGACTTGTTGAAGGGGATGATGACGCTGAATTGGCGGTAACGCCATAGGCGGCGAACGCGCCGAGCGCGCAGCCTCATTCCACCACGATCTTCACGTGGTCGCCGGGGTTCACCCGGTCGCCGGGGGCAAGCCCGTTGAGCACGCGGAAACGCTCGACCGGACGATCGACGCTCACCATGCGGCTCGCCAGCCGCTCGACCGTGTCGCCGGGCGCCACGGTGACGACCCGCATATGCAGCGGCTTTGCCGCCTGGCTCTCCGCCAGCGTCATGCGGCGGAACGTTCCAACGGCCTCGCGGAACGCGCGGTCGATCTCCGGGGCGGCGCGCTTGGCGGCGAAGATGAAGCGATAGACGTCGCTCCCGAACCGCACGACGTAGAGCCGGAACGCCCACTGGTCGCCCTTGGCGGTGGCGGTGGCCGCCGGGAAACCGCTGATGGTGACCTCTTCGAGGCTCTTGGGGTCGATGTTCTCGATCCAGCCGGAGCTGAGATAATCGGCGAGCGTCTGCTCCGCCGGCACCCGCACGACGTCGAGGCGCAACGCCTGGCCGCCGCCCTCCTTGACGCCGAGAACCGCCTGGGCGGTGTTGTCGAGAACGAAGCCGTCCGGCGCCACGAAGGTGAAGCCGAGCCTGGGATGCAGGAAGCGGCGGCCGCGCACGAAGCCTTCGCTCGGGTCCTCGCCGTAGACCAGGCCGTCGATGCCGGCGAGATAGGCCTCCTTGTCGCGCTCGCCCGCGCCGGGTCCGGCAAACTGGCGGGCGTTGATCTGCGCGTTCTTGATGCGCTCCGGCGTCGCCGGATGGGAGGAGAGGAAATCCGGCGCGCGCGGATCGATGGTCGGTTGGCCCGGGTTCGATTTGAGCTCGCCACTGCGTCCCATCGAGGTCAGGAACCGCACCGCGCCGTAGGGATCGTAGCCGGCCCGCGCCGCGATGCCGACGCCGATGCCGTCGGCCTCCAGCTCCTGCGCCCGCGAGAAGCTCGCAAGCTTGATCTTGGATTTGGCGAGCGCAAGCGCGCCGGTCTCCGGATCGCTGCCCAGGTCGGTGAAGACGCGGGTGACCAGCGCGACGCGGCGGGCCTCGTCCTCGCGCATCGTGGCGTGGCTGGCGATCACATGCGACATCTCGTGCGACAGGACCGACGCCACCTCGGAGGTGTCGTTGGCGAGCGCGATCAGCCCGCGCGTGATGTAGAGCTGCCCGGTCGGCAGCGCGAAGGCGTTCACCGCCGGCGAGTTCAGGATCACGACGCGGTATTGCATGTCCGGCCGCTCGGACGCGGCCACGAGCTTTTGGACCGTGTAATTGAGCAGGCCTTCGAGCTTGGGGTCCTCGTAGGCGCCGTTGTAGGCGGCAAGGATGCGCTGGTGCTCGCGCTGGGTCGCCGATGGCGGCTCGGTGGACGGCCGCGCCGTCCGGATCGGCTTGGTCGGCGCCTCGGTGTAGAGCAGGGTCGAAGAGCAGCCCCCCAAGACGAGGCCGAGCACCATGGCCCCAGCGAGGCCGAGCCGTCCAACTGCGCTGCCACCTTGTCGGTGTCTCGATGTGGCGTCCACGGGCGAATCTCGTATTGCGTCAGTTGCGTTCGGCGATCTCGATCTGCTCGGGGCTGGTGGCCTCGATCCGGGGACCGTTACGCTCCTCGACCCATCCGCGGACTCGGACCCGGCGGCTTTCGAGCGCCTTCGGCGCCAGACCGGCGGACGAAAACGCGCGCTCCTGGCGCTTGGGCACGGTGACAGTGAGCGCCTCCGACCATCGCCGTCCGAAATTCATATAGATCGTGCCTCCGCTCTCGCGGACCGACAACACCTTGCCTTCCACCACCGTGAAATGGCCCCGCTCCGCCAAAAGCGCCGCCCCGCTCTCGGCCCCCAGTATGGCATAATATGGTTCGCCCCACAGGCCAAGCTTTGCCTGCCGGGCTGTGCGTTCCCGGGCCAGGAGCTCGGCCGCGCAGGCCCGGTCCCCCACCAGGGCTGCAACTCGCGCATAGCCCGACGCCAGCATTTCGTGGGCAACCGATCGTCCGCGGCCCTCATTCGTCACGTAGGCGTGGGCGAGGGTGCGGCCATAGCGGTCGAGGGCCGGCGCGCGTTGCCGCAATTCGACGCTTTGACCCGCGAGGATCGAGTCGAGCGCCGAGCGGGCGGCGCTGCCGGCCGCCGCCCGTGGCCCGGTTTCGCCGGGCGCGGGCGGAAACGGGACTTCGATCCCGGCCAGGCGAACCTCGCGCCCGTCCTCGAGCACGAAGCTGCGGCCGTCGATGATCGCCGACACCTTTCCGGCGCCCGCCGCCTCGAATTGGCAGGCGCTTGCGGACGCCGGCAGCGGCCCCTCGGCGTGGGAATCCGACACCGACCCGGCCACCAATCCGGCGATCAACAGGCGCGCCCAACCCCCCATCTCCATAGCGGAGCCGTTGAATGGGGCGGCACTGCGGCGATTGAGGCGCCCCGCTGACGGCACGGATGCCGCCGCCCGTCGCACTGGCTCTGCCTTTCGCCTAAGCCTTGCTCGATTTGCGGGCCGCGAAATCAATCACTTCGGCCGCGCCGAGGCCGCGCTTCAGGTCCACGGCCTGGCAGAACGCTTCCAATTCCTCGTCGGAAATATCGTGGAGCTTGGTTTGCAAGTCGAGCTTTGCAATCGCAAAGATTTTGGCTGTGTCGTCGAGGCCGAAGGACCGGAGCACGCTGATATGTCGATTTGTCGCCTCGATGATGGCTTGCAGCAGCGCAGCTTTGGTCTCCGTCATCACGAAACCTGTAGCAGGGAGACCCTGCGAGAAGCCTCCGGCAAGAAATTATTTTCCCCTACAATTATACCAAAATAACTGTGTTCTCAAGACGGCGGCCATCCGAATGCGTCCATCAATCTGCGGCATGTGTAGCGCAACAACGCGCCAAAAGCGCGCTGACACGCCTCTCGTGGGGGCTGGTTAGTCCTACTGAGTCGATTAGCGAGGTTCCCCTGCAATTTCCTCCGCCAGGCTGGTCAGGGCCCGTTTGAGCGCCGGGCTTGGAATGCGCGCATAGGCGCGAAGCAGACGCAGGGCCGAGCCGGTGTCCACGAGATCGAAGAGACTTTCCGCGTCCCCCGCCGACGGCTTCGTATCGGCGAAGAAAACCGAAACCGGGACCTCCAGGATGGCGGCGATCCTTTGCAGCCTCCCGGCACTGATCCGGTTCGTGCCCTTCTCGTATTTCTGAACCTGCTGGAAGGTGAGTCCAAGCGCGTCCCCGAGCTTCTCCTGCGACATCTGCCGCTCGAGCCGGAGAGCGCGAACCTTGCTGCCGACCTTGATATCCAGGGGGTCCGGCTGCTTCTTAGCCATGATACGACCTCTTGTTCTTCCGATTGAGCGGCATTGGTTCAAATCCGACTTCCCGAATGACGACCATCGCGCGCCTGTGATGCCACCTATTGCACACTCGCCCCGATCCGCTTGATCAACTCGCTGTTCTTCTTGCCGTCCTCGACGATGAGCTTGGCCAGCTCCTCGGGCGAGCCTGCCTCCGAATCAAAACCAAAGACACGCAATCGCTCCTGCACGGCGGGGTCGGCCAGGGCGTTCATGGTGTCCACGTTGATTTGGCGAATGACGTCAGGCGGCGTGCCCCGTGGTGCGAGGAGAGCGAGCCACGTTTTCACCGTAAGCTCCGGTCCACCCGCTTCGGCCAAGGTCGGCGTATCGGGCGAGTACGACGAGCGCGTCGGCCGCCCTACTGCGATCAGCTTGAGCAATCCGCTCTGGGTGAGGGCTCTTGCGGTGGCGATGCTGGTGAATGCCCAGCTCAAATCCCCATTCGTGATGTTGACGAGCATCTGCTGCGCGTCGCGGTAGGGCACGAAAACCATTTGCGCGTTGACCAGAGAAGCAAACAGTGCCGCTCCAAGATGCCCCTGGCTGCCGACAAAGAGCGCGCCGTACGAGACCTTGTTGGGGACCGATTGCGCGTCGGCGATCAAGTCTCGCACGGACCCGTACGGACCTTTGCTCGAAACCGCCATGTAGAATGGGGTCGAAAAAAGCGGCATGACCGGTGCAAAATCGATTTGCGGATCGTAGGACAGCGAGCGGAACAGGTAGGGATTGGTCGTCAGCTGCGCATCGCTCGCAACTCCGATCGTATAACCGTCGGGCGGTGCCGCCTTGAGGGCCTCCATGGCCGGCGTGCCGTTGCCGCCCGCCCGCGAGTCCAGCACGACCGGCTGCTTCCATATCTTCGTCAGCTGCTCCCCGACCACGCGCATCATTTGATCCGGACCGCTTCCGGCCGGGTAGGGCGAGATGATGCGGACGGGCTTGCTGGGGAAACTATCGGCGGACGCCGAGGGGCATGCGGACCATAGCAAAGTCGCCGCAACGCCCATCACCGTCGAGATGGTCCTGATCGCCCGCACGCTCAGCCTCCAAGCGCGCCGGTCACGCGCTTATAGTTCTCCGAAATCTTCCGAAGCTCGTCGCGGTCCGCGACCTTGGTGATGTCGTCGAAGCGCTTGCCGCCGGTGCGGCCCTCGACATGACTGATGATGGTATCCGGCGGACTTTCGCGATTCGTCAGGACGATTTCGCTGGTCGCGGGTCGTCGCTGCGCCTCGTACCTTTCCAAGGCGAAGCTGACGTTGGTTTCGCTGGCCAGTGCGCGCGCCAGCGCGGCGCCGTCGAGAATGGCCTGCGCGGCGCCATTGGAGCCGCGCGGGGACATCGGGTGGGCGGCGTCGCCGAGCAGCGTCACGCGCCCGAAAGTCCAGCGGTCCAGGGGATCGCGATCGACCAGCGGAAGCTCCAAGAAGCAACTCACTTTGGACAGCTCACGCGGAACGTCGATCCAATCGAAATTCCATCCCCTGAAGGGATCGATGAAGTCGCTCAGCCGTCCTTGCTTGTCGAAATCATTTCCGATGGGAAGCTTCTTGGGAAGGGCGGCTATCAGATTGATGAGTTGACTGCCGTCAGGATAGCTTCTCACGGGATACGCCGCGAACAGGGCGGTGTCGTAGACGCCGACGAAAGCGATCGATGCGCCGGACAGGAACGGTCTGCTCCGCGTCAAGCCTCGCCACGACATATGCCCGCTGTAGATGGGATCGGGCTCATGGGGATGGAGCTGCTTTCGAATCACCGAATGCAGCCCGTCGCATCCCACCGCAATGTCGGCGCGGATCGCTTCTTTCTCCCCCCGCTGGCCGAGTCCACGAAATGGGCCGTGACGCCACGGCCATCCTGCTCGAAACCCACGCAGCTGCGGCCCATGGCGACGGCGTCGCGGCCGAGGCGTTCCCTGACGGCGCGAAGAAGCACGTCCAGGAGATCCGCTCGGTGGATGGTGATGTGCGGATACTCGTGGCCCGCGAAACGTCCCATGGGCTCGGCGAAAATCTTTTGACCGTGGGAATTGAAGAACGCCTTTTCTTGGAGGGCCACGCCGCCGCGGATCAACTCGTCCTCGAGCCCCAGCAGCGCCAGCTCTTTCACGGCGTGGGACTGCAGATTGATCCCGACCCCGGCGGGCTCGTGCTCGCGGCTGGCCTCGAATATGCGGCATCCGATGCCGACCTCGTGCAGGCAAAGTGCCGCCGCCAGACCGCCAATTCCGCCGCCGATCAGGAGCACTTCCATAGGGACAACTTGCCGACTATGCTGGACGGTGAACTCGGGTCAGGTCTCGCAAGCCATTCTGTCGGTTGTACTATTTATTTCACCGCATTAAAGGATCAGGTGGTCTAGATGAAAAAACGCAACCCGTCAATTCATGCCACGAACCGGCAGGAATTGATCCTTGCGACACGCAAGGCGGGCCGCGAGCTGAGCGTCTACAGCACCATGTTCAACTCGATCATTGCCGATCGAATGGGGCTCGCCATCAATGACCTTCGTTCCTGGGACCTGTTGCATATTCACGGGCCGATGAGCGCCGGCAGGCTTGCTCGCATGCTCGGCCTGAGCGGCGGGGCGGTGACCGCATTGATCAAGCGCCTCGAGCGGGTCGGAGCGGTCACGCGGCACGTCGACCCCACGGATCGTCGAAAAGTCATCATCCGGGTTGTCTACCCGCTCAGAGACGGTTCGCAGAAAGAGGCGTTCCAGGCATTGGGGGCGCGCATCATGTCTGTGCTCAATCAGTTCAACGACAAGGAACTGGAAGCAAGCTGGCGCCTCATGCACGAGGTGGGAAAGGTCATGCAGCAAGAGACCACCCACCTTCGTTCGATGGAGGAAGCGGAAGCCGAGCAGAGCGCCACGACGAGCGGCCGACGGCAGGCGCTCTCGTCGACGCGAGATGAGCGCGCCGCGACGCCGGCGGGGCCATCGTTCAGCCCAATCGGACCGCGCTCTCGTGTCGTCCGGCCATGCTATGGTGGGCGGTCCGCCATTCGGCGCAGGAGGCGATGTTGCGGCTGGAGCAGAACGCCCAGTTGCGCAAGTGATTGAAAGGCTTCAACGGTCCCGTAGCTCAGCCGGATAGAGCAGCGGTTTCCTAATTCGATAATCGGCACGTGCAGACAAGTCACAGCTCTCCCAATTCACGCAAAGGCATTTACGGGGCGAGGACTTTTCTATTGTGAACCAATCTTCCCTGAGTGCGGGCTAGATCACCTGGATTGACTAAGGCCAATCAAGCTCCGCAACCGGCCTCGGCCCCATAGCCACAGCAAACGTCCGACATTGAGTTGCGCGTTAGACTGCTGGTCTAGTGGCTTCCCCGCGAGGCGGGCATTGAGATTGGCGGCAAAATCGGCAACCAGGCGGCGGCCGAGGTCCTGAGCGATGCCGGAGCGCGAGAACTGCGCGAGCGCGCCTTGCAGGCTGTATTCGACCGACAGGTTGACCCGCGTCTGGCGGCCGTCGCCCTCTGGCACGAGGCGATAGGTGACTTCGCCTTTGGTGCGCGAGCCTGTGCCCCGGTCGCTGCCCGCGCCGCGGATGACGCCGCGCAGCGCCGCGTCGTCGCGCTCAATGCCCGCCGAGCCCGTGAAGGAAGCCGAGATCGGGCCGAGCTTTACCGACATCTTTCCCTTTACGGTGTGCGCGTCGTATTCGGTCAATGTGGCGCCCGGCAGACATTCGGCGACCGCGGGGATGTCCGCAAAAGTACTCCACACCGTCGATGGTGGCTGGAGGACGACGAAGCTCTCCTCGAAACGAGTCCAGCCTTGGCGTGGCTCATCGGCTGCCATTGCGGGCGCGGCGGCAGCAGGGCTTGCCTCGACATCTTTCGGCACGAACGTGGCAAGCGGCGCAGCCGGCGCCGCGGCGACGGCTTTCGGCATGGGAGCGGCCGGCTGTTGCCGGCGGGCCTCGATCACGCTGCGCACCGCATTGACGATGCCGCGATAGCCGGTGCACCGGCAGAGGTTGCCGGAAAGCTCGACCCGGATGCGGCGCTCGTCAGCATCCGGAAGCCGCTCGACGATATCGCGCGAGGTGATCAGCATGCCGGGCGTGCAGAACCCGCATTGCAGCGCGTGCTCGCGCGAAAAGGCCTCGCGCAAGTCCGCCATGGACGCGTCATCGTCAAATCCTTCGATGGTCTGAATGGCAAGGCCGTCGCAGGCGACCGCGTAAGTAATGCATGAGCGTGCCGGCGCGCCGGCGATCAGGACGGTGCAGGCGCCGCACACGCCGTGCTCGCAGCCAAGATGCGTTCCGGTGAGCCGGCAATGTTCGCGCAGAAAATCGCCAAGATGCATGCGCGGCTCGACCAGCGCCTGTACTGTCCGCCCGTTCACGGTGAGGGAGATCGGCGTCACGACGCAAACACCTGTTGCAGGGCGCGGGTCACGGCGGCTGTCACCATGCGCCGCTCGACTGGATGGAGATTGTTCGCCACCTCGGCGATCGCGGCGCTCGTTGCTTCTTCTGAGACAGCGGATCGTCCCTCCTGGGCGATCCGCCGGGCCAGCGCTGAAAGCGCGACAGGTGCGGGACAAACCGCGCCGAAATAGATGCGGGCAGCTCGCGTTTCTGGATCAAACACCGCCGCCGCGCTCGCTTCGGCAAATTCCCCGGTCTTGCGGCAGAACTTGTAATAGCCATAACGCCCCGCGCGCGAAAGCTTGGGCACTTCGACGGACTCGATGATTTCATCCTCGCGCAACGCTGTGGTGAAAGCGCCCAGCACGAATTTTTCGAGCGGCGTGGCGCGCGCGCCGCCGGCACTCCTGATGTTGACCGTGGCTCCGAGCGCTGCAAGCGCCAGCGGCCAATCCGAGGCCGGATCGGCATGGGCGATGCTGCCGCCGATTGTGCCGCGGTTGCGGATCGCCCGGTAGGCGATGCCGGCCGCCACCTCGCGCAGCATCTCGCCCCCGGTGAGCTGTCCCCGCATGTCTTCGATCCGGGAGTGGGTGACGCACGCACCGATGCGCCAGGCTCGGCCGATGTCCTCGATGCGCGCGAGGGATTCCAGACGCGACACGTCCACCACGAGCGAGGGGCGCGCGAGCCGCAAATTCAACATGGGACCGAGCGATTGACCGCCGGCCAGGAGCTTCGCGCCGCCCTCGGCCTTGGCCAGCGCCGCTACGGCCTGGTGCAGGTCGCCGGGCCGTAGGTAATCAAAACGCGCCGCCTTCATGCTTTGCCCGCTGGTAATGGCACCGATGCGGCGGCGCGTTCGATCGCTTCCAACAGGCGGCGGGGCGTCAGCGGGGTTTCGGTCAGTTCCACGCCCAGCGGCCTAAGCGCGTCATTGACCGCATTGAAGATCACGGCCGGTGGAGCGATCGCACCGCCCTCCCCCATGCCCTTGATCCCAAATTGCGTATAGGGCGAGGGCGTCTCCATGTGGAAGATACGGATGGCCGGGATTTCGGTCGGCCCGGGCAGCAGATAGTCGGCAAAGGTCGAAGCGAGTGGTTGTCCGTTTGCATCGAACGGGCTCTCTTCGTAAAGCGCGGTACCAATGCCTTGCGCGATGCCGCCCAAAGATTGACCCTCGACCACCATGGGGTTGACCAGCGTGCCGCAGTCCTCGACCGCGACATAGTCCAGAATCTCGACCTCGCCGATGCCGGTATCGACCGCGACGACGGCCGCATGCGAGGCATAGCTGAAGGCGCCGGTGTCACGCTCAGGCTTGTAAGCCACGGTCGTCTCGAGGCCGCCGCGATCGACATCCGGCGGCAGTTCCTGCGGGCGCAGATACCAGGCTTCGGCCACCTCGCGCAGCGGGATCGATTTCTGCGGTCCGACAATCATGCCCTTCTCGTAGCGCACGGTATTCACCGCGGCTTGCATCAGATGCGCGCCGATCAGCACGAATCGTGGCAGGAGCTCCTTGCAGGCGTTCGCTACCGCGCCGCCCGACATCACGATGCTACGCGATGCGTAGGTGCCCGTCGAATAGGGCGTGGTGCCGGTATCGCCGAGGATCACTCGAATCTTGTCGAGAGCAACACCGGTAATCTCGTGCGCGATCTGCGCCATGGTGGTTTCCATGCCCTGCCCATGTGAATGCACGCCGGCGCGAACCTCAAGTCCACCGTCGGGCATCACCCGAACCGTTGCCTGGTCGTAGCCCGGCACGATCGGCAACCCCCATCCGGAAAACACGCTGGTGCCGTGTGCGGTCTGCTCGCAATAGGACGCGAAGCCGATGCCGATCAGGCGGCCGTCGGGCTCGCCCTTGCGCTGGCGCTCGCGCCAGGCCGCAAGGCCGATCTTGTCGCGCGCCGTAAGCAGCGCCTTCTGGTAGTCGCCGCTGTCGTAGTGCTTGCGTGTGACATTGTCGTACGGCATCGCCGACGCAGGGACGAGATTGTCGTGCCGCACCTCCCATGGCTCGCGGCCGACCTCGCGCGCGATAGCGTCGATCATCAGCTCCATCGCAAAGCAGACGCCGGTGCGGGCCACGCCACGGTAGGGCAGAAAGCCGGGCTTGTTGGTCGCTACGCAATGGGTCTTGCAGCGGTAGCCGCGGAAATCGTAAGGGCCCGGCAGGTTGCCGGTCGCCTGCCCCGGCTCGAGTGCAACCGTGAATGGCCAGCTGGAATAGGCGCCGCCGTCGATGGTGATTTCCGCGTCGAGCGCGAGCAGCCGTCCGCGCTGGTCCGCGTGCGCGGTGAGCCGGTAGTGATGCTGGCGGGTGTTGGCGCCGACCACCAGGTGCTCGCGCCGATCCTCGATATAGCGGAAGGGCCGACGATACTTGAACGCCAGCCACGCGACACACAGCTCCTCGGGATGCACTATGACCTTGTAGCCGAAGCCACCGCCCACATCCGGCGAAATGACCCGCACCTGTCCCTGATCGAGGCCGAGGAACTGCGCCAGTCCCACGCGGACAACATGCGGCACCTGCGTCGAATAGTATACGACCAGCTGCTCGCTGCGGTCGTCCCAATGAGCCAGGATGGCCTTGCCTTCCATCGGCACCATCGCTTGACGATTCAGCGATAGCTCGCGTCTGACCACGACCGGCGCGCTTTTCGCGTTGGCGTCATAGCCGTTGTCCAGGCTCAGGGTCAGAAACGAATTGTCGTCCCATTGCTCATGCAGGCGGACGGTCTTCTCGCCACGCGCGGCGAGCGCGTCGACCAGAACGGGCAGTTCGTCGAACTCGACTTCGACCTGTTCGGTCAGGTCTTCGGCTTCGGCGCGCGTCGGCGCGACGCACATCGCAACCGCTTCGCCGACGAAGCGCACCTTGTCGAGCGCCAGCGGATGCCACTCGGAGAGCTTGTAGCCGGGTATCGTGGTAGGCGCGATTATGGCGGCTGCTTCAATCAGATCAGACCGGGTGAACACACGCCCTTCGCTGTGCGCCGGCTTTGTAATGCGCCGGATGCGACCATGCGCGATCGGGCTGCGCAGGAATGCGACTTCGCTTTGGCCGTGCAGCACCATGTCGGAGACATAATTGCCGCGCCCGCGCAGGAAACGTGAATCTTCCTTGCGGCGGACCCGCGCTCCGATGCCTTGTCCAGTGACTTCTGTCATGCCACTCCAGATTGAGCAGAGAACTTCATGGCCGGCCGGCCGCCAGACCGGTTACCCCAATATAGCTTTCTCCGCTGCCATTCCACACCGGACCTGCTGCTGGCTGGCGACAGCCGCTATGGATGAAGTCGGATAGCTCCGCACGGCAACAGACGTAGCGGCCCGTCCGAGAACATGCGATCATTCGAGCGAACATGATCGCGGAGAAAAGGTGATTCATGAGCTTTCCACGGCGTCAGTTCCTGCGTTTGACAGCGGCTGCGGCCGTTCTTCCGGCCATGTCGCGGATTGCCTGGGCACAGGCCTATCCCGCGCGACAGGTGCGCATGATCGTGCCGTTCGCGCCCGGCGGCCCGCCCGATGCGGCTGCCCGGCTGATCGGACAGAAGCTATCGGAGAGCCTGGGCAAGCAGTTCTACGTCGAGAACCTTCCCGGCGCGAGCGGCAACAACGGCACCGGCCAAGCCGCGAAGGCGGCGCCCGACGGCTATACCGTGCTCGTCACCGTCAACAATCTCGTCATCAACCCGCCCCTGTTCGAGAAGGTGCCCTACGATCCCTACAAGGATTTCGAGCCGGTGACCCTGGCGGTCAGCTACTCGTCCGCGCTCGCGGTCAACCCTTCGGTGCCGGCGAAGACCGTCGGGGAGCTCGTCGCCCTGGTCAAGGCCAATCCCGGCAAGTACAGCTTCGCCTCGCCCGGATTTGGCACGCCGACGCATCTTCTGGGCGAGCAATTGCGCGTGGCGCTCGGTCTCGACCTCGTGCACGTACCCTTTGCCGGGAGCGGCCCGGCGACAGCCTCACTGGTCGCCGGCCATACGCCGATCGGATTCGTCGGGCTGGCCGCGGCCGGGCCGCACGCCCGCGAGGGCAGGCTGCGCCTGCTCGCAGTCATGAGCAAGAACCCGTCGAGTGCGTTGCCGGACGTTCCCACGATTGCGGCCGCCGGCTACGCGGGCCTCGACGGCGACGGCTGGGTCGGCGCGCTCGTCCCGGCAGGGACGCCGAAGGACATCGTCGCCTTGCTCAATCGGGAGATCATCCAGATCGTCAATCTGCCGGAACTGAAGGACCGGTTCATCGCGCTCGGCCTTGACCCGGTCGGCGGCACGCCCGAGGCCTTCGCGCAGCAGTTGCGTGCCGAGGAGGAGAAATGGGCGAAGGTGATCCGCGCCGGCAACATCAAGGCACAGTAGCCCAGTGTGGCGTTTCAGAAGTCCGCATCATTTGTAGCCGCGAGTCCGACATGCGGACTTCTGAAACAAAGCCACACTAGATCAATAAGTTGCTAGTGTCCTTCGATTCCGAAGTTCGCAAACGAGCGTGCCGCAATATGATGCGAACTTCGGAATCGGGACACTAGTGCCTCGGTACGCGGGAATTGTCGCCCCCTGTATCAATCCGCACTGCGCCGGACCGTCCCGGCCGAGCTGGACGCCCACGTACGAAGGAGCCACGATGAGCCGGTCCGATGAAGACGCCATCCGCGAGATCGAACACCGCTTCAACGCCGCGTGGGACCGGCACGATCCCAACGGCATGGCCGAAGCGCTCGCGAACGATGCCCAGTTCATCACCGTCAACGGCGCTTGGACCACGACGCGCGACGGCTTCCGCGACCTGATGCAGCGCTTGCACGGCGCAGACGGCCCATTCCGGACAAGCACGCGGCGGACGCCGGAGATGCACGTTCATTTTCTCACACCCGACATCGCAATCATGCATTCGCGCTTTTGGATCGCCGGCGAGGTCATGCATGACGAGCACAGCCAGGCGGATCGCGAGAGCGTCGGCACGCGCGTGCTGCGCAGGGTCGACGGGCGCTGGCGGATCGTCGCGACGCAGAACACCGATGTCCGCCACGGCCGCAGGCATTAGTAGCGAGCGCTAAAAGCGTCTTCCGGCCGAATTGATCCACAACGGTGCAACAAACTCGGTGTGTTCCCCTCCCCCTTGTGGGGAGGGGTCAGGGGTGGGGGTGGTTGTTGTTGCAATAGCTCGCGCACCAACTGCTACCCCCTGAGTTTGTCCGAGTCTGATCCACAGCCGACGTCACGCGGCCGAGTCGTGAGGCCCATGAGGTCAATAGTACCCGACGGTTGCTCCGCCATCGACGGCGATCGCCGTTCCCTGGATGTGGCGTGCACCCTCCGAGCACAGGAACAGAGCGAGCGCCGCGATATCCTCGACCTCGCCGAAGCGGCGGATGCCGCTTTTGGTCAATGCGGCGGCGCGCAGCTCCTCGACCGCCACACCGGTCGCCTGCGCTCGCTGCGTTAGGCGCTCTTGCTGCCGCTCGGTCCGAGTGTTGCCGGGATGGATCACGTTGACATTGATGCCATCGCGCATGCCGAGCTTGGAAAGCCCCTTGGAGAAGTTTGCAACTGCGGCGTTGACGGAACTGCCCACCAGGAATTCCGGCTCCGGCGAGCGTGCGGTACAGCCAACGATATTGACCACGTGGCCCTGTGCCGATTTCAACATCGGCCAGAACAGTCGCGTGAGCCGCACTGCGGCGAAATATTTGAGGGCAAAACCGTCGAGGAATGCGTCGTCCGTCAGTTCCATGAATTTGCCGGGGCGGGCGGCACCGGCATTATTGATGAGGATGTCGCAGCGGCCGAACCGCTCCTTCACGCGGGCCAAGACCTGTTCGCAGCCTTCGAGCTGGCGCAGATCGCCAGTGATCGCGAGCGGCTCCGGCCCGACCTCTGTGATCGCCTTGCTTGCCGCGGAAAGGTTCTCCGCCGATGATGCCCCAATCACGGTCTGCGCACCATTGTGCGCGAATGCCGTCGCGATGGCGCGGCCAATGCCTCGGCTGCCACCGGTGATGACGACGACTTTCCCGGCAAACGGCCCCACGATTGTTTTTCCGTGTCATGAACGCGATGCGCCCAACCGGCGCTGAAAGCAACCAGACGGGGGTCTCCCGGATCAGTCCGGCCTGATACCCGCGAACTTGACCACCTTGGCCCACTTCTCGGTTTCGTCGGTGATGAGCTTGCCGAAGTCGGCGGGCGAACCGGGCAGCAGGGTGCCGAAGTCGGCAAGGCGAGCCTTCATCTTCGGATCCGCAAAGGCGGCGTTGATCTCCTTGTTGAGCTTGTCGACGATCCCAACAGGCGTATTCCTGGGTGCACCGATGCCCTGGAACGTGCTCGCCTCGTAGTTCGGTAGAAATTCCGCCATTGTCGGTATGTCCGGCAGCGCGTCCGATCGCGTCGCCGTCGTCACCGCCATCGCACGCAGCTTGCCAGCCTTGACGTTCTCGATCGTGGTGGACAAAGGCCCCATGTAGATCTGTACCTGTCCGGCCAATAGGTCGGTGATAGCGGGCGCCGCGCCGCGATACGGCACGAGCACCATATTGATCCCGGCCATCATCTTGAGAAGCTCGCCAGCCAGATGGCCCGACGTTCCGATGCCGCCTGCCGCAAAATTGAGCTTGCCCGGATTGGCTTTGGCGTAGGCGATGAGCTCTGGAACCGTAGTCACGGGTACAGATGGATGGACCACCATGACGTTGGGCACGCGAATGAGGCCCGCGACCGGCGCGATGTCGCGGCTAAAATCGAAACTGAGTTTCGGGTAGAGCGTCGCGTTGATCGCATTCGCGGGGGTGACAAAGAGCAGCGTGTGGCCGTCCGGAGGCGCTGTCACGACGACTTCAGTGCCGATATTCGTGCCCCCTCCCGGTCGGTTCTCGATGACGAATGGCTGGCCGAGCCGATCCGACAGCCATTGCCCCGTCAGCCGTGCGAGAGCGTCGCCCGCGCCGCCGGCGGCAAACCCGATGATCAAACGCACCGGCCGCGTTGGATAGGTCCGCGCCCAGGCAACACATGAGATGGCCGAGAATGCGGCTGTACTTCCCGCCAGATGCAGAAACCGCCGGCGCGAAAAGGTCATGGCATTTTCCTCCGACTCGACGCTGCGAACCCGGGTCTTGAAGAACGGCTCAGCCCGCAAGCGTCAACTTGTCGGCTGGAGGATAGTCGGCCCTGCCATAAACAGATAATATTATTATTTGATGCGATCATATGCGTCTACATATGAGGAGACGACCATGCGTTTGAGCGACCGGATCGGCCGTAGGATCAAGCTCCAGGACTTGAACACCCTCATGGCAGTTGTGCAGGCCGGCAGCATGGGGAAGGCGGCGCGAAGCCTGAATACGTCGCAGCCCAACGTATCGAAATCGATTGCGGATCTGGAGCAAACGCTCGGCGTGTGCCTGCTCGACCGCCATCGTCAAGGTGTCGAGCCGACCAAATACGGGCGCGCATTGCTTGATTGCGGAATGACCGTATTCGACGAACTGCGCCAGGGCGTCAAGAATCTCGAATTTCTCGCCGACCCCACCGCCGGCGAAATACGGATCGGATGTATCCCTCCGCTTGGCGCGAGCTTCGTTTCCGCTGTCGTTGACCGGCTGTCCCGGCGCTTTCCGCGCATCGTATTTCATCTTGTGACGTTAAACACCGAAGCATTGCACCGGGACCTTCACGAGCGCAACGTCGATGTCCTGATCGCACGAAGATCCAGTCCCGTCGCTGACGAGCGGGAGCGCTTCGAATATCTTTTTGATGATTCCTATGTCGTCGTTGCCGGCGCTCAGCATCCAATCGCTCGGCGGCGAAAGACCGCCCTGGCCGGGCTGATGAACGAACCTTGGGTGCTGCCACCCCCGGAAAACCCGCTTGGGTCCATTGCCATGGACGCCTTCCGCGCTAGTGGCTTCGACTATCCCCGCACAATCG
Source organism: uncultured Alphaproteobacteria bacterium (assembly GCA_963708765.1). GTDB lineage: Bacteria > Pseudomonadota > Alphaproteobacteria > Rhizobiales > Xanthobacteraceae > VAZQ01. Next base: position 121,605 of record CAVPTV010000021.1, on the reverse strand, counting down.
TGTTCGCCGTAAACCCCGACGTGCGGACGAGCCTGCTCGCGACCGGGCGCTTTCTCACGATTTTCTCGGCTACCTCATTGCGATTTCTCAAAGGGCGTCCGGAGCTCAAGGTCTTGCCCGTCAACCTGCCACTAGCCCGCGTCCAAATCGGAATCATCACTCTGAAGAACCGCACCCTCAGCCCGGTCGCTCAGCTCTTTATCGAGCACGCCCGCGAGGTCGCTAAACCCCTGGCGAAGACAAAATCGTAGACGCATGTCGGCTGGTGACACTCAACGGACGTGCCAGCAGTCACCAAAAATGTCTGCTGTTGAGGGTAGACCGGCCGTGCCATCGCGCGGCCGTGACTTCCCAGTTGACCCGATTCGGACATCGGCCAGCGTCTCGTGTTGCAGTAGGCGCTCAACTTGCGAGCTTGAAGCGTTCGACTTTCGCCTCGAACCGCGAGCGGAAAATTGCCGCGTCCAACGGGTCCTCGAAGCAGTAGCGCACAAAGATCGCGTACTCGTCTTCGACGTAAACATCGAACTTCCCGACGTACATCGTAAGGAACTTCAAAATCTCGGTTTCATTGGAAAGTTGTCCTCGTGGGAGCACCACCTGGTACGGGCATTCCTCATCGAGTTTGCGTAGCCACGCGCTGCGTTTGTCCCGGTCCATCGTCCCCTCCTTGACTCAGACGGCCTAATGTTCTCTTTTTGTTCCGATCGGTCAAGAGCCCGAATATGAAAACCAACCCGCTTGGTTACCGAGGCCGTTCTTGCCAAGGCGTGGCCCGGCGCCGCGAGGTTATCCGGGCGGTCTGTTTGACATCGTGAGACAGGAGTGCGGGCTCGCCGCGCGCGGTGTGCCGCCGATCGCGCGGCGCTACGCCGACTTCGCCATCGATTCGACCAGCGGCGCGACGTCGCCGATGTCCTCGATTGTCCACAGCCGCTCGGCCAAGACCTACCAGGATGCCGCTGATGACGGAGCCCGACCCGCGCCCGCACGAGGGCGACGGTCTCGACGTGCCAATTGAGCAACATCCGCGAAGAAATCGCAGCGGATCGAAGCGGGGACGTTGAAACGCGCATCTCGACTTGTACGATCGTGGACTCGGAGCTGGGGGGCACGATGATCGCAGCTTCACGAGATGGTCGTCGCGGCTGGCCCCGCCATTTGTTGTTTGCTCTGCTGGTCCTGTGGGCCGGCCCTGCCTTGGGGCAAGCCGGTATCGGCTCGGCGGTCACCGTCACGAATCAGGTCTCCGGCATTCTTGCCGGCCGGACCCGTGGCCTCGGTGCGGGCGACGGGGTGTTCGCGAACGAGACCATTCGGACCGCCAACGCGAGCGCGGCGCAGCTTCGGTTTCTGGACCAGAGCAATCTTGCCATCGGACCGTCCGCATCGGTGGTCCTGAACCGCTTCGTCTACAACCCTGACCAGACCGCGCGCGAGGCGGCGGTCCAAGTCACCACTGGCGCGGCGCGCTGGGTGAGCGGCTCGTCCCCGCCGCGGGCCTACCGTGTCCGGACGCCCCACGCGGTCATCGGCGTGCGCGGCACCGAGTTCGACCTGCTGGTCGAGCCCCGGCGCACGATCGTCACGCTGCGCGAGGGCGTGATCGTCGTCTGCCCGATCGGCACGCCGCAGAGCTGCGCGACGCTGGACACGCCGGGACAGTCCGTCATCGTCACGCGCTCGTCGATCCAGGGACCGACCCTCGACGGTCCGTCGCCGACGCGGTTCGCCGAGATCTGCCTCAGCCCGATCGATCGCGCCGCCTGCGTCATCTCGCTCACGATGCTCGCGGAGCCGGCGCGGCCGCCGGCTACCGAGCCGGAGCGACCGCGGATTGCGGAGCCGGTGCGACCGCGGGTGCGACCGCGCGTTGCGGCGCCGCCGCCACCGCCGGCCGTGGTCGTGCGCCAGGCATGGGACAGCTTCTACGCCGGGGTCCATCTGGGCGGCACCGAGAGTCGCAGGTCGGTCGTCCTCGGTGGCTCTGCCTCGGTGCTCAACTCGATCGCGCTCGGCAACGTTCCGACCGACCTGACCGCCAACGCCACGGGAGTGATCGGCGGTGCTCAATTTGGCCGCTTGTGGCAGTTCAACAACGCGGTGTTCGGGTGGGAAGCGGACTTCAGCGCCATGGGCGCGACCGCACAGGACACCGTCGTGCGCAGTCCATTCGGCATCGTCGTGACGACGTCCGGCTCGCAGCGGCTCGATTATTTCAGCACGCTGCGCGCGCGTGCGGGCATCGCCGCCGGGGGCGTGCTGTTTTACGGAACCGGCGGCTTGGCGGTGGGCCATATCAAGATGGAGGGTTTCGTCGGCGGCGCCTGCGCCACTTGCACGGTCTATGTCGGCAACCGGTCGCTCTGGCAGGCCGGATACGTCGCGGGCGGCGGGGTCGAGGGCGCCATCACCGACTGGCAGTCGATCCGATTGGAGGTGCTCTACTATGATCTCGGGCAGCCAGGATCTGTTCTTGAGCGAAACCACCGGCTTCGAGCCGGGCCAGTTTGCGACCATGCGCTTCCATTCTAATGGCACGATCGTGCGCGCGGCACTCAACGCGCGGTTCTGATTCGTCGTTCGACGATCGAGCCGACAGAGCTCACAATTTTTCGAGATCCGTAACGGGGGCCCAGTTGGCCGGTCGCGATTGCCCCAGCTCACGGCAACGTGCCTCGTAGAACACGTAGAGCTCGCGAACCCAGGGCGATGCGACGTCATGGGCCTGCCGTGCATGCGAGCCGGCGAGTTCGAAATCTGCGCAGCGGTAGGCGGCGAGCATCCGCTCGTGAACCTCGACAAGTGTCACGAAGCCCGGGCTTGCCGGCTCGATGTCACGTTCCGCAAGCGTGAATATTCGGGAAATTCCGGTTCGTCCCTTGACCCGGACACTGTCGACCTCGAGCCACGCCAGCTCGGGCAACAAGTCCCGCGTGGCCTCGGAGGCGAGGATAGTCGTCCGATAGAGCTTGCTCGTTCCCTCCAGGCGTGAAGCGAGATTCACGTCATCACCGATGACGGAGTAATTGAATCGATGAGTGGAGCCAAAATTGCCGACGCTGCATTCGCCGGTCGCGAGCCCGATCCGGAAGCCGACCTGACGGTATTCTTCCCCACGCGCTTCCGCGCTCCGTTTCCAGTTGTCGTTCAAGACCTCCAGCTCGCGGGTCATGGCGATCGCGGCCCGCACGGCATTGCGCGCGTAATCGGGGTCGTCGAGCGGCGCATTCCAGAATGCCATGATCCCATCACCGATATATTTGTCGACCGTGCCGCCATGGGTGAGGATGGCGTCGGTCATCGCCGTCAGGTACTCGTTCATGAATCGCGTGAGGCCTTGAGCATCGAGCCGTTCGGCGATCGACGTGAAGCCTCGGATGTCGCAGAACATGATCGTCAGATGTCGCAATTCCCCACCGAGCACGAACCTCGACGGATCCTGCGCGAGACGCTCGACGACCGCCGGCGAGACATAGCGCCCGAATGCTTCGTGCACGAAGCGTCGCCGGCGCTGCTCGGTGCGATAGAGCCATACCACGCACGCGACGTACATGGCCCCGACCGAAAGAATTGGCAGCATGGGATCGAGCAGGAGGCCGTGCGCCGTGAACCCGTATCGGCTCGCCCAGGCGACCAGGCCGATGGCGATGATCGCCGCCATGGCGCCGGGCAGCGCGGTGATGCGCGGCAGCATCATCCCGAACGCGAGCGCCAGCAGGAGCGCGAGCATCAGCTCGGCGCCCTGCGACCAGTCGGGTCTCTGCAGCCATGCGCCCGAGATGATGTGCTCGAGCACCTGCGCATGAATCTCGACTCCGGTTATCGACGTATCGACCGGCGTGGACCGTTGATCGCGCAATCCTGCGGCGCTCGTGCCGATGACGATGATGCGGTTTTGAATTTCCCCACGCTCGACCTCGCCGGCCAGGAGCTTCCAGGCCGGAATGAACCGGCGCGGCTCGCTGTGCGAATAGTTTACGCGCAGCGCACCCTCCGGGTCGGTCGGGATCTCGAGATCGCCGATCTTGATCGCGTTCACGCCGGTCTGCGCGCCGAATGCGGTCTGTCCGCTGGCATTCGACGAGCGCACGATGATGGTCGAGGCGCCTTGCGCGAGGCGCAGCGCCTCGGCCGCGAGGCCTGGGACGATCTGCTCGCCGGCCGCACCTGAAGAGTGGTCGGGCTGGCCGCTCGCCAGCGCGGCGCGCGCACTTATAGTCGCGATCAGCGGGACCCGCCGCACGATCTGGTCACGGTCCGGCAGCCAGTTGAGCGCTCCCAGACCGCCAGCGGCCGCGCTCAACTCCGCCAACGGAACGACCGCGCTGGTGAAATGCGCGATGAACGGGCGAGGGTCGTCGCCGGCGGTGACGAGGCCGAATTTGGTCGGGAAATCGACCGCAGCGCCATCCTGGGTCAGGATTGCGCCGAGCACCGTCGGCGTTTGCCCGATCGCCTGTGCCAGCAAGGCGTCATTGGATGTGCGCTCGCTCGCCTCCTGCGTCAGCAGCGTCCGGCCGGGCGACGGCGGCAGCCGTGCGATCAGCCGCTCAGGGCTCGAGCCATCCGGCTCCGCGAACAGGATGTCGACCGCCACCACGGCGGCACCCAGGCCGCCGAGACGCGTGACCATCTCCGCCATGGTGGAGCGGGGCCATGGCCACTGGCCGATGCGGGCAAGCGAGTCATCATCGATATCGAGGATCCTGACCGGCGCTTCGGGATCCCACGCAATCGGATCGAGACGCTGATGCAGGTCGAAGACGAGATTGCTCAGCTCGGGAGCAAATCTGTGCTTCGCGAGGCCGATGAGAACGACCGCGACGATCGTCGCGACCACCGTCAATCGGTACGACCAGCGAACAATCGTTCTGCTCGCCATCGAGCGAGGCCTGTGCAGCCCGACTTTCGGCAGCCGTAGCCATGCCATGGTCGATGTACGCCTTCCCTGACGCGAATTATCGCTCGCCGAAAAAATTCTACCGAAACCGGACAAGGCGTCCCGATGCAGCCGCCGACCTCCTATCGTGCATGCGCGCCGGTCCGCGCGCCATCGCCGGTCGGTCGTTTCACCATAGGTGACGGATGCGAACGGAAATCGATTGATCCTATATTGACTTTATATTCCTATGATCCTAAATGATTCGCATCCCGGCTCATCGAGGGGCGTCTTCCGGAGACGTGCCGAAGGCGGAGCCGGGAGTGGCGTCCCGCGGCTGCCGGCTCGTAACCGCAGTCCCGGGAGGCACGGGAACCGCCCGCCGGGCACCAGGACCCGGCTGCGAGGAGCATCGCTGCACGCGCTCCGGAGGAAATGACGGAGCCGGAAGCGCGGACCCGGAGGCCCAAAATCGCCACGGTGGAGCGCCGAGAGGCGCGCGTCCCCGATCGCAAGGGGGCGCGGGACGCCTCGCAAGCGTCCCGGCGTGCCAATCGCACGGCACGCCAGGGGTGCTCTCGCACAGCCACCCCGCGCCGTCTCGGCGCTCCGCTCGCCCCTCGGTTCGGGGTCGGGCATCAGAGATTTGGAATGACCCGGGCGCGAATGCGCCGCGGGAACGAAAGGTGCTGTTCGAATGGGTCGAGCAAGACGACCCGCGAATTGAAGGCGCGGCCCGGCGCCGAGGTTGTCCGGGCGGGCTGTTTGACATCGTGAGACAGGAATGCGGCGCGCCGCGAGCGAGCGTGCCGCCGATCGCCGGCGCTCTCCGCCTACTTCGCCATCGACTCGACCAGCGGCGCCACGTCGCCGATGTCCTCGACCGTCCACACCTGCTCGGCCAGCTCCTTGGCGCGCGCGGCGCCGAGCACCGGCGCCGACGAGATCGAGGAACTTGGCCTGCAGGCCGGCGTCGTCGAGCGGAACGATGCGCGAGCCGAGCGCCTCGTCGGCCTGGCGCGTGAAGGCGCCGCGCGCGGTGGTCACCGTCACCCGCGCCGGGCGCAATTGCGGATAGAGCCGGTCGATGTCGGCGGGCGCGGTGATGGTGAGCTTGCGCGCGAGCGCCGCGAACGACGGGTCGCGCCGCATCTCGTCGGTGAAATGCTCGAACTTGATGCCGCGGAATTTCAGCGCGAGCGACATCAGGTAGGGGAAGCTGAGCTGCGCGCTGGCGAAGTCGTCCCAGCCGGTCTCGGCGTGCTCGGCGGCGATGCGGTAGGTGGCGACGTCGATGCGCTGGACCTCGTCGGTCGCGATCTTCTCGTCGTTGAGCAGGCCGATGAGCGCCTCGACCGCCGGCTGGATGTGGCGGCAGCACGGATAGGGCTTGATGTAGCAGTCGGTGATGCCGTAGGGCGCGGCCGGCGGCAGTACCACGGCGCGCGCCCTGTCGGAACGGCCGAACGCGAACGCCTGCATGAAGCCGTCGCGCGCCTCGATCACGTCGGGCGGGCCCTCGACGCCCTGCTCGGCCAAGAGCGCCGCCTGCAGGCCCTCGCGCGAGGCGTGGCCGGCGTGCAGGCGCTTGATGTCGGCGCCGCCGTTGACGAAGGCGAACAGCCCGGCCGCGCTCGAGGCCGCGATGCCGAGCGCGTTGGCGAGTTGCCCGGCCGAAAGGCCGCGCAGCTTGCCGGCCGCCATCACGGCGCCGAACACGCCGACCGCGGCGGCGGGATGGAAGCCGCGCTGGCGCAGCTCGGGATGGCAGGCGCGCCCGATGGCGATCTCCGCCTCGTAGCCGGCGACGACCGCCTCGATCAGCGCCTGGCCGCTGATGCGGCGGTCGTAGCCGAGCGCGAGCACCGCCGGCACCACCACGCAGCCCGGATGCACCGAGCCCTGCCGGTAGCCGTCGTCGAGCTCGATGCCGTGCGCCGCGGTGCCGCCGAGAAACGCCGCGTCGATGAGATCGGCCCGCCGCGCGCGGCCGGGCACCGGAATGCGGCCGGCCGGGCGCACCGCCGCCAGCACCGCCTCGGCGCGCGTCGCCACCTCGCCGCCGGCGCCCGCGATCATCACGCCCACGGTGTCGAGCAGGTGGCGCCTCGCATAGTGGCGCGCCTCCTCGGGCAGCGCGCCGTGGCGCAGTCCGCTGACGAAGCCGACGACGGCCTCGGTCGCGCCGGCGGCGGGATGCAGGGTCTGCAGGGCTTCGGCGTGGGACATGGGTTCCTCGCGAACGTGGACGGGAGCGGTTATACTTACTTCCGCCAAATAAGTATAACGCGCCTATCGAGCTCGGCGGTCCCCGCGGTCAAGCAGCGCCAATGAGCTTCCCGCATATCGCCATCGGCCGTCCCGCGGTCAAGCATCGCCAATCAGCTTCACCAGCGCATCGACCGCGACGACGCCTTCGCCGGCAGGCCGCACGATCAGCGGATTGATCTCGGCCTCCGCGACCGTCGGATCATCGGCCAGTCGCGACAGCGCGGCGATGGCCTGCGCGAGCGCGGCCAAGTCGCCGGCCGGCCGGCCGCGATAGCCGGTGAACAGCGGCAGGCCGCGCAACTCGCCCAGCATCTCGCGGGCGGTGGGGACATCGACCGGCGCGAGCCGCAGGCTGCGGTCGCGCGCGATCTCGGTCATGACGCCGCCGATCGCCACCATCACCAGCGGTCCGACGTCGCGGTCGACGCGATAGCCGACCAGGACCTCGCCGACGCCGGCGACCATCGGCTGCACCAGCACGCGGGTGACGCGCGCGCCGGGCCGGCGTTCGGCGACTGTCGCGCATATTTGTCGGATGGCGGCAAGCAAACCTTCGCCGTCGGCCACGCCGAGCACCACGCCGCCGACGTCGGTCTTGTGGGCGATCTCGGCGGAGAGAACCTTGACGGCCACCGGATAGGGAAACGGCAGCACCGGCGCGGCCGCGATGCCGGCGTCGAGCGCGACCGCCGGCGCCCGCGCGATGCCGAGGCGATCGATCAGCGCGCCGGCCTCGAGCTCGTCGAGCATGCGGCCGGATGCTCCGGACAAGCCCGGCCATGACGAGCCGACAACCTCCGGCCGCGGCGCGCGGCGCGACAGCGCCGCCGCGATCGCATCGGCGCAGGCCTCCGGCGTGTGGAAATTCGGCAGGCCGGCGCGGCCCAGCATGGCCAGTGCCTCCGGCGCTTCCGGCGCGAAGAATGCGGCCAGCGGCTTGCCGGCGCCAGCGCACTCGATGATCGGCCGCACCGTCACGTCCGGCTGCGCGCGCGCGGACGAGCCGAGCACCGCGAGCACGAGATCGAATTCGGGCGCGGTCAGCAGGATGTCGAGCGTCGCCTTGACGGTATCGTAGCGCGCGCCCGCGACCGTGAGATCGACCAGCCGCGCCGGCTTGACCTCGATGCCGGCGGCGGCGAGGCGGGCGAGCGTCGCGTCGCTCGGGCGCTCGACCGCGACGCCGCGGCTCGCCAGCGGATCGACCACCATGGTGGCGCCGCCCGCCGTCGTGGTGAGCACGCCGACCGCGCGGCGCCGCGTGCGCGGCCGACCGGCACGCGCGCCAGCAGCGGCAGCCCTTCGATCAGCGCGTCGAGCGTGTCGACGCGCGCGATGCCGCATTCGGCGAGAAACACGTCGGCGACGTCGTCCTCGCCGGCGAGCGCGCCGGTGTGGGAGACCGCGAGCTCGCGCGCCGCCGCCGAACGGCCGAGCTTGTAGGCGAGCACCGGCTTGCCGCGCGCCGCCGCGCCGAGCGCAAAGCGCCGCAGGCTCGCGGCATGGCGCATGGTTTCGAGGAACAGCATGTAGCCGTCGATGCCTTCGTCATCGAGCGTCGCCTCGCAGATGTCGCCGAGCGAGAGATCGACCTCGTTGCCGACCGAGACCAGGCCGGCGAAGCCGATGCCGCGCGCCTTGCCGCGGGTGAGCAGCGCGCCGATCATGCTGCCCGAGTGGGAGGCGGCAAAGATGCGGCCGACCGGCAAGTCCTTCTCGTCGAAGGCGGCGTTCGCGGTCAGCATCGCCTTGCTGCGCAGGTCGACGATGCCGAGGCTCGACGGACCGACGATGCGCAGCCCGGTGCGCGCGCAGACCTCGCGCAGCCGCGTTTCTCGCGCCAATCCCTTCGGGCCGACCTCGGCGAAGCCGTCGGCCAGCACGGTCACGACCTTGACGCCGAGCTCGCCGCATTCCACGACGGCTTCGACCGCGAGCTCGGTCGGCGTCACCACATAGACGTGCTCGGGCGGCTCGGGCAGCGCGGCGAGCGACGGCCAGGCGCGCTCGCCGAGCACCGTCTCGCGCCGCGGGTTGATCGGATAGACGCGGCCCGCATAGCCCATCTGGCGCAGAAACTTGAGCGGCCGGCCGGCGGTCTTGCCGGCGATCGTCCGACTGCCCGACGATGGCGACGGAGCGCGGCGAGAACAGCGCTTGCTGGAGCTTCACTCCGCGCCTGCGCTCGCACGCGGCGCGCGCCGACGAGCCCTGTTCGGGCGAGTGTCCGCGCGCACTCATAGTGGCCGCGCTGGCCGCTCGCTTCGCTCGCCAGCGCGGCGCGGAAGCGGTCGCGGCAGAACGAGGCGTCGAAGTTGCGCTTGAACTCGGCCGGCTCGGTCGGCCGCACGCGGACCACGACGAAGCTGGTGCCGTTGCCCTCGCGCAGCAGGCGCGCGCCGTCGGCGATGTCGGCCTCGGTGGCGACCGTGCGGGTGCGCTTGATGCCGGCGCCGGCCGCCATCTTCTCGAGGTCGGCGCCCAGGCTGGTATGGCCCTTCTGCCAGCCGGTCTCGCCGTAGTGGCCGTTGTCGACGCACAGGATCGAGAGGTTGGCCGGGTTCATCACCGCGATGGCGGCGAGCGCGCCGATATTCATCAACAGCTCGCCGTCGCCGGTGACCACCAGCACGCGCTTGTCCGGGCGCGCCAGCGCCAGGCCGAGCCCGATCATGCAGGCGGCGCCCATGGCGCCGCCGAGCGAATAGACGTGGGCGCCGTCGCCGGTCACCGCGCCGACGTCGCAGGCGGTGCCGCCCAATCCGGTGACGAACAGGAAATCCTCGTGGCGGCCGATCAGCAGCGGCACGGCTTCGCTGCGCTCGAGCACGAAGCCGGGCGCGGCGGCCGCCGCCAAGCCTGATTTTGCTTTTGGGGGGGGCATGGTTGACCTCAGAAACGGCTTGGCGCCGATCAGCTTCTGCGTGAGCAGGACCGCGACCGCCTTGCCGCTCTTGAACACCATGGTGAGCGCCGCGCTCACCGTCGGGATCACGTCGTCGGGACGCTCGGCGCGCAGGCAGATCACGTCCATGGCCTCGAGCACCGGCTGCGTCGCCTGGCCCATGGCGAACTGCCACGGGTTTCCCTCGCCGAAATCGCCCCGCATGCTCACCAAGGTCAGGAACGGAAAGCGGCCGCCCTTGATCAGCGAGAGCATGTTGATGCAGTTGCCGACGCCGCTCGACTGCATCAGCAGCACGCCGCGCGCGCCGCCGAGATCGGCGCCGGCGATCAGCGCCACGCCTTCCTCCTCGGTGGTCAGCGGGATCGAGCGCACCTCGGGGTCGGCGAGCGAGCGGTCGATCAGGATCGAGTGCCCGGCGTCGGGCACATAGGAGAATTGCGTGATGTCGTGCCGGCGCAGCAGATCGTAGAGATCGTGCTGCCAGCCGGTTTGCGCCTTGGTGTCGACTTTCGCGTCCATGCTCACTCCGGCTTCTTCTTCACTCAGCCTTCTTCGTCACTCGGCTTTGGCGCCCGACTTTTTCACGACGGCCGACCACTTGGTTTCCTCGCGGTCGATGTCGGCCGCGTATTCCTCGGGCGTCGACGGCTTCGGCTCGGTTCCGTCCTTGGCCATGCGCTCGATCGTATCGGGCGCGGCCAGCGCCTCGCGCAGCGCCGCGTTGAGCTTGGTGATGACCGGGCGCGGCGTGCCGGCCGGCGCCACGATGCCATATTGCAGCACGACCTCGAAGCCCGGAAGACCGGCTTCCGCGACGGTCGGAAGCTCCGGGAAGGCGGCCGAGCGCTTCGCGCCGGTGACCGCGAGCGCGCGCACCTTGCCGTCGCGCACGATCCCGATCGCCGACGGCAACGACGACATGTACATGGCGACGTGGCCGCCCAGAAGGTCGGTCAGCGCCGGGCCGGTTCCGCGATAGGGCACGTGGGTGAGCTTGATGTCGGCCATCAGCTCGAACAGGATCCAGCCGAGATGGATGCCGCTGCCGACGCCGGCCGACGCGTAGTTGAGCTTGCCCGGCTCTTTCTTGGCGAGATCGATCAGCTCGCGGATGGAGCGCGCCGGCATCGACGGATGCACCAGCACGATGAGCGCGCTCTCGCCGATCAGGCCGATGGGCGCGAAGTCCTTGCGCGGATCGTAGCCGGCATTGGCATAGAGCGTCGGATTGACCGCGAGCGTGCCGGTCCCGCCGATGACGAGCGTATATCCGTCGGGTGCCGCCTTGGCGACCTGTCGGGTGGCGATGTTGCCGCCGGCGCCGGGCCGGTTGTCGACCACGACCTGCTGGCCCAGCGTCCGGCTCATCTTCTCGGCGACGGTGCGCGCCATCACGTCGTTGCCGCCGCCGGCCGCATAGGGCACGACCAGCGTGATCGGCCGGTTCGGATAGTCTTGCGCGATGGCGGAAGCCGGCGCGACACCCATTGCGGCGGACAGCGTGATGGCCGCGAGCGCGAGCTTCATCGCAAATCTCTCCGTGCCTGGGGTCATGTCCTCACTCCGGCTTCAGCCCGATCGACTTGATCAAGGTCGACCACTTGGTCTCCTCGCGATCGATGACGGCCGCATGCTCCTCCGGCGTGGTCGGCATCGGCTCGGCGCCTTCTTGCGTTAGCCGCCGCTTGACCTCGTCGGTGGCGAGAGCCGCGCGCAGCTCCTTGTTCAGGCGCTCGATGATCGGGCGGGGCGTGCCGGCGGGCGCGATCAGCCCGTAGGTCAGCACCGCGTCGAACCCGGGCAGGCCCGACTCCGCGATGGTGGGCAGGTCGGGGAACGTGCTCGATCGCCGCAACGAGGTGCCGGCGAGCGCGCGGATCAATCCGCCCTCGAGCGCGCCGCGCGAGACCGGGATCGGATTGAAGCCGACCTTCACGTGGCCGCCGACCAGATCGGTGATCAAGGGCTGCGAGCCTTTGTAGGGAATGTGCTGCAGCTTGACGCCGGCCTGCTGGGCAAACAGCACCGCGGCGAGATGGTTGACCGTGCTGATGCCGGGCGTGCCGACCTGGAACGGCTCGGTCGAGCTCTTGATCAGGGCGATCAGCTCGCTGACATTGCGCACCGTCATGCTCGGATGCACGAGCAGCAGCGCCGGCGCCGAAGCGATCAGGCCGATCGGCGCAAAGTCCTTGCGCGGGTCGTAGCCGACGTTGGGAAACATGCTCGGCCCGGTCGCCAGCGTGGAGGTGTAGCCCAGCAGCAGCGTGTAGCCGTCGGCCGGGCCTTTGGCGACCGCGCGCGTTGCAACGGTGCCGCTGCCGCCGGCCGAGCGGTTCTCGACCACCACCTGCTGGCCGAGCCCGGCGCTGAGCTTGTCGGCGACCGCGCGCGCCATGATGTCGTTGGTGCCGCCGGGCGGCAGCGGAATCACCAGCGTGATCGGTCGGCTCGGGTAGGCCTGCGCGGTTGCCGAAATCGGCGCGGCGCAGACCAGCGCCGTCACCACGGCAACGAGAACGCTCCTGATGGGTTTCGACATCGTCACTCGCCTTTCATTCGACTTTCAGGCCGATCGCCTTCACGAGCTTGGACCACCGGGTCTCCTCGCGGTCGATATCGGCCGCATATTCTTCCGGCGTGCCAGGAATCGGCTCGGCGCCTTCGAGCGCGAGCCGTTTCCTCACCTCGTCGGTAGCAAGCACGGCGTTGAGCTCCTTGTTCAGCCGCTCGACGATCGATCGCGGCGTGCCCGCCGGCGCAAGCAGCGTGGACCGTTGCACCACCTCGAAGTCCGGCAGGCCGGCTTCGGCGACGGTCGGGATGTCGGGCAGGAGGCGCGAGCGCTGCAGGCTGGTGACGCCGAGCGCGCGCAGCGTGCCCGCGGATACATTGCCGTGCGCGGCGGGAAACGGAACGAACATCATGGAGATGTGGCCGCCGAGCAGATCATTCACCGCCGGACCCGTGCCCTTGTAGGGAATATGGGCGATCTTGATTCCGGCCATGGATGCGAGCAATTCCCCGGCCAGGTGATTGGTGGTTCCGATGCCGGGCGAGCCATATTGGAGCTTGCCCGGCGACGCCTTGGCGATCGCGATCAGGTCGGCGACCGATCGGGCGGGCACGGACGGATGCACCGCGAACACGCTCGGCGCCATGCCGATGAGGCCGATGCCGGCGAAATCCTTGCGTGGATCGTAACCGACGTTCGAGAAGATGGCTGGGCTGACCGCAAGCGTGCCGGTGAAGGCGAGCAGGATGGTGTAGCCGTCAGGCGCGCTCCTGGCGACCTGACGGGCGGCGATCGAGCCGGCGGCTCCGCCGCGGTTGTCCACCACGATCTGCTGCCCGAGCGCGTCGGCGAGCTTGTCCGCGATGATGCGCGCGATGATGGTGGCGCTGCCGCCGGGCGGGAATGGAACGACCAAGGTGATCGGACGGCTCGGATAGCCTTGCGCGAGCGCGGGCGAGGCGAGCGCGCCGAGCCCGGCGGCCAGGATCGCCGACAGCAGGACCTTCGCGAGTTTCCCGGGCTTTCCTGACATGGGCTGGACCTCTTACTCGGGCTTGATCCCGACCGTCTTCACGAGATTCGACCACATCGTGACCTCGCGGTCGATGATGGCGGCAAGCTCCTCCGGGGTGCCCGGCTGCGGCTCGGCACCTTCGACCGCGAGCCGGCGGCGCACGTCGTCGCCGGCGAGCGCGGCGTTGAGCGCCTGATTGAGCTTTTCGATGATCGGGCGCGGCGTGCCGGCGGGTGCCGCAAGTCCCCACCGCAGCGGCACGTCGTAGCCCGCAAATCCCGCCTCCGCGAAGGTCGGCACCTCCGGAATGAGCGCGGAGCGCTTGGCGCCGGTCACGCCGAGCGCGTGGATCGTGCCGGCGACGATGTGACTATGCGCGTTCGGAACCGCGCTGATCAGCACGCCGATATGGCCGCCGAGCAGATCGTTGAGCGCAGGACCCGCGCCCTTGTAGGGAACGTGCGCGAGCTTCATGCCGGTCCGGTAGGCGAGCAGCTCGACCGTGAGATGATTGAGGGTGCCGACGCCGGGCGATCCGTACGGGATGGGCGTTGCGGTCTCCTTGCCGACCTTGATCAGCTCGGCGAGCGAGCGGGCGGGAAAGCTCGGATGCACCGCGATCAGGTTGGGGGTGGCGGCGATGAGGCCGATCGGATCGAAGTCCTTGCGCGGGTCGTAGCCGAGGTTCTGCAGCAGGCTAGGCGACGTGCCGACCGTCGCGCTGGTGACCACCAGGAGCGTGTATCCGTCGGGCGCGGCCTTGGCGACCGCGCGGGTCGCGACCGTGCCGCCGGCGCCGCCGCGATTGTCGATGACGACCTGCTGGCCGAGCGTCTCGCTCATCTTGTCGGCGACGCTGCGCGCTGCCGTGCTGGCGCTGCCGCCGGGCGCGAACGGCACCACCAGGGTGATCGCCCGCGAGGGATAGCTCTGCGCCAGCGCGGCTCCGCACGTCGCGAGCACGCCGAGTAGGGCGAGGAACGTCGATCCGCGCGTCATGGCGTCTCCATGCTTCTCACCACTTTCTTGGCCGCGCGCGCGGCCACACAAACTCCAGAATGACGATGCCGGCTGTCTGTTTGGGTGGAAATCGTGGGACTTGCCCGAAATCTCGATCAAGGGTGATCAGCGTCCGGTTCTCTGCCTTGCAAGCCTGAAACACGATCTCGTCCGCAGAGCCAGCGAGCCCCTGCTCGCGAACGGTCATCACGTCATGGCCGCCTTGCCGCAGGAGATCCCCTCCGCTCCGGCCGATGTTTTCATCGACCTTGATCCTCACACGGCGGGCTCCACCGGAATTGGGATCACGCGTTCGCGAGAGGCTTCCGCCCCGTAAGCAATCGCGGCCAGGACATCTTCATGCGTCAACTGAGGGTACTCAGCCCGCACCTCGGCCTCCGACATGCCATCCGCCAGAAAGTCGAGAATGAGGGATACCCAAATGCGCGTCCCTCTGATGCACGGCCTGCCGCCGCATACCGAAGGGTCGATGCTGATGCGTTCCAATAGGTTGGCCATGTCCGGACCTCTCGATTGGTGCATTATGGTCGCCATCGCATCAAGTAACAATGCGGGTGCAAGGGCTCGGGAGCGGGCGCCGCAGCGCGCTGGACGATTAGGATATGACGACTAAGACCTGGGAAATCTGCGGTGCGCCAAGGCCTTGCCTGACGCGTCGCTGAACGCTTGCGGGTGCGGCTGAGCCGCTTGTCGAGCTTGTCGACATGCAGGGCCAGGTGCCTGGTCCGCAGATAGGCGGTGAAATCCTCCGCCGGCAGCGGCTTGGAATAGAGAAAGCCCTGCGCTTCCTGGCAACGCTCGTTGAGCAGGAACGCGGCCTGCGCCTGCGTCTCGACTCCCTCGGCGATCACCTCGAGCTCGAGATTGTGCGCCATGGCGATGAGCGAGCGGACGATGGCGGCGTCCTCGGCATTGTCGGTGATTTTTCCGACGAAGCTGCGGTCGATCTTGATGCGCGAGACCGGAAAACGGGTCAGATAGTTCAGCGAAGCATAGCCGGTGCCGAAATCGTCGAACGCCAGCCTGACGCCCTTTTCTTGCAGCTGCAGCAGCGGCCCGGTCGGGTCCTCGTAGTTGAACGCGGCGTATTCGGTGATCTCGAGCTCGAGCGCCTCGGGCGGCAGGCCGCTTGCCGCCAGCGCCTCCTCGACGTCCTTCGGAAGCGCGTCGTCGTGCGCCTGGTTGGGAAAGAGGTTGACCGCGACACGGGCGAGCGGAAGTCCCATCGCCCGCCACGACGCCGCCTGGTCGCACGCCGTCCGGATGATCCAGCGGCCGACCTCGGCGGCGATCGCGCTTTCCGCGAGCGTCTCGATGAATGCTCCGGGCGCCAGGATGCCGCGCACCGGGTGCCGCCAGCGCAGCAGCGCCTCGGCGCCCACCACGGCCTCGTCCGCGAGCCTGATCTGAGGTTGGAAATAGAGCTCGAACTCGTTCTCGGCGTAGGCCCGTCGGAGCTCGAGATCGAGCCCGCGCCGGGCCTGCGCCTGCGCGCGCAGCACCGGCAGGAAGAACCGGCACACGCGGCCGCCGTCGGACTTGGCCTGGTAGAGCGCGAGGTCGGCGTTCGCGATCAATTCGTCCACGTTCGCGCCGTCATTGGGCGCGATGGCGACGCCGGCGCTGGCGCCGATGTGGAGGACGTGGTCGTTGATGGTGAAAGGCTCCGCCAGCCGTTTGAGGATCGACTGGACGATGTCGCCGGCGACGCGCGGGTCCCCGCAGCGCGGGATGATCACCACGAACTCGTCGCCGCCGAGCCGGCACACCAGGCCGACCTCGCTGCGGAGCTCGGCGACGTTGATGAGACGCTGGCCGACCTCGATGAGCAGCTCGTCGCCGGTCGAGTGACCGAGCGTATCGTTGACGTCCTTGAAGCCGTCGAGGTCGAACAGCACGATGGATGTCGGCCGCTTGCCGGCGTCGCCCGAGAGCAGGCGCCCCAGCTCCTTCTGCAGCGTGAGCCGATTAGGCAGGCCGGTCAGCTGGTCGTAATGCGCGAGCCGCCGCAGCTGCTCCTCGGCTCTCTTGCGACCGGTGATGTCCTCGTACGCCCACGCGACGTTCCGCACCGTGCCGTCGATGTTGTACATCGGAGCCGCCGTCATCCTGACGTCGATCCGCGAGCCGTCCTTGCGCAGGCGCCTGAGCTCCACGTCGCGAATGGTCTCGCCGCTGAAGGCGCGCTTGAACAGCGCCTGCAACTCCGCCTTGCCTTCGGGCGGCACCAGAACGAACGAGCGCCCGAGCACCTCCTCGGCGGTGTAGCCGAACATCCGTTCGGCGCCGCGGTTCCAAAGCACGATGCGCCGCTCGCTGCTGGAGCAGACGATCGCGACCGGCGAAGCGTCGATCACGGCCGCGAGCGTATCCTTGGTCCTGCGGATCTCGTCGGCGGCCGCGCGCGCCTCGTCCTGGCGTCGTTCGAGCGCCTCCGCCATCCGATTGAAGTTGTCGGCGAGCGCCCCGACCTCGTCGTGGGTGCGGACCGTGCTGCGATGGCTGAGCTCGCCTGCTGCGAGCACCGATGCGTCCTTACCGAGCTGCCGCAGCGGGCGAACGATGCGTCCCGACAACATCCAGGCGATGGCAAAGGCGGTCAGCAGCGCGCCGCTGATGAACAGAGCACCCCACGCCAAGCCGGAGAGGACCGTCGCGAGGACGACATCCGTCGGCAGCCCGACCGACACGAGCCACGGGACCGAGTGGGCGGTCGCGGAGCCGGTGATCCGCTCGACCCCGTCGGACCAGACGACGACCTCGCTGAGGTCCTTGGCGGCGAGGTGGCGTGCCACGGATTCCCGTGTGCTGAGGTCGCGACCCACCCACTCGGCGCTGTCGACACTGCGCGCGATGACGATGCCCCGCTCGTTGACAATGCTGATGATGCTGCCGGGCGGCAGGTCCTTGACCCGAAGCGCATTCTGGAAATGCTTGAGCACCGTGCCGACCGCCAGAATCCCGCGCAGTCGTCCCGTTTGATCCTCCACGGGTCGCGCGATCGTCACCACCCATTCGCCGATCGTGCGGGCGCGGACGACGTCGCCGATCGCCAGACGTCGACCGGCCAATACCTGCCGGACGTATTTGCGATCGCCGGCAAAGAAGCGCCCGAAGTCGGAGGAGGTGCCTATATTGGAGCCGTCGGGGGCGAACAGCAGGATGTTGGCGATATAGCTTGGCAATTCCGCCTTGACCCGCCGCAGTAGCGCGTCATTGGCGGCGACATCGGCCGGATTGGTGGATACGGCTTCGCTCAGGCCGGTCAGCAGGTTTGCGAGATTGCCGATATGGTCGTCCACCTGGACCGCAAGCAGCCGCGCCTCGTTGACGGCGCGCTGGATCGCCGCCGTCTGGTCGTCATGCCAGCGCTGCCAGACGCCGAGCCCGATCAAAGCCGTGAACGGGAGGACGGTGGCAAGCACCAAGCCGAGCAGTCGCGGTCGAATGCTGCGGAGCAGCATCAAGTTGCCCCATGTCCAAGGTCGAGGTCTTTGCGCCTCGCCCGACGCCGCTCGGTTATCCCAGAAACTCATTTACAATTGGCATCTGCCGGCGCGGGGAGGGGCACGGTCCGGTTGCTTTTTGAAGATTGTCGGCGGGTGGCGCCGCGAAAACATGTCGTCAGGCTTAACCGAAGTTTAATGCTTCTTCGGCGGCGAACCGGTCGGAACGCCGCCCCCGCGCGCGAAGCCTCCGATCCGGCGCAACAGGACCTTGAGCGGGTCGTCGACCCAGGCGCGCGTCATGAAATCGACGTGCTTGATCTCGTCGTTGGCGGCGATGAACGACACGCTGCCGGGCGCGAGAGTGGCCGGCAAGCCCGATTGGAAGCGCACGCCGCGCTCGGTCAGCATCCGCTGCAGCGCCGCGTGCTCGTCGCGCGCCGGCTTGCCGTAGGCACTGACGAAAAACGCCGGCGGCCGGCGGGCAAGCCAGTCGGCGAATTTGTCGACCTCCGCGAACAAGGCGTCGAGCAGGATCACCCCGCGCAGGCGATGGTCGACCTTGCCGGCATGCAGAATGAACGCCGCCGGGTTGTAGCCGCCGCTATAGGCGACGATCACGACCGGAGCATCGAAGAAGGCTGCGCGCGCACGCTGGTCGCCGTAGAGCTCCGTGAGCCGCTCGGTCGCCTCCTTGAGATACTCCGGAAACACGCCCGGTTCCCAAAATCGGCCAGAGCTCGAGTCGAGCGCGTTGACGGCGAATTGCGGGGCCACCAGCACGGCGTTGAGCCCGGACTCGGCGAGCTGCCGCGGCACCTGCTGGCGATTGTGGACGTCGCGCGTCAGCGTGGCCTCGTTGCCGTGAAAGAAAACCACCATGAGCGCCGGCCGGCGTGGATCAAATCCGCGCGGGATATAGAGCAGCGAACGGCGATCGCTGTAGGTCTGGTCCTCCCAATAGATGCCGCCGCGCGGCGAGGTGTGGCCGAGCCGGTCGCCCTCGATCACGTCGATGAACGGCTTGCTCTTCTCGGGGACTTCGCCGCGATAGGGGAACGGAGAATTGTCGAACGGCACCAGGGCGATCTTGGGCGCCGACAAGGGCGCGAGCTCTCGCTTCGGCGCTTGCGCCAGGGCGGCCGTGGTCGCCCCTGGCAGCGCCAGCATGAGCGCGACGAGCAGGTCAAGTCGCCGCAACGGCCACGCTCTCATGCGACACCCGAGAACGTCTGAGCGGCAACAGCACGGCGAAGAACGCGGGCATCGCCACCAGGTAGGCGACACCCGCCACCATGAGCACCGCCGTCAAGCCGTACGACGTTGCGACGATCGGAACGATGGCGGCTCCGATCACCGAAAAGCAGCCGTTGATGCCCCATGCCCACAGGAACATGTGGTCCTTGCCGAGCCGCGCCAGCGACGTCATCGCCATCGGCATCGGGAAGCCCATCAGAAAGGCGGGCGGCAGGATCAGCGCAAAGCAGCAGACAAGGCGCAGCGCGTAAGGCAGCGTGCCGATCAGGTCGAGCACGCGGTCGAGGAAGAGCCCGTAGCCGATGAGCAGGGCGCCGATCGCGATGAAGACCTTCGGCATCACGGTGCGCGCACGGTCGAGATAGCGCTCCGACACGAAGCTGCCGAGACCGGAAAACACCAGCATCCCGGTGATCAGCACCGAGGCGGACACCGTCGCGTTGGTCAAGGCCAGCATGAATTCGGAGATCAGGCCGACCTCCACCATGATGTAGCCGGCGCCCAGGCAGGCGAAATAGATGATGGTGCGGAACTTGCCCGGGTTGTGGCTGAAGATCGTGCGCCAGCCGAAGACGAGCGGGATCAGAACGAGCGACGTCGCGGTCAGGCACGCGATCGCCAGCGTCGCCCACAGCAGCAGGTAGCCCCACTCGTCCTGGAACAGCTCGAGACGGTCGGTGGTGCGCGGCAGATCGCCCGGTTTGACGTAAGCCGCGAAATACGGCCGGTTGTTGGTCAGCATGCGCGTGTCGAAGACGTAACGGTCCGCGATACCGTCCCAGCCGCCGCGCACCAGGTGATGCCAGGTCAACTGGCCCATGGTGGTCGCCGGAACCGCCGTCGAGGCGGGCTTTTCGGGCGCCGCCGGCTCCTTGTCGCCGCCGGCCGCCTCACCCGGCGTGTTCGGCGTGCTCGGCGTGCTCGGGTCCTGGGGCTCGTTGTCGTTGAGGCCATCGCCCTGCGAGAAGACCTGCGCCTGGTAGCCTTCGAGCACGCCCGCGGTCTGGCTCTGATCGTATTCGAAGCCCGGATAGTAGATCTCGTCGAACGACATGCCGCGCGTGTGCTCGCGCAGCTTGGCGATCTCCTCGGCGCTGAATCCGCCGCGCTTGTAGAGCACGGTGGCGGTCGAAAGGTAGGTCGACACGACGAAGAAGCGATTGGCGATATCGCCGTCGTCGACCTCGCGTGCCGCCCCCGCCATGGTGGTGTAGAGCTTGAGCACCGATTTCGGCGGCTCCTCCTTGTTCCACAGGGTGACCGAGAGGACGCCGCCGTCCTTGAGCGCGCGCATGTAGCTCTTCATGGCTTCGCGCGTATAGGAGAACTTCTCGACGATGGCGAAGCCGCCGGGGCTCGACAGGCCGGCGGAGTCGGCGAGACTCAAGTCGACCACGTCGTAGCGATCCTTGGTGTAGGCGAGATAGAGCCGGCCGTCGTAGTCGATGACCCGCACCTTCGGATTGTTGAGAACGTCGCCGGTGAAATCGCGCAGCCCCTTGTCGGTACGGAAGGCGTGCAGCACGGCCGGATTTCCCTCCGCCACCGTGACGCTCTTCGACTTGCTGCGCAGTGCCACCGAGGTCGAGATGCCGCCGCCGAACTGGACCACGAACGTGTCGGGCGCCTGCTTGATCAGGTACGGATAGATCATCGGCAGGAAGCGGTAATAGGCGGTCTGGTCGGCCGGCAGATCGCGGATGATGCCGCTCGGCCCTTCGCCGTCGATATACATGCCGAGATAGGCGTTGGCCGGCATCTTCGGCAGGTTGAACGCCGCGTTGTCGGAGAGCCCGGGGGCGAAGTGCAGGTAGGAGCTGGAATACACCTCGAGATAGCCGAACGGCGAGGTGCTCTCGTAGACGCGCAGGCTGTCCGGGAATTTGCGCGCATAGGACACGCCCTTGTAGTCGGACACGGCGAGCTTGGGGATGTCGAACAGCGGCGGCAGCACAAAATGCGCCGCGATCGACGCCGCCGCCACGGCCGAGACCCAAAGCACGTTGCGCCGGTCCGCCAGCGCCACGAACCACAGCACGCTGCCCGCGAGCCAAAGCAACAACGGCACGACGATGAGATTGTCGGGCACCGAGACGTACATCGCCACCAGGAAGGCAAGCCCGCACAATCCGGCGCCGGACAGATCGGCGAAATAGACGCGGCCGAATATCTTGTTGGCCTTGAGGAAGACCGTGCCGAGGAAGAACGCGCCGGCAAGGAACGGCAGCATGTACAGCATGAAATTGCCGAACAGCCGCCACTTCTGCATGGGATCCGAAATGAGGAAGATGGCGTTGAAGGGAATCTGCTGCGCAAGCAGATTGGCCGCGACGGTGAGCGGGCCGAACAGCAGCAGCGAAGCTGCCGCGACGCCTCGCCATTGCCGGTCGAACCAATCCTTGCGGATGCACATCACCGCGCTGGTCAAGCCGAAGCCCAGCATGGCGAGGCTGACCACGAGCGAGCCGAAATGCGCCCAGCTTCCGACCTGGAACAGGCGCATGATGCAAATCTGCAGCGCGATCACCGCGCCGGCCACAAGGCCCACCGACAGATAGAGCGCCGGCGATGGCCGCAGGTCGAGATCGAAATGGAGAGGAGCGGGTGGTGTGCCAGGCTCATCGAGCCCTCGCGGCGACAGGCTCAAACACTTGGTTTTTCAAGGGGAAAGGCTCTCTCACGCGAAGCGTCATCGAATCATCGGTCAGGCTCGACGAGAGCCGACGACGACACATTAAAATATGTCGACCTTGGGGCCGGTCTTCAGCCAACACCAATGCCGCATCCGAGACATGCGCGGGCGGAACACGCGCGGCCGGCACTCTCATTTCGGATTGTTATGGGTGCCCTTGATGGTGCCGCCCTCGAGCTTGGTGAACGGCACGAACGGCACGACCTTGCCGCCGTAGATGTCCGATCGCGAGACCTGGAAATTGCCGTCGGGCGCCTGCTCCTTGACGACCTTGAGAACGCGCTGGGCGCCGGGCGGACCGACCGGGATCACGATGATGCCCGGAGCCTTGAGCTGCTGCAGCAGCGGCGGTGGAATGTGATCGATGCCGCAGGTGACGATGATCTTGTCGAATGGGGCGGCTTCCTCCCAGCCGTAATAGCCGTCGGCGTTCTTGCTGGCGATCGCCTTGTATTCGCTATAGCCGCGTCCGATCAGGCCGTCGTAGATGCCGCGCGTGCGCTCGGCGAGCGGCTTGATGATCTCGATCGACCACACCTTGTCGGTCAGGTTGGCGAGATAGGCGGACTGGTAGCCCGAGCCGGTACCGATCTCCAGGACCTTCTCGCCGAGCTTCACGTCGATGGCGGTGGTCATGCGGCTGACCACGTGCGGGCCGGAAATCGTGACGCCGTATCCGATATCGAGAAAGGCGTGATCGTAGACACGGCCGAGATTCTGCTTGAGCACGAACTCCTCGCGCGGCACCAGCAGGAACGCGCGCTTGTTGCGGTCGTCCAGCACATCCTTGTTGTGCACGAGCACCTCGTAACGCGCCCAATGCTGGTTCAGGAATTTCGGGTCCTCGCCGCGATTGGCCACCATCCAGCTGACGTAGCCTTCGCGGCTGTTCAGCGGCGGAGTAAGATCGAAGCTATAGGGCTTGGGCACGTTCGCGCGCGCCTCACGCGGCATGCACGTGCCTGCCAAGGCGCCGGCGGCACCGAGCAGAAACGTCCGTCGCTCCACGTCAGCCTCCAGTCGACGTAACGGCGCGTGCCAACGAATCGGCGCGGCACCCGCATCGAAACGGGCGCAAGCTATGGCGAGAGCCCGATTTGCTCAAGCAATTTCCCTGATTTTTGTTGGGATTGTGACGGCTGGGGGCGGCTCGCCGGAGGGTGTTCAGCGCCGAGCCGCCCGCCGCGCGGATTTGCCGGCCGCCGATTGCTTTTCAGGGGCGGCTTCGGGCCGTCGTCCGTCGTCGGCGTGCCCCAGTTGTCGCGACAGATCGCCGGCCGCCGCGGTCAGGGATTTGACCACGGGTCCATCCCAGTTGCTGTTCATCGCGCCGGCGCGCCCCACCACGCAGATCACGGCGATGAGCTTGTCGCGATAATCGAATACCGGCGCCGCCAGCGCATCCACGCCCGGCAGCAGGGGACCATGCGCGCGCGAGAGGTTGCGGGCACGGATCTCCGAGATGAGCCCGGCCAGCTCGTCGTCCGAAGGCAGCGATCCGGAGGTCGGAGGCCGCCGCCGCTCCGCGGCCGCCATGGCCTGGGTGGCGGCGGCCGGCAGGTGCGCGAGAAACAGACGGCCGATCGCGGTGGTCAGGAGCGGAAGCACGGTGCCGACGCGAATGTTCATCGTCACCAGATGATCGCTCTCCTCGATCGCGACGATCGTCGGCCCGCGCTCGCCCCAGATTGCCGCCGTCACCGTCTCGTTGACCCGCTCGCGCAGGCGCGGCAGTGCCTCCTGCAGCTGGCGCACGGGGCTGAGCCGCCCCAATCCGACCAGCCCGATGGTGACCGCGGCGGCGCCGATCTGATAGCGCCCGCTTTCCGGATCCTGCGCGATCAGCCCGGCGGCGCGCAGGCTGGCCAGGTAGCGATGCACCTTGGCGCGCGGCATGCCGGTGGCGGCGGCGAGCTCCTTGAGCGGCAGAACGCCGCCATGGGCAGCCAGCGCCTTGAGCACCTGGGCGGCGATGCCGACCGACTGCACGCCGCCGCCCTCCTTCGCGCGCTGCTTTCGACGGGGTCGCCGCGGGCCGCTCGGCATGACTGCTCCTCGGCCGGCTCCTTGAGCCGTGTTACGCGATATGATACGCGTTTCACATCGTGTGACAATCGTGAAACGACCGGGAGAGTGCGCCATGGCAACCAGCTTGCGACCAGTCACCGTCGCCCCCAAGGGCATGGGACTCTACGACTTCGTGGCCCATCAGGAGGGCTTCTTCGCCGCCGAAGGGCTCGACGTCGATCTCGACTGGAAGACGTTCCGCGGCACCCAGTCGAGCTGGAAGGGTCTCGACTATTTCCAACGGCCGCAGGACCGGCCCTACACGCAGGACAAGCGCGACATCATCCAGGGCGCCTGCGTCTGGGGCACCATCTGCAACGCCAGCGCCGGCATGGGAAAGATGGTGCCCGACGCCTATGGGGTGTCGCCGTGGGCGATCTTCGTGCGGCCGGACTCGGCGATCCGCCGGCCGGAAGATCTCAAGGACGTGCCGGTGTCGGTCGGCATGCGCGCCGGCAGCCATTTCAACGTTCCGTATCGGCTGGAGAAATATCTGCCGCTCGAGAGCATCAAGGTGGTGAATACCGGCGGCTTCGGCGCCCGGCTCAAGGCGCTGCTCGACGGCGAGGTCGAGGCCGCGAGCCTGCTGCCGCCGCAGATCGCGATGGCCGAGCAGCTCGGCCTGCGCAAGATCATCGAGGACACGTTCAAGACGCTCTGGTGGGTGCCGGACAACTTCGAGCCGGAGGTCGTGCGCGGCTATCTGCGCGCGCTCGAACGCGCCGAGCAGGCCATGGATGCCGATATGGCCAAGTACCTGCCGCTATGGAAGCATGCAGTGCCGTCCGAGTTCGAGAGCTTCCATCCATGGGACTTCTCGAAGTTCGGCCGCGGCGAGCGGTTCTATTACCGAACGCTCCCGCGCGAGGAATTCGACGAGACGCTGGCGCAGGTGAAGCGCTGGGGGCTCGACCAGTTCCTCAAGGATCGCAGCTACGAGAATCTGAGCTACTCGCAAGAAGTGTAGGGTGGGCAAAGGCGCGCGCGCATACCGGCTGCGCTATCTCCACATACCCCGCCCGCGTGCGCCGTGCCCAGCGCGCCGTGCGCCCGCATTGTGATCCACGCGTGGGCACGGCGCTGTCCGTCCGGGTGGCGCGAGTCGCCGCGCCGTAGCGACGAGCGAAGGATGGGCAACGGTGGCCCACCCTGCACGGTAACACGTTGTTGCCCCCTCGTTCATCGTACACACGTTTGTGATGCCGCGATGACTGCCCGCGTTTGCTATGTGCAGGAATTTCGCACATGCCAAAATCGCCGATTGAGGCCGATGCCGAAAGCTGATTAGGTGTCGGCTTCACCCTGGCGAAGATCAATGAAAAACATCAATCCGAATCCCTTCACCACGCGGCCCGAGATCGACGGCACGTTCGGTGTCGTCACCTCGACCCATTGGATCGCCACCGCGGTCGGCATGGCGACGCTCGAGAAAGGCGGCAACGCCTTCGACGCCGCGGTCGCCACCGCCTTCACGCTGCAGGTGGTCGAGCCGCATCTCAACGGTCCGGGCGGCGACGTGCCGGTCATCGTGCACGACGTGCGCAAGCGCAAGGTCGAGGTGATCTGCGGGCAGGGTCCGGCGCCGGCCGCCGCCACCATCGCGCATTACCGCAAGGAGGGCCTCGACATGGTGCCGGGCACCGGGCTCCTTGCCGCCTGCGTGCCCGGCATGTTCGACACCTGGATGGTGCTGCTGCGCGACTACGGCACCATGCGGCTCGCCGACGTGCTGGCGCCCGCGATCTCCTACGCCAGCCATGGCCATCCGCTGGTCGAGCGCGCGAACGCCACCATCGCGACGGTCGAGCAGCTGTTCAAGAAGCATTGGCCGACGTCGGCGGCGGTCTACCTGCCGGGCGGCAACGTGCCGGCGACCGGCACGCTGTTCACCAACAAGACGCTGGCCGACACCTACACGCGCGTGCTGCGCGAGGCCGAGAGCGCGGGCGGCGACCGGGTCAAGCAGATCGAGAAGGCGCGCCTGACCTGGGCGGAGGGCTTCGTCGCCGAGGCGATCGATCGCTTCTGCCGCACCCAGGAGGTCATGGATACCAGCGGCCAGCGCCATCGCGGCGTGCTCACCGGCGACGACATCGCGGGCTGGGAGGCGCATGTCGAGGCGCCGCTCACCTACGACTACGGCCGCTACACCGCCTGCAAGGCCGGCCCCTGGTCGCAAGGCCCGGTCATGCTGCAGCAGCTCGCGCTGCTCAAGCGCTTCGATCTCGACGACGCCGATCCGGTGAGCGCGGACTTCGTCCACACGCTGGTCGAATGCTCCAAGCTCGCCTATGCGGACCGCGAGAAATTCTACGGCGATCCCGACTTCGCCGAGGTGCCGATGGCGACGCTGCTGTCGGACGCCTACAACGACGAGCGCCGCAAGCTCATCACCGACAAGGCCTCGCTCGAGTTGCAGCCGGGCTCGGTCGAAGGCTTCGGCGCGGTGGTCAAGCTGCGGCGCGAGGACGGCCAGCGCCGCGCCGCCGGCCATATGGGCGCCGGCGAGCCGACCGTCGGCCGGCTCGGCGAGGTGCGCGGCGACACCGTCCATTTCGACATCGTCGATCAGGCCGGCAACATGGTGACGGCGACGCCCTCGGGCGGCTGGCTGCAGTCGTCGCCGGTGATTCCGGAGCTCGGCTTCGGTCTCGGCACCCGCGGGCAGATGTTCTGGCTCGAGGAGGGCCATCCCGCCTCGCTCGCGCCCGGCAAACGGCCGCGCACGACGCTGTCGCCGACCATGGCGCTGCGCGACGGCGAGCCGTACCTGGCCTGGGGCTCGCCCGGCGGCGACCAGCAGGATCAATGGACCACGCAGCTGTTCCTGCGCCACGTCCATGCCGGCATGAACCTGCAGGAGGCGATCGACGCGCCGGCCTGGCACTCGGAGCATTTCCCGATCTCGTTCTGGCCGCGCACCGCGCGCCCCGGCGTGCTGGTGGTCGAGGGCCGGCTGCCGGCCGAGACCGTCAAGGAGCTCGATCGGCGCGGGCACATCGTCGAGGTCGACGCCGACTGGTGCGAGGGCCGGCTCACCGCCGCCTCGCGCGACGGCCGCCGCCGCCGCGCCGCCGCCAATCCGCGCGGCATGCAGGGCTACGCCGCCGGGCGGTGAGTATCGGTTACTCCGCCGCCGCGCGCGTCTCGGCGAGCGCCGGCATCACCGATTGCTGGAACAGCGCGAGCGAGCGCAACGATTCGGCGAGCGACAGATCGCCGAACGCGAAGCGGCAGATCATGTAATTGTTGCCGGCCTCGGCCACTTGCGCCATGAGCGTCTCGCGCACCCGCTCGGGCGTGCCGGCGACGCCGTAGCCGCGCTGCTCGATCTCCTCGAAGGTGTCCGGATAGATCGCCGCGATGTGCGGCGGCTTGCCGCCGCGCTTGTCCCACAGATAGTAGAAGTTACGCCGCCAATGCTCGTAGGCGCGCCGCGCGATCTCGGTCGCTTCCCGATCCGTATCGGCCAGCACCAGATAGCGGTTCATCCCCATCAGCGGGATGTCGCCGATGGCGTTGCCGGCCTTGAGCCACTCGCCGCGATAGTGCGCGATGATGCTGCGCACCAGCGGGGTCGGCGCGTTGCAGACGATATTGACCCGGTTCTTGGCCGCCCAGGCGGCGCCCTCGGCGCTGACCGCGCCGTACCAGAGCGGCGGGTGCGGCTGCTGCAGCGGCGCGATCTCGATCGGCACGTCCTTGAACGTGTAGTACTTGCCGGTGTGGGTGAGGGTGCGGCTGGTCATCGCCTTGAGCAGCACCTCGTAGGCTTCGAGGTAGCGCGCCTGCGCGTCCGTCGGATCGACCCCGTAATATTCGATCTCGTAGGCGACGGCGCCGCGGCCGATGCCGACCTCGAGCCGTCCGCCGCTGAGATGGTCGAGCATCGAGATTTCCTCCATCAGCCGCAGCGGGTGATGGAGCGGAAGCTGATAGACCAGCGGCCCGAACCGCAGGCGGCGCGTGCGCAGCGCAATCGCCGCCAGGAACACGCTCGGGGCCGGCGCCATCCCGAGCGGGGTCGAGTGATGCTCGGCCACGTGATAGGCGTAAAAGCCGGCGCGGTCGTAGGCCTCGATCAGCGCGAGCCGATCCTGGTACTGGGCGCCGAGCGACCCGCCGGCGCGATCCATATGGTCGAAAATTCCGAACTTCATGCTTTAAATCCACCACAGTCGAGTGGTTATGATCGAGGTCGTAGACCGGGAAGGGGCGCTTTGTGAACTCCCTATCATGCTTCAAAGCGGTTCTGCTTGCAGTCCTCGCCGCGCTGCTTGGGCCGTGCGGGCCGGAGGTCGCGCGGGCCGAGGCGGCCGCCGCCGCCCCGGTCAAGCCGGGCGAGGCGACCTGCGACCGCGCGGCTTTTCGCGTCATCGTGGATGTCGGGCACTCGCTCCAGGTGCCGGGCGCCAGAAGCGCCCGTGGCGTCACCGAATATGAATTCAACCTTGCCCTCGCAAAGCAGGTCGAGCAAAGCCTGATCGATGCCGGCTTCGGCAAGACCACCTTGCTGGTCACGGATGGTCGGTCCATGCAGGGACTGGTCCGGCGGGTGGCGCAGACCAACAACTCGATCGGCCGATCTCTTCCTTTCGATTCATCACGACTCGGTGCCGGACCGGTTTTTGGAGAAATGGGAGTTCGAGGGCAAGGAGCGCGGCTTCAGCGACCGCTTCAAGGGCCATTCCATCTTCGTCTCGATCGACAACGGCGATTTCAAAGGAAGCCTCCGCTTTGCCAGGCTGCTCGGCCAACAGCTGAAGGACCGCGGCCTGCAATATACCCGGCACTATACGGACAAGATCATGGGCCACCGGCAACGCCAACTGGTGGACGCCGACGTGGGCGTCTACCGCTACGACCAGTTGATCGTGCTCAAATCCACCCACATGCCCGCCGTCCTGCTCGAGGCCGGTTCGATCATCAATCGAGACGAGGAATTGGCGATGGGCACGCCCGAGCGCCGGTCGCTCATCAGCGCGGCGGCGACCGACGCGGTGGAGCGTTTCTGCGCGTCGCGACGGTCCCGCAATTCCCCGCAGGTTGCACACCGCCCGGGCGTCGCGCCTGCTCCGAAGGTAAACCGGCAGCCGCACGCGGCAATACCGCCCGCGAGGCCTGACACGCCACGATGAGCCTCGTGTCTGCCTATTCCGCCTTCCAGGGGATCGCCTTGCGCTCGATCTCCTGGAACACCACCGAGGTGATCAGGCCGAGGATGCCGATGGTCACGATCCCGACGAACATGATGTCGACCTGCAGCAGCTCCCACGAGTTCCAGATCAGGTAGCCGATGCCGCTCTTGGTGGCGACGAACTCCGACGCCACCAGCACGATGAACGAGACCGCGAGCGCGATGCGCAAGCCGGCGAAGATCGTCGGCAGCGCGCCGAAGAACACGATGCGGGTGAACATCACCAGCTGGCTGGCGCCGTAGTTCCTCGCCACGTCCCAGTAGATCTTGTCGATGTTGGCGGCGCCCACATAGGTGTTGACGATGACCGGGAAGAACACCGCGATCGCCACCAGCGCGATCTTGGAGGCGTCGCCGAATCCGAAGGCCAAGAGCAGCAGCGGCATCAGCGCGATCTTCGGGATCGGGAACAGCGAGGCGATCAGCGGGTCGAAGAAGATGCGCACCGGCTTGAACATCGCCATCAGCAGGCCCATCGCCACCGCCGGCACCACCCCGATGACGAAACCGAGCGCCACCCGGTAGAGCGTGACGCCGACATGCAGTGCGAGCTCGCCGCTGGCGACGAGCGCGACGAACCGCACCGCGATGTCGCTCGGCGCCGGGATGAAGCGGCGGTCGCCGATCCCCAGCATCAGCAGGACTTGCCACAGCAGCAGGAGCCCGATCGGCGAGATCAGGTAGAGCAGTCGCTCGCGCGCCTTGCCGCTCATCCCTCCGCCTCCGCGCGCGCGCGCATGACCTCGTCCTCCAGCACGCCCCAGATGTCGAGCTTGAGCTTGCCGAATTCCGGCGCCGACGACAACGTGATCAGGTTGCGCGGATGCGGGAACGGCACGTCGATGATCTGCTTGATGCGGCCCGGCTGCGCGGTCATCACCACGGTGCGGTCGCCGAGCAGCAAGGCTTCCTCGATCGAGTGGGTGATATAGACCACGGTCTTGCGGGTGTGCTCCCAGATCCGTACCAGCTCCGCCTGCAGGATCACCCGGTTCTGGGCATCGAGCGCGGCGAACGGCTCGTCCATCAGCAGCACGCCCGGGTCGGTGACGAAGGCGCGCGCGATCGCGCTGCGCTGGCGCATGCCGCCGGAGAGCTGATGCGGATAGTGCCGCCGGAACTTGGTCAGCCCGACGAGCTTGAGCGCCGCCTCGACCCGCTCGGCCGCCTCGGCCGTCGGGCACGCCGCGTGTCATCAGCCCGAAGGCCACGTTGGTCTCGACGCTCATCCAGGGAAACAGGCCGCTTTCCTGGAACACCATCGCGTTCTGGACCGGCCAGCCGGGCGCCTCGATCTTGAGGGTGCCGCCGGTCTGGGTGTCGAGGCCGGCGAGAATGCGCAGCAGCGTCGACTTCCCGCACCCGGACGGGCCGACGATGCAGACGAATTCGCCCGGCGAGATGCGCAGATCGATATTGTCGAGCGCGAGCACGCGGCCCGGGCCGCTCACATACTCCTTGCGCAGCCCGACGATCTCGATCGCGGCGCCGCGCCGCTCGACGGCCATTGACGTTCTCCCCGGACCGCTCCCAGTGCGCGTTCCGCAAGACGCGGCTCGCGGCACCCTGCCCTCCCGGAAGGGGGAGCGCGGTGGCGACGACCTCGGAGGAGAGCGCCCGAGTCGCTAGCGCCAGCTGGCTAGCGGCAGCCTGGAAGCGTGCTGTCCTTGTTCTCGACCGCGAACGGGCCGAGCTTCTGCACGGCGTAGTCGACATATTCGTTGGTGGCAATGCGCTCGGGCGAGAATTGCCGCTGCGACAGGCCCGCCTTCACGTACCAGGATTGGATGTCGAGCAGGCTCGCCATGTTGAACCGGCCGTTCGGATCGCGGCTCGGCCAGGGATATTTGTAGAGCAGCTCCTGCCGCCGCTCGACGCCGGTGCGGACCGCGATGTCGATCACTTCCTGCCGGTTCGGCCCGTTGTGGTAGGCTTGGCAATATTCCCGAACGCCGCGGATATAGGCGACGAAGAAGTTGCGCGCGACCTCGCGATTCTGGCGCGCCCAGTCGGTATTGATGAACGCCACCGCGATGCTGAGCGGGGTCGGCTTGACGTGGTCGTCGACGTCGACCAGCACGGCGCCGATGTTCTGATCCACCAGCTGGAAGGCCCACGGCGG
Organism: uncultured Alphaproteobacteria bacterium; assembly: GCA_963708765.1. GTDB lineage: Bacteria > Pseudomonadota > Alphaproteobacteria > Rhizobiales > Xanthobacteraceae > VAZQ01. Next base: position 90,213 of record CAVPTV010000021.1, on the reverse strand, counting down.
GATCACGACCGCGGCGTCGACCGCCTTGTTGGCCAGGCCGACGCCCATCTGCGGGAACGGAAGCACCTTGAGCTCGACGTCCTTGATGGTCAGGCCCACGGTCTCGAGCAGCTTGCCGAGCTCGTAGTTGACCACCGAGGCGGTTCCGTTGACCGCGATGGTCCTGCCCTTGAGGTCGGCGATCTTCTTGATCTGGTCCTTCAGGTCGGGCCGGATCAGCAGCTTGTGCAGGATCGGCGTGGCCGCGCGGTCGCTGGCGATGGTGATGGGAAAGTCCTTCTCGAGGGCGTTGAAATAGCCGGCCGTCATGCCGGCTTCCATGACCTGGACCTGGTTTTGCGCCAGCGGCACCAACGCCGTGGTGTCGATGTCCGAGACCTCGACCTTGATGCCGTGCTCCTTGAAGTAGCCCTTCTGGTCCGCGATCATGAGCGGCAGTCGACGTCAAGGCACGCACCACCGCGACCCGCACGGTGTGCTGCTGCGCCTGCGCCGTCGAGACGCAGGTGATCGCGGCGGCCGCGGCGACGATGGCGACGCTCTGTCGGCAAGAACTTTGTAGGCAAGTGTTTTGTCGGGGAGTGTTCTGCATCGGATCAACGGCAGCCGGCGAGCTTGCTGTCCTTGTTCTCGAGCACGAACGGCCCGAGCTTCTTCAGCGCGTAGTCGATGTAGCTCCTGTCGACGATCCGGTCGGCCGGGAACTGCATGTTGCTCATCTTGTTCTTCACGTACCAGGCCTGCATGTCGAGCATGCTGTCGACATTGATCTGCCCGTCCGGGCTGCGCGCCGGCCAGGGATAATTGTGCAAGAGCTGCGGCCGGGTCTCGGTGCCGGTGCGGATCGCCAGGTCGATGAAGGCCTGCCGGATCGGGCTGCCGTGATAGGCTTGGCAATAGTCGCGGATGGCGCGCAGATAGGCGACATAGTAGTTGCGCACGAGCTCGTGGTTGGCCTTGGCGAAATCGGTGTTGACCATGCTCACCGCGATCGTCATCGGGTGCGGTTTGACGAGCTCGTCGGGGCTCGCGAAGTTGACCGCGTGGCCGCCGTCCAGCAATTGCGCCGTGAACGGCGGGATGGCGATGGCGGCGTCGATCGCCTTGTTGTTGAACGCGAGCGCGTATTGGGTGAACGGGATCACCTTGATGTCGACGTCGTTGATGGTGAGCCCGTCGGTCTCCAGCATCTTGCCGACCTCGTAGGTCGAAACCGCGCCCTGGCCGTTGGTGGCGATGGTCTTGCCCTTGAGCTGGCGCAGCTGCGTGATCTGGCCCTTGTGGTCGGGGCGCAGCATCAGGTTGTGCCAGATCGGGCTCGAGACCCGGTCGAGCACCATGGTGACCGGCAGGTTCTTTTCCAGCGCATTGAAATAGCCGGCGGAGATGCCGCCCTCGACCAGCTGCAGCTGGTTCTGCGCGAGCAGCGCAATCGAGTTGGCGGCGGTGTCGAGGTTCTCGGTCACCACCTTGATGCCGAACTCCTTGAAGTAGCCCTTCTCGGCCGCCCACAGGATCGTGGTGGTGGAGATCGACCGCACGGTGCCGACCTTGACGGTGACCTCCTGCGCGTGCGCGGCGAGCGTGCCGCCGACAACGCCGAGAAGCACGAGCAGCTTGCGCTGGAGCATGGCGGCCATTCGATTTCTCCCTCGGAATTCCGGTCTATTTTGCTTTGACGAGATAGCGCCCCTCGGCGTCGCGCTCGAGGGCGCCGCTGGCGCGCAGCGGCTCGAGCGCCAGCACGATCTCGCGCCCGTCGCGGCTGCCCAGCGCGGTCATCAGCTCCTCGAAGAATTTCGGACCGTGGGCGAGCGCCGCCTCGACCGACGGGAAGCGGCCGCCTTGGAAGCGCGGCGGCTCCGGCACCTGCGTCTCGATCCGCGCCGCGCTGCCGAACGGCCAGGTCAGATCGAAGCCCGCCTTGGCGCCGACCCGGCTGTTCACCAGCGACGGGTCGAGCGGCAAGGTGCGCATGCCCTCCACCACCATCAGGTCGCGGTCGGGCTGGAAGCGGGTGCCCAGCGCCCAGTCCATCTGCTCGTCGGAGAAGATGTCGACGTCCGGGTCGACCACGAACACGTTCTTGACGTTGACGAGCGCACCGAAGCAGGCGGCGATCGCATTGCGCGCCTCGCCCGGCACGCGTTGCCGCAGCGCCACGCGCAGGTTGAACATGCCGCCGCTCGATGCGGTGGCGTGCACCGCGACCGGCTCGCGCACCGCGGTCTCCAGCGCCCGCCAGATCATCGCCTCGGTGCGCAGCGCGTTGAGCAGCGCGGTGTCGGTGCGCGCGAGCGCGCGCCCGCCGATGGTCGAGGTCTGGAACAGGGCGTCGCGCCGGCGCGTGATCGCGGTGAGGTGGAACACCGGGTTGCGCTTGACCGCGCCGTAATAGCCGAGGAACTCGCCGTAGGGGCCTTCGGGCTCCACGTGCCCGCGCGGGTCGAGATAGCCCTCGAGCACCCATTCGGCGTCGGCCGGCACCCGGATGTCGTTGGTGACGCATTTGACGACCGGCAGCGGTGCGTCGCGCAGCGAGGCCAGCAGCCCGAGCTCGTCGATCGGCAGCCGCATGACCGCCGCGACGTGGTCGATCGGATGGGCGCCGACCACGAAGCTCACCGGCAGCGGCTTGCCGGCGGCGGCACTCGCCTCGTAGATCGCGCGCAGATCGCTGGGCGAAACCAGGTCGATGCCGGTTTCGCGGCGTCCCCGCAGCATGAGCCGGCGCACGCCCACATTGGTCCAGCCGGTCTTGGGGTCGACCACGAAATCGATCGAGGAGGAGATATAGGGTCCGCCGTCGGCGCCATGCCCGAGATGCACGGGAAGCCTGGTGAGATCGGCGTCGTCGCCGGTGAGCACGATCTCCTGCGCCGGCGCCTCCGCGCGCGACACCTCGACGATGTCCGGCTTGTTGCGCAGGCGGCGCAGCACCTCCGCCAGCAGCTCGCTCGGCGCGACGCCGAACGCGCGCGCGAGCCGCGTCCTGCTGCCGGTGACGTTGCCCACCAGCTCCTGGCGCTCCGGCCCGACCGCGCGGAAGAGCACGGCCTTCGGGTTGCCTTCGAGCAGCGCCGCGACGTCGGCCAGATCGACCGGCTCGCTCACCGTCTGGAGCTCGTCGCCTGGCGGGAGGCTCTCGACGAAACGGCGCAGCCGGAAGCGGTCGAAATCCGCCGCCGGTGATGGCGCGTTCGCTTGCTTCTTTTCTACGATGCCCATGAGGTTCTCCGCGGGCGCGGACTATAGCCGAAAGGCTTGGCTGGAGCACCAACCGGCGGGCGCGGCCAATTGGCAATGGCGCGCCGGCTTGGATAGGCTGCCGCCCATCCATAGCGTTTTCCGGCGAAAGCCTGCCCGGACTTGATCCGGGTGGGTACCGGTTCGCCGCAGAAAACGCGTCAATCGTAAAGAGCGCTCCAGCGCGAACGGCGTGGGAATTCGGAATGAGCTTGGTCGACGGTGCTGCGGGGAAGCGGCCTCCCCGGCAAGGTCCTTTCATCGGCCGACCCTTGCCGCGCTTCGAGGATCTGCGGCTCGTGCGCGGGGAGGGCCGCTATACCGACGACGTGTCGGTCGAGGGGCAGGCGTTCGCGGTGTTCGTGCGCACGCCGCACGCCCACGCCGACATCGTCTCGATCGACGCCGCGGCGGCGCGCCGCCAGCCGGGCGTCCTGGCGGTCCTTACCGGAGCGGACTATGTCGCCGACGGCCACATCGGTATCGCGCATCATCCCAACCCTGCGGATGCCAACGACGTCAAGATTCCCACCTTTGCGCCGACGCCGGAATGCAAAATCCTCGACCTCGACCAGCTTCCGCTTGCGGTCGGCCGTGTGCGCTATGTCGGCGAAGTGGTGGCGATGGTGGTGGCGGACACGCTCACCGCTGCGCGCGATGCCGCCGAGGCGGTCGCGGTCGAGTACCGCGTGCTGCCGGCGGTGACCGGCGTCGAGGAAGCGCTCGCCGATGGCGCGCCGACGCTGTGGCCGGACGCGCCGGGCAATCTCGCGCTCGACAATGCATTCGGCGATCGCGCCGCGGTCGAGGCCGCGCTCGCGCGCGCCCACCTCGTGGTCGAGCAGACCATCCGCAGCCAGCGCACGCTCAGCGCCTTCATGGAGCCGCGCGCGGCGATCGGCAGCTACGACGGTGAGCGCTACACCTTGATCTCGGGATGCCAGGGCGCCCATCGCCTGCGAAACGACGTGGCCCGCTGTCTCAAGGTGCCGCCGGAGCGCGTGCGTGCGGTCTGTCCGGATGTCGGCGGCGCCTTCGGATCGCGTTTCAATCTCTATCCCGAGCAGGTCGCCGTGGTCTGGGCGGCGCGCCGCGTTGGGCGGGCGGTGAAGTGGATCGGCGATCGCAGCGAAGCATTCCTCACCGACTATACGGCGCGCGACGTGGTCACCCATGCGCGGCTCGCGCTCGATCGCCGCGGCCGCATCCTGGCGCTCGCGCTCGAGCTCACCGGCAATACCGGGGCGCACACGGTCTCGTATGTCCCGCTCAGCAACGGCTACCGCGTGGCGCCGACCGTCTACGACGTGCCGATCGCCTGGGTGCGCCTGCGCGGCGTGATGACCAACACGGTGCCGACCGCGCCGTTCCGTGGCGCCGGCCGGCCGGAAGCCACCGCCGTCATGGAGCGGCTGATCGACATCGCGGCCAGGCGGCTGAAGATCGACCGGGTCGAGCTGCGCCGCCGCAACCTGATCCGCGCACGAGAAGCTGCCCCATCGCACCGCCACCGGGCTCACCTACGACAGCGGCGACTTCGCCGGCAACCTCGCGCGCGCGCTCGCAACCGCCGACTGGGACGGTTTTCCGGCGCGCCGCAAGGAGGCGAAGAAGCGCGGCCGGCTGCTCGGCATCGGCGTCGTCAACTACGTCGAGACCCCGGTCGGCATGCCGCACGAGCGCCTCGGCGCTGAAAGTCTCGGCCGCGGGCAGCGTCGATCTCATCGTCGGCACGCAGTCGAGCGGGCAGGGCCACGAGACCAGCTTCCGGCAGGTGATGGCGGACCAGCTCGGCGTCGAGCCCGAGGCGATCAACTTCGTCGGCGGCGACAGCACGGTGCTGGCCTCGGGCGGCGGCACCCATTCCGATCGCTCCATGCGGCTCGCCGGCGCGCTGATGGTCGAGACCTCGCGCACGGTGATCGACAAGGCCCGCCGCATCGCCGCCGTCATGCTCGACGTTCCGGTAGACGACATCGCGTTCAGCGATGGCCTGTTCGTCGCGGCGAACAGCAATCGCCGGCTGAGCCTGTTCGACATTGCGCGTGCGATCGACGAGCTGCCGTCGCTGCCCGACGATCTGCGCGGGCCGCTCAGCGCGCCGAGGCGACCTTCACCGGCCGCATCCCGGCCTATCCGACCGGCGCCGCGGTGTGCGAGGCCGAGGTCGATCCGGAGACCGGCACGATCGAGGTCCGCCGCTACACCTCGATCGACGACGGCGGCCAGCCGATCAATCCGCTGATCCTGCACGGCCAGGTGCACGGCGGCGTGGCGCAGGGGGTGGGCCAGGCCATGATGGAGGCGGCGGTCTACGAGCCGGGATCGGGCCAGCTTCTCTCCGCGAGCTTCATGGATTACGGCCTGCCGCGCGCCGATCATTTTCCGCAGGACTTCGAGATCGAGCTGACCGAGGATCCCACCAAGGGCAATGCGCTGCGCGTCAAGGGCGGCGGCGAGGCCGGCATCACGCCGAGCTCGGCGGTGCTGATCAACGCGGTGATGGACGCGCTGTCGGAGATCGGCATCGAGCACATCGACATGCCGGCGACGCCGCAGCGGCTGTGGGCGGCGATCCGCGCCGCGCGCGGCAGGGCGGGGAAGGCGGCCGGAAGTTAGGCCCTTCGGCCCGTCCCATCGGCCGGCCCGAGATGCTATGATCGTTGCACAGGAGTCGCCCATGCCCGAATGCTTCGTCGCCAAAGCGTCCGACCTCCACGACGGCGACCGCCGCATCGTCGTCGCCGGACGCGAGGAGATCGGCGTCTTCTTCAAGGACGGCGCCTATTTCGCCTACAGCAACTACTGCGTCCATTCCGGCGGGCCGGCCTGCGAGGGGATCATGATCAACCGGGTGGTGGACGTGATCGCGGAGGACCGCACCTACCAGGGGCAGGTCTTCGGGGACGAGGTGCATTTCGTGTGCCCGTGGCACGGCTACGAGTTCGAGCTCAAGACCGGCCAATGCGTCGGCGACCGCCGCCTGCGCCTGAAGAAATACGACGTCGTCCAGCGCGGCGACGACATCTACGTAGTGGCCTAGAGCGCATTCCAAGCTGGAATGCGCTCTAGGTCCCTTAGTGGTCGCATTTTCTGCGGAAAACCGACGCCCACTTTTCCGCAAAATGCTCTGAGGGAGACGACCGATGGACATGGCCCGCAGCGAAGTCCGCAAGCTCGCCGCCGACGACTACACCACCGGCAAGCACCTCGAGCACGCCGCCCAGCAGGCGCGCCAACGCAACTACCAGGATTTCCTGATCGTCGACGTGGACGCGCACCACTACGAGAGCGAGTCCTACAAGGAGGTGTTCGAGTACATCGAGAGCCCGGTGATCCGCCACCAGGCGATGGAATCCTCCAAGCGCGGCGCGCGCGCCCAGATGCTCGGCGGCACGGTCGGATACCAGGACATCAGCGGACGCATCACCCGCCACGATCTGCGCCGGCACGACATCAGCCGGCACGAGAAGGCGGCCGGAACGCACCATCGCGACATCGCCATGACGCTCGAATGGATGAACGCGATGGGCGTCGACTATTCGTGCCTGTTCCCGACGCCGATGCTGTTCCTCGGGCTGCACCCGCAGGTCGAGGTCGAGGTGGCGATGTGCCGCGCCTACAATCGCTGGCTCTGCGAGCGCATCCTGGCGGTCGAGCCGCGCATCATCTCGATGCTCTATCTGCCGTTCAACGATCCGGAGGCCGCCTACAAGACCGTCAAGGATTTCGGCGACAAGAAGGGCGTGGTCGGCTTCATGGTGACGTCGCCGCGCTACAAGCCGGTGCACGACAACGCCTACGTCAAGACCTACGCGCTGCTCGAGGAGATGGGCAAGCCGATCTCCTTCCACGCGGCCTATAACTGGAACGACCAGTCGCTGTCGCTGACCAACCGGTTCATCTCGGTGCATGCGCTCGGCTTCATGTGGTTCAACATGGTCCACATGACCAACTGGGTGGTCAACGGCCTGCCCGAGCGCTTCCCCAAGCTCAAGGTGATGTGGGTCGAGAGCGGCCTCACCTGGGCGTACTGCCTCATGCAGCGGCTCGATCATTCCTACATGATGCGCACATCCGATTGCCCCTCGCTCAAGCGCCTGCCGAGCGAATACATGCGCGAGATGTTCTACTCGTCGCAGCCGATGGAGAAGCCGCGCGACCGCTCGATCCTGGAGGCGACCTTCAAGATGATCAACGCCGAGACCCAGCTGATGTGGTCGTCGGATTATCCGCACTGGGACTTCGACCTGCCGAGCGTGATCTACGACCTGCCGTTCCTCAGCGACCAGGGCCGGCGCAACATCCTGGGCGGCAACGCCGCGCGCGTGCTCGGGCTCGATCCCAAGCCGGTGAAGAAGATTCCGTAGGCGAAGCCTGTGCCGCAAAAGCGCGTGACGCGCCGTGTCGACGTTCAGCACGGAGCCGCGTCGCGCAACGTGCTTAGCCTCGACAGCGCGCGCCAAGCAGCCGTTTGCCCACCCTACGGATCGCGATCTCTGATCGCGCAAGAAAGAAGGAGAAGCCATCACCAGGGAGGAAACCATGAAGACCCGTGCAGGTCTGTGTCATTTGTTCGCGCTCTGCCTCGGCGCGCTCGCGCTCTGTGGAAGCGGTGGCGCCACCGCGCTCGACTATCCGACGCGGCCGGTTCACTTCATCGTCTGTTTTGCGGCCGGCGGTCCCAACGACATCACCGCGCGCCTGTTCGGCCAATATCTGGCGGAGCATTTCGGCCAGCAGTTCATCATCGAAAACCGCCCGGGCGCCGGCGGCAACATCGGCATGGCGTCCGCGCTCGCCTCGCCGCCGGACGGCTACACCATCGTTTTCGTCGGCCCCAACAACTTCATCAACCCGTCGATGTACGAGAAGCTGCCGTTCGATTTCATCCGCGACAGCGCGCCGGTCGCCGGCACCATGCAGCTGACCAACGTGCTGGAGGTGAACCCGGCGGTGCCGGCCAACACCCTCACCGAGTTCATTGCCTATGCGAAGGCCAATCCGGGCAAGATCAATTACGGGTCCGGCGGCGTCGGCACGTCACCGCACATGTCGGGCGAATTGCTCAAGAGGATGGCCGGCATCGATATCGTCCACGTGCCGTACCGCGGCTCGGCCCCGGCGCTCGTCGATCTGCTGGGCGGACAGTTGCAGGCGGCATTCGACAACCTGCCGGGCTCGATCGGGCACATCAAGACCGGCAAGCTGCGCGCGCTCGGCGTGACCGCTGCCAAGCGCGTGGCCTCGCTTCCGGACGTGCCGGCGATCAGCGAGACCGTGCCGGGCTACGAGGCGACTGTCGTTTACGGCATCGCGGTGCCGAAGGGCACGCCGACCCGAGATCATCGATAAGCTCAACGCGGGGGTCAACGCGGTGCTGAAGGACCCCAAACTCCAGGCGCGTATCGCCGAGCTTCGGCGCCGAGCCGATGCCGATGAGCCCGGCTGGATTTGGCAAGCTCGTGGCCGACGAGACTGCGAAGTGGGCCGAGGTGGTGAAGGATCCGCCGGCATCAAGGCGCAATAGGGCGCTTCCCTTCCGCGGCGGCGTGATATTGAGTGTCGGACGTCCGGCTCGTGCCCCTAGTGCTCGCGGTTCCGCTATACGCAGTAAGGGACATCCCTTGCGCCTCGGAATGTTCATGATGCCGCTGCATGCCGCGGGGCGGCCGATGCACGACTGTCTCGCCGAGGATACCGAGAAGGCCCTGCTGCTGGAGAAGCTCGGCTATGCCGAGTTGTTCATCGGCGAGCACTATTCGGCGGCGACCGAGCCCTATCCGGCACCGCTGCAGTTCGCCGCCAGCCTGCTGCCGCGCACCGAGCGGCTGGTGTTCGGCACCGGCGTCATCAACGCGCCGCTGCATCATCCGGCGATGATCGCCGCCGAGGCGGCGCAGTTCGATCACCTGAGCAAGGGACGCTTCATTCTCGGCATCGGCTCCGGCAGCACGCCGACCGACAACGAGATGATGAACGTGTCGCCCGACGCGCGCGAGCGCGGCCGCATGCTGGCGGAATCGATCGAGATGATCGAGCGCATCTGGGCGAGCGACCCGCCGTATGATTTCAGCGGCACCTATTGGAGCACCCGCATCAAGGACGCGGTCAACCCGGCGCTCCATTTCGGCTGGCTGCCCAAGCCCTACCAGAAGCCGCGGCCGCCGATCGCCATCCCGTCGGCGACGCCGGATTCGGCGTCCGTCAAGGTCGCCGGCCGCAAGGGCTGGACGGTGATCTCGAGCGCGCTGCTGTCGACGAAGGATCTCGCCAAGCACTGGGCGCATGTACCGCGAGGGCTGCCAGGAGGCGGGTCGGCCGGCAAACGGCAGCGATTGGCGCATCTGCCGGACCATCCACGTCGCCGCCACCGACGAGGAGGCGCGCGCGCACGTCTACAGCGCCGACAGCGGCTACCGGCATTTCTACGGCCACCTGCACAAGGTCTACAGCCAGATCGGCCGCCTCGGCGTGCTCAAGTCGCGTCCCGACATGCGCGACGACGAGGTGACGGTCGATACCTTCATCGAGCAGCGCACGATCTACGGCTCGCCCAAGACCGTGCTGGCGGAGCTGATCGCGCTGCGGCGAGACGCCGGACCGTTCGGCACGCTGCTCTTGAGCGGCATCGACTGGTCGGGTCCCAACGCGGCATGGGAGCGCGAATCGCTGAGCCGCCTCGCCCAGGACGTGATGCCGGCCTTTCGCGAGCAGACCGCCGCGGCGTGAGGCGCGGCGTCGCGACCATCGGCCGCCGTTGCGGCTGGGCTGATTCCTTCTATTTTCCTTGTCTTCCATCGTCCGATTTGCCGGGATAGGTCATGACCTCTCGCAGTTTGCCGGCCTCATCGCTGGCCGTGTTGCTCGTGCTGTCGTTGCCGGCGGCCGCGGACCCGGTGACGGATTTCTATCGCGGCAAGACCTTGACCATGCTGGTCGCGACCTCGCCCGGCGGCGACTACGACCTGCGCGCACGGCTCGTTGCGCGCCATATCGGCAGGCACATCCCGGGCGAGCCGACGGTCATCGCCCGCAACATGCCCGGCGCGGTCGGCCTGCAGGCGGCCAACTGGCTCGCCACGCAGGCGCCGCGCGACGGCACGGTGCTGCACGCCATCATGCAGAACATGTCGGCGCATCAGGCGCTCGGCGGCGGCAAGGTCGAGTTCGATACCCGCAAATTCTTCTGGATCGGCAACACCACCGACAGCCCGAACGTGGTGAATTCCTGGCACACCACCGGCATTCGGTCGATCGCCGACGTGATGGAGCGCGAGCTCGTCGTCGGCGCGCCCGGCACCGCCACCGGCTCGGTCTACTATCCCAAGGCGATGAACGCGCTCGTCGGCACCAAGTTCAGGATCGTCGCCGGCTATCCCGGCGGCAACGACGTCAACCTTGCGATGGAGCGCGGCGAGGTGGGCGGACGCGGCTCGAATTCGTGGGCATCGTGGAAGTCGACCAAGCCGCACTGGCTCGCCGAGAAGAAGATTTTCATTCTGGTGCAGATCGCGCTGCGACGGCACCCGGAGCTGGCCGATGTGCCGCTGATGACCGAGCTTGCCAAGAACGAGGACGACCGCAAGGTCCTGGCCTTCCTGTCGGCCGACACCGGCATTACCCGCGCCTTCGTCACCACGCCCGACACGCCGCGCGAGCGCGTCAACGCGTTGCGCCGTGCTTTCGAAGCCACCATGAAGGACCCGCTGTTCCTGGCCGAGGCCGGCAAGGCCGGAATGGACATCAGCGCGGCCGGCGGCGAGGAAGCGCAGAAGGTCGCCGACTCGATCGCCGACACCGAGCCCGCCGTGCTGGCGCGCGCCAAGGCGATCCTGGAAATTCCGTAGGGCGGCTACTCCGATCCCGCGAGCCCGGCCTGCTCGATGATCTTGCCCCAGCGGGAAATCTCGCTCGCGACGAATTGCTTCATCCCATCCGGCGAGGGGCTCACCTGCGGCAGCGCGCCGTCCTTGGTCAGTGTTTCGGTCACCGCGGGATCGCTCATGATCTCGCGGATATTGCTGGCGAGCTTGTCGACGATCGGCTTCGGCACGTTGCCGGTGGTGGTCACCGTGTGCCAGGAGGCGGTGTCGTAGCCCGGGATGCCGACCTCGGCGAGCGGCGGCAGCTCCGCCACCGCCGGCACGCGCTGCGCGGTGGTGACGCCGAGCGCGCGGATCTTGCCGCTCTGGATCAGCGACATCGCCGGCGGCACGTCGCAGAACATCATCTGGATATGGCCGCCGACCAGGTCGTTGAGCGCCGGCGCCGAGCCCTTGTAGGGGACGTGGATCAGGTCGAGCCCGAAGATGCCCTTGAACATCTCGGCGTTGAGGTGATGGAAGGTGCCGGGCCCGGGCGTGCCGAACGAGAGCTGCCCGGGCTTCTCCTTGGCGAGCTTGACCAGGTCGGCCACCGATTGCACCGGCAGCGACGGGTTGACCACCAGCACGAACGGCACCCGCGCCAGCAGCGCGATCGGCGTGAGGTCCTTGCGCGGATCGTAGGGCAGGTTCTTGCGCACGGTGACGTTGATCGCCAGGATCGTGCTCGACGCCATCATGATGGTGTAGCCGTCGGGCGCCGCATTGGCGACCGCGGCGGCCGCGGTCACGCCGCCGCCGCCCGGCCGGTTCTCGACCACGAACGGCTTGCCGAGCCGCTGCTCCAGCCGCTGCCCCAGGACGCGGGCGAACAGGCTGGTCACGCCGCCGGGCGCGAACGGCACGATGAAGGTGACCGGCCGGGTCGGATAGTCGGACGCCTGCGCGGCCGCGCGCTCGGCCGTGCCCACCGACAGCGCGAGCACCAGCAGCATTCCGCGCGACAGGACCTTCATCGGTAATCTCCTCGGCAGGCGCGCAGACCGGCGCTATTCGATCGTGATGTTGGCGGCCTTGATGATCGGGCCCCATTTCGCCACCTCGCTCGCCATGAACGCTTTCAAGTCTTCCGGTGTGCCGCCGCCCACCTGCATGTCGAACTTGGCGAGGTCCTGCCTGCCCTTCTCGCTCTTGAGGTAGGCGTTGACCAGCGCATTGAGCTTGCCGATCGCCTCGGGCGAGGTGCCGGCGGGCGCGAGCAGCGCGTTCCACGAGGTCGCCTCGAAGCCCGGAAAACCGCTTTCCGCCACCGTCGGGAGATCGGGCAGCGCGGTCGAGCGCACCGCGCTGGTCACCGCGATGCCGTTGTATTTGCCCGCCTTCAAGAGCGGGATCTGCGTCGGGATCAGGTCGGACACGACGTTGATCTGGTTGCCGAGCAGGTCGGCGATCATCGGCGCCGAGCCCCGATAGGGCACGTGCGTCATCTTGAAGCCGGCCAGCCGCTGCAGCGATTCGGCCGTGATGTGGGCGGCGGTGCCGTGGCCGGGCGTGCCGAAATTGAGCGTGCCGGGATTGGCCTTGGCGTGGGCGATCAGCGCGTCGAGGCGCTTGAGCCCGGTCGCCAGGCTCGCCACCAGGACGATCGGCGTCTTGGAGATCAGCAGGATCGGCGCGAAGTCGCGCTCGGCGTCGAACGCCACGGTCTTGTACATGAACCGGTTGTTGACCACGCTGGTGGTGGCGAAGAGGAGCGTGTAGCCGTCCGGCGCCGCCTTGGCGACCGAGGCGGCGCCGACATTGCCGCCGGCGCCGCTGCGGTTCTCGACCACGAATTGCTGGCCGAGCTTGTCGGTCAGCTCGGTCGCGATCGCGCGCGCGAGCACGTCGGTCGGCCCGCCGGCCGGGAACGCGACCACGACCGTGACGAAGCGGCTCGGCCAGCTTTGCGCCGATGCGGCGGACGGCGCGAGCGCCAGAGCCGTCGCGAGCATGAGCGCGTGCGCGCCGCTCGGGACACATTGCATCGTATCCTCCCGTCGCGCCGCGGTTGGCCGTGTCGCGCGCTGGCTCGGATGACGATAGCGCCACGCGCCGCCGCTCGGCAACACGCGCCAAGGAGGTCATGACGTTCCTGCGTCAGCTCGACGCCCACGCGCCAGATCGCATGGCGTTGCGGCGATGGCCGCGACCTGAGAAACTCGTCGATCCCCGGATCAAGTCCGGGGACGGCCATGACGACAAGGGAGGAGCACGTGACGCTTCGCGCATTGTCGGCCGTGGTCGCGGCTGCGCTCGCCGCAATGGCGATCCCGCACGGGCTTGCCGCCCAGACCCTGAAGATCGCCTCGCCGATCCGCGGCAGCTGGGAAGGCGCCATCCCCGAGCTCGGCAAGCAGGCCGGCATCTTCCAGAAGCACGGTCTCGACCTGGAAATCCTCTACACGCAAGGGGGCGGCGAAACCATGCAGGTCGTCGTTTCCGGCTCGGTCGACGTCGGCTTGAGCGCCGGCATGCTCGGGACGCTCGGCGCCCATGCCAAGGGGGCGCCCGTCCGCGTCATCGCGGCGAGCTCGACCGGGTCGCGGGAAGTGTTCTGGTGGGTCCCGGCCAAGTCGCCGCTGCGCGCGATGCGCGACGTGAGCGGACAGACGATCGCCTACTCGACCACCGGCTCGTCCTCCCATGTCGCGGTGCTGCGCTTCATCAGCGAATACGGCCTCAAGGCCAAACCGGTCGCGACCGGCGACGTCGCCGGCACCATCACCCAGACCATGTCGGGCCAGGTCGACGTCGGCTGGTCGGTGGCGCCGTTCGTGCTCGACATGCTCGGCAAGAACGAGGCGCGCATGATCGCGCGCGCCAGCGATATCGCGACCATCCGCGGCCAGACCATCCGCGTGCAGATCATCAACGCGCAGAATCTCGCCGCCAAGAAGGACGCCATCGCGCGCTATCTCAAGGCCTACAACGAGACCGTCGACTGGATGTATTCGTCCGGCGACGCGGTGGCGCGCTATATCGCGTTCTCCGGCCTGTCCGAGCCGGCGGTGCGGCTCATGTTGAAGGATTTCATCCCGAGGGAGAGCCTGCAGACCGAAAAGGTCTTGGGGCTGGAGGAGAGCATGAAGGATGCGATCCAGTTCAAGTTCATCGCGGCGCCGCTCACCGACGCGCAGCTCAAGGAGCTGATCCAGATTCCGCCGGCCCCGTAGTCCGATCGGATCGCCGACGGGCGCCGCGATCTCGGTGCGCTCCCTCTCCCGCCTTCGCGGGAGAGTGCGGAGGGGCGATCAGCTCACCGAGCCAATCGAGAGAGCAGAGCATGCACGCCCTGACCAAGAAAATCGGAGACATCACCGTAACGGCGCTCAGCGACGGCGTGCTGACGACCTCGCTCGACGTGGTGCTCGGCATGGAGCAGGACGAGAAGGAACGGCTCGCCGGCCTCAAGACCACCGATCCGTTGCCGATTTCGGTGAACGCCTTCCTGCTCGAGCGCGGCGGGAGGCGCGCGCTGATCGATGCCGGCGCCGGCCACACGATGGGGCCGACGCTCGGCAAGCTGCCCGACCATCTGCGCGCGCTCGCGGTCGCGCCGGAGGAGATCGAGACCATCTTTCTCACTCACCTGCATCCCGACCATTCCAACGGCCTGGTCGATGACGCCGGCCGCCCGCACTATCCGAATGCGGAGCTGATCGTGCACGAGACCGAAGCGGCGTTCTGGCTCGACCGCGACGAGTCCAGTGCTCCGAACGATCGCATCCGCCGCGGCATCGCCAACAACCGCCGAGCCACGGCGCCCTATCGCGGCCGCCTGCGCACCGTGCCCGATGGCGAGGCGATGCCGGGCATCTCGGCGGTGCTGATGCCCGGGCATACGCCGGGCCACACCGGCTGGCTGATCCAATCGGGCCAGGACGGCCTGCTGATCTGGGGCGATCTCGTCCACCTCGCGGCCATCCAGATTCCGCGGCCCGACACCGGCCTCATCTACGACGTCGATCCGCAGATGGCCTGCGCGACCCGCAAGCGCATGTTCGATCGTATCGCCGCCGACAAGCTGCGGGTCGCCGGCGCCCACATGGATTTTCCGGGCTTCGGCGCCATCGTGCGCAAGGGCGCGGGCTTCGCGTTCGAGCGGGACGCGTGACCGTGGAGATTATCGCTGCCGCAGCGGCGGCGCCGTCGGCCGGCTGACGACTCTCGGATCGGCCAACAGGATCGCCTTGAGCGGATCGACCAGGCCCGAGCCGAACTCGTCGTCGCGGTCGCCCGGCCCCAGCCTTTTTGCGCTGGTGGTCAGAATGCGCCGGATGTCGGCGGGCTTGAGATTGGGATTGCGCTCGAGCAGCAGCGCCACGACCCCGCTCACCTCGGCGGCCGCCACCGACGTGCCGGTGGTCAGCTGGTAGGCGCCGTCCGGCGCCGGCACCAGGATGTCGACGCCCGGCGCCGCGACCGAGATGTATTTGCCGCGATTGGCGCCGGCGAACAGCTTGTCGTCGACGTCGGTCGCCGTCACCGCGATCACGTTCGGGTCGGCGCCCGGATAGAGCGGCGGCGACCGCGGCCCGGCATTGCCGGCGGCCGCGATCAGCACGATGCCCTTGTCGTACGCCGACTTGATCGAGCGCTCGAGCGAGGGGTCCTTGGGACCGGCGAAGCTCATGTTGATGATGCGGACGCCCTGGCTCACCGCCCAATCGAGGCCCTTGAGGATCTGATAGGTGGTGCTCTCGACGTTGGCCGCGTTGGTGCTGAACGCGTGCACCGCCATCAGGCGGGCGCCCGGCGCGATCCCGACGACCTTCTGGCGCGAGCCGATGGCGCCGGCCATTCCGGTGCCGTGCGCATGCGGCTTCTCGGGCGCGCCGACCGCGCTGAAGCGCTGGGCGATCACGCCCAGCAGATCCGGATGGGCGGCGTCGATCTCCGAATCGATCACCGCAATCGTGACGTTGGTGCCTTTGACGACGCGATGCACGTCGGCGAGCTTGAGCTTCTCGAGCACGTATTGGTCGACGCCCTGCTGGCCGGTGTCGCCGCGCGAGGCCGGCGCCGGATCGGCCGGCGGCTGCTGCGCCAGCGCATAGACGTAGATCGGCTGCGCGACCGCGATGATCTGGACGCAGCGCCAGCTGGCGGATGATGTCCTGCACCGTCTGGCCGTTGGTGATGCGGAAGCGCAACGCGATGCTGCCGGTGGTGCCGAGGCTCTGAAACTCGATCATCGACAATCCGAATTGGCGGACCGCCTCCTGCAGCCGATCGATGGTCACCGTGGTGGCGATCTGCAGCAGCACCTCGTCCTTGATGAAGCGCGTCTCGGTGAGCGGCGGGATGTCGAAGATGCGCTCGCTGAACCCCGGCGGCAGATACGGGTTGGTCGGCGCCGGTCCTTGCCGTGGCGATCCCGCGGCGGCGGCGGGGGTGATGGTGACGACCGGGTTGGTGTTGAGCGCGGCGAGTTGCGGATTGGCGACGAGATTCTCGATGATCTGCGGCTGCGGCTGCGGCGAATCGGGTCCGGTCGTGTCGCCTGCAAACCGGCCGGTCCTGAGAATCTCGCAAAGCTGGTCGCCGCAAGTGGCGATGAACGACGGATAGGCCGGCACGCCCGAGGTCGGGTTGGTCACCGCGATGAACGGATCAGTCGTGCTGCCCGGGCCGCCGCTGGCCGCGCCGCTGGCGGTCGAATTGGTGACGGTCCCGCCGGGGAAGCTCGATCCCGGTATGACCCCGGGTGCGAAATTGACGAAGCTGGCATTAATCCCGCCGAAACCGCCGACGATGCTGTTGGGGCCTCCGGTGGCGGTGCCGGCCGACGAGGAATTGGTGATGGTGCCGAAGTTCACGCCGAAGAAGCCGCCGATGATGTCGTGGTTGCCGCGGTCCGGTGACCGAGGCATTGGGCGTGGTCAACGATTGGGTGATGAAGCCCAGATTGACGCCGACGAATCCGCCGAGGATGCTCTCCGAGCTGCCGGTGACGCTGACCGGCGCCGCAGCGGCGCCCAACGCGATCGTGCCCCCGTTCACGCCGACGAGTCCGCCGACCACGCTGTTCGGGCCGGTGCTGGTGACCGAACCCGTTGCAGCCGCCGTCTGGATGCTGCCGCCGATAAGGAGAGCCCCGACGAGGCCGCCCACGATGCTGTTGTCGTTCGCGCTGACGCTTCCGCTCGCCGCAACTCTCAGAAACGTACCGTTCCCGCCCGCGGCGAGGCCGCCGGCAATGCTCGAGGAGCCGGCGGTGACATTGCCGGTCGCGAACGAGTCGACGATCAGGGACGACGTATTGCAGGCGCCGAAGCACTCATTGTTGCCGATGCTGTTGGTATTGACGAGGCCGCCGACGAAGCTCTTGTTGCCGGCGCTGACGTTGCCGGTCGCGTAGGAATTGTTGATCGTGCCGACATTGTCGGCGACGAGCCCGCCGGCGCTGATCATGTCGACCGTCGGGCTTCCGACGTTTCCTGTCGCGTGCGAGAAGCTGATCATGCCCAGGTTCGTGCCGACGAGCCCGCCGATATTGGTCTGGCGGTCGCCGAACATCTCGAGTGCCGGAAGCGCCGGTCACGGCTCCGGTCGCGAAGGTGTTGATGATCAGGCCGTCGTTGCCCAGGCCCTGGTTGAAACCGACGAGCCCGCCGCCGCTCCCGAGCGAGCCGACGCTCACATTGCCCGATGCGCACGACCAGGCCGCGCCGTTGTCGCATCCGTCGACCGGCGGCGGTTGCTCGTGCCTTCCACCTTCCCCTGATTGGCGCCGACCAGTCCGCCGGCGTTGCTGAACCCGTTGACGGACGTTCCGGTGACCGACACGTTGCCGAACGCCTGCGAGTCGGTGATCGTCGAGCCATTGCTGTTGTAGCCGACAAGTCCGCCGGCGGCGCCGTTGGGGGCGACCGCAGAGACGTTGCCGCTTGCATAGGAGTTCTGGATGATGCCGAACGCGCCGGTTGAAAACCCGTTCTGGCCGACCAGGCCGCCAGCCCAGGCGGAGTTGCCGGCGATGACGTTTCCGGTTGCAAGCGAATTGCTGATCGTCGAGCCGCCGACGTTGGAGCCGACGAGGCCGCCGGCCGCGTTGAAGTGACAAGGACCGGGATTGCATGCACTGCCGTTACCCACGGTCACCGCGACGTCCGCACTCGACTGCGTGATCAATCCGGCATGGCCGCCCGGACCCAGCGTCCCGTTTTGGCCGACGAGCCCGCCGGCCTGCACCCCGACGATCGCCAGGCCGTTGACCGTGCCGCTTGCCGACACACCGGTGATGGTGCCGGCGTTCGAGCCCGCGACGATGCCGACCCATTGCGAGAAGACGCTCGAATCGAAGCCGGGGTTCGCGCTCACGCTGGCGCCGGTCATCTTGAAGTTGCTGACATCACCAGTGCTTGCGATGGTGCCGAACAGCCCGATGCTTTGGGTCGTGGCATCGTTCGGCGCGATCGTCAGGCTGGCGATCGTGTTGCATTGGCCATCGAACGTGCCGGAAAATCCAGTCGGAGGTGGTGCCGATCGGCACGAATCCCTTGCCGCCGTTCCAGGTCGCCGTCACGCCGGCGTCGATCGAATTGACGAGCTTGTAGTGCGTTGCCGGTCATGCCGGCGGAGCCGATGCCCTGCAGGCCGTAGACATCGGTGATCTGATAGGCCGTGGCCGGCGCCAAGCCGTCGCCGCCGGTTGCTCGAATGAAGGTGCCGCCGGTGATGCGGAAGTCCTGCGCGACGAAACTCGGCAGGTACGAAAGTAGACTGATTCCACGTGCCGTTCTGCAGCGTGAATCGCGCCACGTCCACCGAGCCCGAGAACCCCGCCGTGGTGGTATTGCCCCGCGCTGATCGTCAGGCCGCCGCCAGTGTGGCGGTGATCGGTGCATTGATCTGAAGATGTCGTGGTCGGCCTGCAGTGTCAACGTGTTGTCGCTGGACCAGGTCACGCCGCATCGACGATGATATTGCCGTCGTGCCCGCGCCAGGGAGGTCGTGGTGATCACGACGTTGCTCGAGTGCGAGCTGAGTTTGCAGAGTCGATGTTCGATCCATTGTCGGTCGGCTCCCGGCGGCGAGGACCGTCGCGAACGGGCTGTGACGATGGTCACGTCCGCCGGATCGAGCAGCAGCGTCCCGGCGGCGCCGTTCGGCGCCCGCGTGTCGACCGTGCCGGTGAAGTCGAGCTGCTGCTTGCCCGACGTCTCGACGAACCCGCCGTTGCCGCCGCTCGCGCCGCCGCGCGCCAGGATGGTGCCGGCGAACGTGGTCATCTGGTCCGACCACAGGATCACCTTGCCGCCGTCGCCGCGATCCTTCGCGGACGCATTGATGGTCGTCGCCGGCGTCGACGCTCACGGTGGTCGCGGTCGGGATCGCGAAGCTCTCGAGCTTGGCGCTCTGGTTGGACACGAGGCTGGTCGCCGGCTTGCCGCCGCCCCAGTCGCCGCCGATCAGCACCTTGCCGCCGCCGGCACGGCCCGACGCGTCGACCACCGCGCCGACGAATTGGATGTCCTCGCCGGTCACCACGATGGTGCCGCCCTTGGTGTCCTTCTTCTTGCCGGCCGCCGACAGCGTGCCGGACACCCGCACGATCTGCGTCGGCGCGCCGGCGGGCTTGCGTCGCGGCGGTGCCGGCGCTGAGCACGATCATGCCGTTGCGGGTGCCGATCGAGTTGGCCTTGATCACGCCGCTGGTGTTGATGACCGAATCGACCACCGTGCGGGCGGCGGCGGCGGTGAGCTCGACCCGCCCGCCATTGGCTTTGATCTTGCCGTCATTGGTGATCAGCGACTTCAGCGGCTTGCCGGTCGCCACGTCCTTGACGCTGGCGGCGATCTGGTCGTTGACCGCGAGCGTGATCAGCCGGTCGCCGTAGAGATCGAGCGTGAAGCCGTTGGCGGCGCCGAGCGCCACGGTGCCGAGCGTCGCCGTGATGGTGCCGGAGTTGCGCACGCCGGGCGCCACCAGCGCCGCGAAGCCGCCGCTCGCCGCCGTGATGGTGCCCTGGTTGACGATCGAGGCGTCCGGCCGGCCCGGGATGTTGAAGTTGTAGCGGCCGGCCATGAAGTCCTGGTTCTTGATGTCGTGCGTGGTGGCGACGAAGCCCGCGGTGTTCACCACCGCGCCCTTGCCGAACAGGATGCCGTCGCGATTGATCACGAAGACGATGCCGTTGGCGTTGAGCGTGCCGAGGATTTCCGATGGTCCGAGCCCGCCGGTGACGCGGTTGAGCACGACCGACGAGCTGCTCGGCTGATTGAAGGTCGTGGTCTCGCCCACCCCGATATTGAAGGTGTTCCAGTTGATGATGGCGCGCGAGCTGGTCTGGTTGATGGTGACGCTCGAGGTGCCGGCGCCCTGGATCGTCGCCGAGCCGCCGACCACGGTCGCGCCCTCGGGCCCGGCCGCGGCCGGCGTGAGCGCGAGCCCCGCCAGCGCCAGCAGCGTGGCGGTGGTCGACAGCAATTTGCGAGCGCGTGGATGCATCGCGATGGTCCCGCTAGAGCCGGCCGGTCAGGATGACGAAGAAACGGTTGTCGGGGGGCAGGCCGTCGTTCACGCCCTGTTGGAGGGCCTGCACGGCGGACAAAGCTTGCTTTTTCACGACCCGCGTGACCGACAGGTCAGCGGTTACCGAGTTCAGCCATCCCAGGCGTAGTCCAGCTCCCATTGAGGCAGCATCCACGTTGGTAAGTGTGCCCAGAACCGGGGCAAGATTGTGGAGCCAGCCATGATCGAAGAAGCCGTACAGCTGAAGCTGGGTCAGTGCCTGTAGCTCGTGGGGGATATCCAGACGCAGCTCGGCGAGCAGGTCGACGCAGGTGTCCCCGACATATTGCGAGGGATCGAAACCGCGGCCGAACAGGCGTCCGCCAAAGCTGCAGAGCTCGGAGGTGAGCAGCGGCGTGAAGGCCATTTGCCCATAGGCGGCGACCAGGATCGACCATCCCCCGCCGAACGGCTGCAGCCGCGACAGGGTCAGCTCGGCCTTGCTGAAATCGACCCGGCCGTTGAACCGCGATGCCAGCTCGTCGCCGTTGGCGGTGCTGCCGAGCCCGCGGAAGCCGTGGCTGAACGCGAAATTGAGCTGATTGATCCCATTCATGGGGTCGGCCGCATCGGCATCGAACTTGATGCGGAAGCCGCGCAGCGGTCGAGCGTGCTCGGCGGCGTCTCCGGCATGTCGAAGAACGAGCTGCGGTCGTCGGTCCAGAACCACAGCGCGGAGACGATCAGGTTGCGCTCGCGCGCGCGGATGATCGGGTAGCTCAATCCGACCTCGCCGTAGACGCTCTTGGTCTTGTACTCCAGCAGCTCCAGCTCGAACGTGCCGGGACGGCCCCAGCCGTAGCTGGCATTGGCGAAGGCGGTGAGGCCCTCGCTGGTCAGCACCTGCCGGTAATTGGCCGCCAGATATTGCAGCTCCCGGGTCTGGAACGCGCCCGCATAGGTGAGGGTGAAGGCATCGTGGATGCGCAGCAGGTTGTTGACGGTCGGGCTGATCAGGAATTGGCCGGGACCTCGCGCCCTGGTGCCGCGGTTGTCGACGCGGGCGAAGACATCGGCCGGCTTCTCGGTGACCTCGACCACCAGGATGGCGGCGCCCTGCTTGGTCGGATGCGGCTTGAGGCTGTTCTTGAACTTCAGGCCCGGCAGATCGGCCGCCAGCAGCAGGTAGCGCTCGATGGTGCGGATATTGGCCGGGCGCTGCGCGGTGATCTTGGCCGCGTAGTCGGAAAAGAAGTCGACGTATTGCGACAGCGCCGGCGGCCATTCGACCCTCTCGACATAGCCTTCGACCACCTGGATGCGCACGTCCGCGCCCTTCGGATCGAGCTCCTGCGGCGGCACGATTGCGCGCGAGAGCACATAGCCGTCGGCGCCGTACTTGGTGGTGATCCGCTGCGCCGCGTCGTAGACCGCCTGCAACGTGACGGTGCGGCCCACGAGGTCCTGGTAGAGCGCGGCCAACTCCTCGGCGCCATAGACGGTCGATCCGACCACGCGGATGCGACGGATGACCAGCGTGACCTTGTCGGCGCCAGGCGGCGCCTCGGCGCCCTGCACTGCGATCGGGCGCGCCGCCCGGCTGCGCCAGCGGCGGCGTGGGCAGCCGGAATCGTTCGCGCTCCCGGCCCGGCTGGTCGCTGGGGGGGACGATCTGCGCAATGGCAGCGAACGAAAAGCTGACCATCGCCAATGCCGCCACCATGCGGCATACGCCGGCGAACATTCCCCAACCCCTGTCCCGCAAATAACGGACTTTCCTCGCAATTTTACCGTCGGCGGGAAGGCGGAGGCAATCGGATAGGGGTCTTGTCAGCTGTCCCGTTTTGGCAATTTTTCCATATGTTTCAATAAGGTCACACTGCGACCGCAGGTTGGGTTGGTCGACCTAGCGGCTCGCCGCCGTCGCCTCACTTCGCCTTGTCGAAGGCAAGCGCGAAGCCGAGCAGCGGCAGGCCGATCTCGACCGGCTTCTTGTTGGCGTCCTGCATGGTGATCTTGAGGTCGCCGCCGCCGCGCATCGCCGCCAAGAGCTTGTCGTTGATCGTCATGGCGACGAAACATCCGACATTGGTGCAGGTCTGGATCGATTGCTTCTCGGGCGGGCCGTTGTTGACCCGAACCGTGATCGGCTCGGTGAGATTGAGGCCGAGCGGCAGCTGGGCGATCATCGCCCCGGTCTTGCCGTCGGCGGCCGGGCGCACCACCACCGACACCAGCAGCTGGCGGGTGTCGCGCTGGAACACCTGCTGGACGGCGCGGCAGTCGAGCGTCTTGCCGTCGCCGGTGCACTCGACCCGCCAGGCCGCCACCTGCGCGTCCGGCGCCGGCGCTTGCGCCGAGGCCCGCTGCGCGCCGGCAAGCACGACAACGGCGGCCAGCGCCGCCGTGACGATCGCGGCGCAGCGGCGTCGGCCCGCGGCCCATGCATGGCAGCTCGGATGCATTCTACGCTCCTCGGGAGTGGGTCGCGGCAAGGGCATTACATCGGTTGTGCAATGGTTTATCAAGCGAGCGGGCGGCGTTAGTTGCGGCTTCCCCCGTCCCACAAGTCATTGCACGGCGGGAGCCGGCCCAATAGAGTGGCGCCTGAGAATTGGAATAGAAATAAGTTCAAGTGAGGCGGTAACCCGACAGCCGACGTCATCAACGCAGGGTGGAACCATGAACATCCGCGAGACGCCCCCTCCGATCACCGAGCTCGAGAAGATTTCCACGCGCACCGACACGCGCGACTATCTGGCCAAGGCCGCGCCGGTCACCGAGAAGCTGAAGGACTACCTGGTCGTCGACGTCGACGCGCACGTCAACGAGACCGCGTTCTGGTCGGAGGTCACCGATCGCATCGACAATGACGTGCTGCGCTACATCGCCGAAGCGTTTCGCGACCGCGGTCCGGCGCCCGGCTTGTTGAACGCCAACGGTCCGCTCTATCAGGACGTTGGCGGCCGCATCATGCACCAGCAGAAGCTGGCCGAGCCGACGCCCGCCCGGCCTGCATCGTCAGGTGCAGCTCACCCAGCGCGCCATGGACGCGATGGGCATCGACTACATGGTGGTGTTTCCGACCCCGATGCTCTCGCTCGGCATGCACCCGCAGGCCGACGTCGAGGTGGCGCTCGGCAACGCCTATAACCGCTGGCTGATCGAGCAGATCCTGCCGCAGGACAAGCGCCAGAAGGCGCTGCTCTACCTGCCGTTCAACGATCCGGATGCCTGCGTCGAGACGGTCGAGCGGTTCGCCGACGCGCCCGGCGTGGTCGGCTTCTCGGTCACGTCCACCCGCCACAAGCCGGTCTGGCACAATTCCTACATGCGGCTCTACGGGGCGCTGCAGGAGACCGGCAAGCCGCTCGGCTTCCACGCCGGCTTCACCTGGGGCGACCCGTCGTTCGCGCAGCTCAACCGCTTCATCGGCATGCACGCGCTGTCGTTCGCGCACTTCAACATGGTCCACATGACCAACTGGGTGCTCAACGGCCTGCCCGAGCGTTTCCCCAAGCTCAAGACGATCTGGATCGAGAGCGGGCTCGCGTGGATCCCGTTCCTCATGCAGCGGCTCGATTCCGAATACATGATGCGCACCTCGGAGTGCCCGCTGCTCAAGCGCCGGCCGAGCGAGTACATGCAGGACATGTACTATACGAGCCAGCCGCTCGAGCGCAGCAACATGAAGCTCACGCAGGCGACGTTCGAGGCGATCAACGCCGACACCCAGCTGCTCTACGCGTCCGACTGGCCGCACTGGGATTTCGACGCGCCCGAGCTCGATCACCAAGCTGCCGTTCCTCAACGAGCAGGCCAAGCGCAACATCCTCGGCTTGAACGCCGCCGAGCTGTTCGACCTCGAAGTGCCGCCGGCGAAGTCCGGCGTGAAGGCGTCGCCGCAGCCGGTCGCGGTTCCGGCCGAATGAGTGCTGTCTCGGCGGGCGTGAGGTCGGCATGAGTGCAGGGTCATCCGCGGCCAGCGGCGATGTCGCCGATGCCGATACCGGCGCGGCGTTCTGCTCGTCGGTGGATGCCGCGCTTCAGAGCGGCAAACCGGACGCGATCCCGGACGAAAACCTGCAGCGGGTGCTGTCGGCGGCGGTCCGGCTGTATTCTGCCAAATGGGAGGACCGCGCGCAGGAGCTCGCCCCGTTCGGCGACCGGCCGGTGAATGCGACCGAGGCGGTGACCGCGATCTGCGCGATCATGCGCGCCGCCGACATCAATTTCTTCGATCTTCAGATGTGGTACCGCCGCGCGCCGAACGAATGACCGGCAACGGTGCAATAGCGAGCATGGGGTGAAGCGATGAGCGAGATCATGGTGGGCGAGCTCAGCGAGTTCGTGGAGGGCGGTTACCGCGTGCTGCGGGTCGACGCGTTCGAGTTCGGCATCTTCCGGCAGGGCGACCGGCTCGTCGCCTACGAGAACCATTGCCCGCACGACGGCGGTCCGGTCTGCCAGGGCAAGATCATACCGCGCGTCGAGGAAGAGCTGGCGCCGGATCAGACCAGCCGCGGCCTGCGCTTCTCGAAAAAGCAGAATATCGTCTGTCCCTGGCACGGCTGGGAGTTCGACATCGAGACCGGGCGCCATTGCGGCGATCCGAAATATCGCCTGCGGCCGGTCGACGTGAAGGTCCGCGACAATCGGGTCTTCGTGTCCCTGCCGGCGCAATCGTAGGGTGGGCAAAGGCGCATGGCGATGCTCTTGCCGCGTGGGCAAAATCGCATAGGCGCCGTGCCCACCAGCGACAGCATGGTGGCGTTTTGCCCACCCTACGCGCCTACGAATCGCATCTCCACATGACTGCACCGCACCTTGAGCTGAGCATCGCGCTCTCCGACAACGAGCGCACGCGCCCGCTGCTCGAAGGCCGCGTGACGCCGCAGGGGATCAGGCTCGTCCCCACCATGATCCACCCCTCGGAGATGTTCTGGCGGCAGCTGCGCTTCGCCGAGTTCGACGTCTCCGAAATGTCGATGTCGTCGCTCATCATTGCGGTGTCGCGCGGCGACACGCGCTGGGTGGCGATCCCGGTCTTCACCATGCGCAAGTTCTTCCACACCAGCGTCATCGTGCGCACGGATTCCGGCATCACCGCGCCGGCGGAGCTGCGCGGCAAGCGCCTCGGCGTGCCGGAATATCAGCAGACCTGGGCGATCTGGGCGCGCGGCGTCCTGCAGCACGAATTCGGCGTGCACGCCCGCGACATCGAATGGTTCATGGAGCGCAATCCCGACAAGAGCCACGGCGGCGCCACCGGTTTCACGGCGCCCGCAGGCGTGCGCGTGAACCAGATTCCGCCGACCACCGACATGGGCGAGATGCTGGTTCGCGGCGAGCTCGACGGCGCGCTGCACTATCTGCCCGAGCGGAACCTGGTCGATCGCAGCAAGGTCGACGTGTCGGGCGTGACCCGATACCTGTTCCCCGATCCGGCCGCCGAGGGCCGCCGCTACTTCGCCAAGACCGGGCTGTTTCCGATCAACCACACGGTCGTCGTGCGGCGCTCGCTGCTGGAGAGCCATCCCTGGATCGCGCTCAATCTCTACTCCGCCTTCGTGGCCGCCAAGGAGGAGATCGCGCGCTCCGGCAACGCGTTCCTGCGCTGGTATTTCGAGGCGGGCCTGCTCGATGACGGTGTCAAACGAACGCTCGCCGCCAATGATCCGCTGGCCTACGGCTTCAAGGCGGCGCGTCCGGTGCTCGAGACCATTGCGCAATACGTGCATGAGCAAGGGCTCTGTGCGCGCCGCGTCGGCCTCGACGAGCTCTTCGCCAAGAGCACCCTCGACGTGTGACAGGAAACATGAGCAACGGTTACGACTACATCATCGTCGGCGCCGGCTCGGCCGGTTGCGTGCTGGCCAACCGGCTGAGCGAGGATTCGGCCGCCAGCGTGCTGCTGCTCGAAGCCGGCGGGCGCGAC
Source organism: uncultured Alphaproteobacteria bacterium (assembly GCA_963708765.1). Taxonomy (GTDB): domain Bacteria; phylum Pseudomonadota; class Alphaproteobacteria; order Rhizobiales; family Xanthobacteraceae; genus VAZQ01. The sequence goes on along the minus strand of CAVPTV010000021.1, from coordinate 63,704 downwards.
CTCCATCCGTTCATCCACGTGCCGCTCGGCATGGGCAAGATGCACGACTACGGCATGTTCGACTGGGGCTATCACACCGAGCCCGAGCCGAACCTCGGCAACCGCCGCATCGAGGCGATGCGCGGCAAGGTGCTGGGCGGCTCCTCGTCGATCAACGTGATGGCCTATACGCGCGGCCACCGCGGCGACTACGACCGCTGGGCGCAGAAAGGCGCGCGCGGCTGGTCCTATGCGGACGTGCTGCCCTATTTCAAGCGCTGCGAGACCTGGCAGGACGGCGAGAATCCTTGGCGCGGCGGCACCGGGCCGGTCGGCACCGAATTCGCCAAGACGCGCGATCCGCTCTACGACGCCTGGATCGAAGCCGCCAAGGCGGCGGGCTTCCCGCACACGGACGATTACAACGGCGAGCAGCAGGAAGGTTTCGGCCGCGGCCAGTACACCATCCGCGACGGCTACCGCTCGTCCGCCGCCACCGCCTATCTCAAGCCGGCGCGCAAGCGGCCGAACCTCGAGGTGGCGACCGGCGCGCATGCCACCCGCGTGCTGATGCAGGGCACGCGCGCGACCGGCGTCGAATACGTCAAGGGCAGCGGCGACGTCGTGCAGGCGGCCGCGAGCCGCGAGGTGATCCTCGCCGGCGGCGCCTTCAACACGCCGCAGCTGCTCATGCTGTCGGGCATCGGCCCGGCGGCGCATCTCGGCGAGATCGGCATCAAGACCGCGGTCGATCTGCCGGTCGGCAAGAACCTGCAGGATCACCTGGCGGTGATCATCTTCTTCAAGCGGCTGGACGAGAGCACGTTCCGCCGGGAGATGCGCTTCGACCGCATGGCGGTCAGCATGATGCGCGCCTATTTCTACGGCACCGGCCCGGGCACGGTGGTGCCGGGCGGCCTCCATGCTTTCGTGAAGACGCGGCCGGAGCTCGCGGTGCCCGACATCGAGTTCATGTTCCGCGGCGCGCCGGCGCATGCGCATCTGTGGTTTCCGTTGATCCGGCCGGCCTATGCGGACGGCTACGGCATTCGTCCGACCTTGCTGCATCCCGACAGCCGCGGCGAAATTCGCCTGCGCTCGACCGACCCGCGTGATCCGCCGCGCATCATCTACAACTTCTTTTCCGCGCTCGAACGATCTCCCGCGCCTGCGCGAAGGCTTCAAGCGCGCGCGCGACGTCGCTTATCAGAAGCCGATGGAGCCGCTATCGCGGCGCCGAGACCTCGCCCGGCGAGAGCGTCAAGAGCGATGCCGAGATCGATGCCTGGATCCGGAAGACCGTGATCACCGCGCATCATCCCTGCGGCACCTGCGCGATGGGCATCGGTCCCGACGCGGTGCTCGATCCGGAGCTGCGCGTGCGCGGCGTCGAGCGCCTGCGCGTCGTCGACGCCTCGGTCATGCCCGATCTGGTCTCGGCGCATATCAATGCCTGCGTGCTGATGATCGCCGAGAAGGCGTCCGACATGATTCGCGGCAAGGCGCCGCTGGCCGCGGAACTGAATGCGTGACCGCGACGTCATTTCGGACTCGGGTTGCGAACGCGAGACGCAGGACGAAGCGCGACACTTTGAAATAATTGTTTGCGACTGACGCTCGTCATGTCGCGGGCGCAAGCCGCGCGCCCGCATTAATTTCTCATAAAACGTGAACCGCCCGCGCATGCCATTGATAGGGTGTCTCTTTCTTGCAGAATCTGCTCACGGTCGATTTAAGAAATCGTGCGTTGCGTGCCGCAACATGACGCGCCGCAAGTACCAGCCGGCACACGGACGGGGTCACATGGAGAGAATCATGAATACGAAGATGCTCGCTGCGGCAGCGGCGCTCGCCACCATGATTGCGTCACCGACCTGGGCTCAGACCGTGAACCAACTGCCCCCGGGCGCGCGACAAGCGCCGGATCAGTCTTTCGGTCAGGCGAGGCCGCCACGGGCGGCACCGTCCGTTACCGAGGACATCCAGACCGATGGTCGGCGCCATTCCTCCAACCCGGCCAATGACGTCTATCTGGGCGGGAGATATCGCGGCTCCGACCCGGACCCGACTGTCCGCCTGGACCTGCGTCGCGATATTGTGACCGAGTACTGATCGCCGCCGCGACTCGTTCGTCGATCGCGCCGAATGGCCCTGGGCTGCGTCCCAGGGCCATTTCATTTGTGCGCTGCATCTATTTCGCGGAGATTTCGTGTCGCTCATAATGACGTTGTTCCGGAGACATTTTCGTGAATGCTCTTCACGGCCGATTCAAAAAATTGTGCGTTGCACATAGTGCTCCGGCGACCCACCTGATGCGCAGGCGACGGGAGCACTGAACAAGGACGACACGTCATGAATACGAAGATGCTTATTGCTGCCGCGGTGGTCGCCACCGCCATCGCTTCGCCAGCCCTGGCGCAGACCACGAAGTCTCCTTCAGACTTCGTTCAGAGCCAGCCAGCAGCATTCGGTCAATCCGACGCTACGACGTCTACGTGGACGGCGAGTATGTCGGCTCCGACCCGGACCCGAACATTCGGGCGCAGCTGCGGTTCGGCCATGGTCCCGAGGGCGAGTGGTAGCCACGGCACGACACGCGCGTTACATCGAAGGAGCCTCGGGCCGGCGTCCCGAGGCTCCTTCGTCCGCGCAGCCGCAAAGCTGAAGTCACCAAGAAATTGAGAGTTGAGTTATGAACACCAAGATGCTCGTCGCCATGGCAGTGATCGCGGCCGCAATCGCGTCGCCGGCCCTCGCGCAGGCGGGGACGCCACAGAGCCAGCTGCAGGCCGGTCCGTCGCAAGTACGATGAGGGCGGCCCGACCGGACAGCCGCGCTTCACCAAACGCAGCTACGACCTCTACCGAAACGGCCAGTACGTCGGCTCCACGCCGGATCCCAATATTCGCATGCGGCTCCAGCGCGACCTCGACGACGGCGAGTAGCAGCGCCCAGCGCGGAGCTCTATCCAGAGCCGAGGTCAGGCGGAGAGCGGCGCTTCCTGTTTCGCCAAGAGAGCCAGGATTGCTTGCGCCGTAGCATCGGGCTGCTCGAGCACGGTCGCATGGCCCGCTCCTCGCACGAGCGTCAACGCGGCAGCGCCCGGCAACCCGGCCGCATAGGCCTCGCCATGGGAGCGCGGCGACCATGCGATCGTGCTCGCCCCACACCACCGATGCCGGCATGGCGGCGCGGTAGAGCCGCCCGCGCAGGGCGCGGTTGTAGAAGTAGGGCGGCTTGAAGCCCACGAAGGAGCCGAACCGCAGCATCTGATAGCGGCGCATCTCCTCCTCGATGTCGCCGCGTCCGTCGGGGAAGTACCGCAACCCAGCGGGCGCATCGGCGTCGGCGAACAGAAGCTGCCGCAGCGTGGTGAGCTCGACGCCGCGTTCGGGCTGCGCATGCAGGAAAACGTCGCCGATCGGCGCGCCCGGAACGAACAGGCCGCTTGCCGCGATCAGCGCGAGCCGCCGCACCCGATCCGGGTGGCGCACGGCCAATTCGGCGGCGATCCAGCCGCCGACGCAATGCCCGACCAGATCGAATCGCTCGAGCCCCAGCGCATCCAATACTTCGAGATAGTGAAAGACCACGTCGTCGATGCCGTAACCGTCGCCGAGCTCGTCGCTGCCGGCGCAGCCCGGATGGGCGGGAGCGATCACCCGCGCGACTTCGCCGAGCCGCAGGTGGAATGGCTGGACGTCGTCCGCGACCCCGTGCACATCGGCGAAGCCGTGCAGATAGACCAGCGGATCGCCCCGGCCGCATTCGCGCACCGCCACCTTGCGGCCGCGCGACGTCCAGCATCGATGCGCTCACTGGCGCCATCTCCGGCATGCGCTCCAAGGCCGGGAACTGCACGCGCGAACAGTCTCGCCGAATCCTCCCTGAGCCGCGGCGCGACCTGCTCGGCGAACAGCCGCATGCTCTTGCGGGTGAGCGCGTCCGCCATGTTGCCCATGTGGAACTGGATCAGCAGATGGCCCGACTTGGCATGCTCGATGATGTCGAAGATGCGGCGATAGACCGTCTCCGGGCTGCCGACGATGATCGATTGCGAGCGCTCGAGATCGTTCCAGTCCTCGGCGTCGCCGAGCAGCGGCGTCGTCGGGTCGGAGAATTTCAGATAGTTGCGGAACTCCGAGGGCGGAATGTAGGGAATGCCCGGCCCGGCGGTCAGTTGGCGGCCCTCGCGCCGCAGGTGTCCCTTGAGGCAGTTCTTCAGAAAGTACCACACCCCTTCCTCGGCTTCCGCTCGCGCCTGCGCGTCGGTCTCCGCCACATAGGCCGACAGCAGGATGCCCATGCGGAACGGGTCGAAGCGGTCGCCGTGATCCTCGCAGAATCTTCGCGAACTGCAGCTGCGACCTCGCGGTTTCGCTGCCGTGGCTGCGCGAGGACAAGAAGTAGCAATAGCCGCGCCTGGCGATGTTCACCAAGGTTTCGGTCGAGCGCGAGCTCGGGATCCAGATCGGCGGATGCGGTGTCTGCGTCGGCCGCGGCCACGGATTGACGTAGCGCATGGGATAGTGGCGGCCTTCCCAGGCGAACGGACCGTCTTCGGTCCAGGCGCGCTGGATGAGATCGACGGCCTCCCAGAACTGCTCGCGCGACGGCGCCGACGGAACGTCGTAGTTGAAGGTCTCGGGCCCCGATCCCGGCGCGAAGCCGGCGATCAGCCGTCCATCCGACATGTTGTCGAGCATGGCGTATTCCTCCGCCATGCGCAGCGGGTTGAGGTGCAGCGGCAAGAGGTTGCCGAGAATGACGATCTTGCCGTGCCTGGTCCTCTGCGCGAGCGCCGCGGCGATCAGGTTGGGCGAGGGCATCAAGCCGTAGACGTTCTGGTGGTGCTCGTTGAGCACCATGCCGTCGAAGCCGAGGTCGTCCGCATAGGCGAGCTGGTCGATGTATTCCCGATAGAGCCCGCGGCTCTTCTCGCTGTCCCACAGGCGGTTCGGCACCGTCACCCAGCCGGTATCGTATTTCTGGTCGAAGTCGGCGGGCAGATACGGATAGGACATGAAGTGCCAGCAATAGAGCTGGACCGGCTTGCTCATGAATGGCCTCGCGCGGACGGATCGTCGATGAGCGGATGTTAGTGGAGATTTGGCCGATGCGTCAGCGGCGGGTTGGCCAGACCGGCGCATAAATATTCCGAAAAATACCGCTGTCGAACCGGCCACGGACCCCCTGTGAAAGGCTTCGCGCCGGAGATAATATCCGCCCGATCAAACGAGTCAGCCGGCATACCATCTAGGGTCGCCGCGCCTGACGATAATCAAGGGAGAACACCATGGCACGAAAAGACTCGCGTCCCGAGGTGAACCGCCGGAAATTCTTGGCCGGCGTCGCGGTGGCTGGTGCTGCGACCGCGGTCTCGCCGCCGCAGAACGCCGCGAATGCGGCGACCACGACGACATTGCCGACGGGACCGGGTCGAGCGAAGCCATCCGCGCTGCCTCCGTCGGGCGCCCTGGCGGCGGCCGAGACCGGAACGCCGCAGGCGCTCGCAAACGCCACGCGTCCGGACGGATCGGATTTCATGGTCGACGTCATCAAGACGCTCGACATCGAGTACCTGCCGTCCAACGCGGCCTCGAGCTTCCGCGGCCTGCACGAGTCGCTGATCAACTACGGCGGCAACAAGAAGCCCGAGTTCCTCACCTGCACGCACGAGGAGTGCGCGGTGGCGATGGGCCACGGCTATTTCAAGGTCGCCGGCAAGCCGATGATGACGCTGGCGCACGGCACGGTCGGCCTGCAGCACGCCTGCATGGCGGTCTACAACGCCTGGTGCGACCGGGTGCCGGTCATCATCGTCGGCGGCAACGATCTCGACGCCGCCAAGCGCCCGCCCGGCGTGCCGACCTTCCATTCGGCGCAGGACATCAACGCGCTGGTGCGCGACTTCACCAAGTGGGACGACACGCCGGTCTCGCTGCAGCACTTCGCGCAGTCGATGGTGCGCGCCTACAAGATCGCGATGACGCCGCCCTATGCGCCGGTGGCGATCTCGCTCGACGCCGGTCTGCAGCAGGAGCCGATCCACAACGGCGAGAAGCTTTCCATCCCGCGCTATGTGCCGACCTCGCCGCCGCAGGGCGATAGCGGGGCCGTACGCGAAGCCGCGCAGCTGCTCGCCAACGCGGAGCGTCCGGTGATCGTGGTCGATCGAGCCGCGCGCACCCCCAACGGCATCAAGCTCCTGGTCCAGCTCGCCGAGCTGCTGCAGGCGCCGGTGGTCGACCAGGGCGCCCGCATGAACTTCCCGAAGACGCATCATCTCAGCCGCGCCCCGGGCGTGATCGGCCAGGCCGACGTGGTCATCGGCATGGAGCTGTCCGACTACTGGGCCACCGTGAATGCCTGGATCGACAACGGCGACCACGGCCACGGCATTCAGGAATCGCGCATCAAGGCCGGCACCAAGCTGATCAGCATCAGCTCGGTCGACCTCCTCACCAAGGCGAACTACCAGGACTTCCAGCGCTTCCAGGTCGTCGACGTGCAGATGGCGGCCGATGCGGAAGCGACGCTGCCGGCGCTGATCGAAGCGGTCAAGTCGGCGATCCCGGCCGACCGCAAGGCGGCGATCGAAAAGCGCGGCGAAGCGCTCGCGCAAGGCCAAGGCGGAAGCGCGCGAGCGCAACCTGGCGGCGATGGCGATCGGCTGGGACGCGAGCCCGATCAGCACCGCGCGGCTGTCCATGGAGGTCTGGGCGCAGATCAAGGATCTCGACTGGTCGATGGTCGGCTCCGACCGCCAGATGAGCAGCTGGCCGTCCAGGATCTGGCCGATGGAGAAGCACTACCACCATCTCGGCCATTCGGGCGGCTTCGGCCTCGGCTACAATCTGTCCGCCGCGGTCGGTGCCGCGCTCGCCAACCGTCCGCATGGACGGTTCTCGGTCAATCTGCAGCCCGACGGCGACTTCATGTATTCGCCGGGCGTGCTGTGGACGGCGGCGCACCATCAGATCCCGATGCTCACCGTGATGCACAACAACCGCGGCTACCATCAGGAAGTGATGCACGTGCAGCGCCTGTCCAATCGCCGCAACCGGGTTGCGAGCCTGGGCAAGACCATGGGTCCGATCGGCACCTCGATCGAAGCCCCGGATATCGACTATGCGAAGATGGCATCGTCGATGGGCTGGTGGTCGGCCGGTCCGATCAAGGATCCGGCGCAACTCACTCCGACGCTCAAGCGCGCGGTCGAGGTGGTCAAGTCCGGCCAGCCCGCGCTGGTCGACGTCTGGACGCAGCCGCGTTGAGGACCGGAACCATGAGTGGCATGCGAGTGAAGTGGGGGCTGGCGGCGCTCGCCGCCGGTCTCCTCATCGGTCAGGGCGCGGCGATCGCCGCGTCCGCCGAAAAAGGCAAGGCCGCCTACATGACGTTCGGCTGCTGGGGATGTCACGGCACCGTCGGGCAGGGCGGCATCACCGGTCCCAAGCTCGCGCCGGATCCGATGCCGGCCGAGGCGTTCACGGCCTTCGTGCGCACCACCAATCGCGCGATGCCGCCCTATCGGGAGGCGGTGCTTTCGAACGAGGACTTGGCGGACATCTACGCCTATCTGCAGTCGATCCCGAAACCGGCCGACTACAAGACCATTCCGCTGCTCAAGCAGTAGATGTCGGCCTGTAGCGGTGGGCCATCAGCGCGCTACGCGCGTCGGCGGCGCGCTATGGACGCGCGCTTGCGCGCCGTGCCCACCGCCTTCGGTTCTGCGCGTCTAGACGGTGGGCAACGGCGCGTCTGCCTTCGCGTGGTTACCGCCGTGCTTGTGTCCGCGCCTTTGCCCACCGCTACGAAGCCGCGTGCCGTCCTCCGTCCCTCAGAGATCCAGCACCAGCCGGTCGCTCTTGCAGCCCGCGCAGCAGATCATGACCTTGGTGTTGGAGGCCTGCTCCTCCTCGGTCAGGATCGCGTCGCGGTGCTCGGGTTCCCCCGAGATCACCCGCTGCTCGCAGGCGCCGCAGATGCCGAGCTCGCAGGAATAATCGACGTCGATCCCGGCATCGAGCAGCACCTCGAGGATGCTCTTGCCCTCGGGGATGACGAACTCCTGGCCCGAGCGCGCGAGCTCGACCACGAAGCCGCCCTTCTTGTCCGGCTCCTGCTTGGGCGTGAAATACTCGACGTGAACCTGCTCGCGCGGCCAGTTCGCGGTCGCCGCCTCGAAGGCGTTGAGCATCGGGGTCGGTCCGCAGCAATAGAGATGCGCGTCCTTCGGCGCCTGCCCGACGATCGCCGCGATGTCGAGGAACTTGCCGGCGCTCTCGTCGTCGAAGTGGAACCGGCTGGCCGCGAGCGCCTCCAGCGATTTGAGAAAGGCCGTGTCTGCCCGCGAGCGGCAGGCGTAGTAGAGCTCCCACGAGCGGCCGAGCTTCGCGAGCCGCTGCACCATGCACCAGATCGGCGTGATGCCGATGCCGCCGGCGAACAGGATGACGTGGGGGGCGTCCTCCTTCAGCGCGAAGTTGTTGCGCGGCGCGCTGATCCTGAGCGTCTTGCCGACGCGCAGCTCGTCGTGGATGTAGCGCGAGCCGCCCCGGCTCGCCGGATCGCGCTTGATGCCGACCGTGTAGGTCGCGGGATCGTGCTCGGGATTGATGAGCGAATATTGCCGGACGACGCCGTTCGGCAGATGCACGTCGATGTGGGCGCCGGGCTCGTAGTCGGGCAGCGGCTTGCCGTCCACTTGCACGAATTCGTAGAGGTTGGTGTCGCGCGCCGCGTAGCGGATCGCCGCCAGGCGCACGTCGATCAGGCCATCGGACGCCTGCGCCTTCGCCGCCGTCGCCTCGACGGGGCTGGCAGTCACCGTATTCACCAACGCGTCTCCTGCGGCTGCGGGCCGAAATGCGTCATCGGGCACGCGGACCGGTTTGTCAAATTCCGGGCCTGAGATATGCTCTCGCGCAGGCCATTCCAACCGGCGGAAAAGCCACGCGGATTCGTCCTGCCGTGATGGGCTCGCGGCGTAGCAGCGCGGCCGCCGAAGAAGCCGATCGTGGCAACGACCACGCCGCGCCAGGGGAGGACAGCTTGAGGGGCTTTGCAAAAAACGCACGCCTGTTCGTCGCGGCCGGATTGATCGGCCTCGCGGTTCCCCTCGCGCTCGCGCCCGCCCATGGCCAGGGCGCGGCCCCAGCGCCGTCCTGGCTCGACCCGACGCTGCTGGCGGCCGCGAAGGCCGAGGGCACGCTGATCGTCTACTCGTCGACCAACGAGCAGGAAGGCTTGCCGCTGTTTCGGCTGTTCACCGAGGCGACCGGCATCAAGGTCGAATATGTCCGCGCCTCGGACGCGGTGCTGATGTCGCGCATGGCGATCGAGTTTCGCGCCGATCAGAAGTCGTGGGACGTCCTCCACACCGGCACGATCAACAAGATGCCGCCGCAGATGCTGGCGCCGTTCGAGCCGCCGGAGGCCCAGCACATTTTCCCGCAGGCGCGGGATCCGAACAAGCGCTGGTACGGCGTCTATGCCAACTACAACGCGCCCGCCTACAACACCCAGAAGGTGAAAGTATCCGAGCTGCCGAAGAGCTACGAGGAGTTCGCCGAGCGCAAGCAATGGGCCGGCAAGGTCGCCATCGACGGCACCGACAACGAATGGCTCAAGGCCATGTTCCTGCACTACGGCGAGCAGAAGGGAACGCAGATCGTCAAGGACATCGTGGCGACGCTCAGGCCGGTGGTGACCGACGGGCATCTGGCGCTGGCGCGCGCGACCGGGGCCGGCGAATACTGGATATCGCTCAACAACTACGTCAACCTGTCGATGAACGTGAAGCTCGCCGGCAATCCGATCGACGTGTGGGCGCTCGATCCGGTGGCGTTGTTCTTCGGTCAGGTCGGCGTCAATGCCAAGGCGCCGCATCCGAACGCGGCGCGGCTCGCCGCCAACTTCATGCTCAGCCGGGAGTGCGAGCAGTTCCTCGCCAGGTTCGGACGCCTGCCGACCCGCGCCGACGTGCAGTCGAACCCTCCCGGCATCGTCGACATGCTCACCGCCAGGAAGGTCATCACGGTCCTGATGACGCCCGACGAAGACAAGAAATGGCAGCGGCAGTTCGACCAGCTGGTCAAGGGCCGATGACTCGGCAATGACGTGGGGAGAGCGGAGTGAGCCTCGCCAACGGCCGGTTGGATAGGCTGGCCGGGCTGCCGCCCGCCGGCGGCTTGGGCGCGTTGATCACGTTGCCGAACCTGCTGCTCGGCGCCTGCGTGGTCATCGCCGTGTGGCTGGTGTTCGTCCCGATCTGGGCGCTGCTCTACAACGCCTTCACCGAGGACACGAGCTTCGGTCCCGGGGCGTTCTCGCTCGATAACTTCGTCGAAGCCTATTCGAGCTGGCATATCCTGCGGCTATTCCGCAACTCGTTGATCTTCGCCGTCGCCACCGCGGTGACCACCTTCATCATGGGCGCGCTGGTGGCGTGGGTGGTCGAGCGCACCGACGCGCCGGGCGGAAGCCTGTTCCACTCGCTCTCGCTGCTGTCGTTCGCGGTGCCGGGCTTGCTGATGGCGATGGCCTGGATCTTCGTCTTCAGTCCGAACATCGGCTGGGGCAACGCGGTGCTCAAATCGATGTTCGGGCTCACCGAGGCGCCGGTCGATATCTACACGATGGCCGGGATGACCTGGGCGCTGTCGAGCCACTATTTCCCGCTCGCCTATCTGGCGCTCGGGCCGGCGCTGCGCGTTCTCGACGTGCGCATGGAGGAGGCCGGGCTCGTGTCCGGCGGGCATTACCTGCAGGTGTTCGCCCGCATCACCTTGCCGCTGCTGCGGCCGGCGATCCTCTCCGCGCTGCTGTTGCTGTTCGTGATGGGCATGGCGTCCTACGAGGTGCCGCGGCTGATCGGCCGGCCGGCGCGCATCGACGTGTTCACCACCGACATCCAGGGCGCCATCATCTCGACGCCGCCGCAGTTCGGAGTGGCAAGCGCGCTCAGCCTGACCTTGCTGGCGATCTGCGTCCTGGCGGTGCTGTTCTATCGCCGCGCCACGCGCCACGCCGAGGCGTTCGCCACCATCACCGGCAAAGGCTACATGCCGACGCGCGTCAAGCTCGGACCTTGGCGCTGGCCGGTGGCGATCGGCATCGGGGTCATGTTCGTGCTGGCGCTCGGGTTGCCGCTGCTCACGCTGATCTGGCAGTCGTTCTTCCGCAATCTCGCGCAGCCGTTCTCGCCTTCGAGCGGGCCCTTCACGCTCGAGAATTACCACTTCATCTTGAGCTATCCGATCTTTCTCTCGGCGGTGAAGACGAGCGTGATCCTGGCCGCGATGGCGGCGACCATCGTCGCCGGCCTCACCTTCGTGATGGCGTGGATCGCGCAGCGCTCGCTGCCGCGCTACGGCTTCATCCTCGATGCGCTGGCGTTCGCGCCGATCGCGATCCCGGGCGTCATCGTCGGCGCCGGCATCCTGGTCGCCTATCTGGCGCTGCCGATCCCGATCTACAACACGATCTGGATCCTGCTGGTCGCCTACGTGACCCTGTATCTGCCCTACGGCATGCGGTTCGCGTCGGGCGGGATCACGCAGATCCATCGCGAGCTCGAGGAGATGGCGGCGATGTCGGGCGCCGGGATCGGGCAGGTCTTTGCCCGGATCATGCTGCCGCTGCTGGCGCCGGTGCTGCTGGCGGGCTGGATCTACGTGTTCGTGCTGGCGGTGCGCGAGCTCGGCGCGTCGATCTTCCTGGTCGGGCCCGGCACCCACGTGCTCGGGACCATCAGCCTGACCATGTGGGAGGAGGGCGGCAGCTACGGCGCGGTGGCGGCGCTCGGCGTCCTTCAGATCATTCCGCTGGTCGTGATCGTGGCCGCTTTGCGCGCGGTCGAGCTGCGCATCCAGCGCCGGGCGCCGTAGGGTGGGCAAAGGCGCGCGCAAACAAGTCGAGATCTTCCGCACGCTCGACTGCGCGCGCCGTGCCACCGTCCGCGCGCCGACACGCTGATTGTATCGGTGGGCACGGCGCTGCGATCTTCGCGGGGCGAGAGCGAATTCCTGTTCCGCGCCTTTGCCCACCCTACAGCGCCAAAAACAAACCGCCTCCCGGATCGCTCCGGGAGGCGGTTTTGTTTGACGCCTACTGTTGTTCTTATGCGGCGATATTGCCGAACTTCTTCAGGTTCTCTTTCTGCTTGTCGTTGCGCGGCGGCAGCTTGAACAGGCGCGCCGCGGTGCCGCCGAGGATGTTGTGCTTGGCCTTCTCGGACAGGAACGGCAGGTCGTAGATCGTGCTCGGCAGGTCGAAGTCCCAGTGCGGGTAGTCCGAGGAGTACATCAGCTGCGTCTCCGCATTGATCATGCGGAACGTGCACTCCAGCGCCTTGCATGTCCTGAATCTCCATCGGCTGCGAGGAGTAGTACATGTCGCGCATGTAGTCCGACGGCTTCTTCTTGAGGAGCGGCGCCTCGGACGGGCGCAGCATGTATTCGTGGTCGAGCTTCTGCATCAGGAACGGCACCCAGGCGAGGCCGAACTCGATCCAGATCACCGGCAGCTTGGGGAAGCGCTCGCCCATCCCGTTGATGACCCAGTTGGTGCAATGCAGGATGTTGTACCAGCTGAAGCCGAGCGCATGCACCGAGAGGAAGCGGTTGCAGGTCTTGAAGATCGGCTCGGCCCAGTTCGGGCCGGAGTGGAACGACAGCACCAGGCCGCGCTCCTCGATCGCCCGATAGACCTTCATGTAGGCGTTCTCGTGCACGCCGGTGTTGCGCACGGTGGTGACCATGAAGCCGCCGACGTGCTTGCTGTCGCCGAACGTCTCGACCTGGCGCAGCGACTCGTCGGGATCGTTGAACGGCAGGCTGAGCATCGAATAGAAGCGGCCGCCGAATTCCGGCAGCACCTTCTCGGTGAGCCAGCGGTTGTAGGCCCAGCACAGCTGGACCTCCATTTCCTTCTGCGGATGCAGGCCGATGCTCAGCATGCCGGTCGGGAACAGGCAGGAGTAGTCGACGCTCATCGCGTCCATCCAGCGATGGCCGAGCTGGACATCGCGGTGGTGGCCGGTCTCGTCGGTCTTCTCGGTCGAGCGCAGCGGATAACGCGTCACGCGGCCGCCCATGTCCTGGTAGCCGACGTTGGTCGTGCATCACGCCGCCGCGGCCGCCCTTGCCCAGCGACGCCCAGGCTGAGCTGCCGGAATACGTCGTTCTCCATGTAGGGGAGGAACTCGCGGAAGTTCTCGTTCTCGTAGTGATGCGCGTCGACATCGACGATCAGGATGTCGTCGAGCTTGCGCTTGACCGCCTGCTTGCGGGCGTGCGCCAGCAGGCGGCTGGTGTTCAACTCCTCGACTGGGACGCGTCGGCCGCGGTCAGAAATCAGATCCATGACGTCTCTCCTGGCGAATCGATATTTTGCCTGGAGCGGAGCGCGTTCAGCGTCCGGTCCAGCTTTGCCACATTCCGAGCTCGAACACTGCGAGATTGGCGGCGCGCAACAAGCCGCTCGCCGTCAACATCACGCCGGTCGGACTGACCACCTGTCCTTCCGGGATCGGCGTAAACTTTGCTCCGTTCTCGACCTGCGCGGAGTAAACCCGGCAGAGCGCGCTCATCAGCGTCTGCATCGCCTCGACCGACAGCGCATTTTCGCTCTTGGCGAATTGCCGCTCGATCTCGCGGGCGAGCCGGATCGCCTCGTCTGAGAGCTCGTTCTGCGGCGCGAGCTTCGGCTTGGCAAGGGCAACCTTCGCAGCCGCTTTCAGCTTGCCGTTCGCAGCCGGGCGACGCGCCTTGGTTGCGGCCCTAGGCGACGACATAGACCTCATCTCCCTTTTCCACCACCTGGTATTTCCGCAGCTTCAGTTTCCGGTCGGAGACGCACTCGCCGGTCTTCATGTCGTATTCCATGCCATGCCAGGGGCAAACGAAGTGCACCTCGGTGTCCGAGAAGAAGAGCCCTTGCGATGTCATGTCGGGACGCAGCCGCTCCTCGACCTTGGCGATGGTGAGACCCTCGCAGGCCGGCCCGCCCTGGTGCAGGCAGAAATTGCTGTAGGCGAAGAACTGGCCTTCGTGCCGGAACACGCCGATCTCGTTGTCTCCGGCGAAGACGATCCGGCGGTCGCCGTCCTTGAACTCCGCGATCTTACCGACGTACTGCTCGGCCATGCTCGGCAAACTCCCTGGACTTTTCGGTTCTACTTATCGCATTCTAGGAGGACGCTATCGCCTCTGCGAGGACGCTCCTGCCGATCTTTCAGGCGCTTGCAATCGGCGTCCGTTACTCCAACCTTGTATATTACAATTGCTCGAAAGCAACCAGCGGCGAGCGTTGGTCGGTTATCATGGTCCGGCATGGCAAATTCGACTCGGGTTCCGCAGCCTAAAAACCGCGTCGTCAAGCCATCTTGTTGGTCAGGGTCCCGATCTTCTCGACCCACAGCTTCACCACGTCGCCGGCCTTGAGGAATTCGCCGCGCGCCGAGCCGACGCCCGCCGGCGTGCCGGTGAGCACCAGGTCGCCCGGGTGGAGCGTCATTCCACTCGACAACTGGGCGATCTGCTCGGCCAGGTTGAAGATCATGTCCTTGCTGTTGGAGTCCTGCTTGAGGACGTCGTTGACCCACAGCTTGAGACCGAGGTTCTGCGGGTCGCCGATGTCGCTTGCCGGCACGATCCAGGGACCGAGCGGGCAGGAGCCGTCGAAGCTCTTGTGCTTGGTCCAATCGGCCTTGAACGGCGAGGTTTCGCTGATATTCGGGCGCGGGCCGCGGTCGCGCGCCGAGAGATCGTTGGCGATGGTGTAGCCGGCCACGTAAGCGAGCGCCTTCTCCTGCGGCACGTTCTTGGCCGCCCGCCCGATCACGGCGGCAAGCTCCACCTCCCAGTCGACCTTGTTCGAGACGTCGGAAATCTTGACGGTTGCGCCCGGGTCGGTCACCGCGTGCGGCGCCTTCATGAAATGCCACGCCTTGAGGCCCAAGGTATGCGGATCGGGATCGAGCGGCCGGTTCATGCGGCGGGCCATCTCGGCGGCGTGATCGGCGTAGTTCGCACCTGCACAATAGATCGCCGACGGCCACAGCACCGGCGCGCGCAGCTTGGTGCGAGCGAGCGGCCGGCTGGCCTTGCTCTTGGCCGCCTTGGCGGCCGCCTTCTTCAGCGCCCCCTGCGCCGCCCGCCAGTCCTGGAGGATGCCGAGCACGGTCGCATACGAGGCCTTGCCGGTGAGCTTGGCGGCGTCGAACACCTTGTCGTCCACGATCAGGCCGGCGCGCGGTCCGTCGGCGGATTGGTAGGTCGCAAGCTTGTAGCCGGCCATGTCCCTGTGCTCCTGGAGATCGAGTAGACCGTGTCAATAGAACCGCGAAAGCGTTATAAGCAAGTCACCTGTTGAGCGGCCCGCCGGGCGACCAGACGTGAGAGAAAAACCATGATCAAGCCCAGACGAATCGGACATGCCACCTTCGAGACGCCGGACCTGGAGAAGGCGATCGCCTACTACGAAAAATTCATGGGATTGCTGGTGGCCGAGCGCGAAAAGGACCGCGCCTTCCTGATGAGCAAGACCGGCCAGCTGGTGATCCAGCTCGACAAGGCCGACCGCGCGCACTGCAGCAAGCTGTCGTTCGAGGTGGCGCCCAGCTCCGACTTCGGCGAGCTGGCGAAGGAGCTCTCCAACGACGGCGTGCGCAGCGAGCTGCGCAACGATTCCATCCCCGGCATGGGCCAGGTGCTGTCGTTCAAGGACGACAAGGGCACGACCATCGAGCTGTTCAAGGACTGGAGCTATCTCGGCAAGCACGAGCAGACCGCCGGCATCGGACCGCTCAAGCTCGGCCACGTCGCCTTCTACACACCCGACATCCGGCGCACCGTGGCGTTCTACGAGAAGGTGCTGGGCTTCCGGGTCTCCGACTGGATCGGGGATTTCTTCTGCTTCATGCGCTGCAATCCCGATCATCACACCGTGAATTTCTTCACCGGCCCGGACGTGAAGCTCCATCACATCGCGTTCGAGCTCAAGGATTTCATGCATCTGCAGAATTCATGCGAGCTGATGGGGCAGAAGAAGGTCCCGATCATCTGGGGTCCGCTGCGGCACGGCCCCGGCCACAACATCGCCACCTATCATCACAACTGCGATCAGCAGGTGGTCGAGTTCTTCTGCGAGCTCGACCAGATGAAGGACGAGGAGCTCGGCTATTTCGAGCCGCGGCCCTGGCACCACGACACCCCGCAGCGGCCCAAGCTGTGGACGCCGGGCGCCACCAGCGTCTGGGGACCGACCCCGGAGGAAGGCTTCCACCGCACCCCGCAGCAGTGATGCGGGGTTACGGCCGCACGGCCGGCGTCTCGACCGGCATGCCGCGCGCACGCCACGCCAGGTAGAGCTCGAGGTCGACATATTCGGGCGCGCCCAGCGCATAGGTCTCGGCGCGCATCCCGAACAGGCAGTTGCGCAGCCGCCGCTGCAACGATCCGAGCGACTGCCATTCCAGCCGATAGAGCGGATAGCCGGTGGCGTGCCCCTGCGGTATCGGCGCGCCCGCGAGCTTGCCGCCCCAATTGTCGTCGTGGCACTGCGCGCAGGAGAGATTGAGCTGCCCCTGGCGCTGGGTGAACATGTTGCGGCCGGCGTCGAGGAACGGTTTCGTCCGCTCGTCGGCCGCGATCTCGACCGGCATGCCGCGCGATTGGCGCCCCACATAGGCGGCGAGCGCGAGCAGGTCCTTGCTCTCGAAGGCGAGCGGCGTCGCTTTCTGCTGGTCGGTGCGGCACATGTTGATGCGCTGCTCGAGATTGATCGGGCGGCCGCGCGCCGCGCTGAACGCCGGATAGCGCGCCGCCACGCCCTTCATGCTGGCGGTGGCATCGCCATGGCAGTCGGCGCATGATTTGCCGGCCTCGCCGGCCTTGCGGCTCCACAGCGCCTCGCCGTCGAGCACCCACAGCATGCCCGGATTGGCGGTGTCGTCGTCCTGCATGGCGCGGGTTTCGCGGCTCATCAAGTCGTAGCCGGATTTTCGCTCGGCGAGCGGGATTTCGGCCGCGATCGCGACCGAGGCAATCAGCACGGCGCAGGTGAGCGCGGTAATGGTGTTGCGAGACGAAAAAAGTCGGCGCCAGCCATTCATTCGACGGTAATGGTCGCGGTCTCCGTCGCGGAGAACCCGTTGTCGCCGGTCCACTTGAACTCGAGCTTGCCGCTCTCGGTCGCGACCGTCGAGAATGCGATGAACGGGTTGGCGGACATCGCAGGGAATAGCTCGGCGCGGAACACCTCCTCGCCGTTATAGCTGCACACGAACGCATGGATGACGTCGCGCGGCATCACCACGCCGCTGCTGTCGGGGCGATAGCCGGGCTCCATCGGGTGCGAGATCAGGGTCTTGATCTCGATGACGTCGCCGCGCTTGGCCTTGGCCGGAACGTTGATGAGTGCGCGTGCCATGATCAAATCCCCTCGAGGCAGGCCGCCAAGGTCACGACGACTTCGGCCTCGTCGGACCAGAACGTGCCGTCGCTCATCTCGGCGATGGCGATGACCCTCTGCGTGTCGGCGAGCCGGATGCGGGTCGAGATGCTGGCCTTGCCGGCGCGCGGGCCGATGTGGACGCTCACCACGTTCGGCTGCGGGTTCTTCTCGTTGAAGACGTGAATGGCCTTGACGTAGTCCTCCGCGGTCATCGGGCTCTCGACCGACACCGCGAGCGGGACCGTATTGCCGTTCTCGATCAGCGGAGCGAGGTCGAGCGTCACCTTGCCCTTGCGCAGCGGCGCTTGGCCCGCGACCTTCTTGATCGCGGCGTCCATCATTGCGGGGGTGGCGCGGGCGGGCTCGATCGCGGCGACCGAAACGAGCCCGATGCCGGCGATCAGCCCGGCCGAATCGACCAGGAAACGGCGCCGTGTCGCATGCAGTGCGTGATGATCGTCGCTCATGACCCTTAAATGCTCCTAGTCGCGCATCGTCGCAAGGTAGGCGACCACGTCCTCGATCTGCTCGGCGGTCAACACTGGTTTACCGCGAAAGGCCGGCGCCACCCGCGTGAGGCCATCGACCCGGTAATAAGATGGCATGATGGTGTCCGGGTTGAGGCGGCTCGAATCGACAATCCGCAGCCGCAACTGGCCCTCCGAAGAGCGCGATCCTGCCCCTTTGAGGTTGGGCGCCAATGTACCCTGGAACCGCTCGTCCGGGAACGGGCCGCTGTGGCAGAGCAGGCAAAGTCCGACCTGTCTGTTAACGACGATGGCGCGCCCGCGTTCCGGGTCGCCCTTGGTCCCCGTCAATGGTGCCGGGATGGCGTCCCCGACCACGGCGTAGGGGCGCAGCCCCGTTTCGGCGCCGGCAAGATCGGCCAAAGCCATCATCATCGTCATCATCGTCGCGAGCCCGGCGCCGACGAGCCTGGCGGCGCTGCGCGACCCAGCACGCTGGCCGCGAAGCGCGAAGGGACGCACGCGCGCCCCATCCGCTCAGCCGAACACTTCCTCGGTGATCGTCTTGAACCAACCATTGGCGAACGTGGCCTCGGCCGCGCGGGTCGAGCTGGGCGCATTCGCCGGGCTCACGCCGCCGGCGCCTTCGACGTCCTTGAGCTGACCGTCCGCCGGGCGATAGACGCCGGCGACCGAGATGCCGTAGTCGGGCGCCACCAGACTGTAGCAGGTGTTGATCAGCTTCGGCTCGTCGGGCTTGCCGCCGCCGATGAGCTTCGCGACCGCGGCCGCGCAGACCTTGGCCTGGGAGTTTGCCGAGAACGCCGATTTCGGCATCCCGCCCATGATCGCGGCATCGCCGATGACGTGCACATTGGGCTGCTGCTTGGATTCGAACGTCACCGGGTCGACCGGGCACCAGCCGCTGCGGTCGGTGGCGCCGGCAACCTCGGCGATCCGTGCGGCCTTCTGCGGCGGGATCACGTTGGCGACGTTGGCCTTGTGGCGCCCGAAGTCCGTCACCAGCGTCATGTTGGCGACGTCGACCGAGGTGACCTTGCCGCCCTTCGACAGCGACACCCATTCGAGCAGGTCGGGATAGAGCTCCTTCCAGGCGTTCTGGAACAGGCCTTGCTTGGAGAACGCGTCCTTGGCGTCGAGCACGATCAGCTTCGACTTCGGCTTCTTGGTCTTGAGGTAGTGGGCGATCAGGCTCGCCCGCTCGTAGGGACCGGGCGGGCAGCGGAACGGATTGGCCGGCGCCGAGATCACCACGGTGCCGCCGTCCTCCATCGCTTCGAGCTGGCGGCGCAGCAGCAGCGTCTGCTCGCCGGCGCGCCAGGCATGCGGCATGCGTTCGGCCGCCTGCTCGGTGTAACCGGGCAGCGCGTCCCAGCGGATGTCGATGCCGGGCGCCAGCACCAGGCGGTCATAGGGCAGGCGCTGATTGTTGGTCAGCGTCACCGCGCGCTCCTGCGTGTTGACGCCGGATGCCGGCGCCAAGGCGAGCGTGACCCGGTCGTTGGCGAGCTTGTCGTAGCCGAACTGCTGGGCCGAGAGGTCGCGCAGCCCGGCGATCACGTTGTTGCTGAACGGGCAGGCCGTGAACGTCGGGGTCGCCTCCACCAGGGTCACGGTGATGCGCGGATCGATCCGCCTGATGAAGCGGGCGCAGGTCGCGCCCGCAAAGCCGCCGCCCACGACCACGACCCGGCCGCCGGCGCCCTGGGCGATCGCGGGCAACGGCAGCAGCGCCGCCGACGCTCCGGCCGCGGCCTGCTTGAGGAAGTCGCGACGACTAGTGCGCGTTCCGGTCATGATCGCCTCCCTCAGTCCTTTTGCGCGCCGTACCAGGCGGCGATGGCTTTGACCTCGTCGTCCGTGAACCCCTTGGCGATCCGGTCCATCACGGTCCCGGGAATCTGGCCCGACTTGAAGCCCTGCATGGCGGCGACGATGGCGGCCGGGTCGCGGCCGTTCAGGCGCGACACCGAGGTGTCCACCCAGCGGGCCGCCGGATGACAGCCGGAACATGCCAGCGCCCCGGGCGGGGCGTCGGCCGGGCCGGCCGCGGAGCTTGGCCGATCGAGCCAAGAGCAGGGCCGCGGTCGTGACGATGCGCATGCGGTTCATGTCGGGCACTCCGCAGAATGGCGGCCGCCCATCGGCCGCGATGTGGCTAGTCCCAGCGGTCGCATTTCTGCGGAACCACCCATCGGCTATAGCGACTGGGCTAGCGACTCGGAACCGAGATCGGTGCCGCGATCGTCCGCAGGCCTTTCGATGCTCTACGCATTCCTCAGATCATGGTTCTTCAGCGGCAGCGAGCGGATGCGCTTGCCGGTTGCCGCGAAGATGGCATTACACAACGCCGGCGCGACCACCGCAACCGGGGGTTCGCCGACCCCGCCCCAGAAGCCGCCGCTCGGCACGATCACGGTTTCGACCCTCGGCATCTCGGCCAGCCGCAGCATCTGGTAGTCGTGGAAGTTCGATTGCTCGACGCGGCCGTCCTTGAGGGTGATTTCGCCGTAGAGGGCGGCGGTGAGCGCATAGACGGTCGCGCTTTCGACCTGCATCTCGACGGTCAGCGGGTTGACCACGTGGCCGCAATCGATGGCGCTGACCACGCGATGGACCCGCACGTCGTTGTGCTCGCCGAGCGAGATCTCGATCACCGCGGCATTGAAGGTGCCGTTCACTTCGTTGAGCGCGATGCCGCGATAGATGCCGTCCGGCGGCCGCGTCCCCCAACCGGCCTTGGCGGCGGCGGCGTCGAGCACGCCGATGAATTTGTCGGCGCACCGATGATTGCGCAGCATCTTGCGCCGGTACTGATAGGGGTCCTGTCCGGCCGCATGCGCCAATTCGTCGACGAAGCTCTCCTTGAAGAAGCAGTTCTGCGAGTGGTTCACGCAGCGCCAGAACCCGACCGGGACGTGCGTCATCCGCGTCGCATAGTCGACCAGATAGTTCGGGACGTCGTAGGGCATGTCGTCCAGGAATCCCTCCTGGAAATGCTTGTCGACCCGTCCCGGGATCGGCCGCATCATTCCCATGATCGAGCTTCCGGTCAGCCGCACATGCCAGGCGACCGGCATGCCGGCGGCGTCCAGTCCGGCCGTCATCCTGGTCATGGCCACCGGGCGGTAGAAATCGTGGCGCATGTCCTCTTCGCGCGACCACAGCACCTTGACGGGCCGATCCACCTGCTTGGCGATCCGCACCGCCAGCGACACGAAGTCCTGCATCGCGCCGCGCCGGCCGAAGCCGCCGCCAAGCATGGTCTTGTGCACGATCACCTTGTGCGGCGGCACGCCGGCCGCGTGGGCGGCGGTCGCGAGCGTGGCCTCGCCGCTCTGCGTGGGGGCCCAGATCTCGACCTTGTCGGCGGTGACATGGGCCGTGCAGTTCTGCGGCTCCATGGTGGCGTGGCTGAGGAACGGCACCTCGTATTCGGCCTCGAGGCGCTTGACCGCCGTGGCCAAGCCGGCCGCGACGTCGCCGTCCTTGCGGCCGATGCCGGCGTCGTCGGCCGCCAGCCCGTCGCGCAGAAGGTCCTTGATGCTGCCGCTCGAGACCTGCCCGTTTCCGCAGTCGTCCCAGGTGACGGGGAGAGCCTCGACCGCCGTCTTCGCCTGCCACCAATTGTCGGCGATCACCGCGACCGCATCGTCGAGCCGCACGACCTTGCGCACGCCCTTCATGCGGCTGACCCCGGACTCGTCGACCGACTTCAATCGACCCTTGAACACCGGCGATTGGATCACCGCGGCGTGGAGCATGCCGGGCACGCGCACGTCGATCCCGTAGATCGGCTTGCCCTGGATCTTGTCGATGATCTCGAGGCGCTTGGTCGGCTTGCCGAGGAGCGACCAGTCCTTGGGATCTTTGAGCTTGACGTCCTTCGGCGGCGGCACCCGCGCGGCCGCCGTCGCGATGCGTCCGAAGCTCACCGTGCGTCCGCTCGGCACGTGGGTGATGACGCTGCTGCGCGGCGCTGCATTCGGAGGCCGGAACGTTCCACTCGGCGGCCGCCGCCGCGATCAGCATTTCGCGCGCGGTCGCGCCGGCCTTGCGCAGATAGTCCTGCGAGGTGCGGATCGAGCGGCTGCCGCCGGTCGACATGTCCCCCCAGGCGCGGTTGCGCCGCAGGCTCTCCTCCGGGGCGACGAATTCCGCCTTCACCTTGCTCCAGTCGCAGGCGAGCTCCTCGGCGACCAGCATCGGCAGGGCGGTGAAGCCGCCTTGGCCCATTTCCGACCGGGCGACGCGGATGATGACGGTGTCGTCGGGCTCGATCACGATCCAGGCGGTGATCTCCGGGGCGGGTGTGGACGCTTGAATCGTCTGCGGTCCGAACGGAATCTCGAAGCCGAGCGCGAGCGAGCCGCCGACGGCGGCGACCTTGGCGAGGAAGCTGCGGCGGTCGATGGGTGGCACCTGCCTCATGGTGTCCGCTCCCGCGCTCACGCGCCCGCGGCCGCGTGGATCGCGGCCCTGATCCGCTGATAGGTGCCGCAACGGCAGATGTTGGTGATCGCCGCGTCGATCTCGGCGTCGCTCGGTTTCGGCTTCTCCCGCAGCAGGGCGGCGACCGCCATGATCATGCCGCTCTGGCAGTAGCCGCATTGCGGAACGTCGAGCTCGAGCCAGGCTTGCTGCACCCGGTGCAGGGCGCCGTTCTCGGGCAGGCCTTCGATCGTGGTGATCGCCTTGCCGGTGGTCGCGCGCAGCGGCAGCGAGCACGAGCGGATCGGGGTACCGTCGACGTGCACGGTGCAGGCGCCGCACTGGCCGATCCCGCAGCCGTACTTCGTGCCCATCAGCCCGATCGCGTCCCGCAGCACCCACAGCAACGGGGTGTCGGGATCGACGTCGATGTCGTGGAATCCCCCATTGACGCTGACGCGCGCCATCGCCCCCTCCCCCGTATCGAACCCGGAGCCCCCGCCCCAAGATTCGAACCGCCGCCACAATAGCTCAAATTGAAAATGCGTGCACGGGCATTCGGCGCCGAGCGACGCAATCCGCCCTCGGAAAATACGCAAGCCAACGGAGAGACGGCGGCGGCCCTGGGGCCGCCGCCGTCTCAATTCGTCACGACATCGCGATGTCGTGGTTCTTCAGCGGGAACGAGCGGATGCGCTTGCCCGTCGCCTTGAAGTAGGCGTTGAGCACCGCCGGCGCCGCCACGCAGATGGTCGGCTCGCCGACGCCGCCCCAGGGATCGCTGCCGCCGGACGAAAGCACGATCGACTCGACCTTCGGCATCTCGGCGATCCGCATCGAGTTGTAGGTATCGAAGTTGGTCTGCTGGATCGCGCCGTCCTTGACCGTGCACTCCTGGTAGAACAGGGCGGACAGGCCGTAGACGAACGAGCCCGCCACCTGCCGGTCGATCTGCGCGGGGTTGACCGCGTAGATCGGATCGGTGGCGCCGACGATGCGGTGGATCTTGATCTTGTTGCCGCCCGTCACCGAGATTTCGGCGGCGGCCGCGACGTAGGCGTCGAACGCCTTCATGTGCGCGAGCCCGCGGAAGACGCCTTGCGGCGCGGGCTTGCCCCAGCCGATGCGCTCGGCCACGGCATTGAGCACCGCCAGGTTCTTCGGATGCTTGCTCATCAGCTTGCGGCGGAACTCGAGCTCGTCCTGGCCGACCGCCTGGGCAAGCTCGTCCATGAAGCATTCCATGAAGATGCAGTTCTGGTTGATGTTCACGCCCCGCCAGAATCCCGGCAGGATGTGCGGATTGCGCATCGCGTGGTCGATCAGCAGGTTGGGCACGGAGTAGCCGAAGGCGTGCTCCCCGCCTTGGGCGAGGCCCTGGAACGTCAGCGGATCGCGCCCGTTCTGGAGCGCCTCCGGACGGACGCTGGCGAGGATCGACTGGCCCGAGAGCCGGATGTGCAGGCCGGTCAGGTTGTTGTTGGCGTCGAACCCGCCGGTCAGCTTGCACTGCATCGCCGGGTGGAACCGGCCCTGCACCATGTCCTCCTCACGCGACCACAACAGCTTGATCGGCGTGCCGGGCATCTGCTTGGCGATGTTGACCGCCTGGGTGGTGTAGTCGTGGAAGGCGCCGCGCCGGCCGAACCCGCCGCCGAGGTGGACCTTGTACATCTCGACCTTGCTGGCCGGCAGGCCGGACGCCGCCACGGCCGCTCCGAAGGCGGCTTCGGCGTTCTGCGTCGGACCCCATACCTCGCACTTGTCGGCGGTGACGAGCGCGGTCGCGTTCATCGGCTCCATGCAGGCGTGGTTCTGGTACGGATAGAAGTAGACCGCCTCGACCTTCTTGGCCGCCTTGGAGATCGCGTCCTTGGCGTCGCCGTTCTGGTTGCCGACATAGGCGTCCGGAGCGTCGAGGCCGGCCTTGAACCACTCGGCGATGCTGGCGCTCGAGACCTTGGCGAGGTCGCCGTTGTCCCACTCCACCGGCAGCGCGTCGAGCGCGGTCTTGGCCTGCCACCACGTGTCGGCAACGACCGCCACGGCGGTGTTGCCGACCTGCACGACCTTCTTGACGCCCTTCATGCCGGCGACCTTGGCGGCGTCGAAGCTCTTCACCTTGCCGCCTTGCACCGGGCTTTCCTTGATCGCGGCATTGAGCATGCCGGGCAGCTTGAGATCGAACCCGTAGACCTGCTTGCCGGTCACCTTGTCGGGGGTGTCGAGCCGCTTCAGCGGCTTGCCGGCGATCTTCCAGTCCTTCGGATCCTTGAGCTTGACCTCTTTCGGCGGCTCGATCTTGGCGGCCGCCATCGCCACCTTGCCGTAGGTGGTCGTGCGGCCCGAAGGATTGTGCGTGAGCACGCTGTTGGCCGCGCTCACCTCGGACACCGGGACCTTCCACTCGTTGGCCGCGGCTTGCTTGAGCATCTCGCGCGCCGTGGCGCCGCCCTGGCGCACATAGAGGTGCGACGTGCGGATGCCGCGGCTGCCGCCGGTCGACATGTCGCCCCATACGCGCTTGCGGGCGACGTTCTGTCCCGGCGTCGGGTATTCGGTCGTGACCTTCGACCAGTCGCACTCGAGCTCCTCGGCGACCAGTTGGGCGAGGCCGGTGAGCGTGCCCTGGCCCATCTCGGAGCGCGCGATGCGGATGACGACGGTGTCGTCGGGCCGGATCACCACCCAGGCGTTGACCTCGGGCGAGCCGTCCTGCGCCAGGATCGGCTGCGGGCCGCCGAGCGGAAGCTCGAGGCCGAGCGCGAGCCCGCCGCCGGCGGCGGCTGCGCTCACGACGAAGGTGCGGCGATTCATTTTTGGTGTGTAATTCATGGCTGCCTCCCTGTTCACGCGCTGGCGGCGGCGTGGATCGCCGCGCGCACTTGTTGGAAGGTGCCGCAACGGCAGATGTTGGTGATCGTTGCGTCGATGTCGGCGTCGGTCGGCTTCGGCTTGTTCTTGAGCAGCTCCGCCACCGCCATGATCATGCCGCTCTGGCAGTAGCCGCATTGCGGCACGTCGTGCTCGATCCAGGCCTTCTGCACCTTGTGCAGCACGCCGCCCTGCGCGAGCCCCTCGATGGTGGTGACCTGCTTGCCTTCGGCCGCGCTGATCGGCAGCGAGCAGGAGCGAACCGCTCCCATGCCGTCGATGTGCACGGTGCAGGAGCCGCATTGCGCGATGCCGCAGCCGTACTTGGTGCCGGTGAGACCGATCTGCTCCCGCAACACCCACAAGAGCGGAGTGTTGGGGTCGACATCGACGTTGTGTGCTTGTCCGTTGACGGTGAGACGAGCCATTCGCATCCTCCCGTGAGTCGCCCATTGAGAGGCGAGGTTGAGCGCGGCCGTAACCCTCCGGCTATGCCCGCGCGCGCTGTCGTGGAGACTAGCTTGGTTCAATTCTAATATGGAAATCGCGTTTCCGCGAGGTCGATTCGGACAAAGAAGCCGCGCAGGGCCGCGGCGCGGCCCAAGACCACGCCCATCGGGTAAATTGGGCAGCCATTCAAGGGCTTGGGGCGTCGCTCGGCTCGAGATTTCGCGGCCCAGCTTCGTCGTCCGTCGTCCGTCAGCCCTTGGGTCGAGCCTAGACGGGCGAGGTCACGCCGACGGCGACGATCGCATGCACCGCTCGAAGCCTCATGGCCGATCGCCTCACGTCTCGACCAAAAGGTTGAACCCGCCGAAGATCATCCGTTTGCCGTCGAACGGCATCGCCTTCGGATTCATCATCTTCGGCCAACTCGCGGATCCTTCATGACCTTGGCGTTGACGCGGTCACGATGCGCGCGCGACTTGTAGACGATGTAGGAGAACACCACCGTCTCGCCGGGCTTGAGCTTGACGCTGCGCGGGAACGATGTCCGCTTGCCCACCTTGACGTCGTCGGCGACCCATTCGCGAAACTCGAGCGCGCCGTGGTCGCGCCAGACCTTGCCCGCCGTTTTCGCCAGGCTGCGATAGGCCTTGAGCTTTTTCTTCGGGACGGGGACCAGAAATCCATCGACGTAGGCCATCGGACTCTCCTTCATTGCTCATTGCATGGGGTGTAAGGAAATTCACGCCCCTTTGGAAGGGTGACAACACGAGGGCGCTTGCTCGCCGACGGGATATTCGTCGTGCCGCTTCACCCAGTCCATGATCTCGGTCTCGTTGCGGCCCTTCGGCGTGATGTCGAGATAGATGAAAACCGCGTTCACCTCCTCGTTGCCGCGCGCATAGCTCGAATAGGTATGATACACGTTGCCGGCTTCGTCCTTGTAGAACACGCTCAGCCCCGGAAGCTCGTCGAAGCCATCCTTGGTCATCTGATAGTTGTAATAGACCTCGCCCTTCGCCAGCTCCTCCGGCGTGAACGACACGTGATAGTCGTAGTTGAAGTCGCTGCCGTAGGACGACACCCATTCGGCGGCCCAGCCCATGCGCTGCTTGTAGGCGAGCAGGTCCGCCAGCGGCGCGCGTGAGACCCGCACATAGCTCACGTCGTGATTTTCCAGATGCACGATCGCGCCTTCGGCGTGGTCCGCCTCCAGCGAGCAGCTGGCACAGCCCTGGCCCAGGTCCCACCGCCACATGAAATGGTGGATGATCAATTGGCTGTTGCGGCCGAACAGCTCGCCGAGCGTCTTCTTTCCCTCGGCGGTATCGAAGACATAGTCCTTCTCGACCTTGACCCAGGGCAGGGCGCGCCGTTCGGCGCTCACCAGGTCGCGCATCCGGGTCAGCGCCTTCTCGTTCTTGAGATGCGCCTTGCGCGCCTCGATCCAGTCCTGACGGGAGACGACCTTGCGCGGTTCCATTCCTTCTCTCCTTTCGAGCGGGAAGTGATCGATGGTTCTCGCAGCTTCTCGTCCACGCCCGCGCCGGTGGGCCGTCGGATCGGATAAAGCCTCCGAGACTTCCCTGGTTCCCCCAAGGACGAACGACCGTTCCCGCAGCCGACAGGTCCCGGCCAAGAAATTTTGCCGTTTTGGGCCGCGCAACTGTCGGGGTCACCCGGTCTCGGCCAGGACCGCCTCGACCTCCGCGAGCGCCGCTGTCCTTGTCGGGCGTGCTCATCAGCGACGCCCGAAAGCCGTTGCGCACGATCGCGGCGATCTCCTCGCGTCCGAGCCCCAGCGCCTCCGACACGGCGAGGTAGTTCTGGTTCACGTAGCCGCCGAAATAGGCCGGGTCGTCGGAATTGACCGTCACCTTGAGGCCTTGGTCCATCATCCGGCGCAGCGGATGATGGGCGAGATCATCGACCACGCGCAGCCGCAGATTGGAGAGCGGGCACACGGTCAGCGCCATCTGCTCGTGCGCGAGCCGGCGCACCAGGACCTGATCCTCGAGCGAGCGGTTGCCGTGATCGATGCGCCCGACGCCGAGCAGGTCGAGCGCTTCCCAGACGTAGCTCGGCGGCCCCTCCTCGCCGGCATGCGCGCAAAGAAAGAAGCCCTGGTCGCGGGCGCGGGCGAACACGCGCTTGAACTTGCTCGGCGGGTGCCCGGCTTCGGACGAATTGAGACCGACGCCGACGATCCTGTCCTTGAACGCCAGCGCGCAATCGAGCGTCCGTTCGGCATCCGCCTCCTCGAGATGGCGCAGGAAGCACATGATCAGCCGGGCGTGGACGCCGAGCTTCTGCGCGGCGTCGATCGCGGCGCGGTGGAGACCCGCGACCACGGTCGCGAACGCGACGCCGCGCGACGTATGCCCCTGCGGGTCGAAGAACATCTCGACGTAGCGGACATTGTCGGCGTGCGCGCGTTCCAGGTACGCCCAGGCCAGATCGTAGAAATCCTGCTCCGCGATCAACACCGACATGCCCTGATAGTAGAGGTCGAGAAAATCCTGCAGGTTGCGGAACCGGTAGGCTTGGCGCAGCGCCTCGACCGACGGATAGGGCAGGCGGATGCCGTTGCGGCGCGCCAGCGCGAACATGAGCTCCGGCTCCAGGCTGCCTTCGATGTGAATGTGCAGTTCGCACTTGGGCAGTCGTTTGATGAGCGTGGGGAGATCGTGCATCCGGTTGCTTATCCCGCTCTCACACGTTCGGGTCGCGGCAGTGTGCCGTCGGCGCCGGTAGGATGGGTTGAGCCAACGGCCCGCGCTTCATGCGGACCAGCTGGCTCAGCCCATCCTACGGATGTGGCGTCGAGGTGGCGGCAACCGAATCAGCCGTCGGAGCGCCACAATACGCTGTCGCTAGCCCTCGTAGCGGTACGGTGCCTTCGCCGCGGCGCAGCTTTCCATCGTGATTGGCGCGTCCTCGACGTCCGGGACCACGAGTCCGTAAGGTATTCGTTCTTGGATCGCGCTGAGCACATCGGCGTGTTCCGCCGAGACCAGCAAGCCCATAGAGCGCCCGTCCTTCGGTCCTGAAGGCAACGATATACTTGCCCGCATTCGGACCGATAATGTTGATCATCGCTGCCATGGGACCCTCCATACCTTCCGTTCGGCCATCGCCATTCGATGGTCCGCAGGTTAGGAGAGCTGGCTCGCTCGCGATGTGACGACGGACACAAAAAGGGCGGTTATTGTGTTGCGCGGCGGCGGCCTGCCCATGTCATCGGCGCAGGATCGAACGTCCAATGGAGGGTTGCATGGCCGATTTTCCCCGAACGCTCGAGCGTTTCGCGGCGGCGGTCGAGGCCAATGATGGCGCCGGACTGGCTGCCCTGTTCACCGAGGACGGCGTCTACGAGGACGGCTTTTTCGGCGCCTATACCGGACCGGCCGCCATTACCGAAATGCTCGCGCACTTCCACAAGACCGGCTCGCACTTCCGCTGGGAGTTCTTCGATCCCCTGACCGACGGTCGCAGCGGCTATGCGCGCTACCGGTTCAGCTACCTCTCGGCGATGCCGGGCGCGGAGGGCAAGCCGGTCGTGTTCGAAGGCATCGGCCATTTCGTGTTCCGCGACGGCCGCATCGCCCGCTATTGCGAGGTGTTCGATCGCGGCCTCGCGCTGGCCCAGCAAGGCTTCGCGGCCGAGCGCATCAAGCGCGTGCTGGAAAAAGCCGCGGCCCGGCAGAACGACACGGCCGAATGCCGCGCCCACCTCAGCCGCCTCGCGAGCGCCACGCGCGGGCGCTGACGAGGGTGACTGCGGTTTCAGTTTTTGGCCAATATGACCGAGCGCGTAATGGACCAGACGGAAGGAGACGGGCGATGAAAATCGACGGCGCATGCCACTGCGGCCACATCACGATCGAAGGCGAGGCGGATCCGGACAAGACCACGATCTGCCATTGCACCGATTGTCAGACCGGCACGGGCTCCGCGTTCCGCGTGTCGATTTCCGTTCCCGGCGCGACGTTCAAGATGTCCGGGCAACCGACCACCTACCTGAAGACCACGGCGGATAGCGGCAAGCCGCGCCTGCAGGCCTTCTGCCCGCGCTGCGGCTCGCCGATCTATTCGACCTCGCCCGGCGACGGGACGCAGCCGTCCTACATGGTGCGGGTCGGCATCCTGCGCCAGCGCGACCAATTCGTGCCGCAGCGGCAAAACTGGTTCCGCTCGGCGTTGCCGTGGGTGACCGGGCTTGCCGCGGTGCACAAGAACGAGAAGCAGGGCTGAGGCGGGCCGCCTGGGGCGGCCCCGCGGAGGATCAGACGATGTGATTGCGCAGCAGCGTCTCACCCCGCCAGATGCGCTCCAGGTTTTCCAACAGCAGGTCGATGACGTTGTCCTCGTAGCGCCGGGTCTCGCCGGCGGTATGGGGCGTGATCAGCGCATTGTCGAGCGCCCACAGCGGCGAGGCCGCCGGGAGCGGCTCGTCCACGGTGCAGTCGAGGCCCGCCGCGGCGAGGCGCTTGCCCGCGAGCGCTTCGACCAGCGCCGGCTCATCGACCACCCGCCCGCGCGCGACGTTGACCAGAATGGCCGACGGTTTCATCGCCGCAAGCGCCTGCGCGCCGATCAGCCGCTCGGTCTCCGGCGTGAGCGGGCAGGTGAGGGCGACGACGTCGGCGTTCGGCAACAGCTCGAGCAGGCGGTCCTGCGGGAACGCCGCATCGGCTGCGCCCGCGCCGGTCGACGCATCGCGCTTGGTGGCGATCGTTCGCATTCCGAAGGCGCGCGCCAGGCTCGCCAGCCGCGAGCCGATGCGCCCGAGCCCGACGATCAGCAGCGTCTTTCCGTTGAGCTCGTCCTCGCGCTGCGACAGGTCCGAGATCATGCCGCGCCAATGCCGCCTGGCCTGGTTGTCGCGGGCCAGGTGCAACTGCCGCTGCAGGGCCAGGATCAGCGCCATGGCGTGCTGCGCCACGGCTTCCGAATTCACGCCCTGGGCGCTCGCCAGCCGGATGCCGGCGGCCTTGAGCGCGTCGCGCGCATACTGGTCCGTGCCGGCGCTGATCGACTGGATGAAGGCCAGCCGCGGCGCCCGCGCGATGAACTCGTTGCGCCACATCATGGACACGGACAGAACGTCGAATTCGCCGAGCCGCGCCGTGAGGTCATCGAGGCTGCTCACCTGGAAATGCCGAATGCCGGTCGCGCGCAGCGCGAACCGTTCCGCCATGCGATATGCGACATGGGCAAAGCAGATCGTAAGGTCTTGTTTCGCTGGGATGGCGCGCATTTGGGTTGGGTGGGTGACTTGCGATGCCCTTAACCCCATAGAGCCCAAAATGCCGACATTCAACTGTCACGCGGGCAAACTAGCCTCCTTGTTGCCGCGGGGTCGGGAGAATTGGTTTGCGGGTCGGCCCTCGGCCTATCCGGGGGACGTCATGAGATTTGTTCCGCTTGCGGCAGCGCTGGTCGGCACCGTGGTGTTTGGCCTGCTCGTTCCATGGAGCAACTTTTTCATTGTCCTTTCGGTCGCCTGCGGATTGGCGAGCGCGATCGGCGTTTGGGACATGCTGCAATCCCGGCACGGCCTTGCGGCGCAACTATCCGATCCTTGCCAATATCCGGTTCGGGCTCGAGAAAATCCGGCCCGAAATTCGTCAGTATTTTCTCGAAAGCGACACCGACGGAACGCCGTTCAATCGGTCGAAGCGCGCGGTCGCCTATCAGCGCGCAAAAGGACAGCTCGACAAGCGGCCGTTCGGCACGCAGCAGGACGTCTATGGCAGCAATTTCGAATGGATCAATCATTCGATTTCGCCCCATCCGGGCATCGGGCATGACTTCCGCGTCAGGGTCGGCGGAGGCCAATGCCGGCAGCCATACCGGGCGTCGTTGCTGAACATTTCCGCGATGAGCTTCGGCTCGCTGAGCGCGAATGCCATCCGCGCCCTCAACAAGGGCGCCAAGCTCGGCGGATTTGCACACGACACCGGTGAGGGTTCGATCAGCCGACATCATGTCGAGTTCGGAGGTGATCTGATCTGGGAGCTTGGAAGCGGCTATTTCGGCTGCCGCAAGGACGACGGCTCATTCTGTGAGGACCGATTTTCAGCTCAAGCGCGGTCCCCCCAGGTGAAGATGATCGAAATCAAGCTCTCGCAAGGCGCAAAGCCGGGTCACGGCGGCGTTTTGCCCGGCCCGAAAGTCACCCCCGAGATCGCCGAGGCGCGCGGCGTCCCGGTCGGCGTCGATTGCATTTCGCCGGCGCGCCACTCGGCCTTCAACACGCCGGTCGAGATGATGCATTTCATCGCGCGGCTTCGTGAGCTGGCCGACGGCAAGCCCGTTGGTTTCAAGCTTTGCATCGGCCATCCATGGGAGTTCATGGCCATCTGCAAGGCGATGGTCGAAACCAGGATTTGCCCGGACTTCATCGTCATCGACGGCTCGGAGGGCGGAACGGGCGCGGCGCCGCTCGAATTCGTCGATCACATCGGCACGCCGCTTCGAGAAGGCTTGGTGCTGGCGCACAACTGCCTCGTCGGCGTCGGCCTGCGCCACGAAATCCGGCTGGGAGCGAGCGGAAGAATAGTGACCGGCTTCGACATGGCGCGCGTGCTCGCGCTCGGCGCGGACTGGTGCAACGTGGCACGAGGCTTCATGTTCGCGCTCGGTTGCGTCCAGGCGCAATCCTGTCACACCGACCGCTGCCCGACCGGAGTAGCGACCCAGGACCCATGGCGTCAGCGCGGAATCGTGATCGAGGACAAAGCCGTGCGTGTTCGTCAATTTCACGACAGCACGCTGGCCGCCTTGGCGGATCTCGTCCGCGCCGCCGGTCTTGCCGATCCCGGCGAGCTTCGGCGCACGCATATCCTGAGGAGAGTTTCCTCCACTGAAGTCAAGAGCTTCGCCGAGCTCTATCCATCTTTGGAAAATCGCGGTCTGCTCGCCGGCATGCCGGATGCGCGCTACGCCGAGCAATGGGCGCTCGCGGATGCCGGCAGCTTTGCGCCCTTCTTGGAGGTGCGGCCGGCGGCCTGAACGAGCGATGTGCCGCGCTCGTCATGCAGTCGGACACGTCCCAACAGACGCTTTCCCACCCGCAGCGCCTCTTCGGCGTCTCCCCCTTCTCCCTTCCCCCCGAGAAGAGCTAGAATACGGTCGTCCCGTTTCACCGTGGAGGCTCCGATGCGCCGAGTGAATGTAGTCGCTGCCGCGGCAACCGTTGCAGTTGGTGTCCTGGCCGGGCTGGCTGGTCCAGCGTCGCGGCGCAGACCGGCGTCACCGTGTTCGAAGGTGCGCGGCTCATCGTGGGCGACGGGCGCACGATCGAAAACGGGACACTGGTCGTGGACGGCGCAAGGATCGTCCAGGCCGGCGCTGCCGCCGACGTTCGCGTGCCGGCCGGGGCCGCGCGCGTGAGCCTCGCTGGCAAGACCGTGATGCCGATGCTGATCGACACGCACGTCCATCTCAGCCCGACGCGCGAGGCGCTCACGCGGGACTTGAAGCGCCGCGCGTATTTCGGCGTGGGCGCCGTGATGAGCATGGGCACCGACAACTATGAATTGCTGCCGATGCGCAGCGAGACGATTCCCGGCGCCGCCCGGTTCCTCAGCGCAGGGCGCGGGATCACGATGCCCGAGCCGGGGCGCCTGACGGTGCCGCACTGGATTACGACCGAGGCGGAAGGCCGCAAGGCGGTGCAGGAGCTCGCGGCGCACAAGGTCGACATCGTCAAGATCTGGGTCGACACCCGGGACGGCAAGTACAAGAAGCTGACCCCTGAGATCTATGGCGCCATCATCGACGAGGCGCACAAGAGCGGATTGCGGATCAGCGCGCACATCTTCGAGCTCGAGGACGCGAAGGGACTCATCCGCGCCGGGCTCGACGCGTTCGCGCACGGCGTTCGCGACAAGGACATCGACGACGAGCTGGTGGCCATGTTCAAGCAGCGTCCGAACCTGATCCTCACGCCGAACCTGCCGGATCGCGGCGTGAAGACGGATCTGAGCTGGATGCGGGCGGGCCTCCCGGCGGCCGATTTCGAGAAGCTCGAAGCCGCCAACACCGACCGGCCGCGGAGCAGGCCTTTTACGGCATTCAGGCACGCAACCTGGCGAAGCTGAATGCCGCGGGCGTGCGCATCACGCTCGGAACCGACGGCAACAGGCCGTGGGGTCCGCACGAGGAGATGGCCGACATGGTGACTGCCGGGATGACGCCGATGCAGGTCATCGTGGCGTCGACGCGCAACTCGGCCGAGTTCCTGCGGATCACGGACGCCGGCACACTGGAAGCGGGCAAGAGCGCCGACTTCATCGTGCTCGACGCCAACCCGCTGGACGACATCACCAACACGCGACGCATCTCGTCGGTGGTCCTGCGCGGTGCGGCAGTGGACCGCGCCCAGCCGGTCCCCTGAGCTGCGTCACGTCAGAGCTCGGGCGGCATTCGTCTGGCGTGGCGTTGCGGCGGGGCCACACATGCGGTCGAAACTCGCATCCGTCATCGTGTGATCGCACCTACGCGGTTGACGTTTGCGGGGTTCCGATGCGACGCTTGTTGCCGGTGGTTCCCGAGAGGGATCAAAAGGGAACGTGGTGCGCGCGTTTCGACGCGTAATGCCACGGCTGCCCCCGCAACTGTAAGCGGAGAGTCTCCGGCCATTATGCCACTGGGAACAGCGTTGTTCCTGGGAAGGTGGACGGAGACGGCGACCCGCGAGCCAGGAGATCTGCCACCAGCAACGGTCACGCGCGTAAGCGTCGGGCGGGGTGCCCCGATGTGACGACTACGGTTGGCGAGCTTCTGCCGCCAAGGGCGAGGGCGGAAGGCAGCCAGCGGTCGCGGTGACGGGTGGGCGATCGCCGTCGGACCGAGGTCTATTGCATCTCAACAGCTGTGGCGGCCTTGCGCCGGTCTTCTCGCATGCCCGCTTGGGCTGCGCGAAGCGGGCTCGGTGATCCGAGCGGACCGCGCGCGCCACTCAACTTGTCAATGCGAACTCAGATTCGATCGGGCCGCTCCGGGACCACCCGAGGCGGAGCAAACGGAGTAGTGTGTCATGCTGCGTGGCGTTCGTGCGTCGGATTGCAGGCGAAACCATTCGGTCAAGCGATGGTTGCGCTGTTCGGTTTCTCCGCTCGGCCTTCTTGTCCTTCTTTCATTCGGGCCCATCAGTCCGGGTGCCGCCCAAACGGCACCTCAAGCCGGTCAACGCCCCGAGCAGTTGGGGCCGATCGATGTCGCCCCGTTGCCGCCGCGAAGGCCGCGGCGGCAAGGGACGCCGGCCGCACAGCCTGCACCGGTACCTGCGCCGACACCCGTTCGTGCGCCGGCACGCGTTCGTGCGCCGACACCGGTTCCTGCGCCGGCATCCGTTCCGGCCGCGGGCAGCGGACCAGGCAGCGCCGCCCAGACGCCGCTCAACACCGAAACCGTCGCCGGAAGCGTCAGCTATCTCGGCCTCACCGCCCGCCAGACGCCGGCGTCCGTCGAGGTCATCGACCAGCGGGTGCTCACGGATCGCGGGCTGCACACCACCACCGAGGCCGCCCAGGCCGCTGTCGGGGTGACGGCCGGAGACGCCCCCGGCGCGCCCGCGTCCTTTTCCATGCGCGGCTTCAGCGGCACCCAGATCAACACGCTCTACAACGGCATCAAGATCGGCCCGTCGGAGATGACATCGCCGCGTCATGGACACGGCCAATCTCGAGCAGATCGAAATCCTGAAAGGTCCGGCGTCGCTGATGTCGGGTGAAGGCGCAACCGGCGGCGCCATCAACTACGTGACCAAGACGGCCTCATACCGGAAAGGTCGTGAACGAGGCGTTCACGTCCTTCGATTCGTTCTATGGCTTCCGCGCCGGGTTCGGGTCCGGCGGCAGCACGGCGGTCAAGGGCCTGGACTACCGCTTCGACGTCGCCCGTTCATCGAACATCAGCTTCATCGACGACACCTACAGCAAGCTCACGAACATTTCCGGGCAGCTCGACTATCGCGTCACCGACAACTTCAAGATCTGGGCCGCGGCCGAGCACAAGCAGGACAAGAACAGGTTCTACTGGGGCACGCCGCTGGTTCCGGTCTCGTTCAGCGGCCCCTTTTCCACCAGCGGAGTCGTCTCGGGACTGTGGACCCAATACTACCCCAATGGTCACACCGGCGTTCTCACCCCCGTCACGGTCGACAGCCGCACGCTGCGGACCACCTACAACGTGCTCGACAACGACAGCGGAGCAAAGGAACTGTGGCTGCGGGCCGGCTTGGAGTGGGACATCTCGAACAACGTCAAGTTCAGGAACCAAGTCTATTCCTACAAGGCCAACCGCCGCTGGTTCAACAACGAGGTCAACGCCTTCGACGACAATCCGGCGGTCCTGCGGGTCTACCGCGAGCGACTTTCGGTCGAGCACGAACAGCGGCTCTACGGCGCCGTCAGCGACGTGACGGTGAATTCCAGCATCGCCGGGATGGAGAACCGCTTCGCCGCCGCCTTGGGGGCGAGCAACCTGCAATTCAACGTCGTGCAGGACGACTTCTTCAACAACGACTTGGTCAATCTGGTCAATCCGGACCGCGGCTTCTACGGCCCGCAGCAGACCAAGCCCTTCTTTACGCACCTCGACAATATTTGGCTGACGCTCGAGGACCGGCTGAAGATCACCCCGACATTCGCCGTGCTCGGCGGCTTGCGGATCGAGGAGATCAACCTTCACCGCACCGCATTCGACGTCGACGGCGTGCTGCGCAGCGCCGACGGCTACCCGTTCGACAAGACCTTCAAGCCGGTGACGGGCCGTGTCGGCTATACCTGGGACGCGCTGCCCGGGCTGACCTTCTACAGCCAATACGCCACCGCGGCCGATCCGGCGGTCGCCAACATCTTCATCCTGCGCCCGACCCAGCCGTTGCTGTTGACGACCTCGCGCATCTACGAGACCGGCGCCAAGCTGCTGTTCTGGGACAAGCGCGCCGAGTGGACGGTCTCGGCGTTCGATATCGAGCGCCGCAACGTCTATTCCGCCAAGGGCGGCCAGCAGGTCGAGATCGCCGGCAAGGTCGCAGTCGAGAGGCGTCGAGATCGCCGGCGCGGTGAACCCGATCCCAGGGTTGAAGCTCTGGGGCAACGTGGCCTTCGTCAACGCGTACTACGCCAACTTCGACTTCATCGACGATAACGGAAACCCCCAGTCGTTTACGGGCAACACGCCGCCCAACGTGCCGCGGTTCGTCGCCAACGCCGGCGCATCCTACCGCTTCGCAACCCGCTGGCCGGTGGAAGTCGGCGCCACGGTCCGTCATGTCGGCAACCGCTTCAATTTCGACGACAACCTCGTCGTCATGGAGGAATATACGGTCGCGGATGCGTGGGTCTTCGTCGACATTCCAAAATGGGATTTCATCGCCGTCGACAACACCCGGTTGACGTTCCGCGTGCGAAATCTGACCGACAGGATCTATGCCGCGTGGGGGGATCCCGGTTACCCTGATCAGATCATACTCGGGGCTCCGCGCAGCTATGAGGTGGGCGCGCGGTTCAAGTTCTGATGACGGGGCCTCGGCCGCATGATGAGCAAGCGGTGCAGTACTGGAGCGGCTTGACCCTGACCTTTCCGGCTCGTGCCGATACGGTCATCGACCAGCCTCACTCGATCACTTCGTCCACGCGCACAAGGAATGACTCGGGAACCGTCAATCCGAGGGCCTTCGCCGTCTTGAGGTTGACGACCAGCTCGAACTTGGTGGGCTGCTGCACCGGTAGATCAGCGGTTTTCTCGCCCCGCAGTATCCGATCGACATATGATGCGGCACGCCGATACACGGCGTTGTTATCCACTCCGTACGAAATCAAGCCGCCGCTCGCCGTGAAATAGCGGTGGCCGTAGGCCGCAGGCAGGCGGTGGCGAGCCGCCAACGCAATGATCAGGTCGCGATGCACCGAGGTGAGGAATTCGGGCAGCACGAGCAGACCGGCGTTCGGCGCACCTGCAAGGCCATCGAGCGCGCGCTCGATCTCGCCGCGGTCGCGCACCTTCGCTTCCGTCACCTGCAATCCCAGCGCCGGCGCTGCAAGCGCAATCGCGTGCAATTGGCCCGGCATCGCCGCATTGTCCGGATTGAAAACGACGGTCACGTTTCTGACGCCGGGCGCGACCTCCTTGAGCAACTCGAGCCATTTTCCGGCCATCGAGAACTCGAAATTCGTGAACCCCGTGATGTTGCCGCCGGGACGCGCCAAGCTCGCGACCAGCCCGCTGCCGACGGGATCGGTGACGGTTGTGAAGACAATCGGGATCGTGCGGGTCGCCTGCTGCATGATCCGCGATGTTTCCGTGCCGTGTGACAGGATTACGTCCGGGCTCAGGCGCACCAGCTCCGCCGCGTAATTCCTGATCCGACTGGCCTCGCCGCCGGCCAGGCGCGTGTCGATCCGCACATTGCGGCCCTCGCTCCAGCCGAGCGGCGCAAGCCCCTGCGCGAAAGCGACCAGATACTCCCGCGTCACCGGATCGCTCTCCGAAGTCCCAAACAACACCCCGATCCGCCGCACCCGCTCGCCCGGCTGCTGCGCGCGCACTGCGAGCGGCCACGCCGCCGCTGTGCCGCCGAGGAGGGTGATGAACTTGCGCCGTCGCATTGGCCTCGCCCACGATCAGCACCGTGACGGGAACCTACCATATCCCGCCCC
Organism: uncultured Alphaproteobacteria bacterium; assembly: GCA_963708765.1. Classification (GTDB taxonomy): domain Bacteria; phylum Pseudomonadota; class Alphaproteobacteria; order Rhizobiales; family Xanthobacteraceae; genus VAZQ01. The sequence continues at coordinate 25,348 of CAVPTV010000021.1, read as the reverse complement.
GGGCGTGTGTGAGACTCGATCACGTTCAAATCGGGCGAGATGGCATCACTTTCCTGCTTCGGCTCCGCCCGAGGCACGCGCTTGCGGCGCCTGGCGAGCTCACATCCGGCATTCCAGCCAGGTCGGAGAATGTCTACCATCGACCCCGGTTCGGGCTTCACCCAAGAATCCCGGATCGTGCCGCCGTCCCATTGCCGACGAGGAGGAAGCTCGATGCCGGTCCTTTCGCGTATCGCCGCGCTGGCCTTGCTGGGGCTCGGCGTCGCTCTGTCGTCGGCGCCGTCGACGGTGTCGGCGCAATCCATCGTGGGGAAGCCGCTCAAGTTCGTGGTGCCCTTCGGCCCCGGCGGATCGGGCGACACGATCGCGCGCCTGATCGGGCTGCACCTGCCGGAACGGATCGGCCAGCCGGTCGTGGTGGAGAACCGCATGGGCGCGGGCGGCAATATCGGCGCCGACGCGGTGGCGAAATCCGAGCCGGACGGCACCACGCTGCTGATGGCGGCGAACTATCTGGCGATCGCGCCCGGCCTGTACAAGAAGATGAGCTACGACCCGATCAAGGATCTTGCTCCGGTCACGCTCGTCGGCAGCATTCCGATGGTCGTGGTCGTCAATCCGGCGGTGCCGGCGCAGAGCATCGCCGAGCTGGTCGCGCTGGCGAAGTCCAGGCCGGGCGAGCTCACCTATGCCACGCCCGGTCTCGGCACCTCCACGCATCTCGCCACCGAGCTGTTCAAGCAGCAGACCGGCACCGACCTGCGGCACGTGCCCTACCGGGCCAATCCGCTCGCCATGAACGACGTCATCGGCGGGCAAGTCCCGGTGTTCTTCGACTTCGTGACCACCGGCGCGCCGCACGTGCGCGCCGGCAAGGTGCGCGGGCTCGCGACCACGGGCCTCAAACGCTCGCCGGTGCTGCCGGAATTGCCCACCATGATCGAGGCCGGCGTCCCGGATTTCGAGGCGACCACGTGGATCGCCGTGTTCGCTGCCGCCGGCACGCCCCGCAACATCATCGTCCGGCTGCACGACGAGATGGCCGCGATCCTGCGCCTGCCGGCGGTCAAGGAGCGGCTGGGCACGTTCGGCCTCGACATCGCGGCCGAAGGCCCGGACCAGCTCGGCGCGCTGTTGAAGTCCGACACGGAAAAATGGGGCGCCGTGATACAGAAGGCGGGGATCGCGCGGCTGGACTGAGGCGGCCGGATCGTGCGAGCCATTTGGGCGCGCCGCCATCCTGGGCGGCGCAGCCCTTTGCCCGACCAGCTCAGGTCTTGATGAATTCGAGCAGGTCGCCGTTGACCTTGTCCTTTTCGGTCGTGCACATGCCGTGCGGCGCGCCCTTGTAGACCTTGAGCGTCGCGTTCTTGACGATCTTGGAGGAAAGCATCGCCGACGCGCCGATCGGTACGATCTGATCGTCGTCGCCGTGGAGGATCAGCGTCGGTACATCGAACTTCTTGAGGTCTTCGGTGGTGTCGGTTTCGGAGAACGCCTTGATGCAGAAGTACGAGGCCGGGAAACCGGCCAGCATGCCCTGCAGCCAGAACGAGTTGCGCACGCCCTCGGAGATCTTGGCGCCCGGCCGGTTGTAGCCGTAGAACGGCATGCTCAGATCCTTCCAGAACTGCGAACGGTCGGCGACGACGTTGGCGCGAAGTCCGTCGAACACCTCGATCGGCAAGCCGCCGGGATTGGCCGGCGTCTTGAGCATCAGCGGCGGTATCGCGCCGATCAGCACGGCCTTGGCCACGCGCTTGGTGCCGTGCCGGCCGATATAACGGGCCACCTCTCCGCCGCCGGTCGAGTGGCCGACGTGGATCGCCTTGTTGAGATCGAGCTCTTGAACGAGCTCCGCGAGGTCGTCCGCATAGGTGTCCAGGTCGTTGCCGTTCCATGGCTGGCTCGAACGGCCATGGCCGCGGCGATCATGGGCGATGCAACGAAAGCCGCGCGAAGCCAGAAAGAACATCTGGTCTTCAAAGGCGTCCGCGCTGAGCGGCCAGCCATGGCTGAAGACGACGGGCTGTCCCTTGCCCCAGTCGTTGTAGTAAATTTGCGTGCCGTCCTTGGTCGTGATGGTATTGGCCATGTTGTTTCTCCAAATTGTCCTTCGTGTGCTGGCTGGTCCGTCCGCTATTTCGATCACCCGTTCGGAAACGTGCGTGCATGAGACAGCAACAGGTCGGGGTACTGAAATTGCGATGCGTGGCCGGAGCCTGGGTCGACGATGAGCTGCCCATTGGGGATGTGCGGCGAAGCATAAACGAATGGATGGTCGGAATCATGACGTCCTTGCTGCTGCTGGAGCCGGCACGCGGGTGAGAGCAAGCACGAACCGAGGGTGGGTCGATGCCATGAAACGGCAATTGCATCTCAACCTGTTCATCCACAGCCGCGGTCACCATGAGGCGTCATGGCGGCATCCGGCGTCCTCAGCCCTGCCGCTGACCGACATCCGCTACTTCCAGGATCTGGCGCGCCGCGCCGAGGCCGCGCTGTTCAACTCCGTCTTCCTCGCCGACCAGCTCGCGCTCGGCGAGGACGTGGCGCAGGCGGCGCGCAGCTGGCTCGAGCCCATCACTGTGCTGGCGGCGCTGGCGGTGTCGACCAGCCGCATCGGATTGGTCGCCACCGCGTCGACCACCTATACCGAGCCGTTCAATCTCGCGCGCCAGTTCGCGTCGTTGGATCACATCAGCAACGGGCGCGTGGCCTGGAACATCGTCACGTCGTGGCTCGCTTCGGCGGCGCGCAACTTCGGCGGCGCCGGCCAGCTGAGCCACGCCGATCGCTATGCCCGCGGCGAGGAGTTCATGGCGGTGGTCAAGGCGCTGTGGGACAGCTGGGCCGACGACGCGGTGGTCGATGACCGCCGCGGCGGGCGCTATGCCAGGCCCGACCGCATCCGGCCGATCGACCACAAGGGCGACTACTACCAGGTGGCCGGGCCGCTCAACCTGCCGCGCTGCCCGCAGGGCCGGCCGGTGCTGGTGCAGGCGGGATCGTCCGACACCGGCCGCCGCTTCGCCGCGCGCCATGCCGAGGCGGTGTTCACCGCCCACATGGAGAAGGCGACCGCGCAGGCGTTCTACGCCGACCTGAAGGCGCTGGTGGCGGCCGAGGGGCGGGTGCCCGACGCAGGTGCTGATCCTGCCCGGGCTTGAGCCCGATGATCGCCTCGACCGAGGCCGAGGCGCAGCGCCTGGCGCGCGAGGTCAACGAGCTGTCGGACCCCGAGGTCGGACGCAAGCGGCTGTCCGGCCGGTTCGGCGGGCATGATTTCTCGCACCTGCCGCTCGACCGTCCGTTGGCGCCGGAGGACTTTCCCGCGCCCTGCATCGGTGGAGGCGGCGCGCAGCCGCACCGAGGTGATCCTGAATTTGGTCCGGCGGGAAAAACCGACCTTGCGGCAATTGCTGGCGAGCCTCGCCGGCGCCCGCGGCCACTTCACCTTCGCCGGCACGCCGGAGCAGGTCGCCGACCTGATCGAGGACTGGTTCGCCGACGGTGCGGCCGACGGCTTCAACATCATGCCGCCGCTGCTGCCGGCGATGCTCGACGTCTTCAGCGCCGAGGTGATCCCGCTGCTGCAGCGGCGCGGCCTGTTCCGCACCGCCTACGAGGGCAAGACGCTGCGCGAGCATTACGGCCTGGCCTGGCCGAAGAGCGTCTTCGAGGCGGCGGCGCTGCAGGAGCGGATCGAAGTCTAGTCAGACCGCAACGCCGCTGGGTCCTGGTTCCACCTTCCTGGTCTCTGATCATGCGGGCGACGGCCACCGCGCCGCGGCTGGAGTTCGCCCACGCGACCGTTCTGACAAGGCTGAAGAGTTCAAATGTGATGGGCGTCACAGCCTGGAACCATGTTTTGCCCCACAAGGGACCCAGCCGCTGAACGCCACTGTAGTGGTAGCTCGACGAAAGAGCGGCGTTGTGCCGCCTCGGACCTCGAGCATCGGGGACGCCAGATGGAAACGCTTCTCGTCAAGATGTTCGCGACCGCGCTGGCGCTCAGTCAGGTCACGACCGCGCCGGATGCGGTCAAGACCAAGTTCGACCGTGCGCAGGACCAGCAGCAGGTCGCCAAGCTGCTGCAGGCCGGCTGTGCCCATATGCGCAAGGCTTTCGACATCGAGGACCTCAATCTCGACGACCTCATCGACACGGCGCTCGAGGACCCGCAGGCGCTCACCGCGGAGGTCAAGGCGTTCCGGGGGCTGAACTTCGGCGACCTCCACACCGCCTATCGGGAGTTCTGCAAGAACGAGCCGGTGCCCAAGCCGGCGGTCGATCTCGGCGACGTCATCGACTACTACAACAAGGCGGTCGCCGACCTGCCGGATCACAACAAGCTTCGCGGCCTCAAGCTGCCGGGCTCCAGCCTCGTGCTCGACGGCAAGGGCCAGCGGTTCGCGGAGATGTTCGAGGAGAACCAGCGCCGCGTCTGGGTCGCGCTCGCCGACATCCCCGAGCCCGTCCAGAAGGCGTTCATCGCCGCCGAGGACAAGCGTTTCTTCCAGCACAAGGGCATCGACGAGCGTGGCCTCATCCGTGCCTTCATCGGCAATCTTGCGCAGGCCGGGCGGCCGCAAGGCGGCTCCACCATCACCCAGCAGGTGGTGAAGAACCTGCTGGTGGGCGAGGATCTGAGCTATGAGCGCAAGATCCGCGAGATGATCGTGGCGACCCGGCTCGAGGGCGCGCTCAGCAAGCAGGAGATCCTCGAGCTCTACCTGAACTTCGTCTATCTCGGCCGCGGCTCGTGGGGTATCGAGCTGGCCGCCCGCAGCTTTTTCGGCAAGACCGTCAAGACGTTGACGCTCGAAGAGGGCGCGATGCTGGCGGGGCTGACCAAAGGGCCGACCTACTACAGCCCCGACCGGCATCCGGGACGGACGCAGGAGCGGCTCGCCTACGTGCTGAGCCGGCTGCAGGAAGACGGCGTGATCAGCTCCCAGCAAGCCGGCAAGGGGTTGCCGGCATTGCCCACCCTCATCGCGTACGTGAAGAAACCGCGCCGGGATATCGGCTTCCATTTCGTCGACCACGTCGAGCGCGAGGCGCGCACGATGGCCGGGCTCGAAGCAATCACCGCGAACTCCTACACGGTTCGCTCCACGATCAATCCGCAACTGCAGCGGGCGGTCGAGTCGACTCCTGCAGGAGGGCCTGTCGAGCTACGAGCGCGGCGCCGGCCGGGTTACGTTCAGGGCGCCCGAAGCCAACCTCGCCGCCGCCATCGGGCGCATCGAGGCCGAGCGCAAGCCGGCCGACAAAGCGCCGTCCTGGCAGCAGGCGCTGCGGAGCGCCCGGCTGCCGCTCTATGACGTGCACTGGACGCCGGCCGTCCTGCTCGAAAAGCCCGGCAAGAAGGGCCAGACCTGGCGCGTCGGCCTGGCCGATGGCCGCATCCTGCCGCTGTCGATCGACAACGAGACCGCCCAACTCAAGCTGGTGCTGCACGACGTGGTTCTGGTGCGCGTGATCGACGGCGACGCCAAGAGCAAGACGGCCGGACGTGCCGAGCTGCGCGTGCGCCCCGTGGTGCAGGGCATGGTGGTGGTCCTCGAGAACAAGACCGGCCGCATCCTGGCCATGAGCGGCGGCTTCTCTTATCCGCTGAGTCAGCTCAACCGCGCCACGCAGGCCGAGCGTCAGCCCGGCTCGGCGATCAAGCCCTTGAGCTATCTGGCGGCGCTGCGTACCGGACTGCAGCCCAATACGCTGGTGAGCGATGATCCGATCTCGCTGCCGCCGATCGGCGCGGGGAAGCGTGTTCGCGAAGAGGACTATTACACGCCGAAGAACTACGACGGCGGCGGCGGCGGGACGATGACCTTGCGCAGCGCGCTCGAGAACTCGCGCAATCTGGCGACCGTGCATCTGCTCGAGGGCGCCATCGACAAGCGTCCGGAAGCGAGCCTCGACCGCCTTTGCGCGCTGGCCGTGCAAGCCCGCATCTACCGCGAATGCATGCGCCACTACCCGTTCGTGCTCGGCGCGCAACCGGTCCGGCCGGTCGACCTGGCGGCCTTTTACGCCGCGATCGCCAACGAGGGCGTTCGTCCTACGCCGCACGTCATCGATGCGGTCGAGCATGAAGGCCGCGTCGTCTATCGCTACGATCCCAAATCGGCGGTCGCGATCGGCGCGGGCGACCGCGCCGCCTTCCATCAGCTTAAGACCATGATGCAAGGCGTGCTGGCACGTGGCACGGCTCGCGCGATCGCAGGGCTCGCGCCGTTCGTCGCCGGCAAGACCGGAACGACCGACAACGAGAACGACGTCTGGTTCGTCGGCTTCAGCAACGACGTGACGGTGGCGGTCTGGGTCGGCTACGACAACGCCGACGGCAAGCGGCGTACGCTCGGCTCCGGCGCATCCGGCGGCACCACGGCGGTGCCAATCTTCGAGCCGATCATGCAGGCGGTATGGGCGCACGTCGCACCCAAGACCGTCCTTGCGCCGCCGTCGCCCGAGGCGATGCGCCAGCTGTCATGTCGCCCGCTCGGCCAATCGGGCGACGCTCGGCAACAGCAATTCGGCCGGCAGCAGTTCGGCTCGCAGCAACAGCGGTCTGGAGGGCAGCAGCCTAGCGCAAGTCCGTTCACGGAATGCTTCCGCATCGATCGGACCGGACAGATCATCGACACGCAATTTCGGCTGGTCGATCGCGATACGAGATCCGACCCGCGTGACAGCTTCCGCGACCGTGACGACTTCCGCGACCGTGACGGCTTCCGAGGTCGCGACGGCTTCTTCCGCGATCGTGACGGCTTCCGGGATCGCGATGACTTCCGCGATCGTGACGGCTTCCGCGACCGTGACGGCTTCCGCGAGCGCGACGGCTTCCGGGACCGCGACCGGCGCGGGCAGCGTTTCGATTAGAGCACCACTCAGACACCGCTCCGACCATCACTCGACCTCGGGCCGCCGGCCCGATTAGCGGTCGCGGAGATGGGCCTTGCGTCGCTCACCGGGCTCGATACGCCCGCCGTCGGCGCGCTCGAGCAGAGCATCTATTACGTCAATCAGATGATGCAGTTCGGCAAGCTGTTGGCCGTGTTCCAGCGGCATCCGAGCGACCCCAACCAGACCATCGCCAGCGTGTACATGACGCTGGCCATCGAGTTCCGCCATCCTGACCAAGAAAAAGGATTACGCCCAGGTCCCGGTGCTGCGCAATCTGGTGCCCTCGCAGGTGCTGGCGGGCAAGAGCTCGTTCAACAGTGGCAAATCCATCAGCGCCGGCCTGCCGGCTTACGCGCGCAATCAGGTCAAGGCGATCGCGGCGCTGCTCGAGCGCAAGTGACCAGCGCAAGTGAGGCGGCCGCGGTGCCGGCGCGCCTCAAGCGCGCTGCCCGGGAGCCCCTCCGACGACATTCGGCGCCGGCGGGTCCGAGTCTCTGGGCGGGCCCGCCACGCCAGGACCTCATGGGCCGCAATCGGCCTGTTGAAGCCCTTCAGGCGGAGCTTCTTGATCGGCGCGGATTCGACCGATTGCTCGATCAAGCCGAAGGCGCGCTGGTCGATCACGATCTGGCCGGGCGCGCGCCTCGTCGCAGAGCCGCGACGCCAGATTGGTGACGCTGCCGATCGCGGTATATTCGCGGCGCTGCTCGAAGCCGATCTGTCCGAGCGTCGCGTAGCCGGTCGCGATGCCGATGCCGAAGCCGAGCTCGTGGCCGTGGCGGCGCCACTCCGCCGCCAGCTGCTGCCGACTCGCTCGCGCATGTCGAGCGCCATCCGGACGGCGCGCTCGGCGTGATCGGCGAAACGGAATCGGATCGTTGAACACGATCATGATGCCGTCGCCGGCGAAACGCTCCAGCGTGCCCTCGTAGCGGAAGATCAGCTCGCCCAGACTTTCGTGGTACTCGCGCAGGACCGCCATGACCTCTTCGGGCTCGGACGTGCTCGGTGAAGGCGGTGAAGCCGCGCAGATCGCAGAACACCACCGTGACCTCGCGGCGGTGGCTCGCCAGCAGCGAGTCGTGCGTCTCGGACGAGGCGATCATCTCGCGCCACCTGCGGCGCCAGGAATCGCTGCAGGCGGCCGATCCGTTCGATTTCCGCCGATCTGCGTGGCGACCCGCTCCTCGAGCAGCCGATTCCAGCTCGACAGCTGCTCGGTCTGCTCCTTGAGCTTGCTCGGCCTGCTCCTGGACCGTGTCGTGCAGCTCCTTGATGCGCAGCAGCGAGCGCACGCGCGCGACCAGCGCGGCCTGCTCGAACGGCTTGGTGAGATAGTCGTCGCCGCCCGCCTCGAGCCCGACGACGACGTCGCGGTGTCGGCCTTGGCGGTCACCAGGATCACCGGCACGAAGCGCAGCGCGGCGTCCTGCTTGAGCTGCTTGAGCACCGAGATGCCGTCGAGCTTCGGCATCATGATGTCGAGCAGGACGAGGTCGGGCTCGAGCTCGCGCGCGCGCGCCAGCGCCTCTTCGCCGTCCGCCGCGGTGACGACCTCGTAGCCTTGCGCCTCCAGCCGGACCCGCAGGATCTCCAGGTTGGTCGGCACGTCGTCGACGGCGAGGATGCGCGGCGGAGTTCGCAAGCTCACGTCTCCTCTCGGCTTCAAGCGCAGGAATTCGCGCATCTTGGCGAGGATCTGCGCGCGGGCTGAACGGCTTGGCGACATAGCCGTCGCAGCCGGCCGCGACCGCCTTCGCTTCGTCGCCGGACAGCGCATAGGAGGTCACGGCGATGATCGGAATGTGCCTGCAGCTCCGGATTGGCCTTGATCCGGCGGGTCGCCTCGTAGCCGTCGACGACCGGAAGCTGGATGTCCATCAGGATGAGGTCCGGACGGTGCTCCGCCGCCATCGCGACGCCCTTTTCGCCGTCGACCGCCTCGATCAGCTCGAAGCCGGCGTTGGTCAGAAGATCGCGCAGGATGCCGCCGATTGTCCTCGGTGTCCTCGACCACGAGAATGCGCTTGCTCATGCTGGCTGCCTCTGCTCGTTCGACGCGCACCGGAACGACGATGGTGAAGGTCGAGCCGACACCGAGCGTCGACTCCAGATCGATCCGGCCGCCGTGCATCTCGACCAACCGGCGCGAGATCGACAGCCCCAGTCCGGTGCCGCCTTTCTGCCGCGTGCTGCTGTTGTCGACCTGCTGGAACTCCTCGAAGATGCGGCGCCTGATCCTGCGGGCGCGATGCCCGGACCGGTGTCTTGCACCGCGATGTTGAACTGACCGTCGACGGCGTTGACGCGAATCTCGACCGAGCCGCTATCGGTGAACTTGATCGCATTGCTGACGAGGTTGAGCAGCACCTGGGTCAGGCGCCGCTCGTCGCCGCGGCCGATCGGCAGGCCGCTCGGAATGTTGGTCTTGATCTCGATGCCCTTTGCTTGCGCAAGCGAACCGGTCGACGCCACGACCGTATTCGACGATGCTTTCCACGCGAATAGTCCTCGAGCGCCAGCTTGAGCTGGCCGGCCTCGATCTTCGAGATGTCGAGCACGTCGTTGATCAGCCCGAGCAGATGCTTGCCGTTGGTCTGGATGCGATCCAGCACCTCCGAGCGCCTTGTCCGGCATCTCGCCGTAGAGCCCGTCGACGAGCAGCTCGGCATAGCCGAGCACGGCGTTGAGCGGCGTGCGCAGCTCGTGGCTCATATTGGCGAAGAACTGCGACTTGTGCTCGTTGGCGATCGCGAGCTGCTCGCCCCTTCTGCTCGACCTCGCGGAACAGCTGGGCATTGTTCATCGCCAGCACCGACTGGTGCGCGAAGGTCTGCATCAGGCCGACCGTGCTCGCCGGAAAATCGCCGGTCGCGCGGCGCTGCACCACCAGGGAGCCGACGATCTCGTCCTGTCCGAGCAGCGGCACGACCAGCACGGAGTGGAAGCCGGCCGCAAGCGTGAGGTCCCTGAGCGGATAGTTCGGGGCGCTCGGCGAGATTCGGAATGCAGATCGGCTCGCGCTTGCTGCGCCGACGAGCCCCAGCACGCTTTCGTCGAGCTTGATCGCGGACGGCGCGGATGGCGTCCTGCGATAGGCCTGCTCGAGCCCGTGCGCCTCCGGCGAGCTCGAACACGTCGCGCGCGGCGTCGTAGCTGTAGATGGCGCCGCGCGTCCGCCTGGGTGAGCTCGACCGCGCGCGTCACGATCGTCGCCAGCACGGCCTTGAGTATCGAGCGAGGACGCGACCGCGCGGCCGATCTCCTCGAGCGCCTTGAGCTCGCGAACGGACTGTCGCGAGGTCGCGCGTGCGTTCCTCGACCTTCTGCTCCAGGCGCGCCGTAGGATTCCTGCAGCTGGTCCGCCATGCGGTTGAACTGGTCGGCCAGCTCCTCGATCTCGTCCGCGGTGTCGCACCTCGATGCGATGGCCGAAATCGCTGGCGTCCGAGTTGCCGCGCGCCGGCCTGCAGGGCGCGGATCGGGATCGACCATCTGGCGCGCCAGCAGCATGCCGGCGAGCACCGCGACGCACGATGCCCAGCGCCAGCAGCCATGCCGGTCCGGAACAGCAGGCTGTAGACCGGCTGCAGCGCCTTGCTCAGCGGCTGCTCGAAGAAGACGTACCAGTTCAGCCTGCGGGACCTCGGCGCGCCGCGGTCAGCACCGAGCGTCCGTCCGGATCGCGTCCCGAACGTGACCGGCTCGGCCTCGCGCATGACCATGGCGGCCACCTGCGGAAGCTCGGCGAGATCGTTCCCAGCGCGGCGATCGGGGTCGGAATGCGCGAGCAGCCGGCCGCTCGGTCCGACGATGTAGGCCTCGGTGCCCTTGCCGATCTGGCTGCTGGTCGAGAACGTCGACAGGAACTTGAGATTGATCTCGGCGACGGTCGAGCCGGCGTTGCGGCCGGAATGCGCCATCGCGATCGTCATGAACGGCTCGAGCCCGTCGAAATAGACCGGCGACAACCAGACCGACTTGGCCGGCGTTTCCGTGAAGCGCGGATCGCCGCGAATAGTCGATGCCGCTGCTCGACGACGACTTCGCCGGCGCGACAGTCGCAGCTGCTCCTTGCCGGCGCCATCGAGATGAACGATCCGGTCGATCGCCGGCACCTGCTGCAGCAGCAGCGCGTAGTCGGCGCGCCGCTGCTCCACCGTGGTCGGCGCTCGCGCGCGTCGCCCAGCTGATCTGCCGCTCGATCTCGGCGATGAACTGCTCGATGCGCCGGGCCGCCGCCTCGGCCTTCTCGGACTGCGTGTTCGACCAGCAGGTCCGTGGTGTCGCGATACATGAACCACGTTTCGAGCCCGCCGTTCACGGCGAGCACGAAGACCACCAGTCCGACGAAGGATACGACGTACTTGCCGAACAGGCCTCGCCGGCGAGCCTTGTCTTTGCGCGGTTCCCCGGCCTGCATCTAAGTTCCTTTGCGGGCAGGCGTGCCTGGCGCTAGGGCACGTTCCGCGAGCGGCGAACTCGGTCTGCTCCCTCCCCCTTGGGGGAGGGTTGGAGGGGGAGTGCGGTTGCACTAATGCCCGCCGAGGACCCCCACCCAACCCCTCCCCGAGGGGAGCGCACCGAAATCGCGGAGCCGTGGTGCCAATTCATCGAAACGTGCGCTAGCGCAACTCGCGCAAGACTCGAAATCCGTTCGCGAAGTAGCGCACGTCGAAATCATACCTGAAGCGCGACGACGACCGCAGGTATCGCGCCTGACTGTCGAACGCGCCGCCGCGCAGCACCCGCAGCCGGCATTGCCCGGCGGTCCACGCCGATCCGTTCGATGGGGCGCCGCGATAATTGTCGTTCCAGCAATCCTCGACCCACTCGGCCACGTTGCCCGCGGTGTCGTGCAGACCGAACGGACTTGGCCTTGAACGATCCGACCGGGGTCGTTTGTCGGCGGCCGCCGTCTTCAGTCCCGACAATTGGCCTTGCCGGTGCCGAGATCGCGCCCCCACCAGTAGGTGCGTGGTCGGTGCCGGCCGCGCGCGGCATATTCCCATTCGGCCTCGGACGGCAGCCGATAGGTTTGTCCCGGTCTTCTCGGAGAGCCAGGCCACGTACGCCTTGGCGTCGGACCAGCTGACATTGATGACCGGCCGATCGCCGCGTCCCCAGCCGCGATCGTCCGGGCGATGCTTGCAGCCGCCGGCGTCGACGCAGCGATCCCACTCCTCGAATGTCACCTCGTGGCGGCCGATGGCGAACGGCTTCGCGATCGTCACGCGATGGACCGGGTTCTCGAATTCCGGACGTCGAGCCCATCTCGAACGAGCCGGCCGCGACCACGACCACTTCGCCGCAGTCCGGGCAATCCCGAAACGCGTCGCCCGGTTTGTATTCGGGCGGCGTGTCGAGCTCGGCGGCGGCGGGGGCGGCGGGAGCCGGCGCCGGCGTCGGAGTGGGGTTGCGGCACGGGCGCGCGGCTGCGGGTGCGGGGCGGGGGCGGTGCGGGGGCCGGCGTGCGGGCGCAGGAGCCGGTGTCGGGGCGTGCGTCGGACCGGCGGCCGCTGCGCCGAAATAGAAGTCCTCGACCAGGGACGAGGCCACCCACGGTACCTGCTCGTTGTTCGAGGCGCGCGACACGCCGATCGCGCGTTTGGTTGAAAACCTCCTCGGCGGTCCGGTTTGGCCGCGCAGCTCCTTGATCAATTCGCCGACAAACAGGCTGTGTTCGCCCGGTGCCTTCGTTGATCACGCGGCCCGGCGCTGCCGAGTACATCGCCAGGTGCCGTCCGGCGCCTCGATCGCGCGCGAGCCCCGCCGGCGACGGGCGAAAACGGCGCTCGAACGGATTTCTGCGGGAGGCGTCGAGGATGACGATCTTGACCTGCGCCCCTTTGCGGTGCATCTCCGCCAGCACCGCGTCGATGCTGATCCCGTCCCGCCGAACGTCCGCCTCGGTCCAGATCTGCGCGCCGACCGGGATGAGATAGGTCTGTCTGGCGGCCTGGATGCCGAAGCCGTTGAAATAGAACAGCGCGGCCGTTCCGCTCTTGATCTTGGCCGTGAACGCATCGATCGCGCGCTGCATCGCCTCCTTGCCGACGTTCTCCTCGCAGGTCGACGTCGTAATCCAAGCGACGAAATTCCTCGGCGAGCGCGCGCGCGTCCTTGATGGTGGTCGGCAGCGGTGAGCTGGAGTCCGGATAGTTCGCATTGCCGATGATCAGCGCCACCGGCACGCTGCGTTGCTGGGCCAAGGCCGCGGACGCGATCGCCGCCAGCAGCACGCAGAGGCCGAAGAAGAGCCGCATGTTCATCCGCTGCGTTTTTGTGGCTGTCGGCAACAATCAACTCACGCTAGTTCATCCTGGTTTCTTCGGGAATGAAAAACCTCACACTGGTCTTCTCTTCCCCGCGCCGCGCAGGTTCCGATCGGGTTGCATCGGCTGCGCGCCGCCACTTGGTCGCATTTTCTTGGCGCCGGCTCGATGCCGCTTCGCAGTGTTTTCGCGACCCCAATACCTCCGCGTCGACCGATCGGTCCCGGCCGCGTCCGCCCAGCGTCCATGGGGCTCCGAGCGCGCCTGGTCCAGCCTTAATTCTCGAATATTACCAGTATTATAGACATGGATCGCGAGGTCGGACAACCGCGCGCCCGCTGCCGTCGGCAGGGCGTGGCCGCGCGTTCCACGTGGCGCGGCGAGGGCCGGCGTTGCCTTCCCAGCAAGACCGAGTTCGCATAGATTGACCCGCATAGAGGCACGCCCGGCTCGCCGGTTCCTTCCAAGTCGACGCAGAGCAGAGGGAGAACGCGCATGCGCGTGCGCTATCGGATCAACGCCAGCGCTCCCGCTTTCATGATCTCCATCCTGCTGCTGCTCCTGGCGGCGGCGACGGGTGGCGTTGTCCATGCGCAGAGATCCCAAGGATCGCACCGGAGGTCCCACCGCTTCGGCGCCCGGAGCCGAGGTCTACTTCGTCGATCTCAAGGACGGAGCCACCGTTCCGTCCAAGCTGACGATCCATTTCGGCTTGCGGAACATGGGTGTCGGGCCCGCCGGCCTGGATCGCCAGCATACCGGTCACCACCATCTGCTGATCGACACCGACCTGCCGCCGCTCGACCAGCCGATTCCGAACGACTTCAATCATCTGCATTACGGCGCCGGCCAGACCGAGGCGGAGATCACGCTCTCGCCCGGCGAGCACACGTTGCAACTGCTGCTGGGAGACAAGGATCACATCCCGCACACGCCGCCGGTCATGTCGGCGCGCATTCGGGTGAAGGTCGCCGACGCCACGCCGGCCCCGGCGGCCGCCGGGACCGGAGGAGGCCCCACGGCTTCGGCGCCGGGCGCCGAGGTCTATTTCGTCGATCTCAAGGACGGCGCCGTCGTTCCCTCCAAGACCACCGTCAAGTTCGGGTTGCGGAACATGGAGGTCGCCCCGGCGGGCGCGCATCGCGAGCATTCCGGCCACCATCATCTGTTGATCGACACCGACTTGCCGCCGCTCGACCAGCCAATTCCGAGCGACTTCAATCATCTGCATTACGGCGCCGGCCAGACCGAGGCCGAGATCACGCTCTCGCCCGGCGAGCACACCTTGCAACTGCTGCTGGGGGACAAGGATCACATCCCGCATTCGCCGCCGGTCATGTCGCCGCGCATTCGGGTGAAGGTCGCCGACGCCGCGCCGGCCCCGACGCCCGCTCGCGCCGGTGGGCCCACGGCTTCGGCGCCCGGCGCCGAGGTCTATTTCGTCGATCTCAAGGATGGGGCGACCGTTCCGCCCAAGACGACCGTCAAGTTCGGGGTGCGGAACATGGACGTCGCCCCGGCGGGCGCGCATCGCGAGCATTCCGGCCACCATCACCTGTTGATCGACACCGACCTACCGGCCCTCGATCAACCGATACCGAATGACTTCAATCATCTGCACTACGGCGCCGGTCAGACCGAGGCCGAGATCGCACTCTCGCCCGGCGAGCACACATTGCAACTGCTGCTGGGAGACAAGGATCACATCCCGCATTCGCCGCCGGTGATGTCGCCGCGCATTCGCGTCAGCGTCGCCCAGGCGCCGGTTGTTCGCAAGCCGTCGCCGCCGGGAGCGCGGGTCTATTTCGTCGGCCTGCGCGACTGGTCCGTTGTTCCTGCCGCCGCCACCATCCGGTTCGGCCTGGTGAATATGGGTGTTGCGCCGGCGGGCTTCGAGAAGGCCCATACCGGCCACCATCATCTCTTGATCGACACTCCGGTGCCGCCGCTCGACCAGCCGATCCCGAGCGACTTCAACCACCTGCACTTCGGCGCCGGGCAGACCGAGGCGCAGGTCAACCTGCCGCTCGGGACCCACACGATCCAGCTGTTGCTCGCCGACGAGAACCACGTGCCGCATGACCCGCCCGTCATGTCGAAGCCGATCAAGGTGGTGGTGACGAAGACCGGCAAGCGGCGGCGCTAGCACCGGACATTCGTCACGCCGCCGCGGCTTGCACACCCCCTTCCGCCGGGTGCGTTCACGCAATAGCGCGTTCCTGTGATGCCCGTCACATCAGGCCGCGCGCCTTCTGACGTAGCATCCGCTCCGTCGACAACCAGCCGCCCGCGCGAAATCCACTTCACCCCATTTGCGGAGTCCACGGCCATGCGCACGTCGAATACCAAAAAAATTCTCTCGGCGTTGGCGGTTTCGGCCGCGGCACTTTCCGTGCTCGCCCCGTCGGCGTGGGGCCAGGACGCGCTCAGCGCTTGCGTCGGCCGCAAGGACGACAAGGAGCGGCTTGCCTGCTACGACGCAGCGACCGGACGAACCTCCAGGACACGCGTCCGCGAAGGTGACCGGCGCGAGGAGGAGGACGAGCGGCCCCGGCGTACGGACGATGAAAGGTTTAGGCGTACGGAGGACGCGGCCCGGCGTACCGATGATGAAAGGTTTCGGCGCACGGACGACGAGCGGCCGCGGGCGCGGCGTGCCGAGCGCGACCGAGCTCCCGCTCGACGACGGCTCCGGCGTCGTCGAGATCCTGAAGGCCAACGAGGGTGCCGGCGACCTCGTGCTCAGGTGCAAGGACAACAAAGCCGAAGTGGCGATCAAGCTGCGTGGCTTCGTCAATTATCCCGCGGAGCCGAGCTCGCGTGACATACCGGATCGACCGAAGCGCCCCGATCGAAGCGCAGTGGTTGGCATCCGCCGACGGCAGGGCGCTGTATGCGCGCTCGTCGGTCCAGTTCATCAAGGCGCTGCCCGATCGAGGCAAGCTGTTCGTGCGTGCCTACGACCGGGATGGCATCGCGCACTATTCCCTGTTCGAGCTGGTCAATGTCGCGACCTTGCGTGATCGGCTTGGCGAGGCCTGCCAATGGGACGGGCCGCCCAAGACGGCAGCGGCGCCGCCGGTTCCGGCGCCAGTGGAGCCGCCCGTCGCAATCGAGCCGCCGGCGGCGGAACCTGTCCCCGCGGAGATACCCGCCCGCGCCGAGGAAACCCCTGCGCGCCCTGATCGGCCCAAGGGCCCACCGCGCAAGATAAGGCAGGATTGACCGGCGGCTCGCTCGGATCATGGCACGATGATCTGCTATCATCGGACCAGCAACGAGCGGAGAGCGCGATGGCCGAGCAGAAGGTGCCGTACCAGGTCGACGGCCGGCAGTTCGAGGGCATGATCGTCCATGATGACGGCGTGCAGGCGAAGCGTCCGGCCATCTTCATGCAGCCCGACTGGAAGGGCGTCTGCGCCGACACGATCGCGCAGGCGCGCATCGTCGCCGGCAAGGACTATGTCGTGCTGATGGCGGACATGTCGGCGCCGGCTATGGCGACAGGCCCAAGACGCGTGAGCAGCTCGCGGCAGGCATGCGCGCCGTGCACGACGACCTTGCCTTCACCATCGCCTGCGGCGGCAAGGCCTGCGACACGCTCATGGCCGAGGCGGGCCGGCTCGGCCTCGTCGATGCCGCCCAGGACGGCGGCGATCGGCTATTGCGCGGGCGGCGGCTTTCGCGCTCGAGCAGGCGCGCGCCGGCGCCGATTTCAAGGCGGTGGTCGTGTTCCACGTCACCAATCCCAATCCGGCCGTTGCCGGCACGCCCAACATCCAGGGCCGCGTGCTGGCGATCCACGGCTCGGCCGATCCGGTGACGCCCAAGCCCATGATGGACGCGTTCGAGGAGGAGCTCACCCAGGCCAAGGTCGATTGGCAGGTGATGATGTTCGGCGGCGCCGTCCATTCCTTCTGCGACCCGACCGCCAACGCCGGACCGACGCGCTACGACGAGAAGCTCTGCCGCAAATCCTACATGCTGATGCGCGACTTCTTCGCCGAGACGATGTGAGGCATGGCGCGGCATGGAGATCAAGCCGACCTCGATGTTCATGCTGCAATCTGCTAGAAGCCCGATCTCGACATGGAGATCGGAGCGTGGAAGCGGCTGTTCGGGCGCTCCTCGAAAGATATGCGGAGTTCTTCAACCGCGCGATCGGCGGGACCGTCGATCTGGACCAGATAACGGCGGTCTATACGCCTGAATTCATCTCCGCTTCGCCTCGCGGCATCATGACCGGAAAGAACGACGACAGTCTGAAGCCTGTCATGGAGCGCGGTTACGCCCATTATCGCGCGATCGGAACCAAGGAGATGCGCATTCAAGAGCTGCAAATCACGCCGATTGACGACCTTCACTGTCTCGCCCGCGTCGGCTGGAAGGCAATTTATGATCGCAAGGGCGCGCCCGACGTGGAAATAGATTTTGAGGTTCACTACCTCGTCCAAAATCTCGATGGAAATCCGAAAATCTTCGGGTGGGTGACGGGTGATGAAGAGGCCACCCTGCGCAAGCACGGGATAGATGAAGATCGATCTCCGACCAGCTGACGAGCGATTGCGCGATGCCGGCGGTCAAGGACCGGCTGGGCACGTTCGGCCGTAGCGGTCGCCCCGAAACCATCCCGCCATAGTGTGCCGGCCATCACAGCGGCCCGGCGCCGCGATCGCTGAGACCTCCCCGGATCAGCAACCAGGAGGTCCGCTATGCGTCACATCGGTTCATTGCTGTTGCTATGTGCCTCGTGCGTGCTCGCGCTCACCGCCCCCGCCATGTCGCAGGACACGCGGCCGGCCGCGCCGCGCGCCGCGCCGGCCGTCGTCGGCCTCGACGGCGCCTGGGAGGGCACGATCGAAGCGGGCGCGACCCGCCTGCGCATCGTCTTTCATGTCCGCACCACCGATCGCGGAACGACCGCGATCATGGACAGCGTCGATCAGGCCGCAACCGGCATCCCGGTGTCCGCCGTCAGCCGCGACGGCGACGCGGTCAAGCTCGAGGTGGCGGCGATCGGCGCCCGTTTCGAGGGCGCGCTGCAGGCCGACGGCCGCACCTTGCGTGGCCGCTGGATTCAGGCCAGCCTCGATTTGCCGTTCACGCTCACCCGGCGCGAGTCGAGCGGCGCGCCGCCGCCGGCGCCGGTCGTCGCCGGCCTCGACGGCGACTGGGATGGCGCGATACGAAGCGGGCGCAACCCGCCTGCGCATCGTCTTTCATTTCCGCACCACCGATCGCGGAACGACCGCGACCATGGACAGCGTCGACCAGGCCGCGACCAGCATCCCGGTCTCCGCCATCAGCCGCGACGGCGACGCGGTCAGGCTCGAGGTGGCGCCGATCGGCGCCCGGTTCGAGGGCGCGCTGCAGGCCGACGGGCGCACGCTGCGCGGCCGCTGGACCCCCAGGCCGGGCTCGATTTGCCGTTCACGCTGACCCGGCGCGAGGCGAGCGGCGCGGCGCCGGTCTTGCGTCGCCCGCAAATGCCCGCGAAGCCCCCGTTCCCGTACCGGCCGAGGAGGTCGCCTAGACAACGGCCGCCAAGGGCGGCTGGCCGGGACGCTGACCTTGCCCGAGGGGGCCGGGCCGTTCCCGGCGGTCGTCCTGATCACCGGGTCCGGCCCGCAGGACCGCGACGAGACGCTGTTGGAGCACAAGCCGTTCCTGGTGATCGCCGACCACCTGACCCGACGGGGCATCGCCGTCCTGCGGGTCGACGACCGCGGCGTCGGCAAGTCGACCGGCGACTACGCGGGCGCCACCACTGCCGACTTCGCCACCGACGTCGAGGCGGCGATCACCTACCTGAAGACGCGGCAGGAGATCGACGGCGGCCGATCGGCCTGATCGGCCACAGCGAGGGCGGCCTGATCGCGCCGCGGTCGCGGCGGCGACGCCGATGGCGTTCATCGTCCTGATGGCCGGGCCGGGCACGCCCGGCGACGAGATCCTTCTTCACCCAGTCCCGGCTGCTCGCCCAGGCCGCGGGCATGGCCGAGCGGGAGATCGAGCAGGCCCTGGCGGTCAATCGGGCGGTGTTCGCCGTGCAGGATACGGCCGACAGGTCGGAAGCCGCCGCGCGGGCGCGCGCGATCCTGGTCGAGATGGGAAAGCCGCTCGGAATGTCGGACGCCAAGATCGAGGAGGCCGTGCAGCAGGTGAGCGGCGCCTGGTTCTACTATTTCCTGCGATACGATCCGGTGCCGGCGCTGCGCCAGGTGAAGAGCCCGGTGCTGGCGATCAACGGGTCGAAGGACCTGCAGGTCTCCGCCAAGGAGAACCTGGCGGCGATCCGCGCCGCGCTCGCCGCCAATGGCGACGCCGAAGCAATCGAATTGCCCGGGCTCAATCATCTGTTCCAGACCGCCAAGACCGGCGTGGCCTCCGAGTACGGCGAGATCGAGGAGACGATCGCGCCATCGGTGCTCGAGCTGATCTCACAGTGGGTCGGCGCGCGGCGCGTGTCGACGCCGCGCCGTGACGCGCCGACCGCAGTCCCGCCGGCGTCATTCCGGGGCGTGCCACCGTTTGGTGGCGCGAGCCCGGAATCCATAAGCCCAGGCCCCGGATATGGATTCCGAGCCCGGCACGTTACGCGCCGTCCCGGAATGACGCCGTTGGATGCGATCGGTTTCATGGAATCGATGGTGTCATGGTCTCGGTTCGAACCGAGACACGACCCAACCGCACCAAGGATGCTCGGCCGTCGTCAAGACGTAAACCGATCGGTTGACGACTTGCGTCCTCAACTCAGGCAATCAGTTCTCGACCTTCGGCCGGGAGAGCGAAACTGCGCCGAAGCAGACCGGATGGGAGGACGTCATGCAGATGCAGCACTGTGGTCCCGCGATCGCAGGCGCCGCGCCGGTGATTGCCCTGCATTGCTCCGGCGCCGGAGCCGGGCAGTGGCGTCCGCTGGCCGAGGCTCTCGGTCCCGGCTACCGCTTGGCTGCTCCCGAGCACTACGGCTGCGAGGGCACCGGCGCATGGAGCGGCGCACATGCCTTCTCCCTGGCGGACGAGGCAGTGCGAACCTTCCAGCTCATCGATCGGAGCGAATGCAAGGTTCATCTCATAGGTCACTCCTACGGCGGCGGCGTCGCCCTCCACGTGGCATTGGCGCGGCCCGATCGCATCGCCAGCTTGACGCTCTATGAGCCCTCGGCCTTTCACCTCCTCCGCGCGATCGGCGATCGCGGCGCCGCCGCGTTCGCGGAGATCGCCGCCCTCGCCCGCGCGACCGCCGAAGGCGTCATTGCCGGCGACTATCGCGGCGCCGCGGTCGCGTTCGTCGATTACTGGAGCGGCGCTGGCGCCTGGGCCGCGCTGCGGCCATCCGTGCAGGCCGCGCTCATCCGCTGGATGCCCAAGGCTCCGCTCGATTTTCGCGCTCTGATGGAGGAGCCGACGCTGCTTGCCGCCTATGCCAACTTGCGCATGCCGGTGCTGATCATGCGGGGCGACCACGCGCCGCGGCCGACCCGCGCGATCGCAGAGCTGCTGCCGACATTGTTGCCGGCACGCCTGGCGGTGATGCCGAAGGCGCCGGCCACATCGGCCCGCACGCACGCACCGGCCGTCAACGCGCTGATTGCCGCTCACCTGGGCGCGGCGGAAACCATGGGTCGGCTGCCGCGCGACTGGCGGCAAAGTGGCACGGCCGGGCGGACGCGCGAGGTGCTGCGGGAAGTCTCATGAACAAAGGCCCGCTCACGCCGTGCTGGGTCAGGGCTTCCGCCCGGCGACGAGATAGTTGATCGCGGCGCCGGCGCCGGCGTAGGTGCGCGCGGCGATGGCCGGGTCGAACCTGTCGCCGCCAGCGGTCGCGACCGCCCACAGCGCATCGAACTCCTCCGCACGGCCACCGCCGGCGAGGAAATAGCGATGGGTGTCGGCGCGGCTCCAGATCCAGAAGTCGCGGTCCTTGAGATCGGAGCGCTCCTCGAGCATGGCGCGCTGCTCGGGCGTGTCGTAGGGCGGCAGCAGGGCGCTGGTCTTGTCGTTGAGATGCACGCTGATGTCGGTGAGGCCGCGGGCCGCGAACAGGCCGGGCACGAGTCGCCGACCGAGTTGTTGCCCTCCCCTAACGCCGCCTTGCCGCGCTCGCAGACGAGCTGCAGCCGCACGCGGGCCACGACGTCGTCCACCGGATCGTGGAAGCTCAGCGAGTTCGAAGATGAGCGCGGTCGCCACGTTGTTGGGCTCCGCCACCAGGATCAGCCCGCCCGGGCGCGCGACGCGGACCATCTCGCCGATGGCGGCGGCGGGATCGGGCGTGTGGATCAGGACGGTCTGGCAGGTGACGAGGTCGAAGCTCGCGTCGGGAAATGGCAGCGTCTCGGCGACGCCGGCCCGATAGCGGAAGCGGTCGCCAAGGCCGTGCGTGGCGGCGCGGGCGGCGGCCTTCTCGACCCAGAGCGGATCGCGATCGACGCCCTCAAGCGCGCATCGCGCGGCAGCACGTTGGCGAGGAGCTGGCCCCAATGGCCGACCCCGCAGCCGACGTCGAGCACGTCGCGCACGCGCTCGAAGGCGAGCCGTTTCGCCATCAGCGCCAAGAAAGTCGAGATTCCACCAATGGTCGCGGGTGTCGCCGAA
This sequence comes from uncultured Alphaproteobacteria bacterium, assembly GCA_963708765.1. Taxonomy (GTDB): domain Bacteria; phylum Pseudomonadota; class Alphaproteobacteria; order Rhizobiales; family Xanthobacteraceae; genus VAZQ01. The sequence continues at coordinate 3,557 of CAVPTV010000021.1, read as the reverse complement.
GTATTCGGCCGAGTGCTGCTCGAGGGTGCGAAATTCGTTAGCCATCATCATTTCCGCTCATATTGGCAACCGGACGAGTGTAGCGAAGCGCGGTGACGCGTGCGACTTTGCACAGCCAGATTTCCGGCGGCGCGATCGTGGTCCTCGATCTCAAGTCGCTGCAATAGCAAGTGCGGGCAGCGTGCCTGGCGCCCCTAGTGGGGGAGGGTGATCAGATGTCGGGCGTCCTCACCGTTTCGGCTTCGGAAGGTCGCCGCGCATCTCGCGAAACTCGGTGGGCCCTTTTGTCAGCCGGCGCTTTCGCCGTTCTCGTTCGTCCGCCGGGAGCGACGCGTCGCCGAGGCGATCGAGCTCTCGACCGGCCAGCTCGCGCGCCTTGGACGCTGCTTCCTTGCTGCGTTTCTGCGGCGCCTGCGCGCCAGTGAGCGCCTGCTTGACCAGATGCCGGATCGCGTCCGCCCGCGACGGCCGCGGCGCCGGTTGCGTCCTGATCCAGCTGTCGATGGCCTCTATTTCGTCCGGCGGCATGTCAAGCATGACGCGCTCGGCGCTTGAGGCTTCGACCTGGGCGGCGAAGTCGATCGCGCCATCGCGCCCCGTCGCGGCAGGAGGGTGGTCCAATGTCGCCCTGGACGTGCTTCTTGGTTCTTTCATCTTGTCGTCTCCCTAGGAGCAATCCGCGGCGCCCAAGCTACCGCTGCTGCAATTTCGCCGATAGCCTCGATGCCATGGCGCCGAAGAAGCGGCTCGAGCGCGCGAAGATCGTCGTCTCGTCGGTCCGGAACTCAGCGGCTTCCCATCCGACGTCGCCTCTCGGCGTCTCTGAGGCTTCATGGATGGTCGCCGCCGGTGCGTCCATGGCCACTGACGATCTCGAGGACCTGGACTTTCTCGGCAACTCGATCAGGAACTCGGGATCGCGGTCGAGGTGGTGGATCCGCCGCGTCGTCGCCTGCGAAGCGTGACATGGGATGCTCTACGCTCTCCCAGTAGGAGATGGTCACGAACTCGCTCTCGGTCGCGCGGTCTTCGCGAAGCAGAGGACGCCAAGCGCCTTCTCCTCGAGCGGCTTGATGCCGTGCTCATAGAGATAGCCCGCGTACTCGTCGGCCTTCTTGCTGGTGGTGCGGCCCCGCCAGACCCGGGCGATCCTGGGCTGTGAAACGTCGTTGGAGCTGGTCATGGCATTGTCCGTGCTGCATCCGTGCTGCGGGTCGTTCATCGATGCGAGCAGGGAATGAGGCTTCCGCCCGCGCACCCAGCTCCGCCTCGGCTCCAACCGATAACGCTTTCCACGGGTCGGGTTGCAGGCCGGATCAGGCCTGAATGGACGACCTCCCATGGTTCGCGGCACGCCGTGTCCACGCGGGCGGTCGGCGCCGGCGGGATGTACATCAGAAATCGATGCACCAGGTCGCGCCGACGTCCACCCGGCCGGCTCGCTCGGCGGTGCGGCGCATGGGTACGTTCGCATCGGCGACGGTTCCCCAGACGATCGCCGAGGCCTCGCGCTTGGCCAGGAGGTCGGCAAACCGCCGTTGCACCGCCACCCCCAGGCCGGCGCCGCGCATGGCTCGCGACAAGATGATGTCGACAACCTCGATGCCGGCAATGCCACCGCGCATGGAATGCGTCCCGGCAACAATCCCGCACCAGACGCCGTCCACGAGAATATGGAACAGCAGGCCTTCCGCCAGGCAGTGCTGCAAGCGTATCGCGATCTTCGACGCGCAGCTCCGCGCGCGCCCAGGGCCGCTCCGCATAGATGTTCGTCATAAAGAGCGACGTACCGATCATGGAAATCGAGGTTCTCGCTTGCGACCAGCGCGACGCGGTCGAAATTGGGTGGCGGCGTACGCTCGCTCATGGATCGGGCCGGCGCGATCAGGACATGGTAGTCGGCACGCGCTTGCGCGATCTGCAACAGCAGATGCGCCGGATGGAAGAAGCTCACGGCGCGCGGCCGAAACTGGCCAAATTCGGCGTGCAGGCCCGGCAGCAAGGCAGTGCAGTCCTTCACTGTCCCGAGCGGGGTGTTGCTCTGCTCGATGCTGATGAACGGGAATCGGCTGTCGCGATTGCGGAAACGGATGCCGGCGATCAGGCGGACCGGCCCGAGCTGCAGCAGCCGATTGTTGAATGCCGCCGGTGGAGCGCCGAAGGCTTCCCGGCCATGGCCATGCCATTTGGCGAACTCTGCGCTGCCGATGCGCTCGACGTCGGTTCGCACGGTCTTCAGCAGGTTATCCGACAAGGCAGCACCGGCGCATTCGCACACGAAAGGGTGCGCCTGCGCGATGGCGTAGGCGAGAAACTCGCATTCGAGGTCGGACATCGGCTGTACTATACGAGTTGGGAGTCTGCAGCTAAACCCCGAACCGACATGAACGGTGGGGCCGCCATGTCCGGGTTGTGATCATAAGCGGAATCGCCAACGTCATTCGATCACCTCGTCGGCAAGGGCAAGCAGCGAGGGCGGTATCGTGAGGCCGAGCGCGTTGGCGGTCTTGAGGTTGATCACCAGCTCGAATTTGGTCGGCTGCTCGACCGGCAAATCGCCGGGGTTGGCGCCTTTGAAAATCTTGTCGATGAAGACCGCCTCGCGACGGAAGACGTCGTAATAGTTCGTCGTATAGGTCATCAGCCCTCCCGCCACGACATGCTCGTGGTAGGAGTAAATCGATGGCAGCCGGGTCTTGATCATTTGCTATGGGAATGCAACTGCTTCCAGTGCCAACAGGATGATGGCCGGCAAGGACGGCCGATGAGGATGAAGGCAGCAGCAGAACCTTCGTCGAGCAGCAGGCAACGGAGGGCCTGGCCAAGGATGAAGTTGGTGATGCTCTGCTGATGATGTTCACCAGGGCGATGGCCTTCAGGTGCTCAGATGAAGCCCACCGAGCTGAGGAAGGCCAAGGCCAGCGCCTTCAACAGCTCGCCTTCCAGTTGCTGGCCATGCCCGCCAGCAGCAGGTCCTGCCCGCCACCAAGGCAAGTCGGTGCAGGCCGAGCAGGCTCTGAGCATCGAGATCGAGTTCGTCCTGGCCTTCCACCACGCGGAAGGCTGGATATGTTGCCGGCACAGACGATCAGGTCGACCGGGAGATTGACCAACTCGGACGCCAGGGCAGGAAATCGCTCCGCACCCTTGCGCAAAACGGTACTCGAAGCGATGGGTCTTGCCCTCGACGTAACCCAGGTCCCGCAGCCCTTGCCGCAGTCCCTCGAGCGGTGGCCAGGGCTCATTCAGCAACACGATCTTCCACAGGCGGCTCGGCGCCTGCGCGACGACGGCGCCCGGCCACGCAACCGCCGCCCCGCCCAAAAGGGCAATGAAATCGCGCCTTCTCATGCAACCTCAAAAAGTTAGGGATCGTGCCACAGGCGGCGCGATATGAGCATGGCAGCCGGGGAATTGGAACGGGCTCACGGCTTATATTTGGCTCGCGCCATGAGGCCTGCGTTGGGTCGACGCTGTCGATGAGCGCGGCGCGTCACGCCCGGCTCGGTTACATCTCCGATGCGCTCACCGGCCACTCGCTTCGGAACACGTTGCCC
>CAVPTV010000020.1:0-71525 GCA_963708765.1 uncultured Alphaproteobacteria bacterium | reverse complement strand
GCGTCAGCGTGCCGTAGCTGCCGACCTGCGGCTGACCGACATTGAGGGCCGAGCCATTGACCGCGGTCACGGTCCTGCTGTCGCCGCTGTCGACGTCGGTGTCGTTGGTCAGCACGTTGCCGGTCGCCGAGGGGTCGCCGGCAACCGGCGTGTCGCCCGGGTTGACGCCGCTCTCGACCACCGCATCGCCGGCATTGCCCTTGGCCACCGCCACCGCGGCGTCGTTTGCGCCAGTGATGGTGATGGTGACGATCTGCGAGGTCCCGTCGATGGTGGCGACCGTGAAGCTGTCGGTGAGCGTGCCGCCGGCGTTGAGCGCCTCCACGGCGGCATTGCTGTTGTCGAGCGTGTAGGTCCACACCCCGGCTGCGGTGATCGTGAAGGTGCCGTATCCATTGGTGCTTGCGGTAGGCACGCTGATCACCTCCCAGGTGTCGTTCGGATCGTCCACATCGGTGGAATTGAGGTCACCGGTCGCGGTCGGTGGGCCGGGGGTGCCATTGTCGACGCCTCCGGCCTCCACCACCGCGCCGGCGGTTTCGCCGGTGATCATCGCGGCGTCGTTGGTGCCGTTGATGGTGATGGTGACAAGCTGCGTCGCGGTCCCGCCGTGGTCGTCGGCGATCTCGACCGTATAGGTCTGCACCAGCACCTGGCCGGCCCCGAGCGACTGCCGGAGTGCGTTGTTGGCTGCAAACAGCCAAGTCACCCGTCCCACGCCATCGCCGGTCGAGGCGTTGGTCATGTTGGCGGCGAAGCTTCCGAGGTAGCCGCTGCCCCCGGGCGTCACCGAGGTAGCGTGGGCGTCGGCAAGGTCGACATCGCCGAAGTCGATCGTGCCTCCCGCCGTCATCACCGGCAGCGGCCCTTCCGTCACCGTTGCGTTGTCCACCGCGCCGGTCACGATCGGCGCATCGTTGGTGCCGGTGATGGTGATGGTGAGCGAAGCGGAGGAGATGGCGCCGTTGGCGTCGGCCATGGTGTAGGTGAAGACGTCGGTGGCGGTCTGCCCCTGCGCCAGCGTATTGGTGTCCGGATCGGCATTGTTGAGCACGTAGCTCCAGATGCCGCCGACTGCGAGCGTCAGCGTGCCGTAGGTACCGACCAGCGGCTGGCCGACGTTCAGCGCCGCGCCGTTGACCGCGGTGACGGTTCGCGGGTGTCGCCGCTGTCGACGTCGGTGTCGTTGGTGAGCACGTTGCCGGCAGCGGCGGGGTCGCCGGCGAAAAGGGCGTATTGCCGGGGTTGACGCCGCTCTCGGTGACCGCGTCGCCGGCGTTGCCGTCCGCCACCGCCACTGGTGCATCGTTAGCGCCCGTGATGGTAATGGTGAGCGAGGTGGACGAGGTGGCGCCGTTGGTGTCGGAGACGGTGTAGGTGAAGACGTCGGTGGCGGTCTGCCCCTGCGCCAGCGCGTTGGTGTCGGGGTCGGCGTTGTTGAGCGCATAGCTCCAGGTGCCGTCGGCCAGGAGCGTCAGCGTGCCGTAGCTGCCGAGACCAGCGGCTGACCGACGTTGAGGGCCGGAGCCGGCCCGACCCCGCCGGTCACGGTCCCTGCTGCCGCCGGCTGTCGACGTCGGTGTCGTTGGTCAGCACGTTGCCGGTCGCCGAGGGGTCGCCGGCAACCGGCGTGTTGCCCGGGTTGACGCCGCTCTCGATCACCGCGTCGCCGCTGCCGTCGGCCACCGCTACCGGCGCATCGTTGGTTCCGGTGATGATGATGGTGAGCGAGGTGGACGAGGTGGCGCCGTTGGTGTCGGAGACAGTGTAGGTGAAGACGTCGGTCGGCGGTCTGCCCCTGCGCCAGCGCATTGGTGTCGGGTCGGCGTTGTTGAGCGCATAGCTCCAGGTGCCGTCGGCCAGGAGCGTCAGCGTGCCGTAGATGCCGACCAGCGGCTGACCGACGTTCAGCGGCCGAGCCATTGACCGCGGTCACGGTCCTGCTGTCGCCCTGCTGTCGACGTCGGTGTCGTTGGTCAGCACGTTGCCGGTCGCCGAGGGGTCGCCGGCAACGGCGTGTCGCCCGGGTTGACGCCGCTCTCGACCACCGCGTCGCCGGCGTTGCCGTCGGCCACCGCCACCGGCGCGTCGTTGGTTCCGGTGATGGTGATGGTGAGCGAGGTGGACGAGGTGGCGCCGTTGGTGTCGGAGACAGTGTAGGTGAAGACGTCGGTGGCGGTCTGGCCCTGCGCCAGCGCATCGGTGTCGGGGATCGGCGTTGTTGAGCGCATAGCTCCAGGTGCCGTCGGCCGCGAGCGTCAGCGTGCCGTAGGTGCCGACCGCGGCTGACCGACATTGAGGGCCGAGCCATCGACCGCGGTCACGGTCCTGCTGTCGCTGCTGTCGACGTCGGTGTCGTTGGTCAGCACGTTGCCGGTCGCCGAGGGGTCGCCGGCAACCGGCGTGTTGCCCGGGTTGACGCCGCTCTCGACCACCGCATCGCCGGCGTTGCCGTCGGCCACCGCTACCGGCGCGTCGTTGGTACCGGTGATGGTGATGGTGAGCGAGGTGGACGAGGTGGCGCCGTTGGCGTCGGAGACAGTGTAGGTGAAGACGTCGGTGGCGGTCTGCCCCTGCGCCAGCGCATTGGTGTCGGGGTCGGCGTTGTTGAGCGCATAGCTCCAGGTGCCGTCGGCCAGGAGCGTCAGCGTGCCGTAGCTGCCGACCAGCGGCTGACCGACGTTCAGCGCCGAGCCATTGACCGCGGTCACGGTCCTGCTGTCGCCGCTGTCGACGTCGGTGTCGTTGGTCAGCACGTTGCCGGTCGCCGAGGGGTCGCCGGCAACCGGCGTGTCGCCCGGGTTGACGCCGCTCTCGACCACCGCATCGCCGGCATTGCCGTCGGCCACCGCCACCGGCGCGTCGTTGGTTCCGGTGATGGTGATGGTCACGACCTGCTCGGTGCCGTCGATGGTGGCGACCGTGAAGCTATCGGTGAGCGTGCCGCCGAGGGGGATCGCCTGCACGGCCGCATTGGTGTCGTCGAGCGTGTAGGTCCACACCCCGGCGGCGGTGAGCGTGAACGTGCCGTAGCCGTTGGCGCTCGCGGTCGGGGAGCTAATCACCTCCCAGGTGTCGGCCGGATCGTCGACGTCGGTCGCATTGAGGTCGCCGGTGGCGGTCGGCGTGCCGGGAGTGCCGTTGTTGACGCCACCGGCCTCCACCACCGTCCCGGTGGTATCGCCGGTGATCACCGCGGCGTCGTTGGTGCCGTTGATGGTGATGGTGACAAGCTGCGTCGCCGTTCCGCCGTGGCCGTCGTCGATCTCGACCGTATAGGTCTGCACCAGCTGCTGGCCGACCCCGAGCGACTGCCGCAGCGCGTTGTTGGCCGCGAACAGCCAGGTCACCTGTCCGACGCCGTCGCCGGTGGAGTTGTTGGTCACGTTGGTGACGAAGGTCCCGAGGTAGCCGCCGCCCCCGGGCGTCACCGACGTGACGTGAGCGTCGGTGAGGTCGACGTCGCCGAAGTCGATCGTGCCGTCCGCCGTCATCACCGGCAGCGACCCTTCCGTTACCGTTGCGCTGTCCACTGCGCCGGTCACGACCGGTGCGTCGTTGGTTCCGGTGATGGTGATGGTGCACGATCTGGGTGGTGCCGTCCACGGTGGTGGCCGTGAAGCTATCGGTGAGCGTGCCGTCGAGGGGGATCGCCTGCACGGCCGCATTGTCGTTGTCGAGCGTGTAGGTCCACACCCCGGCGGCGGTGAGCGTGAACGTGCCGTAGCCGTTGGTGCTTGCGGTCGGGGAGCTAATCACCTCCCAGGTGTCGGCCGGATCGTCGACGTCGGTCGCATTGAGGTCGCCGGTCGCGGTCGGCGTGCCGGGAGTGCCGTTGTTGACGCCACCGGCCTCCACCACCGTCCCGGTGGCATCGCCGGTGATCACCGCGGCGTCGTTGGTGCCGGTGATGGTGATGGTGACAAGCTGCGTCGCCGTTCCGCCGTGGCCGTCGTCGATCTCGACCGTATAGGTCTGCACCAGTTGCTGGCCGACCCCGAGCGACTGCCGCAGCGCGTTGTTGGCCGCGAACAGCCAGGTCACCTGTCCGACGCCGTCGCCGGTGGAGTCGTTGGTCACGTTGGCGACGAAGGTCCCGAGGTAGCCGCCGCCCCCGGGCGTCACCGACGTGACGTGAGCGTCGGTGAGGTCGACGTCGCCGAAGTCGATCGTGCCGTCCGCCGTCATCACCGGCAGCGACCCTTCCGTTACCGTTGCGTTGTCCACTGCTCCGGTCACTACCGGCGCGTCATTGGCGCCGGTGATGGTGATGGTGACGAGCTGAGCCACCTCACCGCCATGGTCGTCCGCGATGATCACTGTGTAGGTTTGTGTCAGCTGCAGGCCTTCCGCCAGGAATTGCAACGCCGCGGCTGTAGACGAAAACGTCCACGTCACCTGACCGACGTGGCCTCCAGTGGCGTCATTGTTCAAATTCGCGACGAACGTGCCAAGGTAGCCCTGCTGGTTCGGAATGACCGATACGCTGTGCGTGTCGCCGAGGCCGAGATCCGCGAACTCGATTGCTCCAGATGCCATGGGCGGCGACGCATCCTCGGTCGTACTTCCATGATCAACGGCCGCCGTGATGAAAGGATTGCTGTTAACCGCTCTGTTAAGGCCGAAGCCCTCCTGCTGGGGATTCCGCACTACATTTTCGGTCAAGCTGTTGGAAATGTTGGGTAGTGAAGGTGGTGACGGCGGCGCAGATGGAAAATCCGGGGGACTCGGCTGGAACAGGTCGGGCGAAGTGGGAAGCGGGGCAACGTCCGATGGGGTGGCCCGATTTCAGTGCCAAGCGCTTGCACGCCATCGCGGTCCTCGGATGGAAGAACGATCGAATAGGAGCCGCTGGTTTTCGTGATCCAGTACGATTTGGCAAACTCATGCGATGTCAAGAGTTGGGTGTCGGAGGTCCGCAGCAATGGCGCGTCCGTCCCGGCCTGCAGGGTACCTACGTAGTCGTCGCTGGAGAAAGCGGCATGGGCCGAGCTATAGGAGAAGAAGTTCAGCAACTCGATAACAGCGCCGTCGCTGAAGACAGTCCGGAGCGTGCTCCCGGCCTGGACCAAGGCCGCCCATTGATTGGTGACCAACATGAAGTCAATGAGCGCATAGTCCTGTGCGTCAAAGGTGGAAACATCGCCGCTTTGTGGACGGGTGAGTGTCAAAATTCCCGTTGCCGCCTCCGAGCGCGGACCACTGCTGACCATAGGCTTGACTTGTGCGACGGAGACCGCACGACCCATCACCGCCTCCTGCGCACTTTGCGCGAGGCACTCCAGCAAGAGCTCCGCTCGAGCTTATTTCACCGACTGCTCTCAAATGAGGTCGTGCTGCAATCAGAAACGGAAAAGCCAAAACGATCTTAATCGCTGCTGAAATGCACCGCGGCAATTTTCGACAAGTCATCGCAAGCAGACGCCTGTCGTTGCGAAGGCCAACAATGCGCCTGTCAACGTCCGAAGACGCCAGCAACCCGCTACGCGCAATGACGTGGAGCCAAGTCCGTCGGGAGCAATCATCGCCCCCTCAGACCGCAAGGCCCTAACCGGACGGTAATCCGGTAAAGGATGGGGTACCCGAATTGATATTGAGAGCGCCTTAGCGGAACGGTCGGGCATTGTCGGCTCGCCGAGGAAGGCCGGACAATTCCAACATGGCACTTTCAATACCTGTCAGTGCAGAAAATTTCATCCGCACGAATTCGCGCGATGAGCCAGAATCAGCGCATCATCCGTCGCGATGCTTGGGATCCTCCATCTGCTTGGGATGTTTGTCGCCAATCCAAGACCACTTATCATAAATGTTTGAGCGAGGCCTCCGGCGGACATTGCGTCTAGACCCTAAACAGTGGGGGCTTCGGCCACGACACCTTCAGCACATTGCAGCCTCGCGAACGCTTGCGATTGGTAGATCTTGCGTCGCTCAGTTCGATCAGCAACGGGTCTGATTGACCTCGACCCTCGCGACGTGGGTGACTATGAGAATTCGATCATCGATCTCCGAGGACCGTTCCCCACGACGCGTAGGCCGGCGGCGCGCAGGGTCTCGCTCGGCTCGCAGCATTCATGCCGCCGCTCGTCGCCAGTCGTGCAGCAGCCGCCGCAAGCTTTCTTCGATCTCGGGATCCTCGATCGCGTGATCGTCGAAGTCGTGGTTCGGGTTGCGGCGCGTCGCCGGCTGGCGTGCGAGCTCGACCAGGCGTGGCGCCGCCGGCCGGTTGCGAACGCCGCCAACCGGATGGGCGGCCGCCGGCGTGGCGGCGAATGCCGGCGCGACTGGCGCGCGGGCGACGGACGCGCTCGCAGCGCCATCCCATTGAGCGCGAAGCGCCGATCGCCGACGCCGAAGCCGGCGAACGGTGAACAGCTTGAAAATCTTGCGAACGATCACGGCGGCGAGCGCCAGCGCAGCCGCGGCCAGCGCGAGCATATGATCGGCCTTGACCGTGGAGACCTCGGCGGCGCCCAGATCGGCCACGGTCTGGACCGGCCATATCAACGGCATGTCCTCCCGTGGGCGCGTCTCCGACGGCTCATCGGCATCGATATCGCTCGTCAATGCCGGCTTGTGCTCGACTGCAGCGATCGATGTCGGAAGACCAAGCCACGGCACTGGAGCAGCCGGCATCGGCTCGTTTGCGTCGACGATGGCTTCGACGGGCGGCTCCGCCCTCGGCTGCGGCGCGGGCTTCGCAGCCGGCCGCTGTCTCGGCGACGCCGCCTGGCTTACCTTCTCGCCTTGCGGTCCCAGATACCAGCAACGACGGTTGCTCGCCCGATCGCTCCGGTAATACCAATGGCTGCCTTGCGGCGGCGGCGCGTTCGGCCTGCTGAGGCAATCATCGACCGCCGCTTCGGCGCGGCTCGATCGCGCCGTCACCGCAACCACCGCGCCAAGAATGGCGGCGATGACGAGCACCCAGAATATTTTTCGCTTGGCCATTTGACCCTCCGTCGGCGCGGTCGATGCGCCGTCCGCCTGTCCACCGGAATTGGCTCCGGGATTGTCCCCGTTTGTCGGACATGTCTCACAGCCGAATTGGACCCGAGCGGGTCGCGAATGAGACGATCCAACGGACATTACGTGATCGGTCGCACTCGACTACCGTCCGCAAGGACGATGTTACCGATGCGGCATGTCGCGGCGAGTTCCGCGCGCGCAAGGATGTCGAGACGTCGTGTCATCGCGACGGTCGAGACGTCGTGACATCCGAAGCAAGGTGTCAGGGAACGCGAGGCCGCTAATCCTGCCTCCAAATCTTCCGCGCGACGATTTGCGCCATCGTGACGGGATGGGTCAGCACGCCGATGATGCGCCCGATTGCGCGGTCCGGTTCGTGTAACATCCCGAGCTGTCGAAGCAGCGTCGCCCGATCGTAGTAGATCTTCTCGCCCGCCAGACGGTCTTCATCGTCGAACGTGCAGATACCGCACAGCGGAAATTCAATCTGGCGCCCGGTTGCCGGCAGCCCGCGCCACGCGCCCAGGTGCCGCCCGCGAATGACGACCTCGAGAACGACCGCGCTGTCGCCGGCATGGCGACGCTGAACTGCTCGTCGACAAGCTCGAGGCGAGTCGCCATCCGATCAGCAACATTCATCCCGGTCATGATCGATCCGCCTCACTTTTTCGCCCTGCTTGAAGAGTTGCTTGATACCGTATCAAGCGGAATTGCAGCAATCGCACTCGCGATAAGGGCTGCAAATCGGCAGAGTCGTTTTTCCGGGGCGCCAGCCGCGGGCGAACGCCTCGGTGAGGCCGCGTGCCGGGCGGCTACGCAGCGCGGCCGCTCGCGCGGAAGGGACGATTGTGTCGGAGAGCTCCGAGACATTCAAATACTGGGCATTCATCAGCTACAGCCAGCGCGATTCCGCGTGGGCCGATTGGCTGCATCGCGCACTCGAATTCTATCCGGTGCCCAGGCAGCTACGCGGTCGAATCGGACCGAACGGGCCGATACCGGCGAGGTTGCTGCCGATTTTCCGCGACCAGGACGAGCTGTCCGGTTCGTCGGACCTGGGCGGGGCGATTCGCCGGGCGCTGGCGCAATCGCGTCATCTCATCGTCATCTGCTCCCCGCATTCAGCCGCGTCCCGGTGGGTCAACGAGGAGATCTTGGCCTTCCAGGCGCTCGGTCGTGGAGACCGGGTGTTGTGTCTGATCATCGACGGCGAGCCGAACGCGAAGGCGGGATCGAGCCAGCCGGAGTGTTTCCCGCCGGCCGTCCGCGCTCGGGTCGCGACGGACGCGGAGCCGGGACAGATCGATGTTGAACCCTTGGCTCCCGACATACGGCCGGGCAAGGACCCCAGGCACAAGGCTCTCATCCGGCTGATCGCCGGGCTTCTCGACGTCGATTTCGACCTGCTCTGGCAGCGCGAGCTGCGGCGCAGGCGGCGCCAATATGCCCGCAGCGCGGCGGCATCGCTGGCGCTCCTGCTCGCCGCCGCGCTGGCCTATGTGGCGATCGCGGATAGCGGCGCATCCGTGCCGGGTGGAGACGGCGTGCGGCTGCTGTTCGACCGCTACTCGGCGTCGATGTTCCGCGCGGTGCGCACCCAGACTGAAATCTTGGGCATTGCCGTCCCTGCGCGCGACCGCATCATCAGTCGCATCCACCGCGAATGGATGGAGGGAGCCTGGATCTACAACAATGCGACGCGTACCAAAGGACCGAAGCTCTCGATCTCGCCATGGGTCTCGTCGCAGGCGATGACCGCCGTCTTCCGCGCCGTCGGCCCGGGAGCCCGTGAGCTCCCTGATTTTTGGAATGCATTGGAAGCACCTTTTGCCAAGGACCTCCTGATCGAGGTTGACGGCAAGAAATTCGGATGGCTCCCAGGCGATTCGGATTTCCCGCAAGCGGAGCCGGCGCTTTGGACGGTTGCGGCGCTTGCCGCGGCGTTGGGGCGACGCGACCTGGTCGACGACGACCGCCGTCGGCACCTGATGTCACGGCTCGAGTATGCGCAGACGGTCTCCGATCTCTATCGGCCGGTCACCGACGGCGGTTGGAACATCCTTCCGCAGCAGGATGATCCGGCCCAGCATTCGACCTACACGACCGGCTTGGCGCTGATGGTTCTGCTCGAGATTCGCCGTGCGGGTCTAGGCTGGCACGACGACAGGGCGCGTCTCGAGACCCTGATCAGGGCGGCGACGGTGCGGCTCGCCGAGCATTTTGATGCCCGGCCGGCCACGCCGGGTTGGCGCCTGGACCTCAATGATGCCGACACGAGCGGCACCGGAGAGATCGCAGACGGGGTGACGCTGCAGATCTACGGCGCGCTGCTGCGTGCCGAGGAGGAAGCCGGCATCGCGGTGGCGCCGGCCATCCTGCTCGCCATTCCGCGCCACATCGATCGTCTGGCCGGGCGGCCGATCGACTACCCGACGGGCGTCGGAACCATCACGCGCCATTTCACGAACTTCGACGGCACGCGCGTCACACGGTCCGTACCCACGACATATCTGTGGCATCCGTGGGCGATCGAATGCGTCGTGCGCTGGCTCGCACGGCTCGAGCGGACCGGGGCCGCACCGGAAGCAAAGACGCGGGCACGTCGCGCGCTGGGGCACCTGGTGGTCGACCTCGGATCGTCCAGCTTTGCCGATGCTGCGACGCCGGGCAAAGCTCAGACCTTCGTGGCGTCCGAGCACCTTTACGCGCTCGCCTCGCTGCTCGCGCCGCATGCCATGCGCGAATGATCCGGTGCGCGATACGTCTTCCCGGACGTCAAAACCGGTAGAAGGCGGCCGGGGTGTCGACCAGGATCTTGCGCCGCATCCCCTGGTCGGTCACCCAATCGCCGAACGCGTCCAGGAGATCCCCATCGTTGGGATTGGCCACGTACTTGTTGGGATGCGGCCAGTCGGTTCCCCACATGATGCGATCCGGCGCCGCTTCGATCAGGGCATGCGCCATCGGCTTCACGTCGTCGTACGGGGGCAGATCGGTCTCGCTGACGCGGTTGGCGCCCGAAATCTTGATCCACGTATTGCCTCGGCGCACCAGCTCGAGCAGCGCCTGAAACCCGGCCGCCCGGACCCCGGCGGTGGCCGGCTGATAGGCAAAGTGACCGATCGACATCGGCACCTTCAGTGAGCCGAACACCGGCATCAGCTCGATGATGTCCTTGCCCGGAAACAGAAACTCGATGTGCCAGCCGAAAGGCGCGATGCGGGAAACGAGATCGGGAATCTCATTCATCTCGATCGGCATGCCGCCTTTGTTGTCGGTGTTGAGCCGCACGCCGCGCACGCCGGACGCGTCGAGGGCAGCCAATTCATCGTCGGCAATATCCAAGGCGATCGCCACCACGGACCGCGCCCGGTTCGCCGTCTCGGCGTTGAGCGCCGCCATGGCGTCGAGGATGGCCGAATTATCGATCCCGTAGATCGAGGGCTGGGTGAACACCACCCGATCGATCCCGAGCGTCGCGTGCAGGTGCTTGAGGTCGACCAGCGTGGAGTGCGGCGGATTGTAGCCACGGCCGGGAGAGAGCGGATAGCCCGGCTCGAAGACGTGGACGTGCGTGTCGATCGACCCGCTGGGCGGCACGAAGTTGGGCTTGTGAGGGTTTCGATCGGGAGGCAGGCAATCTCTGATATTGCTGGTCATTGCAGCTCTTTTCCGACGTCTTCCAACCATCGCGCGCCCCGCGGCGCGGTTCATGCCAGGGCGCTGCAAGCGCCGGCGGGCAACAATGACCTAACACGCCACCGGAGAGGCCGAAAAGCTTCATGGATGCCCTCCGCCCACGCTGTGAGGTCGGCTCCAACATGCCGGGGGCAGCAGCGTGATGCAGGCGATTTCCGTCAAGTGTGGCATTCGGACTACAGCCAAAGCGCCAAATTTCGGGATTCATGCGCTCGGCAACACCCACGGCCGGGCTGGAGCGTCTTCATGAGCTTGGGTCATGTCTCACCCATGCGTCGGCTCGCCGCCGTCGGCCTGCTGGCATCGCTGGCCATTGTCTGGACGAGTTGCGATGCGGACGCGCGCTCCCGCAAAAAAAATGCCAAACCTCGTGCAATTCATGGTCCGAACTATCGACCGCCGTATGCGGCGATCGTGGTCGACGACAAATCCGGCCGGGTGCTGCATGAGGTCGCCGCGGACGATCCGCGTCGTCCGGCATCGCTGACCAAGATCATGACGCTCTACTTGCTGTTCGAGCAGCTCGAGGCGGGCAAGCTCAAGCTCGACACGCCCCTGCCGGTCTCCGCCCAGGCGGCCATCCAGCGGCCCACGAAGCTCGGCCTCAAGGCCGATCAGACCATCAAGGTCGAGGACGCGATATTGGGGTTGGTCACCAAATCGGCGAACGACGCCGCGGTGGTGGTCAGCGAAGCCATCGGCGGCACCGAAGCAGACTTCGCACAGCTCATGACGCTGAAAGCAAGAATGCTCGGCATGACGAGCACGACATACGTCAACTCGTCGGGGTTGCCGGCCGAAGAGCAGCTGACGACGGCCCGCGACCAGGCCATCCTGGGCCGTGCGATTCAACATCGGTTTCCCCGCTACTACCAATATTTTGCGACGCCGAGCTTCCGGTATCGCGGACGCGAGATGCGCAACCACAATGGCCTGCTCGGACGGGTGCAGGGTGTCGATGGGATCAAGACCGGTTACACCGACCTCTCCGGCTATAACCTGGTGTCGTCGGTTCGTCGCGATGCAAGGCACATCGTCGCGGTGGTCCTCGGTGGGACCTCCAATGCCGCCCGCGATGCCCGGATGCGCCAATTGATCGAGGACCATGTTTCCCAGGCCTCGGTGCAACGAACGGCGCCGATCATCGTGGAGACGGCCGGCACGGACATCCCGACACTGGCCGCCATAACGCCCGCGACTCCGACGCCCAGTCCAGCCGTCCCTGGCCGCTGCGAGCGTCGAGCCAGCCGCAAAGGTCGAGCCAGCCGCAAAGAGCACCGCAGCCGATCAAGCGCAGGTTCCGACGCCGCGCGCCAGGCCGGCAAAATTGACGGCGGTCGCCGAACATCCCCCGCGCCGGGCGCGGCACGCGACAACGAATACGGCCGCGACCCTCAATGGCGCGAGCAGCCGCCCCAGCGTCGGCCGTAACTCAGCCGCGTCATGTGGAACGCAACGTCGGCGGGTCGGCTCCGCCCGAGTGACGTATAGTGTGATCGGATTTTTCCGACACGCTGACGTATAGTGTGATCGGATTTTTCCGGCACTGATCGACTCGTCCGGCGCTTCCCTCGCATTCTGCGGGTAGCATAACACCCCGGAATGGAACCGCTTCTCGCTCTTTTCTTCCGTTCCTCCTCACCGCGAAGTCGTCACATTCTCGTGCCGCAATCGGGACGGTGGCCGCCCCGGAACAATGGGGCGGGTCAACGGGGGAGATCGAACATGGGTTTCTTCACGACGCGTGAACGCTCTGAGCTCGGCAAGTCGGCGGAAATAAGAGTTCAAGGGCAAGTCCGCGAGTTGGTGCGCCGCGACTTTGCCCCGCGGCGGCGGCCCGCGGATAGTGATATCGCGGGCCATGTCGGCTCACTGATGGAGCGGGTGGCGGAAGCCTCTCTGCAGGAGATCGACGACCTTATTGCCGAGTTGCGGAGGCGGCGCGAGCAGCTGCTCGGCGAGAGCGCGCGCGTGCAACGCGCGATCATCGAGTATGCGCAATTGAGCCAATCGACCATGCAGTCGACCAAGATCATCACCGAAAGCCTGGCCTATTGGAACAAGATCCCGGACGCCCCCGGCGTGAGCGAGCCCCCGGTCGAAGACAGCGCCAGCGAGGAGCCGCGCGACGGCGGCGCCGAGGCGTTCGCGCAACCCAGCGAGGATCACGGCCTATTCGCCGATCAAGCGGAAGCAACTGCAGTCCCCGCCGGCCCAACCTCGGAAGCCACTTGAGGCACTGAGGCCGAGCGTTCACTCTTGCCTCCCGGTGGACCGGTCGAGCTGCGTCGACTCGGCCATAGGGAGGCACCACGATGAAACCGTCTTACATTCTTCGGACTGTCTTGCTCGGTCTGCTCATTGCGAGCTCCGGCGCATTTGCCCAGACGAGCCCGGTCAATCCGGCACAGCCATTTCCCACCCAGACGGTGCGCATCGTCGTCCCGGTCTCGGCCGGCAGCACGGCTGACATCCTGGCGCGCACGCTCGCCGACAAGCTTGCGCAGGTTTGGAATCAGCCCGTCATCGTCGAGAACCGCCCCGGCATCGCCGGCATTGCCAGCGTGGCGAAAGCCGGGGCGGACGGCTACACCGTCATGCTCACCGCCAATGGACATGTGGCAACCGGAATCTTCAACAAGAACCTCTCTTTCAATCCCGCCAAGGATTTCGTCGGTGTTGCCCAAGTCGCTTTGATTCCGCTGGTGCTGGTCGTGCCGCTCACTCTACCGGCAACGACGCTCAAGGAAGTGATCGCTCTCGCGCAGGCCAAGCCCGGTGTGCTCAACTTCGCGTCCGCCGGTCCCGGCAGCACCAGCCATCTTGCGGGTGAAGTCTTCAAGCGAACCGCCAATATCGACATCAGTCACGTGCCCTACAGAGGTGCCGAGAGCCTGACCAGCATCGTGCGCGGCGATACACACTTGAATTTTGTTCCGGTGACCGTGGCGCTGGACTTGATACAAGCAGGGAAGCTGCGCCCGATCGCGGTTGTGAGCCGCAGCCGCATTTCGACGCTGCCGGACCTGCCCACCTTCGAGGAAACCGGCTTGCCGGAATTTCAATATGACGCCTGGTTCGGCGCTGCTGGCGCACGCCAAGACACCTCGCTCGATCATCGACCAGATCAGTCAGGTGACCGGGAAAATCCTGCAATTGCCCGAGCTCAAGACGCGACTGTCCCAGCAGGGCGTCGAGATCGTATTCAACGCGTCCGATCAATTCGATGAGATCATCAAAAGGGATACGGCTCGGTTCGAAAAAATATTGGCGGGTGAGGGCATCGGCCCCAAGTAAGCCGCCCAAGTAAAGCCGACCGCTCGCCACAGGCGAAATAGACCCGGCACCGGCCACGCGACCTGCTAATATTCCCGGATTGTCATCATAGGGAGGACAATCATGCGTGCATTTCTGCTGTCGTTGTTGTGGCTTATCGCCAGTCCGGCACTCGCGCAGGACAAGCTCGTCGGAACCAACATGGACGTGCGGACGATCTTGAACTTCAAGGTGTCCGACACCGCGGTTCAGAAGCTGTTGCCGCCGGGTTGGGAGGTGAATCCGGCAACCTCGGGGCCGTCCGCCGGCGCCAACCTGCGAGTCACCTTCGTCGATCAAATGGCGGCCCACGATGTCGCCGGCAAGCCGACCACGCCGGTCCGCAACCTGGTCTTCGGCATGCCGGTGAGGAAGCCGGGCAGCGAAACCGGCGGGCTGATGATCTTCGCCGGGCTTTCCCCCGGCTCGGGTGGGCCCTATGGCGCCAGCATGAAGGCGACCAACAGCGTCGAGCGCAAGCTCCGCCACGAGCCCGCCGGCACGACCGTTGAGAAGTCCTGGGAGTACAAGGCGGACAACGGTCATTCGGCCGCGCTGCAGATTCAATTCGTGCGCGGCATCGCCGCGCGCGACAAGGCGGAGCTACGCGTCTACGCGCAACCCAAGCCCGAGTTCTTCCGCATCTACCGCTTCGAGCAGGGCATCGACGTGGTGCGCGGTGCAGGCACTGGAACGGAACGGCTGCAAAAGTTCACCTTCAAGGCAGCTGGCGAGAAACTCTCTCCGCTGTTCGACGGCACCGAGCAGCTGATCAGCTTGATCTCGGTCCCGTGGTACCAGCGTGAAGTCTATCTGCCCGGATCGTAGGGTCCCGCGATCGAGCTGCTGTCCGGGCGCGCGCCCGATAGGAACGACCTGCCCGCCGCCATGCGCAGCCGGCGGCGGGCATTCCGAGAAGGCGTCCGCACTACATCCCGTACGCCACCGCCTTCGCATTGCCGCTCTTCAAGTTGCGGTAGCGCGCCAGCGCCCACAGCGGGAAGAATTTGCGGTAGCCGTGGTAGCGCAGGTAGAACACGCGCGGGAACCCGGTCGCGGTGTAAAGCTCCTCGTTCCACAGCCCGTCGGGGCCTTGCGTGCGCGCGAGATAATCGATGCCGCGCGCCACCGCCGGATGATCGACCTCGCCCGCCGCCATCAGGCCGAGGAGCGCCCAGGCGGTCTGCGAGGCCGTGCTCGGCGCCGGCTCGTAGCCGCGATAGTCGAGCTTGTAGCTGGTCGCGTCCTCGCCCCAGCCGCCGTCCGGGTTCTGGATGCGCGCGAGCCACGCCACCGCCTTGCGCAATTCGGGCGCGCCGTGATCGACGCCGACGGCGTTGAGCGCGCACAGCACCGACCAGGTGCCGTAGATGTAGTTCATGCCCCAGCGGCCGTACCAGCTCCCATCCGCCAGCTGGGTACGGCGCAGATAATCGATCCCGGCCGCGACCGCCGGGCTCTTGTCCGCCGTCTCGCCGAGCTGCGCCAGCATCGAGACGCAGCGCGCGGTGACGTCTTCCGTCGGCGGGTCGAGCAAGGCGCCGTGGTCGGCGAACGGGATGTTGTTGAGATAGTGGTATTCGTTGTCGGCATCGAACGCGCCCCAGGCGCCGTTGCGGCTCTGCAAGCCGAGATCCATTCCCTGGCGCGCGCCATGGACGCATTGAAATCGGTTCGTCCGCTCGAGCCCTGCACCCGGTCCATCGCCATCACCACCACGGCGGTGTCGTCGACGTCGGGGTAATGCGGATTGGCGTATTGGAACGCCCATCCGCCCGGCCGCACGTCGGGCCGCCGCGCCACCCAGTCGCCCTTGACCTCGAGGATCTGCTTCGGCACCAGCCAATCGAGACCCTTGCGGGCCTGCGCGACCGCGCGCTCGCCGCCGACCTCGAGCAGCGTGTGACAGGTGAGCCCGGTGTCCCACACCGGCGAGACGCAGGGCTGGCAGTAGGCCTCGTGCTCGTGCACCACCAGGAGCTTCTCGACCGATTTGCGGGCGATCGCGCGCAGCGGATGGTCTTCCGGATAGCCGAGCACGTCGAACATCATCACGCTGTTGGCCATGGCCGGGAAGATCGCGCCGAGCCCGTCCTCGCCGTTGAGCCGCTCCGACACCCAGGCCACCGCGCTATCGATCGCGCGCTGCCGCGGTCGCTTCGGAAACAGCGGCTCGGCGGCGCGCAGCACGATGTCGACGCCGCGGAAGAACCAGAACCACGTAGGCCTTCTGCTGCGGCGCCTTCGGCACCGGCCCGAGCGTCGAGCGGCGGCGCCAGGAACAGCTCGTCGATGGTGACGCCCTTGGGATTGCGCGCCCTGGCCTTCTTCGCCTGCAGCACCAAGAGCGGCACGATGACGGTGCGGCTCCAATACGAGATCTTGTCGAGGTGGAACGGAAACCAGCGCGGCAGCAGCATGATCTCGACCGGCATCACCGGCACCGCGCGCCACGGGATGAACGCCGAACAGCGCGAGCATCAGCCGCGTGAACACGTTGGCGCGCGCCGCGCCGCCGCGCGACAGGATCGCCTCGCGCGCACGCGCCATGTGCGGGGCGTCGATCGAATCGCCGATCATCTTGAGCGCGAAATAGGCCTTCACGCTCGCGCTCATGTCGAAGGCGCCGTCGTGGAACAGCGGCCAGCCGCCGTGCTTGCCCTGGATGCGGCGCAGATAGACCGCGATCTTGGCTTCGAGCTCGGTGCGCGACCGGCTCGGCGAGATAGTGGCGCAGCAGCACGTATTCGGCCGGGATGGTGGCGTCGGCCTCGAGCTCGAACACCCAATGCCCGTCCGGCTGCTGCATGGCGAGCAGCGCCCGGGTCGCCGGCCTCGATGTTCCGCTCCGGGTCGGGCGCGGCGGCGGTCGGCGCCGAGTGCATGTCCGGTCGAGATGATACGCTGCTCATCAGTCCATGCTCAGATACCAGTCGACCGCACGAGATCGGCGGCCCGGTTGCCGGAGCGGATCGCGCCCTTCGATGGTCGCCGGCAATTTCGTGTCGGTCCAATCGCCGGCGAGCAACAGATTGCGCCACGCGGTGGCGGCGCCGGGCCGCTTGGCATTCTGCGCCGGCGTCGCCGCGAAGGTGGCGCGGCGCTCGCGCACGATCTGCCACGGCGGCAGCGCCTTGGGAAGGCCGGTGATCGTCGCGACCTCCTCGCCACAGCGTCTTCGCCAAGGTCTCGCGCGGCACGTCGAGCAGGCGATCGGCGGCGCTGATCGTGACCGACAGGCGGCCCGGAAACGCGAACAGCCATTCGACGGTGCCGTTCACCACCCCGATGATGGGCGCGAGGCCGGCGGGCGGATCGACGCGGAAATGACCGTTGACGATGGCGCGGAACTCGGTCGGCACGTCGAGCTCGGGCACGATATCGGCCGCCACCACCGGCGGCACCGCGAGGATCACCGCATCCCCGGTCGCCGAGCGCGACCTGTCTCGTCGCCGAAATCGAGCGCCGCGACCCTGCTCGCCGGCGAAATCGCAGCGCGCGCAGCCGATGGCCGAAATTGACCGTGGCGTCGCGCTCGCGCGAGAAAGCGCAGCGCCGGCTCGACGAAGGTGCGGCCGAGCCCTTCGCGCGCGATCAGCGGCCGGCAGGCCTTTCCGCCGGCCGCCAGCGTCTCGCGGATGATCGCTGCCGGCGAGCGCGGCGCTGCCCTCCTGCGGCTCGGTGTTGAGCGCCGCGAGAAGCAGCGGCCGCGCCAGCCGCTCGTAGAGCGGGCCCGTGCAACTCGACGACCTCGCAGATGGTCTTGTCGGCGGATGCCCACAGCAGCCGCCCGAATCCCAGATAGTCGCGCGCACTGGTGCCCGGCACGCGGCGGCTGCGGATCGAAAATCCACCACGGCAGGCGGCCCGCATTGATCCGCAAGGTCCAGCGCTCGCCGCTCGCGAGATCGACGAAGGCGAAGTCGGCGCCGGGCGGGCCGGCGAGCGCGTCCTCGGCGCCGATCGTCGCCAGATAGGACAGCGCCGCATGATTGGCCGACAGCAGCAGATGGTTGCCGTTGTCGATCTCCATGTCGAGCGCGGGATCGTGATAGGAGCGGCAGCGGCCGCCGGCCTGGCCGGCCGCCTCGTGCACGACGACGCGCGCGCCGCGCTCGGCGAGGCGGACCGCGGCGGCGAGGCCGGCGAGGCCCGCGCCGATGACGTGGATCGTGCCCGGCATCAGATGAAGGCGTGGCGCAGGATGATCCACGCCAGCCGCGACTTTCGGGACGCGGACCCGCTGGCGCGGCGGCGACCAGCCGCGCGCCACCAGGCGGTCGAGGATCAGCCGATAGGCCTCGGCCATGATGCGCGGCGCGCGCACCGCGCGGCGCGGGCTCTGCGCCATGATCGTGTCGGCCTCGGCAAAATGCGCGCGCGCGCGCTCGACGAGATGCGCGCAGACCTTGCCGAGCGCCGGGTGCGAGAGCACCGCCGCCGGCTCGGTCGCGGCGATGCCGGCGGCGCGCAGCGCCTCCGCCGGCAGATAGAGACGTCCCGAGCGCCGCGTCCTCGTCGAGATCGCGCAGGATGTTGGTGAGCTGCAGCGCGCGGCCGAGGTGATGCGCGAGCGCGATGCCGGGCGCCTCCTCCATGCCGAAGACGCGCACCGACAGGCGGCCGACCGCGCTCGCGACGCGGTCGCAATAGGTGTCGAGCATCGCGTTGTCGGGCGCGCGGATGTCGGCGATCACGTCCATCTCCATGCCGTCGATGACGGCGTGGAAATCCTCGCGCTTCAAGCCGAATTCGCGCACCGCCCGCGCCAGGCCCTGCAAGCGCGCGCAGGCGGCGCGCCCGGCATAGATGGCGTCGATGTCGGCGCGCCAGCGGTCGAGCTCGCGGCGGCGCTCGTCGCGCGGGCCGCGCGAATCCGCGATGTCGTCGACCTGCCGGCAGAACGAATAGATCTCGAACATCGCCTCGCGCTGCGCGCGCGGCAGGATGCGCATCGCGGTGTAGAACGAGCTGCCGGACGCCCGCTCGGCGGCCGCCGTGTCTGGGATCTCTACCGTCGCCAACGCTCACGCATCCTGCGGTTTGTGGGAGGCCGCGAAGATGCGGCCGACGCGGCGGCTTGCGCCCCATATCAGGCCAACGAGGCCGAAGCCCGCGACCCCCGCCTTGCCGAGATGGACGCGCTCGCTCAGCGGATCGCGCGCGCTGCAGCAGGCCGACCAGCCGCTCGGCATAGCGTCTGGATGACCGCGACCTCGAGCGCGAGCCGCGTCGTCCTCGATGCTGGCGGAGAACGGCCGGCTGTCGCGCAGCAGATCGCCGGTGCGCCGCGCGAGCTCGTGGAGGCACGTCGAGCAGCGCCGGCGAGGCGCGCTCGGCGCCGAGCGCTTCCACGGTGGCGCCGGAGCCGCGAAGGCGTCGAGCGGAATATAGACGCGGTCGAGAGTCGCGATAGTCCTTTCCGCAATCCTGCAGGTGATTGATGATCTGCAGCGCCGCGCACAAGCGCGTCGTTGGCGGGCCAGGTCGCGCGGCTCTCGCCATGCACGTCGAGCACGAAGCGGCCGACCGGCATCGCCGAATAGCGGCAATAGTCGATCAGGTCGTCCCAATCGCGGTAGCGGAGCTTGGTGACGTCGAGCCGGAACGCGGTGAGCAGATCCTGGGCGTGGCGCGGCGACAGCTGGCGCTCGTCGAGCTGCGCCCGCAGCGCGACGCCGACCGGATCGTCGTCGCTGCGGCCGAGCAAGGTCGCCTCCAGCCGGTCGAGCAGCGCGAGCTTCTCCGGCGGCGGCAGCGAGGCATGGTCGGCGATGTCGTCGGCGGTGCGCACGAAATCGTAGAACGCGAGGATCGGCGCGCGGTGGCGCGGATGGATGAGCCTCGAGGCCACCGGAAAATTCTCGTCCCGATGGCCCTTGCCCGATCGCGCTTCGGCGGCGTGATCATCGCGTCCCCGATACGTTGGCCTGCACGCGCCCCTTCCAGCTGCCGCCCCGTCCTCGCACATATTGGTAGGCGGAATCGAGGGTGAAGAGCATGTAGTTCAGCGCAATCAGCGGCAGCGCGAAGCCCCAGAACGGCGACAGCCGTAGAACCGCAAGGTCGGCTGGAACGCGATCGCCATCAGCACCCAGGTGATGCCGGCCACGACGCGGGCGGATCCGCGTCCCGAACATCGCCAGCAGCGGCGGCGCGAGATAGGTGAGCGCCATGCCGGCCACCGTCCCCGACAGCAGCAGCGGCGAATAGCGCAACTGCGCATAGGCCGAGCGCGCGACCATGCGGCGGATATCGGCGAAGCCGGGATAGGGCCGGATGCTGCGCACGCGCTCGGTCAGGCCGAGCCAGATCGGTCCATGCGCCTTGAGCGCCTTCGCCAAGCGCGCAGTCGTCGATCAGGGCGTCGCGGATGACCTCGATGCCGCCGGCCTTGCGCAGCGTATCGGCGCGCACCAGCATGCAGCCGCCGGCGGCCGCCGCCACGGTGCTGTCGCGCCGGTTCACCCAGCGAAACGGATAGAGCATCTGGAAGAAGAAGATGAAGGCCGGGACGCTGGCGCGCTCGGCGAGGCTCTCGCAGCGCAGCTTCGCCATCAGCGACGTCAGCACCAAGCCGTTGCGGCTCGGCATGCGCCGACCAGCCGGCGCGACGGAATCGGGGGCGTGCACGATGTCGGCATCGGTGAGCAGCAGATAGTCGGGCGGCTGCGGCGAGCGCGGCGGCCGCATCGATGCCTTGCTTGAACGCCCAGAGCTTGCCGGTCCAGCCCGCCGGCAAGCCGCGGCTCGTCACCACGCGCAGCCGATCCTCGCCGCCATTCGCGGTCGCGACGCCCTGCGCGATCCCGGCGGTCCCGTCGCTGCTGTCGTCATCGACCAGGATGACCGTCCACGCGCCCGGATAGTCCTGCCGCAGCAGCGAGCCGATGCTCTCGGCGATCGTCTCCGCCTCGTTGCGCGCCGGCACCACGGCGGCCACGCGCGGCCAGACGCGGCAGCCGCACGGGCCGCCAATCGTCGCGCTCGGTGCAGAGCCAGAAGGCGCCGCGGGCGGCGAGCAGATAGAGCCAGATCGCCAGCGCGGATGAAGGCGACGATATCGGCCATGCGTGGGGAACCTGTGCGACGTATTTAGCGCGACTTTCGCGTTCGAGTGGCACCAGCTCCCGCCACCGCGTGCCCGGCCTTCGTAACCTTCCGCGCAAAAACAGTTCAACATATTCAATGAATTGGGCTAGGAGAAGTTGGACGGACCCGAGCCGCTTGGTAGATTGCGGCTCTCGCAGGCGGAAAGCATGGCCCGCATTGACGCTGTGAAAAACGGCGTGGACATCGAGGCGCTGTTCCAAGATCGCCTCGGTCAGGTCGCCGAAGAGACGGAAGCGCTGCTGGACCGATTGCTGGCGTCGACCCCGGTCGACGGCGAGCGGGCCCGGCCGGCGCGGCTGCTCGACGCCATGCGCTATGCGAGCCTCGGCGGCGGCAAGCGGTTTCGCCCGTTCCTGGTGGTCGAATGCGCCACGCTGTTCGACGTCGCGCGCGAGCATTCGCTGATGGCGGCGGCGGCGCTCGAATGCGTGCACTGCTACTCGCTCGTGCACGACGACCTGCCCGCCATGGACGACGACGACCTGCGGCGCGGCCGCCCGACCACGCACAAGGCCTTCGACGAGGCGACCGCCATCCTGGCGGGCGACGGGCTGCTCACCTTCGCCTTCGACATTCTCGCGCGCCCGCAGACCCATCCCGATGCCGAGGTGCGGCTCAAGCTCGTCTCGGCGCTCGCGCGCGCGGCCGGGCTCGGCGGCATGGTGGGCGGCCAGATGCTCGACCTCGCGGCGGAAGGCCGCTTCGACCGTTCGCCGCCGCGCGCTCGGCGAGCAGGAGGTCAAGACCTTGCAGGCGATGAAGACCGGCGCGCTGTTGCGCTACGGCTGCGTCGCCGGCGCAATCCTCGGCAAGGCGGGTCCGGCCAACTTGAACGCGCTCGATCGCTACGGCTCGGCGCTCGGCGAGGCGTTCCAGATCGCCGACGACCTGCTCGATCTCGAAGGCGATCCGGCGACCGTCGGCAAGGCGACCGGCAAGGACGCGGCCGCGCACAAGGCCACGCTGGTCGGCGTGCTCGGGGCCGCGCCGGCCAAGCGACGGCTCGAGGCGCTGGTCGCCGAGGCGCAAGCGGCGCTCAGCCCGTTCGGCGGCGACGCCGAGATGCTCAAAGCGGCGGCCCGCTTCGTCGCCACGCGCAGTGCTTGAGCCTTCTTGAGCCTTGGGCGGCGCCGACCAAACAGATTGTCGCGGAGAGAGTTGGTACAGCTGGGTGGCTTCGAACCACCGACCTCCGGTTCCACAGACCGGCGCTCTAACCATCTGAGCTACAGCTGCACGTCGCTCGCGAGCGGCCGCAAACTAGGAGCACCGTCCTTGTTTGACAAGGCCCGGCGACCGCCGGTTCTTGGTCGCAGCGGCGCGCGCCGGCGTTCAAGCAAAAGCCCGGGCGAGAGGCCCGGGCTCCGGCAGATGTGCAGCCAGCTCGAGTCGCGGTAGGTCCTCAGGCGACCTTGTGGAACGCCTTGGTGACGCTGCCCTTGATCGGCTCGGCGGTCTCGGTCGCGACCTTCTGGGCGAGCGCGGCGAGATCCTTGGTCTGCGCGGTGACCGTCTCGAACTGCTTGCGCGCATGCGCGGTGGAGAGCTCGACCACGTCGGAGAACGACTTCACCGTCATCAGCTCGCTGTAGAAGTCGAAGGTCGCGTTGGTGTTCTCGCGCGCCGCCTCGATCCACTTGAGGCCGTATTCGGAAACGCCCTTGGTGGCGGTCGCGTAGGTGTCCTCGAGCACGTCGGTCGCCTCTTCGGCCGCGGACTTCATCTTCTCGTAGGTTTCCTTCGCCTGCGAGACGCTCTTCTCGGCGATCTCGCGGAAGGCGGCGGGGATTTCCATCTTGGGAATCTCGAAATTCGGCAGCTCGAATTTCGGCAGCTCGAACGCCGACGCGGCAGACGTGCTGGCGGGCTTCGACTTTGCTTTGGGGCTCGTGTAAGTGGCCTCGGTCATGGTTTCCGATCCTTGTGATCGGGCGGTGTCCCGGCATCCTCCGGACCCCGCCGCCCGGCCGGTCCGTGCCTTACAGCAGCCTTCGCCGCCCCGTTGTCCGGAGGGCAACGCAGCCGCTTGATGCCAGCATATATAGCATCGGTTGTGGTGCAATGCAATAGAAAATATTGCAGCGCACAATAGAAATTTTCCTTCCGCGCTCGGAACGCTCCGGCGCGCCGGCAGCATTCGCGCGGCGATCGTCAGTGTCTCGACTTGGTGGCGTCCCTGGCCACCTTGCCCGTGCTTTCGCCGAGCTCCTTGGCCTGCTCGGCCAGCACCTGCATCTGGGTCTTGATGTAGTCCGCCTGCAGCTTCAGCACCTCCTCGACGTTTCGCGCCTGCACCAGCTTTTGCGCGAAATCGAACGAGGTCGCGATGTTGCTGCTCGGCGAAAGTCATCGCCTTTTCAGTGACATCCTTGGCGCCCTGGCGGGCGGTCTCGGCCTGGCCCTCGAACGTGCTCACGGCGCGGTGGGCGGCGGAAATGAAACCGTCGAAGGCCTGCCTGGCCTGCTCGACGCTCTTCTCGGCGAATGTCCGCATTTCCGGCGGAATCTCGAAACGCTCGGTGAGGTCATGCTCATTCTCCTCCTTTTGCGTGGATTGTGCTTTTGCGTGGATTGCCACGTCCGGCGCCGACGACGCGGTCCGCTTTGAGATATTAACCCGGAACAGCCGATCGGCTCCGGCCGAGCAATCGAAATACGGGACGCCGAGATGCGTATCGTCGACATCCGCGAATGCGCGGTTCCGCTCAAGTCCGACATCCGGAACTCGAGCTTCGACTTTTCCGAGATGACCACCTCGGTGGTTGCGGTGCTCACCGACGTGGTGCGCGACGGCAAGCCGGTCGCGGGCTTCGCCTTCAACTCGACCGGCCGCTACGCCTGCGGCGCGCAGATGCGTGCGCGCTTCATCCCGCGCATTCTCGCCGCCGACCCGCCGACGCTGCTCGACGCCGACCGGCGAGAATCTCGATCCGGCGAAAATACTCGCCTGCATGATGCAGCGCGAGAAATCCGGCGGCCACAGCGAGCGCTCGATCGCGCATCGGCACGATCGAGGTCGCGGTCTGGGACGCGGTCGCCAAGATCGCCGAGCAAGCCGCTGCATCGCCTGCTCGCCGAGCGCTACAACGGCGGCAAGATCGCCGACCAAGGTGTTCTGCTATGTCGGCGGCGGCTGGTACTGGCCGGGCCAGACCGTGACAGGACCTGCAGGACGAGATGCGCCGCCATCTCGACGCCGGCTACACCATGGTGAAGATGAAGGTCGGCGGCATGCCGCTCGACGAGGACGTGCGCCGGGTGGAGGCGGTCGAAAGCATCCTGCCGGCCGGCGCGCGAGCTCGCGGTCGACGCCAATTCGAAATTCGCGCGCGACGAGGCGCTCGCCTATGCGCGGGCGCTGGCGCCGTTTCGGCTGCGCTGGTTCGAGGAGCCGTGCGATCCGCTCGACTTCGCGCTGCTCGCGGAGATCGCCGCACGCCTACGACGCCCCGCTCTCGACCGGCGAGAACCTGTTCTCGACCCAGGACGTGGAAAACCTGGTCCGCTTCGGCGGCCTGCGCCCGGAGCGCAACGACGTCATCCAGGTCGATCCGCCGCAGGCCTACGGCATCGTGCAATATGCGCGCACCGCTCGACATGCTCGCGCGCCACGGCTGGCCGCGTCGCGCGCTGTTTCCGCACGGCGGCAACCAGATGTCGCTCGCGATCGCCGGCGGCTTCGGTCTCGGCGGCGCGGAGTCCTATCCGGGCGTGTTCGGCGCGTTCGGCGGCTTCGCCGACGACGCCAAGCTCGACGGCGGCTATCTGCCGCTGTCCGAGCGGCCCGGCATCGGCTTCGAGGGCCAATCGGCGCTCTATCGCATCATGCGCGAGCTGGCGGCGTGAGGCGCAATTGCGGCAGCTTCGCTCCGAACGCGCAAGCGACGGGTTAACGTTAGCGCGGCTTTGCACGCGGGCGGGCGCTCGCTGCATGGACGGCGGCGTGCGCGGCCAGTATGAAAAATTCATTAAAATGCCGTTGATATCGGCGCTTGCGCCGGAATCGGAGTGCGCCCTTTCGATGAGCAATCCGCGTTCCAGTTGGCATGCCTGCGTGACGAGCGGCTGGCGCCGATCGCGACGAGCGCGCTGCCGGCGTGGCTGTGGAGCGCCGACGCCGAGCCGCATCCTGTGGGCCAATCCGACCGGCGCGGCGATCTTCGGCGCCGCGACCTCCGCGGCGATCGGCACGCGCAAATTCGACACCGGTCAGCCGGCCGCGGCGCAAATTGCGCAACTCGCCACCACCCTGCCGCCGGACGGGTCGCCGCGTCTCGAGCGGCTGCGCGGATTCGGCGCCGGCGTCGGGCGCGCGCTCGCCTGCGCGTGCTCGCGCATCACGCTCGCCGACGACACGCCCGCCATCCTCGTCGTCGCGGCCGAGCGCGCCGGCCCCGAGCTTGCGCTCGACGAGCGGGTGCGCCGGCTGCTCGCCGGCTGCGACGCGCCGGTCGCGGCCTTCACGCCGGACGGCAAGCTCATCCACGCCACGCCCGCCGCGGCGGCGCGTCTCGACGGCGCAACCTCGCTCGCCGCGCTCGGCGTTGCGGCGCTGGCCGCCGACGCGGTGCAGACCGGTCGCGCCGCGGGCGAGACTGCCCACGGACCGATCGCCGTCGACCGCATCGGCAGCGAGGCCGCGACGGTGTTGCTCGCGACCTTCCCGCTCGCCGCCCGGCCGACGAGCCCGCGCCCAGCGTCGTGCCCGCTTACGCCCGAGCCAATCCGACGTAAGTCGGACGCGATGTCCGACGCACGCTCGCTCCGCAAACCTGGCGCCCTCCCGCCGATCCCGCGCTGTCGCGACGAGAGCATGCCGCCGAGCGATGCCGCGCAGGCGCCGCCGGAGGCGCAGCCGCCGAACATCGCCGAGCTCCGCGCCGGAGCGCCTGCGACACAGCCCTTGCGGACCGGTCGCGAGCGACACCGCGCCCGCCGAGCAGCCGGCGTCGCCTCGACAGTTCGCCCGTCGCCACGAGCCGCCGCCAAGCGATGAAGCGCTGGCACCCCGAACGCCGAGGCGCAACCGCCTCCCGAAGCGCCCGTGAGCTTGTCCGCACCGCCCTCCCCGCTAGAAACGCCGCCGCCGCCGCGCCATCGGAGCGGCGCCATCCGCTGCGCTTCGTCTGGCAGATGGATGAGGCGGGCCGCTTCACGCTGGGCTCGGACGAATTCGTCGCTCTGATCGGGCCGCGCACGGCCGCCGTGCTGGGACGGGCGTGGCAGGAGATCGCAACCGAGCTCGGCCTCGATCCCGAGGGCCGGATTGCGCAGGCGATCGCCACCCACGAGACCTGGAGCGGGCTCACCGTGGGCTGGCCGGTCGACGACGGCGCCGAGCGCCTCGCGGTCGAGCTGTCCGGCCTGCCGGTGTTCGACCGCGCGCGGCAGTTCCGCGGCTATCGGGGCTTCGGGGTCTGCCGCGACCTCGCGCGGATCGCCGACTTGGCGCAGCGGCGCAGCGCTGTCGCGAGCCTGCCCGACACCGTCGCCGAAGCTGGCGAAGCGCCGCCAACGCCGCGAGGTCGTGGCGCCGGTCCTGGCGCTCGTCGCGCCGGCCGAGAACGTCGTGCCCTTTCCCTTCGCGCCGCCGAGCCAACGCGCCGGCCTTGAGTGCGATCGAGCGCCGCGCCTTTCGGGAACTCTCGCGCCGGCTCACGCAGCATCTGAACCATGCCGAGCCCGAGCTTGACGGCCGACCGCACCGGCGGATGGCGACGATGCGGTCGCGGACGGCGCCGGTCGCCGCAATGCCGCCCTGGCGATCGCGAGCTTTTCGAGCCGCTCGAGCCGGCAGTTGCCGCGCGTGTCACGTCCTCGCCTCCGCGCCGCAATCCGACCACGACGCCGTGTCCGATGACGAGCGACCAGGAGGCTGCCGGCGCGAGACCGACGCCCGGCCATTCCTCGACCGGCTTCCGTTCGGCGTGCTGGTCTACCGGCTGAGCCACCTGCTCTACGCCAATCGCCGTTTCTGCAGCTGGAGCGGCTACGAGAGCGTCGAGGCGCTGGCAGAGGCCGGCGGGCTCGACAGCCTGTTCGTCGAGCCCGGGGCAGTCTCGTTCGAGAGCGGCGGCGAGAAGCCGTTCACCATCTCCAGCAGCGGCGCCGAAAAGACCAAAGCCGAAGGCCGGCTGTTCCTGGTGCCCTGGGACGGCGAGTCGGCGTTTGCGCTGCTGACTTCCGGTCGCGCAGCGCTTCGCGACGACTGAAGCCGGCGCTCTGCAGCCGAAGACCTCCGGCGCGAAGGCCAGACGCCGGAAAGACCAGCGGCCGAGCAACGCAGCAGGCGGCAGCTCGCGCTCGCGCGGCGCAAGCCGAAGCGCCGAGCTCAACTCCATCCTCGACACCGCGACCGACGGCGTCGTCGTGCTCGACCGCGACGGCCTGATCCTGTCGTCCAACCGCAGCGCCGAGGCGCTGTTCGGCTACGAGGCGCCGCGAGCTCGCCGGCCGCAGCTTCCTCGATCTGTTCGCGCCGGAAAGCATGGACATCGCGTCCGAATATCTCGACGGCCTGCGCGCAGGACGGCGTCGCGCGTTGCTCAACGACGGACGCGACGTGATCGGCCGCGTCCGCCAGGGCGGCCTGATCCCGCTGTTCATGACCATGGGACGCATCGGCGACGGCGCCGACAAGCTCTGCGCGGTGTTCCGCGACATCACCCCTTGGAAGAAGGCCGAGGAGGAGCTCACCGAGCGCCAAGCGCCAGGCGGAGAAGGCCTCGTCGGCCAAATCCGACTTCCTCGCCAAGATCAGCCACGAGATCCGCACGCCGCTCAACGCCATCATCGGCTTCTCCGAGGTGATGATGGAGGAGCGCTTCGGCCCGATCGCCAACGAGCGCTACCGCGCCTACCTCAAGGACATCCACGCCTCCGGCGGGCACCTCATCTCGCTGATCAACGACCTGCTCGACCTCTCCAAGATCGAGGCCGGCAAGCTCGAGCTCACCTTCGCAGGCGTCGCGCTCAACGATCTCACCCAGCAATGCGTCGCCATCATGCAGCCGCAGGCGAACCGCGAGCGCATCATCATCCGCACCTCGCTGGCGCCGAAGCTGCCGCAGATCGTCGCCGACGCGCGCTCGGTGCGCCAGATCGTGCTCAACCTCCTGTCCAACTCGATCAAGTTCACCGGCGCCGGCGGCCAGGTGATCGTCTCGACCGCGCTGACCGACGACGGCGAGGTGGTCCTGCGCGTGCGCGACACCGGCATCGGCATGAGCGAGAAGGACATCGCAGACCGCGCTCGAGCCGTTCCGGCAGCTCGCGACCTCGGCGCGCGGCGGCTCGGCGGCACCGGGCTCGGCCTGCCGCTGACCAAGGCGCTGGCGGAAGCCAACCGCGCGAGCTTCCACATCAAGAGCGCGCCGAACGCCGGCACGCTGGTCGAGATCGCCTTCCCGGCGACGCGCGTGCTGGCGGGATGACCGGGCGATTGCCACCGCAGCGTCGGCACCAGTACGCAACCGACCTGGAATCGGCTAGGCTGGTCGCTGGAGCGGCATCATAGCACGCGAACGGCATCGGCCGCGGGCGATGCCATGGTGGAGGTAGCCATGACCCGGCTCATCCGATCGATCTGCTGGCGCTGGTCGCGCTGGTGCTCGCGTCAGACTGGGCGCCGTGCCGGCCGCCGAGCAGGTCGACCTCCTGCTCGTGCTCGTCGTCCGACGTCTCGCGCAGCGTCGATCACCCCAAATTCCTGCTGCAGCGCGAGGGCTACGCGGCGGCGATCTCCGATCCGCAGGTGCTCGACGCGATCCGCTCCGGGCCGCACCAGAAGATCGCGATCTGCTTCGTCGAGTGGTCCGGCTTCGGCGCCCAGAAGCTGGTGATCGACTGGACCGTGATCGACGGCCCCGCGCGCCGCGCGCAAGTTCGGCGACCAGCTGCTGGAATTGCCGCGCTCGTTCGCCGACCGCACCTCGATCAGCGGCGGCATCGAGTTCGCGGTCGCCCAGCTCGCGCGCGCGCCGTTCGAGGCCGCCGCGCCGCACCATCGACGTCTCCGGCGACGGCACCAACAATGCCGGCCGCGACGTGCGCCTCGCGCGCGACGAGGTGGTCGCCAAGGGCATCGTCATCAACGGCCTGGTCATCCTCAGCGACCGGCCGATGCCCTGGAATGCCGAGCACACCAACCCGCCCGGCGGGCTCGAGAAATACTACCACGACAACGTCATCGGCGGCCCCGGCGCGTTCGTCATGGTGGCGGAGAACTTCAACTCGTTCGGCCGCGCCATCGTCAAAAGATGATCGCCGAGATCGCGTCGTTGCAGGCGGCGCCGCGCGTCCTCATCCGCTGAGACGGCTTGACCGCACGCGGACACGTGCCGCCGCGCCGCCAGGCCGCTCGAACCGGATCGCGGCGCGCGATCAAGGCGCAAGCGCGCTCTTTCGAACTCGTTCTAGAGAGATACAGACTAGAATTGTTCCAAGCTATTGAATTTACAGCGTTAATCCGATTGACGCCGACCGGGCGCGGCCACTACCTCACAGGCTACGCGCCGCGCGCGTCACCGGCCGTGCGATCCGAGACTTGACCGATGCAAGCCAGGGCCTTGACCCCTGTCGACAGGAGGATTGCCATGAACACCGTCAGCGTGCGCACGGCTCGCGCGCCTCGCCGTCGCCGGAGCCGCCATCGTCGCGGCCGCCGGCCCCGCGCTCGCCCAGTCGGGCGAGGTCAACGTCTACACCTATCGCGAGAGCAAGCTGATCCAGCCGCTGTTCGACGCCTTCACCAAGGACACCGGCATCAAGGTCAACGTCATCTCGGCGAGCTCCGGCCTCGAGCAGCGCATCAAGACCGAGGGCGCCAACAGCCCGGCCGACGTGCTGCTCACGGTCGACATCGGACGGCTCGAGGACGCGGTGCAGGCCGGCATCACGCAGCCGATCAAGTCGGACGTGCTCGACAAGGTGGTGCCGGCGCAATACCGCGATCCGGAAGGGCACTGGTACGGCATCTCGATGCGCGCGCGCGTGGTCTACGCCTCGAAGGAGCGCGTCAAGCAGGGCGCGATCACCTACGAGGAACTCGCCGACCCGAAGTGGAAGGGCAAGATCTGCATCCGCTCCGGCCAGCACATCTACAACAACGCGCTGTTCGCCGCCTTCATCGCCCAGCACGGCGAGGCCAAGGCCGAGGAATGGCTGCGGGGCCTCAAGGCCAACCTGGCGCAGAAGCCCTCGGGCGGCGACCGCGAGACCGCGCGCGACGTCGCCGCCGGCAAGTGCGACCTCGGCATCGGCAACACCTATTACTGGGCGCTGATGAACGACAAGGAGACCGACAAGAAGGCCTGGGCCGAGGCCACCAGGGTGATCCTGCCGACCTTCCAGGGCGGCGGCACGCACGTGAACCTGTCGGGCGTGGTGCTGGCCAAGCACGCGCCCAACAAGGCCAACGCCATGAAACTGATCGAATGGCTGGCCGGCGAGAAGGCGCAGCACATGTACGCCGACCTGAACTACGAGTATCCGGTGCGCGCCGGCATCGCGATCAATCCGACCATCGCCGGCTACGGCACGCTCAACGCCGACCCGATGCCGATCTCCAAGATCGCCGAGCACAAGAAGGCGGCGGCCAACCTGGTCGACAAGGTCGGCTTCGACAACTGAGCACGATGATCGCCGCCAAATCCGCGGGCTGGCCATCCGATGCCGCGAGTGGCCAGCCCGTTCGTCATTTGCGCTGGCGCGTCGGGCCGGCCGCGGTCGGCGCCATCGCGGTGGCGGCGGCGCTGCTGGCGCTCGCGCCGCTCGCTCGGCCTGCTGTTCGTCGCGCTCGGCGAGACCGGCGACATCTGGGCCGCACCTCGCGCGCTATGTGATTCCGGTCGCGCCGACGCAGACCGCGCTGCTGCTGGCGGGCGTCGCCGCGGTGACCATCGTGGTCGGCGTCGGCACCGCCTGGACCGTCACCACCTTCGAGTTCCCGGGCCGCGACGCGCTCACCTGGCTGCTGCCGCTGCCGCTCGCGATCCCGACCTACATCGTGGCCTACGTCTACGTCGACATTCTCGACGCGCTCGGGCCGGTGCAGTCGGCGCTGCGCGCGATCTTCGGCTGGCGCTCCGCCGCCGACTACTGGTTCCCGGATGTGCGCTCGCTCGGCGGCGCCATCTTCGTCATCGGCTTCGTGCTCTACCCGTACGTCTATCTCGCCGCGCGCGCGATGTTCCAGACGCAAGGCTCGCTGTTCGCGGAAGCCGCGCGCATGCTCGGCGCGCGGCCGTGGACGCTGGCGCTGCCGCATCACGCTGCCGCTGGCGCGGCCCGCGATCGCGGTCGGGCTCGCGCTCGCGCTGCTCGAGACGCTCAACGACATCGGCGCCAGCGAATATCTCGGCGTGCAGACCCTGACGCTGTCGATCTTCACCACCTGGCTCAACCGCGGCAGCCTCGCGGGCGCGGCGCAGATCGCCTGCCTCATGCTGCTGATCGTCGCCGCGCTGATCGCGCTCGAACGCTACGGCCGGCGGCGCGTCGACGTCGCGCTCTCGGTGCAGGACGCCCGCCTCGCCTCCCGGATCGCGCTCGACCGGCTCCGGCGCGATGGCTCGACGCTGATCGCCTGCCTCGTGCCGGTGGTGCTCGGCTTCCTGCTGCCGGCGGGCTATCTGGCGCGCGAGGTGATCGCGCGCGGGCTCCTGGTCGGCTTCGATCCCGCTCTCGTCCGTCACGCCCTCACCACCGTCGGGCTCGCGTCCAGCGGCGACCGCGATCGTGCTGGTGCTCGGCTTTTCGGCGGTTGCGGCGTTGCGCTACGTGAAGCATCCGGTGATCGCCGCCTGCGTGAACGTGGCCGGCATCGGCTATGCGGTGCCCGGGCACCGTGCTGGCGCTCGGCCTGCTCTCGCCGCTCGTTCTGGTCGACGAGAGCATCAACGCGCTCGCCCGCGCCTTCGGCGGGGCGGGCGTCGGCCTCGTGCTCGCGGGCTCGTCGGCCGCCGTCGTCATCGCCTATGTCATCCGCTTCCTCGCCATCGCGATCGGCTTCGCGCAGGCGGGATTTGCCCGCATCTCGCAGGAATTCGACGATGTCGCCCGCATGCTGGGCGCGGGTCCGGCGACCTTGGCGCGCACCATCCATCTGCCGCTCGCCCGGCCGGCGATCTGGGGCGCGGCGCTGCTGGTCTTCGTCGATTGCCTCAAGGAGCTGCCGGCGACGCTGCTGCTGCGCCCGCTCAACGTCGAGACGCTCTCGACCTACATCTACCAGTTCGCGACCCGCGGCAACTTCGAGGAGGGCTCGCTCGCCGCCCTCATCATCGTCGCGGTCGGCATCCTGCCGGTGATCCTGCATCACCCGCTACGCCGACCTCGCCACCATGGTCGGGCGCGGGGAGAACTGAAAGGCCGATCCGGCCGATCACTCCCCGCAACGGACGATTGCGGCCTTTGCCGCAGCGCGGTAGAAAAATCCGCTGGGCCGGCGAGCGGGTGCCTATCCTGGGGCATCGCCAAGGATCGAGACGGGGGTTCATGAAGAAGGTCTATCCCGACGCAAAGGCGGCGCTGGCCGGCCTGTTGAAGGACGGCATGCTGATCATGGCCGGCGGCTTCGGGCTGTGCGGCATCCCGGAAACCCTGATCCAGGCGATCCGCGACTCCGGCGTGAAGAACCTCACCGTCGTCTCCAACAATGCGGGCATCGACGGCGTCGGGCTCGGCCTCCTGCTCGACACCAAGCAGATCAAGAAGATGATCTCGTCCTATGTGGGGGAGAACAAGACCTTCGCGCAGCAGTACCTCGCCGGCGAGCTCGAGATCGAGTTCAACCCGCAGGGCACGCTGGCCGAGCGCATCCGCGCCGGCGGCGCCGGCATCCCGGCCTTCTTCACGCGCACCGGCGCCGGCACGCTGATCGCCGAGGGCAAGGAGGAGCGCGAGTTCAACGGCGAGCGCTACGTGATGGAGCGCGGGCTCGTCGCCGACCTCTCGATCGTGCACGCCTGGAAGGGCGACACCGAGGGCAACCTCGTCTACCGCAAGACCGCGCGCAACTTCAATCCGATGATGGCGACCGCCGGCAAGGTGACGGTCGCCGAGGTCGAGAATCTGGTCGAGCCCGGCGAGCTCGATCCCGACCACATCATCACGCCCGGCGTCTACGTCAAGCGCATCGTGCACGTGCCGAATGCGGTGAAGCACATCGAGCAGCGCACCGTGCGCAAGCGCGCCTAGAGCGCCTATTTGGTCGCATGGAACCGGAGAGGAAGTCTGCATGGCCTGGACCCGCGAGCAGATGGCCGAACGCGCCGCCAAGGAGCTGCGCGACGGCTTCTACGTCAATCTCGGCATCGGCATCCCGACGCTGGTCTCGAACTACATCCCGGACGGCATGAGCGTGCAGCTGCAGAGCGAGAACGGCATGCTCGGCTTCGGTCCGTTCCCCTACGAGGGCGAGGAGGACCCCGACCTCATCAACGCCGGCAAGCAGACGGTCACCGAGATCCCGACCACGAGCTATTTCTCGTCCGCCGACTGCTTCGCGATGATCCGCGGCGGCCACATCGACCTGTCGATCCTCGGCGCCATGCAGGTCGCCGAGAACGGCGACCTCGCCAACTGGATGATCCCCGGCAAGATGGTCAAGGGCATGGGCGGCGCCATGGACCTGGTCGCCGGGGTCAAGAAGGTCGTGGTGGTGATGGAGCATTCGGCCAAGAACGAGGCGAAGCTGCTGAAGCGCTGCACGCTGCCGCTCACCGGCGCCGGCGTCGTCGACATGGTGATCACCGACCTCGGCGTCTTCACCATCGACAAGAAGGGCGGCGGCGGCATGACGCTGGTCGAGCTCGCGCCCGGCGTGACGCTCGACGAAATCCGCAGCAAGACCGAGGCCGATTACAAGGTCGCCAACACGCTGAATTGAGCGACGTGCAATTGCGTCGAGCGCCGAAAACGCATGGAAATACGGCGGTAAAGCACCATGCGCCGGCCACGAAAGCGTCACAGAAGGATTCCAGGTTGCCGCCTCATTTCCCCTCGGTATGGTCGGCTCGGCTTCATCGCCGAAACATTTGAGAAAGACGCGTCGTGACCGCGGCCTTTGGCATCAAACGCCTTGGACTTGCCGTTGTGGCCTTGGCGGCCGCCGGCTTCGGCGCTCTTGCGATTTTGTCGTTTCTGATGCCGGCCGAGACGGTTCGCGAGGCCGTCAAGGCCGAGATCCGCGCCGTGACCGGGCTCGAGCCGGTGCTGCGCGGCGGCGCCTACGGTGTCGCTGTTCCCGACCGGGACGGTTCGCTTCGACGACGTCAGCCTCGGCGACCGCGGGACCGGCGGGCCGGCGCTCACCGCCGAGCACGTGGTCGCGCGGCTGCGCTTCTTCCCGTTCCTGACCGGCCGCATCGAGATCGCCGACGTGTCGCTGGTGCGTCCGACCATCAGCATCATCTTCAACGCCGACCGCAGCTCCAACTGGTCGGGTCACGTCGAGACGCTCGCGCGCACCCTGGCAGCCGAGCGCCAAGCCGACCACGTCGTTCTCGGAGATCAGGATCGAGAACGGCACCGTCATCCTGCGCGACGAGGCCTACAAGATCGTCGAGATGCTCTCGAACGTCGATTTAGCGCTGGCCTGGCCCTCGATCTCCAAGAGCTTCGCGGCCACCGGGCGCTTCTCCTGGAACAACGAGCCGCTCGACGCCACCATCAGCTTCACCGACTTCGTCGCCGCGCTGCGGGGCGACCGATCGGGGTTGAAGATGCGCGCTCGCCGGCGCGCCGCTGAAGCTCGCATTCGACGGCTATCTGAGCCACCGGCCCACGCTCAAGATGGAAGGCACGCTGGCCGCCGACGCCACGTCGCTGCGCGAGACCTTGCGCTGGGCCGGCCAGCAACCGTTGCCCGGCGGCGGGTTCGGCCGTTTCGCGCTCAAGGCGCAGACCAACGTGGTCGGCAGCACCATCGGCCTCTCCGGCGTCAATATCGAGCTCGACGGCAACGCCGGCGAAGGCGTGCTGTCGCTCGCCACCGACGGACGGCAGACGCTGCAGGGTACGCTTGCCGCGGAAGGCCTCGATCTGACGCCTTACGTCTCCACCATCCGGCTGCTGACCAGCGGCCAGCGCGACTGGGACCGCCAGCCGATCGCGCTCGACGGCCTCAAAGGCATCGACGTCGACATCCGGCTCTCGGCCGCCCGGGTCGACATCGGGCATGCCAGGTTCGGCCGCACCGCGGTCGCGGCCACGCTGCGCGGCGGCAATCTCGGCGTGACCATCGGAGAGGCGCAGGCCTTCGGCGGCGTTCTGAAAGGCTCGTTCGGGATCGCCAGATCCGACGCCGGCGCCGACTTCAAGGCGCAGCTGCAGTTCTCCGACGTGGATCTCGAGCGGTGTCTCGGCGAGCTGGTGGGGATCCGCCGCCTCGAAGGCAAGGGCACGCTCGGCTTTGCGCTCGAGAGCTCGGGCGCCAGCGTCTACGAGTTGACGAAGTCGTTGAACGGCACCGCCAACCTGACCAGCCGAAAGGGTGCGATCGCGGGGTATCAATGTCGAGCAATTGCTCAGGCGCATCGAGCGCCGGCCGCTTTCGGGCGGCGGTGAAATTCGCGGCGGCAAGACGCCCTACGATTCACTGACCGTCAATCTGAAGATCAGCCAGGGCACGGCCACCGTCGAAGAGGTCCGCATGGAAGGCCCCGTGGTGCGGGTCGCGCTCGGCGGCTCGGTCTCGATACCGACCCGCGATCTCGACCTCAAGGGGACCGCCAGCCTGCTGTCGAGCCTCGCCGGCGGCACCAGCGCCGCGGTGCCCTCATTCGAGCTGCCGTTCATCGTGGAAGGTCCCTGGGACGACCCGCTTCCGATCTGGGACGTGCAGAGCCGCATTCAGCGCTCGGGGCCCGCACAACAGCTCCTCGACGCGATGCGCAACCGGCCGCCCGACGACCCGATACGCCAGGCGATCGAGCGGCTGACCGGAACGGCGCCGGCACCGGCCCGCTCGAACCCGAGGCCGCGCCCGCGCCCCAGAGCGCTCCGGCGCTGGCAGGTGGTCCCGCTTCGGCACCGATCGTGGAGCCGCCAGCGGCGGTTTCCGGGACCGCGCGCCGCGAACGCGCCGGAAACCGGTCACCGATCAAGTCCGGGCGGCATCCGACTCAATCGACCGTTGACAAGTGCGCCCCTTTTGGGCGGGCGCACGCCCGATGGTCTAAAATTACCACCGAATCAGCGACTGAACGAATGCCCGGCGCCTCGAGGCCCGCATGTTCCATGCTTTCGTGCGGACATTGCTCAAGGTCACGATCGCCTCGCTGATCGTCGGCACGGTGCTCGCGCATTTCGGCGTCACCACCGACCGGATCATGCTCCAGGTCGGGCTCTCGCAGGATCGGGTCCTGGAGCTGGCACGGCAAGGATTGACCTGGGCGCTCCCCCACCTGCTGCTCGGCTCGCTGGTCATCGTGCCGCTGTGGTTCCTGTTCTATCTGTTCCGTCCGCCGCGCGCGCGCAGCGATTGAAATGGTCGACCGCACGCCGGCAAGGCAAGCCGCGCGGCGCGTTCGCGCTCGACCGCTTGCCGCTTGGTCAGCAGCGAGGCGGCGACCAGGCCTGCCGCGACGACGGCGATCAGGATGGTGCAGATCGCGTTGATCTCCGGCTTCACGCCGAGACGGACCTCCGAGTAGATGCGGATCGGCAACGTGGTGGCGCCCGGTCCGGTGGTGAAGCTCGCGAGCACCAGGTCGTCGAGCGAGAGCGTGAAGGCGAGCATCCAGCCCGCGACCAGCGCGGGCGCGATCAGCGGCAAGGTCACGGTGAGAAAGGTCCTGAGCGGCGGACAGCCGAGATCCATCGCCGCCTCTTCGAGGCTGCGGTCGAAGCTCAAGAGCCGCGACTGCACCACCACGGTCACGAAGCACATGGTCAGCGTGGTGTGGGCAACGGTGATGGTCCAGAAACCGCGGTCGATATCGGCGGCGACGAACAGCAGCAGCAGCGAAAGCCCGGTGATCACCTCGGGCATGACCAGCGGCGCATAGATCATTCCCGAGAACAGCACCCGGCCGCGGAAGCGCCCGTGCCGCACCAGCGCGATCGCCGCCAAGGTCCCGAGCACGGTCGCCACCGTCGCCGAGAGCAACGCGATGCGCAGCGTCACCCAGGCGGCTTCCAGCAGGGCGCGATCTTCGAGCAGCGCCGCGTACCAGCGCGTCGACCAGCCGCCCCACACGGTGACGAGCCGCGAGGCGTTGAACGAGTAGATCACCAGAACGACGATCGGCAGGTAGAGGAAGGCCAGGCCCAGCGCCACCGCCACGATGTTGAACCAGGAGGCTCGGCGCATCTCAGCGCCCTCCTTCGAGATTGCGCACCTGCATATGCTGGTAGACCACGATCGGCACGACCAGGAGGCACAGCAGCGCGACCGCGACCGCCGCGGCGACCGGCCAGTCCCGGTTGGCGAAGAACTCGGTCCACAGCGTCTGCCCGATCATCACCGTGTGCGAGCCGCCGAGCAGATCCGGGATGACGAATTCGCCGACGATCGGAATGAAACAGAGCAGCGCGCCCGCGATCACGCCGGGCAGCGCCAGCGGCAGCGTCACCAGCCAGAATGCCTTCCAGCGCGGGCAGCCGAGATCGGTCGCCGCCTCGATCAGCGTCTCGTCCATCTTCTCGAGCGTGGCGTAGATCGGCAGCACCATGAACGGCAGGTAGGAGTAGACGAGGCCGATATAGACCGCCGTGTCGGTCGAGAGCCACACCGGCGGCACGTCGACGATGCCGAGCGCGAGCAGGAGCTGGTTGAGCAGGCCCTCGCGCTGGAGGATGTTGATCCAGGCATAGATGCGGATCAGGAACGAGGTCCAGAACGGCAGCACCACCAGCATGAACAGCACCGGCTGCCAGCGCCGCGGCGCGCGCGCCATGCCGTAGGCGAGCGGGAAGCCGATCAGCAGCAGCAGCACGGTCGAGACGGCGGCGATCTCGAGGCTCTTGAGATAGGAGGCGAGGTAGAGCCAGTCGGAAGCGATGAACGCGTAGTTCTCGAACGACAGCGCCGCGAAGAAGTCCTTGAGAGCCTCCCAGCCGGCGGCCGGATCGAACGTGGGCTCGTAGGGCGGCTGCGCGACCGCGGTGTGGGACAGGCTGATCTTCAAGACGATCAGGAACGGGACGAGAAAGAACAGGCCGAGCCACAGATAGGGGATCAGCACGACCAGCCGTGCGCCCCAGGACCTGCTCTGCGCCGATCTCGCTCCGGTCATCAGGCGCGCTCGCCCCTCGCTCTACTTCGTCAGCACCACGCCCGCGTCCGGCGCCCAGGTCAGCCAGACGCGGTCGTCCCAGCCGATCGGCCGCTCGATCAGCCGGGTCAGGTTGGCGGCCGCCGCCTTCATGACGAAGCCGCTCTCGAGCTCGCACCTTGTAGATCGAGACATCGCCGAGATAGCCGATGTCCCTCACCTCTCCGGCGACGCAATTCTCGGCCGCCGTTGCCGGCGGCTCGCGCGCGATCCGCACCTTCTCGGGCCGCAGCGCGACCCATACGGTGTCGCCCGGCTTGGCGTCGGAGCCGGACGTGACGCGCAAGCGTCCGACGCCGGCGCTTGCGATCGTCGCTGCGGCCGGGTTCGCGTCGGCGACTTTTCCCTCGATCAGGTTCACGTCGCCGATGAAATCCGCGACCCAGCGCGAGCTCGGCTGCTCGTAGAGCTCCGGCGGGGTCGCGACTTGAACGAGCCGGCCATCATGCATCACGCCGATGCGGTCGGCGACCGTCATCGCCTCCTCCTGGTCGTGGGTCACGATCACGAAG
The DNA here is from genome assembly GCA_963708765.1 of uncultured Alphaproteobacteria bacterium. Taxonomy (GTDB): domain Bacteria; phylum Pseudomonadota; class Alphaproteobacteria; order Rhizobiales; family Xanthobacteraceae; genus VAZQ01. Next base: position 32,641 of record CAVPTV010000020.1, on the reverse strand, counting down.
GTCAGGCCGAGCCTTTGCTTGAGATGCATCAGCTCGAACTGGGTCTCGCCGCGCAGCTTCTTGTCGAGCGCGGCGAGCGGCTCGTCGAGCAGCAGCACGCGCGGACGCTTGACCAGCGAGCGCGCCAGCGCCACCCGCTGGCGCTCGCCGCCGGACAGCTGGTGCGGCTTGCGCGCGGCGAGACCTTCGAGCTTGACCAGCGCCAGCATCTCGGCGACGCGCGCCGCGATCTCGGGCTTGGGCAGTCCATCCTGCTTGAGCCCGAACGCGACATTGCCCTCGACGGTCAGGTGCGGAAACAGCGCGTAGCTCTGGAACATCATGTTGACCGGCCGCCGATAGGGCGGCACCGGCGCGATATCGTGCCCGTCGAGCAGGATGCGGCCCGCATCCGGCGTCTCGAAGCCGGCGAGCAGGCGCAGCAGCGTGGTCTTGCCGCAGCCCGAGGGGCCGAGCAGCGCGAAGAATTCGCCCTCGAAAATGTCGAGCGACACGGCGTCGACCGCGGCCGCGCCGGCGAACCGTTTGCTCACGCCCTCGAACCGCACCAGCGGCCGCGCCGCCGGGTCGCTCCAGGGCGCGAATCTTCGGCGCGCAGCGATGCGCTTGTTCGGGTGGTCTTGACCGCTCCCCATTGCGCCACGCTAGCGCGCCATGCCGGTTTCCGAAGGATCGCTCGAACGAGTCGATGATCGGATGTCCATGCGGGGGTCGAACTGTCTGCAGCGCTTGAGCTCCGGCAATCACGGCGCCGGCGGTGTGATCAATTGAGCGACGTACCGTCCGGCGCCGGCGCGACCGTCGGCTTGCGCACCGCGTCGGTGAACAGCTTGCGCGGTTCCGGACCGTAGTAATCGCCCATCTGAACGATCGCGCGCGGCTTGGCGAGGATCGAGATCAGGCGGTCCAACAGCGTCTGGGCGGACACCGGCTTGCGCAGATATTCGTTCACCCCGATGCGGGCCGCCTCGACCACGCGCCAGCGCTCGCCATGGGTGGTGAGCATGATGATCGGGATGTCGGGCATCGGGAAGACGCCGGGTGAGCGCACGATGCGCACGAATTCGGCGCCGTTGAGCAGCGGCAGCTCCCAGTCGAGGATGACCAGGTCCGGCACCACCGTGCGGATGGCGTCGAGCCCGGCGATGCCGTCGCTGGCCTCGTGGACCTCCCGCACCCCGATCGTCATCAGCAGATTGCGCGCGATCTTGCGCATGTACTGGCTGTCGTCGACCACCAACACGCCGAGCGACCGGATCAACGCCTCGATATCGCTCTTGCTCAACGTCGACTGCATGACACGCCAACCCTGCCGCCAATTACGCAACGGCCGGCGCATCACACCACGATTGCCTTACGGGGAGGTAAAGGCATGCCGGGCAGCCAGGATCGCGGCCGAGCACCGCGCCAATCCACAGCGACGTCGCGTGGAAAAAGTCGTGGCAGATCAGTCGGTACGGGAGCGCGCCGGCGACTCAACGCGGCGTCAGGGTGCGCGCCACCGCATCGCGCCAACCGGCCCATTTGCGCTCGCGCGTCGCCGCGTCCATGCGCGGCTCGAAGCGCCGCTCGCATTTCCAGGTGCTGGCAAAGCCCGCCAGGTCCGGGCACAGCCCCGCGGCCGCGCCCGCCAGATAGGCGGCCCCGAGCGCGGTCGTCTCCATGACGGCCGGGCGGTCGACCGGCGCCGCCAGGATGTCGGCGACGAACTGCATGGTGACGTCGCTCGCGGCCATGCCGCCGTCGACCCGCAACACGGTGCCGGCGCCACTGCGCCGGCCAGTCGGCCCGCATGGCTTCGAGCAGGTCGCGGGTCTGATAGCCGACCGCCTCGAGCGTGGCGCGGGCAAGCTCGGCCACCCCGGAGTTGCGGGTGAGCCCGAACAAGCGCGCCGCGCGCCTGCGCATCCCACCAGGGCGCGCCGAGGCCGACGAAGGCCGGCACCAGATAGACCTGCTCGGCGGGATCGGCGGCGGCGGCGAGCGCGTTCACGTCCGGCGCCGTGCCGATCACCTTGAGCGCGTCGCGCAGCCATTGCACCGCCGCGCCGGCGATGAAGATCGCGCCTTCGAGCGCATAGCTGCGTTTGCCGCCGAGCTGATAGGCGATGGTGGTCAAAAGCCGATTCTTCGAGGCGACCGGCTCGGCGCCGGTATTGAGCAAGGCGAAGCAGCCGGTGCCGTAGGTCGCTTTCATCATGCCGGGCTGGAAGCAGCCCTGCCCTATCGTCGCCGCCTGCTGATCGCCCGCCACGCCAAGAATGCGGATCGGGCCGCCGAACAGCTCCGGCAAGGTGGTGCCGAAGTCGCCGGCGCAATCGCGCACCTGCGGCAGCAAGCCCATGGGCACGCCGAACAGGTCGCAGAGATGCGGATCCCAGCGGGCCTCGCGGATATCGAGCAGCAGCGTGCGCGCCGCATTGGTGGCGTCGGTCGCATGCACGCTTGCCGCCGGTCAGGCGCCAGAGCAGAAAACTGTCGACGGTGCCGAACGCGAGCCGGCCGGCGCGTGCCGCGTCGCGCGCACCCGCGACGTGATCGAGCAGCCAGCCGATCTTGGTCGCCGAGAAATAAGGATCGAGCAGCAGCCCGGTGCGCGCCGCGATCGCGGGCTCATGGCCGGCCTCCCGCAGCGCCGCGCAGCGATCGGCGGTGCGCCGGTCCTGCCAGACGATGGCGTTGTGGATGGGGCGGCCGGTCGGCGCGATCCCAGACGATCGTGGTCTCGCGCTGATTGGTGATGCCGAGCGCCGCGATGTCGCTCGGCGCCGGCGCCCGCCTTCGCCATGGCGGCGCGCACGGTGGCGATCGTCGTCGCCCAGATGTCCTCGGGATCGTGCTCGACCAGGCCCGGCGCCGGATAGATCTGGGTGAATTCCTGCTGCGCGGTCGCGACCGGCGCCAGCGCGGCGTCGAACAGGATCGCGCGCGTCGAGGTGGTGCCCTGGTCGATGGCGAGAAGGTAGTCCGGCAAGCTTTGGTCTCGGATGACGGAGAGCAGACGATGGAGGGATCGAGGATAGCCGATCCGTCCGCTGTCGTCCGTCTTCCGTCGTCCGATTTCTTACACGAATATCGTAAAGGCGGGCCGCTGGTCGACCACTTCGTCCGACCGCAGACTGTAGCTCTCGGCCTCCGGCTTGTAGCTCGCGAGCTTGCGCGGCTCGGGCCCGTAATAGTCGCCGCGCCTGACCATGGTGCGCGGCTTGGTGAGCACCGAGAGAATGCGCGCCTGCAACGCGCTGCTCGACACCGGCTTGAGCAGGAACTCGTGCACGCCGAGACGCACCGCCTCGAGCACGCGCGAGCGCTCGCCATGCCCGGTCAGCATGATGATCGGCACGTTCGGCAACGGAAACGTGCCGGGCGAACGCACCTTGCGCACGAACGAAGGCCCGTCGATGCCGGGCATCTCCCAGTCGAGCAGGACGATATCGGGACTGATCGCGCGGATCGCCTCGAGACCGTGGAGGCCGTCGTTGGCCTCGTGGATCTTGGTGCAGCCGATCGATAACAGCAGCGTGCGGATGACCTTGCGCGTGTAATGCTCGTCGTCGACGATCAATACCTTGATCAGGCCCATGAGGGTCCTGATGCTGTTCTCCATCGAGTCCATGCGCGCTCCGCGGGTGGGCGTCAGCAAAGTCACGAGCACCTGCAATCCGACGCGAATTATCAAAACATTTTCGCATTGCGATGCAGTGAAGGAGATCGATAAATTTGTAACGATCGCCGCGCGGACAAACGCCGCGTGGGGCGCAAGAAGTGACCGCTGCGCCTGATTCCACGGCATGCCGGCGAGGCCGGGGCGATTAACCAAGATCGGCCCCGGCCCCGGAGATCAACGCAACACCTTTGCAGCCGGGCGGCCGCTATGGAGCGGGTTGCGTGATCGGAGGCCTTATCATCTGATCGTATGCGAGCGGGGCGAACGCCACCTGGGTCTTGTCGCCGCCGCTCATGGCGAACAGAAGCGCGAGCACGAAGACGAAGCACAACCCGCCGGCAATCCAGGTCCAGGTCGGGCTGCCATCCTCCAGCTTGCCGGGCAATCCTTTCGGCGCGAGATCTTGGTGATCCATGGCCGTCCTCCAATATGGCATTGATTGGCAAGAGAACGCGGCAGTGCAGCTCGAAGTTCCGCGGCCGGAACCCTGGCGCAATCGGCGCCGGAGCGGGTTCTCAGCTTGCTGCGCTGCCGGGCCGGTCGGCCATGAATCTTGCCAACCCCTCCCGTTCCCTGGGCGAAAAGCTCAAGCCGAGCTTGCTGCGCCGCCACAAGACATCATCCGCGGTCTGCGCCCATTCCCGCTCCATCAGATAGCGCACCTCCGCGGCGGTGAGGTCGGCGCCCAGGCAGGGGCCGAGGTCCGCCATTTGCCGTGCCGGCCCGAGCACGCGCTCGACGCGCGTGCCGTAGGCGCGCACCAGGCGCCGCGCGTGCGCTTCGCTCAGAAACGGCCGCGACCGGCGCGTCTTGGCGATCAGTGCCTCGATTCCGTTGTGCGGGAACTCGCCGCCCGGCAGATGCGAGTCCACGGTCCAAGCCGGCCCCGCCGGCACGAGATGCGCAAGCCGGTCGAGCGCCTGCTCGGCCAGGCGCCGATAGGTCGTGATCTTGCCGCCGTAGACGGTCAGCAGCGGCGCCCGACCGGCGCTCTCATCGAGCGTCAGGACATAGTCGCGCGACACGTCCTGCGCGCGCTTCGAGCCGTCGTCATAGAGCGAGCGCACGCCGGCGAACGACCACACCACGTCGGCCGGGCCGATCGGTCGCGCGTAGATACTGGTTCGCCACGCCGCACAGATAGGCGACCTCGTCCGCGTCGGCCTTGACGCCGCTCGGATCGCCCGACAAAGCCCTGGTCGGTGGTCCCGATCAGGGTGAAGTCGCGCTCGAACGGCAGCGCGAACACGATCCGCCGGTCATCGGTCTGCAAGCACGTAGCCGCGATCCTGCTCGAACAGACGCCGCACCACGATGTGGCTGCCCTTGTCGAGCCGCACCGGCGCCGGCGAAGTCTCGCGCAATACGTCCGTGGCGAACAGCTTGAGCCAAGGGCCGGTGGCGTTGACCAGGATGCGGGCGGTGGCGAGATCGCGGCGGCCGCGCACGTCGAGCACCAGGCGCCAGTCCTCGCCCCGCTCCGCGCCGATGCAGCGCGCGCGGGTGCGGATCACCGCGCCGCGCTCGGCCGCGTCGAGCGCATTGAGCACGACAAGGCGCGCGTCATCGGCCAGGCAATCGGAATATTCGAAGCCGCGCTCGGGAGCCCGCGCGAGCGGCGCGCCGAGCGGATCATCGGCGAGATCGAGGGTGCGGGTCGCCGGCAGGATCTCGCGGCCGCCGAGATGGTCATAGATGAAAAGCCCCAGGCGCAGCAGCCACGGCGGGCGCAGGCCCGGCTCGGCGGGCAGCACGAAGCGGATCGGCCGGATCAGGTGCGGCGCCATCCGCAGCATGACCTCGCGCTCGATCAGCGCCTCGCGCACCAGCCGCAGCCATCCGTGCTCGAGATAGCGCAGGCCCCCGTGGATGAGCTTGGTCGAGGCCGACGAGGTGCCGGACGCGAGATCGTCCTGCTCGACCAGCAGCACCTTGAGCCCGCGGCCGGCGGCGTCGCGGGCGATGCCGGTCCCGTTGATGCCGCCGCCGACAATGGCGAGATCGAAGTCGGCCATGCCCGTGCCAGGAATCAGAAGTCAGTCATCAGTAATCAGAATACGGGCAGGCTGACCACTGACTCCTGATTTACTGACCACCGATTCCCGGATCCGGCCTTTGCATCGCATGCGCCATCGGCGATGATGCCGGCGCGGAAACGCGGCGGCCGGCAGGGAGACTCCGATGGACTATCGCGACCGTCATGTCGTCGTCACCGGCGGCACCGGCGCGCTCGGCACCGCGGTGGTGGGCGCCCTGATCGAAGCCGGCGCGGTGTGCCATGTCCCCTATGTGAGCGAGAGCGAGGCCGCGCGCTTCCCGTTCCGCGACCACGCCCAGGTCAAGCTCGTGGCCGGCGCCGATCTCGCCGATGAAGCCGCGGTCGCCCGGCTGTTCGACGCCGTGCCGCGGCTGTGGGCCTCGATCCATCTGGTCGGCGGCTTCGCCATGGCGCCGGTCGCAAAGACCGCGAAATCCGACCTGATGAAGCAGCTCGACATCAACTTCGTGACCGCGTTCCTGTGCTGCCGGGCGGCGATCGTCGCGATGACCCGCACCGGAGCCGGCGGCCGCATCGTCAATGTCGCGACCCGCCCGGCGCTCGAATGGCGGGCGGGCGCCGGCATGGTCGCGTATGCGCCGAGCAAAGCCGCGGTCGCCGCCATGACGGTGGCGCTCGCCGAGGAGGTCGTGCAGTCGGGAATCCTCGTCAATGCGGTCGCGCCCTCGACCATGGACACGCCGGCGAACCGGCGCGCCATGCCCAATGCCGACCACGCCGCCTGGCCGAAGGTCGAGGAGGTGGCGGCGGCGATCCTGTTCCTGGCGTCGCCGGAGAACCGCGTCGCCCGCGGCGCCGTGCTGCCGGTCTACGGCAAGGCGTGAGAACTCCGACGTCGTTCCGTCTGCGCGAAACATCGAGAGAGGCAACATGAGAAAGCTGCTGCTTGCCATCGTATGCGCTGCGACGCTGAGCCCGCTCGGCAGCGCGCAAGCGCAGCACTGGCCGACCCGGCCGATCACCATGGTGGTTCCCTACGCGGCCGGCGGCACGACCGATGTGATCGGGCGAATCCTCGGTCCTCGTCTCTCCGAAATCCTGGGCCAGCAGGTGATCGTCGAGAATATCGGCGGGGCCGGCGGCATGACCGGCGCCGGTCGCGTGGCGAAGGCGGCACCCGACGGCTATCAATTCATCCTCGGCAACGTCGGCACCCATGCGCAGAACCAGACGCTCTACAAGAATCCGCTCTACAGCGCCGTGAACGATTTCGCGCCCGTCATCCTGCTGGTCGACCAGCCGATGGTGCTGATCACGCGCCACGATCTTCCCACCGACAATCTGCAGCAATTCATCGCCTACGCGAAGGCGAACCAGGCCAAGATGCAGTACGGCTCGGCGGGCGCGGGTGCGCCGACCCATCTCTCCTGCGCGCTGCTCAATGCCGCGATCGGGATCGACGTCACGCACGTTCCCTATCGCGGCGGCGGCCCGGGGATGCAGGACCTGATCGCGGGCCGGATCGACTATTTCTGCTACAATACGCCGGCCGCAATTCCTCAGATCGTCGGCAAGACCGTGAGGGCAATCGCCGTCCTGAGCATGAACCGCTCGCAGGCGTTGCCGAATCTCGCAACCGCGCATGAGCAGGGTCTCAAGGATTTCGAGGCCGACAACTGGCTGGCATTCTTCCTGCCCAAGGGCACCCCGGCGGCCATCATCCAAAAGCTGCACGACGCCGCCGTCACGACGGTGGCCACCCCGGCCATACAGCAACGGCTGAAGGAGCTCGGCGCTGACCCGGTCGCGCCCGAGCGGCAAACGCCCGAGTACCTGCAAAAATTCGTCGAGAGCCAGATCGCGAAATGGGCGGCCGCCATCAAGGCCGCCGGAGTGAGCGCGAATTGGAGTGACCGGAGGAGCCGATCAATTCCCCGCCGGAACCACGTCGCGTGCCGGCGCCCGCAGCAGGCGCGTCACCGCGCTCGCGGCAACGACCGTGCGCTGCTGCGCAAAGGCCTCGTGGTTCTTCTCGATATCCTCGAGATCGTAGAGGTAATTCACCATCAGGCCGTGCGACTGGCGCAGCGCCCGCTCCGAGCGGTCGCCCAGGAAGTTGAGCCGCTCGAGCCGGGCGCCGTTGCCGAGATGGAAGCGCGCCACCGAATCGAGCGGGACGCCGCGCGCGGTCTTGCGCGCGCAGATAGTACCAGGCCGCCGCCCGCGACAGCGGATCGTGCACCAGCTCGACGGTCGCCGGATCGCGCCACCAGTCGCCGCGGTCGAGCGCGGCGAGCGCCGCGCGGTCCTCCTCGTTGAGCGCGACCGACGCCGTCGAGGCGCGCTCGCGCTTGAGCCACTCGGCGAAGTTCGGCGCCGGCGAGAGCGTGACGAAGGTCGACAGCCGCGGCATCTCGCGTGAAATCTCCTCGACCACCTGCTTGATCAGGAAGTTGCCGAACGAGACGCCGCCGAGCCCGCGCTGGCAATTGGAGATCGAGTAGAACACCGCCGTGGTCGCGCGGTCCGGCTCCACCTTCTCGCGCTTGGTCGACAGGATCGGCTCGATCGCCGCCGGGATGCCGCGGGTGAGCGCGACCTCGACGAAGATCAGCGGCTCGTCGACCAGCGCCGGATGGAAGAACGCGTAGCAACGCCGGTCGGGCGAATCGATGCGGGCGCGCAGATCGTTCCAGTCCTGGATCGCGTGCACCGCCTCGTAGCGGATGATCTTTTCGAGCAGGCTCGCCGGCGTCGACCAGTCGATGCGGCGCAGCACCAGGAAGCCGCGGTTGAACCAGGACGCGAACAGGTGGACGAAATCGTTGTCGATGGTCGCGAGGTCGTCGCGATGCGCCATGGCGTCGAGCAGCTGCTCGCGCATGCGCACCAGCGCGGCCGTGCCGTTCGGCGCCAGGTTGAGGCGGCGAAACAGCTCGAGCCGCCGCGGCTCGGACGCGCGATGCACCTCGGCGGCGACCGCGTCGTCGGACGAGTTGAGCCAGGCCGTGGCGGCGGCACTGAGCCGCGTGCGGTCGGGGCCGTAGCCTTTGGCCAGCGCCTCGAAGAAGGCGATGCGGGAGCCGGTCTTGAGCTCCGCGTAGCGCATGAGAATCTCGCGCGCGAGCGCGACGCCCGAGGCCTCGCCGCGGCCCGACAGCAGCGCGTCGCAGAGCTGGACCAGGCTCGCCGAGCGCTGCTCCGCGACCTCGCGCCGGTCGCGCGTGCGATCGATCAGCGCGCGGCCGCGTTCCGCGATGGTCTGCAGCATGTCGCCGAAGAAGGAGGTGTTCACGGGAGCCCGAATCGTCTCGCCGTGACGGCCCATTAGATAGGCGCCCCGAGGCAAATTCACAAATCATGCCAAGTTAATTGGATAATGGGCGCCGCCCGTGACGCGCGCTCTCCAAGGCCGGAGCAGGGGTGGACAATGCAGCGCGCCGGCAAGCCAGAGAAACGGCGGTTTTCGTGCCGCAGCCGCTGGCGGCCAACCCAATGGGAGGACTGGTTAATGCCGGGGCCTTTGGCCGGACTACGTGTGCTCGAGCTCGCCCGCATCCTGGCCGGGCCCTGGGCGGGCCAGATTCTCGCCGACCTGGGCGCCGACGTCGTCAAGGTCGAGCGCAAGGGCGCGGGCGACGACACCCGCGGCTGGGGGCCGCCGTTCGTGGAAGCGGTCGACGGCGGCCATCTCGGCGCCGCCTATTTCCACGCCACCAACCGCGGCAAGCGCTCGATCGAGCTCGATTTCGAGAGCGAGGACGGCCGGCGCCTGGTGCGCAAGCTGGCGGCGCGCTCGGACGTGCTGATCGAGAACTTCAAGGTCGGCGGGCTCGCCAAGTTCGGCCTCGACTACGCCAGCCTCGCCAAGGAGAACCCGCGCCTGATCTACTGCTCGGTCACCGGCTTCGGCCAGGACGGGCCCTATGCGTCGCGCGCCGGCTACGACCTGATGGCGCAGGGCATGGGCGGGATCATGGACCTCACCGGCCAGCCCGACGGCGAGCCGCAGCGCGCCGGCGTGCCGGTCGCCGACATCTTCACCGGCGTCTATTCGGCGGTCGGCATCCTCGCGGCGCTGGCCGAGCGCGAGAAGACCGGCCGCGGCTGCCACGTCGACACCGCGCTGGTCGACAGCCAGGTCGGCGTGCTGGCCAACCAGGCGCTCAACTTCCTGGTCTCCGGCAAGGTGCCGAAGCGCATCGGCAACGCGCATCCGAACATCGTGCCCTATCAGGTGTTCCCGGTCGCCGACGGCCACATCATCATCGCCACCGGCAACGACAACCAGTTCGCCAAGCTGTGCGCGGTGCTGGGCGAGCCCAAGCTCTCGCAGGAGCCGAGCTATCTCGCCAACTCCGACCGGCTCAACAATCGCGACGAGCTGGTCGCGCGCCTCTCCGCGCTGACCAAGCGCTTTTCCCTGCGCCGACCTGTTGGCGAAGCTCGAGGCCATGCAGGTGCCGGCCGGCCCGATCAATCCGCTCGACCAGGTCTTTGCCGACCCGCAGGTGGTCCACCGCGGGATGCAGATCGACCCGCCGAGCGCGGCCGCCAAGGGCGGCACCATCCCGGGCGTGCGCACCCCGATCGTGATCGACGGCAAGCCGATGGCGGCGGAGCGGCCCGCCCCCCGGCTCGGCGAGCACACGGCCGAAATCCTGCGCGAGATCGGCGAGGCGTGACTAGCGCGTCAGCACCGTCGGCGTCATTCCGGGCGCGCCCGCGACCATTGCGCCCATCGATCCGGCGGCGGTTTGGGTGGCTGTTCGGCCGGCCGATCGGCTATAGCCACGACAACCAGAAATTACAAGAAACGACCTTCGCATGCTGACTACCGGGGTGGAAACATTGTCGGATCGTGCGTCGCCTGACGGCACGGGCGCGCCGCTGCTCGAGGTGCAGAACCTGCACGTCCAGTTCGAGACCTCGCGCGGCATCGTGCGCGCGGTCGACGGCATCTCGTACACCGTCAAGCGCGGGCGAAATGGTGGCGATCGTCGGCGAATCCGGCTGCGGCAAGTCGGTGTCCTCGCTCGCCATCATGCGGCTCCTGGCCAAGAACACCGGCCGCATCACCGCCGGCCGCATCCTGTTCGAGGGCCGCAACCTGCTCGATCTCTCCGACGACGACATGCGCGAGGTGCGCGGCCGCGACATCGCGATGATCTTCCAGGAGCCGATGACCTCGCTCAACCCGGTCCTGCCGATCGGCCAGCAGATCATGGAGCCGCTGTTCATCCACCTGAAGATGAGCGAGGCGCGAGGCGCGCGCGCGCGCGCTCGAGCTGCTGCGGCTCGTCGGCATCACCGACGGCGAGCGCCGGCTCGAGCAATATCCGCATCACCTGTCCGGCGGCATGCGCCAGCGCGTGATGATCGCGATCGGGCTCGCCTGCAATCCCAAGCTCCTGATCGCCGACGAGCCGACCACCGCGCTCGACGTCACCATCCAGGCGCAGATCCTGGAGCTGATGAAGGACCTCTCGCGCCGGCTCAACATCGCGCTCATCATCATCACGCACAATCTCGGCGTGGTCGCCCGCTACGCCGACCGCGTCAACGTCATGTACGCGGCGCGCATCGTCGAGCAGGGCAGCGCCGACGACATCTTCCTGCGGCCCTGCCATCCCTACACGATCGGCCTGATGCGCTCGGTGCCGCGGCTCGACATGCCGCGCGGCCAGCGCCTCGAGACCATCGAGGGGCTGCCGCCGGACCTGCGCGCGCCGCCGGCCGGCTGCCGGTTCGCGCCGCGCTGTCCGTTCCGCATCGACATCTGCAGCCAGGACCCGGAGCTGCGCGAGGTCGCCGCCGGTCATCGTTCCGCCTGCTGGCGCGCCGACGAGCTCGCGGCCGGCACGCTCGTGCCGGCGCCGCTGCCGCCGAAGCCCACGCTGCTCGCGACCACCAGCGGGACCGAAGTGCCGCTGCTCGAGGTCGAAGGCCTGCACAAATATTTCGAGATCAAGGCGGCGGGCGCCGGCTTCCTGTCGTCGAAGAAGGCGACCGTGAAGGCGGTCGACGACGTCTCGTTCACGATCGCGGCGGGCGAGACGCTCGGCCTGGTCGGCGAATCGGGCTGCGGCAAGACCACGGTCGGCCGCACCATCCTCAAGCTCGAGGAGGCGACCAGCGGCGCCATCGAGTTCGGCGGCGCCGACATCACCCACCACTCGGCGCGGAGAGATGCGCGAGGTGCGGCGCAAGATCCAGGTGATCTTCCAGGACCCCTATTCGTCGCTCAATCCGCGCATGACGGTCGGCCAGATCATCGGCGAGCCGCTCAGCGTCTATCGGCTGGTCGCCAACCGCAAGGCAGGAGCGCGAGCGGGTCGAGGCGCTGCTCGAGCCAGGTCGGCCTGTTCCCCTACATGGCGGAACGCTACCCGCACGAGCTGTCGGGCGGGCAGCGCCAGCGCGTCGGCATCGCGCGCGCGCTCGCGCTCGAGCCGACCTTCATCGTCTGCGACGAGCCGGTCTCCGCGCTCGACGTCTCGATCCAGGGCCAGATCATCAACCTGCTCGAGGACCTGCAGGCGCGGCTCAATCTCAGCTTCCTGTTCATCGCCCACGACCTCGCGGTGGTGCGCCACATCTCCGACCGCGTGGCGGTGATGTATCTCGGCCGGCTGGTGGAGGTCGCCGACCGCGACGAGCTCTACGCCCATCCGGCGCATCCCTACACCAAGGCGTTGCTCGACGCCGCGCCGATCCCCGATCCGAAGATCGAGCGCGCGCGGGCGCCGCGCGCGCTCAAGGGCGAGATTCCCTCGCCCTTGACCCCGCCGTCGGGCTGCGTGTTCCATACCCGCTGTCCGATCGCCGGCGAGGAATGCCGGCGCGAGATCCCGCGGGCGCGACAAATTGGGCCTCGACATATCGTCGCCTGTCATAAAGCATGACGAACAGCAGAAGCACCAAGGTGCCGGCCAACGGCGCCATCGACCGTTATGGAGGATAACGCATGCGAACATCGATCCTGGGTTTCGTCGGCGCGCTCGCCTTCGCATTGGCCGGCGCCGCCACGGCCGACGCCCAACAGCCCAAGCGCGGCGGAACGCTGCAGTTCGCCATCAGCGCCGAGACCCCGCACTACGATTGCCACGGCAGCGACACCTACGCCACGCTGCACTTCGCGCGCGCCGTTCTACTCGACGCTGCTGCGCTTCAACCTGCCAAGTTTCCCGAGGTGGAAGGCGACCTCGCGCAATCCTGGACGGTCGCGCCCGACCTGATGACCTACACGTTCAAGCTCCATCCGGGCGTGAAATTCCACGACGGCACGACGCTCACCTCGGCCGACGTCAAGGCCACCTACGACCGGCTGCGCAATCCGCCGCCGGGCGTGGTGTCGACCCGCAAGGCCACCTTCGGCGACATCGGCACGATCGAGACGCCGGACGCCAACACCGTCGTCTTCAAGATGAAGTCGGTGAACGCCGCGATGCTCGAGCACTTCGCCTCGCCGTGGAACTGCATCTACGCGGCCAAGGACCTCGCCGCCGATCCCAACGCGCCCAAGACCAAGATCAACGGCACCGGCCCGTTCACCTTCGTCGAGCACGTCAAAGGCAGCCACGTCTCCGGCAAGAAGAACGACAATTATTTCAAGAAGGGCCTGCCCTATCTCGACGGCTTCCGGGGCGTCTTCATGCTGCAGGCGGCCGCCATGCTCAACGCGGTGCAGGGCGGCCAGGTGCTGGGCGAGTTCCGCGGCATCTCGCCGGCCGAGCGCGACCGGCTGGTGCACGGCGATGGGCGACAAGATCCGCATCGAGGAGTCGAGCTGGACGCTCAACCTGCTCATCGCCTTCAACATCGAGAAGAAGCCGTTCGACGACGTGCGCGTGCGCAAGGCGCTGCTCATGGCGATCGACCGCTGGGGCGGCAGCGTCGGCCTCTCGAAGATCTCGACCTTGCGCTCGGTCGGCGGCGTGATCCGGCCCGGCTCGCCCTATGCGACGCCGGAAGCCGAGCTGGTCAAGCTGCCGGGCTTCTCCAAGGACATCGCCGCCTCGCGCGCCGAGGCCAAGCGCCTGCTCGCCGAGGCCGGCGTGCCGAACCTCAAATTCACGCTGCACAACCGCAACCTCGCCATGCCCTATACGCCGGCCGGCATCTTCCTGGTCGACCAGTGGCGGCAGATCGGCGTCACCGCCGAGCACAAGCAGTTCGACACCGCGCCCTATCTCGCCACCATGAACGCCGGCAACCACGACGTCGCGATCGACTTCTCCAACCTGTTCATGGACGAGCCCTCGCTCGGCCTCGCCAAGTATGTCTCGTTCAAGCGCGCGCCCGAGAACCGGTCGCGGGCGAACGACGACGAGCTCGACAAGCTCTACGACGCGCAGGTGAGCGAGCGCGACGCCAACAAGCGCAAGGAGCTGATCAGGGCGTTCGAGAAGCGCTTGTTCGAGCAGGCCTACCAGCAGCCGCTCCTGTGGTGGCACCGCATCGTGCCGACCCACAAGGTGGTGATGGGCTGGAAGATGTCGCCGAGCCACAACCTCGGCGCCGATCTCGGCGAAGTCTGGCTGGATCAGTAGCGTGGCCCTGCGCACGTCGTCAGTGGCCGAGGCGTGTCGCGGCCAGTCCACGTCGTCTGCTACCGCATGCAGACGTGGCTGCCCGGCGCAAGGCCGCATGACGGTGGAGAGTCAGCCTATTCGCCGCGACGAAAGAACGACGATGCTCCGCTACACCCTCAACCGCATGCTGCTGATGATCCCGACGCTGCTCGGCGTGGCGGTGCTGGTGTTCTTCATGCTGCGCATCGTCCCCGGCGACGTGGTCGAGGTGAAGCTGCGCGGCGACGGCGGCAACGTCTCGCAGGAGATGATCGACATGGAGCGCAAGCGGCTCGGCCTCGACAAGCCGCTGCTCAATCAGTTCGCCGACTGGATGATCGGGCTCGCCACCCTCGACCTCGGCAAGTCGATGTGGACCGACCGGCCGGTGATGGAGGAAATCGGCACCCGCCTCGAGCTGTCGATGCAGGTCGCGATCATGGCGACCATCATCGCGGTGCTGCTGGCGATCCCGCTCGGCACCACGGCGGCGCTGATGCGCGACACCTGGGTCGACTACCTGGTGCGGATCATCACCATCGGCGGGCTGTCGATCCCGTCGTTCTGGTTCGGCATGCTGATCATGCTGGGGCTGCTCGACGTTCTACAAATGGCTGCCGCCGATCACCTATACGCCGATCTACGTCGACCCGCTCGCCAATCTCGACGCAGCTGATCTGGCCCGCGCTCGCGGTCGGCTACCGCTACTGCGCGGTGACGGCGCGCATGATCCGCTCGTCCCTGCTCGAGGTGCTGAGCGAGGACTATATCCGCACCGCCCGCGCCAAGGGCGTGTTCGAGCGGCTGGTGGTCTCGCGGCACGCCCTGCGCAACGCGCTGCTGCCGGCGATCACCGTGATCGGGCTCGAATTCACCTTCCTGATCGGCGGCCTCGTCGTCACCGAGCAGGTGTTCAACCTCAACGGCATCGGCAAGCTGTTCGTGCAGAGTGTGTCGCGCAACGACTTCACCCTGATCCAGGGCATGGTGATGCTGATCGCCGTGTTCTACGTGTTCACCAATCTGATCATCGATCTGCTCTATGCGGTGTTCGACCCGCGCATCAGGTACGGCTGAACCGATGACGATGGCTGCACCCGCGCTTCCCGCTGCGCTGCCGGCCGTCCGGCGGCGCAGCGCGATCGTCGATTTCTGCCGGCAGCAGCCGCTCGGCGCGGTGAGCTTCGTCATCATCTTCGTGATGATGTTCGCGGGCATTTTCTCGCCCTGGGTCGCGCCCTACGACCCGCTGCAGATCAGCTTCGACCCGGCGCGAGAGCCTGGCGCCGCCGTCGGCCGCGCACTGGTTCGGCACCGACGCCTACGGCCGCGACATCTTCTCACGCATCATCTACGGATCGCGCACCGCGATGGTGATCGGCTTCACCTCGTCGTTCGTGGGCTCGACGCTCGGCGCCGTGCTGGGCGTGGCCTCGGCCTATTTCGGCGGCCGCATCGACGACTGGATCCAGCGCTTCATCGACGTGCTGCTGGCGTTCCCGATCATCGTGCTGGCGCTGGTGGTGGTGGCGGCGGTGCGCTCGGCGGTGATCTTCGACATCGACGTCAATCTGATCATCGCCATCGCCATCCCGATCCTGCCGCGGGTCGAGCGGGTGGTGCGCGCGGCCGCGCTGTCGGTGCGGGTCATGCCCTATGTCGATGCCGCCCGCGCCGCCGGCTATTCCAACACCCGCATCATCTTCCGCCACATGGCGCCGAACGTGGTCGCGCCCTACCTGATCATGCTCACCGCCTTCATCGCGCAGGCGATCCTGGCGGAGGCCTCGCTCTCCTTCCTCGGCCTCGGCGTCACCGAGCCGACCGCGGCCTGGGGCCTGATGCTCTCCGGCAACGCCGCCGACTTCTTCGACAAGGCGCCCTGGATGATCCTGTTCCCCGGGATCGCGATCAGCCTCGCGGTGTTCGCCTTCAACCTGTTCGGCGACAGCCTGCGCGACTATCTCGACCCGCGATTCAAGGTGTGAGCATCGCAGCATCCAGATCAACGATATCTTCTAGCGGGAGTTGCCGGCCGACAACGACCCGCACCAGTTCGAGACTGCTGGCTTCCGGAAAGATCAGGAGCGCCCGTCCCGCAAAGGCACCGCTGAAGTCCTGGCGCACCGCCACCAAACTCGGATTGTCGGGTTTTGCCACGATCTGAATTGCCATTTCCGGCGATAATATCTCGACGGCCGGCACGGAAAGCCGAACCTCGTGCTCGACCATTTGACGCAGACTGTTGGCTGCGCGGGCCATCGCGATGTTCGAAAGTTCCCCCAGAGCATCGCGCTCAAGATTCCGTCAGGGGCATGATCTCCGCGGGTGTCATGATGGTTCCTTCCTATGCACCGGCGCTGATACAACTACGGAAGTTGTCGTGCGTTCGGTTACCCTCGGGAGGCAGAACAAAAGACCCCCTCGGCGCAGCGAGATGTCATCGGGTCCGGAAGGGAGCAGCGGCATGCCGGCCGCCCAGCCAATTGCAGATGGCTGCTGCGAGTGCTCTGTCCGGTTTGTGACCTTATGCGTCCTAATTGCTAAAGTGACGTCAGGCGCCCCTTCGGGAGATATCTGTCCAAGAAATGCCGGTGCGTTTGGCACTCGGGCCGATTATCCCATGAAGACGTCATCCTGCCGACAGTCGCAGGAAGCCCTGGCGGTTGCCACGACCGCCGCCGCGACGCTCGTCCAGGCCCGCGATCAAGCAGAGTTGGCGCGCCGCCGCACGGAGACGCTGCAAGCGCTCCTTGCGGACACCTCAAACCAAATCGGAGCGTGGGCTAACAACATCAAGCACAATGGAGAGCGGCAGGCCGGCTCGATCTCCATCATCGAGCAGTTGAGCCAACAGGCTGCCAGCATCGGAGATGTCACCAAAACCGTCGGTCATGTTTCCGACCAGACCAATCTGCTGGCCCTCAACGCCGCCATCGAAGCGGCGCGCGCTGGCGATCACGGTCGTGGCTTCGCCGTTGTGGCGGACGAAGTCCGCGCCCTGGCCGAGACCTCGGAGAAGAGCGCCCGCGAAACGCAAAATCTGGCCGGGCAGATTCAAGAGCAGGTCAAGTCTGTTGCCTCGATGATAAAGGCGGCCGCCGACGGCGCGGCGGCGGAAGCAGAAAACAGTCAGACGGTCATCCTCGCGCTTGGCGAGCTACGCAAGGACGTTGGCGCCCTCACCGAAGCCAGTCAATCGATCGCCGCAGCCACGGTGCAGGCTGAAGTTGCGGCGCGAGAGGCGCAGAAAGGCGCCGAGATCATTTCTTCCGCGGCCGAGGAACAGGCAGCCGCGGCAGCCGAATTGTTGCGGAGCGTGGAGCAGCAGACGTCGGCGCTGGAGCGAAAGCCAGAGCGCCACGCAGTCTCTAGCCGCGATGGCGAGCGATTTGGGGACGCTGTCGAAAGGCGACGCGCGCGCCGATCAGTTGGCGTCTGCCGCAGAGCAGTTGTCGACGGCAGTGCAGGAAATATCCGGCGCGGCGAAGCAGATCATGGTGGCGGTGGAGCAAATCAGCCGCGGCGGGCAGCAGCAGGCTGCGGCGACGCAGCAAGCTAGCGCGGCCCTCAATCAGATCGACAAGATGGCCGGAACGGCGCGGGAAGAAGCCGCCGGGTCCGTCGAGCGCACACAACGGATAGGAGCCATGCTCGGTGAAATCCGCCTGACGATCACCAAGCTTTCGGACGGGGTGGTGCGGTCGACGGAAACAACGCGCCAAAGTCTGAACCTGATTGCCGGACTCGAAGGCGTGAGCCGCAAGGTCGACAAGATCGTGGATGGTATCGCGATGGTCGCCATTCAAACCAATATGCTCGCCGTCAATGGTTCGGTCGAGGCGGCGCGCGCGGGTGAGTTCGGCAAGGGCTTTGCCGTAGTCTCCAAGGATATCCGCAGTCTGGCGCGAGACTCCGGCGAAAATGCCGGGCGCATCAAGGATACAGTGAGAACCATCCAGGACCAGATTGGAGCGGTGCGCCGCGAGCTCGAGCAGATCATCTCGGCCGCCGAAGCCGAGAATCTAAAGAACGCCGCCGTCCTGGCAAGCCTCGGCATCGTCGAAACCGATGTGCGCGAGATCGCCGCCAGCAACGGGCGAATCCTGGTGAGCGCCGAGGCCATTCTTTCGTCGACCAAAGAAGCCGCGCGTGGGGCTCAGCAGGTTGCGGCTGCGGCCGAGGAGGCAGGAAGCGCGGCGGCGCAGGCGGCATCCGCGGCCCGGCAGCAGGCGCGCGGGGCCGAAGATTCGGCGGCAGCGATCGAAGAAATCGCCTCGTTGGCCGAAGATATCCAGAATCGCAATGGCTAGGAAAAGCCAGCGCGTCGCTCAGCAGCAGGCCGGCACATGGCGTGCAGAACCGGAGACGATCGCGGCAGCCGGTATCGACCAAGGCTCACAAGACGAGCATGTTGTCGTGTTCCAAATCGCGGATGGCTCCTTCGGGTTTCGACTCGACGCTGTTGGGGAGATTGTCCGGGTGCCTCGGCTGGCCCGCATGCCGCTGGGCCCGCGAAGCCTGTTAGGCCTCGCCAATCTGCGCGGCGTGGTGTTGCCGGTTGTCAGCCTGAGACTGCTGCTTGGCTTTCCGGACGCGCCGTCCGACGACGCGACACGGGTGATCGTAATCGACCGCGGTGTTCCGGTCGGATTTGTGGTCGACCGCATTGACGACCTTCTGGCGCTTTCGGCGGACCGGGTCGAGACGGACGATGCCGGAGCGGGCTCCATCGACCCCGATCTTCTCGAGGGTGTCGTCAAAGGCGCCGAGGGCGACAGCACGATCAAGATATTGAATCCCCAGCGCCTGCTGCGAGACGAGTTCGCCGCACTCAGCGCTTCCGCGCCGCATGCCGCGACCGGCGCCTCGGTTTCGCCCACGGTACCGGGCACGACCGAGTTCTGAGCCGCAGCGGCAGGTGTCATTCGTCAGCTTTGACCTTGGGCAGCAGGAGTACGCGCTGCCGCTTGAAGCGGTGCGAGAGATCATTCCGCTGCCCGAACAGGTGACGGAGGTCGCGCGCTCCGAAACGGCCGTGCTGGGCGTGGTGACGCTGCGCGATCGGCTGCTGCCGCTGGTATCGCTGCGTGCCCTGCTGGGATTGCCGCCCGATCATCATCGCGAACAGCGCGGCAAGGTCGTGGTCCTGTCGATGGGGCGAGGTGCCGCGGGCATGGTTGCCGATCGCACCCGGGAAATCCTCCGCATCGATCCCGGCTTGATCGACCCGGCGCCGGCGCTGCTGACGCGTGGGGCCGGAGACGCGGAGATTACCTCGATTTGCCGGCTCGATCATGGCAAGCGCCTCGTCGCGGTGCTCTCGCCGGACCGGTTGTTCCGTTCCGACCTGGTTCGCCGCGTCCTTTCGGAGCAAGGCCAGCAGGAAGCCTCACCGAGCCAAATGGATGGGAACGACAATGGCTGAGGAGCAGTTCATCATCTTTCGCCTCGGGCATCAGGAGTATGGGTTGCCCATCGCGGCCGTGGACGAAATCGCGCGGCCGCCGGACCGCGTCACCCGTCTTCCCAAAGCGCCTGCGTTCATCGATGGAATGATGAACCTCCGCGGCAGCGTCGTGCCGATCGTCGATCTTCGCCGCCGCTTCGAGCTCACCTCGACGGAACCGGGAAGCGCCCAGCGCATTCTCGTCCTGGCGGTCGCGGGGGTGAGGACGGGCTTCATGGTCGATGACGTGTCGGAAGTCATCAAGGTGCCTGCCGCCGCCATTTATCCGGCGCCCGAGCTGTCGACGGAGCAGATTCGGCTGATCGGCCGGGTGGCGAATTTGGACGCTCAAGAGCCGAATGATTTTGCTCGTCGATCCGGCGCAACTCCTCGATCAGGTCGAAGCAGACGTGCTGGCCAAGTTTGATCGTCCGGCTAGCACGCGTCGAAGGTTTCGTGACGGTGTTTTCGCCGCGGCACGGACTTTGAGCGTGCCCGCTCACATCTTCGCATGTGCGCGTTGTGCGCGAAGCATGATGGCCCTCTGCGCATCGGCGATCTGCCGCAAGCGGTCTTGCCCTTCATGGCGTCGCTGCTCGGAGACAGCGAGACGGACGTGCGCATTCTGGCCACCGAATTGGCTCGCAACATGCCGGCGGCTTACGTCACCCACCTGCTGTGCGGGCTGCTGGAAAACGAGCAGCATCCCAATGTTTGCGCGGCGGCAATCGACGTGCTGGCGGAGGTGGGTACGCGGAGGCTCTTCCCGCCCTTGCGGCCTGCGCCGAACGATTTTCCGCAACACCGTTCTTGCCGTTCGCCGTCTCGGTCGCCGTCGCCCGCATTTCGGCGACGGAAGGCTAGCATCGGAATGGCGCGGTCGGAGGCTCCCGAAGCTCGTGCCGTTCACATTGCCCAAGAGGACGTACGCCGCCTGTGTGAATTTCTATATCGGTGGACCGGAATGTCGTTTGCCGACAACAAGCCATACTACATCGACCGCCGTCTTGCGGAGCGGATTGCGGCGACGCAATCAGCGTCGTTCCAATCCTATTTCGCTCTGCTGCGGTCGGATGCCGACCATGAAATTGAGCATTTGGTCAATGCATTCACGGTGAATGAGACTTACTTCAACCGTGAGGAGCATCAGCTCCGCTGCATGACATCGAACCTTCTCAGCGACGTGATCCGCGGAAAGCGGCCCGAGGATCCGCTCCGCATCTGGTCGGTTCCCTGTTCGACCGGCGAAGAGCCCTATTCGGTTGCGATCTGGCTGATGGAAAACTGGATCCAGGTCGACAGCTACAACATCGAGATCGTGGGGTCTGACATCGACACACGCGCGCTCGAGGCTGCGGCGGCCGGCGTCTATGGCGATCGCGCACTCATGCGGCTTTCCCGGCAGGTGGTCGGGCGCTATTTTCAGCCGATCACTGGGGATCGTCATCAAATCGACTTCGGGCTCGAGAAATTCCATTCAATTCACCAGCGTCAATCTGATCGATACGAAGGACATGGCGCGGTATCGGGACTTTGACATCATCTTCTGCCGCAACGTGCTGATCTATTTCGACGATGCATCGCGCCGGATCGCGGCAGAAAACCTCTATGACTGTCTACGGCCAGGTGGTTACATTTGCCTCGGACATTCCGAAACAATCAGCCGGATCTCGCCCCTGTTCCGCGTCTGCCGGTTTCCGGACGCAATCGTCTATCAGAAGCCCGAGGCCGACCATGGCGGAAGCTGAAAAGGCCCCCACTGCATCACGAGGGCGGATTTGGTGGTCGATGATTTGTCGCTGGTGCGGCTCTATTACCGCGACGCTCTGCAGAAAGCCGGGTTTGAGGTCGAGCAGGCCATCAATGGCATCGAGGCGATGGAGAAAGTGCTGGCCCAGCCCTTCGATCTCGTGATCGTCGACGTAAACATGCCCAGAATGGATGGGTTTTCATTTCTCCGTGCCCTGCGGCGCAGTGCTCCCGACGTCGCAACGCTTCCCGCGCTCGTGATAACGACCGAGGCGGGTGAGCAGGACATCGACGATGCCAGGGTCGCGGGCGCGAATTTCTATCTCGTCAAGCCAGTTTCAGAGACCGTCGGATCGCAACGAGTTGGAGGGCGCGTGGAAGCGCTCACTGGCCACCGGGGACGTATTCGATGCCGATGCCCGCCTTCGTCATGCAAGCGGCTCGCACCGCTGGTTCAAGATGCGATCGATACCGGTGCGGACGGCTGACGGAAAAATTACCAGATGGTTTGGAACGGCGACGGACATTACCGAGCTTGTGGAAGCGCGGGACTTGCTGCGCAGCAGCAACGAAGAGCTGGAAGCGCGCGTCCTCGAGCGCACGCGCGAGCATGAAATCGCGCTTCGCCAGCTTCACGAGTCCCAGAAGATGGAGAGCATCGGTCAGCTGACCGGTGGAGTGGCGCACGACTTCAACAATTTGCTCGCGGTCATACTTGGCAGCCTGGCGCTCTTGAAAAAGAGACTTCCGGACGAGCCGCGAACCTCCCGACTGCTGGAAGGTGCCATCCAAGGCGCGGAGCGTGGAACGACGCTCACCAAGCGGTTATTGGCATTTGCGCGACGTCAGGAGCTCAAGCTCGAAGCCATCGAGGTTCAAAAGCTCGTTCCCGACATGTTGGATTTCTTGCGGCAATCCGTCGGTCCGAGCATCTCGATCGAGGTCGATATCCTGCCCGATGTTCATGCGGTCAAGATCGATGCCAATCAGCTCGAGCTCGCACTCATGAACCTCGTAGTCAACGCGAGAGACGCGATGCCCAAGGGAGGCTCGTTGACGATCACATGCCGCAACGAGACGGCACGTGACCTGAATGACCTGCCGACGACTTCCCGCCTGGCGACTACGTTCGAATGAGCGTTGCCGACACCGGCGAGGGCATGGATGAAGCCACGCTGGCGAAGGCCATGGAGCCGTTTTTTACGACGAAAGGAACCGGCAAAGGCACCGGACTGGGCCTTTCCATGGTTCACGGTTTGACGGCTCAGTCCGGTGGCGCCATGCACATCTCCAGTCAGCTGGGTGAGGGGACGGTGGTCACGCTGTGGTTGCCTCGCGCGACGCAAGAGGTTGCGCCTGCGGCGCCGGTACGCGGTCGCGAAAGCGCTACAGCCGGAACAGCGACATCGCATTGCGGTAGCAGATCTTCTCCTTGTCCGACGGCGGAAGGTCGAGCGAGTCGATCACCGCCATCGTGGACCGGATGTAGCCGGCGCCGCCCTCCGGACCGAACGGCGCGTCGGACGCGAACAGGACGTGGTCCACCCCGTAGAACTCGATCCCGCATACCGTCCCGGCACGACCGCCGCAGAGCGCGGTGTCGCCGTAGAACTGCCTGAAGCAGTCGAGCAGCGGCTTGCCGAGGCTCGGCAGCACATGGCTGTAATCTTCGCCCGATGTCCGGCTGCCCAGGGTCGCCCACCCGGTTTCGATGCGCGCGTCGAAGAACGGGATCATCGCGCCGAGATGGTGCGCCATCACCTTGAGGTCGGGAAAGCGCGTCATGATCCCGGAGAAGATCAGGCGAGCCATGGTGGCGCTGGTTTCGTACGGCCATCCGAAGATCGTCCAGATCTCGTATTTGGAATGGGACTCGGCCGGAAAATCGGCAACGTCCGGCTTGCGCGCCGGGTGCAGCAGGATGGGTTTGCCGGACTTGGCCGCCACCTCGAAGATCGGCAGGAAGCGCGGCTCATCCAGGCAGGCGCCGTTCACATTGGTATGGAGCTGCAATCCATTGGCGTTGCCGTTGAGCAGGATCCGCTCGGCTTCCTCGACCGCCGCGTCGGGTGCGTTCATCGGCAGGGCGCCGACATAGCCGGCGAACCGATCGGGGTGTTTCGCCACCAGCTCCGCCAACCCGTCATTGGCGACGCGCGCGAACTCGGGGGTCCGATCGGGGCCGACCATGCCCTCGAGCGGCGGCAGTCCGAGCGACAGGATCTGGGTATAGTCGTCGAACTGGTCCATCATGCGAAAGCGCGCATCGAGATCATGGATCGTGCGCACGCCTTGTATGCGCTTGCCGATATCCGTGATACCGCCGGCGGTGTCCGACAGGAGCCGAAATATTCCGGACGGAAAGAAATGGCAGAAGGCGTCGATGTGCCGCATGGAGACGGATACTCCCGTCGATTGGCGTTGACGTCGGCTAAACCAGTTCGTATTGCACGGGCGCCCGCAGGGGAAGGGCCACACATCCGCGATCAGCAGGCGTAGACCGGGCCGGGCCCGGGTTTACGTCATCGGGCATGCACGCAAGATGAATAATCTTTGAGGGTGATGGCGTTCGCAGCCTGGTGTATCCGTCGAGTGGAGCGATTGATAAAAAATTGGATCATCCGACCAGGCGCAATCCGCAGGACCTGTTCGAGCAGCCACATGAATACACTCTTCTTCTCCTTGGATTTCATCAAGTTTGCAGACTTGATTCCGAGTGCCTGATTGAGCAGGACATATGGACGCATCTCTTTTTCATATTGCTGAAATGCAGTTTGATAGGCACCGGCTGCTGCAGCCAATTCTCCGGCCAGCACATAGGCGCCAATGAGTGCGAAACTCGTGCCCTGACCGGACATGGGTGAAGCGCAATAGCCGGCGTCTCCCACCAAGGCAACTCGACCTCGAGACCAGTGGTCCATACAGATTTGAGCCGCGGCATCGAAGTAGAAATCGGTCGCACTGGGCATCATCTCCAGCAGCCTGGGAACTTCCCAGCCGATTCCCTCATAGACATTTTTGAGCACTTGCTGCTGCTGGGCCCTGTCTCGCAAATCGACCCGAGCAGGCGCAACAAAACCAAAACATGCTTTGGCATTGGCGTCACCGCGAGAGCTCCAGATCGCAGCCACTCTCCCCAACTCGGTGTATTGCATTTCCAACCGGTCCAAATTGAGATAATTCGGCACTGTGTACACGCATAGATATAACCCCAGCTCACGGACAAAGCGCGATTCATCGCCAAATACGAGTGCCCGTACATTCGAGTGAAGTCCGTCGGCGCCAATCACCAAATCAAATTCGCGCGGGCCATGCTTTGCGAGCTCGACCTGGACGCCATCGGAAGATTGCGAGATTGCCCGAATTGTATCGCCGAAAATGAATTCTGCATCTGGAATGTGGTCCATCAGGATCTGACATAACGTACCGCGAACGATCTCCACATCGTCGCCCACGCGATGTCCAAATTCGTCTCCGCTCATTTTATTGATGACTTTACCGTCTCGATCGACGAGCACCGCACCCTGCATATCGGTGCCTGCTGCAACAACGGCGTCGTGAATACCCATGCGCCTTAGAACCTGCAGGGCTGTCCCGCGTACATCGATCTTATAGCCTCCGGTCAGTAGTGATGGTGCCCGCTCGACTACGGTCGGAGCAAATCCGTAGCGTCGGAGCCAATAGGCAACAGTGAGTCCCGCTAGTCCCGCTCCTGAGACCAATACTTTCATTTGCTCCCCCTCCGCGCCGGTCGGGGCGATTTGTCGCCGGCATGGGCGAACCCATGCTCA
Source organism: uncultured Alphaproteobacteria bacterium (assembly GCA_963708765.1). GTDB lineage: Bacteria > Pseudomonadota > Alphaproteobacteria > Rhizobiales > Xanthobacteraceae > VAZQ01. Next base: position 7,413 of record CAVPTV010000020.1, on the reverse strand, counting down.
ACCTTCCGCAGAACGGCCGACAACTCGTTCGGACAGAACCTGAATGGTTCTGAATCGACGTACGCTCCGGCCGCTCCCTGTGTGTCCGAAAGGATGGCACAAGGATAACACAATGACGCCGGGGCACGAGCTGCTGCGCTACGAGAGTTCGATCCGGCCTATGTCCGGAGTGGGGTCAGGATCGACAAACTCACCGTGAGCGTAACGAGTCCGCTTTCGGGCCGATCGCGACCTGCGCATCAATCGGTCCACGCCCTACTCCACCGAGGCGCCGGATCGCTCGACGACGTCGCGCCAGCGGATGATCTCCGACCGCACGAACGCCTGCAGCTCCACCGGCGCGCCGGTGTCGACCGGCACGAGCCCGATGCGGGCGATCGCCTGCCGCGTCTCCGGCATGGCCATGATGGCCTTGATGTCGGCGTGCAATCGCTCGACGACGGGCTTGGGCGTCGCAGCCGGCGCGACCACCATCTGCCAGGCCGCGGCATCGAAGCCGGGGACACCGAGCTCGGCGATCGGCGCAATGTCCGGAACCGCATCGGCGCGCGTCTTCGTGGTCACGCCGAGCGCGCGCACCTTGCCCTCCCTGATCAACTGCTGCGAGGAGGCCAAGTCGGTCATCATCACCTGGAGCCGGTTGCCCATCAGGTCGACGAGCGCGGCCACCGCCGCCTTGTAGGGCACGTGCACCATCCGGATGCCGGTCATGCTGCTGAACAGCTCGGCGTAGAGATGAAATGGCGTGCCGGGCCCGGTCGAGCCGTAGGAGAACGCGCCGGGCTTCGACTTCGCCAGCTCGATGAACTCGCGCACCGAGCGCGCCGGCAGATCGTTGTTGATCACCAGGACGAACGGCACGGTGGCGATGAGGCCGAGCGGCATGAAGTCCTTCGCCGGGTCGTAGGGCAGCTTCTTGTGCAGGCTCGCGTTGATCGCGAGCGGCGTGCTGGTTCCCATCAGGATGTGTAGCCGTCCGGATTGGCCTTGGCGACGGCCTCCGCGGCGATCACCGTGCCGGCGCCCGGCCGGTTCTCGACCACGACCGACTTGCCGAGACGTTCGCTCAGACGCGGCGCCAGGATGCGCGCGAGCAGGTCGGTGCCCGCCCCGGGCCCGGTCGGCACGACGAAGGTGACGTTGCGCGTCGGATAGTCCTGCGCCTGCGCCACCGGCGCAGCGAGCAAGGCAAGCAGCAATGCCGGAACGAGCCTCATATGCTCCTCCCTCCCTGGGATTTCTATTATACTCGATCATCCAGCTTATGGACTCGCACATGCCTGTACGACATATCCTTGCGAGCAGCCTTGCCGCCCGTGCGGCGGCATGATGCCAACATGACGGTCGCCGCCGCCGGGCCTCCGGAACCTCTCATTCGCTGGGGCTATTTGTGGAGCGCCGTGGCGGCCATCGCCGTCATGATCGGCGCGATCGTGGTCGGAAATCTCTGGTTCCTGAACTTCATCCACGTCCTTTCCAGCCTGTTGTGGACCGGCATCGATCTCTTCATGGGATTTGTGCTCGGCCCGATCCTGCGGCGTCTGGACATCTCCATACGCCGGGAGGTCGTACGGCGACTGACGCCGCGCACCCTGTTCCTGATGCCGGCCGTGTCGATCATTGCCGGCACCACCGGCTGGTTCCTCGCGGTCGACCTCGGGTACACCGCGCTGGACTGGCCGGCTTACGGCTGGGTCGCGGCGGCTCTCATTCTGGTCACGTTGATGACGATCCAAGGTCTTGGCTTCCTGACCCCGGTCAACGTGCTCGTCTGCTTGGAGCTGCAAAAGGTCGAACCTGATCTGAAAAAGATCAGCGCTTGGATGCAGCGATATTTTTACGCGGTCGCAATGCAGGGCGTGATGCAGGTCGCGATCATTGTGATCATGACCCGCTTTCGCATGGGTATCTGACGGCCTCCGGCTGAGTTGGCAGCATCAACCGGAAGCCGGCGACCTTCACGATCTTCCGCCCCTACTCATGGCGCGGTTCGCTCGTTGTTTCTTGCAGGCCGAGCCTCAATTCGTCTTGCTGGCCGCGCGCACGAAGGCCGCAAGCTCGGCGTTGAAGCGCGCCGTATCCTCCCAGAACGGCGCGTGGCCGACGCCGTCATAGACCGAGAGCTTGGCGCCCGGAATGGTCGCGGCCGTGTGCTTGCCGGCGGCGGTCAACACGAGCTTGTCCTTCTCACCATGGGTCACCAGCACCGGGAGCTTCAAGGCCTTCAAGGTATCGTCCATGCTGAGCGTGCGCCCGCCCATATTGGCGCGCACCTTGGGCGGCACCATCATGTTGAACGCCAGCATGGCCTCGAATTCCTCCTGAGTGGGCTGCTTCTCGAAGCAGTTGCGCAGGAAGATCCGTGTCGCCTCGATGTTGGTCGCGAGGTCCTCGGAGAGCATGCGGGGCTGCACCCTGAGCCCTTCCCCGAAGAAGCTCGGATCGCCTTTCGACACTGCGGCAACGTAATTGAGGCCGGCCAGCCGGGCGGGACCGTGGATCCTGAGATAGTCGGCGATGACGCGCCCGCCATAGGACCAGCCGACCAGCACCGGCCGCTTGAGCTTGGCAACGTCGATGATCGCCTGGACCTCGTCGGCCCAGGCCTTCGAACTCCTTGTACTTCTCCGGCTCGAACGGCTTGTCGGAGCTGCCGTGGCCGCGCAGGTCGTAGGTCACCATGCGGAATTCCTTGGCCAGCTCGCTCTCGACCTGGCGCTGCCACGACAGCGAGGCTTGCGAGAAGCCGTGGATGAAGAGAATCTCGGGGCCGGACGGGTTGCCCCACTCCTGCGCCGCGATCGTGACCCCGTCGGGCGCTCTCACCGTGAGCGACTTGTATTTCTTTTCCTGCGCCATGCCGGGCGCCGCGATCGCGACCAGCAACAGCGTCACGCCCGCGCCGCACATCAAGCGGCGCAAGACTACTGACATCATGGTTTGGTCCTCCCTGCTCGACTGGTTTTGCGTATTGCTTGGAGCGAAACCAAGCCGCGGCTGCGCTCCTGTTTGAATTTCCAGGCTGAACATCCAAACGATAACACGCTGCAGCCCCGCGGCATGATCAAATAATCCGTGGGGCAGCTGCCCACGAGCGAGGGCTGTCCTGCTATCGCGATGTCGAGCTCTCGACATACCCGCTCTGAACCAGCCTCGGCCGAACCAGCGCATTCGATTGGATCAGGGAATGTGCTGCCGAGGAAACCGATTACCGGCATCCGGCAAGTGGAGAGCCCCTCATTGCGACGGCGTTCCGGCATTCACGACGGGCTGCGTATCGCGTTCGCTGCACAGCACCACCATCAGGTTGGAGACCAACGCAGAGCGGCGGTCGACGTCGAGCTCGACGATTTTCTTTGCTGACAGCATGTCGAGCGCCATTTCCACCATTCCGACCGCGCCCTCGACGAGCGTCTTGCGCGCCGCCACGACCGCTTGGGCTTGCTGGCGCCGAAGCATCGCCCCCGCAATCTCGGAAGCGTAGGCGAGATGGGTGAAACCGCATTCGTCGACGGTGATGCCGGCGACCTGCAGCCTGTTGATCAGCTCCGTCCGCAACTCCATTTTGACCTGATCGTTGTTGCCGCGCAGCGTAACTTCCTGGTGCTCGAAATCGTCATATGGGTAGCGTGACCCTATGGTGCGCACCGCCGCCTCGATCTGGACCTTGACGAACGCCTTGTAGTCATCGACGTCGAACAGCGCTTGCGCCGTGTCGGTCACGCGCCAGACCACTTGCGCCGCCATTTCAATGGGGTTCCCGCGCAGATCGTTGACCTTGATCGTCTCCGAGATGATGTTGTTGGCGCGGGCCGAAAGTTTTGTCTTCCCCATCCATGGCCATACCCAGCGCAGGCCGGTCGCGCGGTCGGTCCCCTTGTAGCTCCCGAACAGCATGATCGCCGCGGCCTGGTTGGGCTGCAGCACATAAAAGCCCTTGGCGATCAAAATGAAGAGAAATCCGCAGATACACGATTACCAGAATCGCAGGTCCTGGCTTGAGTTGGGTGAATGCAACCAGGCCTGCGACGGCCGCTACGACAAGGAGAAGCAAGAGCATCAAATAGCCGCTCGATGTCCGTGCCACATACTCCCGGCTCGCATTGAGCGACGGCGACGATTTGTCGTTCATTGGATCCCCGCATCTCGTTGTAGCTGGTCGACATCCGTGCCGCGCACTGCGGCACGCTGTCCCTTCATGGTACGCTTGGGAATGAGCACTACCACACCCGCGACAGCCAACCCAGCATACCCACTCGCATTGCGCTTCCTGACGCAGGCCTATACCGAGAAACGGTTGAAATATCGGAGTGGCCAATGGCGACCGGGAAGCGGCTCAAGGCGGCCATCCTGGCCCGGAGAGCGGCGACGGGACCGCGCAAGAAACGCACGCGGCCGCAGCCTCGGCAGTACACCATGGCCGACTTGGAGCGCGCACGAGATCGGGTTGCGGCGGCGGAGCGCCGAATTGACAACGACCGCACGAGCAATCCCAACCGGGGACGCGCGGGGCTGGAGCGAGCGCAGCTCGAGTTGTCCGTCATCGAGGCGCAACTACGGTTGCGCGGCCTCCTTTGAGCTGGAACGGCACGGAGGGAATCAGCGCCACAGCCCTTTGCGAGCATCGGAGCCGCAAGAACGCGGCAGTCGACGGCCGGCGACGAGCAGGCAATCAAAGGCATGGAGGCGCCGCTACTTCAAAAGATTGGGCCCCGGTGCATGAGAGCATCGCGGGGCCCGTGATCTTCGCTGTGCGAAGGATGTCTGGAATTCACCAGAGGGTATGGCGAGTCCTCGTGACGCTTGGCCTTCGCGTCACTCGTCTCGCGATCGTGTCCAGATTGTCGGCGGTGCAGATCATCGGCTGCCTGGCACCAACTCCGTGACCCGCACCGTGACCATGCGCTTCGGCACGGTCATTCATTCTTGCACGGTGGCGTCATATCTCCTCACTCGAGGTGATCCGGCGGACGTGAAGTCCGCATCCGCTGCTCGCGCCCGACCATATGATCGGAAGCGAATTCCTGTCGAGCTTGGAAATCAAGGGTTCCGCAAACTTCGACAGGCACAGCGTTAGGATGCTCCGACAGGGGCATCCGCGAAGTCAACTCCATGCAAAATGCACCTCATGCAAAATGCAAGACGGCTATGTGCTCTTGCTCTCGGGGCGCTACCGTACCCGCCCCATCCGGTGGGGCTTCAGGATCGCGTAGACCGCCTCCTGCCCGGGCGTTGCGATGCCGTACTTGCGCCCGAGCGCAACCACCTTGCCGGCGAGCCAATCCAGCTCGAGGCGGTTGCCCGCGTCGAGGTCGTTCGCCATCGAGGCTTTCATCGTTGGCGGAAAGGCCGCCACCGAGCGATCCAGCTCTGCCGGAAAGTCCGGCGGGAGCTCGACGCCGGCCGCGCGACCTACGGCGATCGTCTCGTGCATCAGCCTGTAGAAGAAAGCCCGCATGTCCTCGTCGTCTCGGATGACACCGAGGGGCTGGCGCGTGCTTGCCGTGATGCCGGAGGTGCCCGAGAGCAGCACGAATTTCTTCCAGAGGTCGAGAAGCATATGATCCGCCAGCGTGATGTCGATGCTCGCGGCCTTGATTTGCTCCACGTAACCGGCGAGCACGGCATCAGGACGCCGGTCGAGGCGGCCGCAGCGGACCTTGGCCATTGCGCCGGTGTGGCGGATCACGCCGGGCCTCGCGATGGTCGCGACAACATAGGTCGCCCCGCCAATCGTGGCGTCCTCTCCAAGGATCGGGGCGAGCCGCTCGACGCTGTCGACGCCGTTCTGAAGCGTAATCACACGGGTGTTGGACCCTACGAGCGGACGCGTCTGCTCGCCTGCCGTCTCGGTATCCCACAGCTTTACGGCGAACAGCACCACGTCGACCGGTCCGACCTGCTTGGGGTCGTCGGTGACATTGACGTCCTTGAGATGAAGATCGCCGAGCGGGCTCTCGATCTTGAGGCCATCCCGGCGGATGGCATCGCGATGCGCGCCGCGCGCAATGAACGCCACATCGTGTCCAGCCGCCGCCATCCGGGCGCCGAAATAGCCTCCGACCGCACCCGCCGCCATGACCGCGAACCGCAATGTCGCACCCTCCGCAGGGCGAGGTATTCGCCTCGCCTAAAATAGCACGTGGGAAAGGGCGGGGTGGGAAATTGGTCAGCGTGAGTAGCAGGTCACTCCGTGCCACATTCGGGCAGAGTCGATCAGGCGGCGATCTTCGGTCGTCGGGTTTCGTCCTGAAGAGTCCGGCGCGCGCCTTCGCCCCCGGCGCTATCGCTTGTCGTGCGTCCCCTTGATCTTGTCGCCCTGCAGCTTGGTGAAGGAGACGAACGGCACCGGCCTGCCGGCATAGATGTCGGAGCGCTTGATGGCGATCTGCTCGCTCGCGGTCGTCTCCTTGACGACCTTGAGGATATGCTGCGCGCCCGGCGGCCCGACCGGGATCACCATGATGCCGTCGGCCTTGAGCTGCTGCAGCAGCGGCGGCGGAATATGGTCGATGCCGCACGTGACGATGATCTTGTCGAACGGGGCCGCCTCCTCCCAGCCGTAGTAGCCATCGGCGTTCTTGCTGTTGATCGCCTGGTATTCGGTGTAGCCGCGCTCGATCAGCTTGTCGTAGACGCCGCGCGTGCGCTCGGCCAACGGCTTGATGATCTCGATCGTCCACACCTTGTCGGTCAGATTGGAGAGATAGGCCGACTGATAGCCGGAGCCGGTGCCGATCTCGAGCACCTTCTCGCCCATCTTGACGTCGATCGAGCTGGTCATGCGTCCGACCACGCGCGGCCCCGTGATGGTCACGCCGAAACCGATGTCGTGGTAGTTGACGTCGTAGACGATCGCGGGCGGGGTCGATCTCAGGAACTCCTCGCGCGGCGTCAGCAGGAACGCCCGCTTGTTGCGCGCCTCCCAAAGGTCGACGTGTCCGACCATGTTCTGAAAACGCTCGAAGCGCGCCCGCAGATATTTCGGGTCCTCGCCGCGGTTCTCCTGCATCCATTTGATGAAGTTTCCGGCGTTGTCCATCGGCGGCACGGCATCCCAGCTGTAGGGCTTCGGCACCGCTGCGCGCGCCGGTCGCGGAAGCGCCGCCGTGGCTGCCGCTGCCGCCGACAACGTCAAGAAGGTGCGTCGCTGCATGTCTCGCTGCATTGCTGGCCCTTTCGTCAGCCGATTGCGCCGGTGGGGCGCTGGCTCCCCGTTCCGACCATCTGCCGCAAACTCCGATTCGGGATAACGTCTACGTCCGCCAACATTAGGACGCGAGATACCGGCGCGGCAACAGCCAAAGGCGGCAACCAATCGTGATCCCGCCAACACGCCGGTGACGGGCCGCCAAGCCCCTTGATCGACAATACTCTCGCCCCGAAACGGTCATGCAGTCCATGCTCTCGCGT